>NZ_BJLR01000030.1 GCF_006538745.1 Cellulomonas cellasea | reverse complement strand
ACCCGGCCCGGCCTGCTGCGCGCCCGCCTCGAGCTGCCGAGAGCCCCACCCGCCGCCTGCACCGGCGACCCGGGTCCGGGGCGTCCCACCCCTCGGACGCCGCGGCACCCCGCCGGCCCCCTCGGGGCGTCCCCGGCGCGCCCGTGGTCCGCAGTGCGACCCTCCGCCCGAGGCGCTCCGGAGCCGACCTACACTCGCGAGCATGACCACGTCCGTGTCCGCTGACAGCACCCAGCCGCGCTCGACGACGCCGCCGTCGGCGCCCGCGCCCACCCCGATCGACGGCATCGACTTCAAGCCGCGCTCGCGCACGGTCACCGACGGGCTCGAGGCCACGGCCTCCCGCGGGATGCTGCGCGCGGTCGGGATGGGCGACGACGACTTCGCGAAGCCGCAGATCGGCGTCGCGAGCTCGTGGAACGAGATCACGCCGTGCAACCTGTCCCTCGACCGGCTCGCGAAGGCCGTCAAGGTCGGCGTGCACGCCGCGGGCGGGTTCCCCCTCGAGTTCGGCACCATCTCGGTGTCCGACGGCATCTCGATGGGCCACGAGGGCATGCACTTCTCGCTCGTGAGCCGCGACATCATCGCGGACTCCGTCGAGACGGTCATGCAGGCCGAGCGGCTCGACGGCTCGGTGCTGCTCGCGGGCTGCGACAAGTCGCTCCCCGGGATGCTCATGGCGGCCGCGCGGCTCGACGTGTCGAGCGTGTTCCTCTACGCCGGCTCGATCGCCCCGGGCTTCGTGAGGCTCACGGACGGCACCGAGAAGGACGTCACGATCATCGACGCGTTCGAGGCCGTGGGCGCGTGCGCGCGCGGGCTGATGAGCCGCGAGGACGTCGACCTCATCGAGCGCGCCGTGTGTCCCGGCGAGGGGGCGTGCGGCGGCATGTACACCGCCAACACGATGGCCTCGGTCGCCGAGGCCATGGGCATGTCGCTGCCCGGCTCGGCCGCCCCGCCGTCGGCCGACCGCCGCCGCGACGCGTTCGCCGAGAAGTCCGGGGCCGCGGTCGTCGAGCTGCTGCGCCGCGGCATCACCGCGCGCGACATCATGACGAAGAAGGCGTTCGAGAACGCGATCGCCGTCGTCATGGCGTTCGGCGGCTCGACCAACGCGGTGCTGCACCTGCTCGCGATCGCGCACGAGGCCGAGGTCGACCTCACGCTCGACGACTTCTCGCGCGTCGCCGCCAAGGTCCCGCACCTCGGCGACCTCAAGCCGTTCGGCCGCTACGTCATGAACGACGTCGACCGCATCGGCGGCGTGCCGGTCATCATGAAGGCGCTGCTCGACGCCGGGCTGCTGCACGGCGACTGCCTCACGGTCACAGGCAAGACGATCGCGGAGAACCTCGCGGACATCGCGCCCCCGGACCCGGACGGCAAGATCCTGCGCGCGATGGGCAACCCGATCCACAAGACGGGCGGCATCACGATCCTGCACGGCTCGCTCGCGCCCGAGGGTGCCGTCGTGAAGTCCGCAGGCTTCGACTCGGACGTCTTCGAGGGCACCGCGCGCGTGTTCGACCGCGAGCGCGCCGCGATGGACGCGCTCGAGGACGGCACGATCGTCGCGGGCGACGTCGTCGTGATCCGCTACGAGGGCCCCAAGGGCGGCCCGGGCATGCGCGAGATGCTCGCCATCACCGGTGCGATCAAGGGCGCCGGCCTCGGCAAGGACGTGCTCCTGCTGACCGACGGGCGCTTCTCGGGCGGGACGACCGGCCTGTGCGTCGGGCACGTCGCCCCCGAGGCGGTCGACGGCGGTCCCATCGCGTTCGTGCGCGACGGCGACCGGATCCGGCTCGACGTGGCGAACGCGACGCTCGAGGTCCTCGTCGACGACGCCGAGCTCGAGTCGCGCAAGATCGGCTGGGCCCCGCTGCCCCCCACGTACACGCGCGGGGTGCTCGCGAAGTACGCGAAGCTCGTGCAGTCCGCGTCGAAGGGCGCCGTGCTGATCTGAGCGGCACGCCGACGTGAGGCGACGGAGCCCCGGGCCGAGCGGCCTGGGGCTCCGTCGCGTGAGCGGTCGTCCGCGGAGGTCGGAAACCGCGTCGCCGCGGCGATGTGACCGCTAACATCGGACGCGCACAGGAGCGGACGGTGTCGGCCGTCCCAGGTCCTCGACGCAGAGAGCCGCGCGTTCCCCGCCTGACGACGTCGTCAGGCGGTCGGTCCTCCGCTCGGTGACGTCCGCGGACGGCTTGTCCGGTCGACGCAGACCGGACCGACCCCCGCTCCGTCCGCACGACGGTGACGGTCGACCCGGCCGGTCATCTTCACGGCATCCGAAGCACAAGGGAGTGCTCGCATGAGACTGGCCGTACCCCGACGTCGCCCCACCACCCTGCTGACCGCCTTCCTCGCCACGCTGACCCTGCTCGCAGCCTCGGCGGTCGCCACCGCCGAGCGGGCTGCTGCGCTCGACCCGTTCACCGGCTACCTCCTGGCGCACTTCACGGGCGAGTCGTCGAACGGGGAGCAGATCCACCTCGCGCACAGCACGGACGGCCTGAGCTGGACCGACCTCAACAACGGCGCGCCCGTCCTGGTCTCGACCGTCGGCACGCGCGGCGTGCGGGACCCGGCGCTCGTCCGATCGCCCAGCGGCGACCGGTACTGGATCATCGCCACGGACCTGCGCATCGCGAGCGGGACCTCGTGGGGCGACGCGTCGGGCCGCGGCAGCACGTCGCTCGTGGTGTGGGAGTCGTCCAACCTCGTCGACTGGTCCGCCCCGCGTCTCGTGAACGTCGCGGGCACCATCCCGGGGGCCGGCAACGCGTGGGCCCCCGAGGCCATCTGGAACCCCGGGACCAACGACTACGTCGTCTACTGGGCGACCAACGCGAACCGCGACGGCGTCACCAAGCACCGGATCTACTACTCGCGCACCAGCGACTTCCGCACGTTCACGCCGGCGCAGGTCTACATCGACCGGCCCGCGTCGCGCAGCCAGGGCATCATCGACACCCAGATCGTCGAGGTGCCGAGCAGCGCCGGTGGCTACCGCTACTACCGGGCGTCCGCCGAGGGGCAGATCACGATCGAGGGCAGCAACTCCGTGCTCGGGAGCTGGACCACCCTCGGTGACCTGTCGCACATGGGCATCTCCAACGGCACCGGTGGCGGCACCGTCGTCGAGGGCCCGATGTGGATGCCGTTCAACAACGGCACCTCCTGGGGGCTGTGGCTCGACCAGTACGCCACGGGACGTGGCTACCTGCCGCTGCGGTCGTCGAACCTCGGCAGCACGCGGAACTTCCAGACGGTGAGCGGCTACAGCCTGGGCGCCACCAAGAAGCGGCACGGTTCGATCCTGCAGCTCACGGCGGCCGAGCAGAGCCGGGTCCTGTCGCGGTGGGGCGGCAGCACGACCGCGATCAGCCGGATCCAGTCGTACAACGTCCAGGACCGCTACGTGCGCCACGCGAACTACACCGCACGTGTCGACGCCGACGTCACGCCCGCCCAGGACGCCCAGTGGCGTGTCGTGCCCGGCCTCGCCGGGAGCGGCACGGTCTCGTTCCGGTCGGTGAACTTCCCCGACCACTACCTGCGGCACTACGGCTACGTCCTGCGGCTCGAGCGCAACGACGGGTCGAGCACGTTCGCCGCGGACGCCGCCTTCACGCCGGTCGCGGGGCTCGCCTCCTCCTCGTGGACGTCCTACCGGTCGTACAACGTCCCGGACCGGTACCTCCGGCACTCCTCGTACGCCCTGCGCATCGACCCGATCACCGACGCCGGCGGACGCGCCGACGCCACCTTCCGCGTGGTGCGCTGACCGCCGCGCTCGCGTCGTCCCCCGGGCACCGCCCGGACCGCACCCCACTCGAGAGCGAGTCCACCCATGTCTCTTCGGAGCACCTTCGGCCGGCGACTCCTCGCCGCTGCTGCGGCGACCCTGATGGTCGCCGCCCTCGCAGCGCCGGCGTCGGCCCAGTTCATCGAGCCACCGAGCCCGCTCGTGAAGCAGCGCGCCGACACGGCGATCCACAAGCACACCGACGGCTACTACTACATGACGGCGTCGGTGCCCGACTACAAGCGCCTCGAGCTCCGCCGCGCCACGACGCTCGCCGGGCTCGGGACCGCGACGCCCACGACGATCTACCAGGCGCCGGCCTCCGGCCCGCTGAGCGGCTGGATCTGGGCACCGGACGTGAAGTTCTACGACGGCGCCTGGTACCTGTACTTCTCGGCGTCCCCGAGCAGCAACACCTTCGACCAGCGCCTCTACTGGACACGCACCACGTCGGCCAACCCGCTGACCGGCTCGTGGTCCGCACCGGCCCGCCTCACCACGGGCTGGGAGTCGTTCCAGCTGGACCCTGCCTCCTTCGAGCACAACGGTCAGCGCTACTTCACGTGGGCCCAGGACAGCCCGAGCACGAACTACAACAGCCACATGTACATCGCGCGGATGGCGTCGCCGACCTCGCTGGCCACAGCCGCCACCGAGATCGCCCGCCCGACGTACGGCTGGGAGATGGAGGGCGTCGCCGGGGTGGTCGAGGGACCGTCGCCGCTGCTGAAGAACGGCCGCGTGTTCATCGCCTACTCGGCCTCCGCCACGGACTCGCGCTACAAGCTCGGGCTGCTGTCGGCCTCGGGCACCGCGAACCTCCTCGACCCGACGTCGTGGTCCAAGAGCCCGGTGCCCGTCTTCCAGACGGCGAACGGCGTGCACGGCCCGGGTCACGGCAGCTTCACGGTCGCGGAAGACAACCGCACGGACCTCCTGGTGTTCCACGCCCGCGACTACGCGAACCCGACCCCGGACGCCCTCCGGGACCCCAACCGGCACACCCGCGTGCAGCAGCTCTACTGGCGCGACAACGGCGACCCGTTCTTCGGCCAGCCGCTGCCGACGGGGATGACCAAGCCCGGTATCCGGGGCCAGCACAGCAACAAGTGCGTCGACGACTGGGAGAGGAACACCACCCCGGGCGCGGAGGTGCGGCTCTACGACTGCACCGGCTCGAACGTGCAGGCCTGGGAGCTCAGCTACGTCGGCGGCTACTACCGGATCCGCAACCAGCACGCCAACCTGTGCCTCGACAACTGGAACTCGGCGACGGCGCTCAACTCCGACGTCCGGCTCTCCACCTGCAACGGCGTCGCTGCTCAGGACTGGACGATCCTCGACCGAGGCAACGGCTGGTTCTCGCTGCGCAACCGGCACAGCGGCCTCTGCCTCGACAACTACGGGTGGGACACCGCCAACGGGGCGCGGATCTCCCAGTACACCTGCAACGGCAACGCCGCCCAGCTCTGGCGCCGCGGCTGAGCCGTGCCGTCGCGATGCACCCCGGAGACGGGTCGGGAGACGGTGCTGGTCCGAGCTGCCCGGGTCGGCGGGGGGTGACCGGGTCCCCGGATGCTCAGCATCCGGGGACCCGGCGTCGTGCGGGTCGCGGCCGACCGGGAGCCGGCCGACCGTTCACCGGTACGCCGCCCCGTCACGCGGTCAGCGGCTCGCGCTCCGGCACCACGGCCCGCGCGTGCGACCAGTGGTTCGCCATCGGCATGCGCCGGTCGCGCCCGAACGCCAGGCGCGACACCTTGATCCGGACCGGGGCCTGCCGCCGCTTGAACTCGCTGCGGTCGACGAGCGTGAGCACCCGGTTGACCGTCGCGACCGCCGTGCCGACGTCCCAGCCGTCCTCGTCCACGAGCGTCCGGGCGAGCTCCTGGGCGCTCGCGTGCTCCTCGAGGAACGCGAGCAGGAGCCGGTCGAGCACCGGGTACGGCGGCAGGGAGTCGGTGTCCTGCTGGTCCGGCGCGAGCTCGGCCGAGGCGGGCTTCGTCAGCGTGGCGAGCGGGATCGGCGGGACCTGCCCGGCGGCGGACGCCTGCGCGTTGCGCCACTCCGCGAGCCCGTACACCCCGGGCAGCACGCTGCCGTCGCGCCGGACAACCGTGGTCTTGAGCAGGTCGCCAAGGGGGTTCGGCGCCGTCCCGCAGCTGTCGCCGTAGAGCGTGAAGTACCCGACGGCCGACTCGGACCGGTTCCCTGTGGTGCAGACCAGCGCGGCGGTGGCGTTCGCGACGGTCATGAGCGTCGTGCCCCGGAGCCGGGCCTGGAGGTTCTCCCACGCGACCGGGTCGACGGTCCCCGACGGCGAGCGCCCCGCAGCGGCGGCGTCGGTCAGCAGCCCGTCGAGGGCGCCACGGCGCTCGGCGTACGCGTCGGCGATCGGGACGACGTCGAACCGGATGCCCAGGTTCGCGGCGAGCGCGCGGGCGTCGTCGACCGAGCCGGCCGACGAGTACGGGCCCGGCATCCCGATGCCCCACACCGCGTCGGCGCCGAGCGCGTCCACGGCGACGACCGCGGCGAGCGCCGAGTCGATCCCGCCGGACAGGCCGAGCACGACGCGCGGCAGCCCCACGCGGCGGCAGTAGTCCCCGAAACCCGTGACGATCGCGGCGTACACCTCGGCGTCGACGTCCAGGGCCGGGGTCACGACCGGCGGTGCGAGCGGCGCCCGGCTCGCGTGCGTGACGCCGAGGTCGACGACGTCGGGCGGGCCCGTCCTCGGGTCGGCCTTGCGGTCGGTGCCCCACGCGGGCCCGGCCGCGCCCGCGCGCGCCCGCCCCGGTTCGACGGCGCGGTCGGCGTCGCGCCGCGGTGCGACGGGCACGTCGACCACGAGCTCGTCGGCCACGAACGACCGCGCCCGCGCCACCAGCCGGCCGTCGGCGTCGACGACGAACGAGCCGCCGTCGAACACGACCTCGTCCTGGCCCCCGACGGTGTTGCAGTACGCGACGGGCACCCCGGCCGCGCGTGCGGCGGCCGCGACCTGCGCGAGCCGCAGAGCGGGCTTGCCGACGTGGTACGGCGACGCGTTCGGCACGAGCAGGACCTGCGCGCCCGCCGCGGCGGCCTCGACGGCGAGCGCCGGGTCCCACACGTCCTCGCAGATCAGTACGCCGAACGTGACCGGGCCGTCCGGCGTGCGGACCGTGTACACGGACTGGCGGCGCGCGCCGGGCGCGAAGTGGCGCGCGTCGTCGAACACCGAGTACGTGGGCAGCAGCGACTTGGCGTGCGCCGCGACGACGCGCCCGCCGTGGGCCAGCGCCGCGACGTTGCGCAGCGGCCGCTCGAGCGCGTCCGCCGACCAGCCGAGCGCACCGGCCCCGCCGGCGTCGGGCAGGCGTCCCACGTGCCACGGCGACCCGAGCAGCGCGACGGTCCGCCCGGTCGTCGCGGCCACGTCGGTCACCGCGTCCATCGCGGCGCCCACGAGCTCGGCCTCGAAGAGCAGGTCCTCGACCGGGTAGCCCGTGACGGCCATCTCCGGGGTGACGAGCACGTCGGCGCACACCCGCTCCGCCGCGGCGACCGCCGCCGCGAGGGTCGCCGCGTTGCCCGGCAGGTCGCCGACCCGGGTGGTCGTCTGGGCGAGCATCACGCGCAGGGTGGTCATCGGGTCTCCTTCGCCGGGCGCAGCGCGCGGGCGTCGTCGGGCCGCAGCAGCGGCGGGTAGAGGGTGCCGAGCTCCGAGCGGGCCTCGAACAGCGCGGCGGGGCGGCCGCGGCCCCCGGAGGTCCGGCGGGTGTCGGTGTCGGCGGGGCGCACGAGGCCCGTGGTCTGCTGGACCCAGCGGCGGAAGTTCGACCGGTCGAGGCGCACGCCCCACACGGCCTCGTAGACGTGCTGCAGCTCGCCGAGCGTGAACTGCGGGCGGCAGAACGCCGTGGCCAGCGTCGTGTACTCGAGCTTGGCCGCGACGCGGTCCACGGCCCGCGCCGCGATGACGGTGTGGTCGAACGCGAGCTCGGGGGCGTCCTCGAGGCCGCGGTCGTGGTTGCCGCCCTGCAGGCTCGGCAGGTCGAGGTCGTCCACGTCCCAGAAGCGGGCGTCGCGGGCGTCTGAGCCGGCGACCGGGTCGGGCAGGTCCGGCGCGAACGCGACGTACGCGACCGTGACGATGTTACCGCGGGGGTCGCGTCGCGGGTCGCCGAACGAGCCGAGCTGCTCGAGGTGCCACCCGCTCGTCGTCACGCCGGTCTCCTCGGCGAGCTCGCGCCAGGCGGCCTCGTCGAGCGTCTCGTCGGGGTTCTTGAACCCGCCGGGCAGCGCCCAGCACCCGGCGTACGGGTCGTCCTGGCGCTGCACGAGCAGGAGCTTGAGCGCGCCGTCGCGCACGGTGAAGATCGCCGTGTCGACCGTCACGAAGAAGACGGGGTACTCGCCCGCGTCGTAGCCCGCGGGGGCCTGCGCGGGGGACTGCGCGGCGGGCGTGCGGTCGTGGCTCATCGTGCGCCGTCCTTCGTGTCCGGGGTGGTGGCCGGCGGCGTCGCGGCCGCCGGGCCCAGTGTGTCGCCGGCCCGCGCCGGGACGGCGGCGCGCGCGCCGCGGCTCACGACGTCACCGCGGTGGAGGTCGTGAGCTCGACGCCGGCCTGCGCGAGCTCGGTCAGGGCCGCGATCGTGGTCGGGACGGCCACGCCGGCGGTCAGGTCGGTCAGGACCCGGACCCGGAAGCCGGCCTCCGCCGCGGCGAGCGCGGTCGCCCGGACGCAGTGGTCGGTCGCGATGCCGACGACCTCGACGACCTCGACGCCGGCCAGCGCGTCGAGCACTCCCCGCGGGGCGCCCGTGCCGAGGGTGTCGAGCTGGACGCCGTCGAACGCGGAGTAGTCCGCGCGGCCCATGCCCTTGACGACGTGCACGGTCCCGGCGGGCAGGCGCAGGTCGGGGTGGTACTCGGCGTCCGGGGTGCCCGCGACGCCGTGCTCGGGCCACGTGCGGACGTAGTCGGGCGCGGTGCCCGGGCTCGCGAAGTGCCCGTCGTTCGTGCCGGGCAGCGGGTCGTGCCAGTCGCGCGAGGCGACGACGCGGGTGTACCGCTGCGGGTGCGCGGCCAGGTGGGCGGTCACGGCCGCGGCGACGGCGGCGCCACCCGCGACGGGCAGCGTGCCGCCCTCGGCGAAGCAGACCTCGACGTCGACGACGACGAGGGCGAGGGTGGGGGGCTGGGTGGTCATCGGTCAGGCTCCTGTCGTGGGGGTGAGGGCCGTCGGGTCGGCGGCCAGGCGCGGGGTGCCCGGGGCGAGGTCGAGGTCGAGCGGCATGAGCTCGGCCTTCGCGCCGCGGTGGTGGGCGCGGATCTCGGCGAGCGAGGGGTGGTGCACGACGTTCCCGCCGCGCACGACCGGGACCTGCAGCGCCCGCCCGAGGCCCGCCTCGGGTGCGTCGGGGAGGTGTCGGACGACGACGTTCTCGCGCGAGGCGTACCCGGCGTGGTCGAGGCCGCGGTAGGCGACCTTGCGCCCGCCGACGCTGCCCTTGCCGGCCGACCTCTTCGCGACCGCACGCATGGGTGCGTCGGCGCCGGGCCGGTCGGCGATCGAGACGAGCTTGTAGACCATGCCGCACGTCGGGTGCCCCGAGCCGGTGACGAGCCGGGTCCCGACGCCGAGCACGTCGACCGGCGCATCGGCCAGGGCGGTGATGACGTGCTCGTCGAGGTCGCCGGTCACCGCGATCCGGGCGGAGCCGGCCCCGAGCGCGTCGAGCTGCGCACGGGCGGCGCGCGCCTCGGCGCCGAGGTCGCCGGAGTCGATGCGGATGCCGCCGAGCCCGGGACCCGCCGCGGCGACGGCGCGGGCGATCCCCTCGCGGGTGTCGTAGGTGTCGACCAGCAGCGTCGTGCCGGTGCCGAGCGCGCGGACCTGCGAGCCGAACGCGGCGGCCTCGTCGGCGTGCGCGAGCGTGAAGGCGTGCGCCGCGGTCCCGCGCGTGGGGATCCCGTACCGGAACC
Organism: Cellulomonas cellasea; assembly: GCF_006538745.1. Lineage (GTDB taxonomy): Bacteria > Actinomycetota > Actinomycetes > Actinomycetales > Cellulomonadaceae > Cellulomonas_A > Cellulomonas_A cellasea. Next base: position 350,526 of record NZ_BJLR01000030.1, on the reverse strand, counting down.
CGGCCTCGAGGTTGCTCGTGGCGTCGAACCCGGCGACGTACGCGGCGCGGGCGGCGGCCACCGCGGACTGCTCACCGGTCCGGCGGCTGCCCATGTCGAGGAGCACCCGGCCGTGGGCGGCGCTGACCATGCGGGCCGCGGCCGAGGCGACGGCGGAGTCGCTGTTCAGGATCGACAGGATCACCGTCTCGAGCACGACGCACTCGGCGAACGTGCCCGTCACGGTCAGCACGGGGGAGTGCGGGAAGTACAGCTCGCCCTCGCGGTACGCGTCGATGCTGCCGGTGAACCGGTACCCCGCGAGGTAGGCGGCAGTCGCGTCGTCGGCGATGCCGGTCTCGCGCAGCCAGGCGAGGTGCTCGGGCGTGAACCGGAAGGACTCGACGGCGTCCACGACGCGGCCGAGCCCGGCGACGACGCCGTAGCGGCGGCCGGCGGGCAGGGACCGGGCGAAGACCTCGAAGACCGACCGGTGGTGCGCGGTGCCGTCCGCGAGGGCCGCGCGCAGCATCGTGAGCTCGTAGTGGTCGGTGAGCAGTGCCGTGCTCGTCGTTGTGGTCATGGTGACCATAATGCTCGATCGAGCGCCGCTGCGCCAGTCTCTGATGGTCGAAGTGACCATAAAAGCGTGTGACGTGCGTCACCCTCTTTCGGCGCGCCCGCCCGGTCGAGTGGCCGCCGCCCCTCGGATCAGACGTCGCCCGCGATCCGGCGCAGGGCCGCGAGGTGCGCGGCGAGGGCGTCGCGCCCGGGCGGCGTGAGCTTGAGCCACGTCCGGGGCCGCTTGCCGACGTACCCCTTGCGCACGGCCACGTACCCGGCCTGCTCGAGCGCGGACGCGTGCTTGCTCAGCGCCGAGTCGGAGACCTCGACCGCGTCCCGCACCGCGCCGAACTCCGCCTCGTCCGTGGCCGCGAGCGCGGCGACGATCGACAGCCGGACGGGGGCGTGGATGACCTCGTCGAGCCGGACGCGGGCGCTGGCCCCGACGACGTCCGGCGCGGGCAGTGCGCCGTCGGGCGCCGGTGCGGCCGTCATGCCCGGTTCTCCCGGAGGGCGCCGATCGCGAGCGGCAGCGCGGTCACGACGGCCGCGGGGAGCCAGAACGCGGGCTCGGCGCGGAAGAAGGAGGCGCCGACGACCATGCACGCGGCGTAGATCGCGCCCCACCACAGGAGGGCCCGGAGCCAGCGCCGGCCCATGCCGGACTTGCTCACGGTCGCGCCCGGCAGGAGCGTCACGCTGAGCAGCGCGAGCGCGGCGGCATACGCGGCCGAGGAGACGAGCACCTCGACGTCCTGGTCCGCGGTCGCCATCGCGGCGAAGTAGGAGAACACCGCGACGGCGTGCCCGGTCAGCCACTGCGCGTGGCGGTTGCCGCCGATGTCGCGCACCGCGGCCGCCGAGGTCGTGGAGGAGCGGAGCAGCGCGCGCGCCTCGTCGGGCGTGGGCGGGTGCATCGTGGCCATGGCGGGTCTCCTCGTGTGCTGGTGGGAAGGTTCCTTCACTCTCGCATGTACTTTCTAGACTGGCAAGTACTTTCATCGGGCCACACCGGCGCGCCGAGCTCGGTCCGTAGGCACGCGCCGGTCGCCGGGGATAGCGTGACGCGCGTCACGTCGCTGCCGACGCGGGCCAGGGGGCTCGGGGCGCGTGGCGCGAGCGTCCCGGGAGGGCCCATGTCCGACGCGTCCGGAGTCGAGGTGCTGCGCACCGAGGAGGGGGCGCTCCCCGTCGGGGTGATCGACCGGCGGCCCATGCCGGTCCGCTCGAAGATCGTGTTCGCGGTGATCGCGCTGCTCGGCGCCGTCGCGTGGTCCGTCATCGCGGTCGTGCGCGGGGAGACCGTGAACGCGGTGTGGTTCGTCGTCGCGGCGGTCTGCACGTACGCGGTGGCCTACCGGTTCTACGCGCGCTTCGTCGAGCGGAAGATCGTCCGCCCGCGCGACGACCGGGCGACGCCCGCGGAGCGGTACGAGAACGCCAAGGACTTCATGCCGACCGACCGGCGCGTGCTGTTCGGCCACCACTTCGCGGCGATCGCCGGCGCCGGCCCGCTCGTCGGCCCCGTGCTCGCGGCGCAGATGGGCTATCTGCCGGGGACGCTGTGGATCGTCATCGGCTGCGTGCTCGGCGGCGCGGTCCAGGACTTCCTCGTGCTGTCGATCTCGGTCCGCCGCCGCGGGCGCAGCCTCGGTCAGATGGCGCGCGACGAGCTCGGCCGCGTCGGCGGCATCGCGGCGCTCGTCGGCGTCTTCGTCATCATGATCATCATCATCGCGGTGCTCGGCCTCGTGGTCGTCAACGCGCTCGCCGAGAGCCCGTGGGGCATCTTCTCGATCGCCATGACGATCCCGATCGCGCTGTTCATGGGCGTCTACCTGCGGTTCCTGCGTCCCGGCCGGGTCAGCGAGGTCTCGCTCATCGGGCTCGTGCTGCTGCTGCTCGCGATCGTCTCGGGCGGCTGGGTCGCCGAGACCGACTGGGGCCAGGACTGGTTCACGCTCTCCAAGGTCGCGATCGCCTGGCTGCTCGTCGCCTACGGGTTCGCCGCCTCGGTGCTCCCCGTGTGGCTGCTCCTCGCGCCGCGCGACTACCTGTCGACGTTCATGAAGGTCGGCACGATCGTCCTGCTCGCGGTCGGCATCCTGCTCGTGCGCCCCGAGGTCCAGGCGCCCGCGGTGTCCTCGTTCGCGCTCGAGGGCAACGGCCCGGCGTTCGCGGGGTCGCTCTTCCCGTTCCTGTTCATCACGATCGCGTGCGGCGCGTTGTCCGGGTTCCACTCGCTCATCGCGTCCGGCACGACGCCCAAGCTCCTCGAGAAGGAGAGCCAGGCCCGGCTCATCGGGTACGGCGGCATGATGACGGAGTCGTTCGTCGCGATCATGGCGCTCGTCACGGCGGTCGTCATCGACCAGCACCTCTACTTCGTGATGAACGCCCCGACGGCGCTGACCGGCGGGACGCCCGAGGCGGCGGCCGCCTACGTCAACGGGCTCGGGCTCGGTGGCCCGGACATCAGCCCCGGCGAGATCGCCGGCGCGGCCGAGAACGTCGGCGAGGAGTCGATCATCTCCCGCACCGGCGGGGCCCCGACGCTCGCGTTCGGCATGGCGCAGGTGCTCGCGAGCGCGATCGGCGGCTCGTCGCTCGCGTCGTTCTGGTACCACTTCGCGATCATGTTCGAGGCGCTGTTCATCCTCACGACGGTCGATGCCGGCACCCGCGTCGCGCGCTTCATGCTCTCGGACTCGCTCGGCAACCTCGGCGGGCCTGCGAAGCGGTTCCGGGACCCGTCGTGGCGCGTCGGGGCGTGGCTGTGCTCGGCGCTCGTGGTCGCCGGGTGGGGCGCGATCCTGCTCATGGGCGTCACGGACCCGCTCGGCGGGATCAACACGCTGTTCCCGCTGTTCGGGATCGCGAACCAGCTGCTCGCGGCGATCGCGCTCTCGGTCGTGTTCACCGTCGTGGTCAAGAAGGGCCTGTTCCGGTGGGCCTGGATCCCGGGGCTGCCGCTCGTGTGGGACCTCGTGGTCACGATGACCGCGTCCTACCAGAAGATCTTCTCGACCGACCCGCGGCTCGGGTACTGGGCGCAGCACGACGCGTTCCGTGCGGCCCGCGACGCCGGCGAGGAGTCGTTCGGCTCGGCCGCGACGCCCGAGGCGATGGACGCCGTGATCCGGAACACCGCGGTGCAGGGCACGCTGTCGATCCTGTTCGCGGCGCTCGTGCTGGTCACCGTGCTGGCGGCCGCCGTGGTCTGCGTGCGCGCGGTGCGCGCCGGCGGGCTGCCCACGAGCGAGGAGCCCGACGTGCCGTCGCAGATCTTCGCGCCGACCGGCATGGTCCCCACGGACGCGGAGCGCGAGATCCAGGCGCTGTGGGACGCCGAGGGTCCGCGCCCGGCCCGGGCGGGGGTGCACGGGTGAGCGCGGCGGGCGAGGTGGTCCCCGGGCTCGCGTCCCGTCCCCGCCCTGCCGGTCGGGCGGACCGGCCGGCGCGGCTGGGCGCGCGTGCGGCACGGGCGTGGCGGGCGGTGCGCTGGTACGTGGGCGCGCTGCTCGGGGACGACGACCACGCGCGCTACGTCGCGCACCTCGCCCGTACGTCCCCGGGGGCCACGCCGCTCGACGTGGGGGAGTACTGGCGCGAGCGGCACGCGCACACCGCCCGGCACCCGGGGTCGCGCTGCTGCTGAGCCGGGCCGGTGGGTCGCCGGCTGTGCTCGGGCGGGCCAGGCCGCCCGCGCGCGGCGTGGCTCAGCGTCGCCGGCCGCCGCGCGCTCCGGTGGCCGCCGACCGCAGCAGCGTCCGACCCGCGGACTCGTGAACCACGATGCGAGACGCGCCGGAACGCGAGGTGACATCCCCGCGGCTCCGGCGTACAGTCCCCAAGGTGCAGACGATCCTCCTCGTAGTACCCGAGCGCGCCGGCTGAGGCGACCTCGTCCCAGGTCTCGTCGCGCGCTCACCCCTCGTCCAGCCCGTACCGGGCCGAGGGGTTTTTCTATGTCGGAGCGGCTGCCGCCGCGCACCGCACCGGCGCGACGCACCGCACGACCAGCACGACCAGCACGACCCGAGCTCCACCAGCACCGAAGCCAGGGAGAAACCGATGGTCCAGGGCCCCCACCCGGCACCCCCGCGTACGCCGGCCACGCCGGCCTCCGTGCGCGCGTCCGCCGACCCGCGCGGCACCGATGCCGTCCGCCGCGACGTCGCCGTCGGCCCCGAGCGCGTCACGGGTGCCCAGTCGATCGTCCGCTCGCTCGAGGAGGCCGGCGTCGAGGTCGTCTTCGGCATCCCGGGTGGCGCGATCCTGCCCACGTACGACCCGCTCATGGACTCCAAGCGCGTGCGGCACATCCTCGTGCGCCACGAGCAGGGCGGCGGGCACGCGGCCCAGGGGTACGCGCACGCGACCGGGAGGGTCGGCGTGTGCATGGCGACGTCCGGGCCGGGCGCGACGAACCTCGTGACCCCGATCGCCGACGCGCACATGGACTCGATCCCGCTCGTCGCGATCACCGGGCAGGTCGGCGCGTCGCTCATCGGGACGGACGCGTTCCAGGAGGCCGACATCGTCGGCATCACGCTCCCGGTGACGAAGCACAACTACCTCGTGACCGACCCCGACGAGATCCCGCGCGTGATCGCCGAGGCGTTCCACATCGCGTCGACGGGCCGCCCGGGCCCGGTGCTCGTGGACATCGCCAAGTCCGCGATGCAGACCGACACGACCTTCTCGTGGCCGCAGGAGCTCAAGCTCCCCGGCTACCACCCGGTCACGAAGCCGCACGCCAAGCAGATCCGCGAGGCGGCCCGCCTGCTCGCGACGGCCCGCCGCCCCGTGCTCTACGTGGGCGGCGGCGTGATCCGCTCGCGCGCGTCGGAGGCCCTGCGCAAGCTCGTCGACGCGTCGGGCGCCCCCGTCGTGACGACGCTCATGGCCCGCGGCGCGCTGCCCGACTCCCACCCGCAGCACCTCGGGATGCCCGGCATGCACGGCACGGTGGCCGCGGTCGCCGCGCTGCAGAAGGCCGACCTCATCGTGAGCCTCGGCGCGCGCTTCGACGACCGGGTGACCGGCAAGCTGTCGAGCTTCGCGCCCGGCGCGACGATCGTGCACGCCGACATCGACCCCGCCGAGATCGGCAAGAACCGCGCCGCGGACGTGCCGATCGTGGGCGACCTCAAGGAGGTCCTCGCCGACCTGCTGCCCGAGCTCGTCAAGGAGCACGCGCAGCACGGCCGCCCGGACCTCGAGGGCTGGTGGAAGCAGGTCGACACGTGGCGCGAGACGTTCCCGCTCGGCTTCGACGAGCCCGACGACGGCCACCTCGCCCCGCAGCACGTCATCAGCCGGATCGGCGAGATCTCCGGGCCGGAGTCGATCTTCGCGTCGGGCGTCGGCCAGCACCAGATGTGGGCCTCGCAGTTCATCCGGTACGAGCGCCCGAACTCGTGGCTCAACTCGGGCGGGCTCGGCACGATGGGCTTCTCGGTGCCCGCGGCCATGGGCGCCAAGGTCGGGGAGCCGGACCGCACGGTGTGGGCCATCGACGGCGACGGCTGCTTCCAGATGACGAACCAGGAGCTCGCGACCTGCACGATCAACGAGATCCCGATCAAGGTCGCGGTGATCAATAACTCCTCGCTCGGCATGGTGCGCCAGTGGCAGACGCTGTTCTACGAGTCGCGCTACTCGAACACCGATCTGCACACCGGGCACGGCACCGTGCGCGTCCCCGACTTCGTCAAGCTCGCCGAGGCCTACGGCTGCGTGGGGCTGCGGTGCGAGACGAAGGCCGACGTCGACGCGACGATCAAGCGGGCCATGGAGATCGACGACCAGCCCGTCGTGGTCGACTTCACGGTCTCGCGCGACGCGATGGTGTGGCCCATGGTCTCGGCCGGGGTCAGCAACGACGAGATCCAGTACGCGCGCGGGATCTCCCCGGCGTGGGACCGGGAGGACTGATGCCCCGTCCCGTCCCCAGCGGCCCGCGCACGCCGGCCCCCGTCACGACCCCGTCGACCCCTGGAGAAGGTGCAGCATGAGCAGGCACACGCTGTCGGTGCTCGTCGAGAACAAGCCCGGCGTGCTCACGCGCGTCGCGGGGCTGTTCGCCCGTCGCTCGTTCAACATCCACTCGCTCGCGGTCGGACCGACCGAGCACGACGAGATCTCGCGCATCACGGTGGTCGTCGACGTCGAGGCCCTGCCGCTCGAGCAGGTCACGAAGCAGCTCAACAAGCTGATCAACGTCCTGAAGATCGTCGAGCTCGAGGACGCGTCGTCGGTGCAGCGCGAGCTGCTGCTCGTCAAGGTCCGCGCCGAGGCCGCGCAGCGCACGCACGTGCTCGAGGTCGTCCAGCTGTTCCGCGCGCACGTCGTCGATGTCGTGCCCGACGCGGTGACGATCGAGGCCACGGGCAGCCCGTCGAAGCTCACGGCGCTGCTCAACGCGCTCGAGCCGTTCGGGATCCGCGAGATCGTCCAGTCGGGCACCGTGGCGATCGGCCGCGGCTCGCGCTCGATCACCGACCGCGCGCTCGAGCGGGTCTCCCGCACCGCCTGACCCGCCGCCCTCCCGCCCGACCTCGTCCTACGCTTCTGCACGACCCCCCACCAACAAGGAGATCGACCGTGGCTGAGCTGTTCTACGACGACGACGCTGACCTGTCCCTCATCGCCGGCAAGAAGGTCGCCGTCATCGGCTACGGCAGCCAGGGGCACGCGCACGCGCTGAACCTGCGCGACTCGGGCGTCGACGTCACGGTCGGCCTGCGCGAGGGCTCGAGCTCGCGCGTCAAGGCGGAGAACGAGGGCCTGAAGGTCCTGCCCGTCGTCGAGGCCGTCCAGGGTGCCGACGTCGTCGTGATCCTCGCGCCCGACCAGGTGCAGCGTCACCTGTACCGCGACGAGATCGCCCCCAACCTCAAGGACGGCGCGGCGCTCGTCTTCGGGCACGGCTTCAACATCCGCTTCGGCTACATCACCCCCGAGGCCGGCCACGACGTCGTCATGGTCGCCCCCAAGGGCCCGGGCCACATCGTGCGCCGCGAGTACGCGGACGGGCGCGGCGTGCCGGTCATCGTCGCGGTCGAGCAGGACGCGTCGGGCAGCGCGTGGGAGCTCGCGCTCTCCTACGCCAAGGGCATCGGCGGCCTGCGTGCCGGCGGGATCAAGACCACGTTCACCGAGGAGACCGAGACGGACCTCTTCGGCGAGCAGGCCGTGCTGTGCGGCGGCGCGTCGCAGCTCGTCCAGTACGGCTTCGAGACGCTGACCGAGGCCGGCTACCAGCCCGAGGTCGCGTACTTCGAGGTCCTGCACGAGCTCAAGCTCATCGTCGACCTCATGGTCGAGGGCGGCATCGCCAAGCAGCGCTGGAGCGTCTCCGACACCGCCGAGTACGGCGACTACGTCTCGGGCCCGCGGGTCATCGACCCGAGCGTCAAGGAGAACATGAAGGCCGTCCTCGCGGACATCCAGAACGGCGCGTTCGCGAAGCGCTTCATCGACGACCAGGACGCCGGCGCGCCGGAGTTCCAGGAGCTCCGCGCCAAGGGCGAGGCGCACCCGATCGAGTCGACGGGCCGCGAGCTGCGCAAGATGTTCGCGTGGGTCAAGCCGACCGAGGGCGACTACGTCGAGGGCTCGGCCGCGCGCTGACCCGACGCACCTGCACGACCCGCACGACCCGCACGTCCGCCGAGGGCGGCGTCCCGCACCGGGGCGCCGCCCTCGGCGTGTGTCGAGGCGTGAGATGTGCGTCCCGGCACGTGGGACGCCCCGCTAGGGTGGCCGCATGACGCGCACCATCGAGCTGGCAGTGATCGCAGGCGACGGCATCGGCACCGAGGTCGTCGAGCAGGGCCTGCTGGCCCTCGACGCGGCCCTGTCGGGGACCGACGTCAGCGTGCGCACCACCGACTTCGACCTCGGCGCCCGCCGCTGGCACGCGACCGGCGAGACGCTCACGGACACCGACCTCGAGGCGATCCGTGGCCACGAGGCGATCCTGCTCGGCGCGATCGGCGACCCGCAGGTCCCCTCGGGCGTCCTCGAGCGGGGGCTGCTGCTCAAGCTGCGCTTCGCGCTCGACCACTACGTCAACCTGCGCCCCGGCCGGCTCTACCCGGGCGTGACGTCGCCGCTCGCGAACCCCGGCGAGGTCGACTTCGTCGTCGTCCGCGAGGGCACCGAGGGCCCGTACGTCGGCAACGGCGGCGCGATCCGCGTCGGCACCCCGGCCGAGGTCGCCAACGAGGTCAGCGTCAACACCGCGTTCGGCGTCGAGCGGGTCGTTCGCGACGCGTTCGCCCGCGCCGCGTCGCGCCCGCGCAAGAAGCTCACGCTCGTGCACAAGCACAACGTGCTGGTCCACGCGGGGCACCTGTGGCGCCGCACCGTCGACGCGGTCAACGCGGAGTTCCCCGACGTCACGGTCGACTACCTGCACGTCGACGCCGCGACGATCTTCCTCGTCACGAACCCGTCGCGCTTCGACGTGATCGTGACCGACAACCTGTTCGGCGACATCCTCACGGACCTCGCCGCGGCGATCACGGGCGGCATCGGCCTCGCCGCGTCGGCGAACATCAACCCGGACCGCACCGCGCCGAGCATGTTCGAGCCCGTGCACGGCTCCGCGCCGGACATCGCGGGTCAGGGCAAGGCCGACCCCACGGCGACCGTGCTGTCGGTCGCGATGCTGCTCGACCACCTCGGGCTGACCGACGCCGCGGCGTCCGTCGAGCGCGCCGTCGCCGCCGACCTGGCGGAGCGCGGCTCGCTCGGGCGAGTACGGTCGACGGCCGAGGTGGGCAAGGACCTCGCCGCGCGCATCAGCGGCTGACCCGCGCACGGCCCGCTCCCCAGCGGGCCGCCGCGCGGTGCACGTCCCCCCGACCACCCGGCCGTCTCACCCGGTACCGTCAGAACCGTCCCAGGTGAAAGGCCCCCTCATGAGCACCGACACGTCCCCGTCGACCGAGCTGCCGACGTTCGAGATCCGCCCCACGGACACCCCGACCCCCGACGCGGAGCGCGACGCGCTGACCGCGGCGCCGAAGTTCGGGACCGTCTTCACCGACCACATGGCACGTGTCTCGTGGTCCGACGGCACCGGCTGGCACGACCGCCGGGTCGAGCGGTACGGCCCGCTCCAGCTCGACCCCGCGACCGCGGTCCTGCACTACGGCCAGGAGATCTTCGAGGGCCTCAAGGCGTACCCGCACGCGGACGGCTCCGTCTGGACCTTCCGCCCGTGGGCCAACGCCGCGCGGCTCGCCCGCTCGGCGCACCGCCTCGCCCTGCCGGTGCTGTCGGAGGCCGACTTCCTCGGTGCGATCACGGCGCTCGTCGCGACCGACCGGGCCTGGGTCCCGACCGGCGACGAGGCGAGCCTGTACCTGCGCCCGTTCATGTACGCGTCCGAGGCGTTCCTGGGCGTGCGCCCGACGCTCGAGGCGGAGTTCCTCGTGATCGCCTCGCCCGTCGGCCCGTACTTCGCCGGCGGCGTGAAGCCGGTGTCGATCTGGGTCGACGACGAGTTCCACCGTGCCGGTCCCGGCGGCACGGGCGACGCGAAGTGCGGCGGCAACTACGCCGCGAGCCTCCTCCCGCAGCGCCAGGCGGCCGCGCAGGGCTACGACCAGGTGTGCTTCCTCGACGCGGCGACGAACACGCTGCTCGAGGAGCTCGGCGGGATGAACGTCTTCGTGGTCCGCGCCGACGGCACGGTCGCGACCCCCGAGCTCACCGGCTCGATCCTCGAGGGGGTCACGCGCTCGTCGATCCTGCAGCTCGCGCGCGACGCCGGACACGGGGTCGAGGAGCGGCGGATCCCGCTCGCCGAGGTGCTCACGGGCCTCGCGGACGGCTCGATCACCGAGGTCTTCGCGTGCGGCACCGCCGCGGTCATCACGCCGATCGGCCGGCTCGCGGGGCGCGGCTGGGAGCACACCGTGGCCGACGGGGAGCCCGGCGCGCTCACGTCGCGCCTGCGCACCGAGCTCACGGACATCCAGTACGGCCGCGCGGCCGACCGGCACGGCTGGATGCACCGGCTGGTCTGACCGCGCGTCGGTCGCGTCCGCCGCGGCCGTCCCTCACGGGCGGCCGCGACGGCGCGCCGTCGGCCCCGCCGCGGCATCTCGGCGGCCGGACTGCGCATCTCGGCCGCCGGACTGCGGCCTCGCGACGGCCCGGTGTCCAGCGGGCGAGAGGGACGAGGGGCCGCCGGGGCGCTGTGGCATGATGTGGCGCGTGACACAGCTCAGCCTCATCATCGTGTAGCGCGTCTGCCCACCCGCAGACGCGCCGACCTCCCGCATCCTCGGGGGGTCTTTTTGTTGTCGGGCACCATCCCCGCCCGGCAGCTCGTCGATCGACCCTGACACGACAGGCCGGCACCACCCCGCCGGCGGGACCCGCTCCCCGCGGCCGGATCCCCGAGATCGACGCACGTCCGACCGACCGCACGGAGAGAGCCGATCGTGACCCACCCCAGCACCGAGGGCGCGCGCCCGTTCCACGTCTACGACACGACCCTGCGCGACGGCGCGCAGCAGGAGGGCATGAACCTCTCCGTCGCGGACAAGCTCGCGATCGCGCCGCTGCTCGACGAGCTCGGGGTCGGCTTCATCGAGGGCGGCTGGCCGGGCGCGATCCCGAAGGACACCGAGTTCTTCGCCCGGGCGCGCACCGAGCTCGACCTGAAGAACGCGGTGCTCGCCGCGTTCGGGTCGACCCGCAAGCCCGGGATCCGCGCGGAGGACGACCCGCAGGTGCGGGCGCTGATCGACTCGCAGGCGCCGGTCGTCACGCTCGTCGCGAAGTTCGACCTGCGGCACGTCGAGCGCGCGCTGCGCACGACCGCCGAGGAGAACCTCGCGATGATCGGCGACACCGTCGCGCTGCTCGTGCGCGAGGGGCGGCGGGTCGTCGTCGACGCCGAGCACTTCTTCGACGGGTTCCGCTTCGACCGCGAGTACGCGCTCTCGGCCGCGGTCCGCGCGTTCGAGGCGGGAGCCGAGGTCGTCGCGCTGTGCGACACCAACGGCGGCATGCTGCCCGACTGGGTCACGGAGATCGTCACCGAGGCCCGCGCGGCCGTCGGGCCCGACGCGATCCTCGGGATGCACGCGCACAACGACTCGGGCTGCGCGGTCGCGAACTCGATCGCGGCGGTCGGCGCGGGCTGCGAGCACGTCCAGGGCACCGTCAACGGCTACGGCGAGCGCACGGGCAACGCGGACCTGCTCGCGGTCGTCGCGAACCTCGAGATCAAGCACGGCCGGACGCTGCTCGCGGCCGACGGCGAGGGCGAGGGCGGCCTGGCCGAGATGACCCGCATCGCGCACGCGATCAGCGAGATCACCAACATCGCCCCGTTCGCCCGGCAGCCGTACGTCGGCGCCAGCGCGTTCGCGCACAAGGGCGGGCTGCACGCGAGCGCGATCAAGGTCGACCCGGACCTCTACCAGCACATCGACCCGCGTCGCGTCGGCAACGACATGCGCATGCTCATCTCGGACATGGCCGGCCGCGCGGCGATCGAGCTCAAGGGCCGTGAGCTCGGCTTCGACCTCACGGGTCAGAGCGAGCTGCTCGCGCGCGTCACCAAGCGCGTCAAGGACGCGGAGGCGCAGGGGTACACGTACGACGCGGCCGACGCGTCGTTCGAGCTCCTGCTCGTCGAGGAGCTCAACGGTGGGCGGCCCGGGTACTTCCGGGTCGAGAGCTGGCGCGCGATCGTCGAGCGCGCCGGCGGTCGCGGGGTGCCGGCGACGGCCGAGGCGACCGTCAAGCTGCACGCCGGCGGGGAGCGCATCGTCTCGACCGGCGAGGGCAACGGCCCGGTCAACGCGCTCGACCACGCGCTCCGGCAGGCGCTCGTGCGGGTCTACCCGGTGCTCGAGTCGTTCGAGCTCATCGACTTCAAGGTCCGCATCCTCGACGCGATGCACGGCACCGACGCGGTCACGCGCGTGCTGATCGAGTCGAGCGACGGCCAGACGTCGTGGAGCACGGTCGGCGTCGGCCCGAACCTGCTCGAGGCGTCGTGGGAGGCGCTCACGGACTCGGCGATCTGGGGCCTCTACCACCACGGCGTCGACCCGAGCTGAGCCGGGGCGCCTCGCCGGACCGGGAGCCTCGGGCCCGACGGGCGCGCGGCGGGGGCTCGGTGGCGAGGGTCCGGGCCCGTGCGGGCGTCGGCACTGCGGCCGACCGCTCGGTCAGCGTAAGGTCAAGGGAGTCTCATCCCTCGTCCGCAGGAGTGCATCGTGCCCGTCGACGTCGCGGCGGTCCCGCCGCACCGGCGCGCGCGCCGCTGGCCCTGGTGGGTCGTCGGCGTGCTGCTCGTGCTCGCCGGTGCCTCCGGTGTCGCCGCCCGGCCGTGGGCGTCGGCGGGGCCGCTGCCCTTCCCGTCGCCGTCGGTGAGCGCGGGCTCGACGACCGCGGCGCCGACGGTGCTGCCGACCGTGCAGGCGCCGCAGTTCGACGCCGCGTCCGCGGCCACGCTGCTGCTCACGCGCGAGGAGCTCGAGGAGGCGCTGCCGGGTGCCGACCCGCTGGCGGCGTGGCCGGTGCTCCCGTGGGCGTGGGGGATCCCCGAGGGGTCGCGCGTCGAGCCGGAGCGCTGCACGGTCGCCCGGACCGTCGTGAGCGCGCCCCCCGTCGTCTACGACGTCCGGGGCTGGGACGGGCCGTCCGTGCGCGTGCGGCAGGAGGTCGTCGTCGTGGCCGACCAGGGCGCCGCGGCGGACGCCTTCCGCACGCTCGTCGCGACCGTCGACTCGTGCCCCGCGTACGCGCAGGTCAACCAGGGCGTCGACGGCGCGTCGTGGACGGGGGAGCCCGCGACCGAGGCGCAGGGCCGGTTCCCGTCGCTCTGGCAGGAGATCGAGCACACCGCCGAGGGCGCGACGGTGCCGGGGTACCGGGGGCACCTGCTCGTCGGCAACGCCGTCGTGACCTGGAACGCCGAGGTGATCGGCGGCGCCGGGCGCGCGGAGGTCGTCGACCTGCTCGGGGAGGGCGCGGCGCTCGAGGGGATCGTGCAGCGGCGTGCGTCGGAGGCGGCAGCCGCGCTGCAGACGCCGGCCGAGGGCGCCATAGGGTGAGGTGGTGAGCGACGAGACGGTCCTGCGAGGCGAGTACAAGGTCCCGGGCGGCAAGCTCGTCGCGGCCGACGTGACGGTGCGGGACGGGGCGCTCGCCGACGTGCGGGTCAGCGGGGACTTCTTCCTCGAGCCCGACGACGCGCTCGACCGGCTCGGCGGCGCGCTGCTCGGCCGGCCCGCGACCGCGTCGGTCGCGGAGCTCGCCGCGGCGATCGACGGTGCGCTCGACCCGGGCGTGACGCTCGTCGGGTTCACCACGGAGTCCGTCGCGATCGCGGTGCGCCGGGCCCTCGGCCACGCCACGAGCTGGCACGACCACACGTTCGAGCTGCTGCGGATGCCCCCGCAGCACCCCGCGCTGCACTGCGCGCTCGACCAGGTCCTCGCCGAGGAGCTCGTCGCGGGCCGGCGCGGGCCCACGCTGCGGTTCTGGGACTGGGTCGAGCCGGCGGTCGTCATCGGCTCGTTCCAGTCGCTGCGCAACGAGGTCGACGCCGAGGCCGCCGAGCGGCACGGGATCACCGTCGTGCGCCGCGTCTCGGGCGGCGGCGCGATGTTCATGGAGGCGGGCAACTGCATCACGTTCTCGCTCGTGGTCCCGGCCTCGCTCGTCGACGGGCTGTCGTACGAGCAGTCGTACGCGTTCCTCGACGACTGGGTGCTCGGTGCGCTCGCCGACGTCGGGGTGCAGGCGTCCTACGCCGGGCTCAACGACATCGCCTCGCCCGCGGGCAAGATCGCCGGTGCCGCGCAGAAGCGCCTCGCGGGCGGCGCGGTGCTCCACCACGTGACGATGGCCTACGACATCGACGCGGACAAGATGCTCGAGGTGCTGCGCATCGGGCGCGAGAAGCTGTCCGACAAGGGCACGACGAGCGCCAACAAGCGCGTGGACCCGGTGCGCTCGCAGACGGGGATGCCGCGCGCGGACGTCATCGCCGCGTTCGAGGCGCACTTCCGGTCGCGGTACCGGACGGTCGACGGCGCGCTCACCGACGCGGAGCTCGAGCGCGCGGCGCACCTCGTCGAGACCCGGTTCGGGACCCCGGAGTGGACCGCGCGCGTGCCGTAACCCCTGGTGAGGAGGCCGGTCCGGGCACCCGACCCCCGGGGCGGGCACGCGCACGGCATCTGCACGCATCTCCCACCCGAGGCGACCCCACCGGCACCCCCGGACTCCCTACGGTGTCGGGGTGAGCCGAGCACGTCGAGCAGCGCCGAAGGGCGCACCCCCCGCCCCTCCTCGCCACGCGGCGTCGCACGGGCCGCGCGTCCCCGTCGCGCGCGTGCTGGGCCTCGGGCTCGTCGCGGTGCTGGCGTTCGGCGGCTCGGCCGCGGGGCTCGCCGCGGTGCGCCTCAACGGCAACGTCGAGCGCGTCGACGACATCTCCCACCTGGTCGCCGCGCCGTCGGCGAGCGCGACCGAGCCGCCCCCGCCGGGCGACTCGTGGGCGGGCCAGCCCGTGCGGTTCGTCGTGCTGGGTTCGGACGACCGCACCGGCGTCAACGCCGACATCGGCGGTGCGGACGAGGGCATGCGCTCGGACACGACCATGATCGTGCAGGTCTCCGCGGACCGGACCCGCGTCGAGGTCGTGTCGATCCCGCGCGACTCCTACGTGCGGATCCCCGCGTGCCACCTCGACCGCGACCCCGAGGGGCCGATGTCCCGCCCGCACAGCGCCAAGTTCAACGCCGCGTTCGCGCTCGGCGCGGACACCGGCGACGTGGGGCTCGCGGCCGCGTGCACGCTGTCGACGATCGCCGAGAACACCGGCCTGTCGATGACGGAGTTCCTGCTGGTCGACTTCGCGGGCTTCCAGGGCATGGTCGACGCGATCGGCGGGGTCCGGGTGTGCGTGCCGCGGGCGATCCGCGACACCGAGGGCAACACCGAGCTTGACCTCGCGGCCGGCTGGCACGACCTCGTGGGCCAGCAGGCGCTCGACTACGTGCGGGCGCGCTACGTCACCGGCTCGGACAACTCCGACACCCAGCGCATCCCGCGCCAGCAGAAGTTCGTCGGCGCGATGAGCCGCAAGATCCTCTCCGCCGAGGTGCTGACGAGCCCGCGCAGCGTCTACGGGTTCCTCGACGCGGCGACCCGGTCGCTGACCGCGTCCGACCAGCTCGGAGCGCCCGACAACCTCGTGGGCCTCGCGCTCTCGCTGCGCGAGCTCCAGCCGTCCGCCGTCACGTTCGCGACGGTCCCGAACGGCACCTCCGGCAAGAACCTGGTCTGGACGCCGGACGCGGACCTCGTCTGGCAGCGGCTCCAGCTGGACCTGCCGCTCGTCGACCCCGCGACCCCGGTGGTCCCGGGCGACGGCGCCGCGGCGGGCACCGGCGAGGAGGCCGACGCCGTGACCGGCACGCCGGACGGCGGGGCCGTCGCCCCGGACGCGGGGGCGGGCGCGCCCGACGACGGGACGAGGCAGACGCCGCCGGACGCCGGCACCGGCGCCGAGCCGCCCGTCCCCGCACCGGAGGTCACCACGCAGTCGGCCGTCGACCCCGACGACCCGATGTGCGGCTGAGGCACGTGCTCCGTGCGTCCGGCCGGGCGCCGGTGCGGCGATCTCCGTGCACCGCTGCGGCCGCGGGAGGCCGCGCCCCTCGCGTTGCCCGCTCGACGAGCCCCGGGTACCGTGGCGCTCCGTCGGGGGGCGGATCATCAGGAGGCCCCATGACGGCGGACGTGCACCTTCCGCACGCGCACCGCTCAGCCCGCCCCGGACGGCCGCGCCGTGTCGCGGCCGGAGCCGGCCGATGAGGGTCCCTCGGGGAGGCGGCGCGACGGAGCGTCTGACCCGGGTCTCGGCCTACGCTCTGTGCGTCGACGCCGGTCGCGTCCTGCTCATGCGGTGGAACGGCGCCGCGGGGTCGGCGTGGACCCTGCCGGGCGGCGGGCTCGTCTTCGGTGAGCCGCCGGACGACGGGGCGCGCCGCGAGGTGCTGCAGGAGACGGGCCTCGTCGTCGAGCTCGGCGACCTGCTCGGCGTGGACTCGCTGCGCACCGGTGCGCAGGTCGCGCCGCCGCGCCCGGCACCGCTCGACCTGCACCTGCTGCGCATCGTGTACTCGGGCCGCGTCGTGGGCGGGCTGCTCCGGCACGAGGTGTCGGGCCCGGTCGACCGTGCGGAGTGGGTCCCGCTCGACGACCTGCCGAGCCTGCGCCGCGTCGAGCTCGTCGACACCGCGCTCGGCTGGGCCAGCCCGGCGCGCGTGGGCTGACCCGGTCGCGCTGGGTGGGGCTCGGCACGGCTCGGGCTGACCCCGCCGCCCGGCACCTGGGCCGGGCCGTTGCGGCGGGCGCCGACCGGCGGCGGGTCAGGACCGGCGGTCGACGACCACGAACGTGATCCCGAGAGTGCCGAGCAGCGCGAACGGCAGCGCCCGGACCACGGTGGCGGCGTCCGCGCCGACCATGACCGCGGCCGACGCGATGCCGCTCGCGAGGATCGCGACATACCCGACAACGGCCAGCGTGCGGGTCAGGACGTGGTCGTCGCGCTCGTCGAGCGCGCCGCCGCCGATCCGCGTCACGGTGCTCGCGGTGCGCCCGCGCCGGACGGTGCGCCACCGCGCGACGCACGCGAGCAGGAGCACCGTGAGCCCGCCCGTGAGTGCGCCGGCGGCGGTGTCGCCCGGTGCGCGGACGGCGAGGACCGCGTAGAGCGCGACGAGGCCGACGGTGCCGGAGAGCAGGCCGAGCAGCCACGCGGTGCGCTGCTGGGCAGGGGTGCGGTCACGCCTCGTCATGGAAGATCTCCTCGATCGTGGTGCGGAAGTAGCGGGCGACGGCGAAGGCGAGCGGCAGCGACGGGTCGTAGCGCCCGGTCTCGAGCGAGTTGACGGTCTGGCGTGACACGTTGAGGGCCTCGGCAAGCGCGGCCTGCGAGAGGCCCGCGTCCTCGCGCAGCCGGCGGATCTCGTTCTTCACGAGGCCACCGGGGCGTCGTGCGGCCGCGCGGGCCGGTCGGCACCGGTGGCCGCCTCGGGCTCCGCGGACGACCGCGGCACGGGCAGCAGCAGGACGCGCAGGTCGACGAGCGTGTGCAGCACCATCGGCACGAGCAGGCTCCCGGTGCTGAGGTAGAGGCCGCCGAGCACGAAGCCCACAGCACCGGTCGCGAGAATCCCGACCGGCCCCTGGTACCAGTGCGCGACCCCGAACAGCACGGCGGCGGCCACGAGCACCGTCGTGCGCTCGGCGCCCGGCGCGAGCAGCGCGATCGCCAGGATCAGCAGCCCGCGGAACGTCACCTCCTCGGTGACGCCGGCGGCGAGCGCGAGCCCGGACCAGCCGCGCCGGCCTCGGGGCGTCCGAGGGAGCATCGGCTCGACCGCGGCGGCTCCGGCGACCGGGGTGCGGTCCGACCGCCGGGCGACGAACCGCACGAGCAGCAGGGAGGCGACGACGGCGAGCGTCACGCCGACGAGGAACCCGGCGAGCGTCGAGCCGCTCAGCGAGCCCCCGTCGGAGCCGGGCAGGCCGTCGAGGTCGGGTGCCGCGAGCCCGAGGTCGGCGAGGCCGACGCCGGGGAGCGCGACGACGAGCAGGACGGCGCCCACGGCGTACGCCCACCCCTGCCGCGACCACCGCCGGTAGAGCCGCACGCGCACGGACTCCTGGGCGGCGGGCGCGGTGTCGCGGGCGAGCTCGGCGAGGAACGCGCGGTGCTCGCGCCGGCCGAGCACGGGCTCGGAGACGACGAGCGCGAGCGCGACGGCGGCGAGGACGGCGACGGTCACGGCGGGGGCGTCGAGCGCCTGCAACGTGTCGAGCGGGGTCACGGGGTGCCTCCGGTGGTCGGCGGGGTGTCAAGCGTGCTTGACTCCGGGTGGTGACAAGGATGCTTGACACCCCGGTGGCTGTCAAGCGACCTTGACACCCGGGTCCGCGGAGGCGGCGGCGGGCGGCTGCGGAGCCCGCGGGTCAGGCAGCGGCGCGCAGCACGAACGCCGCCGCGACGAACCCGAGCAGCAGCGCGACGCCCGCGCACGCCGTCACGAGCCGCCCGCCCCGGTGCGTGCGCCCGGACCGCCGGTGTGCGACGACGGCGAGCGACCCCGCGAGCACGACCCCGGCCGCGGCGACCCACCACGCCCACAGCCCGAGCCCGGGGGCCAGGAGCCGCCCGGCGACGAGCGAGCCCGTCGCGAGGCCCAGCGCGGTCCGCCGCCACGCGAGCGCCGTGCGCTCCGGCTGGAGCCCGGGCGGGGGAGCGGCGCTCATGCCGCGAGCAGACCCACGAGCAGCAGCACGCCGGTCACGAGCAGCCCGAGCCCGAGCGGGCCGGCCAGGACCGGCGACGGCAGCGGGCGGCCCAGCCGGAGCGCCCGCTCGGCGCGCGCCCACCCGACCCACGCCTGCACCGGGGCGAGGATCCCGAGGGCGACGAGCACGAGCGCGGCGGCGGAGCGGGCCCACGGCTCGACCGGCACCGCGAGGGCCTCGAGGGCGACCCCGCTCGCGAGCAGCGCGAGCGACGTGCGGACCCAGGCCAGGAACGTGCGCTCGTTCGCGAGCGAGAAGCGGGCGTCCGGCTCCGACCCCGTCCCGTAGACCCAGCGCGGGAAGCGGGTGCGTGGCTCGGGGTTCATGGTCCACATCTTCACCCGCGCGTCACCCCGCGCGCCGTCCGCGTATCAGCGTCGGTCCGGGATGCTCCTCCCGAGGGACAGGACGCACCGCCTGGCCGGACCGGCGCGCGGTGCGCGGGGGAGCAGATCGAGGGGGAGCCGTGGACGAGCTGGAGCGTGCGCTGCGGCGCATGGAGCTGCTGCACCGGCGCCACCTGGCGACGACCCGCCCGCGCAGCCGCGCGCTGCGGACGGGTCAGAGCGTCCGGCTGCCGAACACCGCGGTGCCGATCCGCACGACGGTCGCGCCCTCGGCGACCGCGAGCTCGAGGTCGCCGCTCATGCCCATCGACAGGCCGGTCGCCCCCGCGGTCCCCGGCACCCCGGAGCCGACGAGGTCGTCCCGGAGCGAGCGCAGCAGCGCGTAGCCGGCCCGGACCACGTCCGGGTCGGTCGAGTTGGCGCCGATCGTCATGAGGCCCCGCAGGCGCAGCGCCGGGAGCGCCGCGACGGCGGTCGCGAGCTCGAACGCCTCCTCGGGGACGGCGCCGCGCTTGGTCGGCTCACCCGAGACGTTGACCTGGACGAGCACGTCGAGCTCGCGGTCGGTCCCGACGCAGCGCTCGGAGAGCCGGCGCGCGAGCTCGAGCGAGTCGACGCTCTCGACGCACGTCGCCCAGCGCAGCGCGTGGTTGACCTTGTTGGACTGCAGCGGGCCGATGAGGTGCAGCTCGGACCCGAGGTCCACGAGCACGGGCGCCTTGGCGACGAGCTCCTGGACGCGGTTCTCGCCGAGCAGCACCGGTTCCCCCGGCCCGCCGGCGCGCACGTCCGCGGAGTCGGCCTCGACCGCCGCGCGCACGAGCTCCGCCGGGACGGTCTTGGTCGCGAGCAGCAGCCGGACCGACCCGGCGTCGCGGCCGGCCGCGCTCTCCGCCTCGCGCAGCCGCGCACGGACCTGACGCAGCCGTGCGGTCACGCCGGCGCGCGCGTCGTCGAGGGTCATGGCAGGACACCCTAGACCGGGGCGCGCGCACGCGGGTCCGGGGTCCGACCGGGGTCTTCCCGGATCCCGGACCGCCCCGCGGTGGGGGACAGTGGGGCCGTGAACACGCTCCTCAACCTGATCTGGCTCGTCTTCGCGGGGCTCTGGCTCGCGCTCGGCTACGTCGCCGCAGGCGTCGTGTGCTGCGTGCTGGTCGTGACGATCCCCTTCGGCATCGCCTCGTTCCGGATCGCGAGCTACGTGCTGTGGCCGTTCGGGCGCACGGTCGTCGACAGGCCCGGCGCGGGCGCGTGGTCGACGATCGGCAACGTCGTGTGGGTGCTCGTCGCGGGCATCTGGCTCGCGATCGGCCACGTCGTGACCGCCGTGCCGCTGTTCGTCTCGATCATCGGGATCCCCATGGGCATCGCGAACCTCAAGCTGATCCCCGTCTCGCTGCTGCCGCTCGGCAAGGAGATCGTCCCGACGTCGCGCCCGTTCGCGGCGCCGGGCCGCTGACCCCGGGGCCGCCGAACCTGAGCGAGGGTGGCCCGCCGCCGCGCTTGCGGCCGGGTCGTCGGTACCGCGTCAGGCGCGCGCGATGTCCGCGACGGTCGCGTCCGTGAGCCGCACGAGGTCCGCGGGCGCGAGCTCGACGTCGAGCCCGCGTCGCCCGCCCGAGACGAGCACGGTGTCGAACAGCCAGACCGTCTCGTCGAGCACGGTCGGGTGCGAGGACTTCTGCCCGAGCGGCGAGATGCCGCCGACGACGTAGCCCGTCGCCCGCTCGGCGGCGGCGCGCTCGGCCATCACGGCCTTCTTGCCGCCCGCGGCGTGCGCGAGCGCCTTGAGGTCGAGCTTGCCGGTCACGGGCACGACCGCGACGGTGAGCACGCCGTCGACGCTGGTCATGAGGGTCTTGAAGACCTGCTCGGGCGGGACGCCGAGCGCCTGCGCCGCCTCGAGCCCGTAGCCGACGTCGCTCGCGGGGTCGTGCTCGTACGGGTGCGCGGTGTGCGCGACGCCGGCCGCGGCGAGCGCGACGAGGGCGGGGGTGCCCGCCGGTGCGGGCTTCTTGGGTGCCACGGCGGAAGCCTAGCCAGCCGGCGCGGGCGTCCCGTGGGCCGCGGGGTCCTGCGACTGGCCGGGGTCCGCCGGTCGACGGCCGCGCACCGCCGGGCGCACCGGGCGCGTCGGCCCCGCGGTCAGACCGCGATGCCGACGAGGAGCCCGACGCCGTACGTGACGGCCATCGCGAGGCCGCCGCCGAGCACGTTGCGGCGCACCGCGGGCCCGGGCGCCGACCCGCCGAGGCGCGCGCTGACGTCACCGGTGAGGGCGAGCGCGACGACGACCGCCGCGAACGTCGCGGGCACGCGCGCGGGGGCCGGGGTGGTCAGGACGACGAGCAGCGGGACGAGCCCGCCGACGACGAAGGAGACGAGCGAGGCGCCCGCGGCGTGCCACGCGCTCGTCAGGTGCGGCACGTCGTCGCCCGCGCGGGACCGCTCCGCGTCGCGCTGGCTGCTCACCGAGACGTACTCGCCCGAGGCCATCGACAGCGCGCCCGCGACGAGCCCCGCGGCGCCGGCGATCGCGATCGCCGGGACCGACGGCGTGGCGGCGGCGACCCCGACGACCATGGCGGCGATCGACACGATGCCGTCGTTGGCGCCCAGGACGCCCGCGCGCAGCCAGTTGAGGCGCGAGGCGAACTCGGTGTCGAAGACGGGCAGCGACGGCAGGACCGTGGGCGACGGGTGCGTGGTCATGACGCCACCGTAGGAGCCTCGCCGCGATCTGTCATCGCAGGTTTGCCTGCCCTGACCTGCGCAGACGCAGGATTGCCTTACCTTGGTCGTCCCTCGCGGCGCCCCCGGTGCCGAGCGCGGTCCGCTGGTGTGCCGGGCGCCGTCAGAGCTCGACCGAGCGGTTCTCGCCGATGTCCGGCTGGCCCCCGGTGACCGCCGCCTTCGCGATCTTGAACACCTTCGCGACGTTCGGGGTGTCGTCGCTCCAGTACTCCGCGGACTCGGGCACGACGTGCAGCAGCGCAACCGTCGGGTCGTCCTTGCCGTCGGGGAACCACGCGGAGATCTGCGGCGACCAGAGCTCGTCGACCTTGGCCCGGTCGTGCACGACCTCCGCGCGCCCGGCGATCGACAGGAAGCCCTTGTCCGACTCGAACGCGGCGTTGACCTGCGGGTGCGTGCGGATGTCGTCGACCTTGCGGCTCGGGTCCTGCGTGAAGAACCACAGCTCGCCGTCGTAGTCGGCGTCCTGCACCGCGAGCGGGCGGCTGTGCAGGTGACCGTCGAGCGTCGTGGTCGTCAGGAGCGCGATCTTCGCGGCCTTCACGATCGCGGCGATGGTCTGCAGGTCGTCGTCGGACGCCTCGTTCGTCGTCGGTGCCGTCATCGTCGCCTCCACGTCGTCGGGTGTGGTCCTCACGCTACGTCGGGCCTGCGTGCCGGGCGCGTCGAGCCCGGCGCCCCGCCGGTCCCGGAACAGCGGCTCCACCGGGCGCGCACGCCGAGCCGTGGCACGCTGTCCCGGTGACCGCGACGCCGACGCCGACGATCGAGGACCAGCGCGCCGTCCTGAGCTGGAAGCTGCCGCCGGTGCTGCTGCTCTGCGTGTCGGCGGTGCTGCTGTTCGGCGTCCAGCACGACCTCGCCGGCTACGCGGCGCTCGCGGCGGCCGTCGCCCTCGCCGCGGTCGTCGACCGCGAGCTCGCGCGGCACCTCGTGCTCGTCGCCGCCGGCCTGACGATCATCAGCCTCGTCCCGCTCGACGCGGACCTGAGCATCGGCCACATGGCGCTCATGGGGTCGGCGCTCGCGCTCGCCGTCGTCGTCCCGTGGGCCGTCTCGCGGTTCGTGTACCGCGAGGACCTCATCCGCTTCCCCGTCCGCACCGGGCGGCCGTGGCCGCTGCCCGCGCGGCTGTACCTGCTGCTCGTCGTGCTGCTCGGGTACCTGATCCTGCCGTTCTACCTGATCCGGACCGGGGTCTACACGAACTGGCCGGACGCCTCGGACCCGACGGTCTTCGTGCGCCTGTTCCTCGGGGTGAACGCGGTCGGCATCTGGGACGAGCTGTTCTTCGTGTGCACGACGTTCACGCTCCTGCGCCGGCACTTCCCCGACTGGCTCGCGAACCTGCTGCAGGCGGTGGTGTTCTCGTCGTTCCTGTGGGAGATCGGCTACCAGTCGTGGGGGCCGCTGCTGACGTACCCGTTCGCGCTGCTGCAGGGGTACACGTTCAAGCTCACGAAGTCGCTGACGTACGTGGTGTCGGTGCACCTGCTGTTCGACCTCGTGCTGTTCCTCGCGCTCGTGCACGCGCACAACCGCGAGTGGCTGCCGGTCTTCGTGTACTGACGCGGGACCCGCACGACGGGCGGCCGCTCAGAGCCGCCCGACCGCCGTGACCGTGAGCACGACCTCCCCGACGGCGTCGCTCGCCGCGAGGTCGACGACCGCGTCGATGCGCCAGTCGTGGTCGCCGGCCGGGTCGTCGAGCACCTGACGCACCTCCCACGTGCCGGCGACCGCGCCCGCGGGCAGCTCGTGGCCCGGGCCGGAGCGGTCGACGACGGTGAACAGCGCCGGCCCGCGCGCCGGGGCGCCCGTGAGGATCTCGTCGTGGTCGTCGTAGTACGGGTCGAGGGCCTGGGCCCACCGGTCCGCGTCCCACGCCGCGCCGTCGCCGTCCTGGTCCCCCAGCGCGGCGAGCGCCCCGTACGCCTCGCGCGCCACGAGCTCGACGCGGCGGAACAGCGCGCCCCGCACGAGCGCCCGGAACGCGCGGGGGTTCGCGGTGACGGGCGGGGGAGCGTCGTCCTCGACCGCGGTGAGCTCGCCGTCGGGCCCCCGCTCGTCGAGCGGGTTGCGCAGCCGCTCCCACTCGTCGAGCAGGCTCGAGTCGGTGCGCCGCACGAGCTCACCGAGCCACTCGACGATCTCGTGGAGCTCTTCGGTACGCGCCTCCTCCGGGACGGTCTGGCGCAGCGCGCGGTAGGCGTCGGCGAGGTAGCGCAGCAGGACGCCCTCGGTGCGGTCGAGGGTGTACGTCGAGACGTACTCGGGGAACGTCATCGCGCGCTCGTGCATCTCGCGGACGACCGACTTGGGCGAGAGCTCGTGGTCGGCGACCCACGGGTTCGTCTGCTTGTACGTGTGGAACGTCGCGGTCAGGATCTCGGCGAGCGGGCGCGGGTAGGTCACGTCCTCGAGCAGCGCCATGCGCTCCTCGTACTCGATCCCGTCGGCCTTCATGGCCGCGACCGCCTCGCCGCGCGCCTTGTTCTCCTGCGCCGCGAGGACCTGGCGCGGGTCGTCGAGCGTGGCCTCGATGACCGAGACGACGTCGTGCGCGTACGCCGGGTCCTCCCGGTCGAGCAGGTCGAGAGCCGCGAACGCGAACGGCGACAGCGGCTGGTTGAGCGCGAAGTTCGCGGGGACGTCGACGGTCAGGCGCACGGTGCGCCGCCGGCCCGCGGGTGCCGCGGGGTCGGGGACGGCGACGCGCTCGACGACGCCCGCGGTGCGCAGCGAGCGGTACACCGAGACCGCCTGGCGCACGTGGCGGCCGCGCGCGCTCTCGGGCTCGTGGTTCTCGGTGAGCAGCCGGGTCATCGCCGCGACGGGGTCGCCCTCGCGCGCGAGGACGTTGAGCACCATCGCGTGGCTCACCGCGAAGCTCGACGTGAGGGGCTCGGGCGGGGCGTCGCGCAGCCGCTCGAACGTCTTGTCCGTCCAGTTCACGGCGCCCTCGGGGGCCTTCTTGCGGACGATCTTCTTGAGCTTCTTCGGGTCGTCGCCCGCGCGCTCGAGCAGCTTGCGGTTCTCGATCACGTGCTCGGGCGCCATCACGATGACCTCGCCGACCGTGTCGTAGCCCGCGCGCCCGGCGCGACCGGCGATCTGGTGGAACTCGCGCGCCGACAGGTGCCGCATGCGGACCCCGTCGTACTTCACGAGCGACGTGAGCACGACCGTGCGGATCGGGACGTTGATGCCGACGCCGAGGGTGTCCGTGCCGCACACGACCTGCAGCAGGCCCTTCTGCGTGAGGCGCTCGACGACCCGGCGGTACTTGGGCAGCATCCCCGCGTGGTGGATCCCGACGCCGTGGCGCAGCAGCCGGGACAGCGTCCGCCCGAAGCCGGGCCCGAACCGGAACGCGCCGAGCTCGTCCGCGATGCGGTCGCGGTGCTCGCGGCTCGCGAGGTTCATCGACAGCAGCGCCTGCGCGCGCTCGACCGCCTCCTTCTGCGTGAAGTGCACGACGTACACCGGCGCCCGGCGCGTGCGCACGAGCTCCTCGAGCAGCTCGTGCAGCGGCTCGACCGCGTACGTGAACGTGAGCGGGACGGGCCGCTCCGCGTCGTCGATCACCGCCACGGGCTCGCCCGTGCGCCGCGTGAGGTCCTCGGCGAAGAACGCGACGTCGCCGAGCGTCGCCGACATCAGCAGGAACTGCGCGCGAGGCAGCTCGAGGAGCGGCACCTGCCACGCCCAGCCGCGCTGCGGGTCGGCGTAGAAGTGGAACTCGTCCATGACGACCTGGCCGGCGTCCGTGTCCGCGCCGTGGCGCAGCGCCTGGTTCGCGAGGATCTCGGCGGTGCAGCAGATGATCGGGGCGTCGGCGTTGACCGCGGAGTCGCCCGTCATCATCCCGACGTTCTCCGACCCGAACGCCTCGACGAGCGCGAAGAACTTCTCGCTCACGAGCGCCTTCAGAGGCGCGGTGTAGAACGTGCGGCGGCCCTGCGCGAGGGCCACGAAGTGCGCGGCGATCGCGACGAGCGACTTACCGGAGCCCGTCGGCGTCGACAGGATCACGTGCGAGCCCGTCACGAGCTCGAGCAGCGCCTCCTGCTGGTGCGGGTAGAGCGCGAGGCCCTGCTCGCTCGCCCAGCCGGTGAACGCCTCGTACAGCGCGTCGGGGTCGTGGGGGTCGGCCGGGACACGCTCGGCGAGGGTCAGCGGGCGGTCGGCGTCGGGCACCGGGCCATCCTCCCAGGCCCGCGCACCTCCGGGGTGCCGCCATGGCCGGTCCCGGGGGCGGCCGGGCGCGGACGGCGCTAGCGTCCCGTCATGGCAACCACCGGTACGAACGAGCAAGCCGAGCAGGCCGAGCGAGCCGAGCACCCCGGACCGTCGGAGCAGGCGACGCCGACGGAGCCGGCGGTGTCCGCGAAGCAGAAGAAGCCGACGGCGTCGACGACGCAGAAGAAGCCGTCGAAGGAGGCCAAGGAGGCGGCGAAGCAGGCCGCGAAGCAGGCCGACAAGCAGCGTCGCGGGCCCAAGATCGACAACGACGTCTACGAGGCCGAGCTGTTCCGGCTGCAGGCCGAGCTCGTCAAGGTCCAGCAGTGGGTCCGCGCGACCGGCGCCCGCGTCGTCGTGGTGTTCGAGGGGCGTGACGCGGCGGGCAAGGGCGGCACGATCAAGCGCATCACGGAGTACCTCAGCCCCCGCATCGTGCGCATCGCGGCGCTGCCCGCCCCGACCGAGCGCGAGCGCGGGCAGTGGTACTACCAGCGCTACATCGCCCAGCTGCCCGCGGCCGGCGAGATCGTGCTGTTCGACCGGTCCTGGTACAACCGCGCCGGCGTCGAGCGCGTCATGGGGTTCTGCACCCCGCAGGAGTACTCGCGCTTCATGCGCCAGACGCCGATCTTCGAGCAGATGCTCGTCGAGGACGGGATCCTGCTGCGCAAGTACTGGTTCTCGGTGTCCGACGAGGAGCAGCTCAAGCGCTTCCGCTCGCGGCTGTCCGACCCGGTGCGCCAGTGGAAGCTGAGCCCGATGGACCTCGAGTCGATCAACCGGTGGGAGGACTACTCGCGCGCCAAGGACGAGATGCTCGTGCACACCGACGTGCCGTCGAGCCCCTGGTACGTCGTGGAGTCGGACATCAAGAAGCACGCGCGGCTCAACATGATGGCGCACCTGCTCTCGACGATCCCGTACGAGGACGTCCCGCACGAGAAGGTCGAGCTCCCCGACCGCCCGAAGGCGTCGAGCGGCTACGAGCGCCCGCCGCGCGAGCTGTCGACGTACGTCCCGGACCACACCGCGACGCTGCTGGGCGACCGGGAGCGCGACTCCTGACCTCCGGGCCGACGCCCGGACCGGGGCCGGTCTCGTGCCGGCCCCGGCCCCGGCGGGGTCAGATCGTCGCGCGCGCCACCTCGTCGTGCGGCTCCGACGTCCACACGCTGTCGGTGACGTCGCGGGGCAGGTCCGGGTTGCCGGTCGTGTTGAACACGGGGTCGACGCCCGCCCGGACCTGACGCTCGAAGTCGCGCAGGGCGCCGAGCGCCCACCGGCCGAGCAGCACGATCGCGACGAGGTTGACGAGCGCCATGAGCCCCATCGCGACGTCGGCGAGGGCCCACACCGCCTCGAGCTCGAGCACCGCGCCGGCCCCGACGACCGCGACGACGACGACGCGGAAGACGGTGAGCGTGGCGCGGTGCGCGCGCAGGTAGCTCATGTTGACCTCGGCGTAGGAGTAGTTGCCGAGCACCGAGGAGAACGCGAACACGAACACGAGCACGGTCATGAGCCACGTCGTGCCGTCGCCCAGCTCGTGCGCGACGGCGGCCTGCGTGAGCGAGGCGCCGTCGGTCGTCGAGCCGGGCGTGTACACCGCGTCGCCCGCGAACAGGATGATGAACGCGGTCGCGGAGCACACGACGATCGTGTCGACGAAGACCCCCAGCGACTGGATGAGCCCCTGCTTGACGGGGTGGCTCGTGGTGGCCGTCGCGGCCGCGTTCGGGGCGCTGCCCATGCCCGCCTCGTTCGAGAACAGCCCACGCTTCGCGCCGTTGAGGAGCGCCGCGGCGAGACCGCCGGTGATCCCCGCGGCGGCCTCCCCGACCCCGAACGCCGCCGTGACGATGTCGGCGAGCACCTCGCCGACCCGACCGACGTTGAGCACGATGATGACGAGGGCGAGCAGAACGTACGCGAGCGCCATCGCCGGGAGCATGACCTCGGCGACCTTCGCGATGCGACGCACGCCGCCGAACACCACCGGGGCGGTCAGCGCCATGAGCCCGAGCGCCGACCACCCGGTGCTGACGCCGTGCCCGCCGCGCAGCACGTCCGCGATCGTGTTCGCCTGGACCATGTTGAACGCGATGCCGAAGGTGCCGATGAGCAGCACCGCGAACACGATGCCGCCCCGCCGTGAGCCGAGCCCCCGTTCGATGTAGAAGGCGGGACCGCCGCGGAAGCTGCCGTCGGGCGAGCCGACCTTGAAGATCTGCGCGAGCGTGGCCTCGACGAGCGCCGTGGCCATCCCGACGAGCGCGACGACCCACATCCAGAAGATCGCACCAGGCCCGCCGAGCGTCAGCGCGATCGCGACGCCCGCGATGTTCCCGGTGCCGACCCGCGACGCGAGCCCGACGCAGAAGGCCTGGAACGACGAGATGCCGCCCGCGGAGCCCTCTCGGGACGACAGGATCTGGCGCAGCATGCGTGGGAACAGCCGCACCTGCACGAACCGGGTCCGGATCCCGAAGTAGACGCCGACACCGAGGAGCACGTAGACGAGCACGTACGTCCACAGGAAGCCCGACACCGGGTCGATCACGTTCTGCTGGATGAAGTCCACGTCGCCCCCCCGCTCACGGATCACGCCATCGTGCTCCCGTCGGACGGGACGCGCGAGGTGCGGGGCCGCCCCGTGCGGCCCCTCAGACGAGCTCCTGCACCAGCGAGCGCTCGTCGCCGCGCCACGTGAGCGTCGCGAGGGCGCCGTTGACGAGCGTCATCTGGGGCGGGACGTGCCCGCAGTCGACGTCGGCGACGACCGGGACGCCGAGGTCCCCGAGCGCGTCCCGGACGGCGTCGTGCTGGCTGAAGCCGGGGGAGTCCGGCGCGTTCGTGCGGCCGACGAGCACCGCCGCCGCGTCGTCGAACCAGCCCGCGAGCCGCAGCCCGTGCAGCCGCCGGGCGGCGCCGAACGCGCTGTCCTCGGACGCCTCGACGTAGACCACGACCCCCTCGGGGGCGTGCTCCCGCACGAATGCCGGCACGTCCCCGTACGGGCTGCCGGCCAGGTGCGTGACGGTCTCGAGGCACCCGCCGACGAGGCGACCGCGCGCGACGACGTCGTCCGCGCCGCCGTCGAGCCGGACCCACGCCGTGGGGGTGTCGAGCGTGTACCGGTCGACCGTCGGGTTCGCTTCGATGTCGTCCCAGCCGCCCCCGACGTGAAGCGCGGACGGGCCCTGGTGCAGCGGGGTCCCCGTCGGCGCCTCCGCGACGTCGAGCCACGACAGCAGCGGTGCCGGCGTCGCGTACGGCACGTCCATGAGGTTGGGGCCGTGCACGGTCGCGACGCCGGTGCGCAGCGTCATCGCGGTGAGCAGCGTCGCGGTGTCGGAGAAGCCCACGAACCACGTCGGCCGCGCGGCGGCGATCGCGTCCCAGTCGAGCAGCCGCACGAGGTCGATCGCGAGCACGCCGCCCCACGGCGGGACGACGGCACGCACCGCCGGGTCGACGAGCATCGTGGTCAGCTCGGCCGCACGCTGCGCCGCGGGGGCGCTCACGGGACCCGAGCCGTCGAGGCACTCGCCGAGGACGACCTCGTAGCCGCGGGACTCCAGGGTCGCGACGGCGTGGTCGAGCCGCGCGCGGTGCCGGGGCGCGACACCGGCGGACGGCGCGGTGACGGCGATGCGGTCGCCGGGGACCAGCGGGTCGGGGTACCGGGGCGTCATGCGGGGATTCTCGCAGGCGGGCCGACCGACCGGGCAGGCCGGGCGGACCGGACTCGACCCCGCTCGAACGCGGCGGTCAGGCCGGCTCGGCCGGCGGCTGCGCGAGGTCATGTCCCGAGGCGCCAGAACGCGGCGCGAGGTGGGGCGGCGACGTATTTGAACACGTGACCAACAATGCCGCCACCCGAGCCGCAGGTGACGCTCGAAAGAATTCCTTCCCGGTCGCGCGAGCGTCGCGGCCCGAGCGCCGCACTCGCCTGCGGCGTGCGTCGGGCGACCGGTCCGGAGAATGCTCGAGGCCCGGTGCGGCCCGCTCCTGCGGGCTGCACCGGGCCTCGACGCTCGGCGTGCGTGCTGCTCAGATGCGCACGCGGCGCGGGTTGCTCACGCTCGTGAAGCTGATCTCGTCGCGCTCGTCCGCGGCGCTCGTCATCTCGTCCGTGCTCGTCATCTCCATGGCCCCTCCCATGTCGGCGGTCGGTGTGCCAGAAGTATTACCCGGAAATCGCCGCGGCGGCCTCCGTCGTGATGAACGTCACGTAAAATGTCCGTTTCCGGATTCGCGGGGGAACGCGTCGCGGAAATCGCGCCGTCATCCGGCGAGGGGCTCGCGCACCGGCAGCAGCCCGGCGGCCACATCGACCAGGCGGGCCCGCAGGACCGCCGCACGCTCGGCGAACCCGCGCTGCCGCGCGACGTACTCGGCCTTGCCCTCGGGGGTCTCGATCGCGACGGCTCGCTCACCGAGGGACGTCACGTCGTACGGCGAGGCCTGCATGTCGAGGGTGCGGATGTCCCGCGCGAGCGCGAAGCAGTCGAGCAGCAGCGCGCCCGGCACCGCGGGGCCGAGCTTCGACGCCCACTTGAACAGGTCCATGTTCGCGTGCAGGCACCCCGGCTGCTCGCGCGCGACCTGGGTCTCGCGGGTCAGCGGCGCCCGGTTGCGTGGGACGGCGTCGGGCGTGAAGAACCGGAACGCGTCGAAGTGGGTGCACTGCAGCGGCAGCTGCTCGACGACCGCGTCCGTGCCCTCCCGCCCGAGGCGCAGGGGGAGCGTGTGCCGGCGACGCTCGTCGTCCTGGCGGTAGACCATCGCCCACTCGTGGAGCCCGAGGCAGCCGGTGTGCGCGGGCCGGGCCGCGGTCTGCGCGAGCAGCGTGTGCACGAACGCGACCGTGTCGCCGCGCTCGGCGAGGAACGCCCCGGTGTCGAGCTCGACGACCCCGTCGTCCCCCGTGCGGTACCAACGCCACACCGCGTGCTCCGCGGGCCCGTCGGGCGTGGGGGCGAGCCCGGTGCCGGCCCCCGGGTGCCACCGGCGCAGCAGCGAAGGCTTCGTGTTGTAGTAGTCGTAGAGGAAGTCGTCGATCGCGTGGCGCGACCCCGCCGCCCGGCGCGCCCGGTGCGCCTGCGTCAGCGCGTCGGCCCGCGCGGCGTGATCACGCGCGACGCCGGCCCACTCCTCGGCGGGCAGCACGCGGCGCTCGGCGGTCGGTTCCACCCGTCCAGGGTAGGTCGCCCGGGCCGCCGCCCCCGCCCGCCCGGGACCCGGAGGCGTGCGCGTCCCGCCGCGGGTCCGGGACGGAGGATGCTGGCCGCATGCTGCTGACCCTCGCCCTCGTCCTCGCTGCGCTCGCCGCCGCGTTCCACGTCGTGATCTTCGTGCTCGAGTCCGTCCGCTTCGAGCGCCCCGAGGTCCACGCCCGCTTCCGCACCCGCACCGAGGACGTCGCCGCCGTGCGCCCGTGGGCGTACAACCAGGGCTTCTACAACCTGTTCCTCGCGGTCGGCGCGGTCGTCGGGATCGCGCTCGCAGCGTCCGGCCGGCGCGACGTGGGTGCCGCGCTGGTGCTCCTCGCGTGCGGATCGATGGCGGCGGCGGCGCTGGTCCTCGTGCTCACGGACCGCCGGATGGCGCGCGCCGCGCTCACGCAGGGCCTGGTCCCGGCGCTCGCGGTCGTCCTCACGGTCGCGGCACTCGTCTGACCTGCCCTTCCGCGGACGGGCGCCCGGCGGAGATACTGACCGGGTGACGCACCCCGGCGTGGCCCCCCGTCCCCTCCGAGCGTCGTGCGACGCACGCCCCGCATGAGCGACCCCGCGGGCCCGACGCTGCGCGACCGGCTGCGCCGCACCCCGGCGTTCGGCGCCGACCTGCCGACCTTCGAGCCCGACGACGCCCCCGACGCCCCGCACGCGCTCTTCGAGGAGTGGGTCCTCGGCGCGATCGACGCGGGGGCGCCGGCGCCGCAGGCCATGACGGTCTCGACGCGCGGCGCGGACGGCTCGGTCTCGGCCCGCGTCGTGGTGCTCAAGGACGTCACGGCCGAGGGCTGGCACTTCGCGACCGACGCCCGCAGCCGCAAGGTCCAGGACCTCACCGCGGACGCCGCGGTCGCCGCGACCTTCTACTGGCCCACGCTCGCGCGCCAGGTCCGGCTCACCGGCCGGGCGCACCCGGCGGGGGCGGAGGCGTCGGCCGCGGACTTCCGGGAGCGTTCCCCGGCGTCCCGCGGCGCGGCGCTCGCGACCCGGCCGGGCGAGCCGCTCGGCTCCCACGCCGAGCTCGTGGCGGCGATCGACGAGGCGACGGCGCGCGCGGACGCGGACCGGGCGCTCGTGCTGCCCGAGTGGCAGCTCTGGGTCGTGGTGCCCGACGAGATCGAGTTCTGGCAGGGGAGCCCCGAGCGCGCGCACGTGCGCGCCGTGTACCGGAAGGAGTCGACGGGATGGACCCGGACGAGGTTGTGGCCCTGACACCCGCGGAGCAGTCGGACGTGGTGGGGCGGGGCGTGGTCGCGGACGTCGAGCGGCTGCGCGGCGTGCTCGAGGACGTGCTGGTGCGGCTGACCGACGCCGACGTCGCGGCGCCGTCGCGCCTGCCGGGGTGGACGCGCGGCCACGTGCTCGCGCACCTCGCCGGGGTCGGTTCCAGCGCCGCGCGCCAGCTCGAGCACGCCCGCGCCCGCCGGCTCGTCGACTTCTACGACGGCGGTCGCCCGGGGCGCGACGCCGCCATCGAGGCCGGTGCCGGCGCGCCGGCGGAGGTGCACGCGCGCGACGCGCTCGCGGCGGCGCTGCGCGTCGAGTCGGCGCTCGCGGCCCTCGGGCCCGAGGACTGGGACGCCCCGACGCGCTACCGCGACCAGCCCGCGACCGCCGTCGCGCACGCGTGGTGGCGCGAGCTCGGGATCCACCTCGTCGACCTCGACCTGGGCGTCGGGCAGGACGTGTGGTCGCCCGCGCTGCTCGACCACCTGGTCGAGTTCCTCGCGCCGCGCGTGCCCGCCGGCGTGCTCGTCGCGCTCGTCCCCGGCGGCGGAGCGTCGCGGTGGGAGCTCGGCGACGGCGGGCTCGTGCGCGTGCACGCCGAGCGCGCCGAGGACCTCGTCGCGTGGCTCGCGGGGCGTGAGCCGTCCGGGCCCGTCACTGCCGAGCGCGACGGCGAGCCGGTCAGCCTCCCGGAGCTCGGCCCCTGGCCGTGACCGGCGTCGCCGGGGTCCCCGACGTCACAGCGTCGCCGGGAGCCTCCGGGCCGAGCGTCGAGGTCGAGCCCGGCGGGAGCCCCCCGGCGCCCGTCGTCCCGCGGCCGTCGACCGACGGCGTGCGCCCGGGCCCGTCGGCGCCGAGGTCGCTCGCCCGCGTCGAGACCGCGTGCAGCAGGCGCTCGAAGGGCCCGCGCCCGAGCGTCGCGCGCCACACGGTGCACGCGACGACGGTCACGACGAGGAACGCCAGCCACACGCGATCCGTCGGCTCCCACACGACGTCGTCCCCGAGCGCCGCGATCGCGGCGACGTGCACGGTGTACGCCGTGAGCGCGAGCGCACCCGTCGCGCCCAGGGGGCTCGTGAGGCGCGGCCAGCGGTCGGCGACGACGAGGCACAGCGCGAGCACGGCGAGCGCCACGCCCGTGTTGGCGACGACCTCGAGCGTCGTGCCCGCGTGGGGCTCGGTCGTCAGGTAGCGACCGGGGCCGACCTCGGGGCGCGCACCGGGCACGAGGCGCATGAGCACCGCCGACGCCAGGTGGGCCAGGACCGCGACACCCGTGCCGCCGAGCAGCAGGGCGCGCCGGACGTGCGCCGCGGTGAGGTCGAGCCGGCCGACCGCGAGCCCCGCGAGCACGTACGCCGTCCAGATGCCCGCGGGGTAGTAGTGACCGACGACGAGGTCCGTCAGCGCGGTCGCCTTCTCGTGCTCGACGAGCCAGTCGCCGACGCGGAACGTGACCGGGGGGCCGACGACGGCGACGACGGCGGCCGCGGCGAGCAGCGCGCGCGCCGACCAGCCGAGGAAGCCGATCGCGACCGCGAAGTACACGCCGTACGCGGGCAGGATCACCGCGACGGGGGTCCCGAGCGCGACGAGCACGACCCCGAGCGCGACGAGCAGCACCCCGCGCACCAGGACCCGGAGCCGGGCCTGGGCGCGCCGCACGCCGTCGACGGGCCGCGAGCCGCCGGACAGCAGCGCGACGGAGATCCCGGCGAGGACCACGAACGCCGCCGCCGAGCGCCCGTCGGCGACCTGCACCGCGCCGCGCGGCCACGGGTCGCCCGCGGCACCGGGGGCGAGGTGCGCGGTGAACATGCCGAGCACCGCGAGCCCCCGTGCGACATCGACGCCCACGATCCGCTGCATCGGGTCACGGTACCGCCGGCGCCTGTGCGGGTCCTGGGCGGAGGCCGGTCCATGGCCAGGCCGCCCGGTCTCAGCACGCGGACTTTCGCGTTCCGGTGCTTGAAACGAGCCCCGGGTGCGCGTCTACAGTGCGGGGTGAGCATCGAGTCGCCCCAGGACGTCTACACGCACGGGCACCACGAGAGCGTGCTGCGCTCGCACCGCTGGCGCACCGCCGAGAACTCCGCCGCCTACCTCCTGCCGTCGCTCCAGCCGGGGCAGCGGCTGCTCGACGTCGGCTGCGGCCCCGGGACCATCACGATCGACCTCGCGTCGCGCGTGAGCCCCGGCGACGTCGTCGGCATCGACCGCTCGGCCAAGGTCGTCGAGGTGGCGCGCGAGGCGGCGACCGAGGCCGACGCGGCGAACGTGGCGTTCGAGGTCGGCGACGTGTACGCGCTGCCCTACCCGGACGCGAGCTTCGACGTCGTGCACGCCCACCAGGTGCTCCAGCACCTCGTCGACCCCGTCGCGGCGCTGCGCGAGATCCGGCGCGTCACCCGCCCGGGCGGCATCGTCGCGGTCCGCGACGCCGACTACGCCGCGATGACCTGGTACCCGCCGTCGGCCGGGCTCGACGAGTGGCTCACGCTCTACCACGAGGTCACGCAGGCGAACCACGCGGAGGCCGACGCGGGCCGCCGCCTGCTGAGCTGGGTGCGTCAGGCCGGGTTCGACCCCGCGGGCATCGCGCCCTCGGCGGGGGTGTGGTGCTACGCGACGCCCGAGGACCGCACGTGGTGGTCGAGCCTGTGGGCGGACCGCGCGGTCGCGTCGAACTTCGCGGCGCAGGCGATCGCGCACGGGCTCGCGGACGAGGTCGCGCTCGAGCACCTGTCGGACGCGTGGCGCGAGTGGGGGACCGCCGAGGACGGCTGGTTCTCGATCGTGCACGGCGAGGTGCTCGCGCGCGCCTGACGTGCGGCGGGACGTGCGGCGCCCGGCTCCCGGACCGCCGCGCCGGGCGTCCCGCGACACGGCTCGGCGTGCGTCGCCCGACTAGGGTGGGCGCGTGCGCATCGCGAGATTCACGACCGGCGACGACCCCCGCTACGCCCTCGTCGAGGGGGACCCGGGATCGGAGCAGCTCGTCGTCCTGACGGGTGACCCGATCTACACGCCGGTCCAGCCGACCGGCGAGCAGGTCCCGCTCGACGACGACCGCGTGCGCCTGCTCGCGCCGGTGATCCCGCGCTCCAAGATCATCGGCGTCGGCCGAAACTACGCCGCGCACGCCGCCGAGATGGGCAACGACCTGCCCGTCGCGCCGCTGCTGTTCCTCAAGCCCAACACCTCGGTGATCGGGCCCGACGACCCGATCGTCCTGCCCCCGTGGACCGAGCACGTCGACCACGAGGCCGAGCTCGCGGTCGTCATCGGCAAGGTCACCAAGGACGTGGCCCCCGAGCACGCGCTCGGCCAGGTCTTCGGCTTCACCGTCGCCAACGACGTGACCGCCCGGGACATCCAGCGCACCGACGACCAGTGGGCCCGCGCCAAGGGCTTCGACACGTCGTGCCCCATCGGCCCGTGGGTCGTGCCCGGGCTCGACGTCGACGACCTGGCGGTCCGCGCGCGCGTCAACGGCGAGGTCCGCCAGGACGGGCGCACGTCGCAGCTCATCTTCGACGTCGCGTACCTGATCTCGTACATCTCCGAGGTCTTCACGCTGCTGCCCGGCGACGTGATCCTCACGGGGACGCCGGCCGGCGTGGGCCCGATCGTGGACCGCGACATCGTCGAGTGCGAGATCGAGGACATCGGCACGCTGCGCAACCCGGTCCTGCGCCGCAGCTGACAGCCCGGCGGCGGGCCGAGGTGGGCGGAGCCTCGCCAGTACGCTGGAGCCCGTGACCTCCACCGCTCCTGAGACCTCCACCGGCGTGCCCACCGGTTCCGCCGTCCGCGTGCGCTTCTGCCCCTCGCCGACCGGGACGCCGCACGTCGGGCTCATCCGGACCGCGCTGTTCAACTGGGCCTACGCGCGCCACGTCGGCGGCACGTTCGTGTTCCGGATCGAGGACACCGACGCCGCGCGCGACTCGGAGGAGAGCTACCAGCAGCTGCTCGACGCGCTGCGCTGGCTCGGGCTCGACTGGGACGAGGGCGTCGAGGTCGGCGGCCCGCACGAGCCCTACCGGCAGTCCCAGCGCATGGACCTGTACCGCGACGTCGCGCGCCGGCTCCTCGAGGGCGGGTTCGCCTACGAGTCGTTCTCGACGCCCGACGAGATCGAGGCGCGCCACCGCGCTGCGGGACGTGACCCGAAGCTCGGCTACGACGGGTTCGACCGCGACCTGACCGACGAGCAGGTGGCCGCCTTCCGTGCCGAGGGCCGCGAGCCCGTGCTGCGCCTGCGCATGCCCGACGACGACGTCACGTTCACCGACCTCGTGCGCGGCGACGTGACGTTCCCCGCCGGCTCGGTGCCGGACTACGTGATCGTGCGCGCGAACGGCCAGCCGCTGTACACGCTCGTCAACCCGGTCGACGACGCGCTCATGGGGATCACGCACGTGCTGCGCGGCGAGGACCTGCTCTCCTCGACCCCGCGCCAGGTCGCGCTGTACCGCGCGCTGCCGCAGATCGGCGTCGGCTCGGTCGTGCCCGTCTTCGGGCACCTGCCCTACGTCATGGGGGAGGGCAACAAGAAGCTCTCGAAGCGCGACCCCGAGTCGAACCTGTTCCTGCACCGGGACCGCGGGTTCACGCCCGAGGGCCTGCTCAACTACCTGGCGCTGCTCGGCTGGTCGATCGGGCCGGACCGCGACATCTTCACGACCCAGGAGCTCGTCGCGTCGTTCGACGTCGCGGACGTGAACCCGAACCCTGCGCGCTTCGACGTGAAGAAGGCCGAGGCGATCAACTCGGCGCACGTGCGGATGCTCGACCCCGAGGACTTCCGGGACCGGCTCGTGCCGTACCTGCACCGCGCGGGGATCGTGCCCACCGACTCCTACGCCGACCTCGAGCCCCGCCACCGCGCGCTGCTCGACGCCGGCGCGCCGCTCGTCCAGGAGCGCATGACGCTGCTCGGCGAGGCCGTCGGGATGCTCGGCTTCCTGTTCGTGGCCGACGACGCGCTCGTGGTCGAGGACGACGCCCGCGCGGCGCTGCGGGACGAGGCCGCGTCGGTGCTCGACGCCGCGACGGCCGCGCTCGAGCCGATCCCGGCCGACGCGTTCACGACCGCCGCGACGCAGGAGGCGCTGCAGGTCGCGCTCGTCGACGGGCTCGGCATCAAGCCGCGCTTCGCGTACACGCCGCTGCGCACCGCGCTCTCGGGCCGGCGCGTCTCGCCGCCGCTGTTCGAATCGATGGAGATCCTCGGCAAGGACTCGACGCTCGCGCGGATCGCGACGCTGCGCGCGTCGCTGTGACGGTCGAGGGGACGGCGGCGCTCGACGGGGTGCTGCACGTCGACGGCGTGCTGTTCGACATCGACGACACGCTGGTCGACACGCGCGCGGCGTTCGGGGCGGCGATGCGGGTCGTCGCCGACCGGTACCTGCCGCACCTCGACGCGGAACAGCGCGCGGGGCTCGTGGCCTTCTGGCGGGCCGACGAGCACGACCGGTACGCGCAGTTCACGCGCGGCGAGGTCAGCCACCGGACCCAGCGCATGGGGCGCGCGAACGACCTGCACCGCGCGTTCGGCGGCGTCGAGCTCGACGACGAGGCGTACGAGGCGTGGGACGAGCTCTTCGACGCCGCGTTCGCCGCCGCCTGGGCGGCGCACCCGGAGGCCTCGGACGTCGTGGACGGGCTCGTGGCGGCCGGCCTCGCGGTGGGTGCGCTGAGCAACGCCGACGTGGTCTACCAGACCCGCAAGCTCGAGGCCGCGGGGTTCGGGGAGCGCGTGCCGATGCTCGTCGGGACCGACACGCTCGGCTTCGGCAAGCCCGACCCGCGCGTCTTCGTCGAGGCCTGCCGCCGGCTCGGGACGGACCCGGCGCGCACGGCGTACGTCGGCGACGAGCTCGACGTGGACGCGCACGCCGCCGTGAGCGCCGGGCTCGTCGGCGTGTGGGTCGACCGCCCGGGCGGTCGTCGGCGCACCGTCCCGGAGGCCGACATCGCCGCGGCGCGCGCGGCGGGCGTGCACGTCGTGACGTCCCTCGCGGAGCTGCCCGCGGTCCTCGGCCGCTGACCGCGGGCCCCGCGTGGGCGGCCCTGCCGGGCCCGCGTCGCCTCGTCGGTCAGCCGCGCACCCGCGCGCGCCAGCACACCGTCCGGTAGGGCAGGTCGACCTCGTCGCGGCCCCGCAGGTCCGCGTGCGTGCGGCCGAGCTCGTCGACCTCGTCGAGCAGCTCCTCGCGCCGCTCGGCCGGCAGCGTCAGCAGGTGGCTGCGCGACGCGGCGAGCATCCGCAACGTCCGCACCGCGATGCGGTCCGTCCACGGGAACGTCGCGTGCTCGGGCTCGTCAAAAAGGTCCCCGAGGCGCGGCGCGACGGGCTCCCGCTCCTGCGCGTCGCCGCGGTGGATGATCTCGCCGAACCGCGCGACCCAGTCGACGGACGGGTCCCGCACGTTCCACAGCAGCGCGAGCGTGCCGCCCGGCCGCAGGACGCGGGCGATCTCGGCGCTCGCCGCGGCCTCGTCGAACCAGTGCCACGCCTGGGCGACGGTCACGGCGTCGACCGAGGCCGTCGGCAGCCCGGTGTCCTCGGCCGTGCCGGGCCGGGGGGTCACGTCCGGCAGCAGCGACGTGAGCTGCTCGCGCATCGCCCGCGACGGCTCGACGGCGGTCACGTCGAACCCGTGCGCGACGAGGACCGCGGTGAGCTTGCCGGTGCCGGCGGCCAGGTCGAGGACGCGGTGCGCACCCTCGGGCACGCACCAGCGCACCGCGTCGTCGGGGTAGGAGGGGCGCGCGCGCCCGTACGCCTGAGCCCCCCGGTCGAACGAGCGGGCCCTGTCCTGGCGGGCGGGGTCGTCAGCCATGGGACGAGCATCCCACGCACGCGCGGGGGCGGCTGGCCGGGGCGTCGGTCGGCGGGGCGGGCGGGCACCGGCGTCGCACGAGCTGCCGCCGGCTCGGCGTCCGCGGAGGCCCCGGCGGGGATCGGGTTTGGACGGGCCTCCGGCGTCGGGTAATGTTCACCAGCGGTACGACGTCCGCGTGTGCCGCGTGACGGGCCTCGGTCCGGAACGCAACAGCGCGGAGGAGGTACCCCCATGGGGTATGGTGTAATTGGCAGCACGACTGATTCTGGTTCAGTTAGTCTAGGTTCGAGTCCTGGTACCCCAGCGCGAGCACCGCTGCGGCGGTTCTGAGATCCTCAGAGCTTCCGGTAGAGTGTTCACCCGTAGCACGCGAGCTCGCTCGCAGGCTGCATAGGCCCCCGTTGTGTAGCGGCCTAGCACGCCGCCCTCTCACGGCGGTAGCGCCGGTTCGAATCCGGTCGGGGGTACAGAGGCAAGAGCCCTGGTCAGCGAGATGCTGACCGGGGCTCTTCCGTTTGTCCGGGTGACGCGCCAGGGTGGAGGGCGCGCGGTACCGGTGCCGGTGCCGGTGCGGGCAGTGGCGCCCGCCCAGGTCGTGTGACGTCTCTCACGGCGCGGGCTCGACAGCCCGTCAGGGTGCACGGCGAGCGAGCGGCGAGGAGGTCGGCCATGACGCGTCGGGTGCTCGTCGTCGGCAGCGGGGTCGCCGGGCTCGCGACGGCACGCGCTCTGCGCTCCGCCGGGATGCACGACGTCACGGTCGTCGAGCGCCGGAGCGGCGCACCCGAGCCCGGCCTGGGGCTGAACCTCCCGGGCAACGCCGTGCGCGCGCTGGCCGCTCTGGGCGTCGCGGAGGAGGTGCTCGCGGCCGGGGTGCCCGTCCGGCGGCGCGAGTACCGCACCGACCGCGGCCGGCTGCTGTTCGCGGTGGACGAGGCGGCGTTCTGGTCGGGCGTCGCGCCGTCGGTGTGCGTGCGGCCCGGGCGGCTGCTGGACGCGCTGGGCGCCGGCCAACCCGTGCGCCGCGGGGTCGGCGTCGTGCGCGTCGTCGGGGACGCGTCCGGCGCCGAGGCGGAGCTCGAGGACGGCACGCGGGAGCCGGCCGACCTCGTCGTGGGCGCCGACGGCGTGCGGTCCGTCGTCCGCGACGCGGTCGCCCCGACCGCGGGCCGGGCGTCGGTCATGACCGCGACGAGCTGGCGCTTCGTCGTCCCGGACCCCGGGGTGGCGTGCTGGACGGCGTGGACCGGCGGCGGCCTGGCGCTCCTGCTCGTCCCCGTGGGGCCGGGTGAGGTCTACGGCTACGCGTCGAGCAGCCGCGGCGGCGGCACGGGGAGCGGGCT
The DNA here is from genome assembly GCF_006538745.1 of Cellulomonas cellasea. Taxonomy (GTDB): domain Bacteria; phylum Actinomycetota; class Actinomycetes; order Actinomycetales; family Cellulomonadaceae; genus Cellulomonas_A; species Cellulomonas_A cellasea. The sequence goes on along the minus strand of NZ_BJLR01000030.1, from coordinate 309,586 downwards.
CGACTGGCTGGCCGCCGCGTTCGCGCGGTTCCCGGAGCCCGCGCGGCTCGCCGTCGAGGCCGCGTGCGCGCCGGGGGCGACGAGGTACCACTCGGCCGTCACCGAGGTGCGGGCGGCCACGTGGCACCGGGACCGCGTCCTGGTGCTGGGCGACGCCGCGCACGCGACGGGCCCCGTCTGGGCCCAGGGGGCGGCCGGTGCGCTCGAGGACGCCCTCGTGCTGGCAGAAGCGCTGGCCGCCGAGGACGACTGGGTGCGGGCGTGCGCGGCCTGGGAGCGGCGTCGGCGTCCGCGCGTCGCGCACGTGCAGGCGACGACCGATCGGATGTCGCGGCTCGCGGCGCTGCCGGACGCGCTCGCACGGCCGCTGGCGCCGCTCGCCGGGCCGCGGGCGTTCCGGGCGGCGTACGGGCCGCTGCGCGCGGAGCCGTGAGCCGGCAGGCGCAGCCGGGCGACGGGCGCACCGGACCGGACGTCGTGGTCGGCAGCGACGGACCGCGTGCCGGGCGACGGCGCGCGGGCAGGGGAGCCGGGGTCGGCCGCAGCCGGGCCCGCGGCTCATTCACCCGTGCGGCGCAGCACCTCCGTCAGCCGGTTGGCGGCCGAGACGACCGCGGCGGCGTGCAGGCGGCCCGGCTGGCGCGAGAGGCGCTCGAGGGGTCCGGAGATCGAGACGGCTGCGACGATGCGCCCCGACGGTCCGCGCACGGGCGCGGAGACCGACGCGACGCCGACCTCGCGCTCGGACACCGACTGGGCCCACCCGCGGCGCCGGACGCCCGAGAGGATCGTCGCCGTGAACTTGGCACCCTGGAGGCCGCGGTGCAGGCGGTCGGGCTCCTCCCAGGCGAGCAGGATCTGCGCGGCGGAGCCGGCCTGCATCGTGAGCGTCGCGCCGACGGGGATCGAGTCCCGCAGGCCGATGGGCCGCTCGGCGGCGGCGACGCAGATGCGCTGGTCACCCTGCCGGCGGTAGAGCTGGGCGCTCTCGCCGGTGTGGTCGCGCAGCGCCGTCAGGACGGGACCCGCGGCCGCGAGCAGGCGGTCCTCGCCGGCGGCCGTGGAGAGCTCCGAGAGGCGGGGTCCGAGCACGAACCGGCCCTGCATGTCGCGGGCGACGAGGCGGTGGTGCTCGAGCGCGACGGCGAGCCGGTGCGCTGTCGGGCGCGCGAGGTGGGTGGCGGTCACGAGCTGCGCGAGCGTCGCCGGACCGGCGTCGAGTGCACTGAGAACGGACGCGGCCTTGTCCAGCACGCCGACTCCGCTAGAGTTGTCCATAGGTCGATATTGGCGTCTCGTAACCTGAGACGCAAGCCGCTCGGCCTACTTACTGCCCCGCAACCATTCTCCGGCGGGGGATCACGAGAGGACCACGGACATGGCCGGCACGCTGGCAGAGAAGGTTTGGGACGCGCACATCGTGCGCCGCGGCACCGACGGCGCACCGGACCTGCTCTACATCGACCTCCACCTGGTGCACGAGGTGACCAGCCCGCAGGCGTTCGAGGGGCTCCGCCTCGCGGGCCGGACGGTGCGCCGCACCGACCTCACGCTGGCCACCGAGGACCACAACACCCCGACGCTCGACATCGACCGGCCCATCGCCGACGTGACGAGCCGCACCCAGATCCAGACGCTGCGCAACAACGCGCAGGAGTTCGGCGTGCGCATCCACTCGCTCGGCGACGCCGACCAGGGGATCGTCCACCAGGTCGGCCCGCAGCTCGGCCTCACGATGCCGGGCCTCACGGTCGTCTGCGGCGACTCGCACACCTCGACGCACGGCGCGTTCGGCGCGCTCGCGTTCGGCATCGGGACGAGCGAGGTCGAGCACGTCCTCGCGACCCAGACCCTGCCGCTCGTGCCGTTCAAGACGATGGCCATCACCGTCAACGGCACGCTGCCCTCGGGTGCCACGTCGAAGGACATCATCCTCGCGATCATCGCCAAGATCGGCACCGGCGGCGGCCAGGGCTACGTGCTCGAGTACCGCGGCGAGGCCATCAAGGCGCTGTCGATGGAAGCCCGCATGACGATCTGCAACATGTCGATCGAGGCGGGCGCCCGCGCCGGGATGATCGCGCCCGACGAGACCACGTTCGAGTACCTGAAGGGCCGCCCGCACGCGCCCGAGGGCGCCGACTGGGACGCCGCGGTCGAGTACTGGAGGACGCTGCGCACCGACGACGACGCGACGTTCGACGCCGAGGTCGTGCTCGAGGCGGCCGACCTCGAGCCGTTCGTCACGTGGGGCACCAACCCCGGCCAGGGCCTGCCGCTCTCGGGCAACGTGCCCGTCCCCGAGCAGATCGCCGACGAGAACGAGCGCCAGGCCGCCGAGCGCGCGATCGAGTACATGGGCCTGACGCCCGGCCAGCCGCTGCGCGAGATCCCGGTCGACACGGTCTTCATCGGCTCGTGCACCAACGGCCGCATCGAGGACCTGCGCTCGGTCGCCAAGCTCGTCCACGGCCGCAAGAAGGCCGACTCGGTGCGGGTGCTCGTCGTGCCCGCGTCGGCGCGCGTGCGCCTGCAGGCCGAGGCCGAGGGGCTCGACAAGATCTTCCTCGACTTCGGGGCCGAGTGGCGCAACGCCGGCTGCTCGATGTGCCTCGGCATGAACCCCGACCAGCTCGCGCCGGGGGAGCGCTCGGCGTCGACGTCGAACCGCAACTTCGAGGGCCGCCAGGGCAAGGGCGGGCGCACGCACCTCGTCTCGCCGCTCGTCGCCGGCGCGACCGCGATCCGCGGCACGCTCTCGTCGGTGGCGGACCTGGGCGCGGACGTCGTCGCCCCCGACGGCTCGCCGCTGACCGACCTGCAGCACGCCTGACCCCCGCACGCACCGGAAGCGAGAAGCACCATGGAGAAGTTCAGCCAGCACACCGGCGTCGGGGTCCCGCTGCGTCGCAGCAACGTCGACACCGACCAGATCATCCCCGCCGTCTACCTCAAGCGCGTGACGCGGACCGGCTTCGAGGACGCGCTGTTCGCGGCGTGGCGCGGGGACCCGTCCTTCGTGCTCAACCAGCCGGCGTACTCGTCGGGCTCGGTGCTCGTCGCGGGTCCCGACTTCGGCACCGGCTCGTCGCGCGAGCACGCGGTGTGGGCGCTCAAGGACTACGGCTTCAAGGTCGTCATCTCGAACCGGTTCGCCGACATCTTCCGCGGCAACTCGGGCAAGCAGGGGCTGCTCGCGGCCCAGGCGGCGCAGGAGGACATCGAGCTGATCTGGAAGGTGCTCGAGACGCGGCCGGGGACCGAGGTCACGGTCGACCTCGTCGCCCGGACGATCACGGCCGACGACGTCGTCGTCCCGTTCCACGTCGACGACTACACGCGCTGGCGCCTGCTCGAGGGGCTCGACGACATCGGCCTCACGCTCCAGCACGAGGCCGAGATCACCGCGTTCGAGGCGACGCGCGAGCCGTGGCGCCCGCGCACGCTGCCCGCCAAGCACCTGCCGCCCGTCGAGATCGAGGCCGCGCGCCCCGTCGGCGTCCCGGTCGAGCTCGGCGCGACGCGCACCGTCTGACCCGTCCGGGAACGTCCCGGTACGTCCCGCGTGTCGCCCGTCCGTGCAGGTTCTGCGCGGACGGGCGACGCGCCAGGCCCGCGGTTAGGAACCACGCGGTTCCGTGAGCGACGATGGGGACCATGACCGATCTGCTGTACGTCAACGGTGGGACCCCGCTCTCGGGGGAGATCACCGTCCGTGGCGCCAAGAACTTCGTCTCGAAGGCCATGGTCGCCGCGCTCCTCGGTGAAGGACCGAGCGTCCTGCGGAACGTCCCGCAGATCCGCGACGTGGCCGTCGTGACGGGCCTGCTCGAGCTGCACGGCGTGACCGTGACGGCCGACGACGGCACGCTGCACCTCGACCCGTCCAACGTCGAGTCCGCGCACGTCGCCGACATCGACGCCCACGCCCGCTCGAGCCGCATCCCGATCCTGTTCTGCGGCCCGCTGCTGCACCGGCTCGGCGAGGCGTTCATCCCCGATCTCGGCGGCTGCCGGATCGGTGACCGCCCGATCAACTACCACCTCGACATCCTGCGCCAGTTCGGCGCCGTCGTGGACAAGCGCGAGGGCGGCATCCACATCCGCGCGCCGCGCCGCCTCCAGGGCACCAAGATCGCGCTGCCGTACCCGAGCGTCGGGGCGACCGAGCAGCTCCTGCTCACGGCCGTGCGCGCCGAGGGGCTCACCGAGCTCTCGAACGCGGCGATCGAGCCCGAGATCATGGACCTGATCAACGTCCTGCAGAAGATGGGCGCGATCATCTCGGTCGACACCGACCGGGTCATCCGCATCGAGGGCGTCGACCGCCTCAACGGCTTCCAGCACACCGCGCTCTCGGACCGCATCGAGGCCGCGTCGTGGGCCTCCGCGGCGCTCGCGACGGGCGGCGACATCTACGTGCGCGGGGCGACCCAGCCGGAGATGACGGCGTTCCTCAACACGTTCCGCAAGGTCGGCGGCGAGTTCACCGTGGACGACGACGGGATCCGGTTCTTCCACCCCGGCGGCGACCTGCGCTCGATCGTGCTCGAGACGGACGTGCACCCCGGCTTCATGACGGACTGGCAGCAGCCGCTCGTCGTCGCGCTCACGCAGGCCAAGGGCCTGTCGATCGTCCACGAGACGGTCTACGAGAACCGCTTCGGCTTCACCGACGCGCTGCGCGGCATGGGCGCGACGATCCAGGTCTACAAGGAGTGCCTCGGCGGCTGGCCCTGCCGGTTCGGGCAGCGCAACTTCTACCACTCCGCGGTCATCTCGGGCCCGACGCCGCTCGCGGCCGCCGACATCGAGGTCCCGGACCTGCGCGGCGGGTTCAGCCACCTCATCGCGGCGCTCGCCGCGAAGGGCACGTCGTCCGTGCGGGGGATCAGCCTGATCGACCGCGGCTACGAGCACTTCATGGACAAGCTCGGTGCGCTCGGGGCGGACTTCAGCCGGGACTGACGTCGCCCGACCCCAGCCCGACCCGCGAGCCCGCACCCGTCCGGTGCGGGCTCGCGGCGCGTCCCGGGACACACCTGCTGCGAGCGGGACGGGTAGCATCCGTCAGCGTGCCAGCACCGAAGCGGTCCAACCGCGCCTACCGCAACGTCGCCCGCATCGTGCGGCCGCTGATGTTCTCGATGACCCGGGCCGACTGGCACGGGACCGAGCACCTGCCGACGTCGGGCGGGTTCATCGCAGCGGCGAACCACATGACCGAGATCGACCCGCTCACGTTCGCGCACTACCTGTGGGACGCCGGCTTCGCGCCGCGCATCCTCGCGAAGGACCCGCTGTTCCGGGTCCCGGTGCTCGGCAAGGTCCTGCACGCGACGGGCCAGATCCCCGTCTACCGGGGCAGCAGCGACGCCGGGCGCTCGCTCGAGGCCGGGGTCCAGGCGCTGCGCGACGGCGAGTGCGTCGCGGTGTTCCCCGAGGGGACGCTGACCCGCGAGCCCGCGCTGTGGCCCATGAACGGCAAGACCGGCGTCGCGCGGCTCGCGCTCACCACGCAGGTGCCGGTGATCCCCGTCGCGCAGTGGGGCCCGCAGGACGTCCTCGGGCGGTACTCCAAGGTGCTCAAGCCGTTCCCGCGCAAGAAGGTCACGATCGTCGCCGGCCCGCCCGTGGTGCTCGACGACCTCTACGGCCGGCCGCAGGACACCGCGACGCTGCGCGAGGCGACCGAGCGGATCATGGCCGCCATCACGGTCCTGCTCGAGGGGATCCGCGGCGAGAAGGCCCCGGAGACGCGCTACGACATGCGCCGGGCGAAGCAGGGCGGCGACGGCTCGGCGAAGCCGGGGACCCCGTGACGGAGCAGGCGACCGGGGAGCACGCCGTGCGCGCCACGGTGCTGGGCTCGGGCGCGTGGGGGACGACCTTCGCGGCGGTCCTCGCGGACGCCGGCTGCGACGTCACCGTCTGGGGGCGCAGCGCCGCGACGTGCGAGCAGATCGCGCGCGAGCACCGCAACGAGGCCTACCTGCCGGGGATCCGGCTGCCCGACGCCGTGACCGCGACGACCGACGCACGGGCGGCGCTCGCGGGCGCCGAACTCGTGGCCATCGCGATCCCGTCGCAGAGCGCGCGCGCGACGCTCGAGCCGCTGCGGGACGCGTTCCCGGCCGGCGCCGTGGCCGTCTCGCTCATGAAGGGCGTCGAACTCGCGACCGACCGGCGCATGAGCCAGGTCGTCGCCGAGGCGCTCGGGCTGCCCGACGAGCGCGTCGCCGTCGTCTCCGGCCCCAACCTCGCGCGCGAGATCGCCCAGCGCCAGCCCACCGCGACCGTCGTGGCGTCGTCGAGCGACGCGACCGCACGGCTCGTGGCGCAGGCGTGCGCGTCGTCGTACTTCCGGCCCTACACGAACGACGACGTCGTCGGGGTCGAGCTCTGCGGGGCGGTCAAGAACGTCATCGCGCTCGCGGTCGGGATCTCGCAGGGGCGCGGCCTCGGCTTCAACACCATGGCCACCGTCATCACGCGCGGCCTCGTCGAGATCACCCGCCTGGGCCTCGCGCTCGGGGCCGACGCCGACACGTTCCCCGGGCTCGCGGGCATGGGCGACCTCATGGCCACGTGCGCGTCGCCGGACTCCCGCAACCACACGCTCGGCGTGCACCTGGGGCAGGGCATGACGCTCGCCGAGGCCATCGAGGCGACGGGCGGGACCGCCGAGGGCGTCAAGAGCTCACGCTCGGTGCTCGAGCTCGCGACGAGCGTGGGCGTCGAGATGCCGATCACGTCCGCCGTCGTGCAGGTCGTGCACGAGGGGCTGCCCGTCGACCGGCTCGCGAGCCTCCTGCTGGCCCGGCCGCACAAGGCCGAGGGCGTCTGACCGCTCCGGCCGACGCCGGCGCGGTGTCGGCCCCGGGGCACCCGGGTCCGGCGCCGCGCCGCACCCACTCCGGCGAGGCAGGTCGGCCTGGCCGGTCCCGGAGGGCCCGCCCGGTCAGCCCTCCGCGCGCTGCGCCGCGGTGAGCGCCTGGTCGAGGTCGGCCCACAGGTCCTCGACGTCCTCGATGCCGACCGAGAGCCGCAACAGGTCCTCGGGCACGGTCGGCGACTCGGTCGCGAACCGGCGCCGGCGCTCGAGCATCGAGTCGACGCCGCCGAGGCTCGTCGCGGGGACCCACAGGCGGACCGCGTCCACGACCGCGTCGGCCGCGGCGACTCCGCCGCGCGGGACGACGCCGAGGATCGCGCCGTACCCGTTCATCTGCGCCGTCGCGCGCGCGTGGCCGGGGTCGTCCGGCAGGCTCGGGTGGCGCACGAGCGCGACGCCGGGATGGTCCGCGAGCCGGCGGGCGAGCTCCGCGGCGTTGGCCTGCGCGCGCTCGACGCGCAGGGCGAGCGTCCGGACCCCGCGGAGCGCGAGCCACACCTCGAACGGGCCGGCGATGCCGCCGTGCATCGTGCGGTAGGCGTGCAGCCGGGCGTGGAGGTCGTCGTCGTCCGCGAGGGCCGCGCCGAGCACGACGTCGCTGTGCCCTGCGAGGTACTTGGTCACCGAGTGCACGACGACGTCGGCGCCGTGCTCGAACGGCCGCTGGACGAGCGGGGTCGCGAACGTGTTGTCGACCGCGACGAGCGCGCCCGCGTCGTGCGCGCCCGCGACCAGCGCGGGCAGGTCGGCGACCTCGAGCATCGGGTTCGTCGGGGACTCGACCCACAGCAGGTCGGCCGCCCGCCCGCCGGCGTCGCCGCGCACCGCAGCGAGGACCTCCTCCGTCCGGTCGATGTCGACGAGCTGCACCTCGACGCCCGAGCGCTCGGCGAGGTCGCGCGCGTAGCCGAGGGACACCTGGTACGCGTGGCGCGGCATCACGAGGCGCCCGCCGGGCGGCACGAGCGAGAGCGCGGCGGCGATCGCGGCCATCCCGGAGGCGAAGACGAGCGCGGGGTGCGTCGACCCCTCGAGCCGGCCGAGGGTCTCCTCGAACGGGTGCCACGCCTCGGTGTCGATGCGCCCGTACAGCGGGTCGCCCGGTCCCGGGACCCCGGCCGAGACGAACGTGGACGTCAGCACGACGGGCGGGTTGAGCGGTGCCCCGGGCGTGCGGGGCGGGCGCCCGGCCGTCACGGCGAGGGTCGCCGGGGCGACGGAGGGGTGGGCTGCGGTGTGGTCGTCGAGCACGGACCCAGGGTAGTCGGGGCACGGCGGCCGGCGTCCCGCCGCTCGCTCGGCGACCGCTCGACGACCGCTCGGTGGCCGGTCGCCGGACCGCGTCCGGGGGCCGGTCGGGGCCGGTAGGGTCGGGCGCGATGGAGACGACCCCGCCCCCGCTCGACGTCCCTGCGACCGGACCGCGCCCGCGCGTGCTGCTGCTGTTCGGCGGCCGCTCCGGGGAGCACGCGATCAGCTGCGCGACCGCCGGCGGCGTGCTCCGCGCGATCGACCGCAGCAGCTACGACGTCCTCCCGGTCGGCATCACGCCCGGGGGGCGCTGGGTCCTCGTCGAGGACGACCCGGACCTCTGGTCGATCGTCGACGGGCGGCTCCCCGAGGTCGTCGACGGTCCCCGGCGGGTGCTGCTGCCGCAGGCCGCCGACGAGGACGCGGTCCGGGTGCTCGAGGCCGGGCTGCTGCCGCGGGACATCGGGCAGGTCGACGTCGTCTTCCCCCTGCTGCACGGCCCGTTCGGTGAGGACGGCACGCTGCAGGGCATGCTCGAGCTCGCGGACGTGCGCTACGTCGGCGCGGGCGTGCTCGCGTCCGCCGTCGGCATGGACAAGCACGTGATGAAGCTCGTGCTCGCGGGCCAGGGGCTGCCCGTCGCACCGTTCGTGGTGCTCCGGCCCGGTGACTTCGGGCGCGACCCCGAGGGCTGGACGCAGCAGGTGCGGGGCCTCGGGCTGCCGGTCTACGTCAAGCCCGCGCGGGCCGGGTCGAGCCTCGGGATCTCCCGGGTCGACGACCTCGCGGACCTGCCCGCCGCCGTCGCGGAGGCCGAGCGCCACGACCCCAAGGTGCTCGTCGAGACCGGCATCTCCGGGCGCGAGATCGAGTGCGCGGTGCTCGGCGGGCGCCACGGCGCGCGTGCCCGGGCGTCGCTGCCGGGCGAGATCGTCGTGAGCGACGCCAAGAACGGGTTCTACGACTTCGAGGCCAAGTACCTCGACGAGAGCGCGGTCGAGCTCACGTGCCCCGCCGACCTGCCGGGCGACCTCGTCGCGCAGGTGCAGGACGTCGCGGTCCGCACGTTCGAGGCCGTGAGCTGCGAGGGTCTCGCGCGCGTCGACGTCTTCGTCACCCCGGACGGCGAGGTCGTCGTCAACGAGATCAACACGATGCCGGGCTTCACGCCGTTCTCGATGTACCCGCGCATGTGGGAGGCGACGGGGCTCACGTACCCCGACCTCATCGACGAGCTGCTGCGCCTCGCGCTCGAGCGGCCGACCGGGCTGCGCTGAGGGCGGTCAGGCGCGCTCGGCGACCGGTGCCGGCGGAGTCGGGACGAGGTCCTCGGCCGGTGCGAGCCGAGGGTCGACGACGCGCGTCATGAAGGTGCTGTGCGGGCTCGGCAGGTAGGCGGCGAACGGCCCGCACTCCGCGAAGCCGGCGCGCGCGTACAGCGCCCGGGCCGGGGCGAAGCCGGGCTGCGACCCCGTCTCGAGGCTCACCCGCTCGAGCCCCCGCTCGCGCGCGAGGCCGAGCAGGTGGTCGAGCAGCGCACGCCCGACGCCGCGACCGCGCGCCTCCTCGGCTGTGTGCATCGACTTGACCTCGGCGTGCGTCGCGTCGAGCTGCTTGAGCGCCGCGACGCCGAGCAGGACACCCTCCGAGCGCAGGCTCACGAACGTGACGGACGGGTCGACGAGCCCGTCGACGTCGAGCGCGTGCACGTCCTCGGGCGGGCTCTGCGCGTTCATGAGCGCGAGGTGCCGCTCGAGCAGCTGGCGCACGTCGGGGGCGCGGGGGTCGTCCGGGGCGATGACGCTCGTCTGCACGGCGCACACCGTACCCGGCGGCCGCCTCCCGTCCCGGTGGCGGTCCGCCGCCGCCTCGGTCGACGCACGCGTCGGTCCGCCCGAGGTCAGCTCGTGAGCCCCAGGCAGGTGCGCTCGGGCGCGAGCAGGTCGACGGCCGGGCCGAGCTGGTCGAGGAACGACGTCGAGCGCTCCGAGACGACCTCCGCGGGCACGACGACCTCGATCGCCGGCTCGCGCCCGTACGTCGTGAAGGTCCAGTCCGTCGCGCCGACCGTGCCGCCGCCGGTCACGCCGTCGGACGGTGCGTCCGGCGCCTCCGCACCCTCGGGGGCGTCCGTGGCCGCGCCCGGGTCCACCTCGTCGTCGGCCGGCACCGCGAGCCAGTCGACGCTCGGGCCGCCCGGCGTCTCGACCGTCACGCACCGGTCGGTCGTCGGCCCGGGGGGCTCGACACCGCAGCGCAGCACGATCGGCGACGTCGCGGTGCCCCACGCGGTGCTGGCCTGGCTCGACGTCGCGAGCTGCGGGAGCCCACCGAGCTCGGGCGGCAGCGCGAGCACGACGCGCGCGCACTCCGGGACGTGGCCGTAGGGGGCCTCGGCGACCGAGACCGTGGGCGCACAGCCGGCGACCGCCACGAGCACCGCGACGCCCCCGATCCCGGACGCACGCCGCGCGCACCGGTGACGGGGAGCGCGAGGGGTGGGAGGCGGGGGTCTGCGGTGCACGCCCTCACGCTAACCCGCCGACCCAGGGCCGCCGACCGGGCGCCGACCTGCCGCCGACCGGCCTGCGTCCCCGCCGCGGACCCCCGTCGCGCACACCCCGCACCGCGTCGACCGGGATAGCGTGGCCCGTCGTGAGCGCCCCCGACGAGCCGACCGTGGCCGACCTGTCCGAGGACGAGCTGCTCGCCCGGATCTTCCCGCACCTGCCGCGCGGCTCACGGACGCTCGTGCCGCCGGGCGACGACGCCGCGGTCGTGCGGGCGCCGGACGGCCGGGTCGTCGTCTCGACCGACGTGCTCGTCGAAGGTCGGCACTTCCGCCGGGACTGGTCCGGCGGTGAGGACGTCGGGCGCCGGGCGGCCGCGCAGAACCTCGCGGACGTCGCCGCGATGGGTGCCGTGCCGACCGCGCTCGTCGTCGCGCTCGTCGCGCCCGGGGACCTCGCGGCGTCGTGGGTGTCCGGGCTCGCGCGCGGGCTGGGGGCGGCCTGCGCGCCGCTCGACGTGGGCGTCGTCGGGGGAGACCTCTCGGGCGGTCCCGCGGTCGTGGTCGCGGTGACGGTGCACGGCGACCTGGGTGGACGCGCGCCGGTCCTGCGCTCGGGCGCGCGCCCCGGGGACGTCGTCGCGCACGCGGGGGTGCAGGGGCGCTCGGCCGCCGGGCTGGCCCTCCTGCTCGCGGGCCGCGGCGACGCCGACCCGGGGCTCGTCGAGGCCTACCTGCGACCCGACCCGCCGCTCCTCGCGGGCCCGGTCGCGGCGGACGCCGGCGCGACCGCGATGCTCGACGTGTCCGACGGTCTGCTGCGCGACGCCGGCCGGATCGCCCGGGCGAGCGGCGTCGTGCTGGACCTCGACGAGCCGAGCTCCGCGTTCGCGGGTGACCTGGAGCGCCTGGCGGACGCCGCCGGACTGCTCGGCGCCGACCCGCGCGAGTGGGTGCTCACAGGCGGCGAGGACCACGGGCTGCTCGCGACGTTCCCGCCGGGAACGGTGCTGCCGGCGCCGTTCCGTGCGGTCGGCCGCGTGCTCCCGGTCGGGTCGGGGGCTGCCGGCGTGCTCGTCGAGGGGCGGGAGCCGGACGCGCGGACGACCGGGTGGGACCACTTCGCGACGTGAGCCGCGGGTGCGACTGCGTCGCGCGGTGAGCCCAGGTGGGACCACGCCGCGCGGTGCGGCCGGGTGCGACCGCCTCGCGCGATGAGCCCGGTGTCCCGCGCCGGAGGCCTCAGTGCGCGCCGGGGCGGCGGTAGCGCACCTGGAGGAGCTCGATGCCGCCGACCGTCTCGTAGCGCTCCGTGCCGTCGGCCTGGAAGCCGTTGCGGCGGTAGAAGTGCCGGGCGCGCTCGTTCGCGGCTGCGACCCACAGCGAGATCGCGGCGCGCCGGTCGACCTCGCCGACGACCGTGCGCATGAGGTCGCGTGCGACGCCCTGGCCCCAGCGCTGCGGGTCGAGGTAGACGGCATAGATCTCGAGGTCGAGGCGCCCGGCGTCCTCGTCGCGGCTCGGGCCCAGCGTCAGGAAGCCCACGACCTCGGAGCCGGCCTGCGCGAGCCACGTGCGCACGTGCTGCTGCGGGCCCTCGCGCAGGTCCTGCTCCCAGCGGCGGGCCCGCGCCTCGAGGTCGAGCGACTCGAGGTAGTCCGCCGGCAGGATCCCGACGTACGCCTCCTGCCAGGACCGCACGTGCACGCGCGCGATGGCCTGGGCGTCCGACGCGTCGGCGACCCGGACGGTGACTTCCTCGATCTGCTGCACCATGGGCTCACGATGCCACACCGTGCGGGCAGCACGAAGGCCCACGAGATGACGACCTCGTGGGCCTTCGGTGACGGCCGAGCGGCCGTCAGGCATCCGGGGAGCTGCGGTCAGACCGCGCGCTGCACCTTGCCGGCCTTGAGGCACGACGTGCAGACGTTGAGGCGCTTGGGGGCACCCGCCACGACGGCGCGGACACGCTGGATGTTCGGGTTCCAACGGCGCTTGGTGCGCACGTGGGAGTGCGAGACGCTGTGCCCGAAGCTCGGGCGCTTGGCGCAGACGTCGCAGGTGGCAGCCACGGTCTTCTCCTGGTTCGGTCGAGCACGCCGCTCTCGCGGCGAAGTCTGGGTCGGATGGTGCGCTCCGCACCGTCCGTGAGGACGACGTGGGACCGTGCGGGACGGACCTGCACCACCTGCGCCCGGCGGCGGACCTGCCGGGCAACCTGGAAAGACTAGCCCATGCCCGAGCCACGACCCAAATGTCGGCGGGATGGGGCATCGTGTGGGCACGCGTCGCGCGGCGACGGCCGGTGGCCCGCGCGCGACGTCGGAGCGGGACGCGCGGAGACGAGCAGGACACGCACGCGAGCGGGTGCGCGGGGGCAGGTCGAGGAGAACGGGGCACGGGCGGTTGGAGCGGCTCGACGGGACGGCGCTGCGCGCGTGGGCGGCCGCCGCGACCACGGCGCTCGCCGCCGCGCGCGCACGGGTCGACGCGGTCAACGTGTTCCCCGTCGCGGACTCCGACACCGGGACCAACGTGTACCTCACGGTCGCGGGGGGCACCGAGGCGCTCACGCGGGAGGAGCCGGGGTCCGCGGGTCCGGGCGCTCCGCCACGCGGGGGCGAGGGCGCCGCGTCCGGGGACGACGGGGCTGCGCCCTCGGGTGACGTGCCGGACGGCGAGGCCCCCGGTGGGCCGGACCGGACGGGTGCGGGCGTCGAGCCCGGTGCCGACGTGGTCGCGCGGCGCTTCGCCCACGGGGCGCTGCTGGCGGCGCGCGGCAACTCGGGCGTCATCGTGAGCCAGTACCTCGCAGGCCTCGCGCGCACCCTGCCGGCGACGGCCGGGCCGGTCGACCTGGCGCGGGCGCTGACCTCGGCGGCGCACGCGGCACGGTCGGCGGTCGCCGAGCCGCAGGAGGGCACGGTCCTGACGCTCGCGGAGGTCGTCGCCCGGTCGGCGACGTCGGCCGCGGACCGGGGGATGGGCCTGGGCGACGTCCTGGCGGCCGCGCTCGCAGACGGGCACGAGGCGCTCGGCCGGATCAGCGCCGAGCACCCCGTCCTGCGGGCCGCGCACGTGGTCGACGCGGGGGCGTGCGCGCTGCTCGTGCTGCTCGACGCGCTCGGCCGGGTCGTCGCGGGCGAGGGCGACGGGATCGCCGACCTCGACTGGCTGCCGGCGGCGGGTGCCCACCCGCACGGGCGCGACGCCACCGCCGGCCCGGACGGCGAGGCGGCCACGCACGGCCCGGGCGAGGGTGGCGGGGCGTACGAGGTCATGCTGCTGGTGCGCTCGTCGGCCCCGGCGGACGGCCCCGCTCCGGCGCCCGACCTCGCCCCCGAGCTGAGCGCGCGGATGCAGGCGCTCGGCGACTCGGTCGCGGTCGTCGGCGGGGACGGCCTGTGGCACGTCCACGTGCACACCGACGACCCGGGGCGCGCCGTCGTCGAGGCCGCGCTGGGTGCGCGCGACCAGGTCGTCGTGCGCCTGCTCGTGGACCGGGCCGCGACCGGGCTGCCCACGGGGCTGGGCGTCGTCGCGTGCACGGGCTCGGTCGACCTCGCCGGTCCGCTCGCGTCGCTCGGCGCCGTGACGCTCGTGCGCTGCGACGGCGCGGGAGTGACCGAGCGCCACCTCGTGCGGGCGGTCACCGACACCGGGACCTCGCACGTCGTCGTCCTCCCGGGCGACGAGGCGACGGCGGGGCTCGCGCGCCGGTGCGCCGAGGCGCTCGCGCCGGCTGGCCTCACCGTGGACGTGCTGCCCGCGCTCGACGAGCTGCGCGTCACGGTCGGCGCCATCGCGCTCGCGGGCTCCGACCCGGACGCCGGTGCCGCCGCGCGCGTGGAGTCGTGCCTGCGGAGCCTGCGCGGGCTGCGGACCGCCGAGGTGACGGACCCGGCGCCGGCGTCGGCGCTCGAGGCGGTCGACGCGCTGCTCGCAGGCCACACCGGGCCGTCGGGCGCCGAGACGCTCACGCTGCTGACCGGCTGCGACGTGACGGCCGCGGCGCGCGCCGAGCTCGAGGAGCACGTCGCCGAGCGGCACCCGCAGCTCACGGTGCTCGGGGCCGGACCTGCGGACGGGGTGCCGTCGTACTGGATGGGGGTCGAGTGAGCGTGCGGGCACGGGCGGGGGTCGGCGCGGCGGCCGAGGTGCGCTCGGGGCTGCCGGTGCCGGACGCGACGGCGGCGACGCGCGGAGGGGGTCGGCGATGAGCGTGCCGGACGACGCCGTCGTGCGTCCCGTGCCCCGGCTCGACGAGCCGCTGGCCCGCGTGCTGGGCGAGCGCAGCGCCGCGCCCCTCGCGAAGCTCGGACTGCGCACGAGCGGGGACCTGCTGCGGCACTACCCGCGCCGGTACTCCGAGCCGGGGGCGTTCACCGACCTCGCGCACCTCGTCGTGGGCGAGCACGTGACCGTCATGGCGGAGGTGCGGCAGGCGACGATCCGTGAGATGCGCTCGCGCGGCGGGGCGATGCTGCAGGCGGTCGTGACCGACGGCAGCCACCAGCTCCACCTCACGTTCTTCGCGAAACGGCGCGGCGCGCTGCGGCTGCACGAGACGCGCCTCGTCGCCGGCCGCACCGGGCTGTTCACCGGCGTCGTCTCGGACTACCGCGGGCAGCGCCAGCTCACGCACCCCGACTACCAGCTCATCGGCGTCGACGCGGACGACGAGGCGAGCGCGTTCCTCGAGGCGTCGCGCCCGATCCCCATCTACCCGGCGTCGGCCGCCGCACCCACGTGGCGGATCCAGCGCTGCGTGCGGACGGTCCTCGACCCGCTGACCGAGGACGACCTGCCCGACCCCCTGCCCGACGACGTGCGGGCCCGGCACGGGCTCGTCGGCCTGCGGCAGGCGCTCCTCGACGTGCACGAGCCCTACGCCGACGAGCACTGGAAGCGCGGGCGCGACCGGCTCCGGTACGAGGAGGCATTCGTGCTGCAGGCCGAGCTCGCGCGGCGCCGGTCCCGCGCGGTCGGCGCGGTCGCGACGGCACGGCCGCGGGTCGACGGCGGCCTGCTCGACCTGTTCGACGCGCAGCTGCCGTTCACGCTGACCGCGGGTCAGCGCGCGGTCGGGGAGGAGCTCGAGCGCGAGCTCGCCGCCGCGCACCCGATGCAGCGGCTCCTACAGGGCGAGGTCGGCTCGGGCAAGACCGTCGTCGCGCTGCGGGCGATGCTCCAGGTCGTCGACGCGGGAGGGCAGGCGGCGCTGCTGGCCCCGACCGAGGTGCTCGCCGCGCAGCACGCGCGGACGCTGCGGGCGCTGCTGGGCCCGCTCGGGGAGGGCGGGTTCCTCGGCGGCGCGGAGCAGAGCACCCGCGTCGCGCTGCTCACGGGGTCGCAGGGCGCGACGGCGCGGCGCGAGAACCTGCTCGACGCCGCGAGCGGCCGGGCCGGCATCGTCGTCGGCACGCACGCGCTGCTCTCGGAGACCGTGCAGTTCGCGGACCTCGGGCTCGTCGTGGTCGACGAGCAGCACCGCTTCGGCGTCGAGCAGCGCGACACGCTCCGGGCCAAGGCCGCGCAGACCCCGCACCTGCTCGTGATGACCGCGACGCCGATCCCGCGCACGGTCGCGATGACGGTCTTCGGCGACCTCGAGACGTCCGTGCTGACCGAGGTCCCCGCCGGGCGCAGCGGGATCACGACGCACGTCGTCCCCGCGGAGAACCTCGCGTGGGTCGAGCGGACGTGGCGCCGCGTGCGCGAGGAGGTCGAGCGCGGGGGCCGGGCGTACGTCGTGTGCCCGCGCATCGACCCCGACGAGGGCAAGGGCGCGCGGCGCGACGAGGGCGACGGCGCCGACCTGCTCGCCGCGGACGAGCTCGACCTCGACGGGCCCGCGGAGGCCCCCGCCCGACGGCCGCTGCAGGCGGTGCTCCAGGTCGCCGAGGAGCTGCGCGCGCTCCCGGCGCTCGCGGGCGTCGGCGTCGCCGAGCTGCACGGGCGCATGCCGCCCGACGACAAGGAGCGGGCGCTCGCGGACTTCGCGTCCGGACGCGTGCCGGTGCTCGTCTCGACGACGGTGATCGAGGTCGGGGTCGACGTGCCCGAGGCGACCGTGATGGTCGTGCTCGACGCCGACCGGTTCGGCCTGTCCCAGCTGCACCAGCTGCGCGGGCGCGTCGGCCGCGGGAGCGCCCCCGGGCTGTGCCTGCTCGTCGCCGACGCGCCCGAGGGCACCCCGGCGGCGACCCGGCTCGCGACGCTCGCGTCGACCGGCGACGGCTTCGCGCTCGCCGCGGTCGACCTCGAGCTGCGGCGCGAGGGCGACGTGCTCGGCGCGGCGCAGTCCGGTGCGGCGAGCTCGCTGCGGCTGCTGCGGGTCGCGCGGGACGGCGAGGTCATCGAGCTGGCGCGGACCGACGCGCGCGAGGTCGTCGAGGCCGACCCCGAGCTCGAGAGCCACCCGGCGCTGCGGGCCGCGATCGACCGGCAGCTCGCGGGCGAGCGCGAGGAGTTCCTCGACCGGGCGTGAGCCGTCGGGCGCGCGACGAGCTCGAGCGTGCCCCGGGATCGCCGGCCGCGTGGTCCCGGGCGGTCGGGGTCCACCGGGACGCACTGCGTAGTCTGTCGCCGTGTCGACCCCGCCCGTGATCCGTGCCCAGGACCTGCTCGTCGGCTACGGCGGCGAGCCGGTGTGCGCGCCCGTGACGTTCACGCTCGAGCCGGGCTCGGTGCTCGGGCTCGTCGGCCCCAACGGCTCGGGCAAGTCGACGATCCTGCGCGCCGTCCTCGGGCTGCTCGACCCCGCGGGCGGCACGCTCGAGGTCTTCGGCGCGGAGGTCGACGAGCGCCAGGTCGCGTACCGCACCCGGGTGTCGAGCGTGCTGGACGACGACGCGTACTTCCCTGCGCTGACCGTCGCGGAGCACCTCTACCTCACGGCGCGCGGCCACGGCGTGCGGGGCGCGCAGGAGGTCGTCGACGGGATCCTCGAGGAGTTCGGGCTCGCGGCGCACGCCGCGTCGCTGCCCGCGGCTCTCTCGTCCGGCCAGCGCCGGCGCCTCCTGCTCGCCGCAGGCTTCGTCCGCCCGCGCACCCTGCTCGTGCTCGACGAGCCGGAGCAGCGCCTCGACCGCCGCATGCAGGACGCGCTCGCGCAGCGCCTGCGCGACGAGCGTGCCGCCGGCGGCGCGGTGCTGCTCGCGACGCACGACCCCGGTCTGCTGCGTGCCGTGGCGGACGCCGCGGTGCTCGTGGGCGACGACGAGTCGCCGCTGCTGAGCGCCGACGAGGCCGCGGACGTCATCGCGCAGGCACCCCGGTGAGCGGCGCGACCGACGTCGGCCGGTTCGAGGTCGGCGAGCTGCCCCGGGGTCGCTCGATCCGCCGGTTCACGTCCGCGACCACGAACCAGCGCGCGGGCGCCGGGATCGGGGAGCTGCTCGGCGACGTCTACTACGCGGCGATCATGGCCGCGATCGGCATCGGGATCGCCCTGGGCGTCACGGGGACGCTGCGCGAGGCCCTGCCCGACGCGGACGCGGGCGCGGGCGCCCCGACGGTCTGGTCGCTGCCGGGGCTGAGCCTGTCCGCGCTCGTCGTCGCGGTCGTCGTCGGTCTGGCCGGCGTCGTGCTGTCGCTCGCCGGGCGGCTCGGGCCGGTGAGCGCGGGCGGTCCCGAGGCGACGTGGTGGCTGCCGCTCCCGGTCGAGCGGCGCGGGCTGCTGCGGCCCGCCGTGGCGCGCGTGCCCGCCGGCGCCGCGCTCGTGAGCGGCGTCGTGGTGGGCGTGCTCGACGCGGGCGTGCTCGCGGCGCCGGGCGGACGGGTCCTGTCGACCGTGCTCGCCGCGGCGCTCGGAGCGGCCGTCCTGGTGCTCGGTGCCTCGCTCGGGCAGACCCTCGACGTCTCGCGCCGCGCCACCTCGGTCGCCGGCGACCTCGTGCTCGCCGGGGCGGTGGTCCTCGCGGTGGCGAGCGGCGTCGCCGGGTGGCGTCCCGACGGGCTGCCCGCGGTCTCGCCCCTCGGGCTCGTCGGGCTCGTCGTCGTGGCGGGCGCGCTCGTCGTCGCGGTCGACCGCGGGCTCGAGCGGATCCCGTCGCGCTCGCTGCGCGCGGGCGGCGCGGTCGCGAGCCAGGCTGTCGGCGCGGTCGTCTCGCTCGACACGCGCGAGCTCGGCCGGGTGCTCACCGACGCGTCGCTGCCCCGGCGCCGGCGCGCGTCCCGCCTCCGGCTCGTGCGCGGACCGTCCTCGGCGCTCGTCGTCGCGGACGCGCTCGTCGTGCTCCGCTCGCCGCGCCGGCTCGTCCTGCTGCTCGCGACCGCGCTGGTCCCGGCGCTCGTCGGCACGGCCCCCGAGCTCGCCGGTCCCGTCGGCTTCGCGATCGCGCTCGTCGTCGGCGGCTTCGTCGCGACCACCACGGCGGCGGAGGGCGCCCGTCGCGCCGAGATGGCTCCCGTGCTCGACCGGCTGCTGCCGCTCGGGGCCCGCGACGTGCGGCTGCTGCGCATGGTCGTGCCCGCGGGCGCGATGGCCGCGTGGTCGCTCGTCGCGTTCGGCGTCGTCGGGCTGTGGCACCAGGACGTGCCCGGCTGGCTCGCGCTCGGCGTCGCCGCGGTGCCCGTGTGGGCGGGTGCAGCGGTCCGCGCGGCGTACCGGCCCGCGCCCGACTGGTCGGCCCCGCTCATCGCGACCCCGATGGGCGCGATCCCGACGGGCGTCACCTCGGTGCTCGCGCGCGGGCCCGACGTCCTCGTGCTGGGCCTCGTCCCGGTGCTGGTCAGCGTCTTCCTCGGGCGCGTGCACCCGGAGGTGGTCGTGGTCCAGACGGTCCTGAGCCTCGTCGTCGTGGCCGTCGCCACGACCACCACGACGCTCGCCGAGCGCCTGGGCCTGTCGGGCGAGAGCCCGGCGGCGGCCCCCGGGGGTGCCCGGTGACGCGCGTCGTGGCGGGGACGGTCGGCGGCCGCACCCTCGACGTGCCGCCCAAGGGCACGCGCCCGACGAGCGAGCGCGTGCGTGAGGCGCTCTTCTCCCGGCTCGGGCACCTGGGCGTGCTCGACGGCGCGCGCGTGCTCGACCTCTACGCGGGATCGGGTGCGCTGGGCATCGAAGCCGTCAGCCGGGGAGCCGCGCACGCGACGCTCGTCGAGCACGCGCGCGTCGCGGCGGACGTCTGCCGGCGCAACGTCCGGGCGCTCGGGCTCACCGACCGCGTCGCGGTCGTCGCCGAGCGGGCCGAGCGCTTCGTCGGGCGCCCCGCCGTCGCGCCGTGGGACCTCGTGCTCGTCGACCCGCCCTACGAGGTGTCGGACGACGACCTCGCGGAGGTCCTCCTCGGCGTGGCGGGCGCGCTCGACCCGGACGCGGTGCTCGTCGTCGAGCGCGCCGCCCGCAGCACCGAGCCGACCTGGCCGCCGGGCGTCGAGCGGTTCGACGTCCGCGCGTACGGCGACACGCGCGTGTGGTTCGCGGAGCCGGCGCACGCCGGCTCGGACAGCGGCGCGGACCGCGGGCCCGAGGGTGACCACGACGGCGACGCCGACGGGGAGGACGCGGCGGCCCACCGAGCGTGACCGGGAGCGCGCCGGGCTGCGCCGGGCTGCGCGAGGTGAGAGCCACGCCCCGGCTCACCCGGGTGAGCAGCGGTTCCGCGCGTCCGGGAGGGCCCTCGCGTAGGTTGGCCGCGTGACCACAGCCGTCTGTCCCGGGTCGTTCGACCCGATCACCCTGGGCCACCTCGACGTCGTCCGCCGTGCGCGCTCGATGTTCGACGAGGTCGTCGTGGGCGTCGCGAGCAACTCCTCGAAGTCGGCGCTCCTGGGCGTCGAGGACCGCGTGCGGCTCGCCCGCGCGGCGGTCGCGGACCTGCCGGGCGTGCGCGTCGAGCCGGTCGTCGGCCTGCTCGCCGACTTCGTGCGTGCGCAGGGCGCGGTCGCGGTGGTCAAGGGGCTGCGCGGCGGGGCGGACTTCGACGCCGAGCTGCCGATGGCGCTGATGAACCGGCACCTGTCCGGGGTCGAGACCGTGTTCGTCGTCGGCGACCCGGCGCTCGCGCACATCGCGTCGTCGCTCGTGAAGGACGTCGCCCGGTTCGGTGGTGCGGTCGAGGACCTCGTGCCCCCGGCCGTGGCGCACGCGGTACGGGAGGCGCTGGGCGTGCGCCCGGCGCCGGGAGGGAGCACCGGATGAGCATGTACGACAACCCCGACGCGCACGAGCAGGACCGGACGCAGCCCGAGGGGCTCACGGGCATCCTCGACGCGCTCGCGTCGGCGGTCTCGAGTGCGCGCGCGATGCCGATGTCGTCGTCGGTCCTCGTCAACCGGGCGGAGCTGCTCGACCTCGTCGAGCAGGCGCGCGACGTGCTGCCCTCGCAGCTCACGCGCGCCGACGAGGTGCTCGCCGACGCGGACCAGGCGCGGGTCGAGGCCCAGGCGGACGCCGACGCGCTGCTGGCCCGGGCTCGGGAGCGTGCCGCGCAGCTCGTCGACGCCGAGGAGGTCGTCGCGCAGGCACGCCAGCGGGCCGCCGAGATCGTGCGCGAGGCCGAGCAGACCGCCGAGATGCTCAGCCGCGACGCGGACGACTACTGCGACCGTCGCCTCGCCGACTTCGAGATCGACCTCGGGCGGGTGCTGAGCCAGGTCCAGGCGGGCCGGGCGAAGCTCGCGGGGCGGCTCTCGGGCACCGAGGACGACTGAGCCGGCTGACGCGCCGACGGTTTGGGCGAGCGCCGCCCGTACCGTACTGTTGTCCGTTGGTCCTGCCGGTCAGGCGTGACCGAGACACCTCATGACGGGAACCTGGACCGTGCAGCGCGCGACACACCTCGATCCCCGCTCGCCGTTCGTGCTCGACACACACGAGCTCGGCCGACGTCCGGGATCGATGCGGACCGTGCAGCGGACCGTCCCGGCACCCGAGGACCTCGGTACCGACGTGATCGGCATCCCCGCCGGGAGCGACCTCGAGCTGGATCTTCGGCTCGAGGCGGTCATGGAGGGGGTCCTGGTCTCCGGATCCGTCCGTGGCCAGGCGGTCGGGGAGTGCGTGCGCTGCCTGGAGGAGGTCGTCGAGGACGTCGACGTCACCCTGCAGGAGCTGTACGTCTACCCGGACCGCGCCGCCGTCGCGCTCGAGGACGGCGACGACGACGAGGACGTGCGTGAGCTCGAGGGCGACCTGGTCGACCTCGAGCCCGCGCTGCGCGACACGGTGGTCCCTGTGCTGCCGTTCCAACCGCTGTGCGGGCCCGACTGCCCAGGACTGTGCTCCGAGTGCGGAGCGCGCCTGGCGGACGACCCGGACCACACGCATGAGATCCTTGACCCTCGGTGGGCCGCGCTCGGTGGCCTGACGAGCACGCAAGACGACACGAAAGAGAGCTAGCCGTGGCTGTTCCGAAGCGCAAGATGTCGCGCAGCAACACCCGTGCGCGTCGGTCGCAGTGGAAGACCACTGCCACCGCGCTCGCCACCTGCCCGCAGTGCAAGGCGCAGACGCGCCCGCACACGGCGTGCCCCTCGTGCGGCACGTACAACAACCGCCGCTACGTCGAGGCGATCCGTAGCGAGCACGAGGTCGGCTGACGCCGACGTCGCCGGCCGTGATCCGCGTGCACACGTCACTGACGCCCGCATGAGCCTCGCAGCCGCCCAGCTCGTCGAGAAGCTCGGGGTCCTCCTGGACCCCGAGCTTCTCGTGCTGTCCCTGACGCACCGGTCGTTCGCGCACGAGGCCGGCGGGATCCCGACGAACGAGCGCCTCGAGTTCCTCGGCGACACCGTGC
This sequence comes from Cellulomonas cellasea, assembly GCF_006538745.1. Taxonomy (GTDB): domain Bacteria; phylum Actinomycetota; class Actinomycetes; order Actinomycetales; family Cellulomonadaceae; genus Cellulomonas_A; species Cellulomonas_A cellasea. Next base: position 287,181 of record NZ_BJLR01000030.1, on the reverse strand, counting down.
TCGGGCTCGTCGTGACCGAGGAGCTCTACCGCGGGCACCCGTCGCAGTCCGAGGGCGAGCTCGCCAAGATGCGCGCCGCGACCGTCTCGCAGCGGGCGCTCGCGTCGGTCGCGCGCGAGCTCGACCTGGGCGCGTACGTGCTGCTCGGCAAGGGCGAGCTCGCGACCGGGGGCCACGACAAGGACTCGATCCTCTCCGACACGCTCGAGGCGCTGTTCGGTGCGGTCTACCTGGCGCACGGGCTCGAGACCGCACGCGGTGTCGTGCTCCGGCTCGTCGGCCCCACGCTCGAGGCGGCCGCCGACCTGGGCGCGGGGCTCGACTGGAAGACCAGCCTGCAGGAGCTCTCGGCCGCGCTCGGCCTGGGTGCGCCCTCGTACGACGTGCAGGGCGACGGCCCCGACCACGCGCGCACGTTCACCGCGCACGCGGTCGTCGGCGGAGAGGTCCGCGGCAGCGGCACCGGGCCGGCGAAGAAGCTCGCCGAGCAGCACGCCGCGGCCGCCGCGTACCGGGCGCTCGAGGAGCTGTCGCAGGCCGCAGCGCCGACACCGGCCGAGGCGGACCTCGACGACGTGGCTCTGGCCGGCGGCGCGGTGCGCGGCGCGGACGGGGACGACGGGTCGGTCGAGGGCCTGACCGGCGGGGTCGACACCCCCGTCGCGGCGCCCGCACCCGCTCCCTGAGCCGTGCCCGAGCTGCCCGAGGTCGAGACCGTCCGTGACGGCCTGGCCCGTCACGTGCTCGGCCGCACGGTCGCGACGGTCGAGGTGCACCGCGACTACAGCGTCCGCCGCCACGTCGGCGGGCCGCTCGACCTCGCGGGCCGCCTCGCCGGGCGCCGGTTCGAGGCGGCGGTCCGGCGCGGCAAGTTCCTCTGGGTCGTGCTCGACGCACCCGGCGCCGAGGAGCCCGACGCGGCGCTGCTCGCGCACCTCGGCATGAGCGGGCAGCTGCTCGTGCGCTCGGCGGCGGAGCTCGAGCAGGGTGCCGCCCACCCGCACCTGCGCGTTCGCGTGCACCTGTCCGACGGCGGCGCGGTCGACTTCGTCGACCAGCGGACGTTCGGGCACCTGTCGGTCACCGACCTCGTACCGACCCCCGACGGGGCCCCGGGCGGCCTGGGGTCCGACCTGCCGCTGCTCCCCGAGCCCGCGGTGCACATCGCGCGCGACCTCCTCGACCCCGCGCTCGACCGGGACGACCTCGTGCGCCGGCTCCGGGCCAGGCGTACCGGGCTCAAGCGCGCGCTGCTCGACCAGACGCTGGTGTCCGGGATCGGGAACATCTACGCCGACGAGGGCCTGTGGCGCGCACGCCTGCACTACGCCCGCCCGACCGAGACGCTCCGGCGACCGGAGGTCGAGCGTGCGCTCGACGGCGCCGCGGAGGTCATGCGCGCCGCGCTCGCGCAGGGCGGCACGAGCTTCGACGCGCTCTACGTCAACGTCAACGGGCAGTCCGGGTACTTCGACCGGTCCCTCGCGGTGTACGGGCAGGTCGGCAAGCCGTGCCCGCGGTGCGGGACGCTCGTGCGGCGCGACGAGTTCATGAACCGCTCGTCGTTCACCTGCCCGGTCTGCCAGCCGCGGCCCCGCAACGCGCGGTTCTGAGCGGTCCCGGCGGCTGCCGCCGGCCCGGCCGACCGCGGTGCGTCGTCCCGTGGCCCGGCCGACCGCGGTGCGTCGTCCCGCGGTCCGTCCGTCCGCGGTGCGTCGCCCCTCGGCCAGGCCCGGGTCCCTCCGGCTCAGCGCGTCACGGTGTTGCGCAGCGAACGCCCGGCGACGAACAGCGCGAGGTTCTCCGACAGCAGCCCGCCCGGGTCGACGGGCCGGCCGCCCGCGGCGTGCGGGCTGACGATCACGCGGCGGTCGGCCCACAGCGGCGAGTCGGCGGGCAGCGGCTCGGTCTCGAACACGTCGAGCGCCGCACCGCCGAGCCGGTCGCCGCGCAGCGCGTCGAGCAGCGCCGCCTCGTCGAGCGTCGAGCCGCGACCGACGTTGACGACCCACGCGTGCCGGGGGAGCCGGGCGAGCACGTCCGCGTCGATCGCGTGCCGGGTCGCCTCGGTCGCCGGGAGGATCGCGACCAGCACGTCGGTGGTCGGGAGCGCCCGGCCCACCTCGGACGCCGCGAGCACGGGGTAGCCGGCCCGCTCGCCGGCTGTCGTCGCGACGCCGGTCACGTGCGCGCCGAGCGCGGTCAGGAGCGGGGCGAGCCGCGTCGCGATGGACCCGAAGCCCCACACGAGCACGTGCGCGCCCGAGAGCGTGCGCAGCGCGTCTGCGGGACGCCCGGGATGGTTGCCGGACAGCTCGCGCGCCCAGCGGTGCTCGTCCTGCGCGCGCACGAGGTCGGGCACCGCGCGGATCCCCGCGAGGAGCAGCGCCAGCGTGTGCTCCGCGACCGGGTCGTCGTGCAGCCCGCGACCCGAGGTGACCACGACGTCGTCCGCGAAGCCCGCGCCCAGCACGGCGTCGGGACCGGCGGCGAACGTCTGGACCCAGCGCAACCGGTGCAGGCGGCGCGCGGCGTCCTCGAGCACGCGGGCGGGGCTCGCCCAGACGACGAGCACCTCGGCGTCCACGTGCTCCTCCGGGACCGGCTCGCGCGGGTCGTACCAGGCGGCCTCGACGCCGTCGGGGAGGGTCGGGGCCAGGTCGAGCCCGGTCGGGATCAGCGCCTTCGTCATGGGGTCCTTCGGTGTGCGTCGAGGGTCGTGGGCCGCCCGGCGGCTCCTGCTCGGTACGATGCCACGGTGCCCCCCATGACACCGCCCGCCGCGAACGACCGCCCGATCAGCGTCATGATCGTCGACGACCACGAGGTGGTGCGGCGCGGCATCGCGGAGGTCGTCGAACGGGCCGAGGGCATGACCGTGATCGCCGAGGCGGGCTCCGTCGCCGACGGCGTGCGGCGCGCCGGGCTCGTGCGCCCGCAGATCCTGCTCGTCGACCTCCAGCTGCCCGACGGCACCGGGATCGACCTCATGACGCAGGTCCGCGCGACGCAGCCCGACGTCAAGGCGGTCGTCCTGACGTCGTTCGACGACGACGACGCGCTCGCCGCCGCGCTCGAGGCCGGGGCGTCCGCGTACCTGCTCAAGAGCGTGCGCGGCGCCGAGATCACCGAGGTCATCAAGGCCGTCGCGTCGGGCCGCACGCTGCTCGACGAGCGCACCGTGACGCGCCGCCGCGCCGGGCACGAGGACCCGACCGAGAACCTCACGCCGAGCGAGCTCAAGGTGCTCGACCTCATCGGCGAGGGCATGTCGAACCGGGAGATCGCCGAGCGCCTCGGGGTCGCCGAGAAGACCGTCAAGAACCACATCACGTCGCTGCTCGCGAAGATGGGCCTCCAGCGGCGCACCCAGGTCGCGGCGTGGGTCGCCGCGCGCAAGCACAGCGGGTGGCGCGCCGAGACGGGGCACTGACCCCGCTCAGCCGAGCGGCGCCTCCCACGACAGCAGCGCCCCGCGGCCGTCGGGCGTCGCGCCGAGGCTGAACGTGCCGCCGTGCTGGCTGGCGCGCGCCGCGAGGTTGCCCGTGCCGGACCGCCGGTCGCTGCGGCCCGAGAGGCCCGCGCCGTCGTCCTGGACCTCGACGAGCACCCGGCCCGTGGGCCCCGAGCCCCGGACCGAGACGCGCACCGACACCGACGACGCCTGCGCGTGGCGGGCGGCGTTCGCGAGCCCCTCCCGCACCACGGCTACGACGTCGTCCGTGAGATCGGGGCCGATGCGGGCGTCGAGCTGGTCGGCCTCGATGTAGTCGCCGTCGGGCACCACGGTGCCGTCGAGCGAGACGACGAACGACGGCGCGAACCCCAGCCCGGTGCGCGCGAGCGACGCCTCCCGGCGCAGGCGCTCGACGAGCCCGGTCGCCGCGTCGGGGTCGCGCAGCGCGTAGACGATCTGCCGGATCTGGCGGACCGAGCCGTCGACGTTGTCGAGCGCGTCCTCGACGATGCCCATGAGCTCGCTCGGGTCGACGCCGCGAGCGGCCCGGCGACGGACTGTCTCGAGCTGCATGCCGGTCGCGAAGAGCTGCTGGATCGCGAGGTCGTGCAGGTCGCGGGCGATGCGCTCGCGCTCGTCGAGCAGCGCCGCGACGTCCTGCGCGTGCCGGGCCTCGGCGAGCACGAACGCGAGCGCGGCCTGCGCGGCGAACGACTCCGCGGTGACGAGGTCGCTCGGCTCGAACGGCGCGCTGCCGATGCGGCGGAGCACGATGAGCACGCCGACCCCGCGCCCGGACGTCTGCAGGGGTGCGAACAGCGCCGGCCCGAACGCACGCATGGGCGCGACCCGGACGACGCGGGAGGCCGAGAGCGACTCGACGAGCAGCCCGCGACCCTCGTCCATCACGGACCACGAGCGCCCGTCGCGCGGCATCACCGCGCCGATGAGGCTCTCGGCCGCGTGCCCGTCCGCGAGCTCGACGACCAGCTCGCCGCCGACGCCGGGGAGCGCGAGCGCCGCGGTGTCGGCCCCCGAGACCTCGCGGGCGGTCGCCGCGATGTGCTCGAGCGCCTCCTCCTCGTCGACGCCCGAGAGCAGCATCGTCGTGATGTCCTGCCCGGCGCGCAGCCAGTGCTCGCGGCGCGCGGCGTCGGCGTAGAGCTGGGCGTTCGCGACCGCGATGCCCGCGGCGGCGGCGAGCGCGACGACGACGTCGGCGTCCGCGCGCGTGAAGCCGCCGTCCTTCTCGGACAGGTAGAGGTAGCCGTAGACCTGCTCGCGCACGCGCACGGCCGCCCCGAGGAACGAGCCCATCGGCGGGTGGTTCGGCGGGAAGCCGCGGAACGCGGGGTGCTGCGTGAGGTCCTCGAGCAGCAGGACGCCGTGCGCCGGGATCCGGCCGAGCACGCCGATCGAGTGCGGCGGGTTGCTCATCATCTCGGCGATCGACGTCGGCATCCCGGACTGCACGAACGTCGTCGACGCCCCACGGGCGTCGAGCACGTTGATCGCGCCGTACCGCGCGTTCGTGAGCTCCGTGCTGACCTTGACGAAGCGCTCCATGACCCCGCGCAGGTCCAGCCCGCTCGCGACCGAGAGCACCGCGTTGAGCAGGTCGGTCAGGCCGTCGCCGGTGACGACGTCGCTGTCCTGCCCGGTGGCCGGCGGCCGGCTCGGGCGGGTCGGTCGCGTCACCGCGTCGGTCATGGGTCCTCCCGGTCCTCGTGCTGCTCACGTGCCTGCGCCTCACGGTAGCCCGCGTCGCTCGCGAGGAGCTGCGCGTGCGTACCGCGGGCCGCGACCCGGCCGTCGCGCAGCACGAGGACCTCGTCGGCGGCGTCGAGCGCGGACAGCCGGTGTGTCACGACGACGACGCCGCGCGCGGGCGGGCCCGCGGGGGAGCCGGGGCGGGCGGGGGAGCCGGGGGCGGCGGGGGAGCCTGGGCCGGCGGCGAGCGGGTCCGTGCCGGTGGTCAGCAGGTCGCGCACGAGCCGGTCCGCGGTCGCGGTGTCGAGGTGCTCGGCGGGCTCGTCGACGAGCAGGAGCGGCGCACGCGAGAGCAGCGCCCGGGCGAGCAGGAGCCGCCGGCGCTCGCCGCCCGAGACGTTGCGCCCGTCGGCGCCGAGCGGCGTCGCGAGGCCGTCCGGCAGGCCCGCGAGCCAGGCGGTGAGCCCGGCGCGGTCGAGCGCGGCGCGGGCCTCGTCGTCGGTCACGTCGCCGCGTGCGACGCGGAGGTTCTCGAGGACCGTCGTCTCGAACAGGTGCGCGTCCTCGGTCGTGAGCACGACGCGCGAGGTCACCTCGGGGCGTGGCAGGGCGCCCGGCGGGAGCCCGCCGAGCGTGAGGCTCCCGCCACGCGCCGGGAGCAGGCCCGCGAGCGTGAGCAGCAGCGTCGTCTTGCCCGTCCCGCTCGGGCCGACGACCGCGACCGACCGGCCGGGGCGCACGTCGAGGTCGAGGCCGCGCACGACGGGCTCGCGGCCGGGCCAGCCGCACGCGAGGTCGCGGGCGGCGAGCGTGGCGGACGACGCGGGCTGCTGCGTCGCTCCGGACGGACCCGCGTCCGCAGCAGCCGCGGAGGCGACGGCCGCCGGCTCGGGCGGGCAGGCGGAGGACGGCGCGAGCTCGGCGTCCGATGCCGGCGTGCTCCGCCTCAGGGGGTCGGGTGCGTCCCCGGGCACCGCCGCGCCGACGGGCACCGGCCGGTCGCGCCCCATCTCGTCGGACGCCGTCCCGTCCGGCGCCGTCCCGTCCGACGTCGCCTCGTCGAGCAGCGCCAGCACGCGCGCCGCGGCCGCGCGCGAGCGCTGCACCTGGATGGCGGCGGCGGGCAGCACGGCGGTGGCCTCGAACGCCGCAAGCGGGGTCAGCACGAGCACCGCGAGCTCGACCGGGGCGATCATGCCGGCGGTGAGCGCCGGCACGCCGAGCACGAGCGCCGCGAGGACGGCGAGGCCGACCGCGAGCTGCCCGAGCGCCGCGGACAGCGCGGCGGGCCGCGCCCCGGCGTCGACCGCGCGCGCGAGGGCCGCGTCGGCGGAGCGCAGGGCGTCGAGCTCGCGCGGGAGGAGGCCGGCGACCGTGACGGGCCCGGGTGCGTCGAGCACGCCGAGCGACACGCTCGCGACCGCCGCGCGTGCCTCGATGGCCCGCGCCTCGCTCGTCCGGGCCGCGCGGGCGGCGAGCGCGGGCGACACGACGCCCGCCAGCACGAGGCACACCGCGAGCGCGAGGCCCGCGGCGGGCAGGAACAGCGCCATCGCGACCGCGGTCCCGACGCCGAGCACGGCGGCGACCGCGGCGGGCAGCAGGCCGCGCACGACCGCGTCGCCCACGGTGTCGACGTCCGCGCCGACCCGGGCGAGCAGGTCGCCGCGCCGCAGGGCGAGCGCGGCGCCGACCCGCCCCGTCGCGACCCGTTCGTAGAGCGTCGTGCGCAGCGTCGCCATGCCGCGCAGCGCGACGTCGTGCGAGGTCAGGCGCTCGACGTAGCGGAACGTGCCGCGCCCGATCCCGAACGCGCGCACGGCGACGGTCGCGACGGACAGCTCGAGCACGGGCGGCATCTGGGACGCGCGGGCGATGAGCCACGCCGCGACGGCGGCGAGCGCGACCGCCGAGCCGAGGCTGAGCACGCCGAGAGCCACGGCGAGCGCGACGCGGGTGCGGTCGACGTCGAGCAGCGCGAGCGCGCGGCGCAGGGGGTCGCCGGCGGACCAGGGACGGGTGGGGGCGCTCACGCGACGACCTCCGGGCGCGCCGCGGACGGGCCGGCGCCGGGGGAGAGCCCGGCGGGGAGCTCGGCGGGCCGGACCGCGACGACCTCGTCGGCGACCGCGACGAGCGACGCCCGGTGCGCGACGAGGACGACGGTGCGCCCGGCCTCGCGCAGGGCGGCGACGGCGTCGAGCACGACCTGCTCACCCGCGGCGTCGAGGTGCGCGGTCGGCTCGTCGAGCACGACGAGCGGAGCCGTGCCGAGCAGCGCGCGCGTGAGGGCCGCGCGCTGGCGCTGCCCGACGCTCAGGCCGTCGCCGCCCCGCCCGACCGGCGTGGCCCAGCCGAGCGGCGCCGCGGCGACGACCGCGTCGAGCCCGGTCAGCGCGGCGGCGGCGTCACGGCGCCCGGGCGTGACGTCCGCACCGCCGGTCACGACGTCGGCGAGCGTGCCGGGCTCGAGGAGCGGGCGCTGGGGGAGCCAGGTGAGCTGCGCCCAGAAGGTGGTGGGGTCCACGTCGGCGAGCGCGGTCGCCGTGCCGTCCGGGGCGACGAGCTCGACCGTGCCGTGGTCGGGCCGCACGAGGCCGAGCAGCACGTCCACGGCGGTCGTCTTGCCGCTCCCGCTCGGGCCGGTCAGGGCGACGACCCGACCGGGGCGCACGTCGAGGTCGAGCCCCGCGGGTGCCAGCACGTCGCGGCCGGGCGCCCGCACCCCGACGCCGCGCAGCCGCAGCGACGCGGTGCGCAGGTCCGGCGCGGGCCGCGTGCCGCGTGCGGGCAGCGGCGTCTCGAGCACCGCGAACACCTGCTCGGCGGCCGCGACGCCGTCGGTGGAGGCGTGGAACTGGGCGCCGACCTGGCGCAGCGGCAGGTACACCTCGGGCGCGAGCACCAGCACCGCGAGCCCCGTGACGAGGTCGAGCTCGCCGTAGACGAGCCGGAGCCCGATCCCGACGGCCACGAGCGCGACCGAGAGCGTCGTCAGCAGCTCGAGCACCATGCCGGACAGGAACGCGACCCGCAGCGTGCCCATCGTCGCGCGCCGGTGCGCGTCGCCGAGCTCGCGCACGCGCGCGACCGGCCCGAGCTCGCGCCCGAACGCCCGCAGCGTCGCGAGGCCGGCGAGGAGGTCGAGCACCTGCGACCCGAGCCGCTGCATCACGCGAAGCCCGCGCTCCGAGCGGCCCTGGGTCAGGCGGCCGACGAGCACCATGAAGAGCGGGACGAGCGGGATCGTGCCCGCGACGATCGCCGCCGAGACCCAGTCGAGCCCCAGGATCACGACGAGGGTCGCGGGCGTGACCGTGGCCGCGAGCACGAGCTGCGGCAGGTACCGCACGAAGTACGGCTCGAGCGCGTCGATCCCGCGCGTCGCGAGCGTCACGACGCGGGACCCGTCGCCCTCGACGGTCCAGCGCGGACCGAGCAGCGCGGACCGCTCGACGAGCTGCGCCCGCAGGTCGCCGATCACCCGGGTCGCCGCCCGGTGCGCGAACCGCTCCTGGACGCCGGCCACCAGCGCGCGCACCGCGACCACGGCGGCGATCCACACGACCTGCGGCCCGATCTCGGCGAGCGTCGCGCCGTCGTGCACCGCCGCGGCGAGCGCGTGCGCGAGGAGCAGGGCCTGCGCCACGACGAGCGCCGCGACGACGGTCCCGAGCACGACCGTCAGGGCGATGTAGCTCCGCGCGGCGCGCGCGTGCCGGAGCAGCCGGGGGTCGAGCGGCTTCACGCCGGGCAGCGTCTCACGACGCGGTCGGGCGGTCGGTCGCGTCGCTGCCGGCATCGCTCCCGGCGGCGATGCCCGCGCCGCCGTCGCCAGGGCGGCGGGTCCCGACGCCCGCCGCAGCGGGTGCGCGGCGCGCGAACGTGAGGCCGACGCTCGCCGGGATCTGCTCGGCCGAGACCCGCTTCCGGAACACCCAGTACGTCCAGCCCTGGTAGAGCAGCACGAGCGGCGTGAGCGCCACCGCGACCCACGTCATGACCGTCAGCGTGTAGTCGGTCGAGGACGCGTTCGTCACGGTGAGGGAGTGCGCGGGGTCGAACGCCGGCATCACGTCGGGGAACAGCGACCCGAAGATCAGCACGACGGCCGCGACGATCGTGACGGCCGAGGCGACGAACGCCCAGCCCTCGCGCCGGTCCCGCGTCGCCCGGACGAGGACGAGCAGCGCGGCCGCGGCCAGCCCGACGGCGCCCCACGTCCACGCGACGGAGTACGCGAGCTGCGCCCACACGGCCCAGGCCGCGGTGACCGCGAGCGTCACCGGCGCGATATGCGCGGCCAGCGCACCGGCGCGCTCCCGCACGTCACCGGCCGACTTGAGCGCGAGGAACACCGCGCCGTGCGTGAGGAACAGCAGCGCCGTGACCGCCCCGCCGAGCAGCGCGAACGGGTTCAGCAGGGCGACGAACCCGCCGACGTACTGGTGGTCGGCGTCGAGCTCGACGCCGCGCACGATGTTCGCGAACGCGACGCCCCACAGCACCGCGGGGACCCACGAGCCGACGGTCAGCGCGAGGTCGGCGCGCGCCCGCCACCGGTCGTCGTCGATCTTGCCGCGCCACTCGAACGCCACGACGCGGATGATCAGCGCGAGCAGGATGAGCAGGAGCGGCAGGTAGAAGCCCGAGAACAGCGTCGCGTACCACTCGGGGAACGCCGCGAACGTCGCACCGCCGGCGGTGAGCAGCCACACCTCGTTGCCGTCCCAGACCGGGCCGATCGTGTTGATCATGACGCGGCGGTCGGTGTTGTTCCTGCGTCCCAGGACGGGCAGCAGCATGCCGACGCCGAAGTCGAAGCCCTCGAGGACGAGGTAGCCGGTCCACAGGACGGCGATGAGCAGGAACCAGACGGTCGTGAGCTCCATGTCTTTGCGGTCTCCTGCCTCAGTACGCGAAGGACAGCGGGCGGTCGGCCGCGGAGTCCGGGTCGTCGGGGTCGTCGGTGCGCGCCTCGGGGCTCGGGTCGTGCTCGGAGTCCGCGACGCCCTCGACCGCGAACCGGTGCATGAGCTTGAACCAGATCACCGCGAGGACGCCGTAGAGCAGCGTGAACGCCGCCATCGACGTGATCACCATGGCCGGGCTGACGACCGTCGAGACGCCGCGCGCGGTCAGCAGCCACACGCCGTCGACGCCGCTCGGGTTCGGGTTCGGGACCACGACCCACGGCTGGCGACCCATCTCGGTGAAGATCCAGCCGAACGCCGACGCGAGGAACGGCGTCGGGATCGCGGCGAGCGCGATGCGGGCGAGCCACGGGTTGTCGCTGACCCGTCCGCGGCGCGTGAACCACAGCACCGCCACCGCGAGCAGCGCGGACCCGGCGGCCATGCCGATCATGAGCCGGAAGCTCCAGTACGTGACCGCGAGGTTCGGCGTGTAGTCGACGCCGGCGCCGTACTTCTCCTCGTACTGCGCCTGCAGGTCGTGCACGCCGTCGAGGGGCGCGTCGAACTCGCCCGTCGCGAGGAACGCGGTCATCCCCGGGATCTCGATGAGGTGGCTCACGCCGTCGCAGTCGTTGGCGAGGTCGCCGATCGCGAGGATCGAGAACGCGGCGCCGTCGGTGCTCTCGCACAGGGCCTCGGCCGCGGCCATCTTCATGGGCTGCTGGACGAACATGAGCTTCGCCTGCCAGTCGCCCGTGACCCCGAGGCCGACGCCGGCGACGAGCATCGTGATCGTGCCGAGCACGACGGCCGGGCGGTAGACGGTGCGCGCGAGGTCGACGTCGCCGCGGCGCACGGTCCGGACCATCCACCAGGCGCCGATCCCCGCGACGAACGTGCCGGCGGTCAGCAGCGCGGCGGTGATGGTGTGCGGGAACGCGGCGAGCACCGTCGGGTTGGTCAGCACCGCGACGATGTCGACCATCTCCGCGCGGCCGGTCTCGGTGTTGAGGATCGCGCCGACCGGGTGCTGCATCCACGAGTTCGCCGCGAGGATGAAGAACGCGGACAGGTTCGTGGCGAGCGCGACGGCCCAGATGCACGCGAGGTGGATCTTCTTGGGCAGCTTGTCCCACCCGAAGATCCACAGCCCGAGGAAGGTCGACTCGACGAAGAACGCGGCGAGCGCCTCCATCGCGAGCGGCGCCCCGAACACGTCGCCGACGAAGCGGGAGTACTCGCTCCAGTTCATCCCGAACTGGAACTCCTGGACGATGCCGGTCGCGACGCCGATCGCGAAGTTGATCAGGAAGAGCTTCCCGAAGAACTTCGTGAGCCGGAGCCACTTCTCGTCGCCCGTCCGCACCCAGAACGTCTGCATGAGCGCGACGAGCGGGGAGAGCCCGATCGTGAGCGGGACGAAGATGAAGTGGTAGACGGTCGTGACACCGAACTGCCAGCGGGCCAGGTCGAGGGCTTCCACGCGGGGTCTCCGTCGGGTCGAGCGGCGGCGGGTGCGCGCCCTGTGGCGAGTGCGCGCACCGGTCCGGCGGTGAGCCCAGGACCGCCTACGACGCTAGGTCGGTGCCGCGTGGGGCCGTGGGACCAAGGTCCCGCTTGCTGACACGACGTCGTCACACCCGACCGTGTCGCTGAGGGCCTCCGACGGTGCCTGTGCGATACTGAACGCGGTTCCGGGGCGCCCACACCGCCCCGACTCCGTGACCGTGCTCGCCGCACCAGCGCATCGCGCTCGCCAGGCGCCGCCGGCTTTCCGCCGGGCCCCGCAACGGGACCCGCTCGACGAGCAGGCAGGGCGATGGCGCCGACCGCCTGTGCAGCCAGCCGCGACCGACGACTTCCGTCGCAGCGCACCGCGCGAGCGACGACTGACCGCCCGCGGGCGCCGAGGTGTGTGGACGGCACCCGTCGGGCACACAGGAGCACCCCGCGTGACCTTCGACACCGCAGGAACCCCCAGCAACGACGCCCCGCTCGACGCACCGAGCCGCGAGGACGCGGCCGTCGCGGAGGGGGCGACGCCCGCCAAGAAGCCCGCACGTCGTCGCGCGACCCGCAAGGTCGCCGCACCGCCCGACCCGTCCGCACCGCAGGCCGCCCCCGAGGCGTCCGGCGCACCGAGCGCCCCGGCTGGCCCCGAGGGCGCCGCCGCGCCCGCCGCGGACGTGTCGAGCCCCGCCGCCCCGGTGACGGCCGAGCCGGCCGCAGCGCCCGTCGCGGGGACGACCGCCCCCGAGCCCGCACCGGCGGCGCCCGCGCGTCGCTCCCGCCGCGTGACCCGCACGGTCGTCCTGCCCGACCCGGCCGCCGCGGGCACGTCCGAGCAGCCGGCGGCCTCGGCCCCTGCCGCCGCGACGCCCGCCGCGTCCGCTCCGGTCGAGCCCGCCCCCGTCGAGCCGGCTCCGGTCGTCGATGCTCCCGCCGCCGCCGCGCCGGCCCCCGTGGCCGACGCGCCGGCCACGGACGCCGAGCCCGCCGCAGCCCCGAAGAAGCGCGCACCGCGGCGCAGCCGCAAGTCCGCCGAGGCGCCCGTCGAGGTCGCGCCCGTCGTCGAGCCCGCCGCCGAGGAGGAGGACGAGGAGGCTGCCGCCGAGGCCGCCGCCACCGAGTCCGCCGCGACCGCCACCACCCCGCCGCCCGCCGCGCCGCCCGCGCTCGACGTGCTCGCCGAGCTCGCAGGCACCGTCGCCGCCAAGCCGCCCGCCGAGCCGCGCACCGGCTCGCCGCGCCTGGCCACGACCGCCCTGCTCTTCCAGGCCCCGGACCCGGACGCCCGCCCGCGCCGCCGCCGCGCGCAGTCGCCCGCCGGGACGCCGCAGGCCATCTCCGAGGCCGCCGCCGCGCTGCACACCGAGGAGCCCGCCGCCGAGGTCGAGGCCCCGGTCGCGGAGAAGCCGGCCGCGGAGAAGCCCGCCGCGACGCGTCCGTCGCGCCGCCGCGGTCGCCGTGGTGCCGCTGCCGACGCCGCGGCGGAGGCCCCCGTCGAGGAGCCGACCGTGCTGCTCGCGGGTGCGCCCGACCTCGTGGTGGACCTCGAGGAGCTCGTCGAGGCCGAGCCGGAGGCCGTGCAGGACGAGGACGCCGAGGATCAGCGCGCCGCCGACGGCGACGACGCCGACGAGCAGGGGCCGCGCCGCCGCCGCCGTCGCGGGGGTCGGGGTCGCCGTGGCCGCAGCGCCGAGGACGAGGACGCCGCCGACGACGAGGACGCCCCGCGCGCCGCGGAGCCGGACGCCGAGCCCGAGGCCGAGGGCGACGCGGAGGACACCGACACCGACACCGACGCGGACGCGGACACCGACGAGCAGGGCGGGTCGAGCCGTCGTCGCCGTCGTCGCCGCAGCCGCAGCGGGCGCGGGGAGGGCACCGAGCCCGAGGTCGCCGCGCCGAGCCGCAGCCGTGCCACGCGGGCGCCGAGCGACGAGGTCACCGCGCTGCGCGGGTCCACGCGCCTCGAGGCCAAGCGCCAGCGCCGTCGCGAGGGCCGCGACGCGGGTCGCCGCCGCCAGATCATCACGGAGTCGGAGTTCCTGGCCCGGCGCGAGTCGGTCGAGCGGACGATGGTCGTGCGCGAGCGCGACGGCCGCACGCAGATCGCCGTGCTCGAGGACGGCGTGCTCGTCGAGCACTACGTCTCCCGCCAGGCGCAGCTGTCGATGGCCGGCAACGTCTACCTCGGCCGCGTGCAGAACGTGCTGCCGAGCATGGAGGCGGCGTTCGTCGACGTCGGCAAGGGCCGCAACGCGGTGCTGTACGCCGGCGAGGTCAACTGGGACGCCGCCGGGCTCGAGGGTGGCCAGCCGCGCCGCATCGAGCAGGCGCTCAAGTCGGGCGACTCGGTGCTCGTGCAGGTCACCAAGGACCCGATCGGCCACAAGGGCGCGCGCCTGACGTCGCAGATCACGCTCGCGGGCCGGTACCTCGTGTACGTGCCCGGTGGCGGGATGACCGGCATCAGCCGCAAGCTCCCCGACGTCGAGCGCAACCGCCTGAAGAAGATCCTGCGCGAGATCGTCCCCGAGTCGGCCGGTGTCATCGTGCGCACCGCCGCCGAGGGCGCGAGCGAGGACGAGCTGCGCGCCGACATCGCGCGCCTGCAGGGCCAGTGGGAGTCGATCTCGAAGAAGGCGAAGACCGCGTCGGCGCCCGTGCTGCTGCAGGGTGAGCCGGACCTCGCGATCCGCGTCGTGCGCGACATCTTCAACGACGACTTCAGCTCGCTCGTCGTGCAGGGTGACGAGGCGTGGTCGACGATCTCCGGCTACATCGGCGACCTCGCCCCGGACCTCGCGAGCAAGGTCTCGCGGTGGACCGCGCAGGGCGACGTCTTCGCCGCGCACCGGGTCGACGAGCAGCTCGCCAAGGGCATGGACCGCAAGGTCTGGCTGCCGTCGGGCGGCTCGCTCGTGATCGACCGCACCGAGGCCATGACGGTCGTCGACGTCAACACCGGCAAGTTCACGGGCTCGGGCGGCACCCTCGAGGAGACGGTGACGCGCAACAACCTCGAGGCGGCCGAGGAGATCGTGCGCCAGCTCCGCCTGCGCGACATCGGCGGCATCATCGTCATCGACTTCATCGACATGGTGCTCGAGCTCAACCGTGACCTCGTGCTGCGCCGGCTCGTCGAGTGCCTCGGGCGCGACCGCACGAAGCACCAGGTCGCCGAGGTCACGTCGCTCGGGCTCGTGCAGATGACGCGCAAGCGCGTCGGGCAGGGGCTCGTCGAGGCGTTCAGCGAGACGTGCGAGCACTGCAACGGGCGTGGCTTCATCGTGCACGCCGACCCGATCGAGCGGTCGTCGCGCTCCGAGGCCGGTGCCCCGCAGCACCAGCACCAGCCGCAGCAGGCTCCCGCGCCCGCCGAGGCCGACGCCAAGCGCTCGCGCCGCAAGCGCGGGGGCAAGGACGCCGGCCCCGCCGGGTCGGCCCTGCCGGCCGTGCCCGTGCTGCCCGAGGCCCGCGAGGCGGTCAAGGCCACGCTCGCGACGATCGCCGCCGCGGCGGCGCACGCCCACGAGCACGCGCACGACCACGACGACGCACCCGCCGCCGGCACGCCCGTCGCCGGGGGAGCCGTGCGGGTCGCGGACGCGCCGGTCGACCTCGCGGACGCCGCACCGACGGACACGGCCACGGACGCCGGGGATGCGCCGAACACCGGGGACGCCCTCGGTGCCCGCTCGTCGGAGGACGGTGCCACGTTTCGCGACGCCGAGGGGGACGCTCCTGAGCCGGCTGCGCCGGGCGCTGCCGGGGACGGAGAGCCCGGGGACGTCGACCTCGACGCCGAGGCGTCGGTGGGCGAGACGCTCGAGCTGACCCCGGTCGACCCGAGCACGTTCGACGTGCCGGACGACGCGGACGACGACGCCGACGACGACGACGCCGACGACGACGAGCAGGGCGACGCCGGGCAGGACGCGGCGGAGCTCGTCGGGTCCGAGCCGGGCGACCACGCCGCACCCGAGGCGGCCGACGCCCCGGAGGCGACCGACCGCCCCGACGCCGAGCAGCCCGCCGAGCGCTGACCGCTCCCGACGCCCTCCGGCGGACCGTGCCTCAGCGCACGGACCGCCGGAGGGCGTCGTCGAGCGCGGCCGAGAACGCGACCCGTGCGCGATGCGTCGCCTGCGCGGTCGCGGGGTCGTCGAGCCCCCTCGGGATCATCGGCGAGGCCGAGACGAAGTGGTCGGCGTCCGGCTCGTACACGAGCTCGTGGTCGCCCGGGCGCAGGTCGTCGAGCCGCGTCGAGGCGTGCACCGCGTAGGTGCACGACGGCCACAGTGCGTCCTGGCCTCCGCACGCGAGCACGACGGGCCCGCGGATGTCCTCGACGGGGACGAGCGGCGACCCCTCGGGCACGTCGCCGGGCGGGTAGTCGGACACGAAGCCGACGCGCAGGTTCTCGAGCGGTACGCCGCCGAGCGCCCACGCGGGGCCGCAGTCGTCCGGGCTGCACATGAGCGCGTGCGCCCCCACGGGTGCAATCGCCCCGTGCACGAGGTCGGGACGGTGCGCGGCGAGCCACAGCGCCATCTCGCCGCCGCGCGACGTGCCGTAGGTCAGGATCCGCTCGGGGTCGACGCCGGGCTGCACGCGGAGCCAGTCGAGCGCGCGCAGGAACGTCTCGACGGGCACCTCGTCCAGCGTCGCCGGCTGCCCCGGGCTCGCGAAGTACGAGATCGCCAGCGCGGGGTACCCCCGGTACGCCGTGAGCGCGGCGTCCTCCTCCGCGGCGTCGATCCCGCCCTCCGACCCGCCGAAGACCAGGACGGCGGGCACGGGCTTCGCGGGGTCGGGCGTCCAGGCGGTCGGCACGGCCCAGCGCCCGACCATCCCGTCCTGTTCGACGGGCTCGACGCGGACCTGGGAGAGCGCGTCCTCGCGGTGCAGGTCCGCGGACGCGACGACGACGCCGTCCACGTGCGCGGTCAGGCGCACGGTGTGCTCCCGGGCGAACCACGCGTCGGTCCGGGCGGCGTCGTCCGCGGGGTCGACGGGGGCGAGCGTCCAGAACAACCCGGTGCCGTCCGGCTCGTCGAAGGGCGCGTCCCGCGGTGTGGCCGTGTCGAGGTCGACGCGTCCCCGGTCGTCGGCCGTGTAGGTGGCGCTCGAGCGCCAGGTGAGGTCGGACCGCACCTCTGCGCGCACCTGGACGTCCTCGCCGGGCGGCAGGCCGGTCAGGGTCACGTGCACCGGGTCGAGGAACCGGTCGGGCGACCCCTCGACGAGGATCGCCGGCTCGTCGCCGGGCGTGCACCCGGCGAGCACGAGCCCGGCGAGGGCGACGACAGCTGCTCCGACGGCCGTGCTGCGGTGCACCGCGCCCCCCTCATTTGACCCTGCCAGATGCGTTCCGTACTCTTGAACGTCGGCGCGTTTGTTACGCGCCGGTTGTGCGTGCACCAGGTACCGAGAGCATCCCGCAGCGTGCTGCGGGAGCGCCGGCCGTGTGAAGCGGCTCCACCGTACCGAGCACGCCCCCGACTTGTGTGACTGAGTTCGACGAGCAGAGATGAGCAGCAACGTGGTGTACGCGATCGTGAAGGCTGGCGGCCGCCAGGAGAAGGTCGCCGTCGGCGACGTCGTCGTCGTCGACCGTCTCGCCGCGCAGGCCGGCTCGACCGTGGAGCTCACGGCGCTGCTGCTCGTGGACGGGGACAAGGTCACGACCGACGCCCAGGACCTCGCCAAGGTGAAGGTCACGGCGGAGGTCGTGCGGGCCGAGAAGGGCCCGAAGATCGACATCCTCAAGTACAAGAACAAGACCGGCTACCGCAAGCGCCAGGGTCACCGTCAGCAGCTGACCCGCCTCAAGGTCACCGGCATCGACAACTGAGTGCGCGCCGCGGCCCCGTCGGCCGCGACTCCTCCCGTCTCTGAGCACGAAAGCAGGTTCGTCATGGCACACAAGAAGGGCGCGAGCTCCTCGCGCAACGGTCGCGACTCCAACGCGCAGCGTCTCGGCGTCAAGCGCTTCGGCGGTCAGGTCGTCAAGGCCGGCGAGATCATCGTCCGCCAGCGCGGCACGCACTTCCACCCCGGCATCAACGTCGGGCGCGGCGGTGACGACACCCTGTTCGCGCTCGCGCCGGGTGCCGTGACGTTCGGCACGCGTCGGGGCCGCAAGGTCATCGACATCGTGACGGCGGCCTGAGCCACCACAGCACGTTCGTCGGAGGGGCGCACCGAGGCGGTGCGCCCCTTCGTCGTGTCAGGATCGACCCACCGGGATCCTCCGCGGTGGTCATGCACGGGGCCCGACCGGCTCCGGGAAGAGGTGTCCGATGGCGACGTTCGTCGACCGTGTCGTGCTGCACGCCACCGGCGGTGACGGTGGGCACGGCTGCGTCTCCATCCGCCGCGAGAAGTTCAAGCCCCTGGCCGGCCCCGACGGCGGCAACGGGGGTCACGGGGGCAGCATCATCCTCGAGGTCGACCCGCAGGTCACGACGCTGCTCGAGTACCACCACTCGCCCCACAAGCACGCGCCCTCGGGCGGCCAGGGCATGGGCAACTACCGCCAGGGCTTCACGGGCGAGGACCTCGTGCTCGGCGTGCCCGACGGCACCGTCGTGAAGTCCCCGAGCGGCGAGGTCCTCGCCGACCTCGTCGGGACCGGCGCCCGGTACGTCGTCGCGGCCGGCGGCCACGGCGGTCTCGGCAACTCCGCGATCGCGTCGCCCAAGCGCAAGGCGCCCGGCTTCGCGCTGCTCGGCGAGCCCGGCGACACCCAGGACGTCGTGCTCGAGCTCAAGACGATCGCCGACGTCGCGCTCATCGGGTACCCCAGCGCGGGCAAGTCGAGCCTCGTCGCCGCGATGTCGGCGGCCCGGCCCAAGATCGCGGACTACCCCTTCACGACCCTGGTCCCGAACCTCGGCGTCGTGCAGGCCGGCTCGTCGCGCTACACCGTCGCGGACGTGCCCGGGCTCATCCCCGGCGCGAGCGAGGGCAAGGGCCTCGGCCTGGAGTTCCTGCGGCACATCGAGCGGTGCGCGGTGCTCGTGCACGTGCTGGACTGCGCGACCCTCGAGCCCGGCCGCGACCCGCTGAGCGACCTCGACGTGATCGAGCACGAGCTCGCGGCGTACGGGGGCGACATCGGCATCGAGGGCGGCCGCGTTCCGCTCATGGAGCGCCTGCGCATGGTCGTGCTCAACAAGATCGATGTCCCCGAGGCCCGCGAGCTGGCCGACCTGGTCAAGCCCGACCTCGGGGCGCGCGGTCTGCAGGTCTTCGAGATCTCCGCGGTCAGCCACGAGGGCCTGCGCCCGCTGACGTTCGCACTCGCGGACCTCGTCGAGCAGGCGCGCCGCGAGGCGCCCCAGCCGGAGCCGACGCGCGTCGTCCTGCGCCCGAGGGCGGTCGACGAGTCCGGGTTCACGGTCACGAAGCGCACCGATGGCCCGCACGACTACTTCCAGATCCGCGGCGTCAAGCCCGAGCGGTGGGTGCGCCAGACGGACTTCACGAACGACGAGGCCGTCGGCTACCTCGCGGACCGCCTCGCGCGCCTGGGGGTCGAGGAGAAGCTCTTCGCCGCGGGTGCCGTCGCGGGTGCCGAGGTCGTCATCGGCGACGGGCCGAAGGCGGTCGTCTTCGACTGGGAGCCGACGCTGCTGACCGGCTCGGAGCTGCTCGCGGGCCCGCGCGGGACCGACCTGCGCATCGAGGAGCGCTCCCGCCCGACGCGCGGGGAGAAGCGCGTCGAGTACAAGGAGCGCATGGACGCCAAGGCGGAGGCGCGCGCCGAGCTGTGGACCGAGCGCGAGGCCGGGGTCTGGACCGACGAGTCCTGAGGGTGGCCGTACGGGCACAATGCGTCCCGTGAGTGCCGCCTCCCCCCTCCTGCACCGCCGCGAGCTGCCCGACGCCGCGCGGGTCGTCGTCAAGGTCGGCTCGTCCTCGCTCACGACGCCCGACGGGCACCTCGACCCCGCGCGCGTGCGTGCGCTCGCCGAGGTGCTCGCCGACCGGCACGCCGCCGGCGGTCAGGTCGTGCTCGTCTCGTCGGGTGCCATCGCCGCCGGGATCGGCCCGCTCGGGCTCTCGGCGCGCCCGCGCGACCTCGCGACGCAGCAGGCCGCCGCGTCGGTGGGGCAGGGGCTGCTCGTCGCGCAGTACGCGCAGGCGTTCGCGGACCGGGGGATCCGCGTCGGGCAGGTGCTGCTCACCGCCGACGACACCGTGCGGCGCGGCCACTACCGCAACGCCCAGCGCGCGCTCGAGCGGCTGCTCGACCTGGGCGTCGTCCCGATCGTCAACGAGAACGACACGGTCGCCACGGACGAGATCCGGTTCGGCGACAACGACCGGCTCGCCGCGCTCGTCTCGCACCTCGTGCGGGCGCACGCGCTCGTGCTGCTCACCGACGTGGACGGCCTGCACACCGGCCCGCCGACCCGGCCCGGCTCGGTGCGGATCCCGGAGGTCCGGGGCGAGCACGACGTCGCCGGCGTCGACGTCACCACGCGGGGGAGCGCCGTGGGCACGGGCGGCATGGTGACCAAGCTCGAGTCGGTCTCGATCGCCGCGGGCTCGGGCATCCCCGTCGTCCTGGCGTCGGCCGCGAACGCGCGTGCGGCGCTCGCCGGCGAGGACGTCGGGACGTGGTTCGCCGCGACCGGGCGCCGGGCGTCCACGCGGCTGCTGTGGCTCGCGCACGCGGCCCGCACGCGTGGGCGGCTCGTGCTCGACGACGGCGCCGTGCGGGCGGTCGTCGAGCGCCGCACGTCCTTGCTGCCGGCCGGGGTCACCGCGGTCGAGGGCGACTTCGAGGCGGGCGACCCGGTCGCGCTGACCGCCCCCGACGGCACGGTCGTGGCCCGCGGGCTCGCGGCGTACTCGTCGCAGGAGGTCCCGGGGCTGCTCGGGCGCACGACGTCGGACCTGCGCGCCGAGCTCGGCCCGGGGTACGACCGCGCCGTCGTGCACCGCGACGACCTCGTGCTCGTCAAGCGGCGCGCGTCCGCGGTCCCGCGACCGCGCTGAGCGTGCCGAGGCGTCTCCGCCCGGGCGTGCGGCCGTCGCCGAGAGGGCCGCGCCGGGCCTGCGGTCTCGCGATGCGGGCGGCCCCTGCCCGACATGTTGACCCCGGCGCGGCCCGCGGCCTAGGTTCGGCGGCGGTCGCGTACGGTCCCGGCCGCCTCGAGACGCCGGGGTGCGGGCCGCGCCGACGCAGCGCTGCACCTGCCCGCCCGTCGCGGGCACGTCGTCGAGGGGGACACATGAGCACGGATCGCACGCGCGCGCCCGAGCAGCACCCGCAGGCGCCGACGAGCGGCCCGCGCCGCTCGGTCTCCGCGCCGACGCAGGCGCGGCGATGATGGCCGACCCGGTGCACGCCCCGTTCCCCGACCACGCCCCGTCGGTCCTGCGCGACGAGCTGCGCACCCGGATCGCCGCGTGGGGGCACCCGCACGCCGCCGAGCTGCGCGAGCGCCTCGCCGCCGAGCTGCGCCACCGCACGGCGCCCGCCGCGGGCGGCCCCGGCCAGCGCCGCGCGCGGCCCGACGCCGCCGACCCCTCGTCGGTCCTGCTCACGGTCCTCGTCTACGACGGCCAGGACGCCGTCGCCACGGCGTCCCTCCAGGAGCGCGACGGCCGCTACGAGGTGACCCGGCTGTACGTCGTCCCCGAGCGGCGCCGCCGCGGGCTCGCGCGGCGCGTGCTGGCCGAGCTCGACGAGTTCGCGCGCGCCGCGGGCGTCGCCGAGATCGTGATGGGCGTCCCCGACGAGCTGCACGAGCTGCGGGCACTGTGCGCTCGGGACGGCTGGGTCGAGGTCGCACCGTTCGGCGCGCACGAGGGCGAGTGCTACGCGAGCCCGGTCGACACCTCGCGGGTCGGGGCGTCGCTCGCGCGGGCCGGGATCGTCTGACGGCCGACGGTCGGCGACTCCCGCGTGACGGCTGACGGCTGACTCGTGACGGCTGGCGGCTGACGGCTGCAGCGTCAGGGCCGACGCCTGCCGCCTGCCGGCGGACCTCCGGCCGGGCCGGGCACCGTCCGGCCTGCGGGAGGCCTCCGTCGACCCGCGCCTCCCGGGCTACCCTGGCCGGATGACCACCTCGCTCGAGACGACGTCGGCCGCTGCGCCCGGAGCGGCCTCCCTCGCTGCCCCGCAGCCGTCCGCCGCGGCCCCGGCGGGCACCGCGCCCGGGCCCGACGTCACCGAGGCCGTCCTCGACGTCGCGCGCCGCGCCAAGGTCGCCTCGCGCGCGCTCGCGACCGCGACGCGGGCCACCAAGGACGCGGCGCTGCTCGCGCTCGCGGACGCGCTCGTCGCGGCCTCCGCCGAGATCGTCGCGGCCAACGCCGAGGACCTCGAGCGCGGGCGTGCGAACGGCACGTCCCCGGGGCTGCTCGACCGGCTCGCGCTCACCGACGAGCGCATCGGCGGGATCGCGAACGCCCTGCGCGAGCTCGCGGCGCTGCCCGACCCGGTCGGCGAGGTCGTGCGCGGCTCGACGCTGCCCAACGGCCTGCGGCTGCGCCAGGTGCGCGTCCCGATGGGCGTCGTCGGCATGATCTACGAGGCCCGTCCCAACGTGACCGTGGACGCCGCCGGGCTCGCGCTCAAGAGCGGCAACGCGGTGATCCTGCGCGGCGGTTCGGCCGCGGCGCGCAGCAACGAGGTGGTCGTCGACGTCCTCGGGCGCGCGCTCGCCGGCGTCGGGCTGCCGGCCGACCTCGTGCAGTCGATCGACGCGCACGGCCGCCCCGGCGCCGTCGCGCTCATGCACGCGCGGGGTCTCGTCGACGTGCTCGTCCCGCGCGGGGGAGCGGACCTCATCCGCACCGTGGTGCGCGAGTCGACCGTGCCCGTCATCGAGACCGGCGTGGGCAACTGCCACGTCTACGTGGACGCGAGCGCCGACCCCGCGACCGCGCTCGCGATCCTGCTGAACTCGAAGACCCAGCGCGTCGGTGTGTGCAACGCCGCCGAGACGCTGCTCGTGCACGCCGACGCGGCGCCCGGCTTCCTGCCCTCCGCGCTCGTCGCGCTCGCGCAGGCCGGCGTCGTCGTGCACGGCGACCACGCGACCGGGGCCCTCGCGCCCGCCGGCGTCGACGTCGTCGCCGCGACCGACGAGGACTGGGCGACCGAGTACCTCTCGCTCGACCTCGCGGTGCGGGTCGTGCCGGACCTCGACGCCGCGCTCGAGCACATCCGCACGTGGACGTCGGGCCACACCGAGGCCATCGTCACGCGGGACCTCGCGGCGTCCGAGCGGTTCGTCGCCGAGCTCGACTCCGCGGCGATCATGGTCAACGCCTCGACCCGGTTCACCGACGGCGGCCAGTTCGGGCTCGGCGCGGAGATCGGCATCTCGACCCAGAAGCTGCACGCGCGCGGCCCGATGGGGCTCGGCGAGCTCACGACGACCAAGTGGGTCGTGCACGGTGACGGGCACGTCCGAGCCTGACGCCCGGCCTGACATGCGACACTGGTCGCTCCGACGAACAGCCTTCTCAGGAGGATCGACGTGCACTCCATTCTGCTGGCCACCCAGGAGTACGCCGAGCACGGCACCGAGCTGACCGTCTCCCCGGTGGTCTTCGGGCTCTCGGCGTTCGGTGGCCTCATCGCGATGCTGCTCGTGACCTACGCGTTCCGGAGCGTCGGCACCCGCCACTGAGCTGCCGCGAGGGACCAGCCAGCCAGCGAGGACGAGAGCGAGGAACCCGACCGATGACCCAGCGACGACTGCGGCTCGGCGTGATGGGTGGCACGTTCGACCCCGTCCACCACGGCCACCTGGTCGCCGCGAGCGAGGTCGCCGCGGAGTTCGAGCTCGACGAGGTCGTGTTCGTGCCGACCGGTCAGCCGACGTTCAAGCAGGACCAGGACGTCACGCCCGCTGAGCACCGCTACCTCATGACCGTCATCGCGACGGCGTCGAACCCCCGCTTCACCGTGAGCCGCGTCGACGTCGACCGCGCGGGGCTCACGTACACCGTCGACACGCTGCGCGACCTGCACGCGGCGCGGCCCGACGCGGAGCTGTTCTTCATCACGGGCGCGGACGCGATCGAGCAGATCCTCAGCTGGAAGGCGCCCGACGAGCTGTTCGAGATGGCGCACTTCGTGGCGGTCAACCGACCGGGACACACGCTGTCCACCGACGGGCTCCCTGCGGACAGGGTCAGCCAGCAGGAGATCCCCGCGCTCGCGATCTCCTCGTCCGACGTCCGCGCACGCGCTCGGGGTGGAGCGCCCGTCTGGTACCTGGTGCCGGACGGGGTCGTCCAGTACATCGCCAAGCACGGTCTGTATCGAGGTAACGATGAGTGAACCCGGAGAGCGTCGCCGCCGCCGCGAGGCCGAGCGGACGACCGACGTCGGTCCCGACGCACAGGGCAGCGGCGGCCCGCCGTCGCGCCGTGCGATGCGCAGCCAGCCCGTGCCGTCGGTCGGGCCCGACGGCAGCGCGGGCGGGGGGCCGTACCAGGTGCCCGGCATGGGTGCCGAGTCGGCCGCGATGCGCTCGCGCCGCACGATCCGCGACACGTCGCTCGAGCCGTCCGGCCCGCGAGCGCCCCAACCGGGCGCAGGCCCGACGCGCGCTCCGGGCGCCCCGGGTGCGGCTCCGCGGGAGTGGGGCAGCGCGCCCGGTGCGCCGGCCGGCCCCACCCGCACGCCGCAGGCTCGCCCCGCGGGTCCGGCCCCGAGCACGGCGCCCCCGGGCTACCCGGCTCCGGGGACCGCTCCGCGCCCGTCGGCGTCCGGCCCCACGGCTCCCGGCCCGGCCCGGCCCGGCCCCGGTCAGCCGGCTCCCGCGCGCGGCACCGGCTGGGCCGGCGCGACCGGCGCTGCCCCGGCGGCGTGGGGGTCCTCCCCGCAGGACCGTCCCGCGACGCAGCGGCCGGCCGGCGCTCCTCCCTCGTACCCCGGCGCCCCGGGGCACCCCGGCGGCGCCGGACCGGCCCGCGCGGCGGCCCCGGCCCCGGCTCCGGCAGCACCGTCGGCCGCTCCCACGCGACCCCCGGTGTGGGGTTCTCCAGGGGCGGCTCCGGCCGGCCCCACGGGCACCCCGGCCGGCGGCCCCGCACCGCAGGCGCCGACCCGGACGAGCGCCGCGACCGCGCCCGCGGCTGCTCCCGCGCCCTGGGGTTCGACGACCGCGCAGCGCGGGCCCTCCTGGGCCGCAGCGGCCGGCGCCGCGCCCGCGGACGCCACGACCGTCGGCGCCCCGCCGGTCCCGACCGGCGCCCCGGCAGCGGCCGGTGCGTGGCCGTCGGGGAGCGCGACCGCCGCCGAGGAGGCGCCCGCAGGCCCGCGCTGGGGCTCGCTCTCGAAGGCCGAGCCCGCCCGTCCCGGTGCGGGGCAGCCCGACTCCCTGCGCCCCGACTCCCTGCGCCCCGACCCGGTGCGGGCGACACGCCCCGTGGACGAGCTCGACGACCTCGACGAGGACGACGACGACGAGGACGACGAGCGCCCGTCGCACCCGTACACCTGGCT
The DNA here is from genome assembly GCF_006538745.1 of Cellulomonas cellasea. GTDB lineage: Bacteria > Actinomycetota > Actinomycetes > Actinomycetales > Cellulomonadaceae > Cellulomonas_A > Cellulomonas_A cellasea. The sequence goes on along the minus strand of NZ_BJLR01000030.1, from coordinate 262,103 downwards.
CCAGCTGCTCGTGCTCGCCCTGGTCGCGTTCGTGCTCGGCTTCCTGATCGTGCTGCTCGGCAGCCGCGGGAGCGACGACGCGTCCGGCACCCCCCCGATCCCAGCGACGGCCAGCGCCGTCGCCGGCCACACCACCACCACCTGAGGAGACCCGTGCCGGCAACCGAACGCGCCGTCGAGCTCGCCGTCGCGGCAGCCCGCGCCGCTGCCGACCTGAAGGCCGACGAGATCATCGCGCTCGACGTGAGCGAGCAGCTCGTCCTGACCGACGTGTTCCTGATCGCCTCGGGCACCAACGAGCGGCAGGTCGGCTCGATCGTCGACGCCATCGAGGAGTCGCTGCACAAGCTCGGCTCGAAGCCGCTGCGCCGCGAGGGCAAGTCCGAGGGCCGTTGGGTGCTCATCGACTTCGGCGACGTCGTCGTGCACGTGCAGCACGCCGACGACCGCGTGTACTACGCGCTCGAGCGGCTCTGGAAGGACTGCCCCGTCATCCCGCTGCCCGACGACATCCGGGACGGCGACGGGGCGGTGCAGTGAGAGCTGGTCGCCTGCTGCTCTGGCGGCACGGACGCACCGCGCACAACGCCGAGGGCCGGCTCCAGGGTCAGTCCGACATCCCGCTCGACGACGTGGGCCTGTGGCAGGCACGCACGGCCGCGACCGCGCTCCTCACCCGGTACAAGCCCACGAAGATCGTCGTGTCCGACCTCGGGCGTGCCCGGGCGACGGCCGACGCGCTCGCGGAGCAGGCCGGGCTCGACGTGGTCGTGGACCCGCGCGTGCGCGAGCGGTCCTTCGGGGCGTGGGAGGGGCTCACGGCCGCCGAGATCGGCGAGCGCTGGCCCGAGGAGCACGCCGCCTGGGCGGCCGGCGGCGAGCCGACCCGCGCGGGTGGCGAAGCGCGTGCGACCGTCGCGGCCCGCATGGTCGAGGCCGTCAACGAGCACGCCGCCGGGCTCACGGACGGCGACACGCTCGTGGTGGTCTCGCACGGCGCCGCGATCGGCCTCGGCGTCGCCGGGCTGCTCGACCTCCCGGCCGACTGGCGGGGGATCGTCGGCGTGAGCAACGCCCACTGGGCCGAGCTGCGTGCCGCGCGCGGCACGGCCCCCCACACGTGGCGGCTCACGGGGTACAACCTCGGTCCCACGGACGCGTCGTCGGACTGGAACGCCGGGCCCGACCAGGAGGCCCGCGACCCCGATTAGCGTTCCGGGGCAGGTCTCGCCTAGACTTCACGACGCCCGCAAGGGCGGTGACGACTCGCTCCACGGGGTGAGGGTGTCACGGGGCTGTGGCGCAGCTGGTAGCGCACCTGCATGGCATGCAGGGGGTCAGGGGTTCGAGTCCCCTCAGCTCCACTCGAAGTGCTGGTCAGTGGCCACGTCCGGATCCTGAGCACAGGATCCGGACGTGGCCACTGGTCGTTGTACCGACGATGTGAGGGCTGCGCCGTCTCCGGAGAGCACGAGAGGCACGCCACGGCCCGGACGACGACCGACCGGCGGCCGCTCGGGTCACGACCGGCACCACCGCGTCGGCCTCGGCGTATCCCGCGACGGTCCGGCCGATCCTCACCCTCGTGGCCTCCCTCAGCACCGTGCTCGTCCGCGGACCGCAGCACCGCGACCCGCCCGGACCGGTGCCCACCGGGTCCGCGTCCACCGCCACCCCCGCCACCGCCGTCGTCGGGCGTGAGGTTGAGCGCCGCCGCATGGACGCGTTCGCCGACCGGGTGCGGACGCGGCCGGGCCGGCTGGTGCTGGTGGGCGAGGCGGGGATCGGCAAGACGACGCTCTGGGCGTACGGCGTCGAGCGCTGCCGGGCCGCGGGCGCGCGGGTCCTGGTGACGCAGCCGACGGAGGACGACCGGGACAGCCCGGGCCAAGGACTGCTCGACCTCTTCGACCGGCACACCGAGACGTCCGCCCTGGGCGCCGACCTGCCGCTCGTCGAGCGCTCGCGGTGGGTCCTGCGCGAGCTGCGTGCGCTCGCCGCCGTGGGCCCCGTCGTCCTCGCCGTGGACGACCTGCCGTGGCTGGACGACGTCACCGCGCGCACCCTGCGGTTCGCCGTGCGACGCCTCGCGGACGAGCCCGTCGCGCTGCTCGGCACCGCGCGCACGTGGGACGCGGACAACAGGATCGGTCCGAGCCTGGACCGTGACGTCGACCTGCTCGACGTCGTCGCCCTGCCGGCCCTGACCCTGCGGCGGATCGTGGCCGGCGCCGCGCCCACGCTCAGCACCGCGGCGGTGGCCGAGGTGGCCGACCTGGCCCACGGCAACCCCTTCTTCGCCCTCGAGCTCGCGCGTGCCCGCCGGCTCGGTACCCGCCCGGCCGGGGAGGGCTCACCGCTCGCGGCGCTCCGGCGTCGCCTGGCCGGGCTCCCGCCGGACACGCTGCACCTGGTCCGGCTGCTGGCGGTCGCCGGTCCGTCGCCCCTGCGGGTGCTCGCCGCGGCGAGCGGTCCGGTGCGGCTCGACGACGTGCTGCGGCCCGCGCTCGAGGCGGACGTCGTCACGGTGGAGCACGACTTCGTGCTGCGGTTCACCCACGCGCTCGTCGCGACCGCGGTGCTGAGCGGCATGCACGCGCTGGACACGCAGCGGCTGCACGCCGCGCTGGCCGACGCCGTCACGGACCCCGACGCGCGTGCCGTCCACCGGGCGCGTGCGTCGGACGCGGTCGACGCCGTCGTCGCCGCCGAGGTCGAGGCGGCCGCGCTGCGTCTCGCACGGCGCGGCGCACCGCGGCTCGCGGCGGACCTGCTCGGTCACGCCGCGCGCCTCACGCCCCCCGACGACGTCGCCGCCTCGGTCCGCCGGACGCTCGCTCGGATGATGCAGTGCGCCGCCGCGGGCGACCTCCCGACCGCCCTGACGCTCGCGGACGCCCTGCTCGACGACCTCGAGCCGGGGCCGCTGCGCGCGGAGGTGGTCACCTGCCGCGTCGTCCTCGACTTCACCGGCGCGGAGGCGTTCCTCCGCGCCGCGCTCGACGAGGTGCCCGACGACGGCACGTCCGCCCACGCCTGCCTGCGCGTGCGGTTGCGCGGGCTGCTCGGCTGGCTGCTCGCCATCCACCTGGGCCGGGTCGACGAGGGGCTGACGCACGCCCGGGCGGCGCTCGAGGCCGGCCGGGCGCACGGGGACGCGGTCCTGGTGGCGCAGGCGGCGTCCGCCGTCTCGACGGCCTCGCTGCTGCTCGGACGACGGCAGCCGGACCTCGTCGAGGAGGCCGCGGCCGGCGGCCCCGAGGTCGTCCGGTCGCAGCTCGCGCTCTGGCCGCAGGTGCTGCGCGGGCGCGAGCAGCTGTGGGACGGCCACCTCGTGCAGGCACGCACCGCCTTCGACGAGACGTACCGCCGCGCCGTCGGCAACGGTGCCGAGTTCCAGCGCCCGTACCGGCTCGCCGACCTCGCGCAGGCCCTCCTCGCCGCGGGGGACCTCGACGCGGCGGCGCGGGCGGTCGCCGAGGGGGAGGAGGCGGCGCGCGACAGCCGGGACGAGCGGGCGCTGTGCTGGCTCGCCTACCCCGGCGGGCTCGTCGCCGGGTTGCGCGGTGACGTGGCCCCGGCCCTGGCGCACGCCGACCGGCTGGACGCGCGGGCCGCCCGCACGGGGGAGCGGCCGCGGCACGCCATGGCCGCGCACCTGCGCGGCGTCGTCGCCGCGGCCGGTCGCGACTGGGACACGGCGCTGGGCGAGCTCGAGGCCGGCCTGGCGGTGCTCGACTCGCTCGGGTACGCGCACCCGGGCGCGGTCCCGGTGCTCCCGCAGGCGATCCAGGTGGCCTCGCTCGCGCACCGGACCGACCGCGTCGGGCACCTGCGGGAGCGCCTGCGCGCGCAGTCCGCCGGCCTGGGCTCACCGTGGGCGGACGCGCAGCTGCTCGCGGCCGACGGCCAGCTGATGCTGCTGCGGGACGAGCCCGCTGCCGCCCTCGACGCGCTGACCCGGTCCCACGCCGCGCTCGACCGGCTGGGGTACCGGCTCGACGCCGCGCGGACCGGGTGCTTCGTCGTCGCCGCCGCGCTGCGGGCGGGTCGGCGCCGGGCTGCCCGGGAGGTCGGCGAGCGCGTCCTTGCCGCCTTCGTCGACATGGGGGTGTGCGGCTGGGACGGCGTCGCTCGCGAGCTGCTCGGCCGCGTCCGGGGGGGCGGGCGACGACGTGCTGACCCGGACCGAGGCGGAGATCGGGTCCCTCGTGACCGCGGGGCTGCGCAACCGCGAGATCGCCTCGCGGATGTTCGTCAGCGAGTCCACCGTCGAGGCGCACCTCACTCGCATCTACCGCAAGCTCGGGCTCCGGAACCGTGCGGAGCTGTCGGTGCACGTGGCGGGACCGGGGGAGCTGTCGGTGCGCGTGGCCGGACGGGGCGAGCCGTCGGGGATCTCGCCGCTGTAGCGGGTGGTCCGTGCCGCGCCGGTCCGTCGGTGCCGACCCGGCCGTCGTGCGTCGGCGCCCGCATGACGCCGCATCGTCCGCCGCGCGCACGCCGACCCCGCCGGCACAGGAAGCCGGCGGGGACCGGGGTCACCGGGTCAGTGCGTGCGGCGGAGCCGGGCGACGGCCTCGGACACCTCCCGCTCCGCGTCCGGGCCGGTCAGCCTCGGGAAGTCGTCCGGGAGGTCGATCTCCGTGGAGTCCTCGTCGTCGTCCGGCAGCAGGTGCTCGCCGATCCCGATCGAGGCGATGCGGTCGTCGCTCGTGTACGTCACGCGTGCCTTCATGGTCGTGCTCCGATCACGGGTCGACGATGCTGAGGTTGAGGTACCAGATGAGGGGAGCGTCGGGGCCGATGCTCTCCACCTTGACGCGCACCACCGGCTCGTCGTTGCTTCCGGGGTTCGGGTCCTTCGCCTTGATCGACTCGGTGGTGACCCGGAGCTGGCGGTCCTCGTTGCTGGCCGCGAAGGGCGCCGCCGTCGCCGACACCGCCGTCTGCACGTAGAGGCCGGGGGCGGTGGCGGGCAGGTAGATCTTCTTCTTCCGGGTGGTCCCCGGCTGGAAGCCGGCGGCCTCGAAGAACTCGAAGTGCGCGTGGTCAACGGTGGCCACGGGAACCTCCGGTGGTGCGGGCCGCCGGGCGTGCGCGGCCGGTCGTGTCGTGCTGGTCGTGCGGGCACATGTCGGGCCCCTTCCGGTGCGGTGGGCCGCGTGCCGGCCCGAGCTCCCGACGCTAGGGAGCGAGGGCCGGTGCCCGGCAGCGGGGAAACCCCAGGATCGACCCCACATCCCGGCGTGGCGCCGCGGCCGTCCGCCCGCGACCCCGTGTGGATGTCGTCGCACCGGCGTCGAGCAGCTCGGGGTGCCCGCGCGTGGCGGGTGCGACGGGACCGCGCCCGTCCCGATGACGGTCGACGTGCTGCGTCCGGGCCGTCGTGCCCGTCCGCGCACCGGAGCCTGCGCCTTCGGTGCGGAAACCGGCGCGGTCCTTGCCGACGGGGTGCGACGCGCGGAGCATGACCCCAGGGAGGCAGCGCCCGAGCCGGCCGCCACCTCAGCAGACCGCGCGGGCCCGCAGGAGACCGTCGACAGCGAGCCGGCGGTACGTCGGCGCGTGGGGAGGCAGCTGTGTCCATGACCGAGGACGACTGGCGCGCGCTGGCCCAGGCCGCGCTGGAGGCGCTCCCGGCGATGGGCCTGGGCCGCGACGTCGAGCGCGAGGTCCGCACAGAGATCCTCCGTGCGCTCGACCTCCCGCGGGGGAGCGCACGGGATGCTCTTCGCGCGGCCCTGACGCGTCATGACGGGCTGAAGCGATGGACCGAGGCGAGGACCACCGCGGAGGCGACGGGCTCGGCCGTGGTCATCGCCGATCCGCTCCCCGCAGGCGCGCGACCCTCCGACACCTCGAGCGGCAGCACCCACGAGGTGCGGGGCCTTGGGGGGCCCGGGCGTGGGGGCCGCGGTCCGACGGGCGACAGCCGGCCGGCCGGGGACGGCGACGGGTTCGTCGAGGGCGAGCACGCCGTAGCGGGCGAGGTCGACGGCGCCAGCGACAACGTCGAGCTCATCCGGGGGCGCCGGGAGTCCGGCGTCGAGCCACAGCTTCCCGGCGAGCCCGTGATCGACTCGATCACCGACCCGGTCACCGACCCGTTCACCGAGGCGTTCACCGACCAGGTCAGGGACCCCTTCACCGAGCCGTTCGTCGAGCCCTTCACCGAGCACCGCACCCAGCCCGACCCCGTCTCGGCCCCCAGCCGCACCGCGTACGCGCGGCTGGAGGCGCCGGAGACGGTGCAGGTCGAGGTCCCGTTCCCCGTCCTTGTCGGCCTCGGGGCCGTCCAGGGCGACGGCGTCGTGTCCGAGGCCCCGTTCCAGGTGCCGACCGAGGAGTTCGAGCTGACGGTCGCGCTCCTCGTCGACGGCCTGCGGACGGCAGACGGGTCCGGCGTCGTCCGCACGATGCGGGGCTCGCCCGACGTGCCCTTCCCCGCGGTGGTCGTGGACCTGGTCGCGGCGGGCGGCCCGGGCTACCGCGCGGCCCGCACCATCCTCGCGAGCTACAGCATCGACGGCCGTCCCCTGGGCACGGCAGCGCGGAGCGTCCACGTCACCTCGGGTCCCGTCGCGCAGGCAGCCGCCGTGCCGCTGGCGTCGGTCGAGGCGTCGGCGACGCCCGTGACGGTGTGGGCGTTCCCCGAGGGCCCGGCCCCCGACCTGTACCTGGTCGTCTCGCGCGGTGACGACTCCGCCGGTCAGCGGCTGCTGTGGTCGGCGCAGTCGCCGCACGCGGGCGCTGCCCTGCCCGCGGCCCCCGTCACGTCGGACATCGGTGACGCGAGGGAGTTCGGCCGGGCCGTCATGCGCGGGATCGAGCAGCGGCACTCGGCCCCGGGCCTCGCGGCGTACCTCAACGGGGTGCAGAGCACCGTGGGCGAGAAGATCCCGAAGCAGATCTGGGACGCCCTCGACTCGGTGGCGGCGCTCTCCGCCGGCTCCAGGCCCACGGTCCTGCTTGCCACGGCAGAGCCGTACGTCCCGTGGGAGCTGGCCCGGGTGCCGCACCCGTGGGACGCCGGGGCCCCGGCGATCCTGGGCGCCCAGACACGGTTCGGGCGGTGGCTCCACAGCGAGGACAACCCGTACCCGTCACCCGTGCCGTCCGTCGCCGCCCGCACCCTGGCGGTGGTCAAGGGCGAGTACGCGGGAAGCGGCAGGCTGCCGCAGGCCGAGGCGGAGGCGGACCACCTGGTGACGGCCTTCGGTGCCTCGCCGGTCGCCGCCGAGGTCGCGGCCGTCCTGGCCTGCCTGGGCGGGAGCCCGGAGGCGGACGTCGTGCACTTCGCGGTCCACGGCAGGTTCGACGCCTCGGGCACGAGCGACGGCATCCTCATGAGCGACCGCTCGACGCTGGCACCCCTCGACCTGCGGGGGGTGGAGAGGGCACGGCCGAGGTTCGCCTTCCTCAACGCCTGCCAGGTCGGCCACACCGAGGAGATGCTGGGCGACACGGCGGGCGTCGTCCCGGCGTTGATCCGCATCGGCGCGCAGGCGGTCCTGGCGCCGCTCTGGAAGGTCGACGACACCGTCGCGCGCGAGTTCGCCGAACGGTTCTACGCCGCGGTGTTCGCCGGGCGGACGGTCTCCGACGTGCTGGCCGACGAGCGCGCCGCGGCCGCGGCCGCCAGCGGCGCGCCGCGGTCGACCGTGCTGGCGTACGTGTACTTCGGCAGCCCCGACCTGACCCTCGACCGCTAGGAGGCGAGCACCGATGCCGCTGCTCGACGTCGACACCGCGCTCGACCTGCCCGGCGCGCGCATCCGGTCCGTCGGCGTCGCGGCCGAGGTCGACGCCGTCCCGCGCGAGCAGGCGGGCGGGCGACGTTCCGATGCCGCCGAGCTCGACGTCGAGCTCGCCGACCACGGGGTCCCCGAGCGCGGCGCGCGCCTGCTCGCCGACACCCTGGCCCGGCTCGAGATGCGTCCGGTCCTCACCATCCCGCTCACCGACGTCAGCACCGTCACCACGGGCGGACCGCACCGCGGGGACGCCGACGAGCCGAGCCTCGAGGTGACCGTCGAGGCACCGCTCCCGGACGAGGGACAGGTCGTCCTGGAGGTGGACGCGACGGGCGTGGTGGCCTGGCACGTGCCGCTCGCGGCCGAGGCGTCCGCCGAGCGCTCGGGCCTCGAGCAGGTCTTCCGGATCCCCGTCCGCCAGCGCGACGTCCCCGGTGAGCCTCCGGACGGCAGCGCGGAGCGCGGTGTCCTCGGGTTCGGGGTCCGCAAGGTCCTCGAGGTGCTCCGGTACCCGCTCCACGCCGCTGCCGGGGCCGTCGGTGAGCTCGCCGTGGCCGCGTGGGAGGGCAGGTTCCGTCCGTACGGCGCCCGGCTGGGCTCGTCGGTCCAGGCGCTCGCCGCGCGGGCGGACGGGTTCGCGCTGTCCGCCGACCAGGTCCGGTCCTGGGACGGCAGGCCCACGCTGCTGCTCCTGCACGGGACGTTCAGCACGGGGACGGCCGCCTTCAGCCATCTCCTCGGCGACGCGGACCTCGCCCGGACGTTGCGGGACACGTACGAGTCCCGCGTCCTGGTCCTCGACCACCCGTCGCTGCACGTGGACCCGGTGGAGAACGCCCGGTGGCTGCTCGCCCGGCTGCCGCCGGACCTCGACCTGGTGCTCGACGTCGTCGCGCACTCCCGCGGGGGCCTCGTCGCACGCGCGCTCGCCGCGCCGCAGACGGCGGAGGGGCTGCACCGCCGCCCGGTCCAAGTCCGCACGACGATCCACGTCGGCACGCCGAACTCGGGCACCGTGCTCGCCGGCCCGGAGCGCTGGGGGACGCTGCTCGACATCATGACGAACCTCGCCGTGCTGCTGCCCGACGACACCGTGAGCGCGCCGCTGACCGCCGTGATCGAGACGGTGAAGCAGGTCGCCACCGGCGTGCTGGACGGCCTGGACGGGCTCCGTGCGATGGCGCCGGGCTCGGACCTGCTCGGGAACCTCACGGTGCCCCCGTCGGCGCGGGGCCGGGTGTTCACCGTCGCGAGCGACTACGAGGCCGTCGACGCGCCGGTGCCCCTGCGGGCCCTCGACGTCCTCGTCGACCCGTTCTTCGGCGAGGGCAACGATCTCGTCGTGCCGAGTCAGGGCGTGTCGACCGGGATGGGTGCCCTCGAGAGCCACGTCGTGCCCCGGGCCCCGTCGGTCACGCACACCGCGTACTTCCGCGACCCGGCCGTGCGCCGCCTCGTCGCGGGATGGCTGTCGGGCGGCTAGCGGCCGGACCGTCCCGGCGACGGGCCTCACGCGACGGGCCTCACGCGACGGGCTTCACGCGACGGGCTTCACGCGACGGGCCTCACGCGACGGGCCTCACACGACGGGCCTCACGCGACGGGCCTCGGAGCGGAGCGTCCGGACGAGGCCGAGTGCCCCTCGCACGCCGCTGGACGGGGTGACCGGTCGGCGTGCGGCCCGGGCCCTCGTCACCGGAGCCGGAGCAGCCCGGCGCTCGTCGGGGCGAAGCCGCACGCGTCCAGGTAGAAGTCGCGCAGCCGGTCCTCGAAGTCGACGTGCAGCCACTCGCACCCGGCGGCAGCGGACTGCTCGCGTGCGACGGCGACGAGCCGCGCCCCGACACCCTGCCGGCGCGCGCGGCGGGCGACGGCGGTGTCGAGCACGAACGCGTGCGCACCGCCGTCCCACGCGACGTTGACGAAGCCGACGAGCCCCTGGTCGTCGCGGGCCACGACCCAGCCGAGGCTGAGCCGGGTCAGCCGCCCGACCCGGTCGTCGCCGAGCGGGGCGTGGCCGAACGCCTCGGCGTGCAGCGCGTCGACCTCGGCGTTCGTGAACGGTCCCCGCCACTCGGCGTGGACGGGACCGGCGGCAGGCTCGGGCACGGCTGTCTCCTCGGGTGCTCGTCGCGTGGGTCCGCGCCGGTGGGTGCGGAGCCGGTCACGGTACCGACCCCGGCGCCCCGCCCGCGGCCGGGGCGCCCTGTGTGACGATGTCGCGGTGCCCGACTGGACCTACCACCCGCTGAGCCCCGCGCTCGTGGCGGTCCTGGGCCGCGGCCGGGCGCACCGGGCCGCGCTGCACGCGCTCGCGACGCTGAGCTCGACGCGTGCCGGGCGGGGCGTCGTGCGGTTCCTGTCGCACCACCCGCCGGTGCCCGACGACCTGCGGGGGCGGTTCGGCGCGGTCGTCCCCGTCGAGCACGCGGCCGACGCGGTGCGCGCGCTGCCCGCCCTCGGCGCCGGCGTCGTCGAGGTCGGGCCCGTCGCCGCCGCGGACGCCGACGCCGTGCGGCGCGCGGCCGAGGGCCGCACGTGCACGCTCGTCGTCCGGGCCGCCGACGCCGCCGCCGCGCGCGCGTGCGCACCGTTCGCCGACCGCGTCGTCGTCGGCCCCGTGCCCGGCCACGTGCACCTCGACGACCCGGCACCCGGCGCCGCGCTCGACGCGCTCGCGGACCCGGGCAGCACCGTGCTCGCGACCCCGGCGCTCCTCGTGCGGTCGGGGCCGGGCTGGTTCCAGCGCGTCGTCGAGGCCAGTACGCCGACCGGGTCGCCCGCGCCGCTGCGGTCAGTCGGGCGTGACCCGCGGCGGTGGCCCGCGTGGCTGTGGGGTCTGCTCGTCGGGCTGGGGATGGTCGGTGCCGGATTGGGGGCCGCCCTCATCACGCTCGGGCCGCTGCTGCTCTGGTACGACCGGGCCTACCTCGGCATGGACCGCACGCAGCTCGGGGACCTCAACGACCGCCTCGTGCCGTTCCTCCAGCACGACCGCATCACGATGGCCGGCACCATGGTCGCGATCGGCGTGCTCTACGCCGGGCTCGCGTGGGGCGGGATGCGCGCCGGCTGGCCGTGGGCCCGCACCGCGCTCGCGGTCTCGGGGATGCTCTCGTTCCCCACGCTGCTCTACTTCCTCGTGATCGGCTTCGTCGAGCCGCTGCACACCGCCGTCACGGTCGTGCTGTTCCCGATGTTCCTGCTCGCGGTCCTCGGCCGCCCGGCCGCGCCCGCCTGGTCCCTGCGGCCCGACGTCGACGAGGGGGTGCGGCGACGGTCCCTCGTGGGCCAGCTCCTCATGGTCGCGACCGGGCTGGGCATGCTCGCCGGCGGGGTCGTCATCTCCTTGGTCGGGCTGTCCGACGTCTTCGTGCCGAGCGACCTCGTGTTCCTGGGCGTGCACGCGGACGAGCTCCGCGAGGCGAGCGAGCGCGTGGTGCCGTTCGTCGCGCACGACCGCGCCGGCTTCGGCGGTGCCCTCGTCGGGGCGGCCCTCGCGGTGCTGCTGCTCAGCGCGTGGGGTTGGCGCGCGGGGGAGCGGTGGGTGTGGTGGACGCTCGCGCTGTCCGCCGCCGCGGGCTTCCTGCCGGCCGTCGTGGTCCACCTGCTCATCGGGTACACCGACGTGCTGCACCTCGCGCCGGTCCTGGTGGGGGTCGTGCTCACCGCGGTGGCCCTCGTCCTCGCGCGCCCGTACCTGTGCGCGGCGACGGCGCGCGTCGCCGCGCGGACCCGCTGAGCCCGGGCGGCGCGCGGTGCTCGACGGGCAGTGGGAGGGCGACGAGGTCGTCCGCTCGACAGAGGCGCCCGGGCGCCTGGTGCTCCGGATGCTGCTCTGGGCAGGGGCCCTGGTGGTCGGGCCCGTGCTCGTCGCGCTCGTGTGGCTGGGGTCGCGGACGGGCTTCGAGCCGGTCCCGCTGCCGCCGACCGCGACGTCCGAGAGCGTGCTCGCGGCGCGGGACGCGGAGGCCGCGCGGCAGGAGGCAGTCCTGCGCGACGCCCTGCGTCCCGTGCGGACCGCGACCGGCGCCGAGCACCTCGCGACCGGGCAGGAGGCGTCGTGCGACGACGACCACGGTTGGCCGTGGGGGTCCGGCGCGGACGTGGAGTGCCGCGTCAGGACGGTCGTGGTCGTCGGACCGCGGCCGGTCACCGACGTCGGGCCCGAGACGGCGGCGCTGCACGAGTCCCTGCTCGCCGCGGGCTTCGAGGGGGAGGCCGGGCGGCCGACGCTCGTCGACGTCCTCGCGGAGCAGGTGCCCGGGACCGACGTCGCGCTTCTCGAGCCCGCCGTGTACGAGCACCCGGACGGCCCGGAGGTCACGGTCCGCTGGACGCACCCGGCCGACCGCCCGGACGCCCTGCGCTGGTCGCTGCCGGGCGGGCGCGAGCTGCTCGGGACCGAGCTCGACGATCTGGTGCCCCCGGAGACCTACGTCATCGGGTTCTCGACGGAGGACCACCTCACCTTCTGACGGCGCGGACGTCCGTGCACGCGGCGGGCCGACGCCCGTTCGCGCCGCGCTCGGCCGACCCGACGGTGGCCGGACCGGTCGGGCGTCAGACTGGGGGCATGGCGCGCACGGCGAGCGCGAGGGCCGCGGGCCCGGTGGTGACGACCCGTGCGCTCGGGCGGGCGACGCTCGCGCGGCAGCTCCTCCTGCGGCGGGATGCCCGGGACGTGACGGACGTCGTCCGCGGCCTGCTCGGGCTCCAGGCGCAGGTGCCCGCCGTCCCGTACCTCGCGCTGTGGTCGCGGCTCGACGGCTTCGCCCCCGAGGACCTCGCCGGCCCGGTGCGCCGGCGCGAGCTGGTCCGTGCGCCCCTGATGCGCACGACGATCCACACGGTGACCGCCGACGACGCCGTCGGGCTGCGTCCGCTCGTGCAGCCCGTGCTCGAGCGCACGTTCGCCTCGACCGCGTGGGGTCAGCGGCTGCGCGGCCACGACCTGACGGAGGCGTTCGACGTCGCGGTCCGGCTCGTCGAGGAGCGTCCCCGCACGCGGGCGGAGCTCGCGGGCCTGCTCGCGGAGGCCGTCCCCGGCCTCGACCCCGTGAGCCTCTCGTGGGCGTTCAGCTACCACGTGCCGCTCGTCCAGCCGACGCCGCGCGGGCTGTGGGGGGAGAGCGGCGCGTCGGCGCTCACGACGTACCGGGCGTGGCTGGGGCGCGACGCCGAGCCGGGCGCGACGAGCGTCGACGAGGTCGTGCTGCGCTACCTGCGCGGGTTCGGGCCGGCCACGGTGCGCGACGTGCAGGCGTGGTGCGGCCTGACGCGGCTGCGCGAGGTCGTCGACCGGCTCGGCGACCGCGTGCGGCACCTGCGGGGCGAGGACGGCCAGGACCTCGTCGACGTGCCCGACGGCGTCGTGCCGGACGCCGACGTGCCGGCCGCGGTGCGGCTCCTGCCGGAGTACGACAACGGGCTGCTCTCGTACGCCGACCGCGCGCGGGTCGTCCACCCGGCGCCGCATGAGCCGCTGCTCGGCGGGCCGGGTGGGTACGTCGGCTCGGTGCTCGTCGACGGGCTCGTGCGCGCGACGTGGGCCCTGCGGCGCGAGCGCGACACCGCGGCGCTCGAGGTGCACCGGTCGACCCCGCTGACCGCCGCGGAGACGGACGACGTCGAGGCGGAGGGGCGCCGGCTGCTCGCGTTCGTCGTGCCCGACGCGCCGCACACCGTGGCGTTCAGCGGCGCCGGGTGAACCGGGCTGCGTCGTCCGGCCCGGCCGCGCCGTCCCGGCCGGCCGCACCGTCCGGCCCGGCTGCGTCGTCCCGCCCCGCGGCGCGCCGGACCGCCGTGAGCCCGAGCGCCAGGAGCACCCAGAACGGGCTCGCGGGGAGCATCGCGGCTCCGGCGGCACTGATCCCGGCGACGGCACGGCCGGTGCGGCGCTGCGTCGCGCGGTCGCCGCGCTCCTCGGCGGCGCGCAGCTCGCGACCCAGGGCCCACCACGCGGGCGAGGCGAGCAGGAACCAGAACCCCGTCGACCGGTCCCCCCGCAGCGGGACCGCGCCGACGCCGCCGTGGCGCGCGACGTCGACGATCACGTCGCGGAAGAGCGCCGACCCCACGACGAGGTGCCCGACCGCCACGACCTCGACCCACCACCCGAGCGTGCGGGCGCGTGCGCGGAGGACGTCGGCGGGCTGCACGGGAGTGGTCATGCCCTGATCGGACCGCCTCCGCCGAGGGTGGTCAAGCGACCGGGGCCCGAACCACAGGCGGCTCTCAGGCGCGGCCACAGCGGGCTCTCAGGTGCGACGCGGGGCGGCGTCGCGCGGTCGGTCGTGGTAGGCAGGACCCGGCAGGCAGGGCCACCACCGAGCCGATCCCGGAGCGCACCGTGACCGCACCGCCGCCCGCCGCCCCGCCGCCCTCCGGAGGCACGCCCGCCGGGACCCGCACCGTCCCGACCGACCCGTCCCCGCCGCCGCACGACACCCGCCGCTCGCTCGGCGCCGGCGCGATGATCGGCGTCGGGCTCATGGCCGCGGTCGACGAGATCGTCTTCCACCAGCTCCTCGGCTGGCACCACTTCTACGACCGGTCGACGAGCCAGGTCGCGCTGCTCTCCGACGGGGTGCTGCACGCCGTCGAGCTCGTGCTGCTCGTCGCCGGCTTCTTCGTGCTCGCCGACCTCCAGCGTCGCCGGACGCTCGCGCGCGGGTTCGTGCAAGCCGGGCTGCTCGTCGGCGCGGGCGGGTTCCAGCTGTTCGACGGGCTCGTCGACCACAAGGTCCTGCGCGTGCACCAGGTGCGGTACGGCGTCGAGCTGCTGCCGTACGACGTCGCGTGGAACGGCGTCGGGGCGCTCGTGCTCGTCGCGGGGCTCGTCGTGCTGGCCCGCGCGCGTCGCCGGGCGCGCGCCGCCGCCGGCCGGTAGGGCGGGAGGCGCGGGGAGCGTGGCCGGGCTCGCGACGCGCCCCGGCGTCGAGCACCGGGACGACGGCGGCCACGGGCACGGCCACGGCGGCCACGCGGGGTCCGGCGCCGGGGAGCTCGTCGTCGACCCGGCGCTCGTCGCTCTCGTCGTCGTCGGCGTCGTGCTCGTCGCGTACCTCCTCGGCGCGGCCCGGCTGCGGGCGCACGGTCCGCGCGGGTGGAGCGCATGGCGGACCGCGGCGTTCACCGCCGGCGCGCTGCTCGTCGCGGCCGCGCTCGCGCCGTGGCCGGACGCGGTCCTCGGGGGCGGCGCCCGCGCGCACATGGCGCAGCACCTCGTGCTCGGGATGCTCGCGCCGCTCGGGCTCGTGCTCGGTGCCCCGGTGCGCCTGCTGCTCGGGGCGGTGCCGCGCGCCCGGCGCCCGGTGGCCCGCGTCCTGCGGCTGCGGGCGGTCCACGTCGCCGGGCACCCCGCGGCGGCGGCGCTGCTGCACGTCGGCGGGCTGTGGGTGCTGTACCTGACGCCGCTGTACGCGCGGAGCCTCGACGCGCCGGCCGTGCACCACCTCGTGCAGGTGCACTTCCTGCTCGCGGGGTACCTCTTCGCGTGGTCGCTCGTCGGGCCCGACCCGGCGCCCGGCCGGCCCTCGCTCCGCGTCCGTGCGGTCGTCCTCGTGCTCGCCGCCGCGGCGCACGCCGTCCTCGCGAAGCTCCTGTACGCCCAGGCGGGGACGCTGCCGCCGGGCGCAGCGAACCCCGCCGCGGAGGCGGAGCAGGCCGCGCAGTGGATGTACTACGGCGGCGACGTCGCCGAGGTGCTGCTCGTGGTGCTGCTGTGCGCGGAGTGGTACCGGCGGGGTGCGCGGGCGGGCGCGCGCCCCGCCGGTACCGCCTCCGCGGTCCCCGGGCGGGTGAGGTCGGGGACGGAGGCACGCGCCGGGTGGCGTGCCGGGGTCACGCGAGCGGCTGGCCGCCCGTGACGCCGATGCGCTCGCCGGTGACGTAGCTCGACTCCTGCGAGGCGAAGAACACGAATGCCGGCGCGAGCTCCGCGGGCATGCCCGCACGGCCCATGGGCGTCTGCTGCCCGAAGCTCTCGACCTTCTCCTCGGGCATCGTCGCCGGGATCAGCGGCGTCCAGATCGGCCCGGGCGCCACGGTGTTCACGCGCACGCCCTTGTCGGCGAGGTACTTGGCGAGGCCCTTCGTGAAGTTGACGATCCCCGCCTTGGTCGTCGCGTAGTCGAGCAGCTCGGGGCTCGGCTGGTACGCCTGGATGGACGACGTGTTGATGATGCTCGACCCGGGCTTCAGGTGCGGCAGGGCCGCCTTGCTGAGCCAGAACATCGCGTAGATGTTCGTCTTCATGACGCGGTCGAGCTGCTCGGTCGTGATGTCCTCGAGGCTCTTGGCCTGCGACATCTGGTACGCCGCGTTGTTCACCAGGATGTCGAGCCCGCCGAGCTCGCTCACGGCGGTGTCGATGATCGTCTGGCAGTGCGCCTCGTCGCGGATGTCACCGGGGACCGTCACCGCCTTGCGGCCGGCCTGCTCGATCCAGCGGACGGTCTCCTGGGCGTCCTCCTCCTCGTCGGGCAGGTACGAGATGAGGACGTCCGCGCCCTCCCGCGCGAACGCGATGGCCACCGCGCGCCCGATGCCCGAGTCGCCGCCGGTGATCACGGCGCGCTTGCCCTCGAGTCGCCCGCTGCCCCGGTAGGACTCCTCGCCGTGGTCGGGCTTCTCGGGCATGTCCTGCGTGCGGCCGGGGTGCTCGATCGACTCAGCCGGGTGCTCCGCCGAGTCGTACTGGTCCGTGGGGTTCTGAGGTGTCGTCTGATCACTCATGCCTCAGTCGTACGCGCGCGGCTCGGGTGCCGCCACCTGAACGGAGGACCTACGGTAAGGGGCGTGATCACAAGGCTGCGCAGGTCCACGGAGTGAGCGACGGCGGCAACGGCGACTTCGAGTTCGAGCGCCGGTTCTTCGTGCGCGAGCTGCCGCCCGAGCTGCTCGCGGAGCCGTCGCCCGCGTTCATCGTGCAGAGCTACTACCTCGCCGAGCAGGGCTACGCGCTGCGCCTGCGCGTCCAGGCCAGCGACGCGGTCGTGCCGCTCGACGCGATGGACGACGACCTTGCGGTGCTCGACGAGCTCGCGGACCGCGTCGACTTCTGTGCGCTGACCGTGAAGAGCCCCATGAACGAAGGCACCCGGTACGAGGCGGAGCGGGAGATCGACGTCGCCGTCGGGCTGCAGATGATCCGCCTGGGCGGCGCGCGGGTCGTGAAGAACCGCTACTCGATCTGGCTCGGGTCGGACGGCTGGGTCGTGGACGTGTTCGGCGGCGCCAACCGTCCGCTCGTCATCGCGGAGTGCGAGCGCGGCGGGCCCGTGACGGACCTGACCATCCCGGCGTTCTGCGTGACCGAGGTGACCGACGACCGCCGGTTCGCGAACGACGCGCTCTCGGGTACGCCGTACTCCGGGTGGGCCGCGCAGTTCGAGGCCGAGCTCGCCGCCGAGGGGCCGCGGTTCCTGCAGGGGCTCGGCCACAACCACTTCGCGCGGGACGACGCGCCGGGCGGAGCCTGAGCTCCGGCGCTCACCGGGACCCGTCGACGGCCGTCGCCGGCACGTGCACCGGGCCCGGCGTCAGCGGACGAAGCCCTCGAGCAGCAGCGTGATGACCGTGCCGACGGTGGAGAGCGCGAGGCCCCACGACGCGCGGCGCTGCCCCTCGGGCCGGTAGCCCTCGGTGACCCACGCGCTCGCGCGGCGGCGGCCGAGCAGGCTCGCGAGGAAGCCGGCGAGCCCGACGGCGAGGAACGGGTTCCAGCCGAGCGAGAGCAGCCCGAGCAGGAGACCGGCGATCGCCGCGTAGT
The DNA here is from genome assembly GCF_006538745.1 of Cellulomonas cellasea. Classification (GTDB taxonomy): domain Bacteria; phylum Actinomycetota; class Actinomycetes; order Actinomycetales; family Cellulomonadaceae; genus Cellulomonas_A; species Cellulomonas_A cellasea. The sequence continues at coordinate 244,571 of NZ_BJLR01000030.1, read as the reverse complement.
TGCTGCTCGGCGCGCGCTCGAGGTCGGCGTACGGGTCCTCGGGCGTGCGCGCGGGGTCCGGGCGGGTCGCGACCGTCCACCGCTCGCCGTCGTACCAGCGCTGCAGCGTGCCGCCGCGGGGGTCGGTGTACCAGCCCGCGGCCTTCCCGGGCGGCGGTCGGTGCTCGTCCATGCGGACCAGTGTGGTGCACCGCAGGAGCGGGAATGACACCGTCTTCTCTTTTGTTGAAGCATCAACTAACGTAGGTCGGACCCGAGCAGAGGACACCCCATGAACGCCCACACCACGCAGCCCGCACCCGGCGTGCTGCAGTCCCCGACGACCGAGTCGATCGCCGCCGGCACGGGCATGGACGCCGTGACGCTGCTCGTCGCCGACCTCGACCTGCAGACGCGCTACTACCGCGACGGGCTCGCGCTCGAGGTCATCGAGCACCCCGACGCGCGCCTGCTCGGCACCGACCGGCCCGACGTCGTGACGCTCGGCCGCGCCGGCCGGCCGCTCGTCGTCCTGCGGCACACCCCGGACCTGCCGCGCGCCCAGCGCGGCTCCGCAGGCCTGTTCCACACCGCGCTCCTGTTCGAGGACCAGGCCGCGCTCGCCGCGACGCTCGCGTCCGTCGCCGAGACGTTCCCGCACACCTACACGGGCAGCGCCGACCACCTCGTGTCGCTCGCGTTCTACCTGACCGACCCCGAGGGCAACGGCGTCGAGCTCTACTGGGACCGCAGCCGCACGCTGTGGTCCTACGGACCCGACGGGCGCGTGCAGATGGACTCCCTGCGCCTCGACCCGAACGCGTTCCTGCGCGACCACCTCGACGGCTCCGCGGCCCCCGGGACCGGCGGCGCGACGGTCGGGCACGTCCACCTCCAGGTCGGCGACGTCGCCGCGGCGCGCGGCTTCTACGTCGACGCGCTCGGCTTCGACGTCATGGCCGACTGGCACGGTGCGCTGTTCGTCTCGGCCGGCGGCTACCACCACCACCTCGCGATGAACACGTGGAACAGCGCGGGCGCCGGGCCGCGGGCGTCGTCGCTCGGGCTCGGCGAGGTCGCGATCGTCGTCCCGACCGCCGACGACGTCGCGGCGCTCACCTCCAGGCTCGCCTTCCATGACGTCGCCGTGCGGCACGACGGCGCGACCCTGCGCTTCGAGGACCCGTGGCGCAACGCGATCTCGGTGACGACCGCGGGCTGAGCCCGGCGTCGCGAGCGCCGGTCCGACGCGGGGCCGCGCGCCCGGTCGGGCGTCCTCCCCGGCGGAGTCGGGCCGGACGGCGCGTCCGACGTCCGACGTCCGACCTCCGACGTCAGGGTCAGGGTCAGGGTCAGGGTCAGCCGAACGTCGAGCCCCACGACGCGAGCACGCCCAGGCGGGCGGCCGCCACGATCACCGCGACGCACACCCCGACGGTCACCGCCGCGAACGCCGCGTCCCGGCGGTCGAGCGTGACCGGGGCGTGCACCGTGCGCGGCCCCGCGCCGAGCCCGCGCGTCTCCATCGCGACCGCCATGCGCTCGCCCTGGCGGAGCGTCACGACGAGCAGCGTGAACGCCGCGCGGGCCAGCGCACGCGGGGACACGGGCAGCCGAGTCCCGCCGCCGCGCCGAGCGCGCCATTCCCGTGGGGCGGCGTCGTCCTGCCGGGCGGCGTCGTCCGGCAGGCCCCGGCCGGTCCGAGCCGCCCGGAGCCACGCCGGCGCCGAACCCTGCCGGCGGGCGCGGGCCGGTTCGCGCGCCGCCTGCGCGAGCCGGATCGTCGTCCACCGCTCGGGGAGCTGCTCGAGCATCCGGTAGCCCGCGAGCACCGCGTAGGTGGGGCGCGCGCCGAGCCGGACGTGCTGGTGCAGGCTCGTCATGAGCCGGGCGCCGTCGGTGGTGAGCACGAACGCGACGGACAGCGTCCCGACGAGCAGCGTGCGCAGCATGAGCGAGAGCCCGATCGCGAGCCCCGGCCCGGTGACCTCGAACGGCCCGAGCGCGCCGACGACCGGCCCGTCGCGCGTCACGCAGTTCACCGCGAGGATGCTGACCGCGAACGGCCCGAACAGCAGCTGGGCGCGCAGGAGCAGCCGCCACGGGATACGCCCGGCCCGTGCGACCGCGACGAGCGCGAGCACCCACAGCGCGAGCGGCGTCCACGGGTCGACGACCGCGAGCAGGACCGTCGAGACCACCAGCAGGACCGCGAGCTTGACCGTCGGGTTGCGCCGGTGCAGCACCGAGTCGTGCGCGAGCGGTCGGCCGAACCCCACGCCGCTCACGCGACGCGCTCCGGCTGCGCCGCGGGGGAGCCCGCCGTTCGCGCGTCGAGTGCCTCGAGCAGCGGCCGGAGCGGCAGGCCGGTCGTGCGCCACGCCGCGAGCAGCGGGGGCAGGCGCAGGCCCGCCCGGGCGAGCACGTCGTCGTCGGCGAGCACCGCCTCGGCGGGGCCGTGCGCGAGGACCCGGCCGGCGTGCAGCACGAGCACGTCGTCGGCGACGAGGCCCGCGAGGCGCAGGTCGTGCGTCACGAGCACGACGCCCCGGCCCTCGCGGGCGAGCGCGGTCAGCGCCCGGGCGGTCGCGCGCGTCGTGCGGCGGTCCTGGCCGAACGTCGGCTCGTCGGCGACGAGCACCTCGTGGTCGCACACCGCCATCGCGGCGAGCGAGAGCCGCCGCTGCTGACCGCCCGAGAGCCGGAACGGGTCGTGGTCGGCGAGCCCGTCGAGCACGTGCTCGCGCAGCGCGCGCTCGACCCGCCCGTCCACGTCCGGCAGGCGTGCGCGGCGCGGGCCGTACGCGACCTCGTCGCGCACCGTCCGGGTCAGGAGCTGGTGCTCGGGCTGCTGGAAGACCATCCCGACGCGCGCACCGGTCACCGTGCCGGCGTCCGGCCCACCCGGCAGCAGGCCCGCGAGCGCGTGCAGGAGCGTGCTCTTGCCCGAGCCGTTGAGCCCGAGCACCGCGGTCACGCGCCCGGCGTGCACGTCGAGCGAGACGCCATCGAGCACCGTGCGGGTGCCCCGGCGGACGCCGAGCCCGTGCGCGCGCAGCAGCGGTGCGGCGGTGGTCCGGGGGAGCGCGGCGCCCGGTGCGCCCGGCCCGGCGTCGGGGGCGAGCGCGTCGAGCGAGGTGACCCCCGCGGCGCGCAGCTCGGCCGCGAGCGGCAGCCACACGCCCTCAGCCGCGAGCGCGCGCGCCTCGTCGAGCACGACCACCGCGGTCGCCCCGTCGGCCCGCACGCCGCCGTGCGCGTCGAGCACCACGAGCCGCGCCGGCAGCTCGCCGAGCTCGTCGAGGCGGTGCTCGATCAGCACCGACGTGCGCGCGCCCGCGGAGCGCACCGCGTCCGCGACGTCGCGCGCGCCGACCGGGTCGAGCAGCGCCGTCGGCTCGTCGAGCAGGAGGACCTCGGGGTCCGCGACGAGCGCCGCCGCGAGCGCGACCCGCTGCCCCTCGCCGCCCGAGAGCTCGCTCGTGCGCCGGTCGGCGAGGTGCCCGGCGCCGACGGACGTGAGCGCGGCGTGCACCCGCGGGCCGATCTGCTCGGCCGGGACCGCACGGTTCTCGAGCGCGAACGCGACCTCGTCGCGGACCGTCGGCAGGCACAGCTGGTCGGCCGGGTTCTGGGTGAGCGTCGCGACCCGCCGGGCGAGGGTCGGGACGTCCGTGACCCCGGGCGCCTGCCCGGGGTCGGTGCCGCCCGGGCGCGCGGGGTCGACGACCACCGGCGCCCCGGCAACGCGCACCGAGCCCCACACGTCGGCGTCCACGGTCTGCGGCACGATGCCCGCGAGCACGCGCAGGAGCGTGCTCTTGCCCGAGCCCGACGGCCCGAGCAGCAGCACGCGCTCGCCGTCGGCGACGTCGAGATCGACGCCCCGCAGCACCGGGCCCTCGGCGCGCGGGAAGCGCACCGAGAGCCCGCGGACCTCGATCACGCGCCGGCCTGCTGCGGGGCCGGTGCCGGCGCCGCACCCGGGTCGCCACCGTCCCCGCGGCGGGCGGCACGGGCCGCGCGCCCGATCGCGTGGTTGTCGAGCACGCCGGTGCGCAGCAGCGCGTCCCCGAGCACCTTCGCCAGGATCCCGCTCAGCACGATCCCGCTGACGAGCTCGAGGCCGACCCGGTACGCGAACCAGTCCTGCGTGAGCCACCCGAACCGCACGGTCCCGAGCGCGAGGCTCGCGAGCGCCGCCGTCACGCCGGACGCGACGAAGACGCCCCACCCGTACCGGCGGTAGCGGGTCGCCGTGAACGCGAGCTCGGCGCCGGCGCCCTGCACGAACCCGACGAGCAGGAGCATCGGCCCGACCGGCGAGCCGATGAACACGACCTCGATCGTCGCGGCCAGCAGCTCGGCGACGATGCCCACCCCGGGCTTGCGGACGATGTAGAGCGCGAGCGGCGCGACGACCATCCAGCCGCCGATGAGGACGTGCTGCGCGAGGTCGCCGAGGGGCCCCATCGCGAGCTGGAGCCACGCCCACGCCTGCACGAGCGCCCAGTACAGGAACCCGAACACGACGCCGAGGGCGGCCACGAGCACGAGCTCCTGGAGCGTGAGGCCACGCCGGCGCTGCGCCGTGGTGGGGCCGGCGGTGGCGGGGCCGGCGGTGGTGGGCCCGGTCGGGGCAGGCCCGGTCGCGCCGGACCCGGTGGGAGCGGCCGGGGCGCTCATCGGGCGTCCTCGTGCGCCGTGCCGGACGTCGCGGCACCGGTGGTGCCGGCCGGCGGCGGCGCGCCCGGGGAGCCCAGCGAGATCGTCGCGTGCGTCGTGACGTGCCGGACCTCGCGCCCGACGAGCAGCCACCCGTCCGCCACGGTCGCGAGCACGTCGGCGAGGTCGCCGTCGAGCCGGGTCACGAAGTGCTCGCCGCGGGTCAGCGTCCCGCGCTCGCGGGCTCGCTCGATCGCCGCGTAGATGCCGGCCATGTGGTCCGCGGTGCGCGCGCCCCCGTGCGGGTCGGGCCCGCCGTCGTCGAGCGGGTAGAGCGCCCAGTGCGCGCTCGCGCGCAGCCCCGTGGGGGCCAGGGCGGGCAGCTCGACCGGGTGGAGCACGACGTCGTCGGGCAGCTCGCACGCGACCTCGCCGGGGCACCCGCGCGAGAGCAGCACCTGGGCGACGACGTGCACGCCCCCGGAGGCGGCCGCCCCGATCACGTCGCGCAGATAGGTCAGCACGTCGGCCTCGTCGCCGCGCACGAACGTCGAGACGTCGTCGGTCGTGACCTCGAGGCGGCTCGCGTCGCCCGCGGCCAGCGCGCCGAGGATCACGTCGACGAAGTCCGACGTCATGGGGTGCAGCGAGAAGCGCGCGCCGACCCCGAGCTGTGCGGGGGTCACGGCCGGTGCTGCCGGTGCCGCCGGTGCGGCGGAAGCGACGGGCGCGGTCGGGGGAGGGGAGAGCGTCGGGTTCATGGCGGTCCTTCACCGTCGGTGCGGACCCCCGCGGAGCGTCCCGACGGCTCCGCCCCGCGCACGCGTGCCGACGGGTCGCCCACGGGCTGCCCGACGGGGACGCGGCGACGGGCGGACCCGGCGACACATGCCCTGCTCCCTACGCTGGTGTGAACCAGATCAGGTTCCACGGGTCTGCGGGTGGGACACCTGCGTGTCCGGCCGCACTCTCAGCGCTCCTGCGCTCCCCGGGGGCTTGTTCCGGGCGAACGTAGCAGAACGGTCGGCGCGCGTCAGCGTCCGCCCGGACCGTGACCGCCGGCAGCGCCCTCGCCGGTGCCGGCGCCGGGTCCCGCGCCGCCCGCGCTCGGCCCGCCGTCGCGCCGCCCGCGCTCACCCCGCCATCGCGGCGGCCGTGTGCGCGGCCGGGACCGCCTCGCCGGGGCGCACCGGCCCGGGCGGGGTGCCGTCGCCGAACGGGCGCCCCCCGAGCTGCTCGCGCCCGTGCGGCGTGAGCCACCCGCGCAGGTCGGGGCCCTTCGGCACGATGCGCGACGGGTTCACGTCCTCGTGCACCACGTAGTAGTGCTCCTTGATGTGCTGGAAGTCGGTCGTGTCGCCGAACCCCGGCGTCTGGAACAGGTCGCGCGCGTACGCCCACAGCACCGGCATCTCGGTGAGCCTCGACCGGTTGCACTTGAAGTGCCCGTGGTAGACGGCGTCGAACCGCGCGAGCGTCGTGAACAGGCGGACGTCGGCCTCGGTGATCGTGTCGCCGACGAGGTAGCGCTGCGTGGCGAGGCGCTCGGAGAGCCGGTCGAGGCGGGCGAAGAGCCGGTCGTACGCGCGCTCGTACGCCTCCTGCGAGCCCGCGAACCCGCACCGGTACACGCCGTTGTTGACGTCCCGGAACACCCCCAGCATGACCTCGTCGATCTCGTCGCGGCGGGCCTGCGGGTACAGGTCGGGCGCGCCGTCGCGGTGGAACGCCGTCCACTCGGTCGACAGGTCGAGCGTCATCTGCGCGAAGTCGTTGGTGACGACCTGCCCGGTCGGCACGTCGACGATCGCCGGCACCGTGATGCCCCGGTCGTAGTCCGGGAACCGCGCGAGGTAGGCGTCCTGGATCCGCTCGATGCCGAGCACCGGGTCGACGCCGCCGGGGTCGAGGTCGAAGGTCCACGAGCGCGCGTCGTGCGTCGGGCCGCAGACCCCGAGCGAGATCGCGTCCTCGAGCCCGAGCAGGCGCCGCACGATGATCGAGCGGTTCGCCCAGGGGCACGCGCGCGCGACGACGAGCCGGTACCGGCCGGCCTCGACGGGGTAGCCGTCGCGCCCGTCGGCGGTGATGCGGGTCGGGATGTAGCGCATGTCGCGCGTGAACTCGCTGCCCGGCGTCACGTAGGACCCCGCGGTGGTGTGCTCGTCGGCCATGGCCCGATCCTCTCCCGGCGGGCGGCGGGCTGCCCGGTCGGCGCACGCGCCCGGTCCCGCGCCGGCCGGCGGCGGAAGGCGACCGTCCGGTCTGCCCCGGTGTGCCCGGCGACCTAGAGTGGCGACGTCCACGACCTCGTCACCCGGGAGAGCTGTGCCGTTCCGAGGACCTGCCGACCTGTCCGCGCCGAGCCGTCGCCGCCCCGGTCGGGCCGCGCTCGCGGTGGTGGCCGTCGGAGCTGTCGTCGCGCTCGCCGCCTGCACCGCGGACCCGGCACCCGGGCCCAGCCGCACGGACGGGGCGAGCGCGAGCGCGTCGCCGGAGCGCCTCGCAGCGCAGGCGCAGGCCCCCGGCGCTCCCGTGACGCTCGTGCCCGACGGCGCGCCGGAGGCGGTCGCGCTCGCGACCAGCCGTGCGCTGTTCACCACCGCCCCAGCGGTCGTCCTGGCCCCCGCGGACGACGCGCGTGCGGTCCTGCTCGCGGCGTCGGGGGCGGTCCGGCTCGGCGCCCCGGTGCTGCTGACCGGCGCGGGCGTCCCGGACGCGGACCTGACCGCGGAGCTCGAGCGGCTCGGGGCGCGCGCGGCGCTGACGCTCGGGGCGGCTACGCTCCCCGCGGGCGCCGACGTCGACGCGGTGGCGCCGGTCGTCGGGCCCGAGGAGGTCGACGCACTGCCGGACGCGCTCGCGGACGCCGCCGCCGCACCCTTCGGCGACGTCCAGCCGGTCCCCGCGGGCCAGGAGGTCACGGCCGTCGTCGGGCTCGCCGCGGAGGGGACCGCGGTGCTCGTGCCGGACGCGCCCCCGGCGGCGCCCGCGGACCCCGCCACCACGGCCGCGCCCGAGGACCCCGCGGCACCGGGCGCCACCGCGAGCGGGGGTCCCGGGTCGAGCGGCTCGTCCGCGCCGACCGACCGCGGCTCCGCGGACCCGTCGGCGTCCGCGCTCCCGCCCGTCGAGCGTCCGGCCGCACCCGCCGGCGCGCTCGTGCTCACCGACGGCTCGCCCGCGCACCTCGCGGCGGTCGCGACCGCCCGCGCCGCGGGCGTCCCGGTCACCGTCGTGCCCGGCGGCGACCCGCGCGCGACCGCCGCGAGCGTCGAGGCCGTCGCCGCGGCCGCCCCGCAGGCGGTGCTCGCGCTCGGCTCGGCGTTCGGGACCCCCGAGCTGCTCGCGCCCCGCGTCGCGTCGGCGGCGACGGGCGTGCAGCTGCCGGGCGGCGGCCAGCTCGTGTTCCCGACACTGCCCGGCCAGCCGGGCAAGCGGTACGTCGCGCTCTACGGGACCCCGGGCACGGGCGCGCTCGGGGTGCTGGGCGAGCAGGACGTGCCCGCGACGCTCGCGCGCGCCGAGGGCCATGCCGCGCCGTACCGCACCCTGACGTCGGACACCGTCGTCCCGACGCTCGAGATCATCGCGACGATCGCGTCGAGCGGCGCCGAGGCCGACGGCAGCTACTCGCGCCGCCGCGCCGTGGAGGACCTGCGCCCGCTCGTCGACGCCGCCGGGGCCGCGGGGATGCTCGTCGTCCTCGACCTGCAGCCCGGACGCACCGACTTCGTGACGCAGGCGCAGGCGTACGCCGAGCTGCTCGCGCTCCCGCACGTCGGGCTCGCGCTCGACCCCGAGTGGCGGCTCGGCCCCGACCAGGTGCACCTGCGCCAGATCGGCTCGGTCGGCGTCGACGAGGTCAACGCCGTGATCGCGTGGCTCGCGACGTTCACGCGCGAGCGCGCCCTGCCGCAGAAGATGCTCGTCCTGCACCAGTTCCAGCCGCGCATGGTCGCCGAGCGCGAGCGCCTCGACCTGAGCCACGACGAGCTCGCGCTGCTCGTGCACGTCGACGGCCAGGGCGGGCAGCCCGCGAAGGCCGGCACGTGGGCGCGGCTGCGCGAGGGCGCCCAGCCGCAGCTGCGGTGGGGTTGGAAGAACTTCTACGACGAGGACGTCCCCATGCTCGACCCGGTGCAGACCATGCAGGTCCAGCCGGTGCCGGACCTCGTCACGTACCAGTGACGCCCGGGGACCGGTCGTCGGGACGCAGCCCGTGCGAGATGTGACGCGCGCCCGCGAGCCCTAGGGTCCCTCGCATGACGCATGACATCCGTATCGGGGTCCAGCTCCAGCCGCAGCACGCCGACTACGCCCAGATCCGCGACGCCGTGCGCGCCGCGGAGGACGCCGGCGTCGACATCATCTTCAACTGGGACCACTTCTTCCCGCTCTACGGCGACCCCGACGGCAAGCACTTCGAGTGCTGGACGATGCTGGGCGCGTGGGCCGAGCAGACGAGCCGCGTCGAGATCGGTGCGCTCGTGACCTGCAACTCCTACCGGAACCCCGAGCTGCTCGCGGACATGGCCCGGACGGTCGACCACATCTCGGGTGGGCGCCTGATCCTCGGGATCGGCGCCGGCTGGTTCGAGAAGGACTACGACGAGTTCGGCTACGAGTTCGGGACCGCGGGCTCGCGGATCGCGGACCTCGGCGAGGCGCTGCCGCGGATCAAGGCGCGGTGGCAGAGGTCGAACCCGGCGCCGACGCGGGAGATCCCGATCCTGATCGGCGGCGGCGGGGAGAAGAAGACGCTGCGGATCGTCGCGCAGCACGCCGACGCGTGGCACTCGTTCGGCGACGTCGAGACGCTGCGGCGCAAGAGCGCGATCCTCGACGAGCACGGCGAGGCCGTCGGGCGCGACGCGACGCAGGTCGAGCGCTCCGTCGCGGTGCAGGCGCCTCCCGGCGAGGTCGCCGACGAGCTCGTCGCGGCCGGGGTGACCCTGTTCACCACGAGCGCCGGGGGACCGGACTACGACCTCTCGCTGACCCGCGAGTGGGTCGCGTGGCGGGACTCGCGCCGCTGAGCCGGGCGCACGGGGACCGGTCCGCCCGCGGGCCGGTCCTCGCACGCACCCCTGCTGCCACCGCGCGGGACGCGGCCGTGTGCCGAGCCCGGTTCCACCCGCAGGTCCACCCGGTCCCGTGCTCGATCGGCCCGGACGCCCGACCTAGGCTCGACGCATGACCAGGCCGGACCCCGCGGCGCACGCGACCGCGGACGACGCGCCGGCGCGCGAGGACACCGCGCCCCGGCTGCCGGCGTGGCTGCGCCTCGGGGTGCCCGCGCTCCTCGTGCTGCTCGGGGCGCTCGTCTTCGGGGTCACGACCGCGACCGCCGACCTGAGCCTCGGGCCGCACGAGGCGCGCTACGACGTCACGACCGACGGCACCGTCACGCTCGACCTGGGCCCGCTCGGCACGCTCGAGATCGACTCCCCGGTGCCGCTCGGTCTGGGCGCGCGCGTGACCGTCCAGGAGATCCCGTCGGGCGTCACGGCGGTCGACCCCGCGACGACGCTCACGGCGCTCAGCAGCGACCTGCAGGGCTACCTGCAGTTCTTCGCCGGTCCGCAGGCGACCCTGCAGGACGCCGTGCGCGCGCTGGTGACCGACGCGCTGTGGCGCACGCTCGGCGCTCTCGCGGCGGTGACGGTGCTCGTCGTGCTCGGGCGCGCGCTGCTCGGTCACGCGCGCCGCGACGAGCTCGCCGCCGTCCTCGCACCGCAGGCGCGCCGGCTCGTCGCGGGTGGAACCGTCGTCGCCGTCGGCCTTGGGGTGCTGACCGCGAGCACGGGCGGTGCGGCGCGCGAGTCGCAGCCGGTCGCGTCCGCCGTGTTCGCGGGGACGCCGCTCGAGGGCGCCCGGGTCACGGGCCGGCTCGGCGGCGTGATCGACACCTACGGCTCGTACGCCGTCGAGGCGTACCGGTCGAACACCGAGTTCTACGCGAAGGCCGAGGAGTCGCTCGGGGACGCGTGGGCCGAGCGCTCGGCGCGCATCGAGGCCGCGCAGGCCGAGCACGCCGAGCAGGCCGCGTTCACCGTGCCCGGGGGGACGACGGAGATGACGGGGACGACGGCGACCGCGTCCCCGTCCGCTCCGGGCGCTCCCGGTGCAGCGACGGGCCCGTCAGCGTCGCCCGGCACCGCCGACGCCTCGGCGAGCCCGTCCCCGAGCCCGACCCCGACCCCGACGGCGGACGCGCAGGAGGACGACGACGCCGCCGAGCCGGTCGTCCTCGTGCTCGTCTCCGACCTGCACTGCAACGTCGGGATGGCGCCGGTCATCCGCTCGCTCGTCGAGCTCGCGGGCGCGGACGTGCTGCTCGACGGCGGCGACACGACGATCGACGGCACCGCGGTCGAGCAGTACTGCGTCACGACGTTCGCGCGCGCGGCGGGCGGCGTGCCGGTCGTGGTGTCGCCCGGCAACCACGACTCCCGCGAGACCGAGGCGGCCTACCGCAGGGCCGGGGCGACGGTCCTCGGCGGCGAGGTCGTCGAGGTCGCCGGCGTGCGGATCCTCGGCGACCGGGACCCGCGCGAGACCCGGATCGGCGCCGGGACGTCGCCGTCGGGCGTCGAGTCGCCGAGCGAGGCGCGCCAGCGGCTGGCCGACGTCGCGTGCGACGACGAGCGCGTCGACCTCCTGCTCATCCACACCCCGCCGATCGGGGACGCGGCGCTCGAGCGTGGCTGCGTCCCCGCGCAGCTCTCGGGGCACAAGCACGTCCGGTCGGGACCCGAGCAGGTCGGTGCCGGGATGCGCTACGTGAGCGCGAGCACCGCGGGCGCGGCGCCGGGCCAGCCGACCGTCGGCCCGCTGCGCAGCACGGCCGAGCTCACGGTCCTGCGGTTCGACCCGGACGAGGCGCGCCTGCTCGACTACCAGCTGGTCCAGGTGGGGACGGACGCCGCGGTGTCGGTCGGTCCGCGCGTCGCGTGGCCGCGCCCGGTGCCCGTCTCGGCGGTGCCGGACGAGATCGCCGGGGCGGCGGGAGCGCCGACGCCCTGACGCCGGCGCGACCCGGGGTCGACGGCGGCGTGCCGTCGGTGCGGGGGACGGGGCGAGGGTCGGCGTCGAGCCTGGGCTGACGGCGAGGGTGAGAGGGCAGTCCGGGCCTCGCCGACACACCCCGCTCCGGTGGCAGGTGCACAGCACCGTGGCAGGATGTTCGGCATGCCGAACTCTCAGTTTCGCACGACCCCGGTGCGCCGGCTGGCACTGCTCGCGGGAACCGCGGCGCTGGTGCTCGCCGGCTGTACCGGTCCGGGGGAGCGCGCCGCGGCAGCGGCGGCGCCGGGCGACGACCGCCCCGTGGTGCTCGCGACGTTCACGGTCCTCGCCGACATGGCGCGCGTCGTCGGCGGCGGGCACGTGCGCGTCGAGTCGGTCACCAAGGTCGGGTCCGAGATCCACGGCTACGAGCCGACCCCGGACGACCTGCGGCGCGCGCAGGACGCCGACCTCGTCCTCGACAACGGGCTCGGCCTCGAGGCGTGGTTCCACCGCTTCGTCGACCGCGTCGACGCACCGCACGTGACCCTGACCGACGGCATCGAGACGGTGCCCATCGCGAGCGGCGCTGCGGAGGGGCACGCGAACCCGCACGCGTGGATGTCCCCCGACGCCGCCGCGACGTACGTGGCCAACATCGCCGACGCTCTCGTCGACCTCGACCCCGCGCACGCCGACGAGTACCGGGCGAACGCCGCCGCCTACGCCGCGCAGGTCACCGTGCTCGGTGAGCGCCTGCGCGACGAGCTCGCCGGCCTCGACCCCGAGCAGCGCGCGCTCGTGACGTGCGAGGGCGCGTTCTCCTACCTCGCGCGGGACGCCGGGCTGGCCGAGGCGTCGCTGTGGCCCGTCAACGCCGAGCGGCAGGGCACCCCGCAGCAGGTCGCGCGCGCGATCGACCTCGTGCGCGACCGCGACGTCCCCGCGGTGTTCTGCGAGTCGACCGTGTCGCCGACGGCGCAGGAGCAGGTCGCGCGTGAGACCGGGGCGCGGCTCGGCGGCGTGCTCTACGTCGACTCCCTCTCGGAGCCCGACGGCCCCGTCCCGACCTACCTCGACCTGCTCGAGCACGACGTCCACACGATCATCGAGGGCCTGACCGGCGAGGAGACGTCATGACCGGCACGACCGGCACGACCGGCAAGGCGGTGCCGCCGGGCGCGGCTGACGGGACGGGGACGGCGACCCCGGCGACCGACGCGGCCGGCGGGACGGCGAACCCGGCGAGCGGCGCGGCCGGCGGGACGGCGACCCCGGCGCTCGCCGTGCGCGGCCTGACCGTGCGCTACCGCGACGTGCTCGCGCTCGACGGCGTCGACCTCGTCGTCGAGGCGGGCCGCCTCACGGGCCTCGTCGGCACCAACGGCTCGGGCAAGTCGACGCTGCTCAAGGCCGTCATGGGCATCGTGCGGCCCGACGCGGGCAGCATCGCGGTGCTCGGCCACGACGGCGCGCAGGCGCGGCGCCGGGCGCTGCTCGGGTACGTCCCGCAGGCCGAGGACGTCGACTGGACGTTCCCGCTCTCGGTGCGCGACGTCGTCGCGCAGGGCCGGTACGGGCGCCTCGGGCCCCTGCGCCGCCTGCGGGCGGCCGACCGCGAGGCCGTCGACTCGGCGCTCGAGCGGGTCGGGCTCACGGCGCTCGCGGACCGCCAGATCGGCCGCCTCTCGGGCGGTCAGCGCAAGCGGGCGTTCGTCGCGCGCTGCCTCGCCCAGGAGGCCCGGGTCCTGCTGCTCGACGAGCCGTTCGCGGGCGTCGACGTGTCCTCGCAGGCCGCGATCACCGCGCTGCTGCGCGACCTCGTCGCCGGCGGGGTCTCGGCGCTCGTCTCGACGCACGACCTCGCCGGGCTCCCGGCGCTCGCCGACGACGCGGTCCTGCTGCACCGGCGCGTGCTCGTGCGCGGCGCACCTGAGGTCGTCCTGCAGCCCGAGAACCTCGCCCTGGCCTTCGGAGGTGCCCGATGACGGTGCTCGACTGGCTCGCCGCGCCCTGGGGCTACGAGTTCATGCAGCGCGCCCTGCTCGTGACCGGCGTCGCCGCGGTCGTGTGCGCGCTGCTGTCGTGCTGGCTCGTGCTCATCGGCTGGTCGCTGCTCGGGGACGCCGTCGCGCACGCGGTGCTGCCCGGCGTGGTGCTCGCCTACCTCGTGGGGCTGCCGTTCGCCGTCGGCGCCCTCGTCTTCGGGGTCGGGGCGGTCGCGCTCATCGGGCTCGTCCGCGAGACGTCGGGCCTGCGCGAGGACACGTCGATCGGCGTGGTCTTCACGACGCTGTTCGCGCTCGGCATCGTGCTGGTCTCCACGACGCCCAGCCAGGTCGACCTCGGCCACATCCTGTTCGGCAACGTCCTCGGCGTCGCGGACGTCGACATCGCGCAGGTCGTCGGGCTCGGCGTCCTGACGTTCGCGGTGCTCGTGCTCAAGCGCCGGGACCTCACGCTCTACGCGTTCGACCGCACGCACGCGCACGCCGTCGGGATCTCCCCGCGCGTGCTCGGCGGCCTGCTGCTCGGGCTGCTCGCGGTCACCGTCGTGGTCGGGCTCCAGGCGGTCGGCGTGGTGCTCGTCGTCGCGATGCTCATCATCCCGGGCGCGACGGCGTACCTGCTGACCGAGCGCATGAGCCGCATGCTCGTCATCGCGCCGGTGCTCGCGGGCGCGTGCGCGGTCGTCGGGCTCTACGCGAGCTACTACCTCGACGCGTCGAGCGCGGGCATGGTCGTCGTCGCGCAGGGGATCGTCTTCACCGCGGCGTACGCGTTCGCGCCGCGCACGGGCCTGCTGCGGCGCTCGTCGCGCACCTCCCGGGACGGCGAGCGAGGTGCGGGAGCCGCGCCGGGACGCGAGCTCGTCGCGCCTAGGCTGGCGCCGTGAGCCCCGAGCCGAGCGCGCTGACCGCCGTGGCGCAGGACTACCTCAAGGTGATCTGGTCGGCGCAGGAGTGGTCGGACGCGCCGGTCACGACCAAGATGCTCGCCGAGCGGATCGGCGTCGGGCCCTCGACGGTCTCCGAGACGGTCCGCCGGCTCGGCGACCAGGGGCTCGTGTCGCACGCCCGCTACGGCGCCGTCGAGCTCACCGAGGCGGGCAGCGCGCACGCGCTCGCGATGGTGCGCCGGCACCGCCTGCTCGAGACCTTCCTCGTGAACGAGCTCGGCTACGGGTGGGACGAGGTGCACGACGAGGCCGAGGTGCTCGAGCACGCGGTCTCCGACCTGCTGGTCGACCGGATCGACGCCCGCCTCGGCTTCCCGACCCGCGACCCGCACGGCGACCCCATCCCGACGCGCGACGGCGCGGTCCCGAGCCCGGCAGCGCGCGTGCTGTGGGGGCTCGAGGGGGGGCGACTGGGTCGTCGCGCGCATCTCCGACGCGGACCCCGAGCTGCTGCGCTACCTCGCGTCCGTCGGCCTCGTGCTCGACGCGCGGGTGCACGTCGTGGCGCTGCGCGCCGCGGCCGGCGTCGTCGCGGTCCAGGTGCACGCACCGCTCGACGGCGAGCCGGGGGAGGAGCGGGCGGTCGAGCTCGGCCAGGCCGGCGCGGGCGCCATCTGGCTGGTCCCCGCCCCGGCGGGGTAGCCTGGCCGTACATCACCGCAGTGGACGACGGAGTTGCGCTCGGCGAGATCGAATCGATTCGACACAGATCGGGCGCCCTTCACCACGGGTTCCCGGACGCCATCCGAGGAGCACCCGTGGACCACCTGCTCGACACGGCGCCGCCCGCCTCCGCCGCGGCGCCGCCCACGGCGCCCGGCGTCACCCCGGCCGCCGGCGCTGCGGCTCCGCGTCCGCACCGCACGCGCCCCGCGCTCCTGGCGCTCGCGCTCGGCGGCTTCAGCATCGGCACGACCGAGTTCGCGACGATGGGCCTCCTGCCGCTCGTCGCGCGCGACCTCGGCGCGAGCATCCCGACCACCGGCTGGGTCATCACCGCCTACGCGCTCGGCGTCGTGGTCGGCGCCCCGCTCCTGACGACTCTCGCCGCGCGCGTCGACCGCCGCACGCTGCTGCTCGGCCTCATGGCCGCGTTCACGGCCGCCAACGTGCTCGCCGCCTTCGCCCCGAGCCTCGGCTGGCTCGTCGTCGCGCGGTTCGTCGCCGGGCTGCCGCACGGCGCGTTCTTCGGGGTCGGTGCGGTCATGGGCACGCACGTCGCCGGGGCCGAGCGCCGCGGCCAGGCCGTGTCGATGATGATGGCGGGCCTGACGATCGCGAACGTGGTCGGCGTCCCGCTGTCCACGGTCGTCGGCCAGCAGCTCGGCTGGCGGCTCGCGTTCGGGCTCGTCGGCGTGCTCGGGCTCGTGACCCTCGGGGCGCTGCTGCGCTGGACGCCCGGCCTGCCCGTGAGCGAGGGCACGAGCGTGCGCACCGAGCTCGCGGCGCTGCGCAACCGCAGCCTCTGGATCGCGGCCGGAGCCGGGTCGATCGGCTTCGGCGGCATGTTCGCCGTCTACTCCTACGTCTCACCGCTGCTCACCGAGGTCACCGGCCTGCGTGAGGCGACGGTGCCGCTCGTCCTCGCGCTGTTCGGCGTCGGCATGACCGTCGGGACGCTCGTCGGCGGACGCCTCGCCGACCGGGCCGTGCTGCGCACCGTGCTCGTCGGCTTCGTCAGCACGGGGGTCGTGCTGTGCGCCCTCGGGCTGACCGGCCGCAACCCCGTGCTGGCCGTCGCGTCGATCGTCGCGCTCGGCGTCGCGTCGCAGATCCTCGGGATCTCGCTGCAGACCCGGCTCATGGACGTCTCCCCGGCGGCGCCGTCGCTCGGCGCCGCGCTGTGCCACTCGGCGCTCAACCTCGGCAATGCGAGCGGCGCGTGGCTCGGCGGGCTCGTCATCGCGGGCGGCCTCGGCTACCTCGCACCCGCGTGGGTCGGTGCCGGGCTCACGCTGGTCGGGCTCGTCGTGGTCGTGACGGTCGGGCGCACGCCTGCGCCCGCCGCGGCCGGTCACCCTGCCGCACACGACGAAGCCGTGGTCGGCGGCACGTCCGCACCCGAGCCCGCCGCGCGCTGAGCCGCCGAGCCGCCGACCTCGCGGCCGACCCGCCGCACGCTGCCGCGCGCGCGCCGACCCGCACCCCGGTCCGTGGCGGGCCGAGGCGCCGAGCGACGCCTCAGCGCCGGCGCGTGCCGAAGATCGAGCGGGTGATCTCGCGCCCGAGCTGGGTCCCGGCGGACCGCAGGAAGCTGTCCAGCGGGCTCGACGTGCTGGTGCGGCGCGACGCGCCGGACCCGCGCGACGCGCCGGACCCGCGCGACGCGCCGGACCCGCGCGACGCGCCGGAGCGGCGCGACGACGTCCCGGAGCCCCGGCGCAGGTCCCGCTCGATGCGCTCGAGCTCCTTCGCGCGGTCCGCGGCCTCGCGCTGCGCGGCCGACGCCCGGTCGCGCGCCTCCTCGGCCGCACGCTCGGCCGCCTCCGCGGCCTCCTGCTCGCGCGCGGTCGCCTTGGCCCGGCGCTGCAGCAGCTCGTACGCGGACTCGCGGTCGACCGCCTGGGTGTACCGCGCGGCGAGCGGCGACCCGGAGACCGCGGCGGCCAGCACGTCCGCGGGCGCGGGCGCCATGAGCGACTGCGGTGCGCGCAACCGGGTCCACGCGACCGGCGTCGGGACGCCCTCCTCGCCCAGCACCGTGACGACCGCCTCGCCGGTCCCGAGCGTCGTCAGGAGCTCCTCGAGGTCGTAGGGCGAGGTCGGGAACGTGCGCGCCGCGGCCCGGAGCGCCTTGGCGTCGTCCGGGGTGTACGCGCGCAGGGCGTGCTGCACGCGGTTCCCGAGCTGCGCGAGCACGTCGGGCGGCACGTCCTTCGGGCTCTGCGTCACGAAGAAGACGCCCACGCCCTTCGAGCGGATGAGCCGGACCGTCTGCGTGACCTGCGTGAGGAAGTCGTCGGAGGCGTCGGTGAACAGCAGGTGCGCCTCGTCGAAGAAGAACACGAGCCGCGGCTCGGCCACGTCGCCGACCTCGGGCAGCACCTGGAACAGCTCGGCGAGCAGCCACATGAGGAACGTCGAGAACAGTGCGGGGCGGTCCTGCACGGCCGGCAGCTCGAGCGCGGAGATCACCCCGCGCCCGTCGGGCGAGCGCCGCAGCAGGTCGCTCACGTCGAACGCGGGCTCCCCGAAGAAGACGTCGGCACCCTGCGCCTGCAGTCCGACGATCTCCCGCAGGATGACGCCGGCCGTGGCCGCGGAGAGCCCGCCGATCCCGCGCAGCTCGGCCTTGCCCTCGTCCCCGACGAGGTACGCCAGCGCGGCCTGCAGGTCCCTGAGGTCCAGCAGTGCGAGCCCCTGGGCGTCGGCCCAGTGGAACACCAGCCCGAGGCTCGACTCCTGCGTGGCGTTGAGCCCGAGCACCTTGCTGAGCAGGAGCGGCCCGAAGTCGGTCACGGTCGTGCGGATCGGCGTCCCCTGCCCGAGCCCGCCGAGCGTGAGCAGCTCGACGGGGTAGGCGCGCGCGGCCCACTCCTGCCCGATGCTCGCGGTCCGCTCGAGGAGCTTCTCGCTGGACACCCCCGGCGCCGCGAGGCCGGACAGGTCGCCCTTCACGTCGGCCACGAACACCGGCACGCCGGCCTCGGAGAGGTGCTCGGCCATCACCTGGAGCGTCTTGGTCTTCCCGGTGCCCGTCGCGCCCGCGACGAGCCCGTGCCGGTTCATCATCGCGAGCGGCAGCCCGACGGGTGCTCCCGCCGTCGCGACGCCGTCCTCGACGAGCGCGCCCAGCGGGACGCTCCCGCCCGCGAACCGGTAGCCCGCGGCGACCGCGGCCGCCCACGGCGAGAGCGACGGCGCGGAGCCCGCCGGACGTGCCACCGGGGGAGCGGCGGCCGAAGCCGCGACCGCGGCGGGAGCGGCGGCGTGCTCGGCGGCGTCGGCGGCTGCCTGCGCGGCGTCGGCCAGGGCCTCGGCGGCCTCCGCACGCGCCTGGGCTGCCTCCGCGCGTGCTGCCGCGGCGGCGGCGCGCAGCTCCGCGACCGACGGCGTCGCCGGTCCCGAGGGCCCCGCGTCCCGGACCGGGATGCTGTCCGCCGCGGCGCCGGCCGGGGTCGCGCTGGGCTCGGGCAGGGCGTCGGGTCCGGGCACGTCGTCGGGCATGGCCGGAGTCTAGGGCGGGCCCTGCCGGGCCGCCGGGTGCTGCGACGCGACGGAGGTCCGGCACCGGACGCCGCCGCGCGGAGCGGGGGAGCAGCGCGGCGTCCTCGTCCGGGTGACCGGCTGCTGAGATCCGGACCGGACATTCGTGACGGACGACGCAAACCCCCGGATCGCACAGAGTCTCAGGCTATGGTGAACTGGACCTGATCAGATGTGCTGCCTTGTCGGGCATCGCGTCACCCCCGATGAGCACGAGGCTCCCTCTATGACGAGCACGCTGAACGACGGCCGCGTCCCCGACGAGGCCCCCACGGCCCGCAGCCCCCGAGAGCGCCAGGTGAGCGAGTTCACCGAGCTCACCCGCATGGTCCAGGAGGCGGGGCTCATGAAGCGCCGCTACGCGTACTACTGGACCCGCTTCGTGGTGCTGACCGCGATGCTCGCCGGCCTCGTGGCCGCGTTCGTCCTGCTCGGCCCGACGTGGTGGCAGCTCGTCGTCGCCGCGGTCCTCGCGATCGTGCTGGGCCAGGTCATGTTCCTCGGCCACGACGCCGCGCACCGCCAGATCTTCCAGTCGGGCAAGTGGAACGACTGGGCCAGCCTCGTGATCGCCAACCTGTACGCCGGCATGAGCTACGGCTGGTGGAACCACAAGCACAGCAAGCACCACGCGAAGCCGAACACCCTCGGCGCCGACGGTGACATCGACCCGGGCGTGCTGGTCTTCACGACCGAGAACCTCACGAAGGAGCGCACCGGCCTCGCCGGCTGGTTCGCGAAGCGTCAGGGCTGGTTCTTCTTCCCGCTCCTGCTCCTCGAGGGCCTCAACCTCCACATCTCCGGCGTCAAGACGATCTTCGGCCGCGGCGAGGTCAAGCGCCGGCCCGTCGAGATCGCGTTCGTGACGCTGCGCCTCGGCGGCTACCTCGCACTCGTGTTCTGGCTGCTCCCGGTCGGCATGGCGTTCGCCTTCCTCGGTGTGCAGCTCGGGATCTTCGGCGTCTACATGGGCGCCTCGTTCGCGCCGAACCACAAGGGCATGCCGGTCGTCCCCGCGTCGATGAAGATCGACTTCCTGCGTCGTCAGGTCCTGCTCAGCCGCAACATCTCCGGCGGCCGCGCGGTCGACCTGTTCATGGGCAGCCTGAACTACCAGATCGAGCACCACCTGTTCCCGAGCATGCCGAGCCCGGCGCTCAAGAAGGTCCAGCCGATGGTGCGGCAGTTCTGCGCCGACAAGAACATCTCCTACACCGAGACGACGCTGATGCAGTCGTACCGGATCGTCGTGCGCTACCTGAACGAGGTCGGCCTGCAGGCCCGCGACCCGTTCCAGTGCCCGCTCGTCGCGGAGATGCGCGCCTCGCGCTGACGCTCCGCCCCCGCACGCCCGGCTACCGGCGCGCGGCGACCTCGGTCGCTGCGCGCCGGTAGCCTTTGCACGTGACTTCGCAGGCTCCCTCGCACCCCGCTCCCGATGCCCCCGTGCCGAACGACGTGCCGTTCCGCTACACCGCGGCGGCAGCCGACGAGCTCGAGCTCCGCTGGCAGGACGAGTGGGAGCGGCGCGGGACGTTCTACGCGGCGAACCCGACCGGCCCGCTGACCGACGCCCAGGGCCGCAACGCCGAGCCGGAGCGGCGGCCCTTCTTCGTGATGGACATGTTCCCGTACCCCTCGGGCGCGGGCCTGCACGTCGGGCACCCGCTCGGGTACATCGCCACCGACGTCGTCTCGCGGTTCCGCCGCATGCTCGGCGACAACGTGCTGCACGCGCTCGGCTACGACGCGTTCGGCCTGCCCGCCGAGCAGTACGCGGTCAAGACGGGCCAGCACCCGCGCACGACGACCGAGGCGAACATCGAGATCATGGCGCGCCAGCTGCGCCGCCTCGGGATGGGCCACGACCCCCGACGCACGTTCGCGACGATCGACCCCGGCTACGTGCGCTGGACGCAGTGGATCTTCCTGCAGATCTTCGAGTCCTGGTACGACGCCGACGCCGTGCGGCCCGACGGCGGACGTGGTGCCGCGCGTCCCGTGTCGACGCTCGTCGAGTCGCTGGAGTCCGGTGCGCGCCCGGTGCCGAGCGGCATCGGCGGCGTCCCCGCGGGCGCGTCGTGGGCGGACCTGGACGCGGTCGCCCGCCGCCGCGTCGTCGACGCCCACCGTCTCGCGTACGTCTCGGAGACCCCGGTCAACTGGTGCCCGGGCCTCGGCACGGTGCTGGCCAACGAGGAGGTCACCTCCGAGGGCCGCTCCGAGCGCGGCGACTTCCCGGTGTTCCAGCGCACGCTGCGGCAGTGGCAGATGCGGATCACCGCGTACGCCGACCGCCTGATCGACGACCTCGAGCTCATCGACTGGCCCGAGAAGGTCGCGTCGATGCAGCGGAACTGGATCGGCCGCTCCGAGGGCGCCCGCGTGCGCTTCCCGGTGCCCGGCCCGGACGGTACGGAGCGCACGTCCGTCGAGGTCTTCACGACGCGCCCCGACACGCTGTTCGGCGCGACGTTCATGGTCGTCTCGCCCGAGCACCCGCTGCTCGATGACGTCGCCGCCGGGTGGCCCGACGGCACGAAGGACGCCTGGACGGGCGGCCACGCGTCGCCCGCCGAGGCCGTCGCCGCGTACCGGCGCGAGTCGGCCGCGAAGAGCGCGATCGAGCGCCAGGCCGACGCCGGCCGCAAGACCGGCGTGTTCACCGGCATCCACGCGACCAACCCCGTGAACGGCGCGAGCATCCCGGTGTTCACGGCCGACTACGTGCTCATGGGCTACGGCACCGGCGCGATCATGGCCGTCCCGGGCGGCGACGAGCGGGACTTCGCCTTCGCGGAGGCCTTCGACCTGCCCGTCGTCCGCACCGTCGAGCCGCCCGTCGGCTTCGAGGGCGGTGCGTGGACCGGCGACGGCGCCATCATCAACTCGTCCAACGACACCGTGAGCCTCGACGGGCTCGACGTCGCGGCCGCGAAGCGCACGATCGTCGACTGGCTCGTCGCGGAGGGCCTCGGCGAGGGCACGATCACGTACCGCCTGCGCGACTGGCTGTTCAGCCGGCAGCGGTACTGGGGCGAGCCGTTCCCGATCGTCTACGACGAGAACGACCTGCCGATCGCGCTGCCCGACGCGTCGCTGCCGGTCAACCTGCCCGAGGTGCCGGACTACGCGCCGCGCACGTTCGACCCGCAGGACTCCGAGTCCTCGCCCGAGGCGCCGCTGGGCCGCAACGAGGACTGGGTGAACGTCACGCTCGACCTCGGCGACGGACCGCGCACCTACCGGCGCGACACCAACACCATGCCCAACTGGGCCGGGTCGTGCTGGTACTACCTGCACTACCTCGACCCGTCGCACACCGAGCAGGTCGTCGACCCGGCGCTCGAGCAGTACTGGATGGGCCCCGGCCACAACGCGGCCGACACGCACGGCGCCGGCGGCGTCGACCTCTACGTGGGCGGTGTCGAGCACGCGGTGCTGCACCTGCTGTACGCGCGCTTCTGGCACAAGGTGCTGTACGACCTGGGCCACGTCAGCAGCCGTGAGCCGTTCCGCAAGCTGTTCAACCAGGGCTACATCCAGGACTGGGCCTACCGGGACGCGCGCGGCGTGTACGTCGAGGCGACCGAGGTGGTCGAGGACACGTCGGTGCCGAGCGGCTTCTCGTGGAACGGCCAGGAGGTCCAGCGCGAGTACGGCAAGATCGGCAAGTCCAAGGGCAACATGATCACGCCCGACCAGATGTACGCCGAGTACGGCGCGGACACGCTGCGGGTCTACGAGATGTCGATGGGTCCCCTGGACCTGTCGCGCCCGTGGGAGACCCGCGCGGTCGTCGGTGCGCAGCGCTTCCTGCAGCGCCTGTGGCGCAACGTGGTCGATGAGACCACCGGGGCGCTCGTCGTCACCGAGGACGAGCTGTCCGCCGAGACGCTGCGCGTGCTGCACCGGACCATCGCGGACGTCCGCACCGACATGGAGGCGATGCGGATCAACACCGCGATCGCCAAGCTCATCGTGCTCAACAACCACCTGACCAGCCTCCCGGCCGTCCCGCGTGCGGCGGTCGAGCCGCTCGTGCTCATGACCGCGCCGGTCGCGCCGCACATCGCGGAGGAGCTGTGGTCGCGGCTCGGGCACACCGAGTCCCTCGCGCACGAGCCGTTCCCGGTCGCCGAGGAGAAGCACCTCGTCGAGGACACCGTGACGTGCGTGCTCCAGGTGCAGGGCAAGGTGCGTGGCCGCGCGGAGGTCCCGGCCGACATCGCCGAGGACGCGCTGCGCGAGCTCGCGCTCGCCGACCCGGGCGTCCAGCGCGCGCTCGCCGGGCGGGACGTCCGCACGGTGATCATCCGGGCGCCGCGCCTGGTCAACGTCGTCCCGGCCTGACCGCCGTGCCGGACCGCACGCGGCGCGGCGCGGGCCGGCGTGAGCCTGCGCCGCCGCCGGTCGCCGTCGTGACCGACTCGACCGCGTCGCTGCCCGCGCACGAGCTCGAGCGGTGGGGGATCGTCGTCGTCCCGCTCGAGGTCGTCCTCGGCGGCGAGCGCCTGCACGAGGGACGGGACCTCGACCCGGCCGCGCTCACGGCCGCGCTCGGGGCGGGTCAGCGCGTGACGACCTCCCAGCCGTCACCCGCCGCGTTCGCCGACGCCTACGCGCGGGCGGCGGCCGGCGGGGCGCGCGAGATCGTGTCGGTGCACCTCTCGGGGGACCTCTCGGGCACGGTGCGCGGCGCCCAGCTCGCGGCGCTCGCCGCGCCGCTGCCGGTGCACGTCGTGGACTCGCGCTCGGTCGCGATGGGCCTCGGCTTCGCGGTGCTCTCGGCCGCCCGGCTGGCCCGCGGCGGCGTGCCGCTCGACGCCCCCGATCCCGCCCCGCCCGTCGCGGGGACGCGCACCTGGCACTCCGCGCTCGGGCGTCGCCGCGACCGGGCGCCCGCCCCCGTCGTCGCCGAGCCCGCGCCGCTGCCCCACGGCGCGGCGGTCGCCGAGCGGGCGCGTCAGGTCGCCGCCGACGCGCACGCCTGGTTCCTCGTCGACTCGCTCGACCACCTGCGCCGAGGCGGCCGGCTCAGTGCGACGGCCGCCGCGCTCGGCACGGTCCTCGGTCTGCGCCCGATCCTCGCGATGCGCGCCGGCCGGATCGAGGTCGCGGAGAAGGTCCGCACCCGCCGGGCCGCGCGCGAGCGT
This sequence comes from Cellulomonas cellasea, assembly GCF_006538745.1. Lineage (GTDB taxonomy): Bacteria > Actinomycetota > Actinomycetes > Actinomycetales > Cellulomonadaceae > Cellulomonas_A > Cellulomonas_A cellasea. The sequence continues at coordinate 220,595 of NZ_BJLR01000030.1, read as the reverse complement.
CTCGAGGCCCTCGTCGTGGCCGACGTGCAGCGGCGCGGACACGCTCGCGTCGCCGTGCACCACCTCGGGCAGCCGGACCTCGGCGCCGAGGTCGCGGACTCCCTCCGGTCCCGGCTCGCCGAGAGCGTGTGCGCCGTCGAGGTGTGCGAGGTCAGCGCCGTGCTCGGCGCGCACGCGGGGCCCGGCGTCCTCGCGCTCGTCGTCGCCGACGCCGACGCACCCCCAGCCGTCTGACCGGCAGCGTGCCGTACGCGGCACGAGGGGCCGGGGCGGGTCCTGCGCGGGCCGTCCGTACGGTCGCGGCATGGTCCGAGCCCCCGACCCCTCCGACACCGCCCGGCGCCGCCTTGAGGCGCTGACCCCACCGGCGCCCCGCTCCGACGCCGCGCTGCGCTGGACGCCGCACCGTGGCTCGGGGGACGTGGCGCGTGAGCACCCGGACGCCGGACGGCAGGCGGAACGCGAGGCGCTCGGGCTGAACCCGGGTGGGGAGGCCGGTCGCGAGGCGGCGTCGAGCTGGGAGCGCGCGGCCTCGGGTGCCGGACGCTCGCCTGCGCGCGGGGAGGGCGCCGGTGCGGTGGTGGACGAGCTCGGCACGGCGACGTCACCCGTACCCCGGGTCGCCCCAGACGACCTCGATCCGTGGACCGACGCGACGCGCAGGGTGCGTCTGCCCCGCCCTGCCGTCCCCGAGCCCGTGGCCGTGCGTGCTCCCGTCGCCGGGGCCGCGCCCGTGCGGGAAGCCGCACACGAACGCGGAGGCGCGCTCGCGCCCGTGCCGGGGGCTGGACGTGTGCACGAGGGGCAGCCTCAGGAAGTGCGAGCGCGTCTGCCGTTGTCCGGGGCCGAGGCGCTGTCCTCGCCGGTGCGACCGCGATGGCCCGAGCTGCCGGAGCCCGGCGAGGGAGGAGGCGAGCGCCGCGGCTCGTGGGCGCCCGGGGCGGTCGACGAGCGACCACGTACGGCCGCGACACCAGTCGAGGACACCGGAACCTCGGACGCAGCATCCTTCGACGGCGAAGGGAACGCGGCCAGACGGTTCCGGTCCGACGCGACCGGACGGGGCGCCGAGGACGTCGTGCAGCGGGCCGGGGCCAGGCGCCTCGCTCGCGCGCGGGACGAGTACGCCGCGCGGTACGGCTCGCCGCTGGAGCGCGACGACGTCGCCGCCGGACCGCCGACCCGGCGGTGGGCCGTCTCGACCCGGGCCGGGCTCGTCGCCTCCCTCGCGGTCGCCCTCGTCGCCGGTGTCGTGGTCGTGCGGTCGATGTCCGTCCTCGTGCCGGACGTCGGGCACGCGGTCGACCTCCCGGAGGTGACCGGTGCCCCAGCGGCGATCGGAGCCGCGGTCACGAGCGAGCCGGTGCCGACCACGGGGGCGGGACCTGGCGCTGCGCAGCCCGCGCCGACCGACGTCGCCCGTCGGGTCGTCGTGCACGTCGTGGGCCAGGTCGCGCGGCCGGGGATCGTCGAGCTGCCCGAGGGGTCCCGGGTGACCGACGCCCTCACGGCGGCCGGTGGACCTTCGTCCTCCGCCGACCTCGCGGGCCTCAACCTCGCCCGGGTGCTCGTCGACGGCGAGCAGGTCGCGGTCGTCGCCGCGGGGGAGGCGGCGCCGGCTGTCCCGGCCGGACCGGGACCCGGCGGTGAGGCGGCGTCCGCGGCGGGGCCGCTCGACCTCAACACCGCGGACGCGGGCGCGCTCGACGAGCTGCCGGGCATCGGTCCGGTGCTCGCCGGGCGGATCGTCGCGTGGCGCGAGGAGCACGGACGGTTCCGGTCGCTCGACGAGCTCGCCGACGTCGAGGGCATCGGTCCCGCCCTCCTGGAGCGACTCACCCCGATGGTCCGGGTCTGAGGTGAGGGGACCGCTCGACCTGCGGCTCGTCCCGGCGGCACTCGCGGCGTGGGCGGCGGCAGCGCTCCTCGTCGTGCTTCCCGTGCCGTGGGTCCTCGCCGCAGGTCTCGGCGCGGCGAGCGTGCCGCTGACCGTCGTCGTGCGTGCCGTGAGGAGCGCGTCGCGTGCCGGCAGCCGCGCACATCGCGGCCGTCGTGCGGTCACCGGCGCGGGCCGTGCCCGGCGCGGAGTCGACGGCGTGCTCGTCGCGGGCCGCCCGGGCGCCGCCGTGGACCCCCGACGGCGTCCCGCGGCGGGCGTGCGGACCGGTCAGGTCGTCCTGACGTGCGGTGTGGTCGCGGGGGTGCTGCTCGCCGGTGCGAGCCAGTTGGCCGCCCGCGGCGCCGGCGACCTCGACGGGCTCGCGAGCGACGGCGCGACGGTCACCCTCACCGGGACGCTGACGTCGGAGACCGAGCGGGTGCGCTCCGGGCCACCCGACGCGCCGCCGCGGTACCGCGCGACGATCGCCGTCGAGCAGGTCGAGCACCGCGGGGAGCGCCGCGCGACGTCGGCGCCCGTGGCCGTCCTGACCGGGGTCCCGTGGCCCGAGGCGACCTACGGGAGCCGCGTCGCGGTGCGGGGTCGCCTCGTGCCGGGCACTGCCGGGCGACGCGAGGTGGCGCTGGTCCAGGCGGGCGGCTTGGCCGAGATCGTCGCACCACCGGGCGTCGCGCTCCGCGCGGTCGACGCCGTGCGGTCCGGCCTCCGGGACGTGTGCGCCGGGCTGGGCCCCGACGCGCGTGCGCTCGTGCCCGGCATCGCGGTCGGCGATACCTCCGCGCTCCCGGAGGACCTGGACCAGGCGATGCGCGACTCCGGGCTCACGCACGTGACCGCCGTCTCGGGCGCCCACTTCTCGATCGTCGGCGCGGGTGTCCTCGTGCTGACCGGCGCCGCGGGGATGCCCCGGCGTGCGCGCGCAGGGGTCGTCTGCGCGGTGATGCTCGGGTTCGTGGTGCTCGTCCACCCGGGGCCCAGCGTGCTGCGCGCCGCGGCGATGGGCGCCGTCGGGCTCGGCGCGCTCGTGCTCGGCCGGCCCGCACGGGCGGTGCCGGCGCTCGCCGCGGCCGTCGTGGTGCTCCTCGTCGCCGACCCGTGGCTCGCGCGCGAGCTCGGGTTCGTGCTCTCGGTCGTGGCGACGTCGGGGCTCGTCCTGCTCGCCGGGCCGCTCGCGCGCCGGTGGTCCGGCTCGGTGCGCGCACCCGTCGCCTACGCGCTCGCCGTCCCCGTCGCCGCCCAGAGCGTGTGCGCGCCCGTCGTGCTCCTCCTCAGCCCCACGGTCGCGCTCTACGCCGTGCCCGCCAACGTGCTCGTCGCGCCGGCCGTGGCGCCGGCGACCGTGCTCGGGCTGCTCGCGGCGCTCGTCTCCCCGTGGTGGAACGCCGGCGGCGTCGTCCTCGCCGAGCTCGCCGGTGCCGCGTGCTGGTGGATCGCCTCGGTGGCTCGCGTCGCGGCGTCGCTGCCGGGCGCTCAGGTCGCGTGGCCGCCGGGCGCGCTCGGCGTCGTGCTGCTCGTCGCCGGCACGGTCGCCGCGCTCGTCCTGCTCCTGGGCCGTCCCCCCGGCGACCTCGACCACGGAAGCGGCACAGCCCCGGAGGACCGCCCGCGGCGCGGAGTGGGCGCCGCACGCGCGCGAGCCCGGCCTCCGTCGGCCGCCCCTGCGCTCGGGATCGGCACGGACCCGTGAGCGAGCCCGCCGCCCGTGAGCGAGCCCGCCGCCCGTGCGCGAGCGCCACTCGTCGTCAGCGCGTGACGAGTCGAGGAGCGCCCGCGAGGCCGGACGGGGTCCACGGCGAGGTGGGTGTCGCATGGCAGGCTGGGCGCGTGCCGACCCCGACCCGCTCCAGCACCCGTTCGCCCTCTGGGGCACGCTCCGCCGCACCGGGCCTCGGGTGGGACGAGGTCGAGCTCGCCTCGGTCGTCCTGGTCGCCGGGTCCGAGGGCCTGCTCGCGGACCGCGCGGTCGAGCGGCTCGTCGGGCTCGCACGGGAGCGCGACGCCGGGGTCGAGGTGACGCGCCTCGACGCCGCGGACTACGGGTCGGGCACCCTCGGTGTCGTGACGAGCCCGTCGCTGTTCGCCGAGGACCGGGTCGTCGTCGTCGAGTCCGTCGAGCGCGCGACCGACGAGCTCCTCACCGACGCGCTCGCCTACGTGGCGGCGCCGCAGGAGGACGTCGTGCTCGTGCTGCGCCACGGCGGCGGCCAGCGCGGCAAGAAGCTCCTGGACACCGTGCGCGCCGCGCGCTGGCCCGTCGTCGCGTGCGAGGCGCTCAAGAAGGACTCCGACAAGTCCGCGTTCGTCACGGCCGAGCTGCGCCGGGCGAAGCGCCGGGCGGACGCCAAGGCGGTCCGGGCCCTCGTCGACGCGGTGGGCAGCGACCTGCGCGAGCTCGCCGCGGCGTGCGCCCAGCTGGTCTCGGACACGACAGGGATCATCGGCGAGGCGGCCGTCGAGCGGTACTACGGGGGTCGCATCGAGGCGACCGGCTTCCGGGTGGCTGACGCCGCGATCGAGGGCGACGCGGGGAACGCGGTCGCGCTGCTGCGGCACGCGCTCGCGACCGGTGTCGACCCCGTGCCGATCGTGGCGGCCCTCGGAGCCAAGCTGCGCACGCTCGCGAAGGTCGCGGCCGTGCGCGGGCGAGGCTCGGGCGCGGTCCGCGACCTGGGACTCGCGCCGTGGCAGGTCGACCGCGCGCAGCGAGACCTCGCGCGCTGGACCCCCGAGGGGCTGGCCGTGGCCATCAGCGCCGTTGCGCAGGCTGACGCGGAGGTCAAGGGTGAGAGCCGGGACGCGCAGTTCGCGGTCGAGCGGGCGGTGCTGCGGGTGGCCGCAGCGGGCTCGCGCTGACGCGAGCACGGACCGGGCCGCCACGGCCGCGCAAGCACACGGCCCGCGTCTGCACCGCCGACGCCGGAACCGGCATCGCCTACGCCGTCACCGCCTGCGTCCCCATGCCGTGCGTCGGCACCGCCTGGGTCTGGATCGCGTGCGTCGGCACCGCGCCCGGGAGCACCACCGTCGGTGCGAGCACGTCGCCCTGGAACAGCGAGAACCCCGCCGCGATGCAGGCGTCGAGCGCGGCCGTCGTCTCCAGGTGCTCGGCGACGAGGCGGGCACCGTGGCGGGCGGCGAGGTCCACCAGCGGCTGACCGTGGCGCACGACGTCGCGGTGGTCGATCTTGACGTAGTCGGCGTAGGGCAGCAGCCGCACCTGGTCCGGCAGGGCGACGAAGTCGTCGACCGCGATCCGGAAACCGGCGGCCCGGAGCCGCGCCACGCCCGCCAGCACCTCGGCGTCGACCTGCACCGACTCGACGACCTCGAGGACCAGCCGTGCGGGGTCCGCAGGCAGCGGGAGGGCCCCGACGAGGAACGAGCGGGTCACGTTCACGAACGCCGGGCAACCCCCCGCGGCGGTCACCACACCGCGGTCCGCGAACACCGAGTGCAGCACGGCGCTGGTCGCGAGGTCCTGCTGCGCGGCGGCCCAGCGGTCGACCCCGACGCGTTCCGAGGCGAGGGAGCGGTAGAGGAACTCGTAGGCCTGCGGGGTCCCGTCCGCGCTCGTGATCGGCTGGCGCCCGACGGGGATGCGAGCGCCCGGGGCCGGGACGGCCTCGCCCGGGACGGCCTGGGGGGTCACCTGGGTCAGCGGGTGGCGTCGCCGGTGGGCGCGGGGTGCGGCGGCAGGCGCTGCGAGGGTCACACCGGATGAGAGCGTGCACATCGCGGATGATGACGCGACTTGTGTGAGGTGGGTCTCGCGGAGGTAGCGTCGCCGCCGACACCGGGACGAGTGCGCCGAGGCGTCGCGACGGGCGGGCCCGGCGGGGGACGACGAGCCCTGCGGGGGAATGCGCCGCGCCCACCTCGCGCATGCGAACGAGGTGCCAGGGTCAGGCCGAGCAACCCGGCCAGGCACGGGTGGCCCGTCGGACGCGCCTCCCGAGCGGGCTCCTCGGGGTGCGCAGGGCACGCCCAGCCGAGCGACGAGGCCGCGAGGCGTCAGGCGGACCTGTTCAGCCGACGGGGCGTAGCAGCCGGGCGGCCGAGCGGTCGAGCGTGGCCGACGGCTCGAGCAGGTTGCCCTGGAACAGGTCGAAGCCGAGGTCGCGGCTCTGGTGCAGCATCCACGGGTGCTCGATGTACTCGGCGACGAGGAGCGCGCCGTAGGACCGCGCGAGCTCGACGACCGGGCGGCCCTCGACGTCGAGGTCACGGACGTCGATCTTGACGAAGTCGGTGTGGGGGAGGAGGCGGCGCTGTCCGGGGCGGCTCACGAAGCCGGGGATGGCGACGCGGAACCCACGCTCGCGCAGCCGGCGGACGCCCGCGATGACCTCGGCGTCGACCTCGACGTTGTCCGCGATCTCGATCACGAGGCGGTCGGGGCGGGCCGGCACAGGCAGGTCCCCGACGAGGTAGGCCCGCGGGAAGCGCACGAACATCCAGCGCCCGTGGGCGACCTGCTCGAGGTCGGCGCGCCCGAACGTCGCCCGCAGGACGTGTGCGGTCGCGCGCTCGTGCTGCAGCTCGGTCCAGGTCGCGTGGTGCGGTGCGGCCGCTCCGGCGGTCCCGGGGGGCCGGAACGAGAGCTGGTAGGCGAACGGTCGCAGCCGCGGCGAGAAGATCCCCTGCCGTCCCACGAGGACGCGCTCACGCGCCAGGTGCTGCGCCCAGTCGTGCCGGGCACTGTCGGAGATCGCGTCGTCCACCGCCGCGGCGAGCTGCGCCGCCAGTGCGTCCTTGTCTCCGGTCATGGCACCTATGACACCATAACCAGGGTCGACTTGACACTCCTCCGATCGGCTGAACTGCGACGACGCACGAGAATTCTCGACGCCCGATTCGGGCGGGTCACTCGATTGGGCGGACGTGTGCCAGAGGCCTGCGAAAGGGGCGACTCCACGTCCGGGATCGGTCATGATAGACGTGACACGAAGTCAACCCGTTATGACAGGAGCACTCCCATGGCTACTTCCCTCAAGACCGTCGCCGCCCTCGCGCTCGCTGCCGTTCTCTCCTTCTCCGCTGCGGCCTCGGCGCAGGCCGGCGACGTCTCGATCCAGTCGGGCGGCGCCACGGGCTGCTGCCGCATGAACATGAACTGAGCCACGCCGACTCGCCGGCTGGCCCAGCGACCGGCGTGGTGGCGGGCGCCCCATCGTCCGCTACCACGTGGTCGGAAATTCGCCCGCTGTCAGGGGCGGTATTTCCCAGCCGTCACAGGGACAGTGACGCACTATGACGACGATCGCTGACCGCGTCCGGCAGGCGCGGCTCGCTGCGGGGCTCTCCCAGACCGCCCTCGCGGGCGATTCCTTCTCGCCCAGCTACATCTCGCTGATCGAGGCCGGACGCCGCGAGCCCACGGATTCCGCGCTCAGCGTGCTCGCCGAGCGGCTCGGGTCGACCGTCGAGTACCTCAAGCACGGCGACGACGGTCCGAACGAGGCCCGCGCCCGGCTCGAGATCGACTACGCCAAGCTCGACCTCAGCGCCGGGGAGCCCGCCGGCGCCCGGGCGCGCATCGCGGCGATCGACCTGGCGAGCGTGACGAACGCCGTCCGCGTCGACGCCCTGATGACTCTGGCGCGTGCCCACGAGGCGCTCGGCGACCTCGAGGCCGCCGTCGCGATCCTCGAGCCGCTGCTCGACGACGCCCGCGCCCGCACGCACAACCTCGACTCGGCGGCCGTCGCCACCGGGCTCGTCGCGTCCTACCTCGAGGCCGGTGACATGCACCGCGCGGTCGAGGTCGGCGAGCGCGTGCTCGGCGAGCTCGAGGCCGCCGGGATGTCCGGTACCGACGAGCACCTGCGCCTCGCCTCGACGGTCCTGTGGGCCTACGTCGAGCGCGGCGACCTCCTCTACGCGACGCACCGCGCCGCGGAGCTGGTCCGGCAGGCCGAGGCCCTCGGCAGCCCGCGCGGACGGGGCAGCGTGTACTGGAACGCCGCCCTGGTCGCCGAGCAGCGCCGGGACTACCCGCTCGCACAGCGGTACACCGAGCGCGCGCTCGCGCTGCTGGGCGAGGGCGAGATGGGTCGCGACCTCCCGCGTCTGCGGCTCAACTACGCGTGGCTGCTCCTGCGGAGCGAGCCGGCCGAGCCGCACGAGGCGCTGCGCCAGCTCGACCGCGCGCTGCCCGACCTGCTCGCGATCGGCTCCGAGATCGAGCTGTCGCGCGTCGACGTGGAGCGCTCGCGCGCGCACCTCGTGCTGGGCGACGTCGAGATCGCCGAGACGAGCGCCCGCGAGGCGCTGCGCCGCCTCGGCGACCAGCCGCGCCTCGAGACCGCGGTCGCCCAGCTCGCGCTCGGCGATGCGCTGCACGCCCGGGAGGACGTCGCCGGTGCGGCGCGGGCGTACCGCTGGGCGGCGGACATGCTCGGCATGATGTCCGCGACCCGGCAGTCGGCAGCGGCGTGGCGCGAGCTCGGCGACCGCTTCCTCGGGCACGGCGACGTGGCCGGTGCCGCGCACGCGTTCGACCGCGCGCTGCGCGAGGCAGGTTTCCGACCCACGGTCCCGGCGACGCTGCGGGAGGCATGGACCGCCGCAGCGGGCTGAGACCGTCGGGTCGGAAGAGAACGAAGGCGTCGCCCCGCAGGGGGGGTGACGCCTTCGTCATGTCCGGGGGCAGGCGCCGCGGCCGAGGAGGGTCGCATCCGTCACCGCGCCGCGAGAGCCGAGGGCGGCGGCGCCGGCCGCCCGCACGGGTCTCGGCCGGGACCGGCGAGCGTGCCCCGGACGCGACGAAGGCGCCGGCCCTGACGGGCGGCGCCTTCGTCGTACGGTGCGCTGAGCGCGAGGGGTCAGAGCGAGCCGACGGCCTTCGCGAGAGCGGACTTCTTGTTCGCCGCCTGGTTCTGGTGGATGACACCCTTCGAGGCGGCCTTGTCGAGCTTCTTCGACGCGCTGACCAGCGCGACCGAGGCGGCCTCCTTGTCGCCACCGGCGACGGCCTCGCGGACGCGGCGCACGTGCGTCTTGAGCTCCGACTTGACGGCCTTGTTGCGCAGGCGCGCCTTCTCGTTGGTGCCGATGCGCTTGATCTGGGACTTGATGTTTGCCACGTGTGGACTTTCTGGTGTGTCGCCTGAGCGTCGGATAGGTCGTAGAGGGCCCGTCTGGTTCCGGGACTGGGGCGTGGGGACACCCGCGGAGAGGAACTGGACCAGTGCCCGCCGACCTGGGCGGACACGCGATTCACTATCTTACCAGCCGTGGTGGGCCACGAGCGAGCCCGTGACCCGGTCGAACAGCGCCCGATCCATCACGGCGCCCTCGCGGCGGACCTCGTCCGGGTCCACGCGGAGCACGCGGTCGAGGCGGACCTCGCTCGGCCGGCGCTGGGCGTCCCAGTCGCCCGCACCGATGTCGAGCCACGCGCGGCCCCAGCGCGCCTCGTCGGCCGCGTCGCGCGTGTGGTCCTTGCTCGTGAGCATGAGCCCGAGGAGGTGCTCGCCGTCGCGCCCGACGAGGAGGACGGGCCGGTCCTTGCCGCGCGCGGGGTCGTCCTCGTACGGGACCCACGTCCACACGATCTCGCCCGGGTCGGGTCGGCCGTCGAGGTCGGGGGAGTACTGCGGACGGACGACGCCGGTGTGGTCCCCGGCCGTGCGTGCACGGTCGCGGGCGGCGCTCCCCGACGGCGCAGCCTGGCCGCGAGCCGGCGTCCCGCTGCTGCGCGGTCCCGGGCGTCCGGTGGCCCGTGGGCTCGTGGGGCTGCCCTCCGCCGCGTCACGCGAGACGGTCGAGCGCGTCCGGCGCGTCGGGGTCCGTCTCGCCGGCGCGGACGCCCCGGCACCGCCCGGGCCCGAGCCGCTGCCGGTCTCCCCGCCGGTCCGCGCGCCGGAGGACGTCACGGCGCGCAGGACCGCGTCGAGCACCCGCACCCACGTCCGTCCGCGCACCCGGCAACCCTACGGCGTGGCGCGGACCGCCCGTAACGCGCCGGACGCATGGCGCCGTTAGGGTCCGGACCATGGCGGACGTGTTCGACGACTACCCGCCCGGGGCGGCCTGGGACGAGATGCTCGACGGTGTGGGCGGGGTGCGGCCCGCGTACGAGCACGTGCACTCCTCCCTCTCGCAGCTCTCCGCTGCCGAGCTGCGCGCCCGCGCCGACACGCTCGCGCGCTCCTACCTCGCGCAGGGCGTGACGTTCGACTTCGCGGGCGAGGAGCGGCCGTTCCCGCTCGACGTCGCGCCGCGCGTGCTGACCGGCGCCGAGTGGGACCACGTCGCCCCCGGGGTCTCCCAGCGGGTGCGGGCGCTCGAGGCGTTCCTCGCGGACGTGTACGGCCCGCAGAAGGCCGTGGCCGACGGCGTCGTGCCCCGCGGGCTCGTCGTCTCCTCGACGCACTTCCACCGGGCGGCGCGCGGGATCCAGCCGCCCAACGGGGTGCGCGTGCACGTGTCGGGGATCGACCTGGTGCGCGACGAGGTCGGCGGGTTCCGGGTGCTCGAGGACAACGTGCGCGTGCCGAGCGGCGTGAGCTACGTGCTGTCGAACCGGCGCGCGATGGCCCAGACCTTCCCCGAGCTGTTCGCCGCGCTGCGCATCCGCCCGGTGCAGGACTACCCGCGGCGCCTGCTGGCCGCGCTCACCGCCGCGGCGCCGCACGGCGTCGACGACCCGACCGTCGTCGTGCTGACCCCGGGCGTCTACAACAGCGCGTACTTCGAGCACTCGCTGCTCGCGCGGTCGATGGGCGTCGAGCTCGTCGAGGGGCGCGACCTGTTCTGCGCGGGCGGGCGCGTGTGGATGCGCACGACGCAGGGGCGCCGGCGCGTCGACGTCATCTACCGCCGCGTCGACGACGAGTACCTCGACCCGGTCGCGTTCCGGTCCGACTCGTTGCTCGGCAGCCCGGGGCTCATGACGTGCGCGCGGGCCGGCACCGTGACGATCGCCAACGCGGTCGGCAACGGCGTCGCCGACGACAAGCTCGTCTACACCTACGTCCCCGACCTCATCCGCTACTACCTCGGCGAGGAGCCCGTGCTGGCCAACGTGGACACCTGGCGCCTCGAGGACCCGGGCGCGCTCGAGGAGGTGCTCGACCGCCTCGACGAGCTCGTGGTGAAGCCTGTCGACGGCTCGGGCGGCAAGGGGCTCGTCGTCGGCCCGAGCGCGTCGCGCGCCGAGCTCGCGGCGCTGCGGGACCGGCTCGTGGCGGACCCGCGGGGGTGGATCGCGCAGCCGGTCGTCCAGCTCTCGACGGTCCCGACGCTCATCGAGGACCGCCTGCGCCCGCGGCACGTCGACCTGCGTCCGTTCGCGGTCAACGACGGCGACTCGGTGTGGGTCCTGCCGGGCGGCCTGACCCGCGTCGCGCTCCCGGAGGGGCAGCTCGTCGTCAACAGCTCGCAGGGTGGCGGCTCGAAGGACACGTGGGTCCTCGGCGGTGCCCTGCCGAGGCGCGCGCAGCCGGCGGGGGAGACGACGCCGCAGACGGTCCCGGCGTCGTCGGCGGTGCCGATCGACGCGAACCCGCACGACCTGCGCGCGCAGGTCATGCAGCAGCAGCAGGCGCAGGACGGGGTGGGCACGTGCTGAGCCGGATCGCGGAGTCGCTTTTCTGGATCGGCCGGTACATCGAGCGGGCCGACGACACCGCACGGCTGCTCGACGTGCACGTGCAGAGCCTGCTCGAGGACCCGTGGGCGGAGGAGGACCTCGCGTGCCGCTCGCTGCTCTCGGTCATGGACCGCCCCGCCCCGCCCGCGGGGGTCGTGGTCGGCCGGGAGAGCGTGCTCGACATCCTGGCCTACGACCGCCGCGCCCCGAGCGCGATCGCCGGGTCCCTCGTCGCGGCGCGCGAGAACGCCCGGCGCGCCCGCGAGATCATCTCGACGGACCTGTGGGAGTGCCTCAACACGACGTGGAACCAGCTCCCGTCGCACATGCGACCGGCGCGGCCGCACGACTACTTCACGTGGGTGCGGGAGCGCGCCGCGGTCGTCGCGGGGCTCATGGACTCGGTCACGTCGCGCGACGAGACCTGGCAGTTCATGGTGCTGGGCCGGTCGATCGAGCGCGTCGACATGACCGCGCGCCTGCTCACGACGCGCGCGCTCGTCGGTGCGACGGGGCCGAGCTGGCAGACGCTGCTGCGCTCGTGCGGCGCGCACGAGGCCTACCTGCGCACGTACCGGGGCATCGCGTCGGACGAGCGGGCCGCGGGCTTCCTGCTGCTCGACCGGCTCTTCCCGCGCTCGCTCGTGTTCGCGCTCGGGCAGGCGGAGTCGTGCCTCACGGCGCTGGAGCCGGTCACGAGCCGGTCGAGCGTCGACGACGCGCTGCGCCACCTCGGCCACGCGCGCGCGAGCCTCGAGTACCGCCCGCTCATGGAGGTGCTCGACGGGCTGCCCGAGGAGATGGAGCGCGTGCAGCGCGCGTGCTCGGCGGCGAGCGACGCGATCCGCGCGCGCTACTTCCCGTCGGGTCACGTGACGAACTGGGTGGGGGAGGCGCTGTGAGCCGGCTGCACGTGGTGCACACGACGTCGTTCCGGTACGCGAGCCCGGTCACGGCGTCGTACAACGAGGCGCGCATGACGCCGCTGTCGCAGCCGGGCCAGTCCGTGCTCGAGACGCGGCTCGAGGTCCAGCCGCACACGTGGATGTCGGAGCACCGGGACTACTGGGGCGCGCACGTGACGGTGTTCGAGGTGCTGACGCCGCACGAGTCGCTCGTGATCACCTCGGAGCACCGCGTCGAGATCGCCCCGCGGCGCGACGTGCGCTCGGAGACGACGTGGGACCACCTGCGCAGCCCCGAGCTGCGCGACCACCTCGCGGAGTTCCTCGCGGACACCCCGACGACGCAGGCGCCGCCCGAGGTCGCGGGGCTCGCCGCGCGGGCCGCCGAGGGCCTCGAGCCGTCGCAGGCCGCGGTCGCGGTGTGCGCCGCGCTGCGCGACGAGCTCGAGTACGTGCCGGGCGTCACGGCGGTGCACACCCCGGCGAGCGAGGCGTGGGCGGCGCGCACGGGCGTGTGCCAGGACATGGCGCACCTCGCGGCCGGTGCGCTGCGCAGCATCGGGATCCCGGCGCGGTACGTCTCGGGCTACCTGCACCCCGTCGCGGACGCGATCGGCGAAACCGTCGTGGGCGAGTCGCACGCGTGGGTCGAGTGGTGGTCCGGCGAGTGGCACCCGTACGACCCGACGAACCGCACGGTCGCGGGCGAGCGCCACGTGGTGCTCGCGCGCGGGCGCTCGTACGACGACGTCCCGCCGCTGCGGGGCATCTACGCGGGTGCCGGGACGATCGACCTCGACGTGCAGGTGCGGATCACGCAGGAGGCCTGACGCGTCGGACCGGACGCGGCCGGCCGGTGCGGTCGGCCGGGCGGAGGTGGACGGACGGCGCGCCGCCCGGCGGTGCCGGTGCCCGGGTGGCGGTCGGGACCGGCGGGACGGTCAGAACGACGTGTCGACGACCGGGAACAGCGCGCTCTCGGCGACCGCGTGCCCGAACAGCCAGCCCTGGCCGTGCGTCCACCCGTGGCCGAGCGCGAGCGCCCACTGCTTCTCGGTCTCGATGCCCTCGACGACGCCGTGGCTCGACAGCGAGTCGACGAGCGCGGCGATCGCGGTGCTGATCCGGTCGCACGCCGCGCCGTCGCCGAGCCGCACGGTGAACGAGCGGTCGAGCTTGAGCCCGCTCACCGGCGTCGAGAGCACCGACGTGAGCGCCGAGAAGCCGGTGCCGAAGTCGTCGAGCAGGAGCTCGACGCCGAGCGCGGCGAGCTGCTCGAGGTCCTCGCGCGTCTGCTCGGTCGCCTGCAGCACGCCGTTCTCGGTGATCTCGATGCCGAGGCGCGAGGCGGGCACGTCGTTCGCGCGCAGCACCTGCTCGACGAGCGGCGCGAGGCCCGCGTCCCGGTCGTCCGTCGCGGGCGTGCCGCGGCCCAGCTGGCGGGGCGAGACGTTGATGTAGACCTTGCCGGGCAGCTCGGGGTGCCGGGCGAGGAACTCCACGGCCTCGCGCAGCACCCAGCCGCCGATCCCGTTGATCAGGTCGGACTCCTCGGCGATCTGCACGAACTCCCCGGGCAGGAGCAGGCCCCGGCGGGGGTGCATCCAGCGCACGAGCGCCTCGTGCGCGACGGTCCGGCGGGTGTCGAGCTCGACGACCGGCTGGTAGTGCAGCAGGAACTGCCCCCGGTCGATCGCGGTCCGCAGCTCGGTCTCGACCGACAGCCGGCGCAGCGCGTCGCGGCGGTAGACGTCGTGGTAGACCTCCCAGCGCGAGCGCCCGGCGTCCTTCGCGACGTAGAGCGCGGTGTCCGCGTCGCGCAGGACCTCCTCGGCGACCCCCGTGCCGTCGTTGACGGTCAGCCCCGCGCTCAGGCGCGGCACGACCTCGTGCCCGTCGATGTGCAGCGGGAGCTCGACGGCGGTGAGCAGCTCGTCGAGCAGCTCGCCGGCGTGCTCCGCGGAGTCGACGCCCTCGAGCACGACGACGAACTCGTCGCCCCCGATGCGCGCGACGGTGTCGCCCGGGCGCACCGCGGCGGTCATCCGCTCCGCGACGGCGCGGAGCATCCGGTCGCCGGCGTCGTGGCCGAGGGAGTCGTTGAGCCGCTTGAAGTGGTCCAGGTCGGCGAACGCGACGGCGACGAGGTTGCCGGTGCGGGCGTGCTGGGTCAGCGCGTGCGCGAGGCGATCGAGCAGGAGGCTGCGGTTCGCGAGCCCGGTGAGGTGGTCGTAGAGCGCGCGCCGCTCGAGCTGCTCCTGCGCGAGCCGCATCTCGGTGACGTCCTCGATCTGGTTGACGAAGTGCACCGGCGAGCCGTCGCCGTCGCGCACGACCGAGACCGTGAGCCGGGCCCACATCGTGTCGCCGCCGGGCGTGAGGTAGCGCTTGTCGACCTGGAAGGAGTCGAGGCTCCCGTCGAGCAGGCGGGCGCCGTGCGCGAGGTCGCTCGGGAGGTCGTCGGGATGCGTGATGTCCTCGAACGACGCGCCGACGAGCTCCTCGCGCGTGCGCTGCAGGCTCTCGGTGAGCGCGCGGTTGACCTCGACGTAGCGGCCGTCGAGCGACACGATCGCCATGCCGATCGGGGCGTCCTCGAACGTCAGCCGGAAGGTCTCCTCGCTGTGCCGGAGCCGCTGCTGCGCGTTCTGCGCGCCCGTGACGTCCGTGAGCGTGACCATGCACCACACCTCGTCCGCGACGGGGACGAACGGGATCGCGGTCGCGCGCAGCCACAGCGGGTTCGGCGAGCCGCGCCGGACCTTGACCGTGGCCGAGGCGGGCTGGTTCGTGCGGCGGACGACGGCGACGGGCAGGTCCTCCGAGGGGAGGAGCGATCCCTCGGCGTCGGCGGCGTCGTAGTCGAGCGCGGCGAGGTCGAGACCGAGGAGGCTGTCCCGGTCGAGCGTGAGGATCGTCCCCGCGGCCTCGTTGACGTCGACGACGACCCCGCGGGCGTCGCAGATGAGGACGCCCTCCTGGAGCGCGTCGACCATGGCGTCGGGCAGGCGTACGCCACCGAGCGACACGGGTCGCGGCGGGTTCGTGCCGAGCATGCTGCCTCCAGGCGGGGTCGACTCCCCATCGGCAGCCGGACGCGTCGCGTGAGCGGATGCGCGCGTGTGGTGCTCCCCGGGCTCGTCGTCCGGTGCTGGCGCCGTGTTCGGCACGTCGTGCTCCCCTTCCCCCCGTGCGCCGCGGCGACCTGGTCGCGCGCGGCACACCCTGCATCATGACGCACGCGTGCGGGCTGTCTCGACGGACATCCGTCCTGGACGGCGCGGGGAAAGGCTCACCGGGCGGCGCAGGGACGGCTCGCGGGACGGCGCAGGGACGGCTCGGGCGACGGCCCGGCCGGCAGGTCAGGGGACGAGGGCCTGCGCGAGCGCCCGGTCCAGTGCCGCGGCGTCCCCGGCGACCGCGAGGTGCGGCCCGCCGGGCGTGCGCCGGCCCCACAGCAGGAGCGCGAGCGAGGCGGCCGAGCCGGCGACGGCGGCGTGCGGTGCGTCGCGACCGGTTCCGAGGCGCCACGTGCGGCCCGCGTCGAGCGCGGTGAGGTCGAGCGCGACGTCGAGCGCGGGCATGCGGCCCAGGCGGACCTGGCGCGGCTGCATCACGTGGACCACCTCGTCGACGGTGTCGGCCCACACCTCGGGCGCGGCGTCCACGGGGAGCCCGGCCGCGGTCCGCAGGTCCCACAGGTGCACGAGCGTCTCGTGCAGCTGCCGCCGGCGCCAGAACGACGCCCGCCCCGCACCCTCCAGCGTCTCGCAGGGGGCGTCCGGCCCGAGGTCCCTGAGCGTCGCGGCGAGCTCCTGCGCGCACCGGGAGTAGTGCTCCGCGAGCGGGGCCCTGCCGCGCTCGAGCGGCACCTCGTCCTCCCCGCGGGCCATCGCGGCGGCCCAGCGGTGGATCTCGGCGAGGTGGTCGACGAGGTCCGCGACGGTCCACGCGCCGCACGCCGGCACCGGCGCGTCGGCGGGGACGAGGTCGATCGCGGCGAGGAAGTCGCGCTGCGCGAGCCCGAGCAGGGCGAGATGGTCGAGGTCGGCGTCCGTCATGGGACCATGGTGGCGGGCCTGCGCCGCATCACGGGCCCGAACCGAGACCCCCGTCGAAGCCGGAGCGAACCCGAGTTGTCCCCGATCCCAGCCGCCGCGGGCATGCAGCGCATCCAGCCGGCAGCGACGCCGCCCGAGCTCCTGCGCAACTTCTGCATCATCGCGCACATCGACCACGGGAAGTCGACGCTCGCGGACCGCATGCTCCAGGCCACCGGCGTCGTCGACGCCCGGGCGATGCGCGCGCAGTACCTCGACCGCATGGACATCGAGCGCGAGCGCGGCATCACGATCAAGTCGCAGGCCGTGCGCATGCCGTGGGGCGTCGCCGACGCGTCCGGCGTGGTGCAGCCCTTCGCGCTCAACATGATCGACACCCCCGGGCACGTCGACTTCACGTACGAGGTCTCGCGCTCGCTGGCGGCGTGCGAGGGCGCCGTGCTGCTGGTCGACGCCGCGCAGGGCATCGAGGCGCAGACGCTCGCGAACCTGTACCTCGCGATGGAGAACGACCTGCAGGTCATCCCGGTGCTCAACAAGATCGACCTGCCGGCCGCGCAGCCCGAGAAGTACGCCGAGGAGCTCGCGAAGCTCATCGGCGGCGACCCCGAGGACTGCCTGCGCGTCTCGGGCAAGACGGGTCAGGGGGTCGAGGCGCTGCTCGACCGGATCGTTGAGCTCATCCCCGCGCCGACCGGCGACGCGGACGCCCCGGCGCGCGCGATGATCTTCGACTCCGTCTACGACACCTACCGCGGTGTCGTGACGTACGTCCGTGTCGTCGACGGCAACCTCAACCCGCGCGAGAAGATCGCGATGATGTCGACGCGCGCGACCCACGAGCTGCTCGAGATCGGCGTCATCTCGCCCGAGCCCGTCGTGACCAAGGGCCTCGGGGTCGGCGAGGTCGGCTACCTCATCACGGGCGTCAAGGACGTGCGTCAGTCCCGCGTCGGCGACACGGTGACGAACGCGAGCAAGCCCGCGTCGCAGGACCTCGGCGGCTACCGCGACCCCAAGCCCATGGTGTTCTCGGGCCTGTACCCGCTCGACGGGACCGACTACCCGGTGCTGCGCGACGCGCTCGACCGCCTCAAGCTCAACGACGCCGCGCTGGTCTACGAGCCCGAGACGTCGGTGGCGCTCGGCTTCGGGTTCCGCGTCGGGTTCCTCGGCCTCCTGCACCTCGAGATCGTGCGCGAGCGGCTCGAGCGCGAGTTCGACCTCGACCTCATCTCGACCGCGCCGAACGTCGTCTACGACGTGACCCTCGAGGACCGCAGCGTCGTCACCGTCACGAACCCGAGCGAGTACCCGGGCGGGCGGATCATGGAGGTCCGGGAGCCGGTCGTGCGCGCGACGATCCTCGTCCCGAGCGAGTTCATCGGGTCCGTCATGGAGCTGTGCCAGACGCGGCGCGGCGACCTGCTCGGGATGGACTACCTGTCCGAGGAGCGCGTCGAGATGCGCTACACGCTCCCGCTCGCCGAGATCGTGTTCGACTTCTTCGACGCGCTCAAGTCCAAGACCCGCGGGTACGCGAGCCTCGACTACGAGCCCAACGGCGAGCAGGCCGCCGACCTGGTGAAGGTCGACATCCTCCTGCAGGGCGAGCAGGTCGACGCGTTCAGCGCGATCGTGCACAAGGAGAAGGCCTACGCGTACGGCGTGATGATGGTCGGCAAGCTCAAGGACCTCATCCCGCGCCAGCAGTTCGAGGTGCCGATCCAGGCCGCGATCGGCGCCCGGGTGATCGCGCGCGAGACGATCCGCGCGATCCGCAAGGACGTCCTCGCGAAGTGCTACGGCGGCGACATCACCCGCAAGCGCAAGCTCCTCGAGAAGCAGAAGGAGGGCAAGAAGCGCATGAAGACGATCGGCCGGGTCGACGTGCCGCAGGAGGCCTTCATCGCGGCGCTGTCCTCGGAGGCCGCGGGCAGCAGCGTGAACAAGGACGCGAAGAAGAAGTGAGCCCGGCGCTGCCGGACGGCGACGCCGCACCGGAGGACGGCGCGCTGCCCGCCTCGGTCCGCGACGGCGCTCACGACCGGGCGCTCGGGGTGTACCTGCACGTGCCGTTCTGCACGGTGCGCTGCGGGTACTGCGACTTCAACACGTACACCGCGACCGAGCTCGGCGGCGGCGCGAGCCAGGCGTCCTACGCGTCGACCGCGCTGAGCGAGATCGCGCTGGGCGCCCGGGTGCTGCGCGACGCCGGCCTGCCCCCGCGGGCCGTCTCCACCGTGTTCGTGGGCGGGGGGACGCCGACGGTGCTGCCCGCGCGGGACCTCGCGGCGATGCTCGACGGCATCCGCGACGCGTGGGGCCTGACCCCGGACGCGGAGGTCACCACGGAGGCGAACCCCGACTCGGTGACGCCGGAGTCCCTGGCGGCGCTCGCGGCCGCGGGCTTCACGCGCGTGTCCTTCGGCATGCAGTCCGCGGTGCCGCACGTGCTCGCGACGCTCGAGCGGACGCACGACCCCCGGCGCATCCCCGACGTCGTGCGCTGGGCCCAGGACGCGGGGCTGCGCGTGTCGCTCGACCTCATCTACGGCACGCCGGGGGAGTCGGTGGGCGACTGGCGCGCGAGCCTCGACGCGGTGCTGGCCGCGGGCGTCGACCACGTGTCGGCGTACGCGCTGGTGGTCGAGACGGGCACGCGGATGGCCGTGCAGGTCCGCCGGGGCGAGCTCGCGCTGCCGACCGAGGACGACCTCGCCGCCAAGTACGAGCTCGCCGACGAGCTCCTGACCGCCGCGGGCCTCGGCTGGTACGAGGTCAGCAACTGGGCGCGCACCGACGCGGACCGCTGCCGGCACAACCTCGCGTACTGGCGCGGGGACGACTGGTGGGGCGTCGGGCCCGGCGCGCACAGCCACGTCGGCGGGGTGCGGTGGTGGAACGTCAAGCACCCGCGCGCGTACGCCGACCGCCTCGCGCGCGGGCTGAGCCCGGCGGCCGGGCGGGAGACCGTCGCGGACGACGCGGCCCAGCTCGAGCGCGTGATGCTCGGGGTGCGGCTCGCGGAGGGCCTGGGACTCGGTGCGCTGAGCGACGCGGCGCGCGGCCGGGTCGCGGGGCTCGTCGCGGACGGACTCGTCGACGGGCGGGCCGCGCTCGGGGCCGACGGCGAGCGGCGCGTGCTGCTCACGCAGCGCGGGCGGCTGCTCGCGGACGCCGTGGTGCGCACGCTCACGGACTGAGCGGCGGCCCGACAGGCCCAGGTGTCACCGCGCCACGGGCACGGCGACGGGTACGCGGCACGGCGTCCGGACGCGACGACGCCCCGCGCACCTCTCGGTGCGCGGGGCGTCGTGACGTGGCGGGCTCAGCTCACTTGATGAGGCGCAGCGCCACCGGGTAGCGGTAGTACTGGTTCGAGCTCGCGGCGACCGCGGCGAGGATCCCGAAGATCAGCTGCGCGAGCGCGGCGACGAAGATCAGCACGAAGCCGATGACGATGAAGCTCGTGATGAAGCCGACGACGTAGGCGATGACCAGCGTGATGTGCCAGTTCAGCGCCTCCTTCGACTGGTCCTCGACGAACTGCCCGCGGCCCTTGAAGACGAGCCAGATCACGAGCGGCGCGACGAAGTACGTGATGATGCCGCCGACGTGCGCGAAGATCGCCCACATCCGCTGGTCCGAGTCGTTGAGCGGCGCGCCGACGCCCGGGGCGCCGTAGCCGGCGGGCGGGTAGCCGCCCTGGGGTGCGCCGTAGCCCTGTGCGGGCGGGGGCGGGACGGCGCCGGGCTGGCCGTAGCCGGCGGCGGGCGGCGGCGGCACCGCGCCGGTGGGCTGCTGCGGGTGCTCGGGGTTCGTGGTCACTTGATCAGCTCCAGCGAGAAGGGATAGCGGTAGGCCTGGCCGCGCTGCACGGCGAGGTAGCCCTGGATCGAGAAGATGATCGAGACGACCCAGAGGGCGAACTGAGCGAGCTGGGTGAGCACCCACAGCGGGTCCAGGATGGCGCCGAGGATGGCGACCGCGACCCAGGCGAGCAGCAGCGTGATCTGGAAGTTGACGGCCTTCTTGCCCTCCTGGTCCACGAACGCGCTGCGCGCCCGGAACACCAGCCAGATGACGAGGCCCGGGACGATCCACAGGATCCCGCCGAGGTGGGCCAGTCCGGCCCACTGACGGGTCTCCGCGTCGGTGAGGGGGGCGGCGGTGTGCCCGGCGGGCGGGTGGTCACTCATGTCGAGCCTTTCGCGTCAGGGGGTTTCGGCGCGGCGGACGCGCCGATGCGCCGCACACTAGTCGTCCGAGGTGCGGTGCAGGGACAAACCCGGGAAAATCCGCCCGCCCGGCCCCGCTGCGGGCCCACCGGTGGGTGCGGCGGCCGTCGTGCGGCCAGGATGGTGCCGCACCCGACCGGAGGAGAACGATGAGCGAGCCCACGCCGGACAGGGGCGTCGAGGACGCCTACGGATACGCCGCCCGCACGGTCCGCGACCACGCCGGTCCGTTCCTGCTCGCCGCGCTCGTCGCGACCGCGGTCGCGGCGGTGCTCCAGCTGCTCGTGACGCTCGCGGTGGGCCGGGGCGTCGCGCGGTTCGTCGACGCGGTCGCGGGCGAGGACGCCTCAGCGCTCCGGGTGCTCGGCGTCACCGGGTTCGCGGGGCTCGTGCTGCTGCTCGCGGTGACGGGCGTGCTGCTCGCCGGGCTCGTGCAGGCCGTGCTCACGCGCGGCGCGCTCGCGGTCACCGACGGCCGGGCACCGACCGGGCGCACGTTCACGGGCGGCGGGCGGACCGGGACCGTCGTGCTCGCGGCGCTGCTGGTCGCGGCGCTCGCCGGCGTCGGCACGCTGCTGTGCTACCTGCCGGCGCTCGCCGTCGCGCTGTACGCGCAGTTCACGCTGCTGTTCGTGCTGGACAAGGGGCTCGGCCCGGTCGCGGCACTGCGGTCGAGCGCGATGCTCGTGCAGCGCAACCTCGGAGCGTGCGCGGGGCTCGCGGTCGTGGCGCTGCTCGCGTGCCTCGTCGGCGTGCTGGTGTGCGGCGTCGGCATCGTGCTCGCCGCGCCGGTCGTCGTGCTCGCGCAGACGCACCTGTACCGGACGCTGCTCGGCGAGCCGGTCGCGGCCTGACGGCCTGCCCCGCGGAACGCTGTGGGTGGGCCGAGCGGAACGCGGTCGGGCGGACCGGGCGGAGGGGCGGCGCCCCTGGCGGGCCTAGGGCGGCGGCGGACGGCCGGGGGCGGAGGTCCGGCGCGACGGGCCGCACCGACGTCCGGCGCGAGGGTGCTCAGCCGGTCGTGACGAAGTCGATGAGCTCCTCGACCCGGCCGAGCAGCGACGGCTCGAGGTCCGCGTAGGAGCGCACGGAGCGCAGGATCCGCTGCCACGCGCGCGCGACGTCGGCCTGCTCGTCCGCGGGCCAGCCGAGCTCGCGCAGGATGCCGTGCTTCCACTCGGTGCCGCGCTCGATCGTCGGCCACGCGGTGAGCCCGATCCGCTCGGGGCGCACCGCCTGCCACACGTCGACGTACGGGTGGCCGAGCACGAGCACGGTCCCGGCGGGGACGGTGCGCATCGCGGCGTCGGCGATCCGGCGCTCCTTCGACCCGGGCACGAGGTGGTCGACGAGCACGCCGACGCGGCGCTCGCGGGTCGGGCCGAAGTCGGCGAGCGCGTCCGCGAGGTTGTCGACGCCGTCGAGGAGCTCGACGACGACGCCCTCGACGCGCAGGTCGTCGCCCCAGACCTTCTCGACGAGCTCGGCGTCGTGCTTGCCCTCGACCCAGATGCGGCTCCCGCGGGCGACGCGGGCGCGGGCGTGCGAGACCGCGACCGAGCCGGACGCCGTTCGCGTCGGTGCGGCGGGCGCCGTCGGACCCGCGGGCGCGCGCAGCTCGACGGGCTCGCCGTCGACCCAGAAGCCGGGGCCGAGCGGGAAGGCGCGGGTCTTGCCGCGCCGGTCCTCGAGCACCACGACGTGCTGCCCGCCGGACTTCTCGACGCGCACGACCGCGCCGACCCAGCCGGTCATGACCTCCTCGACGACGAGGCCCGGCTCGGCGGCCTGCGGGCGGGAGGTGCGGGGGGCGCGGTGGTGCGCGGACGCCGGCCGGGTGCTCCCGAGGACGTCGTTGCCGTAACGGTCGTGGGTCACCCGGGCAGCGTAGACGCGGGCCCACGGACGGGCTCGGCGCCGCGCGTCGGCGGCGCGTCCGGGTGACCCCCGGGCGGCCGCGTCGGGCGGGTGAGGTGCCCGTGCGTGACCAGCGAGAACACGTCGGGCTCGGGGCCTCATGTCGCGGACCTGGACAACCGATGGACAAGGCGGCTGTGACTTACGGGCGAGGGGGATGCATGACGGCGGTCGTGACGCGCGCGACGGACGAGCTCGACGACCCGGTGTGGGACGACGCGCTCGACCGTGTGCTCGCAGGGGAGGGCGTGCGGCTCGTCGCGCAGCCCATCATCGACGTGACGCACGCACGGGTCGGCGGGTACGAGCTGCTCTCGCGCTTCGACGGGCCGCCCTCAGCGAGCCCCGACGTGTGGTTCGCGGCAGCGCGGCGCCGGGGCGTCGACGCGCTGCTGACCGCGATCGTGCTGCGGTCCATGCACGCGCTGCGCGCGCGGGGCGTCGTCGACGGGTTCTGCTCGATCAACGTCGAGCCGCACCTCATGGCGGAGCCGGTCGTGCGCGGTGCGCTGTTCGAGCGCGGCCGGCTCGACGGCGTCGTGGTCGAGCTCACCGAGCACGTCGCGGCGCACGACGACGACGCGCTCGGGGACGTCCTCGCCGAGGTGCGGGCGCTCGGGGGGCTCGTCGCGATCGACGACGCGGGGACCGGGCACTCGGGGCTCACGCAGCTGCTGCGCGTGCGGCCCGACATCGTCAAGCTCGACCGCGCGCTCATCACGGGCGTGCACGCCGACCCGGTGCAGCGCGCCACGGTCCGCATGCTCGGCGACCTCGCGGGCGAGATGGACGCCTGGCTCGTCGCCGAGGGCGTCGAGACGCGCGAGGAGCTCGCGGCCCTGATCCACCTCGGCGTGCCGCTCGTCCAGGGCTACGCGCTCGGCCGGCCCGCGTCGGGCTGGACGGGGATGGACGACGACATGACCGCGTTCGTGCGCGAGACGGCGGCGAGCACCGACCGCGGCGAGCACGTCGTCGGCCTCGTCCGCGTCGCGCAGGTGCTGCCCGCGACGATGGCCCGCCACGCGACGGGCGCGGCACCCGGCGCGGTGGTGCTCGACGCCCGCAACCGGCCGGCGAGCGTCGTGGTGCGCGACCCGGCGGGCGGCACGCACCTCGCGCCCGCGCTCGTGGTCACGCCGTCCGCGGCGCCCCTCGAGGTCCTGCGGCGTGCGACCGCGCGGGCCGTCATCTGGCGGGGCGCCCCGGTCGTGTGCGTCGAGGCGAGCGGCATCGTGCTCGGGACGGTCGACGTCGGCGACCTCGTCGAGCACCTGGTCCAGCGGGTGCCCGCCGCCTGACGCGGCCGCCGACGCGGGAGCGGTGCCACACCGGTGCCACACCGGGGCGGCGCCCTCGCGGGGTGGTGCTCGTCACGTGCCGCGGCCCCACCGCGAGGCCGCGCCGTCCGCCAGGTAGAATTGGCACTCTCGATGCCCGAGTGCTACGCCTCCTCCGGTCCGGCCCGCCCCGCGGGCCCCCTCCAGGTCGCCGACCCGCTCCGGGCACGCCACAGGTCCGACGGCCAGGAGGTGCGATGAGCGAGGACCGCAAGCTCGACGTGCTGCGCGCGATCGTCGAGGACTACGTGCAGACCAAGGAGCCGGTCGGCTCCCGGGCGCTCGTCGAGCGGCACTCGCTCGGCGTCTCGCCCGCGACGATCCGCAACGACATGGCCGCCCTCGAGGAGGGCGGCTACATCGCCCAGCCGCACACGTCCGCGGGCCGCGTCCCGACCGACAAGGGCTACCGGCTGTTCGTCGACCGGCTCTCGACCGTCAAGCCGCTCTCGGCACCCGAGAAGCGCGCGATCCAGTCGTTCCTCGAGGACGCCGTGGACCTCGACGACGTCGTCGACCGCTCCGTGCGGCTGCTCGCGCAGCTCACGCAGCAGGTCGCGGTCGTGCAGTACCCGTCGCTGCGGCGCTCGGCGCTGCGCCACCTCGAGCTCGTGCCTGTGGGTGACCGCCGCCTGCTCGTCGTCATCATCACGGACAACGGCCGCGTCGAGCAGCGCACGCTCGAGCTCGGGGCGGACGTCGAGGAGGGCGTCGTCGCGCAGCTGCGGACCCGGCTCAACGTCGCGGCCGTCGGCCGCCGGCTGCCCGAGCTCGACGGGGTGCTCGCCGAGCTCCCCGACGCGTTCGCCCCGCACGACGTGCCGCTCGTGCGCTCGGTCGTCGCGGTCGTCGAGGAGACGCTCGCGCAGGAGATCGAGGAGCGCATCGTGCTCGCCGGGACGGCGAACCTCGCGCGCGGCAGCGGCTCGGACTTCACGCACACGATCGGGCCGGTGCTCGAGGCGCTCGAGGAGCAGGTCGTGCTCCTGCGGCTGCTCAGCGAGATGGCCGAGGACTCGGGCGGCGTCGCGGTGCGCATCGGGCGCGAGACGCAGCACGAGGGCCTGCTCGAGACGAGCTTCGTGACCAGCGGGTACAGCGGTGCGCGCGACGACGGCGCGTCCGTGGCCCGGATCGGCTCGATCGGGCCGCTGCGCATGGACTACCCGGCGACGATGGCCTCGGTCCGGGCCGTCGCGCGGTACCTGTCCCGGATCCTCGCCGGATGACGTCCCCCACCAGCGTTCCCCCCAGCACAGAGAGAGTTCAGTGAGCGACTACTACGAGATCCTCGGCGTGCCGCGCGACGCGAGCCCGGAGCAGATCAAGAAGGCCTACCGGCGGCTCGCCCGCGAGCACCACCCGGACGTCGCCGGGACGGAGGGGGCCTCGGACGAGCGCTTCAAGGACGTCTCGCGCGCGTACGAGGTGCTGTCCAACCCCGAGAAGCGCCGCATGTACGACATGGGCGCGGACCCGGCGTCGCCCGGCGGCGGCATGGGCGGCGGGTTCGGGTTCCAGGACATCTTCGAGACGTTCTTCGGGGCCGCGGCCGGCGCGGGTGCCCAGCGCGGCCCGATCCCGCGGGCGCGCCGCGGCCAGGACGCGCTCGTGCGCCTCGACCTCGACCTCGCCGAGACGACCTTCGGCGTGCACCGCGACGTCCAGGTCGACACCGCGGTCGTGTGCCCGACGTGCTCGGGGACGTGCTGCCGGCCGGGCACCTCGCCGCGCACGTGCGAGGTCTGCGGCGGGCGGGGCAGCGTCCAGCGGGTCGCGCGCTCGTTCCTCGGGCAGGTCATGACGTCCCAGCCGTGCGCCGCGTGCCACGGCTTCGGCACCGTGATCCCCGAGCCGTGCACCGAGTGCTCGGGCGAGGGCCGGGTGCGCTCGCGCCGGACGCTGAGCGTCGACGTCCCGGCGGGCGTCGACACGGGCACCCGCATCAAGCTCACGGGCCAGGGCGAGGTCGGACCCGCGGGCGGCCCGGCCGGCGACGTGTACCTCGAGGTGCGCGAGCGCAAGCACGAGACGTTCATGCGCAGCGGCGACGACCTGCACTGCAACCTCCCCGTCCCGATGACGGCGGCCGCGCTCGGCACCGTGCTCGTGCTCGACACGCTCGACGGTCCGCGCGAGATCGACCTGCGCCCGGGCACGCAGCCGGGTCAGGTCGTGACGCTCAAGGGGCTCGGCGTCGGGCGCCTGCACGTCGGCGGCCGCGGCGACCTGCACGTGCACGTCGAGGTCCAGGTCCCGACGTCGCTCGACGACGAGCAGGCCGAGCTCGTGCGCCGGCTCGCGGTGCTGCGCGGCGAGGAGCGCCCCGAGGGCCGGCTCTCGGCCGCGAACGCCGGGGTCTTCGCGAAGCTGCGCGACAAGCTCGCGGGGCGCTGACCCGGTGAGCGCGCCGGTCTTCCTCGCGGAGCCCGGGAGCCTCGCGGACGCCCGGGCGGGCGCCCTGCACCTGCTCGACGGCGCCGAGGGGCGCCACGCGGGCGTGGTCCAGCGCCGGTCGCCGGGCGAGCGGGTCGACGTCGTCGACGGTCGCGGCGTGCGGCTCGAGTGCGTCGTCGAGGGCGCGCAACCCGACGGCGTGCAGCTGCGCGTCCAGGCGCGCGTCGAGGAGCCCGCGCCGGGCGTCGCGCTCGTGCTCGTGCAGGCCCTCGCGAAGGGCGACCGCGACGAGCTCGCGATCGAGGCGGCGACCGAGGTCGGCGTCGACGCCGTGGTGCCGTGGCAGGCCGAGCGGTCGGTCGTGGTGTGGCGGGGCGAGCGCGCGGCGAAGAGCCGCGCGCGCTGGCTGGGCACGGTGCGGGCGGCGGCGAAGCAGTCGCGGCGCGCGTGGGTCCCCGAGGTCGGGACGGCGCTCGACGACCGCGGTCTGGTCGCGCGCGTGCAGGAGACGGCCCGGCGCGGCGGTCTCACGCTCGTGCTGCACGAGGAGGCGAGCACGCCGCTCGCGTCGGTCGCGCTGCCGGCTCCGGGCGCGGCGGGGGAGCCCGTCGAGCTGGTGGTCGTCGTCGGACCCGAGGGCGGGATCTCGCAGCGCGAGGTCGACGCGCTCACGGAGGCCGGCGCGGTCACCGTGCGGCTCGGGCCGCACGTGCTGCGCACCTCGACCGCGGGCCCCGTCGCGCTCGCGCTGCTCGCGGAGCGACTCGGCCGCTGGTCCTGACCCGCCCGTCCCGACCCGTCGGGCGTGCCCTGCCGGACGCGGCCCGTCGGGCGTCCTCTGCCCGACGCGCCCAGCGGGCCGGCGGTGTCACGCCGCGCCGTGCAGCACCAGGGCCCAGACGAGGCAGCCGAAGGCGGCCGTCGACAGCACGGCGCGGACGACGTTCCAGCGGACCCAGCGCTGCTCGAACGCCCTCCGCACGCCGGCGACGTCGGCGTGCCGCTCGGGGTCGCCGGCGGCCTGGATCTGCCGGTTCAGCGGCAGGTGGACGCGGAACGTGATCGCGACCATCGCCCCGTAGAGCCCGAGCGCGGACAGCGTCCAGCCCAGCTCGGGCCCCCCGCCCTCCGCGAGGTGCAGCCCGGCGGCCAGCGCGGTCGCGAGCGGTGCGCCCAGGAAGCCGAGGGCCTGCCAGGGGTTGCTGATCGCCCGGTCGATCGCCTGGAATCCGGCCACGAACACCGTGTCGGTGCTCCGGCTCAGCCCGGGCATCACGGCGTGCGCGAAGGTCGAGAAGAGCCCCGCGACGAGGCCCGTGCAGAGGGTCGCCACCACGAGCGCGACGCCGTGCGCGTCCACGCCTCACGCCACCCGTCCCGCCGGCGCGGCGCCCCACGCGCCGGCTGCAGCGGCCGCGCGGGCGACGTCGCGTGGCTCACGTCCCAGGGCCCGCCGCACGCCGCCGGCCAGGCGGACGTCGCGCCCGTCGAGCCAGGTGCCGCGCGCGCGGCGGTCGAACGGCGGCGCACCTGCGCGGGTCCCCAGCCGCGTCGGTGCCCCGAGCGCCCCGAGCCGCCGAGCCACGCGGCGACCGGTCCTGCCGGTGCCGCCGGTCGCGGGTGTCGTCCGCTGCTGCGTCGGTGTGGTCATGCACCCAGCCAAGTCCTGCGCCCCGACGTGCGGAATGGCAGTCCCGCTCGCCTCCATGTCCGAGCGTCCACGACCGGCGTGCGGACGCCTGGCCCGCGGGTCGTCCGTGCTCCGCATCGTGCTCGACCCGCCCGGGACGATCGGCGTCCAGCACGGTGCCGCGGACCGTGCCCGCGGCGCCCGGTCGTCACGACACCGTGAACGTCACCGTGGCCTCGTTGCGGCGTCCCTCGGCCGCATCGCCCTCGCCCATGCCGGGCTCCCAGACGTGCAGCGTCCAGGTCCCGGCCGGCACGGTCGCGGAGAACGCGAACGGGCCGACCTCGCCGTTCGCGCCCCCGGTCGTGAAGTCCTGCGCGCCGACCGCGCCGGTGTCGACCGAGACGATCTCCCAGAGCAGGGTGCCCTCGAACGCGGTCCCGGTCCCGGTGACGTCGACCTGCGGCCCGGGGACGGTCGCGCCCGGCGTCGGGGCCGTGATCGCGACGGGTCCGTTGGTCGGGACGTCACCCGCGGAAGGGCTGCCCGAGGGCGTCGCCGTGGGCTCGGCCGACGCGGTCGGTGTCGTCGTCGCCGGTGTCGTCGCCGACGCCTCGGGGCTCGCGCTCGCCGTCGGCTCCTCGCCGCTCGTCCCCGCGCAGCCCGCGAGCAGGCCGACCGCGAGCGCGGCCGTCGTCACGCGCAGCAGCACCCCGGGGGTCGCCGCCCGCGCTCGTCGTGCGGCTCGCTCGTGCATCGCGTCCCCCTCGTCGTCCGGTGCGCCACCCGGCGCACGCCCCGAGTGTGCCCGGGGTCCGTCGGCGTCCGGCGCAGGACGCGCCACGCGCCGGGGATCCGGACGCCCGGGCGCGCCGGGGACCCCGGACGCGCGCGCCGCAGACCCGGACGCACGGGTGCGCCGAGCGCGGGCGAGCGGGGCGCGTCGCTCGGTAGACTCGACGAGTCCCCGGCAGCAGCGCCGGGGGTCCCGGGTCGCCCACGGCACCGGGAACCGTGAGGGTCCGCACCGAAGGAGCGCGAGGCGCGAGCCGAGCACATGACCGACAGCACATCCGCACGGCGCGGGGGCACAGGCGTGACCGCCCACCTCGAGCACAGGATCACGATCCCCCCGGAGATCTCGATGGCCGAGCTGCTCGGCCGGCGCGACGAGGTGCTGCGGGCGATCGAGGCCGGGTTCCGGGACGTCGACATCCACGCGCGCGGCAACGAGATCACCCTCGCCGGACCGACCGGGGACGTCGCGCTCGTCGCGCGGCTCGTCGACGAGCTCGTCGAGATGGCCGCGAGCGGCACGCCGCTGACGCCGGACGTCGTGACCCGCTCGGTCGCGATGCTGGCCGCGGACGCCGGCGCGCGCCCGGCCGACGTCCTGACGTTCAACATCCTGTCGAGCCGCGGCAAGACCATCCGGCCCAAGACGACGGGGCAGAAGGAGTACGTCGACGCGATCGACCGGCACACGGTCACGTTCGGGATCGGCCCCGCAGGCACCGGCAAGACGTACCTCGCGATGGCCAAGGCCGTGCAGGCGCTCCAGGCGCGCGAGGTCAACCGCATCGTGCTGACGCGCCCCGCGGTCGAGGCCGGCGAGCGGCTCGGGTTCCTGCCCGGCACGCTCAACGACAAGATCGACCCGTACCTGCGCCCGCTGTACGACGCGCTGCACGACATGGTCGACCCCGACTCGATCCCGCGGCTCATGGAAGCCGGGACGATCGAGGTCGCGCCGCTCGCCTACATGCGCGGGCGCACGCTCAACGACTCGTTCATCATCCTCGACGAGGCCCAGAACACCTCGACCGAGCAGATGAAGATGTTCCTGACCCGCCTCGGGTTCGGCTCGAGGGTCGTCGTGACCGGTGACGTCACGCAGGTCGACCTGCCGTCGGCGACGACGTCGGGCCTGCGGGTCGTCGAGTCGATCCTCAAGGACGTCGACGACGTCGCGTTCTGCCGGCTGTCGTCCTCCGACGTCGTCCGGCACCGACTCGTGAGCGACATCATCGACGCGTACGCGCGGTGGGACCGCACGTGAGCGTCGAGGTCAACAACGAGTCGGGCGCCGAGGTCGACGAGGCCGAGTTCGCGGCGCTCGCGCGCTACGTGCTCGACGCGATGCACGTGCACCCGCAGACCGAGCTGTCGATCCTGCTGGTCGGCACGCAGGTGATGACCGACCTGCACGTGCGCTACATGGACGAGCCCGGCCCGACCGACGTCCTGTCGTTCCCGATGGACGAGCTGCGCCCCGGGCGGGAGGGCGAGCCGACGCCGCCCGGCCTGCTGGGCGACGTGGTGCTGTGCCCCGAGGTCGCCGCGCAGCAGGCGCGCGTCGCCGGGCACTCGACCGCGGAGGAGCTCCTGCTCCTCACGACGCACGGGATCCTGCACCTGCTCGGGTACGACCACGCGGAACCGGAGGAGGAGAAGGAGATGTTCGCGCTCCAGCGCCAGCTCCTGCTCACGTTCCTGGCCGGGCGATGACCGACATCCCCGTCGCGCTGCTCGTCGTGCTCGCGGTCGTGGGGATCGCGCTCGCGGCGGCCCTCAGTGCGGGCGAGGTCGCGGTGGTGCGCGTGACGCGCGCCGCGGTGACCGAGCTGTTCGCGGAGCGGCGCCCGGGGGCCGCACGGGTGCACCGGCTCACCGAGCACCCCGGCGAGGTCGCCTCGTCGGCCGCGTTCGTGCGCCTGCTCGCGGAGATGACGGCGACCGTGTGCCTCACGCTCGTGGTCGCGAGCCGCCCGCTCGCGTGGTGGGTCGTGCTGCTCGTCGCCGGTGCGCTGTGCGCGGTCGTCGCGTACTTGCTCGTGCGCGTCAGCCCGCGCACGTTCGGCCGCCAGCACCCGGTCACGGTGCTCGTCGGGCTCGCGCCGCTGCTCGCGGCGACGCACGCGCTCGTCGGCTGGGTCGCCCGCGCGTCGCCCGGTGCGGGCCGGACCGCCGAGCTCGACGAGGACGAGCTGCGCGAGATGGTGCAGCGCGTGAGCGAGTCCGAGGGCATCGAGGAGGACGAGCGGGACATGTTCCGCTCGGTGCTCGAGCTCGGCGACACGCTCACGCGCGAGGTCATGGTCCCGCGCACCGACATGGTCACGACCGAGGCGGCGACCCCGCTGCGCAAGGTCCTCTCGCTCCTGCTGCGCTCGGGCTACTCGCGCGTGCCCGTGGTGGGGGAGTCGGTCGACGACGTGCGCGGCGTGCTGTACCTCAAGGACCTCGTGCGCCGGCAGCACGACGACCCGAACGCCGCCGACGCGCCCGCGGCGTCGATCGCCCGCCCCGCCGTGTTCGTCCCCGAGTCCAAGCCCGCCGACGACCTGCTCCGCGAGATGCAGGCCGGGTCGTCGCACATGGCGATCGTGGTCGACGAGTACGGCGGCGTCGCGGGGCTCGTGACGATCGAGGACGCGCTCGAGGAGATCGTCGGCGAGCTCACCGACGAGCACGACCCGAGCGGACCCGTCGTCGAGGACCTGGGCGACGGCACGTTCCGCGTCCCGGCCCGGCTCGGCAAGGACGAGCTCGGCGAGCTGTTCGAGCTCGCGGTCGAGGACGACGACGTCGACTCCGCCGGCGGCCTGCTCGCGAAGGCGCTCGGCAAGGTCCCGCTGCCCGGCTCGGTCGGCGACATCCACGGCCTGCACCTGGTCGCCGAGCGCACGCAGGGCCGGCGCAAGCAGGTCGCGACGCTGCTCGTGAGCCGCAGCGCCGCCGGCGCCGAGGACGCGCCCGACGACACCCCCGAGGACGTCGTCGTCGACGCGTCCACCGATGCGACACCTGGAGCCACCCGATGACCTTCCGATCCGGATTCGCCTGCCTCGTGGGCCGGCCCAACGCGGGGAAGTCGACGCTCACGAACGCGCTCGTCGGCCAGAAGGTCGCGATCACGTCGGGCCGCCCGCAGACGACGCGCCACACGATCCGCGGGATCGTGCACCGCCCCGACGCCCAGCTCGTGCTCGTCGACACCCCGGGCCTGCACCGCCCGCGCACGCTGCTCGGCGAGCGGCTCAACGCCCTCGTCAAGGACACGCTGACCGAGGTCGACGTCGTGGGCTTCTGCCTGCCGTCCGACCAGAAGGTCGGCCCCGGGGACCGGTTCATCGCCGAGCAGCTCAGCGAGCTCGGGCGCGACGGCCGCGGGACGCCCGTGGTCGCGATCGCCACGAAGGCGGACCTCGTCGGCAAGGCGCGCCTCGCGGAGCACCTGCTCGCCGTCTCGGCGCTCGGCGAGTGGGCCGACATCATCCCGGTCTCGGCCGAGTCGGGGTACCAGGTCGCGGAGCTCGAGAAGGTGCTCATCGGGCACCTCGACGAGGGGCCGGCGCTGTACCCCGAGGGCGAGCTGACCGACGAGCCCGAGAACGTCATGGTCGCCGAGCTCGTGCGCGAGGCGGCGCTCGAGGGCGTGCGCGACGAGCTCCCGCACTCGCTCGCCGTCGTCGTCGACGAGATCGTCCCGCGCCCGCAGGCCGACGGCGCCCAGGGGCCCGCGATGCTCGACGTGCGCGTGCACCTGTTCGTCGAGCGCGACAGCCAGAAGGCCATCATCATCGGCCGCGCCGGCTCGCGGCTGCGCGAGGTCGGCACGGAGGCACGCCGGGGGATCGAGGCGCTGCTCGGCACGCGCGTGTTCCTCGACCTGCACGTCAAGGTCGCCAAGGACTGGCAGCGCGACCCCAAGCAGCTCGGGCGGATGGGCTTCTGACGACGACCGCCCTGCGCCCCGGGGTGGCTCCCGGTGCGGGTGAGGGGGTGCGCGATAATCGCCGGATGCCGAACCGGGTCGCCGCGGGGACGGTCGTCGGCATCATCGTGCTCGCCGTCCTCGGCGCCGTGATGGGCCCGCAGTGGGACCCCGTGCCGCTCACCGACCCGCTCGAGGTGCAGAGCCCGTCGACCGCGATCGGCGGCGCGCCCGAGCCCGTCGCGTACGAGGTCCGCACCACGGTCGTCAGCGTCCAGCTCGACGGCGCGGTCGTGCAGGCCCAGATCAGCGAGCCGGTCGGCGCGCCCGGCGACCGCGCCGGGGTCGTGTTCGTGCACGGGGCCGGCACGGGGAAGTTCTCGACCGCGTTCGAGGAGCAGGCGTACGCGCTCGCGGCCTCGGGCGTCGTCACGATGGTCCCCGACAAGCGGCTCGACACGTACACGGCCCGGCACCGGGACTACGTCGCGATGGCGGCGGACTACGCGCGCTCGGTCGAGGTGCTGCGCGGCTGGGCCGACGTCGACCCGGCCCGCGTCGGGCTGTACGGCGAGAGCGAGGGAGCCTGGATCGCGCCGGTCATGGCCGCGCAGGACCCGTCCCTCGCGTTCGTCGCGCTCGTCTCGGCGCCCGTCGTGCCCCCGCGCCAGCAGGCCGCGTTCGCGACCGACTCCTACCTGCGCAAGACCGGCGTCCCGACCGGGGTGTTCCGCGCGATCCCGCGCGCGGTCGGCATGTCGCTGCCCGGCGGTGGCTTCGAGTACGCCGACTTCGACGTCGCGCCGTACCAGCGCCAGATGCGCCAGCCGGTGCTGGTCGTCTACGGCACGGGCGACGCGTCGATGCCGCTCGTGCAGGGCGCCGAGCAGATCATCCGGGACACCGCTATCGCGGGCAGTGCCGACTACACCGTCCGGTACTACGAGGGCGCGAGCCACGGCATCCGCGTGGGCGGCGTGGTCGTCGAGGACTTCCTGCGCGACCTCACGGGCTGGGTCCGCGGGCTCCCCGACACGTCGCGCGCGAGCCCGCGCATCGCCGGCGCGCAGCCCGTGCAGGGCTACTGGGCAGCGCCCGTGCCGACGCCCCGGTGGCTCGGCGACGGCGACCTGGTGCTCGCGACCGTCGGCGGCGGCGTCGCGCTGCTCGCGGTGGGCCCCTTCGCGCACCTCGGCACCGTGCTCACCCGGGCCGTGCGCCGCCGCCGCGGCGGGGCCGACGAGCCCGACGGCCTCGCACCGGGGGTCCGGGGGAGGGCCGACGCGCTGCGGCTGCTCGTGGTCGCGACCGTCGCGTCGCTCGTCTGGTACCTCGTGGCCGTCGCGCGGCTCGCGCTCGGCTACGAGCGCAACGCGTGGGTCGTCCAGGGCGGCTGGATCGGGGTGCGCGTGCTCGGCATCGCCGCGGTCGTCGCGGGGGTCGCGCTGCTGGACCGGGCGCGCCGGGTGCGCGAGGCGGGGGACCGGGTCACGACCGGCCGGGTCGCGGCCGTCGAGCTGTGGACGTCGGTCGTCGGAGCGGCCGTGGTCCTCGTCGTGCTGGCGTACTGGGGCGTGTACCAGCTGGGCATCTGAGACGCCCGGGGATCTTTACACTTGTCTTGCTCATGTAGGGCACGATGTGGCCGATAACCAAGCATGTGGGTGCGGCTGCAGCGCGCCCGAGGAGCAGCGGGGGTGAGAGTGCGCACGTCGTGGGGTTCGGCGACCGACCGCGGTCTCGTGCGGTCCGTCAACGAGGACGCCCTGCTCGCGTACCCCCCGGTGTTCCTGGTCGCGGACGGCATGGGCGGCCACGACGCCGGTGACGTCGCCAGCAGGCTCGCGGTCGAGGAGTTCGCGCACCTCGCGGGGCGCACCGTCGCCTCCGCGGACGACGTGCACGCGTGCTTCACCCGCACGGCCGAGCGCATCCGGGACACGTTCGAGGGACGTGCGGGCGGGACGACCGTCGCGGGCGTCGCCGTCGCGGAGCACGACGACGGCTCCTACTGGCTCGTGTTCAACGTGGGCGACTCGCGCGTGTACCGCGTGAGCGAGGGCGTCCTCGAGCAGATCAGCGTGGACCACTCGGTGGTCCAGGAGATGCTCGACTCGGGTGAGCTGAGCTCCTCGCAGGCCGGCACGCACCCCGAGCGGCACGTGCTGACGCGGGCGCTCGGCACGGGCCCGAGCCCCGAGCCCGACTACTGGCTGATCCCCGCGGGGCCGCACGACCGGGTCCTCGTGTGCTCGGACGGCCTGACCCGTGAGCTCGACGACGACGCGATCTCGGCGATCCTCGCCGAGCACAGCGACCCGCAGCAGGCCGCGCAGCAGCTCGTGCAGCGCGCGGTCGAGGCCGGCGGCCACGACAACGTCAGTGCCGTCGTGGTCGACGTGGCGACCGCCGTGGGCGACGAGGACGTGCACGTGACCGTGCCCCGTGCGGGCGCGGAGCTCGCGCCGAGCGCGTGGGACGAGATGCTCGACGGTGCGACCGTGCCGCGAACCAGGACGACGGAGGTCCAGCCGTGATCGTGCCCGAGTACACCCCTGGAGACTGGCACGCGGTCGTCGCAGGCGGGGTCGTGGCGCTGCTCGCGCCGACCACGCCGCCCTCCGTGGTGCGGGCCGTGTGGGACGCCGTGCCCGCCGACGGCGGCCTCGCGGACCAGCTCGAGGTGCTGCTGACCGGCGGCATCGCCCGGCTGCAGCCGTTCGCCCTGGTCGACCTCACCGGCGGCCGCGTGCACGCCG
Organism: Cellulomonas cellasea; assembly: GCF_006538745.1. GTDB lineage: Bacteria > Actinomycetota > Actinomycetes > Actinomycetales > Cellulomonadaceae > Cellulomonas_A > Cellulomonas_A cellasea. The sequence goes on along the minus strand of NZ_BJLR01000030.1, from coordinate 185,133 downwards.
CGCTGCGCGGCCCGGTCGAGGTCGAGGTGAGCGGGCTCGACGGGTCGTCCGTGCTGGCCGCGGGTGAGGTCACGACCTGGTCGGAGCGCGTCGCCGAGGGCGCGGACGTCGTCACCGTGCGCGTCGCCGGCACCGGGGCCTGGAGCGCCGAGGCGGCTCTCCCGGTCGTGAGCGGTGTCGTGCGGGCCTCCGCGGTGCAGGTCCCGCTCGCCGTGCGCGACGGTGCCGGTGCCACCGAGACCCCCTCGTCCGAGGCGGACGAGGCGGCGGGCGCGCCCGCCGCTGACGTGAGCGCCCACGACGCCGGCGCGGCCGCCGGTGCCCTGACCGTGGACGGCCCCGCCGTCGGGTCGACGGCGGACGGGTCGACGCTCGTCGAGCCGGTCGCCTCCGCGACCGTCGGCGTCGAGGACTCCCCGTCCGCCGTCGAGGTCGCGCCCCCGGGTGCGGTCGACCTCGTGAAGCCCGTCGCCGCGACGCCGTCCGACGAGCCCGCCCCGGACGTCGACCCGGAGCCCGCGACCCGGTCCGGCGAGCTCCCGCTCGCGAGCGGCCGCACCGGGCCCCAGCCCGTGGTCGCCCCGGCCGCCGCCGTGCCCACCGCGTCCGCAGCTCCGGCCGTGCCCGTGGCCCCCGTGCTGCCCCTGCACATCGCCGACCTCCCCCTGCCCGCGTTCCAGGCCGCCGAGACGGCCGCGCCGGCGCGCGAGCAGGCCGACCCGGAGGCGCCCCGCGACCCGCAGGCCGACCTCGGCCGCACGTGGTCGACGCCGACGCCGGTCCTGCCCGTCACCGAGCGGCCCACGGACCACGCCGTCGTGACCCCGGCCCTGGTGCCGGACGACGACCTCGACGACGACGACACCTATGGCGCGGACGTGGTGGCCGCCGCGGAGGCGGTCCTCCAGGGCGAGGCCGCCGCGCAGACGGACCCCGACTTCGGCGACGACCACGACGGCCTGACGATCCTGTCGAGCGACCTCGTGGCGATCCGCGACCAGCTGCCCTCGTGGGCCGGGGACGAGGTCCCCGGACCGTTCCGCGTCGTCGCGCCCGAGGTCGACCCGACCGCGAAGCTCGTGCTCTCGACCGGCCTCGTCGTCGCGCTCGACCGCTCGGTGCTGCTCGGCCGCGCCCCGCAGGTCTCCCGCGTCACGAACCGCGAGCTCCCGCGCCTCGTGACCGTCCCGAGCCCGCAGCAGGACATCTCGCGCACGCACGCCGAGGTCCGTGCCGAGGGCGACGACGTGCTCGTGACCGACCTGAACTCGACCAACGGCATCCTGGTGTCCCGGCCGGGCGAGCGTGCCCGGCGGCTGCACCCCGGCGAGGCGACCGTCGTCGCTGCCGGCGAGGTCGTCGACCTCGGGGACGGCGTGACGTTCACCGTGGAGCGGGGTGCGTGACTGCACGCCGCGTCGCCTCTGCCCCCCCGAGGATCGCCGGGCACCGGTTCGTCCGGGTGCTCGGCCTCGGTGGGTTCGCTGACGTCTTCCTCTACGAGCAGGACATGCCGCGGCGCTCGGTCGCGGTCAAGGTGCTGCTCGCGGGCTCGCTCGACGACGACCTGCGCGTGCGGTTCCAGACCGAGGCCAACCTCATGGCCCAGCTCTCGCACCACCCGTCGATCGTCACGATCTTCCACGCCGACATCGCCGTCGACGGCCGCCCGTACCTCGTCATGGAGTACTGCTCGGGTCCGGCGCTCGCGGAGCGCTACCGCGTCGAGCGGATCTCCGTGGCGGAGGCGCTGCGCATCGGCGTGCGCCTCGGGTCGGCGGTCGAGACGGCGCACCGCGCCGGGATCCTGCACCGCGACATCAAGCCCGCGAACGTCCTGACGACCGACTTCGGCTGGCCGGCGCTGACCGACTTCGGCATCGCGGCGACGACCGGGGCCGGCGCGGGCGTCGCGATCGGCATGTCGATCCCGTGGTCCCCGCCCGAGCTGCTCGCCGAGCGCCCGACCGGCGACGCGCGCTCCGACGTGTACTCGCTCGCGGCGACCGTCTACTCGCTGCTCGCGGGCCGCACGCCGTTCGAGGTCCCGGGCGGCGCGAACGGCGCCGCGGACCTCGTGGCCCGCATCGAGCGCGCGCCCGTGCCGCCGACGGGCCGCCAGGACGTCCCGGCGAGCCTCGACGCGGTGCTCGCCCGCGCGATGAGCCGCTCGCCTGCGGGCCGGCACCCGAGCGCCGTCGCGTTGGCGCGCTCGCTGCAGCAGGTCGAGGCCGAGCTCGGCTTCGCGGTGACCCCGCTGGACCTGACCGACGAGGCCCGCGTGCCTGCCGCCGGGACCGGCCGCGACGTCGGGGGAGCGGGCGAGGACGAGGACGGCGACGACCGCACGCGCCTGCGTCCCGTCGTCAGCATCGACCCGTCGGGCCCGCGGCCGGCCCCCACCACCCGCCGGTCGTTGCGGGCGGGCGAGGACGACGGCACGCGCCTGCGCCCCGTCACGAGCGTCTCGCCCGACCCGGCACCCGCCGGGACGGTCGCGCACCGGCTGCGCGCCGCCGCCGGACCGCAGCCGTCGTCCCCGGCGGCGCCCGCCGCGACGAGCGCCCCGGCGGCGGGTCGCCGCGTGCGGGCCGACGAGCTCGGCACGGAGACGGCCGCGCGCGAGATCCTCATCCCGCAGCCGGACCCCGAGCCCGCGGGGCGCGGTCGCCTCGTCGCCGGCCTGGTCTCGGGCGGCGTCGTGGTCGCCGCGCTCGTCGTGGTCGTCGCGCTCACGCTCGGCGACCCGGGCTCGCGGACCGTCACGCAGGACCCGACCGGCTTCGCGCCGCCCGCGAGCGGCGTGGCGGCGGCGGTCCCCGCACCCGCGGACCTCACGGGCGTGCGCCAGCCCGACGGCGCGGTGGTGTTCACGTGGACCAACCCCGAGCCCGCCGACGGCGACCTCTACCTGTGGGGCGTGCGCGCCGCGACCGGTGAGGCCGAGCTCGAGCTCGTCGACGAGCCCACCGTCACGGTGCCCGCCGCCGCGGCGACCGGGAGCCCCGTGTGCGTCGAGGTGTCGATCGTGCGCGCCGACCGCGGGGCGTCCGCGCGTGCCGCCGAGGGGTGCGCGCCGTGAGGCTCGCGTCCGTGCGCCGGCGCACCGTCTCCGCCGCGGCCGTCGTGACCGTGCCGGTCGTGCTCGCGGTCCTCGCGCTGGTCAACCCCGGGTTCCCGCTCGCGCGCGTCGACCTCAACGACGGCGGCGTGTGGCTGACCGCGACGAGCCAGGCAAAGCTCGGGCGCTTCAACACGCAGGTCGAGGAGCTCAACTCGGGCCTCGTGACGACCGCCGCCCGCTTCGACGTGCTGCAGGACGCGGGCGACGTGCTGCTCCTCGAGCCCGGCAGCGTCTCGGTCGTCGACCCCGCGAGCGTGACGCTCGTCGCGCAGGTGCCCGTCCCGGGCGAGGCGTCCGCGTCGATGGGCGGCGGCACGGTCGCGGTGCTCGACGCCGGCGGGAACGCGTGGGTGCGCCCGTTCGCGAGCCTCGACGCGCTGCGCGTCTCGTCCGACCCGCCCGACCTCGAGCTCGGCGACGACGGCCGGGTCGTCGTCACGCGGGACGGCCTCGCGCTCGGCGTCGACGGCACGACCGGGGACGTCACGCGCGTTCGGCTCGAAGCAGGCACACCCGTCGCCGAGCCGGTCGGGAGCCTCGGGGCGGGCGTCGAGCACCTGACCGCGGTCGGCGACGAGCCCGTCGGGCTCACCGGCTCGACGCTCGTGACCCTGCGCGGCGAGGTCGAGCTCGACGGCGACGGGCTCGTGCTGCAGCAGCCCGGGCCCGCGGCCGACGACGTGCTCGTCGCGAGCCGGACCGCCCTGCTCGAGGTCCCGCTCGGCGGCGGCGACCCGGTCGAGCGCGTCACCGGCGGCTCCGGGCGGCCCGCCGCTCCCGTGCGCGTCCGGGACTGCGCGCACGCCGCGTGGGCGTCGGCGACCGGGAGCTACCTGCGCCAGTGCGCGGGCGGCTCCGGGCCCGTCGTCGAGGACCTCGAGGACATGTCGTCCCAGGACGAGCTCACGTTCCGGGTCAACCGGGGCGTCGTCGTGCTCAACGACACGCTGCGCGGCCGCGTGTGGATGCCGCTCGAGGACACCGCGCTGCGCGAGCCCAACTGGGAGGACATCGTCCCCGAGGAGGAGCTCGAGGAGGAGCAGGAGGACGCCGAGGGCACCGAGACGACGCAGGACCTCGTCGCGGAGTGCGGCACCCAGTCCGCCCCGCCGACCGCGCAGGACGACGGGTTCGGCGTCCGCCCCGGCCGCGCGACGATCCTGCCGGTCATCGACAACGACTCGTCGTCGGACTGCGGCATCCTCGCGGTCAGCGAGTTCGACCCGGTGCCCCAGGAGTTCGGGCGGCTCGAGGCGATCTACGGCGGGCGCTCGCTCCAGCTCACGGTCGCCCCCGACGCCACGGGCAGCGCGACGTTCACCTACACGATCACCGACGGCCGCGGGACGAGCGCGCCCTCGACCGCGAGCGTGACCCTCACCGTGCGCGAGGACGGCGTCAACGAGGCGCCGGTGCAGGTCCGCACGGGGTCGATGCGCGTCGAGCAGGGCGCCCAGGCCACCTACAACGCGCTCGCCGACTTCGCCGACCCCGACGGGGACGACCTCGTGCTCGTGGGCGCGGTCTCCGACGGTGGGGGCGTGAGCTTCCGGCAGGACGGCTCCGTGACGTTCCGCGCCGAGGGTGGGACCCTCGGGCGCAACCAGGTGCGCCTCACGGTCACCGACGGCGTCGAGACGGCCGAGGGCGTGCTCGAGGTCGACGTGCGCGCCGCGGGCTCGCTCGCGCCGCAGGTCGACCCGGTGCACGTCGTGACGTACGTCGACCTGCCCGCGCTCGTCCAGCCGCTCGCCGCGGTGCGCAGCTCCTCGGCCGAGCCCGTGCGCCTCGCGGGCGTCGAGGAGGTCGCCGGCCTGACCCTCACGACCGACCTCGCGGCCGGGACGTTCACGGTGAGCGCCGCGCGCCCCGGGACGTACTACGTGCCGTTCGTCGTGGCCGCGCCGCCGCAGCAGGCGACCGGGCTCGCGCGCGTCGACGTGCGCGAGTGGCCGTCCGAGGTCCAGCCGCCCGTCGCCGTGCGCGACCGCGCGTACCTGCCCGCGGGCGGCGAGGTCACGGTCGACCCGCTCGCGAACGACACCGACCCGGCGGGCGGCGTCCTCGTCGTCCAGTCGGTCGAGGCCCCCGCGGACTCCGGGCTCCGGGTCGCGGTGATCGGTCACCAGCTCGTGCAGGTCTCCGCGACGCGCACGCTCGAGGCGCCGGTGTCCGTCCGGTACGTCGTGTCGAACGGGACGGCGTCCGCGACGAGCGAGATCGCGGTGCACCCCGTCCCGCCGTCCGCGACGAACCAGCCGCCCGTGGTCGAGAACGTCGAGGTCTCGGTGCGCACGGGCGGCGTCGTGACCGTCCCGGTGCTCGAGGACGCCTACGACCCCGACGGCGACCGGCTCACGCTCGTGCCCGAGCTCGCCGAGCCGCTCGGCGACGGCCAGGGCCTGCTCTTCGTGTCCGGCGACGTGCTGCGCTACCAGGCGCCCGAGTCCCCGCTCACCGCGCGCGCGACGTTCGCGGTGCGGGACGCGCTCGGCAACACGACCGCGGCGACGCTCACGGTGCGCGTGCACGAGTCCGACGCGACCACGAAGTCCCCGCCGCGCCCGCGCGACCTGACGGCCCGGGTCTTCGAGAGCGAGACGATCCGGATCCCCGTGCCGCTCGTCGGGATCGACGACGACGGCGACGGCGTGACGCTCCTCGGGGCGGCCGTCGCCCCCACCAAGGGACGCATCGTCGAGGTCGGGGCGGACTGGCTCGAGTACGAGGCGCTGCCGGGCGAGCTCGGCACGGACACGTTCACGTACGCGGTCGAGGACTGGGTCGGCCAGCGCGCGGTCGCGACGATCCGGGTGGGGATCAGCCCGCGGCCCACGACGACCGTGCCCGTGGTCGCGCGCGACGACGCGGTTCAGGTCCGGCCCGGCGAGCGCGTCGAGGTGCGGGTGCTCGCGAACGACGTCGACCCCAACGGCGGCGAGCTGAGCCTCGTGACGGACCTCGAGACGGCTGAGGGCGTCGACGCGCGCGTCGAGGGCCGCCGCATCCTGGTCCAGGCGCCCGACGAGCCCGCGGTGCTGCAGATCGTGTACACCGCGACGAACATCCGCGGCGGCCGGGCGTCCGCCGTGCTGACGGTGACGGTCGCGGACGACGCCGCCGTGCTCGCGCCCATCGCGCAGGACGTCGTCGTCCCCCCGATCGACACGATCGGCCGCGAGAGCGTCGAGGTGGACGTGCTCGAGGTCGCGCAGAACCCGAGCGGCCCGCTCAGCGACCTGCGGGTCTCCGTGCCGGCCTCGGCGGCCGAGGTCGCGACCGTGACGCCGCAGGGGAACGTCGTCGTGACGCTCGTCGACCACGCGCAGACCGTGCCGTACCTCCTGACCAACGTCTCCCCGCAGGCGGACCGGGTCTCGTCCTACGCGTTCATCACGGTGCCCGCGCTCGGCTTCTTCCCGCCGACGCCCCGGCCCAAGGCGCCCGAGCTGCGCGTCGCCTCGGGCGAGCCGCTCGAGATCCCGCTCGACGAGCAGGTCCAGGTCGCGCCCGGCCGCACCGCGAGCATCGCCGACCCCGCGGCCGTCACCGCGACCAAGTCGGACGGCACCGCGCTCGTCAAGGACGCCACGACGCTGCGCTTCCAGTCGGCCGCGGGCTACGCCGGGCCCGCGTCGATCACCGTCCCGGTCACCGACCGGACGAGCGCGGGGGACCCCGACGGCCGGACGTCGGTCATCACCCTCGCCATCACGGTCTACGCGCTCGACGACCACCCGCCGACCTTCGAGCCGACGGCGCTCGACATGGGTCCGGGCGAGGCCCCGATCGCGGTCGACCTGCGGGCCCTCACGCGCGGGCCCGAGGGCGAGACCACCACGACGACGCCGTACACCTACCAGCTCACGTCCGCCGTCCCGGCGGGCTTCACCGCGACGCTCGAGGGCAGCACGCTGCGGGTCTCCGCGGCCCGCACGACGCCCAAGGGCACGCTCGGCTCGCTCGCGGTCAAGATCGGCTACGGGCGCGCGGGGTCGATGGACGTGCAGGTCGACCTGCGCGTGACCGCGAGCACCCGGCAGCTCGCGCGCGTCGTCGACCGCACGATCACTGACGGCGTGCAGGGCCGCGACACGGTCGTGAACGTGCTCGAGAACGCACTCAACCCGTTCCCCGACGGCGTGCTCACGGTCGTCGGCGCCGTCGTCGAGACGCCGGGCGCGGGCACCGCGAGCCCGACGTCGAGCACCGTCTCGGTCCGCCCGAACGCCGACTTCGTGGGGGCGATGGTCACCCGCTTCCGCGTGCGCGACGCCACGGGGGACCCCGACCGCGAGGTCGAGGGCCGCATCACCGTCCTCGTGCGCGGCAAGCCGGACGCCCCGCGCGCACCGCGCGTGGTCGAGGTCCGCGACCGGACGGTCGTGCTCGCGTGGGACGCCCCCGCCGACCGCGGCGCGCCGATCACCGGGTATCGCGTCGTCGCCAACCCGGGCGGCGCCGTCCGGGCGTGCGCGAGCACCACCTGCACGATCGACAACCTCACCAACGACACCGAGTACACGTTCACGGTCGCGGCGCAGAACGCCGTGGACTGGTCCGACCCGAGCCCGGCGTCCGCGCCCGCGCGGCCCGACGCCGTGCCGGACCCGCCCGGCGCGCCCGTCGAGGTCTCGACGGGGGACCGCGAGCTCACGGTGCGCTGGGAAGCGCCGCGCAGCACCGGCTCGCCGATCACGAGCTACACGGTCGAGATCACGCCGGCGCCCTCGAACGGGCCCGCGTCGGTCACGACGTCGACGCTGTCGCAGCGCTTCACGGGGCTCGACAACGGCAAGGCGTACACGGTCCGGGTGCGGGCACAGAACCGGGCGCCCGAGCCGAGCGGGTGGAGCCCGTCGTCGGTGACGATCGTGCCGGCCAAGGCCCCGGAGCCGCCCGCGGTTACCGCCACGTCGGGGGAGACCGGCTGGTCGAGCGAGCCCGAGATCGTCGCCACGTGGACGCCGCCGGCGAACAACGGCGACCCGGTGCGCGGCTACGAGGTCACGGTCGACGGCGGGGCGCCGGTCGCGGTGGGCGGCGAGCTCAGCTTCCGTATCCCCGGGGCCGAGCGCGGCCGCACCTACACGATCGGCGTGCGCGCGCTGAACAAGGCGGGCGCGTCCGCGTGGGGGACCGTGACGGCGGAGGTCTGGAGCGGGCCGCAGCCGCCCGGCTCGCCCGTGGCGACGGCCGTCGACGGCGGCTCGTGGGGGCAGGCCGCGGTCGAGCTGCGGTGGCAGCCGCCGTCGAGCGCCGGCGGTCGCGGCTTCGTCGTCACCGACTACGAGATCACCGGCGGCCCGTCGACGATCTCCGTGGGTGGCGGCACGACGAGCCACCCCGTGACGGGCCTCCCGGGCGGGTCGAGCTACTCCTTCGTGATCCGGGCGCGCAACTCGCGCGGCATCTGGAGCGAGCCGGTCCCGTTCGCGCCGGTCACCGTCCGGACCGTCCCGCAGGCGCCGAACCTCACGGTCACGACCGGGGGCGTCGACCAGGTCACGGTCGGCGCCTCGGACGCGGCCGACGGCGGGACCGGGATCACGGCACGCCGGTACCGCGTCAACGGCGGCGACTGGGTCTCCGGCTCGCCGCCCGGCACGATCGACCAGGAGGGCGACGTCACGGTGCGCTACCAGGTCGCCAACGCGGTGGGCTGGAGCGCCGAGACCGTCGCCGGCGCGCGTGCGGGGGAGCCCAGCGCACCCGGCGCGCCGCCGATCGACTCCGCGACGAGCCCGTCCGCCGAGAAGCTCGCGTTCCGCTGGAGCGCGGCCGAGGCCAACGGCCGGGACGTCACGCAGTACGAGTGGGAGGTCCTCCGCGGTGCCGCTCGCATCGACCGCAACGGCAACGCGGCCCTGCCCACCGAGCCCGTCGTCGTCGACGTGCCCGGCGGCGGGGACGTCCTCGTCCGCGTCCGCGCCCGCAACGCCGTCGGCTGGGGCCCGTGGTCCGAGCGGCCCGCCACCGTGACCGGGCCCGCGCCCGCTGCGGGGGCCGGCGGATGACCCCCGACGCCCGGTACGGGCCTGCCGAGCCGGCCCAGCCCGCCCAGCCCGCCGCAGGTGCCGGGGCGTCCGCGCCCCTCGGCACGACGACCCGCCCGACCGCCACGGCCCTGGCCGCGACGGCCACCACCAAGGAGAACCGAGCCCCGATGACCCCCGAACAGACGACGTGGTTCGCCGAGACCTTCGGCGCGCTCGTGGCCAACGTGGGCCGCGCCGTCCTCGGCAAGGAGCACGCCGTGCGCCTCGCGCTGACGGCGATGCTCTCCGACGGGCACCTGCTGCTCGAGGACGCCCCGGGCACCGGCAAGACGTCGCTCGCGAAGGCGATCGCGGCGACCGTCCAGGGCACACACCACCGCATCCAGTTCACGCCCGACCTCCTGCCGAGCGACGTCACGGGCGTGACGATCTACGACCAGGGCACCGGGCGGTTCGAGTTCCACCCCGGCCCGGTGTTCACGTCGGTGCTGCTCGCGGACGAGATCAACCGTGCGTCGCCCAAGACGCAGTCGGCGCTGCTCGAGGTCATGGAGGAGGGCCAGGTCACCGTCGACGGCGTGACGCACCCGGTCGGCCGCCCGTTCATGGTCATCGCGACGCAGAACCCCATCGAGCAGGCCGGGACCTACCGGCTCCCCGAGGCGCAGCTCGACCGGTTCCTGATCAAGACCTCGCTCGGCTACCCGGACCGCGCGTCGACCGTCGAGATCCTCGCCGGCGCCAAGGACCGCACGACGGGCCTGCAGCCCAAGATCACGACCAAGGCCGTCGCCGACATGGCGGACCTCGCGGGCACCGTGCACATCGACGCCGCGGTGCTCGACTACGTCGCGCGGCTCCTCGAGGCGACGCGCGAGGACGCGCAGACCTCCCTCGGGGCGTCCGTGCGCGGCGGGCTCGCGCTCGTGCGCTGCTCGAAGGTGTGGGCCGCGTCCGACGGGCGCGGGTTCGTGGTGCCCGACGACATCAAGGCGCTCGCCGTGCCGATCCTCGCGCACCGGCTCGTGCTCGACACCGAGGCCGAGTTCGCGGGCGTGACCGCCGTGCAGGTCATCGAGCGGATCGTCGCGTCCACGGCACCCCCGGCGCAGCGGGCGGCCTGACGGTGGCCCTGCGCGTCTCCGGTGCCGGCTGGGCGGCCGCGGTCGCCGCGGTCGTCGGCCTCGTGCTGGGACGGGTGCTCGGCTGGGTCGAGGCGGCCGTCGGCGGCGCCGCGCTCGCGGGGCTCGTCGTGGTCGCGCTGCTCATGACGGTGGGGCGCGAGCGATACGCGGTCGACCTCGACCTCGCGGACCGGCGCGTGCGCGTCGGCGAGCGCGCGGTCGGGCGGCTCGCGGTGCGCAACGTCGCCCGCCGGCGCTCGCTCCCGGCGCGCATCGAGCTCCCCGTGGGTGCGGGCGCCGCCGACCTCGCGCTGCCGTCCCTCGGCCCGGGCGCCGAGCACGACGACATCTTCGCGATCCCGACGTCGCGGCGCGCCGTCGTGGTCGTGGGGCCCGTGCGTTCGGTGCGCGGCGACCCGCTGGGCCTGGCGCGGCGCCGGGTGCGCTGGACCGAGCCCGTCGAGCTCTACGTGCACCCCGAGCTCGTGTCGCTCGCGGGCGCGAGCGCGGGCCTGCTGCGCGACCTCGAGGGGCAGTCGACGCGCGACCTGTCCGACTCGGACCTGTCCTTCCACGCCCTGCGCGACTACGTCGCGGGCGACGACCGCCGCTACATCCACTGGCGCACGACCGCCCGCCGCGGCGCGCTCATGGTCAAGCAGTTCGAGGACACGCGCCGCACGCAGACCGCGCTCGCGCTCTCGACCGACCCGCGCGACTACGCCGACGACGACGAGTTCGAGCTCGCCGTCTCGACCGTCGCGTCGCTCGGCGTGCAGACGCTGCGCGAGGAGCGCGACCTCGCGGTGCTCGCCGGCGGGGGACGCCTGCGCGTCGAGACCCCGCCGCTCCTGCTCGACGACTGCGCGGGCGTGCAGCTCACGATCGGCGGCACCGGGATGTCCGCGCTCGGCCGGCGCGTCGCGCGCGACGCCCCCGAGGCGTCGGTCGCGGTGCTGGTCACCGGGTCGGTCCCGTCCGCGGGCGACCTGCGCGCCGGTGCGCGGCACGTGCCCGTCGGGACCCGCACCGTCGTCATGCGCTGCACGGCCGGCGAGGAGGTGCAGGTGCGCACGCAGGGCTCCCTGAGCCTGGCGACGCTCGGCACGCTCGACGACCTGCCGCGCGTCCTGCGCCGGGTGGTGAGCTGATGACGGCGACCGCGACCGCGACAGCGACCTCGGGCCGGGGCGTCCGCGGCGGCGCTCCGCGCAGCGGGTGGCCCGCGGTCGTCGACGTCGTGCTGCTCGTCGGCGTGCTCGCGGCCGCGCTCGTGCCGCTCGTCCCCGTCTACGGCGCACGGGCCGCGGTCCCGGCCCTCGCCGGCGGGCTCGTGCTGGGCGCCGCGATCGGCGTGCTCGGCGCGGTCCGGCGCTGGTCCGCGATCGTCGTCGTGGCGCTCGTCGTGCTCGCCTACTTCCTCGCGGGCGGCGCGCTCGCGGCGCCCAGCACGACCGTTGGCGGCGTCGTCCCGACCCTGCGCACGCTCACCGAGCTCGCGGTCGGCGCGACCGCGTCCTGGAAGCAGGTGCTCACGCTGCAGCCGCCCGTGGGGACGAGCGGCGCTCTGCTCGCGGCGCCGTTCCTGCTCGCGCTCGTGGGTGCCGTGACCGTGACCGCGACGGCGCTGCGCGTGCGCTCCCCGGGGCGGGCCGCCCTCGCCGCGGTCGTCCCCGGCGTCGCGCTCGTCGGTGCGGTGCTGCTCGGGACGCGCCAGGTGATCGCGCCCGTCGCGACCGGTCTCGGTCTCGCCGCGGTGCTCGTCGGCTGGGCGGCGTGGCGCGCGGGCGGGGTGCGCCCGCGCCGGTTCGTGGCCCTCGGCGTGCTCGTCGCGGTCGTCGCCGGGTGCGGTGTCCTGGGGGGACCGCTCGTGACCGGCTCGACGCCGCGGTACGTCCTGCGCGACGAGCTCGTCCCGCCGTTCGACCCCCGCGCGTACCCGAGCCCGCTGTCCGCGTTCCGCAAGATCGTCAAGGCCAAGGACGACCCGCTGTTCACCGTGAGCGGGCTGCCGGCCGGTGCGCGCGTGCGCCTCGCGACGATGGACCAGTTCGACGGCGTCGTGTGGAACGTCGCGGGCGACGGCTCCGCGCAGGGCTCGGGGGAGTTCCGCCGCGTCGGCGAGACGATCGAGACTACGACCCGCGGCGACCGCGCCCGGGTCACGATCGAGGTCGAGCAGCTCTCGGGCGTGTGGCTGCCGACCGTCGGCCAGGCGACCGCCGTGCGCTTCGAGGATCCCGTCGTCGCGGGCGACCTGCGCTACAACGACGCGACCGGCGCGGCGGTGCTGACGGGCGGCGTCGAGCGCGGCCTGCGGTACACGCTCGACACCGTGGTGCCCCCGGTCCCCGACGACGCGACGGTCGGCGAGGCGCCCCAGGCACCCGTCGTCGTCCCCGACGACAGCGGGGTGCCCGACGTGATCGGCGCGACCGCGGCGGACGTCGCGCGCGACGCCGGCACGCCCGTGCAGATCGCCCGGAGCCTCCAGAAGGCGCTCGCCGAGGGCGGCTTCTTCAGTCACGGCCTGACCGAGGCGGGCGACTCCCCGTCGCTGTCGGGGCACGGCGCCGACCGCCTGACGACGCTGCTCGGCTCGGACCTCATGGTCGGCGACGGCGAGCAGTACGCGTCGGCGATGGCGCTCATGGCCCGGCAGATGGGCCTGCCCTCGCGCGTCGTGCTCGGCTTCGTGCCCGGCGAGGAGGAGCGCGGCGCCGAGTCGATGACCGTGACCGGCGACGACGTCGAGGCGTGGGTCGAGATCGCGTTCACGGGGCACGGCTGGGTCCCGTTCGACCCGACGCCGCCCCGCTCGCAGACGCCGCAGGAGGAGTCGACGACCAAGCCGTCCGACCCGGAGCCGCAGGTCGTCCAGCCCCCGCCGCCGCCGCCCGAGCCCGTCACGCCGCCCGAGGACGACACCGAGCAGCCGCAGGCCGAGGACCCGGACTCCGGCGACGAGGGCGGCCCGGTGTGGCTGCGCGTCGCGCGCGTCGCCGGCGTCGTCGCGATCCCGCTCGTCGTGCTGCTCGGCCCGCTGGTCGTCGTGCTCGCGGTCAAGGCCCGCCGCCGGCGCCGGCGCCGCGAGCACCCCGACGCCGTGGTCCGCGTCGCGGGGGGCTGGGACGAGGTGCTCGACGCCGCACGCGACCTGCGCCACCCGCCGTCGCCGCTCGCGACGCGGCGCGAGACCGCGGACGAGCTCACGCGTGCGCTGTCGGGCGTCTCCGGCGCCGGGGCCGCGTGGTCCGCGCACCGGGCCGGCTCGGTCGTGACCCGGCTCGCCGCCGAGGCCGACGCCGCGGTGTTCGGGCCCGGGACACCGACGCTCGCCGAGGCCGCCGCGTACTGGCGGCGCGTCGAGCAGGCGGTCACCGAGATGCACGGCGCGCTGCCCTGGGGTCGCCGGGTCCGGGCCCGCGTCTCGCTCGCGTCGCTGCGCCGCTCGCGCCGGGTCCCGCGCGCCGGCGGTCCGCCCGGACGGCCCCCGCGCCGCACCCGGCGGCGCGCGACCCCGGACACCCCCACGACCCACGAGCAAGGACCCCGCTCATGAGCCACCCCGCACCGGCGTCGCTCGGACGCCGCGCCGCCGCGTTCTTGCTCGACCAGGCCGTGGCCCTCGTCCTCGGCGGCGGCGTGGTCCTCGCGGTCGCGCTGCGGACGGTGCGCGACCTCGGCGCCGACCCCGCGGCGACGCCCACCGCCCCGGGCGTCCTGCTCGGTGCGTGGGCGCTGCTGCTCGTGCAGGCGCTCGTGCAGTGGTGGACCCACGGGACGTTCGGCTGGACGCTCGGCCGGCGCCTGCTCGGGCTGCGCACGGTCGACGCGCGCACGGGCCGCCCGCTGGGCCTCGCGCGCGTGCTGCTGCGCGGGCTCGTGGTCGCCGCGGGCTCGGTCGTGGTCGTCGGGTCGCTCGTGGTGCTCGCGTCGCCGCTGCTGGACCGCACGGGCCGGGGCCGCGGCTGGCACGACCGGGTCGCGGGCGGCGAGGTCGTCGACCTGCGGACCGTCGAGGGCCCGCTCGCCGGGCGGCGGGACGGCGGCCGTGCCCAGCGCTCGCGGGGCGTCACCCCGGTGCGCCCGCGCCCGGCGGCCCGGCCGACGGCCGACGAGGACTGGTCGCTCGTGGAGTCGGCCCCGGCCGAGGAGCCCGTGCGCCCCGTTGCCCCGCAGGACGTCGCCGGCCGCCGGCTGGGCGCGCTGCTGGCCGAGCGCCGCACCACCGGCCCGTCGCTCGTGCTGCCCCCGCTCGGCGAGCCCGGCGTCGCGCCCGACGTCGACACGCGCGCCATCCCGATGCTGCGGCCCGCGGTGTTCGCGCTCGACCCCGCGCTCGAGGAGACCCGGCGCGCCCCGCTGCGGGCCGACGAGCGCCCGGCGCCGGCCGAGCCGCTCGACCCCCGGGCCGTCGCGCTCGAGCTGAGCGACGGGCGGACCGTCACGGTCGACGGCGCCGTGCTCGTCGGCCGCAACCCCGTCGGCACCGGGACCGAGCAGCTGGTGCGGGTCGTCGACCCGGGCCGCTCGGTCTCCAAGACCCACCTGCAGCTCGGCGTCGACGACCGGGGCCTGTGGGTCGCCGACCGCGGCTCGACCAACGGGACCCTCGTGACCCTCGCGGACGGCCAGCAGATCGTGTGCGGGGTCGACCAGCGTGTCCGCGTCCCGCTCGGGTCGACGGTGTCGTTCGGCGACTGCGGGCTGCGCGTCGTCCCCCCGCCGGTGGAGCGCCGGCTGGCCTAGAGTCGGCCTCATGGCGCCCGTGCGGCCCGCTGCGAGGATGCAGCCCGTCGAGGTCCTCGAGGAGGGCCTCCCGGACACGGGCGCGCGACGGCGGCACGTGCCGCCCGCCGACGAGGAGGTCCCCCCCGGTGCTGCGCCCGCGGCGAGCGACGGCGCCGGACCCGGCGACGGGCCCCCGGCGCCGGACGTCCGCGGGCTCCTGCGCCGCTGGTGGCCCGTGCCCGTCGCGCTCGTCGTCGCGGTGACCGCGGTCGGCGTGCTCGGGGTGCAGCGCGACCGGGAGCGCGCGGAACGCCTCGCGGGCGTGCCCGGCGTCGTGCGCCCGCTCGACGGGCCGCCCGAGGTCCTGTGGAGCACGCCCGCGGGACCCGGCGACCAGCTGCTCGTCGCGCGGGGGCTGCTCGTCGTGGTGCAGCCGGGCACGAGCGCGTGGCACGCGACCGCGCACGACGCCCGCACCGGGGAGCAGCGGTGGAGCGCGGACGTCGCCCCGGCGCCCGGTGCGGCCATGGAGTCCGGGCCGGTGCGCTGCCCCGACCCGGGCACCGACGTCGGCGCGGTGGTCGTCTGCCTCGCGGCCGAGCCCGACCCCGTCTACGCCGACGACCCGGACGGCACGGTCACGTCCGGCGACGTCGGGGCGTTCTCGGAGGTCGACGTGGCGCTCCCGGAGACCCGGGTCGGCGCGCTGTCGGCGCGCGACGGGCGCACGCTCGGCACCTGGACGCTGCTCGGGGAGCTCGTGGCCGCCGGGCGGGTCAGGGACGACGTCGTCGTCGTGACGGTCGACGACGACGAGCACGTCGTGGTCGCGCGGCGCGACGGCGTGACCGGCGAGGTGCGGTGGGGCTGGCGCAGTCCCGTGCCCATCCGGGGCACGAGCGTGCGGGCGCTCACGTCCGTCGAGGTGACGCGCGACCTCGTCGTCGTGGCGGGGTCCGCGAC
Organism: Cellulomonas cellasea; assembly: GCF_006538745.1. Taxonomy (GTDB): domain Bacteria; phylum Actinomycetota; class Actinomycetes; order Actinomycetales; family Cellulomonadaceae; genus Cellulomonas_A; species Cellulomonas_A cellasea. The sequence goes on along the minus strand of NZ_BJLR01000030.1, from coordinate 169,189 downwards.
GCGCGTGCTCGCCGTCGCCGACGGCGCCGAGCTGACGACCGCGCCGGACTTCAGCTTCCTGCGCGTCGAGCCCCTGCGCGCGGGCTTCGGCACCTGGTCCCCGGCGCAGGGCGGCGCGGTGCACGACGCGACGGGGGCCGTCACGGCGACCGTGCCCGGGCTCCCGGCGCCGCTCGCCGTGGACGACGGCTCCGAGCCGCGCCTCGTCGTCCTCGACGCGGGCAACGCCGTCGTCGCGCACGACACCGCGACGGGCGAGGAGCGGTGGCGGGCGACCACGGCGCTCAACCCCGCGCTCGTCGTCGACCACCGCCTCGTGGTCGTCGGCGCGAGCCGCTACGGCGTCGTCGACGCGCGCACCGGTGCCGAGGTGTGGGACGAGGAGCTCGGCGCGCCGCTGCCGTGGCAGCCCGTGACGGACGGCGCGCTCGTGCTCGGCCCCGGGCTCGCCCCGGACGGCGCGACGCACCTCGTCGGGCGCGGCGTGCCCGACGGCGTGCGGTACTGGTCCGTCCCCGTCCCGCCGGACACGCGCCGGGTGCGTGCGGTCGCGGGCCACCTCGTCCTGACGACCGCGGAAGAGCACCGTGCGCTCGGCTGAGCGTCGGGCGCCCGCGTGGTGAGCCGCCGGGTGGGAGGCGCGCGCCGGTCGATGCACGAGGTCGAGCTCGTCGAGCGGTCCGACGCCGACCGGGGCGACGCGCTCGCGGGTGACGCCGCGGGGCCCGGACCCGGCGGGAGCGCGGACCGTGCGCCGGGCGGGACGCGGGCCGGCGCGCGTGCGGGCGGGGCGTTCGTGCGGCGCCACCGCGTGCGGCGCCACCGCGTGCGGCTCGTCGCCGCCGGGCTCGTCGTCGTCGCGGCGCTCGCGGTCGGCACCGTCCGGGACGCCCGGGCGGACCGTGCCCGGGCCGCAGCGCTCGCCCTCGCGCCGGCGGTGCTCGACGCGGTCGACCCGGCCGGCGGTTCCGGGCTCGAGCGGTGGCGGCGCCCGCTGCTCGACGGGCTCGTCACGGGCGACGGGCTCGTCGTCACCTTCGGCGTCACCGCCGCGGGCCGGGGCGGCGTCGCCGCCTACGACGCCGCGACCGGCGAGCCGCGGTGGGACGCCGACGTGGACGCCGTCGGTCCGCAGGGCGAGCTGACGTGCGTGCTCACGTCGGGGGGCGCGGGCGCGCGGCTGGGCGACGGCGGGCCGGGCGCCGCGGCGGCGGACCCGGTGGGTCGTGCCGGCGGGGACGCTGGTGCTGGTGCTGGTGCTGGTGCTGGTGGTCGTGCGGTGGGCGGCGACGCGACCGTGGCGTGCGTCGCGGTGCCCGCGGTCGGCAAGGAGGCGTGGGGCGGGCTCGGCCGGCGCGGCGACGTGCGGGTCGTCGTGCTCGACGCCGCCACGGGGACGCTCGTGCGCGACGACCCGGCGGACCGCAGCGACGTCCACCTGACGGCGCTCGGCCCGGACCTCGTGGTCACGCGCACCGTGCCCGGCGGCGCCGTGCGCGTCACGCGCGAGGACGCCCGGAGCGGCGCCGAGGCGTGGACGTCCGACGTCGACGCCCGCGCCGCCGACGCGCGCGGGCCGCAGCAGGCCGTGGCGCGGGTCGAGCGCGGGCTGCTCGTGGTCGACGCGGGAGCGGTCCGCGTGCTCGACGCCGACGGCGACGCGGTCGACGCGTGGCCTGCCGGTGTGGCGCGACCCGACGTGCCGGTCGTGCTCGCCGCGGACGACGGCTCGGAGCCGGACCTCACGCTGACGGCGCGGCCCGAGGGCGTCGGGGGCGACCCGGCGGAGGGGGACGACGGGTCGAGCATGACGCTGCGCGCGGGCGACGCGGGCGACGCGGGCGACGCGGGCGCGGAGGCGGCGGACGCGCGGGCGGCCGACGCGGGGCCCGAGCAAGCCGACGCAGGCGCGGAACCGGTGGGGGAGCGGTGGACCGCCCGGACCCCGGCCGACTCGGTGCTGGTCGTCGGCGGCCGCGTCGTCACGGCCTCCGCGACGGGCGCGCTGACCGCCCGGGACGCCGAGTCCGGCGACGTCCTGTGGGCGTCCGACGCGACGACGTGGTCCGGGAGCCGCGCGTCCGCTGGCCTCGGTGCGGTGCAGACCGACGGCGTGCACGTCCTGGTGCCGCTCGTGCTCGCCGACGGGTCGCCCGTGCTCGTCGCCGTCGACCCGGTCGACGGTCGCGCGGCGTGGACCGCGGTGCTGCCGCCCGACGTCCGCTCGGTCGAGCGCGCGGGCCGGCGGCTGCTCGGGCGCACCGCAACGGAGGTCGTGGCGCTCGGTCAGGACTAGCGTGCAGGGATGGCCCCGCACGCGGAGCGGCCGTCGATGCAGGACGTCGTCCTCGACGAGGACGACGCCGGGACGCCCGCGCCCGCGCCGGACCTGCGCGCCACCGGAGCCGCGCTCGTCGGCTGGGGCCGCGGGCACGTCCTGCGGGCCCTCGCGGCGACGACCGTCCTCGTCGCGCTCGTGCTCACGGTGCTCGTCGGGCTCCCGCGCTGGTCGCTCGCGCACGAGCGGCGGGTCCTGACCGCGCCCACGGAGCTCCCGGGCGCGATCCGCCCGCTCGAGGGGCCGCCGGCCGTCGCGTGGACGACGCGGGGGCCGTGGTCGCCCCGCGCGGTGCTCGCGGGGGACACGGTCGTGGTCTACGCGTCGGACGTGGAGGACGGCGCGGCCGCCGGTCTCGACCTCGTGACCGGCGCGGTGCGCTGGCGCGCCACGCTCCCGGGGGGTCCCCTCGGCACGCTGCGCCGCTGCCTCGCGGTCGACCCCGCGCCGGCGGAGGCGGCGGCCGTCGTCTGCCTGACCGAGCCCGATCGCTCGGCGGTCCGCACCGAGCCGGTCGCCGGGCCGGTCGTCGTGCTCGACGCGGTCGACGGCCGCGTGCTCGACCAGCGCGACGCGCGCGGCACGGTCGCCGGGGCCGTCGTCGTCGGGCGGGACCTCGTGCTGCCGCTCGCGGACGAGTCCGGGGTCGTCGTCGAGCGCGCCGACGCGCGGACCGGCGCGCCGGTGTGGCGCACCCAGGTGCTCGACCCGCCGGTGACCGTGCCGCCCCAGCGCGTCGTCCTGCGCGAGGCCGACGGCGCCCTGCTCGTCGCGACCGGGGGCACGTCGCTGGTCCTCGCGGAGGCGACGGGCCGGGCGGTGCAGGTCGTGGACCGCGGCAACCGTCCGCGCGACCACGTGGGGCTCCTGCACGACGGGTCGGTGCTCGTGGGTGCGTACGGCACTGCCGGGTCCGCGCTCATGATCCGCACGACCGTGTATGAGCCCGACGGCCGCGAGCGGTTCACGACGCGCGGGACGCTGTCCGAGCCGCGCGTCTCGGACCGGCCCGAGGAGCGGCTCTACGCGTGGAGCTCGCTGCCCGGCAGCCCGTTCGGCGGGCGGGTCCGCGCGGTGTCGCGCCTCACCGGCGAGGAGCAGTGGCAGTCGCCCGGCCCGTCCGCGGGGGTCCTGCTCGAGCTCGACGGGGTCGCGGTCCTGCACGGCGCGGGCTTCGAGGTGGGCGTCGACGTGGACGACGGCGAGCAGCTGTGGCGCCGGCAGGTGACGCTCACGTCGTCGGACCAGCCGTTCACGGACGGCTCGCACGTGATCGTCGCGCGCGTCGAGCCGGGGCGCGGGACGGTGCTCGAGGCGCTCGGCGTCCGGGACGGCCGGACCGCGTGGGAGGTGCTGCTCACGCCCGGTGTGACGCGCGTCGAGCAGCTCGGGACGCACCTCGTCGGCATCGGGCCGCGGCTCGTCGTCGCGCTCCGGTGACACCCGGCTGACCGCGCCACGCACCCCGGGGTAGCATGGCGGCATGCTCTCGCGTGCGCTCCTCCTCCTTCGTCGCCGCGGCGAGGCCTTCTAGGCCGGAACCTCGCCGCGGTGTTCGGTGTGCCGGCTGCTTCCCACCGACCCGAACGAAGGACCCCCGATGAGCTTCCTGAACGCCCCCCAGCAGCCCTCCGGCATGCCGGTGCACCGCTACCGCCCGTTCCACGAGCAGATCCGTGTCGACCTCCCAGACCGCACGTGGCCGGACCGTCGGATCGAGAAGGCCCCCCGCTGGTGCGCGGTCGACCTGCGTGACGGCAACCAGGCCCTGATCGAGCCGATGAACCCGCAGCGCAAGCTGCAGATGTTCGAGCTGCTCGTGCAGATGGGCTTCAAGGAGATCGAGGTCGGCTTCCCGTCGGCGTCGCAGACCGACTTCGACTTCGTGCGGATGCTCATCGAGGAGAACCGCATCCCCGACGACGTCGTCATCCAGGTGCTGACGCAGGCGCGCGAGCACCTGATCGAGCGGACGTACGAGGCGATCGCGGGCGCCAAGCAGGCGATCGTGCACCTGTACAACTCGACGTCGGTGCTGCAGCGCGACGTCGTGTTCCGCTCCGACGAGGACGGCATCGTCGACATCGCGGTCTCCGGTGCGCGGCTGTGCAAGAAGTACGAGGAGCTCGTCCCGGACACCGAGGTGTTCTACGAGTACAGCCCCGAGTCCTACACCGGGACCGAGCTCGAGTTCGCGGTGCGGATCTGCAACGCGGTGCTGGACGTCTTCGAGCCGACGCCCGAGCGCAAGGTCATCATCAACCTGCCCGCGACCGTCGAGATGGCGACCCCGAACGTCTACGCCGACTCGATCGAGTGGATGGGCCGGCACCTGCGCCACCGCGAGAACGTGGTCCTGTCGCTGCACCCGCACAACGACCGCGGCACGGGCGTCGCGGCCGCCGAGCTCGGCTACCTGGCCGGCGCCGACCGCATCGAGGGCTGCCTCTTCGGCAACGGCGAGCGCACCGGCAACGTCTGCCTGGTCACGCTGGGCCTGAACCTGTTCAGCCAGGGCGTCGACCCCGAGATCGACCTGTCCGACATCGACCACGTGCGCCGCACCGTCGAGCACTGCAACCAGCTGCCCGTCGCCGAGCGGCACCCGTACGGCGGCGACCTCGTCTTCACCGCGTTCTCCGGCTCGCACCAGGACGCGATCAAGAAGGGCCTGGACGCCATGGCGGTCACGGCCGAGCGGGAGGGCCGCGGCGTCGACGACCTCGTGTGGGCCGTGCCGTACCTGCCGATCGACCCCAAGGACGTGGGCCGCTCCTACGACGCGATCATCCGCGTCAACTCCCAGTCCGGGAAGGGCGGCATCTCCTATTTGATGAAGTCCGAGCGGGACCTGGACCTGCCGCGCCGGCTGCAGATCGAGTTCTCGCACGTCGTGCAGGCGTACACCGACGAGCACGGCTCCGAGGTCACGGCCGACGAGCTGTGGCGCATCTTCAACGACGAGTACCTGCCGGTCGAGCCCGGCGGCGAGCTCGCGCCGTGGGGCCGGTTCGCGCTGCGCGGGATCCGCACGGTCGGCGGCGGCGACGGGCCCGACACGCTGTCGGTCGACCTCGCGGACCGCGGCGAGGTCCGCACGCTCGAGGGCTCGGGCAACGGGCCGATCGCGGCGTTCGTCGCGGCGCTGCGCTCGATCGACGTCGACGTCGCGGTGCTCGACTACGCGGAGCACGCGCTCTCGGGCGGCGGCGACGCGACGGCCGCGGCGTACGTCGAGTGCGCGGTCGACGGGCAGACGCTGTGGGGCGTCGGGATCGACCCGTCGATCACGACGGCGTCGCTCAAGGCGATCGTCTCCGCGGTCAACCGCCGGCAGCGCTGAGCACCGGGCGACCGCGGTGCCGGCGCCCTCGCACGCGTGCGGGGGCGCCGGCCCGTCCGGGGCCCGCCCGCCCCGGACCGGGACCGGGACGCGGGACGCGGCACCAGCAGCCCCGGTGCGGCGCCTGTGGTCCGCACCGGTGCCGGACGCGTGGCGGGTGCGTGCCGATCGCGTGACCGTGGCCCGTCGCGTGCGCGGGGCGTGGGTGGCGCGGGGGAGGATGGGGGCGTGAGCCTCTACCGCGACGAGGGCATCGTCCTGCGCACCCACAAGCTGGGCGAGGCCGACCGCATCGTGACCCTGCTGACCCGCCAGCACGGCAAGGTCCGCGCGGTCGGCAAGGGCGTGCGCCGCACGACGTCGCGCTTCGGCTCGCGCCTCGAGCCGTTCATGCACGTCGACCTGCAGCTCAGCACGGGCCGCAACCTCGACATCGTCACGCAGGTCGAGACCCTCGGTGCGTACGGCCGGCCGGTGTGCGAGGACTACGCGCTGTACACCGCGGGGACCGTCATGCTCGAGACCGCCGAGCGCCTCGTCGAGGCCGAGCACGAGCCCGCGCTGCAGCAGTACTGGCTGCTCGTCGGCGCGGTCCGCTCGCTCGCGTCGCGCGAGCACGCCCCCGGCCTGGTGCTCGACTCCTACCTCCTGCGCGCGCTCGCGATCGCGGGCTGGGCGCCGAGCTTCACCGACTGCGCCCGCTGCGGCGCGCCCGGCCCGCACACGTCCTTCGCCGTCGCGCAGGGCGGTGCCGTCTGCCGTGCGTGCCGCCCGCCCGGCGCCACCGCGCCCGCCCCGGAGACGTTCGAGCTGCTCGCGTCGCTGCTCGCGGGCGACTGGCCGACCGTCGAGGCCAGCGCCGAGCGGCACCGGCGCGAGGGCAACGGCGTCGTCGCCGCGTACTGCCAGTTCCACCTCGAGCGCACGCTGCGCTCGCTCCCCATGGTCGAGAGGATCTGATGCCCGTCCCGCCGCCGCCGCACCCGAGCGGTGCCCGCCCGCCCGCGATCCCGCTCGAGTTCGTGCCGAAGCACGTGGCCGTCGTCATGGACGGCAACGGCCGCTGGGCCAACGCGCGCGGGCTGCCCCGGACCGCCGGGCACGCCGCGGGGGAGGCGTCGCTGCTCGACGTCGTGGCCGGGGCCATCGAGATCGGCGTGAAGCACGTCTCGGCGTACGCGTTCTCGACCGAGAACTGGTCGCGCTCGCCCGAGGAGGTCCGCTTCCTCATGGGCTTCAACCGCGACGTGCTGCGGCGCCGGCGGGACCTCATGAACTCGTGGGGCGTGCGCGTGCGCTGGGCGGGCCGCCGGCCGCGGCTGTGGCGCTCGGTCATCAAGGAGCTCGAGATCGCCGAGGAGCTCACGCGGGGCAACGACACCGTGACGCTGACGATGTGCGTGAACTACGGCGGCCGGGCGGAGGTCGCGGACGCGGCGAAGGCCATCGCGCACGAGGTCGCCGCGGGCCGGATCAAGCCGGACAAGGTCGACGAGAAGATGATCGCGCGGTTCCTCGACGAGCCGGACCTGCCCGACGTCGACCTGTTCGTGCGCTCGAGCGGCGAGCAGCGCACCTCGAACTTCATGATCTGGCAGGCCGCGTACGCCGAGCTCGTGTTCCTCGACGAGCCGTGGCCCGACGTCGACCGCCGGCACCTGTGGCGCGCGGTCGAGACGTACGCGCGGCGCGACCGCCGGTACGGCGGGGCGGTCGACCGTCCGCAGGCTGGACCCTCGGGCGCGGCCTGACGCGTCGGGCGGCGGCGCCGACGCGCACGGTGCGCCCAGCCGGTGCGGTCGGGAGCGGCCCGGGACCCGGCCGGGGTGGGCCGACGGCGTCGCGGGGCGTCCGGCGTGTGGGTGGTCGCCCCTAGCGTCGGGGCATGACGCTCACACCGGCGATGGTCACGTTCGACACCCTCGACGCCCGGGCGCTGAGCGCCTGGTGGGCCGAGCAGACCGGCGGGCAGGTGCGGGACATCGCCGACGGCTGGTTCGTCATGGTGACGCCCGGCCCCATGGGTGGCCCGGTCCTCGGCTTCCAGAAGGTCGAGGCGCCGACGCCCGGCAAGAACCGCGTGCACATCGACTTCGGCGCGTCCGTGGGCCGCGAGGCGGAGGCCGAGCGCCTGCTCGCGTCGGGCGCGACGCTCGTCGGGCGGCACGAGCACGACGGCTACGCCTGGGTCGTGCTCGCCGACCCGGACGGCAACCAGTTCTGCGTGGGGGACAGCGCCTGACGGCGAACGGGTGACCTGCGGGCGTCCGAGTGTGGCGCCGGCGGGGCCGGCGGGCACGATGGGTGCGTGTGCCGCTCCCGCTGGCTCTCCGCCTCGTGCGTCGTCCTCGTCCTCGCGGGCTGTGCAGCTGTCTCGGCTCCCGCGACCTCACCGTCGCCGACGGGTGAGGCGCGCGGCTCGTCGACGGGTCCCTCCGGAGAGGCGAGCGTCGGACCCGTCGCGCCCCCGGTAGAGCCCGGCCCGGCCCCGGTGGAGGAGCGCGACATCGTCTTCAGCGCGTGCCCGCGGGACCGCGCTCTGCCCGGGGAGTCGTTCCTCCGTCCCGCCGGCCCGGAGGCGGCCGGCTGGCCCGACGAGCTCGCCGACGGGCGGCTCGTCGTCGAGCACGTCGCCGACCTCACGTTGGTGGACGGCTGGCTGGCCTCGGGCAGCGGCTTCGACGCGGCCTACGGCGGCATCGCATCGGTGCGGGTCGCGGACTCGACGGTGGAGGCAGCGATCGCCCTCGGGGTCATGGACTCGCCCAGCAGCGGCAGGCGCGTCGCGTTCGCGGAGCTCCGGCTCGGGGAGGACCCGCCGGTCGCGTGGGACGAGGAGGTCCACCTCGGGTTCGGGACGGACGGGGGCGACGGCGGCTTCGTGGCGTCGGGCACCCCGGTGGTCCCGGCGGTCGCCTGGGACGACGCCGACCCGGCGAGCGTGCCCGCCGACTACCTCGAGGCGTTCTATCCGGAAGGCCGCGACGACTTCTCGACCGTCTGCGTCCTGCGCGGACCGGCCGGGGGCCCTGCCGACGGGTTCCTGTTCTCGTCGGGCTGGGGCGACGGCGGATATCCCACGTTCCTCGGCCGGTCCGCTGACGGGGACGTCGTGAGCGTGGTCTCGTACGGCTATGTGCTCCCGTGGGAGCTCTCGGGGCTTCCCGGGCACCCGCCACGACCGCAGGGGTGAGCCGGGCCGCTCGGGTCAGAGGTGCTCGTCCGCGCCCATCGGTGCGGCTTCGGGGCGGTCCAGCGCGGCGTCCGCCATGTCCGCCGGGTGTCGTCGGGTGCGCCTCCGGCGCGTGACGGCGACCGCCAGGACGAGCAGCGCGACCGCCACCGTCACCAGCAGCCACGGCGAGCGTGCGGCGAGCGCCACCGCACCCCACAGCGCACCGAGCCCCACGGTGGCCCAGACGAACGCCCACGCGAGGCAGCCCGGGACGGACGCGAGGACGAAGCGCGGGTAGCTCATGCGCGCGAGCCCCGCGGCGGCGAAGACCGCGGTCTGCGCACCGACCGTGAGGTAGGCGAGCGTCACCGCGACGGGGCCCACCCGGCGCAGCGCCTCCCCGGCCCGGCGGCCCGACGGGCTCGCACCCCAGGCCAGCAGCCGCGCCCCTGCCGCGCCGAGCCGCGAGGGCCGGTCGGACGCGCGCCGGGCGCCGAGGCCGCTCGCCCCGTGCGCGACGCCCCGCGCGAGCCAGTACGTGCCGTGCGACCGGGCCGCGACGATGACGACGAGCAGGACGACGACGAGCCAGAAGGGCTTGCCGCCGAGCCCGTAGGCCTCCGCGACGTCCGTCTGCTCGAGCACCTCCCGAGTCTATCGGCGAGGTGAGGGCATCCTTACCGACGGGTTGTCAGCACGAGTCGGCGCCGCGTCCCGTCGCGCCCTCGGCGCCGTTGAGCTCGAGGTCGTCGAGCACGTCCGGGTGCGGGTCGTGCACCGGGGTGCCGCGCCGGAGCAGCGGGCGGGTCACGGACGCCGCCGCGTACACCAGCACCGCGAGGACGACGATCGTCGCGCCCGGCGGGTAGTCGTACCAGTAGGTGAACGAGAGCCCGACGACGCTCACGGCGATCCCCGTCGCGGACGCGACGGCCATCGTGCGGCCGAACGACCGCGCGAACAGCTGCGCGATCGCGACCGGGACGATCATGAGCGCGCTCACGAGCAGCAGCCCGACGACGCGCATCGCGACGGTCACGGTCAGCGCGGCGATCGTCGCGACGAGGATGTTGAGCACCCGGACCGGCAGCCCGCTCGCGCGCGCGAACTCCTCGTCGTGGCTCACCGAGAACAGCGCGGCGCGCAGGCCGAGCCCGACCGCGAGCACCACCACGGCGAGCCCCACGGTCCACGCGAGGTCGGCGTTCGAGACGGTCGAGATCGACCCGAACAGGTAGCTGATCAGGTTGGCGTTGGTGCCGCCGGCAACCTTGATGAGCAGCACGCCGCCCGCGATGCCGCCGTAGAACATGAGGGCGAGCGCGAGGTCGCCGCTCGTGCGGCCGCGCTCGCGCACGAGCTCGATCGCGATCGACCCGGCGATGGCCGTGACGACCGCACCGGGCAGCGCGAGGGAGTCCTGCGGCACGACCGACGCCGCGTTGCCGACGAGCCAGCCGAGCGCGACACCGGTCAGGGCGACGTGCCCGATCCCGTCGCCCATGAGCGCGAGCCGGCGCTGGACGAGGAACGTGCCGACGACGGGCGCGGCGGCGCCGACGACGACCGCGGCGATCAGCGCCCGCAGCATGAGGGGCGACGACACCATCGCGACGAGCTGGTCCACGAGGCTCACGGGGTCACCTCCACGGACAGCGACGGTCCCGTGCCGGGCGGCTCCGGGTCGGGATGGGCGTGCAGGTGGTCGTGGTGCGCGCCGGCGTGCTCGTCGCGGGGCCGGGGCGGCGCGCCGTCGTGCACGACGCGACCGTGCCGCAGGACGACCGCCCGGCCGATGAGCGGGGCGAACGCACCGAGCTCGTGCAGGATCACCACGACGGTCGCCCCGCCGGTGCGCAGGCGCTCGACGGTGTCGACGAACGTCTGCTGCGTCGGCAGGTCGATGCCCGAGGTGGGCTCGTCGAGCACGAGCAGGTCCGGGTCGCGCACGAGCGCGCGGGCGATGAGGACGCGCTGCTGCTGCCCGCCCGACAGCTCGTGCACCGGGCGGCGGGCGCGGTCGGCGAGCCCGACCTCGTCGAGCGCCGCGAGCGCGCGGGCGTGCGCACCGCGCGGCAGGCGCAGGCGGCGGCCGTGCAGCAGGCCCGCCAGGACGACCTCGAGGGCGCTGGCGGGCACGCCGGCGCCCGCGGGCAGCCGCTGCGGGACGTAGCCGACGCGGTCGTGCGCACCGCGCGAGCCGAGCGGCGCACCGAACAGGCGCACGTCGCCGGCGCTCACGGGGACGATGCCGAGCAGCGCGCGCACGAGGGTCGACTTCCCGGAGCCGTTGGCGCCGAGCAGCGCCACGACCTCGCCGGGGTGCACCCGCAGGTCGACGCCGCGCAGGATCGGGTGCCCACCGAGGGTCACGTCGACGCCGCGGGCGTCGATCACGGGGGAGCTCACGAGCAGGACAATGCCACCTTCAGCGCCTCGAGGTTGGACTCGGCGATGCTGAAGTAGTCCTGCGAGTCGTCGGCGAGGCCCTCGAGCGGGTCGAGCACGGCCGTCGTCGCGCCGACGTCGGCGGCGAGCGCCTCGGCCACCTTCGGGCTGACGAGGGTCTCGAAGAACACGGTGGTCACGCCCTCGCTGCGGATGACCTCCCCGATCTCCGCGAGGCGCGCCGGCGACGGCTCGCCCTCGGGGTCGATGCCGGCGACCGCGACCTGCTCGAGGTCGTAGCGGTCCGCGAGGTAGCCGAACGCCGCGTGGGAGGTCACGAGCACGCGGCTGCTGCACGTGGCCAGACCGGTCTCGTAGGCCGCGTCGAGCTCGGTGAAGCGCTCGCTGAGCGCGGCGGCGTTCGCGGCGTACTCGTCGGCGCCCTCGGGGTCGAGGTCGCTGAGCTCGTCCGCGACCGCCTCGACGAGCGCGGGCATGCGGCTCGGGTCGAGCCAGAAGTGCGGGTCGTGCTCGCCGTGCTCGGCGTGCTCCTCGGCGGTCTCGCCCTCGTGGGTCTCGTCCGCGTGCGCCTCGCCCTCGTGGGCGCCCTCCTCGGCGGCTGCGTCGAGCAGCTCCACCACGTCGGCGGCGTCGAGCGCGCGCTCCGGCGGGCTGGCCTGCACGGCGTCGTCGACGGCGGCCTGGAACTCGCCGAGGTAGACCACGAGGTCCGCGGCGCCGAGGCGGGCGACCTGGGCGGGGGAGAGCTCGAGGTCGTGCGGCTCGGCTCCCGGCGGGGTGAGCGAGTCGACGCTCACGCGGTCGCCGCCGACGCCCGCCGCCACGACCTGCAGCGGGTAGAAGGAGGCGAGCACGCTGAGCCTGCCGTCGTCCGCGGGGGTGCTCGCGCACCCGCCGAGCACGAGCGCCGCCGCAGCGGTCAGCGCGAGGCCCGTCCGGGCGCGGCGGACCGCGCGTCCGTGGTCGGGGCGCGCCGGGGTGCGGGGGAGATCCATGCGGACGATTCTCACGAGGATGAAAACCGTTGTCAAAACGCGCGACCCGTCCGGAGCACCTCCGCGCACCGCAGCGCCACCCCGGTAGCCTGTGCTGTCATCCCCGCGCCACCCAGTCGCGGGCCCTCGTCCCCTGGAGTGATCGCAGTGGCTGCACCGTCCCGGCTCGACAACGTCGTCTCCCTCGCCAAGCGCCGGGGCTTCGTGTTCCCGAGCGGGGAGATCTACGGAGGCACGCGCTCGGCCTGGGACTACGGCCCGCTCGGGGTCGAGCTCAAGGAGAACATCAAGAAGCAGTGGTGGCGGACCATGGTCACCGCGCGCGAGGACATCGTCGGGCTCGACTCGTCGGTCATCCTGCCGCGCCAGGTCTGGGTCGCCTCGGGCCACGTCGGCGTCTTCACCGACCCGCTCACCGAGTGCCTCAGCTGCCACAAGCGGTTCCGCGAGGACCACATGCTCGAGGAGTTCGAGGAGAAGAAGGGCCGCGTGCCCGAGCACGGCCTCGCCGACATCGCGTGCCCCAACTGCGGCACGCGCGGCCAGTGGACCGAGCCCCGCGACTTCAACATGATGCTCAAGACGTACGTGGGCCCGATCGAGGACGAGTCCGGGCTGCACTACCTGCGCCCCGAGACGGCGCAGGGCATCTTCGTGAACTTCGCGAACGTCGTGACGACGAGCCGCAAGAAGCCGCCGTTCGGCATCGGCCAGATCGGCAAGTCCTTCCGCAACGAGATCACGCCGGGCAACTTCATCTTCCGCACGCGCGAGTTCGAGCAGATGGAGATGGAGTTCTTCGTCGAGCCCGGGACGGACGAGGACTGGCACCAGTACTGGATCGACACGCGCACCGACTGGTACACCGACCTCGGCATCAGCCGCGACAACCTGCGCCACTACGAGCACCCGAAGGAGAAGCTGTCGCACTACTCGAAGCGCACCGTCGACATCGAGTACCGCTTCGGCTTCCAGGGCTCCGAGTGGGGCGAGCTCGAGGGCATCGCGAACCGCACCGACTTCGACCTGTCGACGCACAGCGAGCACTCCGGCCAGGACCTGTCGTACTTCGACCAGGCGAAGAACGAGCGCTTCGTGCCGTACGTCATCGAGCCGGCCGCAGGCCTCACACGCTCGCTCATGGCGTTCCTCGTCGAGTCCTACGTCGAGGACGAGGCGCCCAACACCAAGGGCGGCGTCGACAAGCGCACGGTGCTCCGGCTCGACCCGCGCCTCGCGCCCGTCAAGGCCGCGGTGCTGCCGCTGAGCCGCAACGAGCAGCTCTCGCCCAAGGCGCGGGACCTCGCCGCCGAGCTGCGCCGGTCGTGGAACGTCGAGTTCGACGACGCCGGGGCGATCGGCCGCCGCTACCGCCGCCAGGACGAGATCGGTACGCCGTTCTGCATCACGGTCGACTTCGACACGCTCGACGACCAGGCGGTCACGATCCGGCACCGCGACGACATGTCGCAGGAGCGGGTCGCGCTCGACCAGGTCACCGCGTACCTCGCGACGCGGCTCGTCGGCGCCTGACCGGGCGTGACGCCGTCGTGGGCGCGTCCGTGACCGGGCACGTCCACGGCGGCGGCCCCGAGCCGCGCGCGAGCCGGCGCGTGCGCGTCGTGCTCGCCGCGCTCGTCGTCCCCGCGCTCCTCGTGACCGTGCTCGGCGCGTGGTGGCTGTGGCCCGACCGCGACGCGCTCCCGGTGCTGAAGACCACGGCTCCCGGCACGACGTTCGAGCGCGTGCTCGTGATGTCGATCGACCTGGCCCCGGACGCGCCGCCGGAGACGCAGGTCGTCGGCGAGCTCGCCGACGGCAGCAGCACGCCCGTGCTCGTCCCGCCCGAGTACGTCCCCGAGGTCGAGCCCGGGGACGTCCTGACGGTGCTCTACCTCGCGGAGGCGGTCGGGGAGGGCAGCCCGTACGTGTTCGTCGACTTCGTGCGCGACGCCCCGATCGGGATGCTCGCGGCGGTGTTCGCGGTGCTCGTGCTCGCCGTCGCGCGCTGGCGCGGGCTCGCGGCGCTCGTCGGCCTCGTCGTGTCGTTCGCCGGCATCGCGTGGTTCACGCTGCCCGCGCTGCTCGAGGGGCGGCCCGCGGTGCCGGTCGCGCTCGTGACCGCGTCGGCGCTCATGTTCGTGCTGCTGTACCTCGCGCACGGCGTCACGGCGCGCACCACGACCGCGCTGCTCGGCACGTTCGGGGGCCTCGCGGCGACGGCCCTGCTCGCGGGGTGGGCGAGCGGCGCGGCGCACCTCACCGGTCTCGTCGACGAGAACGCGCTCGACCTGCGCCAGTACGCCCCGGACGTGAGCCTGAGCGGGGTCCTGCTGTGCGGGATCGTCGTCGCGGGGCTCGGAGTGCTCAACGACGTGACGATCACGCAGGCGTCGGCTGTCTGGGAGCTGCGGGCGAGCGCCCCGCACGCGAGCCGGCGGGAGCTGTACGCGCGTGGGATGCGCATCGGGCGCGACCACATCGCCTCGACCGTGTACACCGTGGCCTTCGCGTACGTCGGCGCCGCGCTGCCGCTCGTGCTGCTCGTGAGCCTGTCCGACCGCGCGCTGCTCGGGACGCTCACGAGCGGCGAGATCGCCGAGGAGGTGGTCCGCACGCTCGTCGGCTCGATCGGCCTCGTGCTCGCCATCCCCGTGACGACGGCGGTCGCGGCGCTCGTCGTCGGCGGCCCGGCGCGGGCGGCACGCGACGCGACGGGCGGCGCGGACGAGCAGGACGGCGCGGACGAGCCGGGCGGTGACGACGCGCAGGACGGCGCCGTCGGGCCGGGCGGTGGCGACGGGCAGGGCAGCGGCGACGCGCCGGAGCCCGACGCCGTCAGTGCGCGTGCACGTGCGGGTGCGCCCGATGACCCTGCTGCGCGTGACGCGGCGGCGGGGACGCCGTGACGACGAGCACGGCCAGCGCGGTCGTGAGCGGGATCGCGAGCACGAGCGCGATCGACCCGACGAGCGTGCGCACGATCTCCTCGGCGAACGCCCCGCTCGTGAGCGTCTGCCCGAGCGGCAGCCCGTAGATCTCCAGCAGCAGCAGGACGGGGAGCGCCGCACCGGTGTACGCGAACGCGATCGTGTAGACCGTCGAGGCGATGTGGTCGCGCCCGATGCGCATCGCGTGGCTGAACAGCTCAGCGCGGTCCGCGTCGGGCGACGTCGCGCGCAGCTCCCACACGGCCGACGCCTGCGTGATCGTCACGTCGTTGAGCACGCCGAGGCCCGCGAGCACGACCCCGCACAGGAACAGCCCCCGCAGCGCGGTCGCGCCCTGGTCGCCGAGCAGCCCCGCGAGCCGGTAGGAGTCCTCGGACGTCACGCCCGACAGGTGCGCGGCGCGCGCCCCGAGCACGCCGAGCCCCGCGGTGAGCCCGAGCCCCGCGAGCGTGCCGAGGAGCGCCGTCGACGTGCGCTCGGAGAACCCGTGGGCGAGGTACAGGACGGCGATCATGATGACGGTCGAGCCGCACAGGCCGATCAGCAGCGCGTCCTCTCCGGCCACGAGCCCGGGCAGGATGTAGGTCCCGATCACGGCGAACGCGAGGACGAGCCCGATCAGCGCGCGCAGCCCGCGCATGCCCGCGACGAGCACGGTGACGACCGCGAACACGAGCGCGAGGGTCCCGAGCGGGACGGTCCGCTCGAAGTCGTGCCACGCCCACAGCTCGCCGTCCGTCGCGGTCGCCGGGTAGCGCTGGACGACGATCGCCGCGCCGTCGCGGACGTCCTCGGGCTGGAGCGTCGCGGTCGCCCAGAGGTCGATGTCGCGGCCCTCCTCGGACCCGCTCGTGACCGTCGCGAAGACCCGGAGGCACTGGACCTGCTCGGGGACGGTGCCGTCGGCGAGCCGGTCCTCGCTCGTCCCCTCGCACGACTCGACCGACGTGCCCGTGACGCGGGCGGTCGGGTACTGCACCTCGACGTCGACGAGCTCGCCGGTCGTCGGCTGCGGCTCGCCGGGCCACGTGAGCGCCATGCCGAGCAGCGCGGCGAGGCCGAGCGGGACGAGGACGGCCGTGAGGAGCAGCCGCGTGCGGGTCGCGGCGGTGCGCCGCGGGTGGTCGACGTGCCCGGCGGGCGGCGCGGCGGCGGGCGCGGGCGCCTCGGGGGCCCGTTCCGGGGCGGCAGGGGAGTCGGGCACGGTGCGATTGTGCAGCACCGTGCCCGACGACGCCCTCGCGGGCCACGGGACGCGCGGGTGCGTCAGAGGCGATCCGGGACGAACGTGGTCGGGACGGGCGCGAGCGGCGACTCCCCGCTCGCGGGATCGGGCAGGCCGGCGTCCGGACCGACGACGACGACGTAGGTCCGCCGCCCGTCGCCCGACAGCGGGTCGAACGTGGGCACGTCGATCGTCGTCCCGCGGGTGCCGTCGGCGCGGACGACCGGGGCCGCGAGCTCGATGCGGGCCAGCGCGCCCGGGTCGACCGAGCCGGGCACCGTCCCCGTGAGGACCCACGCGCCGTCGAGCGCGGCGTACGCGGTGGTGGTGCTGACCAGGTCGGTCGTCGCCTCCTCGCGCGAGCCGCCGAGGGCCGTCCGCCAGGCGGAGTCGGGCAGCGGTCCCGCGTCCGCGATCCCGATCGACGCGGGGACGGTCGTCGTCGCGGGCGGCGCGTCCGGGCCGTGCACGATCGCGAGCCGACCGGGCGCGGCGCCGGCGGGCAGGTCGAGACCGAGGTCGAGCCGGGGGGTCGTGACCGGTGAGCCCCCGACCTGTCCCAGGTCGACGCCGAGCCGCGCGGTCGCGGTGATCCCGTCGGCGACCTCGACGGTCGCGGCGTCGACCTCCTCGAGGAGCCCCTGGACGGTGTCGAGCACGCAGGCGGGCTCCTCGCCGCGGCACTCCCCGCCGAGCACCTGCGCGCCGCCGGCCCCCGTGACGACGGGCACGAGCCGCAGGTCGTCGATGCGCAGCCAGCCCCGCGACGCGGCCGAGTCCGCCGAGAGCACCGCGGCGTAGACCCGGCCGGTGCCGTCGCCCGGGGCGTCGAACGTCGGCACCTGCACGCGGTCGACCGCGTCCCCGCCGCCGGTCGGCACGAACCCGGGCTCCTCCTCGCCGACGAGCTCGACGACCGGGTCGTCGACCCACTGCGGCACGGTCCCCACGACGAGCATCTCGCGGCCGTCGGTGCTCGCGACCGTGCGGAACGTCGTCGCGGTCGCCTCCTCGTCGACCCACGGGTCGAGCCGCACGGTGTGCACGCTCGCGCCCGTCGCGGTCGACCCCGGGTCGAGCGGCAGGTCGACGTACAGGGTCCCGGCGTCCTCGCTGAGCGTGATCGCGCGGCTGACGGGCACATCGGGGAAGCGCAGGCCGAGGTCCACGGCGTTCGCCTCGCCGCGCACGCGAGCCGGGAAGGACGCGGCCGTCACGCCCTCGGCGACGGTCACGACCCGCACGTCCCCGGCGACGGCGGGGGTGTCGTCGGGGACGTGGTCGAGGCCCGCGAGGTAGGTGCCGCCGAGCGCGAGGGCGGCGACGGTCAGGGTGCTCACGGCGGCGCCGCGCGCGCGCCGGGCGGTCGTGCGGCGGTGCGCGGCGCGGATCACGTCGTCCGCGGCGAGCTGCATGGGCGGTGCGCCGGCGGTCGCGTAGCGGTGCAGGCGGGCCACGACCTCGTCCTCGCGGGGGTCGAGGAGCCGGGTCGGGGGCGGGGTGCGGGTCATCGGGGGCTCCTCGCACGGGCGATGGGGGCGGAGGGGTCGGCGGCGAGCACACCG
This sequence comes from Cellulomonas cellasea, assembly GCF_006538745.1. Classification (GTDB taxonomy): domain Bacteria; phylum Actinomycetota; class Actinomycetes; order Actinomycetales; family Cellulomonadaceae; genus Cellulomonas_A; species Cellulomonas_A cellasea. The sequence goes on along the minus strand of NZ_BJLR01000030.1, from coordinate 151,188 downwards.
CGCAGCGTGGCGAGCGCGCGGGACGCCGTGGACTTCACGGTGCCCACGCTCACGCCGAGGTCGGCGGCGACCTCGGCCTCCGGCATCCCGACGAGGTGGCGCAGGACGACGATGCGGCGCTGGCGGGGGGACAGGGTCGCCAGGGCGCGCACGAGCAGGTCGCGGTCGGCGGCGGCGACCTGGTGGTCGCGGCCCGCCGCCGGGGTCGAGCCGGCGCGGGAGGACGTGCCGTCGGGCAGGTCCTCGGGCGCGGTCAGCACCTCGCGGCGCCGACGCCGCCAGGAGTCGACGCGGAGGTTCGCCAGCACGCGGCGGGTGTACGCCAGCGGGTCGCCGGTGCGGACGCGGGACCACGCGGCGTACGTGCGCACGAGCGCCTGCTGGGTCAGCTCCTCGGCACGGTGGGCGTCGCTGCACAGCAGCCACGCGGTGCGCAGGAGGTCGTCGCCGTGCTCGGACATGAAGGCGGCGAACTCCGCGTCGCGGCCCGCGGCGTCGACCTCGCGGGTCTGGGCGCGCTGCGCGGCCCCGCGCCGGGCGACGCGCTCGACCAGGACGACCTCCTCGGAGGGCAGGTCCGGGGGGTCACCGGGGAACGCGAGGGTGCCGCTCGTCATGGTGGTCACACCGTAGAAGACGCACGACGTGCCCCGAAGGTTGAGTCGCGACGTCACCCGGGTGCTCCTGTCCCGGTCGCCGCCGGGCACGCCCCCACGTGCCCGGCGCCGCCGGCGTCACCCGGGTGCTCCGCGACCCGCCCCGGGGGCCCGCCGGCGCGTGGGGGACAATCGAGGGGTGACGCCTGCGACCGTGACCCCCACCGTGCCCGCCCCCACGCCGGGCGGCGCCCCGGCCGACGCCGCGCCGGGGACCGGCACGCGCGTGCTCCCGCCCCTGCGCATCGGGCCCCTGACGATCGACACGCCCGTCGTGCTCGCCCCGATGGCGGGCGTGACCAACGCGGCCTTCCGCCGGCTGTGCCGCGAGTCGGGCGCCGGGCTCTACGTCGCCGAGATGGTGACGTCGCGCGCGCTCGTCGAGCGGGGCGAGGAGTCGATGCGGATCATCTCGCACGAGCCCGACGAGAAGCCGCGCTCCGTGCAGGTCTACGGCGTCGACCCGGCGACGGTCGCCGCCGCGGTGCGCCTCATCGCGTCCGAGGACCGCGCCGACCACGTCGACCTCAACTTCGGGTGCCCGGTCCCCAAGGTCACGCGGCGCGGCGGGGGAGCGGTGCTGCCCTGGAAGCGGGACCTGTTCCGCTCGATCATCAGCGCCGCGGTCGACGCCGCGAGCCCCTACGGCGTCCCGGTGACGGTCAAGATGCGCAAGGGCATCGACGACGACCACCTGACCTACCTGGAGGCGGGGCTCGTCGCACAGGAGGTCGGCGTCGCGGCGGTCGCGCTGCACGCCCGGACCGCGGCCGACTACTACTCCGGCACGGCCGACTGGGAGTCGATCGCCCGCCTCAAGGAGGCCGTGACCGACATCCCGGTGCTCGGCAACGGCGACATCTGGTCAGCCGAGGACGCGCTCGCCATGGTCGCGCAGACCGGGTGCGACGGCGTCGTCGTCGGGCGTGGCTGCCAGGGCCGGCCCTGGCTCTTCGCGGACCTCGCGGCGGCGTTCGCCGGGTCGGACGAGCGACGCAGGCCCGGGCTCGGCGAGGTCACTGCGGTGGTGCGCCGGCACGCGGAGCTGATGATCGAGCACTTCGGCGAGGAGTCGAAGGCGCTGCGCGAGATGCGCAAGCACATGGCCTGGTACCTCAAGGGCTACGTCGTGGGCGGCGAGCTGCGCGCGAAGCTCGGGCTGGTGTCGACGCTGACCGAGCTCGACGAGCGGCTCGGGGCGCTCGACCTGGACCAGCCGTACCCCGGCGAGGCGGCCGAGGGGCAGCGGGGACGCGCGGGCTCGCCCAAGCGCCCGACGCTGCCCGAGGGGTGGCTCGCGTCGCGCGAGCTGAGCGAGGACTTCCGGCGCGCGCTGCACGAGGCCGAGCTGAGCGTCTCGGGCGGCTGAGTGGCGCCGGCGCTCGCGGTCCCCGGAGCGCCCGACGGGCAGGTCGGTTCCCGCCCGGGTCGGCTGCAAGTTTCTGTACGCTTGCAGCCGTCCCGACGACGGCAGGAGCCCCGTGCAGCGCAGCACACCTCGACCCACCCCACGGCTGCGCCGGCGCGCGTCCGCCGTGCTCGTCGCCCTCGGGCTCGCCGTCGGCGCCGCCGCGTGCGCGCCCGCCGAGGACGACACCCCCGAGCCGGCCGCGTCCCGCGACGTCGGCGTCCAGCTCTTCCAGTGGACGTGGGACGCGATCGGGCGGGAGTGCACCGACCGCCTCGGCCCCGCCGGCTACGGCTGGGTGCTGACGTCGCCGCCGCAGGAGCACGTCCGGGGTGAGGAGTGGTGGACCGCCTACCAGCCGGTCTCCTACCGGCTCGAGTCCCGGCTCGGGACGCGCGCGGAGCTCGCCGCGATGGTCGGGACGTGCCACGACGCGGGCGTCGACGTCGTGGTCGACGCGGTGATCAACCACATGACCGGTCAGGACGAGCCCGGGACCGGGTGGGCCGGGTCGCCGTACTCGCACTACGACTACCCGGGCACCTGGTCCGACGCCGCCGGGGACTTCCACCACTGCGGCGTGCCGCCGGCCGACGACATCGCCGACTACCGCGACGCCTACGAGGTCCAGCACTGCGAGCTCGTCAACCTCGCGGACCTCGCGACCGGGCGCCCCGCGGTGCAGGACCGGCTCGTCGCCTACCTCGAGGACGTGCTGAGCCTCGGCGTCGACGGCTTCCGCCTCGACGCCGCGAAGCACATGCCCGCCGAGGACGTCGCCGCCGTCGTCGAGCGGCTCCCCGCGGGCACGCGGATCGTCTCCGAGGTCATCCGGGGCGGCGGCGAGCCCGTGGTGCCCGAGCAGTACACCCCGTTCGGCGACGTGTTCGAGTTCGCCTGGGGCCGCGAGGCGACGGGGATGATCCGCGGCGGGTCGCTGCGCCTGGTCACCGAGCTCGGCGCTGGGTCGTCGTACCTGCCGTCCGAGAAGGCGTGGATCTTCGTCGAGAACCACGACACCGAGCGGGGCGGCAGCACGCTCGCGTACCCGGACGGCGCGCCGTACGTGCTGGCCAACGTGCTGATGCTCGCCACGGGCTACGGCCGCCCGGTCGTGTACTCGGGCTACGCGTTCAGCGACCGCGACGCCGGGCCCGAGCAGGACGGCGACGGCGCGGTGCTCGACGCCGCGTGCCCCGACGACGCGGGCCCCGAGCGGGCCTACGCCGACGGTGAGTGGGTGTGCCAGCACCGGTGGCGCGCGGTCGAGGGCATGGTCGGCTGGCGCTCGGCGGTCGGCGACGACCCGGTCGGGGCGCGGTGGGAGGACGGCGACGCGCTCGCGCTCAGCCGCGGCGAGCGGGGGACCGTCGTCGTCAACGGCGGCGACGCGACGCTCGAGGCGCGCGTGCCGACGACGCTGCGGGACGGGGCGTACTGCGACGTGCTCGCGGGGCCGACGGCGGCGGCCGGCCCGGCCGGCCCGGACGGTCCGCGGTGCGCGGGCGAGGCGCTGCGGGTCGAGGACGGCGAGGTCGCCGTGCGCGTGCCCGCCGGGAGCGCGGTGGCGCTGCACGTCGGGGCGCTCGCGGAGGGCTGAGCCGCGCGCACGAGAACGGCGCCGGCCCCGGGGTCGTCCCGGGACCGGCGCCGTCGTCGTGCAGCGGCGGTCAGGCCAGGCGGGCCCACACGGTCGTGTCGGCCGGGACGACGACGCGCCCGTCCTCGACCGCGACGTCGCCGCTCGCGAGCAGCACCTCGGCGCCCTCGGGCAGCGCGACCGGCGCGCCGCCGAAGACCGTCAGCACGAGCACGTCGCGGTTGAGGAACGCGAGCACCTCGCCGCCCAGGAGGTCCGGTGCGTCGACCCACGCGAGCGAGCCCGAGCCGAGGTCGTTCTCCCGGCGCACGCGCAGCGCAGCCCGGTAGGTCTCGTACGTCGAGCCCTCGACGCCCTGCTGCGCGTCGAGCGCGAAGCGGCTCCACGACGCGGGCTGCGGGAGCCAGGTCGCGCCGGTCGGCGAGAAGCCGAGCCCGGGCGCGTCGGCCGACCAGGGGAGCGGCACGCGGCAGCCGTCGCGGCCGCGCTCGGTGTGGCCCGAGCGCCACCAGGCCGGGTCCTGGCGCAGGTCGTCGTCGAGGGACGTGTGCTCGGGCAGCCCGAGCTCCTCGCCCTGGTACAGGTACGCCGAGCCGGGCAGGCCCAGCATGAGCAGCGACGCGGCGCGGGCGCGGCGCAGACCGAGCTCCTCGTCGGGCTGCTCGTCGCCCACGCCGATGCCGTTGGGCCGGGCGCCGGGCGTGCTCAGGCCGAGGCGCGACGCGTGCCGCACGACGTCGTGGTTCGAGAGCACCCAGGTCGTCGGCGCACCGACGCCGTCGCTCGCGACCAGCGAGGCCGTGACCACCGAGCGGAGCGCGGCGGCGTCCCAGGGGGTCGTGAGGAACGAGAAGTTGAACGCCTGGTGCATCTCGTCCGGGCGGACGTAGCGCGCGAGGCGGGTCAGCGGCTCGACCCACGCCTCGGCGACGAGCGCACGGTCGCCGTCGTACTCGGCGAGGATGCGGTGCCACGCGCGGTAGATGTCGTGGACGCCCTCCTGGTCGAACATCGGGCCCTGGTTGCCGGCGCCCGTCGAGCCGTCGTCGGCCGGGCTCGCGCCGTCGACCATCGTGACCTCGCCGTCCCAGTCGGGCAGGCCCGGGGCCTTGACCATGCCGTGCGCGACGTCGATGCGGAACCCGTCGACGCCCTTGTCCAGCCAGAAGCGCAGCACGTCCTCGAACTCGCTGCGGACCTCAGGGTGCTCCCAGTTCAGGTCGGGCTGGCGGGTGTCGAACATGTGCAGGTACCACTGGCCGGGCGTGCCGTCAGGGTTCGTCGTCCGGGTCCACGCGGGGCCGCCGAAGATCGAGTGCCAGTTGTTCGGCGGCTCGGCGCCGTCGACGCCGCGGCCCTCGCGGAACAGGTAGCGCTCGCGCTCGGCGCTGCCCGGTCCGGCGGCCAGGGCGGCCTGGAACCAGACGTGCTCGTCCGAGGTGTGGTTCGGGACGAGGTCGACGATCACGCGCATGCCGAGCCCGTGCGCGCGCTCGAGCAGCACGTCGAAGTCGGCGAGCGTGCCGAACAGCGGGTCGACGTCGCGGTAGTCGGCGACGTCGTAGCCCGCGTCGGCCTGGGGCGAGCGGTAGAACGGCGAGAGCCACACGGCGTCGACCCCGAGGGTCGCGAGGTGGTCGAGCCGGGAGGTGATGCCGGGCAGGTCGCCGATGCCGTCGCCGGAGCCGTCCGCGAACGAGCGCGGGTAGACCTGGTAGATGACGGCGTGGCGCCACCACTCCTCGGCGGGGGAGCCCTCGGCGTGCACGAGGGTCGTGTCGAGCGTGCGGGTCTGGGGGTCGGTGGTCGTCACAGAGCGGTGCCTCGTTTCGGGGTGGGGATGGGCTGCTGCGCCCGGTGCAGGTGCGCGGGGTCGCGCCCGTGGGGACGCGCCGACGCCGGTCGCTACCGGCTGCGCGGGGTCGTGCTGCTGGGATTCAGCGTACGGCGGGCGCTGCGCCCGTCGATGCCCGCACGATGAGCTCCGGGTGGAACAGGAGCTCGCTGCGGGGGGCCTTGGTGCCGCTGATCTCGGCGACCAGCGCGCTGACCGCCGCGTGGCCCATGGCCTGCACGGGCTGGCGCACGGTCGTGAGCGGCGGGTCGGTGAACGCGATCAGCGGGGAGTCGTCGTAGCCGACGACGGACAGGTCGGTGGGGACGTCGAGGCCGCGCTGGCGGGCGGCCCGGATCGCGCCGAGGGCCATGAGGTCGGAGCCGCAGATGATCGCGGTGTGGCCCGACTCGATGAGCTCGCCGGCGGCGGCCTGGCCGCCCTCGACCGTGAACAGGGTGGTGACGACGTGCGCGGCGGCGTCCTCCTCGCCGAGCTGGCGGCGGAGCTGCTCGGCGAACGAGACGACCTTGCGCTGCGCGGGCACGAAGCGGTCGGGGCCGATCGCGAGCCCGATCCGCCGGTGCCCGAGCGAGACGAGGTGACGCACGGACAGCTCCATCGACGACGGGTCGTCGTTGGAGATCGAGGGGGCGTCGACGCCCTCGGCGTGGCCGTTGACCAGCACGATCGGGATGCCCCGGCTGCGCAGGCGGTGGTACCGCTCCTTGCTGGCCGTCGTGTCGGCGTGCAGGCCCGAGACGAACAGGATCCCGTCGACCTCGTGCTCGAGGAGCATCTCGACGTACTGGTCCTCGGTCGTGCCGCCGGGGGACTGCGTGCACAGCAGCGGGGTGTACCCGCGCTCCGAGAGCATCGACTCGATGACCTGGGCGAACGCCGGGAAGACCGGGTTGGACAGCTCGGGGACGACGAGCCCGACGAGCCCCGCCGAGCGCGTGCGCAGCTTCTCGGGGCGCTCGTAGCCGAGCACGTCGAGCGCGGCGAGCACGGCCTGGCGGGTCTGCGCCGAGACGCCCTGCTTGCCGTTGAGCACGCGCGAGACCGTGGCCGTGCTGACGCCTGCCTGCTCGGCCAGGTCCATCAGTCGCGTGCGCACGTGGGGCAGCGTAAGGGACACGGGACCTCCTCGTCCGGGATGTGGGGCGTAGCGGGACGCAGTCCGGTTCTGAGGCCCTGGAGGACACGCCGTGAAAGCGTTGCCTGAAAGTTACCGTAACGAGTTGCAACAACCAAGACAAGCGGGTTAGCGTCCGTCACACCAGGCCGGCGTCGGTGGGACACCCCCGACGGAGGCAGTCCCACAGATCCTTGGAGACACGAAGATGCGACGGAGCATCCCCCTCGTTGCGGCGGCCCTCGGCGTGACCCTCACGCTCGCGGCCTGCAGCGGCTCGTCGGACGAGCCCACCGGCGACGCGAGCTCGGCGGCCCCCGAGCTCACCGGAACCCTCACGGTCTGGGTCGACGAGACCCGCATCGACTCGTTCAAGCCGGTCGCCGAGTCCTACCAGGAGGAGACGGGCGTCCAGCTCGACCTCGTGCAGAAGGCCTCGGGCGACATCCGCACCGACTTCGTGACCCAGGTCCCCACCGGCGAGGGCCCCGACGTCGTCATCGGCGCGCACGACTGGACCGGCGAGTTCGTCAACAACGGCGTCGTCGCCCCCGTCGAGCTCGGCGACAAGGCCGGCGACTTCGCCGAGTCCGCGATCACCGCGTTCGCCTACGACGGCAAGCAGTACGGCGTGCCGTACGCGATCGAGAACATCGCGCTCGTGCGCAACGACGCGCTCCTCACCGAGACGCCCGCGACCTTCGACGAGCTCGTCGCGCAGGGCAAGACGGCCGGCACGCCGTTCCCCGTGGTCATCCAGCAGGGCGACCAGGGCGACGCGTACCACCTGTACCCGCTGCAGACGTCCTTCGGCGCCCCCGTCTTCGCGCAGGCGGCCGACGGCTCCTACACCCCCGAGCTCGCGCTCGGCGGCGAGGCCGGCACCGCGTTCGCCGCGTACCTCGCCAAGCTCGGCGCCGAGAAGGTCCTCGACCCCGCGATCGACGGCGACAAGGCCAAGCAGGCGTTCCTCGACGGCCAGACCCCGTACATCGTCACGGGCCCCTGGTACGCCGAGGCGTTCGTCGAGGCCGGCATGGACATCACCGTGCTCCCCGTCCCCAGCGCGGGCGGCGAGGAGGCCCAGCCGTTCGTCGGCGTCCAGGGCGCGTTCATCAGCGCCAAGACCGAGAACTCGGTGCTCGCGAACGACTTCGTCACGAACTACCTCACGACCGAGGAGATCCAGGACGAGCTGTACGCGACCGGCGGCCGCGTCCCGGCGCTGACCGCGTCGGCCGACAAGATCGACGACGAGGTCCTCGCGGGCTTCAACGAGGCCGGCGCGACCGGCGCCCCGATGCCGTCGCTGCCCGAGATGGGCTCCGTCTGGAGCTTCTGGGGCACGACCGAGGTCCAGCTCATCGGCGGTCAGGCGACCGACCCCGCCGGTGCGTGGACCGCGATGGTCACCAACATCCAGGGCGCGATCGACGGCTGACCTCGCGGGCGCACAAACCCGAGGTCAGCACACCCGAGGGGGTTCCGGCGGCGCACGCCGGGACCCCCTCGGCCCAGGCCCACCCCCGCACCCCACCGCTCGCTCGGTCCGGGGGCAGCAGGATCGCGCGTTGGAGGACGCATGAGCACCCAGCAGACGGAGCCGGCGAAGGCCGGCCCCGAGCCGAGGACCCCGGCCCCCGAGCCCCGCCGCAGGTCGGTCACCTCGCACGCCCGGGACGTCAAGCCCGGCTTCGTCGTCAAGCTCGTGCTCGTCGCCCTCGTCGACGCGCTCGGCCTCTACGGCATCCTCGCGGCGGCCGCCGTCCAGTCGTGGGGCATCGTCGTGTTCCTGGTGCTCGCGCTCGTCGCGGTCAACTGGGTCTACTTCTCCCGCCGCATGCTCCCCGGCAAGTACCTCGTGCCGGGCCTGCTGTTCCTGCTCGTGTACCAGCTCTTCGTGATGGCCTACACCGGCTACGTCTCCTTCACGAACTACGGCGACGGCCACAACTCGACCAAGGCCGACGCGATCCAGGCCATCCAGGTCCAGACCGAGCGCCGGGTCGAGGGCTCCCCGACGTACCCCGTCACGGTGCTCGCGCGCGGCGACGAGCTCGCGCTCGGGATCGTCGACGAGGACGGCCACGTGCGCGTCGGGACCTCCGCCGAGCCGCTCGAGACCCTCGACGGCGCGCAGGCCGACGGCGACCGCATCACGGGCGCCGACGGCTTCGAGGTCCTCGGGCTCGCGCAGATCGCGCAGCGGCAGGGCGAGATCACCGAGCTGCGCGTGCCGGTGTCCGACGACGCGTCGGAGGGCAGCCTGCGCACGCAGGACGGCTCGACGGGCTACGTCTACACGCCGAGCGTCGCGTACGACGAGGCGGCCGACACGTTCACGGACCTCGAGTCCGGGACGGTGTACACCCCGTCCCGCTACGGCACGTTCACCGCGGAGGACGGCTCGCGCCTGACGCCGGGCTGGCGCGTGGGCGTCGGGCTCGAGAACTACACCGCGATGTTCAGCGACTCGCGTCTGTCCGGGCCGTTCTTCACGATCCTCGCGTGGACGTTCGCCTTCGCGATCCTCTCGGTCGTCACGACCTTCGGGCTCGGGCTGTTCCTCGCGATCGTGTTCAACGACCCGCGGGTGCGCGGCCGCCGGTTCTACCGCTCGCTGCTGATCCTCCCGTACGCCTTCCCGGGCTTCCTCGCGGCGCTCGTGTGGCGCGGCATGCTCAACCCGCGGTTCGGGTTCGTCAACGAGGTGCTGCTCGGCGGCGCCGACGTCCCGTGGCTCACGGACCCGTGGCTCGCGAAGCTCTCGATCCTGCTGGTCAACCTCTGGCTCGGCTTCCCGTACATGTTCCTGGTCTGCACGGGTGCGCTGCAGGCGATCCCGTCCGACGTGATCGAGTCGGCGCGCATGGACGGCGCGGGCGCGTTCCGGGTGTTCCGCTCGATGACGCTGCCGCTCCTGATGATCTCGGTCGCACCCCTGCTGATCTCGAGCTTCGCCTTCAACTTCAACAACTTCACGCTGATCTACATGCTCACGGGCGGCGGGCCGAACTTCGAGAGCTCGCCGGTCCTGGTCGGGCACACGGACATCCTCATCTCGATGGTCTACGCCGTGGCCTTCGAGAGCGGCGTCAAGCAGTACGGCCTCGCCAGCGCGGTGTCGATCCTGATCTTCGTCATCGTCGGCGCGATCTCCTACGCCGCCTTCCGGCGCACCAAGACCCTCGAGGAGCTGTGATGGCCCGCGCGTCTCTCGAACTGCACGCGCCCGTGACGGGCGTCCGGTGGTGGCGCGAGGTCGGCTGGCGCCACGTCGTCGGCGTCGTGATGGTCGTCGTGTGCGTGACCCCGCTGCTCTACGTGGTGTCCGCCTCGCTCAACGCCGGCGGCACGCTCACGGGCTCGAACAAGCTCTTCAGCCAGGTCAGCGGGGCGAACTACGCCGAGCTCGCGCGCACCGACTTCCCGCTGTGGGCCGTCAACTCGCTCGTCGTGTGCACGGCCACGGCGCTCGGCACGGTGCTCATGGGCGCGGCTGCCGCGTATGCGTTCTCCCGCTTCCGGTTCCAGGGGCGGCGCGCGTCGCTCACCGCGCTGCTGCTGGTCCAGATGTTCCCGCAGATGCTCGCGTTCGTCGCGATCTTCCTGCTGCTGCTCACGCTCGGCGACGTGTTCCCCGCGCTCGGCCTCAACAGCCGGCTCGCGCTCATCGCCGTGTACCTCGGCGGCGCGCTCGGCGTGAACGCGTTCCTCATGTACGGGTTCTTCAACACGATCCCGCGCGAGCTCGACGAGGCCGCGAAGATCGACGGCGCGAGCCACGCGCAGATCTTCTTCACGATCATCCTGCGCCTCGTCTCGCCGATCCTCGCGGTCGTCGGCCTGCTGTCGTTCGTCTCGGCGTTCGGCGAGTTCATCCTCGCGAAGATCGTGCTGAGCCGCGTCGAGAACTACACGCTCGCCGTCGGGCTGTACGTGTGGGCCTCCGACGAGCGCAACGCGCCGTGGGGCCTGTTCGCGGCGGCGGCCGTGCTCGCGGCGATCCCGGTGCTCCTGCTGTTCCAGTTCCTGCAGCGCTACATCGTCTCGGGCCTGACCGCCGGTTCGGTGAAGGGGTGACGGCGCTCGACGCCACCACCCGCGTGCGCCACCTGCTCGACGAGCCGCACCACGACGGCTCGGAGGTCTACGTCCCGGCCGGCACCCCGGCGCTGGGCGACGTCGTCCCGGTCCGGTTCCGCGTCCCGGCGTCGGGCGCCGAGCGGGCGGTCTGGGTGCGCACGGTCCGCGACGGCGAGCCGCGCATCGAGCCCGCGCGCCTGGACCGGTCCGACGAGCACGAGCGCTGGTACGTCGCGGACGTCCCGGTGCACAACCCGGTCACGGGCTACCGGGCGCTGCTCGACGAGCCGGGCGGCTACCGCTGGCTCAACGGCCGCGGCGTGCACGCGCGCGAGGTGCCGGACGTCGCGGACTTCCGGCTCACGGTGCACGCGCCCGCGCCGGCGTGGCTCTCGTCGGCCGTCGTCTACCAGGTGTTCCCCGACCGTTTCGCGCGCGCCGGCTCGCACGACGGTCTCCCCGGGGGCGAGCTGCCCGACTGGGCGGTGCCGGCGCGCTGGGACGACGAGCCGATCCCGGCCGGACCGGGCGTCTCGCAGCAGCTCTTCGGCGGGCACCTCGCGGGCGTCGAGGCCCACCTCGACCACCTCGAGCGCCTCGGCGTCGACACCCTGTACCTCACGCCGATCTTCCCGAGCCGCTCCAACCACCGGTACGACGCGCGCTCGTTCGACCACGTCGACCCCCTGCTCGGCGGCGACGCGGCGTTCGCGTCGCTGTCCGCCGCGGTGCACGCGCGCGGGCTGCGGCTCGTCGGGGACCTCACGACGAACCACACGGGCGCCGGCCACGAGTGGTTCGAGCGCGCCCGCGCGGACCGCACGAGCGAGGAGGCGTCGTTCTACTACTGGACGGACGCCGACCCCGGCTACGTCGGCTGGCTCGAGCACGCGTCGCTGCCCAAGCTCAACTACGCGGCGGGCGCGCTCGCGCAGCGCATGATCGACGGCCCCGACTCCGTCATCGCCCGCTGGCTGCGCCCGCCGTACGCGCTCGACGGCTGGCGGATCGACGTGGCCAACATGACGGGGCGCTACGCGAGCGAGGACCGCACGCACGAGGTCGCCCGGACGATCCGGCGCACGATGCAGGCCGTCAACCCCGACTCGGTGCTCGTCAGCGAGCACTTCCACGACGCCGGCCCCGACCTCGCGGGCGACGGCTGGCACGCGAACATGAATTACTCGGCGTTCACCCGCCCGGTGTGGACATGGCTGGCGGAGCCCGGCTCGGGGCTCGGCTTCCTCGGGATGCCCGTGCCCGTGCCGAGCCGCGACGGCCACGCGATGGTCGGCTCGATGCGCGAGTTCGACGCCGCCGTCCCGTGGGCCGTGACGCGGCACCAGTGGAACATGCTCGGCTCGCACGACACGGCACGCCTGCGGACGGTCGTGGGCTCCCGCGAGCGCGTCGAGGTCGCCGCCGGGCTGCTGTTCACCTACCCCGGGACGCCCGCGATGTTCGCGGGCGACGAGGGCGGGCTGCGCGGGACCAACGGCGAGCATGCGCGCGTGCCGATGCCGTGGGACGCGATCGCCGGGGGCGACGGCGCGCGGTGGGACGCCGCGACATTCGAGGTCTACCGCACGCTGATCGCGGTCCGGCGGGGGAGCCGTGCGCTGCGCGAGGGCGGCCTGCGCTGGGCCGTCGTCGGGCCCGACGCGGTCGCGTTCCTGCGCGAGACGGCCGACGAGCGCGTGCTCGTGCTCGCCGCCCGCGCGCCGTGGTCCGGGGCGGACCTCCCGCGGCACCTGCTCGCGCCCGGTCACGACGCCGAGAACCTCTACGGCGGCGCGGCCCTCGACGTGACGCCCGAGGCCCTGCGCCTGCCCGGCGACGGCCCGGGCGTCCAGGTGTGGAGGCTCGCCTGACCCGCCCGCGAGCAGCGAACTAGGGTGTGCGCGTGAGCGCGCAGACCCTGACCGACGGCTACACCGAGGTCGACCGCGCCCGCTGGGTCACGGAGGCACCGAAGTCCCGCGCCCGGACCCCGTTCGAGCGGGACCGGGCCCGGCTCGTGCACTCCTCGGCGCTGCGCCGGCTCGGCGCCAAGACCCAGGTGCTCGGCCCGGCGTCCGACGACTTCGTCCGCACCCGCCTGACGCACACCCTCGAGGTCGCGCAGGTCGGCCGGGAGATCGGCAAGGCGCTCGGCTGCGACCCCGACGTCGTCGACACCGCGTGCCTCGCGCACGACCTGGGGCACCCGCCGTTCGGGCACAACGGCGAGCGCGCGCTCGCGGAGCTCGCCCGGAACATCGGCGGCTTCGAGGGCAACGCGCAGACCCTGCGCCTGCTGACCCGGCTCGAGCCGAAGGTCGTCGGGCCGGACGGCACCGCGGTCGGCCTCAACCTCACGCGCGCGAGCCTCGACGCGTCGGTCAAGTACCCGTGGGCGTTCGGCGAGGGGCCGCTGCTGAGCGACGGCCGCCCGACGCACAAGTTCGGGGTCTACCAGGACGACCTGCCGGTGTTCGCCTGGCTGCGCGCCGACGCCCCCGGCGCCCGCAAGTGCCTCGAGGCGCAGGTCATGGACCTCGCGGACGACATCTCCTACTCGGTGCACGACGTCGAGGACGCCGTCGTGGGCGGCCGCCTCGACCTCCGGGTGCTGACGGACGACGACGAGCGGGCCCGCGTCCTGCAGGCCGTCGACGCCTGGTACGGCGACGCGATCGGGCCCGACGAGCTCGCCGACGCGATGGACCGGCTCAACGAGGCGGACCTGTGGGCGCAGGGCTTCGACGGGTCCCGCGGCGCGCTCGCGCACCTCAAGGACGCCACGAGCCAGCTCATCGGGCGGTTCGCCGGCGCCGCGCACGCCGCGACGCGCGCCCAGTACGGCCCCGGGCCGCTGACCCGCTACGCCGCCGACCTCGTCGTCCCCGTCGAGACGCAGGCCGAGATCCTCGTGCTCAAGGGCCTCGCGGTCGCCTACGTGATGGCCCCGCGCGAGCTCGAGCCGCTCTACCACCGCCAGCGCGAGATCCTCGTCGACCTCGTGCGCGTGCTCTCCGACCGCGCGCCGCTCGCGCTCGAGCCGCCCTTCGCCGCCGACTGGGCCGCGGCCGCCGACGACGCCGCCCGGCTGCGGGTCGTGATCGACCAGGTCGCCTCGCTGACCGACGTCTCGGCCGCCGAGGTGCACGCGCGCCTGGTCCACCCGCCGCGGCACTGAGCGCGCGCCGGGGTCCCGGCCGCCGTCGCCACCGGGCGCCGGCCACGGGCGTGCTGCGGCTCGGTGGGGGCTCTCGCGGAGGCCGGGTGACGTCCCGCGCGCGGGCCGGCTGCGCCCTGCGCCGGACCTAGGATTGCCCCGTGGCGGGACGCATCAAGCGGGAGGACGTGCAGGCCGTCCGCGAGCGTGCCCGGATCGAGGACGTCGTCGGCGAGCACGTCACGCTCAAGTCCGCGGGCGTCGGCTCGATGAAGGGCCTGTGCCCGTTCCACGACGAGCGCTCGCCGTCCTTCCACGTGCGCCCCCAGGTCGGCCTGTGGCACTGCTTCGGGTGCTCCGAGGGCGGCGACGTCATCTCGTTCGTGCAGAAGATCGACGGGCTGCCGTTCGCCGAGGCCGTCGAGTACCTCGCGGGGCGCGTCGGGATCCAGCTGCGCTACGAGGACGGTGGCGCGCCGCGACCCGGCGAGGAGCCCGGCCGCCGCCAGCGGCTGCTCGAGGCCCACCGGGTCGCCGCGACCTACTTCTCCGAGCAGCTCGCGACGCCCGGCGCCGCGGCCGCGCGCACGTTCCTCGCCGAGCGCGGGTTCGACCGCGCCGCCGCCGAGCAGTTCGGCGTCGGGTACGCCCCGCAGGGCTGGGACGCGCTGCTGCGCCACCTGCGCGGACGCGGGTTCACCGAGGCCGAGCTCAAGGCCACCGGCCTGATGAGCGAGGGCAACCGCGGGCTGTACGACCGGTTCCGCGGGCGGCTCGTGTGGCCCATCCGCGAGGTCACCGGCGACACCGTGGGCTTCGGGGCGCGCAAGCTCTACGAGGACGACCAGGGGCCCAAGTACCTCAACACCCCCGAGACCGCGCTCTACAAGAAGTCGCAGGTCCTCTACGGCATCGACCTCGCCAAGCGCGAGATCGCCAAGACCAAGCGCGTCGTGGTCGTCGAGGGCTACACCGACGTCATGGCGATGCACCTGTCCGGCGAGGGGACCGCCGTCGCCACGTGCGGCACGGCGTTCGGCAGCGACCACGCGCGCGTCGTCCGGCGGCTCGTCGGCGACACCGGGGCCGGCGGCGGCGTGCAGCTCGCGTCCGGGGCCTCGGTCGGCGGCGAGATCATCTTCACGTTCGACGGCGACGCGGCGGGGCAGAAGGCCGCGATGCGCGCGTTCGGGGAGGACCAGACGTTCTCCGCGCAGACGTTCGTGGCGGTCGAGCCGAGCGGCATGGACCCGTGCGAGCTGCGTCAGGCGCAGGGACCCGACGCGGTGCGGGGGCTCGTCGAGGCGCGCCAGCCGCTGTTCGAGTTCGTCATCCGCACGACTCTGCGCTCGTTCGACCTCGAGCGCGCCGAGGGGCGGGTCAACGCGCTGCGCGCCGCCGTCCCCGTCGTCGCCGGGATCCGCGACCGCGGGCTGCGCCTGGAGTACGCGCGCCTGCTCGCCGGCTGGCTCGGGATGGACGAGGACACGGTGCGCCACGCGGTCGGCTCGGCCGTCCGGTCGGGGCCCGCCGCGCGCCCGGGCAGCGGCGGCGCACCCCGGCGCGAGGGGGACGGGCGCGCGCCCGGCGGTGACGACCGTGGCTCGGCGCGCGACGGCGGGCGGCCCGGTGGCGCGGGCGGCCCCGGTGGACCGCGCTGGGCCGGCAACGGTGACGGACCCCGCTGGCAGGGCGGGGCGGGCGGTCAGGGTGGGGGAGCACGACGGGACGGCGCACGGCCCGGTGGGGGCGGGCGCGACGACCGCGGCGGCTGGTCGGGGCGGTCCGACGGCCCGCGCCGGCCCGGGCAGGACCGCGGCGGGCGCCCGGGCGGACGGTCCGACCGGTTCGGGGACGACCGGTACAAGAACGACCGGTACAGCAACGACCGGTACGGCGACGACCCCTACCGCGACGACCCGGGACCGGCCGAGCCGTGGGACGACGGCGGCGCGGGCGGCGACGCCGGAGCGCCGCAGGCCACCGGTGCGCGGCTCTCGCGCCCGGACCCGCGCGACCCCGTGGTCCGCACCGAGCGCACCGCGCTCGAGGTCGTGCTGCAGTACCCGCACCTCGTCCCGCCGGACTTCGACGACCTCGGCGCCGACGCGTTCAGCGTGCCCGCGTACCGGGCGGTGCACGAGGCGGTCCGCGCGGCGGGCGGGATGGTGTCCGCGCGCGAGCTCGTCGCGGCGAGCGCGAGCGGCTCGTCGAGCTCGTGGGTCGAGGCGGTGAGCGAGCAGGCGTCGTCGATGGTCGTCCCGCTCGTCACCGAGCTCGCCGTCGCGCCGCTGCCCGAGGACCGGCCCGACGCGCTCGCGTCCTACGTCCGCGACGTCGTCGGCAAGGTCGTCGAGCTCGGGGTGACGCGCGCGATCGCCGACCTCAAGGGCCGGCTCCAGCGGATGGACTCCGCGAGCGACCCCGAGGGCTACCAGCGGGTCTTCGCCGAGCTCATCGCGCTCGAGAGCCGGCGGCGGATGCTGCGCGAGAGCGCCTGACGCCGGTCCGGCGATGGGTGCCGGGCGGTCGGTGCCGCGGCGGCCCGAGCCCCCGCGCCCGGGTCAGCGCAGGACGGTCAGGGTGTGCCCGTCGTCCGTCGGCAGGTCGCCCTGCGACGTCGCGGTGACGGTCAGCGCCCGCAGGTTCACCGCCCCGTGGTAGTTCGACAGGAACGCGGTGTCCGTCGCGTCGCGTCCCGTCGCGATCCGGAGCATCGTCGACCGCGGTGCCAGCCCGGTCGCGTCGACGAGCAGCCACGCGCCGTCCACGTACGCCTCGACGACCGCGTGGAAGTCCATCGGCCGCAGGCCCGGGGCGTACACCGACGCGAGACGCGCCGGGACGTCCTTGGCGCGCAGCAGCGCCGCCGTCACGTGGGCGAAGTCGCGGCAGACCCCGCGCCGCTTGAGCAGCGTGTCCGTCGCGCCGTCGGTCGGTGAGCTCGACCCCGAGACGTACGACAGGTTGCCGCGCACCCAGGTGACCACCGCGTCGAGCAGGTCCACGCCCGCCAGCCCGCGGAACTGGTCGCGGGAGAACGCGAGCAGGCGGTCCGACTCGGCGTACCGGCTCGGCCGCACGTACTCGACGAGGTCCGCGTCGACGACCGTGGGCGGCTCGGCGTGGCCCGCGACGGTCGCCCGGTAGTCGATCGCGACGCGGCCCACGGGGGCGTGCACGCGGTGCAGGCGCGCGCCCTGGTGCGACTTGATCTCGAGCGCGTCGAGCGGCCCGTCGTCGTGCGTCACCGTGAGGTGCTCGGTGCGGTCGTAGGCGCCGTCCGCGACGGCGACGGCGAGGTAGAGCTCGGCGGGTCCGCGCACGTCGAGGGACAGGTGCGAGGTGACGGTGCGCAGCACGGACGTGGGTCCTCTCGGGGGGTCTCGGGGGGTGTGCCGAGCGGAGATCGGGGGCGGTGCACGTGAAGTGTGAGGCCGCGCGGACGTTTGCGCCAGTGCCCTCCCCGGGGTCGCCGGACGGGCCCGCCGGCGTGCCAGGATCACCCCTGTGACCTCCTCCGACGAGACCGCCCGCGACGCCGCGGCGAGCACCCCGGCGCGTGCGCGGGACGACGCCCGCGCGGTCGGCGTGATGCTGCCCCGCGACCTTCCCGCCGAGGGCTTCGTGCGCTTTGCCCGGCGCGCCGAGGAGCTCGGCTTCGACGAGCTCTGGGTCGTCGAGGACCTCGAGTTCCGCGGTGGGATCGCCCAGGCCGGGGTCGCGCTCGCGGTCACGGAGAGCATCCGCGTCGGCATCGGGATCCTGCCGGCCGCGGCCCGCAACGTCGCGTTCGCCGCGATGGAGGTCGGCACGCTCGCCGAGCTCTTCCCCGGGCGCCTCGACGTGGGGGTCGGGCACGGGATGCCCGGGTGGATGCGCCAGGTGGGGGCGTGGCCCGCGAGCCCGCTCACGCTGCTCGACGAGCACCTCGTCGCGCTGCGCGCGCTCCTGCGCGGTGAGCGGCTCGACGCCCACGGGCGCCACGTCGACGTCGCGGGCGTGCGGCTGTCCTCGCCGCCGCCCGTCGTCCCGCGGCTGCTCGCCGGCGTGCGCGGACCGCGCTCGCTCGCCCTCGCGGGCCGGGTCGCCGACGGCACCGTGCTGGCCGAGCCGGTGACGCCCGAGTATGTCGCCGAGGCCCGGGCGCACATCGGGCCCACGGGGGAGCACCGGATCGTCGGCTACGCGGTCGCGGCCGTCGACGCCGACGGGGGTGCGGCACGGGCGGCCGTGCGTCCTGGGCTCGCGGCGATCGGCGGGGCGGACTGGGTGCCGCACCTCGCGCCGCTGCCGTTCGCGGCCGACTTCGCTGCGCTGCGGGACGCCTGCGCGTCCGGTGCGGAGCTCGCGCAGCGGATGCCCGACGCGTGGGTCGACCAGCTCGCGGTGACCGGGACCCCGGAGCAGGCGCGGGCCCGGGTCGCCGCGCTGCACGACGCGGGCGTGGCGTCGATGGTGCTGATCCCCGTGGGCGAGGACCCGTTCGCGGCGCTCGACTCGCTCGCGCGGGTGCTGTGACGGGTGGGCGCGGGCGGCGACGGCCTGCGTCGTGCGGGTCGGGCGCACCACCCCGAGGTCGCCTGCTCCCCTGAAGCTCGAGCGCGTCGGGCGCTCGCGACGATCGTCCGCGACGTCGACCCCGAGAGGTCCGCGCGAAGATCTCAAGTCTCACCCTGACGCACCGATGGACGGGTGACAAGCGTGACGGCGACGCCGACCACGTGCGACCCGTCGGCCCCGTCGAGGACGTGTGTGGCGCACCGGGGGTGCGACGGTGGTCACGGCACCGAGAGACGGGGACGCCATGAGCACTGACGACACCACCACGCAGGACGTGAGCCGCCGCAGGCTGCTCCGGATGGGTGGCTTCGCGGTCGCAGGGGCAGCCGCGGCGACGGCACTGGGATCGGCGCCCGCCTCCGCGGCGGCCGGTGACCCGGTTCTCGCCGGACGCGCGACCGACGCCGGCACCGCCGGGACGCGGCTCACGACGGCGAGCACCGAGCCGACCCTCTCGCTCGCGAACTCCGCGGGCGCCCACCTGCGCCTCGAGCCGTCGGACCCCGCCGGGTGGACCCCCCAGGTCGGTGAGATCAAGAACACCGCCGCGGGGCCGCTCATCGGCCTGGACCGCGACGGCACGGGGGTCGAGCAGGGCTACCTCGTGACGAACCTCGACCTCCAGGACCTCGTCTCGTACCTGCCGATGATCTACGCGCCTGCGCCCAAGCGTGTGCTCGACACCCGGCATGCTGTGCGGCGGGTGTCGATCGTCGCGCAGACGCCGGGGGCGGTCGACTCGCTCGGTCGACTCGTCGCCGGCGGAGTCATCGACGTCGCACTCGACTCAGCGACGGGTGACCTCGACGTGGCGAGCGTCTTCCTCAACGTGACGGTGACCGGGCCCGTCGGCGCGGGCCACATCACCCTGTTCCCCTACGGGGTCGCGCGGCCCACGACCTCGACGCTCAACTACGTCACCAACCAGACCGTCGCGAACTCCGCCGTCACGGCCGTCGGGCTCTTCGAGGGCCGGCCGACGCTCCGGGTCTTCTCGCCCACCACGACGCACGTCATCATCGACGTGACCGCCGTCTACGGTTCGTTCCCGGTGACGTCGGCCGACGGCTCGACGACCGCGCAAAGCCCCCTGCTGCCGGACCTGCGCACCAGCGGGACCTGACGCCTCGACGGCTCACAGCTGCGCTGCGGGGACCACGACGACATCTGCGTCGCGATGCTGGGCCCGTCGGTCACCCCGTGCTCGCCGCCGGCGGTCGCGCGGAACGCCGGCGTGCGCGACGCGCGGAGCGCCGCCCCGTGCGCGAGGGTGGTCGCATGTGTGGCAGGTACGCGAGCGCGCGCCGGGACGCCGACATCGCGGGCGCCCTGGCCGTGCAGGAGATCGTCGACGAGGAGACCGCGCCGTCGTGGAACGTCGCGCCGCAGCAGGACATCTGTGTCGTGCTCGAGCGCACCCCGCGTGGTGCGCCCGAGGACGCCGAGCCGGTCCGCCAGCTGCGGCGCGTGCGCTGGGGGTGTTGACCGGACTGAGCAGCGACACGCGGCCGCAGCAGCGCCGACGCGAACTCCCTGGCACTAGACCGTTCTCGACAGGTCAGGCTGCTCGAGGAGGACTCCGGTGCACGGTTCGGCTGCACGAGACCTTCGAACGCTGACGCTCCCGTGTTGGGGCGCAGTCA
The DNA here is from genome assembly GCF_006538745.1 of Cellulomonas cellasea. Classification (GTDB taxonomy): domain Bacteria; phylum Actinomycetota; class Actinomycetes; order Actinomycetales; family Cellulomonadaceae; genus Cellulomonas_A; species Cellulomonas_A cellasea. The sequence continues at coordinate 131,103 of NZ_BJLR01000030.1, read as the reverse complement.
TCAACGTGGCCGGCCCGTCGCCGTGGCTCGTCGTTGATGCTGTAGGCCGTCCCGTAGAACCCGTTGAGCATTTCCTCATCGAGTTCACTTCCCGAGGGAACCGCCCCGGGAGCGTGCGCAGCTGCGCCTACGACCTCCTGCGGTGGTGGCGCTGGCTCAGCGCCGTACGTGTCGAGTGGGACAAGGCGACTCCCGACGACGGGCGCGAGTACTCGCTGTGGCTCCGGTCGGCCGTCAAGCCCGGTGCGGACGGACGCACGTCGTCCGTCGCCACGGCTGGAACGGTCAACCCCGTCACCCCGAAGCAGTACCTGGACGACCGGTACCAACCGCGGACCGTGCGGCACGCGAACGCCGTGCTCCGAGCCTTCTACGAGCACTGGGACGACCCCGCGACCCCGGACGCCACGACGCGCCCGGGGTCGCGTCGCCGTGCCCGCGGCCGTGGACACGACGTCCAGCATCTGAGCATTTCCGCGAAACAGTTGACCGCTCACGTGACGGTGCTAGTTTCCCCGCACCGCAGTCCCCGGACCGCGGTGGTCATGAGCTCCAGCGCGTAGCCCCGGCTGGCTGGACGGCAACCCTCCGCACGGCGGGGTGCCCCGGGTGAGGACCTGGTCGTGAGCGGCGACGCCCACGGCAACGATGCGCGACCGGACCGGCACGGTGCCGGTCGGATGAAGGAGACGACGAGATGAGCGGGCGACCCACCGCCGCCGGACCGGACGTGCGACCGCGCACGTCCTGTTGTCCGCCGGGTGGCAGCCGCGCGCTCACCTGCTGTCGCAGCGCGCTCGTCTGAGCACGGCTCTCCTCGTGACCGGGCGGCACTGACCGCCCGCACCCCTCCCGCTGACACGTCACGGGCACCTCGCTGCCCGTCGCGACGTGCCACCGCGCGCCCTCGCGTGCTCAGCGGTCGACCCGTACGCCCCTCGGTCCGCGCCCCACCGGCGTGCCCGCCGGCGTGCCCGCACCCGCAGAACGGAACGCCCATGCCTCGCCCCGACCCCACCGCGAACCCGCCCGTGCACCTGGGGCTCGACCTGTCCGACGCCGGCGCGCACCCCGCCGCGTGGCGCACGGTCGGCTCCGAGGCCCGCCGGCTGTTCGACCCCGAGCGGCTCGTCGAGCTCGTCGAGACCGCCCAGCGTGGTGCGCTCGACTTCGTCCTGCTCGACGACGCGTTCGCGCTCCAGCCGAGCCGCGACACGACGCTGCGCGGACGCCTCGACGCGGTGCTCGTGGCCGCGCGACTCGCACCGCGCTCGCGCGGCATCGGGCTCGTCGCGACCGTCGACACGACGCACACCGAGCCGTTCCACGTCTCGAAGGCGATCCAGACGGTCGACCACGCGAGCGGCGGCCGGGCGGCGTGGCAGGTCGGCTGGTCCACGACCGACGAGGTCGCGGCGGCGTTCGGACGCAAGCCCGCGCAGAGCGAGGCCGACGCGGTCGCGGAGGCAGACGAGGCGGTCGAGATCGTGCGCCGGCTCTGGGACAGCTGGGAGGACGACGCCGAGATCCGCGACGTCGCGACGCACCGGTTCGTGGACCGCTCCAAGCTGCACTACGTCGACCACGACGGCATCCACTTCGCCGTGAAGGGCCCGTCGATCACGCCGCGCTCGCCGCAGGGGCAGCCGCCGGTCGTCGTGCGCGCGCAGTCGCCCGCCTCCCTCGCGCTGGCCGCCCGGCACGCCGACGTCGTGCGCATCCGGGCCACGAGCCAGTCCGACGCGGCCGCCCGGCGCGCCGAGGTCCGCGCGGCCGCCGCCGAGGCCGGGCGCGACCCCGGGTCCCTGCGCGTGCTCGTCGACGCGCTCGTGGTCCTCGGCCCCGACGAGGCGAGCGCCCAGGCGCGCCTCGACCTGCTCCAGTCGCTCGAGGGCACGCGCTGGGAGACCGGCTCGTTCGCGCACGTCGGCACGGCCCGCGGGCTCGCCCAGCTCGTGCAGGACTGGACCGAGACCGGGGCGGCCGACGGCTTCACGCTGCGCCCCGCGTCGCTGCACACCGACGTCGCCCAGATCGTCGACGAGGTCGTCCCGCGGCTGCGCGCCGGCGGGCTCTTCCGCTCCGCGTACCCCGGCACGACGTTCCGCGACACGCTGAACCTGCGCCGGCCCGCGAACCGCTTCTCCGCTGCGATCGCGTGACCGCGATGACGAAGGGGCCCCGCAAGCAGATCCACCTCGGCATCCACTTCCCGGGCGTCAACAGCACGACCGTCTGGACCGACCCCCGCTCGGGCAGCCAGATCGACTTCGCGTCGTTCGAGCACCTCGCGCGGCGGGCCGAGGCGGCGAAGCTCGACTTCTTCTTCCTCGCGGAGGGCCTGCGGCTGCGCGAGCACAAGGGGCTCATCCACGACCTCGACGTCGTCGGGCGACCCGACACGCTGCCGGTGCTGGCCGCGCTCGCGGCGGTGACCGAGCGGCTCGGGCTCGCGGGGACGATCAGCACGACCTTCAACGAGCCGTGGGAGCTCGCGCGGCAGTTCGCCACGCTCGACATCCTCTCGGGCGGCCGTGCGGCGTGGAACCTCGTGACGTCGCCGGACGCGTTCACGGGCGCCAACTTCCGGCGCGGCGGGTTCCTGCCCTACGCCGAGCGCTACGAGCGTGCCGCGGAGCTCGTCGAGGTCGCGCGGGCCCTGTGGGACTCGTGGGACGACGACGCGGTGGTCGCGGACACCGAGGCCGGCGTGTTCCTGCGCCCGGGCGCGGTGCACCCCGTCGAGCACCACGGGCGCCACTTCGACGTGCGCGGAGAGTTCACGACGCCGCGCGGGCCGCAGGGCCACCCGGTGCTGTTCCAGGCGGGCGACTCGCCCGAGGGCCGGGACTTCGCGGCCCGGACCGCCGACGTCATCTTCTCGATGCACTCGACGTTCGAGGCGGGACAGGCGTTCTACCGGGACGTCGCCACGCGCCTCGAGGCCGCGGGACGCCCCGCGGGTTCCCTCAAGATCCTGCCCGCGACGACCGTCGTGCTCGGGGACACCGACGCCGAGGCCCGCGAGCGCGCGCGGGAGATCCGGCTCCAGCAGGTGCCGGGGCCGACCGCGATCGCCTTCCTCGAGCAGGTCTGGGGCACGGACCTCACCGCGTACGACCCCGAGGGCCCGCTGCCGGACGTCGAGCCGGACCCGCAGGCCGACGGCATCACGCGGGGGCGGGTCCGGCACGTCAAGGACCCCCGCCCCGTCGTGGCCGAGTGGCGCGCGCGGGCGGCGGCGAACGGCTGGTCCATCCGCGAGCTCGTCATCGAGGTCACGTCGCGCGGGTCGTTCGTCGGGACCGCGCAGCACGTGGCGGACGAGCTCGACCGCTTCGTGCAGGCCGACGCGAGCGACGGCTTCATCCTCGTGCCGCACCTGACGCCCGGCGGGCTCGACGACGTGCTCGACCGGGTCGTCCCGCTGCTGCAGGAGCGCGGCTCGTTCCGCACCGAGTACGCCGGCCCGACGCTGCGCGACCACCTCGGCCTCGCCCGCCCGGCCACGACCCGCCCGCGCGCGACCGACCCGGAGCGCGCCGCCGCGGCGCTCGTCGGCTGACCACCACCGCACCCCGAGAGGACCTCCCATGACGAGCACCACGACGCGACCCGGCACGACGACGGGCACGCCCCCCGACCCCGACGACCCGCGCCCCGGCGCCCCGCTCGCGTGGACCCGGTGGCGTGCTGAGCGCGAGCGGGCGCTCGCGGAGCCGCACGGCTGGCTGACCCCGGTCGCCCTGCGCTGGCTCGCGTCGCGGCCGTCGGCCGTCGAGGGGGTCCCCGGCACGTGGTGGACCGACCCGGCCGGCCACGTGCACCTGCTCGCGCAGCGCGCGGACGGGCTGGTCCTGACGGGCGCCGCCGACGCGCTCGACGGGACCGCCGACTTCGCGGTCCAGGAGGGGGGCTCGCAGGTCGTCGCGCGCTTCCGCCCGGCCGGCCGCGCGGCCGACGACCCGCGGGGCGAGCCCGCCGAGGTCGCGGTCGAGCTCGTGCGCCGGACGGGGCGCGACGCGCTGCGGCTGCGGGACGCCTGGGCGCCCGCGCGGCTCGGCTTCGACGGCGTCGCGACGTTCCCGTACGACGCCTCCTGGATCCTCGACGCCCCCGTGCGCTGGTACGACGAGCCGCAGCCGGTGACCGTCGGCGCCGCGCAGCCGCGGCTCGTGCACCACGTGACGCTCGTCGGCGAGGTGGACCTCGTGCGCGGCGGCACCGTGACGACCCTGCGGCTCACGGGCGCGCCCGGCGGCACCGACGCGACGCTGCTGCTCACCGACGAGGCGCCCGGCACCGCGCCGTGGCGCGTGCTGCACGTCGAGCGCCCGGCCGACGCGGCGACCACCGTGCGGCTCGACCTGAACCGGCTGCTCAACCTGCCGTTCGCGTTCAGCGACCACGGCACGTGCCCGGCGCCCGTCGCCGGCAACCACGTGCCGTACGCGGTCGAGGTCGGGGAGCGTGCGCCGCACCGGGTGGTCGCCGGGGCCGTGGGCGCCGCGCACGCCGAGGCCGCCCGGTGACCGCGACCACGACCCGCCCGGCGCGCGTCCCCGGCGAACCGGCAGCCGGCCGGCCCACCGGGGCGACCGGCGGGGCGAGCGCCGGAGCGGTGCGCGAGGTGCGGTCGGTGCTCCTCGACGACCCGCTCGTGCGCCCCCTCCTCGACGAGCTCGCGCACGAGTACGCGACGCGGTACGCCGAGCACTTCGGGGTCGACGCGCTGCGCGCCGAGATGGCCCGCTACCCGGCGCACGAGTTCGCGGCGCCGGACGGCGAGCTCGTCCTCGTGCTCGAGGACGGACTCCCGGTCGCCGGCGGCGCGTTCCGCCGCCGCGTCGAGCCCGAGCTCGGGGACGCCGGCCGGCTGGCCCGGGCGGACGCCCGCGCGGCGGACGCCACGCCCGTGGTCGCGACGGCCGAGCTCAAGCGCATCTGGACCGCGAGCGCGCACCGCCGCCGGGGGCTCGCGCGCGTCGTCCTCGCCGAGCTCGAGGAGCGTGCCGCGCGCGCCGGTTACGCGCGGGTCTACCTCACGACAGGACCGCGGCAGCCCGAGGCCGCCGCGCTGTACCTGCACACCGGCTACACGCCCCTGTTCGACCCGGCCGTCCAGCCGGCCGGACCGTTGCCCTTCGAGAAGTGGCTGGGAGTCACCTCATGAGCACCGTCTCGCTGCCCCAGGACGAGTCGCGCCAGCTCGCGCCGCCGCCCCCGCTGCGCCCCGACGGACCGGCGCAGGCAGGCGACGCCGCGCCCCCGACGGGCGGCGCGGCCGTCGGTCGGGCGCGCGCGGCCGCACCGGGGGCGACGTCGTTCGCGGACCTGCGCGTCGTGCCCGCCCGGCACCCCGCGCGGTGGGTCGCCACCGCCGTCGTCGCCGTGCTCGTCGCGATGGTCGTGAGCTCGCTCGTGACGAACGAGCACTGGGAGTGGGACGTCGTCGCGCAGTACCTCACGTGGCCGTCGGTGCTCGGCGGGCTGTGGGGGACCGTGCGCCTCACGGCCGCCGCGGCGGTCGTCGGCTTCGGGCTCGGCACGGTCCTCGCCCTCATGCGGCTCTCGCGCTCGCCGCTCCTGCAGTCGGTCGCGTGGTCCTACGTCTGGGTGTTCCGCTCGGTGCCGCTGATCCTGCAGCTGCTGCTCTGGTACAACCTGGCCTACCTGTACCCGACGCTGTCGTTCGGCATCCCGTTCGGGCCGGCGTTCGCCGAGGTCGGGACGCTCGACGTGATCGACAAGTTCGGCGCTGCGGTGCTCGGGCTCGGGCTCTCCCAGGCGGCGTACTCGGCCGAGATCGTCCGCGCGGGGATCCTCGGCGTCGACCAGGGCCAGCACGAGGCCGCGGCGTCGCTCGGCATCCCGCGGGCGCGCCAGCAGTGGCGCATCGTGCTCCCGCAGGCCATGCGCACGGTGGTGCCGACCTCGATCAACGAGATCATCGGCCTGGTCAAGGGCACCTCGGTGGTCTACGTGCTCGCGTACGGGGAGCTGTTCTACACCGTCGGCGTCATCTACGGCCGCAACCAGCGCGTCGTCCCGCTGCTGCTCGTCGCGGCGATCTGGTACCTCGTGCTCACGACGGTGCTGACGGTCGCGCAGTTCTACCTCGAGCGGTACTACGCCCGCGGCGCGCTGCGGACCCTGCCCCCGACGCCGCTGCAGCGCGTGCGCTGGACGTTCGCGGTGCTCGGCGCCCGCGCGACCGGCCGCCCGGTGCCGGCGAGCGTCCCGCCCGGGTTCGCCCGGGGCACCGGCACCCGTGGCCACCTCACGCGCACCACCCCGACCGCACCGACGCACGGAGACCACGGATGACCGCCGCACCCGCCCTGCCCGCGACCCGCACCGGCGTCGGGCGCATCGAGGTCCACGACGTGCACAAGAGCTACGGCACGCTCGAGGTGCTCGCGGGCATCGACCTCGACCTCGCGCCGGGCACCGTGACCGTCGTCCTGGGCCCGTCGGGCTCAGGCAAGTCGACCCTGCTGCGCGTGATCAACCACCTCGAGCGCGTCGACCGCGGGTTCGTGGCGATCGACGGCGACATCATCGGCTACCGGCGCCGGGGCGACGCGCTGCGCGAGCTCAAGGAGAAGGACGTCCTGCGCCAGCGCACGGGCATCGGCTTCGTGTTCCAGTCGTTCAACCTCTTCCCGCACCTCACGGTGCTCGAGAACCTCGTCGAGGCGCCCGTCTCCGCGCAGGGCCGCCCGCGCGCCGAGGTCGAGGTCGAGGCGCGCGCCCTGCTCGCCCGCGTCGGGCTCGCCGACAAGGCCGACGCCCGCCCGCGCCAGCTCTCGGGCGGTCAGCAGCAGCGCGTCGCGATCGCCCGGGCGCTCGCGACCCGGCCCCGCGTGCTGCTCTTCGACGAACCGACCTCCGCGCTGGACCCCGAGCTCGTCGGCGAGGTCCTCGACGTCATCGCGGACCTCGCGCGCACCGGCACGACGATGCTCGTCGTCACGCACGAGATCGGCTTCGCGCGCGGGATCGCCGACCACGTCGTGTTCATGGACGCCGGCCGCGTCGTCGAGCAGGGCCCGCCCGCGCAGGTGCTCGACGCCCCGACGCACCCCCGTACGCGCGCGTTCCTCGACAAGGTCCTCTGACCCGCGCCGCCGACACTCCACCCCCGCACCGCCCGACGCACCCCCCGCGTCACCCCACCCCCACGGAAGGCACTGCCATGACCCGCACCACCCCGGCCCGCCGCACGCGGCTCGCCGCCGCCGCGCTCACGCTCCCGCTCGTCGCCCTGCTCGCGGCGTGCGCGTCGGGCGCCGAGGCCGACGCCGAGGCAGGCAGCGACCTGGAGGCCGCGGCCGAGGCGGCAGGCCTCGAGGTCGACACGAGCCCCGAGCAGGACCGCATCCGCACGACCGAGTCCGCCGAGGCGACCGCGCTGCTGCCCGCGGCGTACCGCGACACCGAGACCCTCACGGTCGCGGTCAGTGCGTACGTCGCGCCGCTCGCGTTCCTCGCCGACGACGAGAAGACGCCGATCGGCAACGAGACCGACATCGCCCAGCTCGTCGCGGACGCGCTCGGCAAGGAGCTCGAGCTCGAGGTCAAGGCGTGGGCCGACTGGCCGCTCGCCCTGCAGTCGGGCGACGTCGACGCGGTCATCTCCAACGTGACCGTGACCGAGGAGCGCAAGGAGCTGTACGACTTCTCGTCCTACCGCACCGACGAGCTCGGCTGGCTCGTCAAGACCGGCAACGAGGAGATCACCGAGATCGACGAGCCGGCGGACGTCGCCGGCCTGACGGTCGCCGTCGGCTCGGGCACCAACCAGGAGAAGATCCTGCTCGCGTGGGACGAGGAGAACCAGGCCGCGGGCCTCGACCCGGCGACGATCGAGTACTTCGAGAACGACGGCGACACGATCCTCGCGCTGCAGAGCGGGCGCATCGACGTGTCGTTCGGCCCGAACGCCACCGCGGCGTACAAGGCGAAGGTCTCGCCGCAGGACTTCACGGTGGTCGGCACGCTCAACGGCGGCTGGCCCGCGACCGCGCAGATCGCCGCCGCGACGCTCAAGGGCAACGACCTGGCGCCCGCGTTCACCGCGGCGCTCAACCACGCGATCGAGGACGGCACCTACACCGAGGTCCTCGAGCGCTGGGGTCTCGAGGGCGAGGCCATCGCGACGTCGGAGACCAACCCGGCCGGCCTGCCGAAGACGTCATGACCCGGGCGGGCGCGACCTCGCGGCGGGGTGCGGCGGTCCTCGCCGCGGGCGCGGGCTCCGGCGCCGGCCTCAGCGGACGGGCGGCGCGATGACGACCCGCGTCGACCACGTGGTCGTCGGCGGCGGCGTGATGGGCGCCGCGGCCGCGTGGCAGCTCGCCCGCCGCGGTCGCGAGGTCGTGCTCGTCGAGCGCTTCGAGCCGGGCCACGCCCGCGGGGCGTCGCACGGCACGTCGCGCATCTACCGCACGACGTACGCGGCCGCCGAGTACCTCGACCTCGCGCGGGAGGCTCTCGGCCTCTGGCGCGAGCTCGAGGACGAGGCCGGCGTCCCCGGCGAGGTGCTGACTCTCACGGGCGGCGTGAGCCAGGGCGGACCGGAGCTGCGGGCGGTGGCCGACGCGTTCACCGCCCGCGGCGTGCCGCACGCGTGGGTCCCCGCGGCCGAGGCGGCCGAGCGCTGGCCGGGCCTGCGGTTCGAGGGCGACGTGCTGCACGAGCCCGCGACCGCCGGCCGGCTGCACGCCGACCGGGCCGTCGCGGCGCTCCTCGGCGCGGCGACGGCCCGGGGTGCGGTGGCCCGCCACCGCACCCCGGTGCACCGCGTCGAGGAGCACGGGGACGGCGTCGACGTGCACACCGCCGACGGGGTGCTGCGGGCCCGGTCGGTGGTCCTCGCGGCCGGGGCGTGGACGTCCGCGCTCGCGCCCGGTGCCGTCACGGGCGGGCTGCCGCCGCTCGTCGTCACGCAGGAGCAGCCCGCGCACTTCGGGCTGCGACCCGACGCGGCCGACGCCGCGTCGTGGCCGGTGTTCACGCACCAGCCCGCCCTCCCGCACGCGTGGCCGAGCGGGACCTACGGGCTCGTCAGCCCGCAGGACGGCGTCAAGGTCGGCTTCCACGGCGTCGGCCCGGTGACCGACCCCGACCGACGGACGTTCACCCCCGAGCCGCGGCAGCTCGCGCAGCTGCAGGAGTACGTGCGGCGGTGGGTCCCCGGGGCCGACCCCGAGCGGCTCGACCCGATCTCCTGCACGTACACCACGACCCCGGACCACGACTTCGTGCTCGACCGCCGCGGGCGCGTCGTGGTCGCCGCGGGGTTCTCGGGGCACGGGTTCAAGTTCGCACCCGCGGTCGGCCGCGTCCTCGCCGACCTCGCGAGCGAGGACCCGGGCTCGGCACCCGGAGCAGCGCCGGCCCGCTTCGCGCTCGGGCGGCTCGCCGCGGGACCCGCACCGGCCGGGCAGCCCGCAGCGGCGGCGCGCACGTGACCCGCCCACCGGGTGCCCGCGGCGCACCCCCCAGCGGCCGGCGCCCGCGCGCCGCGGCCCGCGCACCCCTGCACCAGCGACGACAGGACCACCGATGACCAGCACGACCGCCGCCCCGACGGCACCCACGGCCACCCCGACGGCACCCACGGCCGCACCCGCCGGTGCACCGGGGGGCACCCGCACGTCGTCCGGCGCGCGGCGGGTGCCGCTGTCGATCCTCGACCTCGCGACCGTGAGCGAGGGCTCGACCGGCCAGCACGCGATCCGCGCGAGCATCGACCTCGCGGTCGCCGCGGACGCGCTCGGCTACCACCGGCTCTGGTTCGCCGAGCACCACCTGGCGCCGGGCGTCGCGTCCGCCGCCCCCGCGGTGCTGGCCGCGCTCGCCGCGGACCGCACACGTCGGCTGCGCGTCGGCTCGGGCGCCATCCTGCTCAGCACCACCAGCCCGCTCGTCGCGGCCGAGCAGTTCGGCTCCGTCGCCGCGCTGCACCCGGGACGGGTCGACCTCGGCGTCGGGCGCGCGTTCAGCCCGCCGCCCGCGGACGGCACCGCGCCGCCCCCGCCGCCGCGTCCGCCCGTCGAGGCGCGCGTCGTCGACGGCCTGCCCGTCCCCGCGCCGCCGCCGGTCGACCTGAACGACTCCGCGTTCCGCGAGCGCCTCCTCGCGCAGAAGCGCGTGATCGGCGCGAGCCGGGCGCCCGCCTCGCTGCGCGACGAGCTCGAGCTCGTGCTCGGGCTGCGCGCCGGGACGTACCGCGACGCCGACGGCACCCCCTACGTGAGCCCGCCCGCCGAGGGTGCCGCGTTCGACCTGTGGGTCCTCGCATCGAGCCCCGGGGAGAGCGCGCGCGTCGCGGGCGAGCTCGGGCTGCCGCTCGCCGCCAACTACCACGTGAGCCCGTCCTCGACGCTCGAGACCGTCGCGGCGTACCGGGCGGCGTTCCGGCCCGGGGTGCTCCCCGCGCCGTACGTCCTCGTCTCCGCCGACGTGCTCGTGGCGGCCGACGACGCGCACGCGCAGCGGCTCGCGGAGCCGTTCCCGGCCTGGGTGCGCTCGATCCGCACGAGCGGCTCCGGGGCGGTCGCCTACCCGCGCCCGGGCACGACGGCGCCGTGGCACGAGCTCGACGACGCGACGCGCGCGCTCGTGCGGGACCGGGTCGACACGCGCGTCGTCGGCGGCCCGGACACCGTCGTCGAGCGGCTCGACACGCTCCAGCGCGTCACCGGCGCCGACGAGCTGCTCGTCACCACCGTCACGCACGACAAGCGCGACACCGTGCGGTCCTTCGAGCTGCTCGCGGGTGCGTGGGGGCTCTCGGCCGGTGCGCCCGCGGTCGCGGACGCGTTCGCGCGCTGAGCCCCGACCGTCCCGCACACCCCCCACGCCCCAACCCTCCAGCCCGCATCCCCGCCCGTCCCCGCCCGACCCGTCAGGAGACCCCCATGCCCGTCGAGTTCCTCGGCATCGCCACGACCAGCGACGCCTCCGAGGCCGCCGCCCGCACGACCGCACCCTTCGACACCGACTACCTCGAGCGCCTCGTGCGCGCGCACGAGGACAACGGCTGGACCCGCGTGCTCTTCGCCTACGGGTCCAGCGGACCGGAGCCCGCCGCGCTCGCGGCCTACGTCGCGGCCCGGACCGAGTCGATCGAGCTGCTGCTCGCGCACCGCCCGAACGTCTCCTACCCCACGTACGCCGCCAAGTCGTTCGCGACGCTCGACCAGCTCTCGCACGGCCGGTTCTCGGTGCACTTCATCACCGGCGGCTCCGACCACGAGCAGCAGCGCGAGGGCGACACGCTCACCAAGGACGAGCGGTACGCCCGCACCCGCGAGTACATCCGGGTCGTGAAGAAGGCGTGGGCGAGCCGCGAGCCGTTCGACCACGACGGCGAGTTCTACACGTTCCGCGACTTCGCGCTCGACGTCACCCCGTTCGATGGCCGCACGCCGACGATCTCGTTCGGCGGATCGTCGGACGCGGCCTACCGGGTCGGCGCCGCGGAGGCGGACATCTTCGCGGTCTGGGGCGAGCCGCTCGACCGCACGGCTGAGCAGATCGCGCGCATCCACCGGGAGTCCGCCGCCGCGGGCCGCGCGACCCCGCCGCGCATCCACGCGGCGTTCCGGCCGATCATCGCGCCGACCGAGGAGCAGGCGTGGGAGAAGGCGGAGCAGATCCTCGGCCGCATCGAGGCGCGCCTCGACAGCGGCGGTCTGCCCGGCCGGCGGACGCCCGGCGCCGCGCCCGAGAACGCCGGGTCGCAGCGGCTCCTCGAGATCGCCGCGCAGGGCGACCGGTTCGACACCGCGCTGTGGACGGCGACCGCGCGGGTCACCGGGGGAGCCGGCAACTCCAACGCGCTCGTCGGGACGCCCGAGACCGTCGCGCAGGCGCTGCTCGCCTACTACGACCTGGGCGTGCGCGTGATCTCGGCGCGCGGCTACGACCTGCTCGACGACGCCGCCGACTTCGGCGCGCACGTCATCCCGCTCGTGCGCGAGGGGGTCGCCGCCCGGGACGCCGCCGCGGCCGCGGCCACCCCGGACCCGCGGACCTCCGACGACGGCGCTGCCGGCGACGCCGACGGCGAGCCCGCCGGCCGCACCGACGGGTCCGACGACGGCGTGCTCGCGTCGGCGACCCGCTGACCCGGCCGCCGGCGAAGGAGGCCCCGTGCGTTTCCAGCTGCTCGACATCGTCTTCAACCCCCCGCACCCCGTGACCGGCGAGGCGGTGCCGCCCGCGGACCGCCTCGCGCGCGTCGTCGAGACCGCCGTGCTCGCCGAGGAGGTCGGGCTCGACTCGTTCGCCGTCGGCGAGCGGCACGCGGGCGACGTGCTGTCCTCGGCGCCGACCGTGATCCTCGGCGCGATCGCCGCCCGGACGTCGCGGATCCTGCTCAGCACCGGCGTCACGGTGCTCTCGCTCCTCGACCCCGTGCGCGTCGCGGAGGACCTCGCGACCGTCGACCAGCTCAGCCGGGGACGCCTCGAGATCGTCATCGGCAAGGGCAACGAGACGCTCCAGTACCCGTTGCTCGGCCTCGACATCACCAAGCAGTACGAGTACCTCGAGGAGAACTACGAGCTCCTGCGCCTGCTGCTGAGCCAGGAGGAGGTCAGCTGGTCCGGGCGCCACCGCCCCGACCTCGAGCGCGCGACGACGCTCCCGCGGCCGTTCGCCGGTCCGTTCCGGATCTGGCACGGCTCGGCGACGTCGCAGTTCGCCGTGGACCTCGCGGCGCGGTGGGGCGACCCGATCGTGAGCGCGAACGCCCTCCAGCCGCGCGAGAACTACGGCGTGCTCATCGACCGGTACCGCGAGCAGTACGCCGCGCGCGGCCACGACCCCGCGCACGCGTACGTCGGCTCGGGCTCGGGCGGGCTGTTCCTCGCCGACACGACCGAGCAGGCCATCGAGCAGTTCCGCCCGATCTACGAGGGCATGGTCGCGCGTGCCGACCTGCGCCGGCACGAGCCCGGGGCCGTCGGGAAGGTCACGAGCTTCCGCACGATCGAGGAGGCCGTCGAGCGGGGGCCCGCGCTCGTCGGGTCGCCCGAGCGCGTCGTCGAGAAGATCCTCGACTACCACGCGAGCTTCGGGCACGACCTGCAGTCGGTGTCGATCAACCACCTCCTGGAGCCCCACCACCAGGAGGACGTCCTGCGGCGCTTCGCCGAGGAGGTCGTCCCGGTCGTGCAGGCCGAGGTGTCGACCGACCTGTGGACCGAGCGCGACGACCGGCGCGCGGCGGGCTTCACCGCCGTGACCCGCACGCCCGTCGGGGCCGCCTGAGGCGGGCGGCCGGCACGTCGACGACGCCGGGTGCCGTCCTCGGGCGGCACCCGGCGTCGTCGTCCCCGCCAGCGCGAGAGCCGGGCCGGCCGGGGCGCGGGCGCACGCGTCGGCCCTGCCCTCGTCCCGGACGGGAAACGCGGGCAGGGCCGGTGCGGGGCTCAGATCGCGGTGTGGTCCCCGAGCCGGTGGTACGCGCGGTCGTGGTAGACGAGCGCCGACGCGTCGGCGTCCGTCCCGTGCTCGAGCGCCCGCAGCGCGACGAGGTAGCTGTCGCCGACCGGGGTCCGCTGGAGCACGCGCCCACGGACCCAGGAGACCGCGCCGTCGATCACCGGCTCGCCGGTCGCGAGCGCGCGCCAGCCGCCGTCGGCGAACCGGTCGACCCCGCTCGTCGCGAACCGCGCGGACACGTCGTCCTGGGCGTCCGAGAGGAAGCTCACGGCGAGAGTCGTGGCGTCGCGCAGGGCGGGCCACGAGGACGACGTCGAGGCGAGGGAGAACGCGAGCAGCGGCGGCGCGGCCGAGACCGAGATCACCGACGTCGCGGTGAAGCCCACCGGCCCGGCGGGGCCCTGGAAGGCGATCACGGCGACGCCGGCGGGGTGCCGGCGGAACACGGCCTTGTACTGCTCGGGCGAGAGCTGCGGCTCGTCCTGCTGCACGAGCAGGCGCTCGAGCTGGTCGAGCGAGCGCCCGCTCACGGAGCGACCGCCACGAGCGGGTGAGCGGCCGGCGGGGTCGGGGACGTCAGGCACATCGGGGGCTCCTCGTTCGGTGGATCACGCTTGCTCTGCCCCGCGGGGTGAGCCAGGTCTGTCCCGGGGCACCCCGCCGTGACTGGGGGTTGCCGACCAGCGAGCCGGGCCTGCGTGCTGGTGCTCGTGACCTCGGCGGAGGTATAGCAACCCGTTCGCGGCAAGCCAGCGGGTCGTGCGGAAGTTCTCACTGAGTGAGACGAGCGGCGCGGCGCGCCGTCGCGGCACGCGAGATGGCGCGTGCCGCGTCTCATTGGGTGAGAAGTTCGGCCGAAGCCATAGCGCCGGGGCGCCGGCCTGGTATTTCTCTCCCCGGTCACGAGATCCGGTTCACGAGCCCTGGCTTGCCGGACAGCAACCCTCCGTGCGGCGGGGTGCTCCAGGTGACGACCCGGCGCCGGTCCCTCCGGCGCAAGCACGGTCCCCGGCTGCGGCCGGGCACGAGCGGGAGGCGTGGCATGCGGGCACTGCACGACGCGACGCGTCGACCCGTCGTCCACCACGCCGCCCCCTGTTGTCGCTGACGTCCTGACGTCGGCGCGCGACCCCGCGCGCCCCGCGCCGCTCGCGCGCACCCGGCCCGGCCGTCCCCGCCTGCACCCAGGGAGCCCTCATGTCCTCGCGTCCTGCCCACCCGCGCCCGACCTCGGGCGCCCGCGTCCCCCGGGCCGACCGGTGACGCGGTACCTCGCCGTGCGCGTCGCGCAGGCGCTCGGCGTGCTGTGGGCCGCCTACACCGTGTCGTTCCTCGTGCTCTTCGCGCTGCCGGGCGACCCCGTCTCGGCGCTCGTCGGCGGCGACAGCTCGGACGTCACACCGGAGCAGCTCGACGCGGTGCGCGCCGAGTACGGCTTCGACCGACCGCTGCCCGCCCAGTACGTGCACCGCCTCGGGCAGGTGCTGACCGGCGACCTCGGGCGGTCGGTCGCGACCGGGCGGCCGGTCACCGAGCTGCTCGGCGAGGCCGTCGGGCCGACCGTCCAGATCGCCGCCGCGGGGCTCCTCGTCGCGCTCGTCGTCGGCGGCGGGCTGGCCGTCGGGGCGCACGCGACCCGCCACCGCGTGCTCGCGGGTCTGCTGCTCGCCCTGCCGCCCCTCGGCGTCGCGGTCCCGTCGTTCTGGTTCGGGCTCGCGCTCGTGCAGCTCTTCTCGTTCACGTTCCCCCTGTTCCCGGCCGTGGGGCAGAAGGGACCGGCCTCGCTCGTGCTGCCGGCGCTGACGCTCGCGCTACCGACCGGTGCCGTCGTCGCCCAGGTGCTGTCCGCGAGCCTGCGCCGGACGCTGCGCGAGCCGTTCGTCGACACCGCGTGGGCCAAGGGCGCCGGACCGACGCGCGTGCACCTCGGGCACGTGCTGCGCAACGCCGCGCTGCCCGCGCTGACCATGACCGGGCTCGTCGTCGGCGGGCTGCTCTCGGGCGCCGTCGTGACCGAGACCGTGTTCTCGCGCGCCGGGCTCGGGCGGCTCACCGCGACGTCGGTCGGTGCGCAGGACCTCCCCGTGGTGCAGGGCATCGTGCTGCTCGCCGCGGTCGTCTTCGTCGCCGTCAACCTCGTCGTCGACCTCGTCCACCCGGTCCTCGACCCCCGGCTGCCTACGACCGCGCGCCGCGCGGCCCGCGTGCCCGCCCCCGACCGACCGGCCGAGCTCCTCTCCGCCGCACCCGCAGGAGCGTGACCGCCATGACCTGGACCCAGACCCGCCCGCCGGGGGCACCCGTCGCCGCCGACGCGACGGCCGCCGCCGCCGACCCGAGCCCGGCGGACCCGAGAGTGCCGGGCCTCGCCGCGTCCGACCCGACAGCGTCCGGTGCCGCCGTGCCCGGCCAGTCCGCGTCCGACCGGACCGAGTCCACCCAGACCGCAGCCACCCGCGCCCGCCGGGCGCTCCGCGCGCTCGTCGTGCCCCTGGGCGCAGCGTCGCTGGCGCCCCTGCGCCGCCCGGGCCTCGTGCTCGCGGTGCTCTGGCTCGTCGTCCTCGCCGTCGCGGCGTTCGCTCCCGCGGTGCTCGCCCCGGGGGACCCGCTCGACGGCGTCCCGGCCGAGAAGCTCACGGGCCCGTCCGGCGCGCACTGGTTCGGCACCGACCAGCTCGGCCGCGACCTGTTCACCCGCGTCGTGCACGGCACCGGGCTGACGCTGCGCGGCGCGGTCGTCGCCGTCGCGCTGGCGCTCGTGCTCGGCTCGCTGCTCGGGCTCGTCGCGGGGACCGCCGGCCGCGTCGTCGACGACGTGCTCATGCGCGGGGTCGACGTCCTGCTCGCGATCCCGAGCCTGCTGCTGTCGCTCTCGGTCGTCGCGGCGCTCGGGTTCGGGACGGTCAACGTCGCGATCGCCGTCGGGCTCGCGAGCGTCGCGTCGATCGCCCGGGTGATGCGCTCCGAGGTGCTGCGCGTGCGCGGCTCCGCGTACGTCGAGGCGGCGTACTCCTACGGCGCGCGCCCGGCCGGGGTGCTGCTGCGGCACGTGCTGCCGAACGCGTCCGGACCGGTCGTCGCGCTCGCGGCGCTCGAGCTCGGGGGAGCGGTGCTCGCGATCTCCGCGCTCAGCTTCCTCGGCTTCGGGGAGCCGCCGCCGGCGCCCGAGTGGGGTGCGCTCGTCGCGGGCGGGCGCGACTACCTGCGCACCGCGTGGTGGCTGACGACGCTCCCGGGCCTGACGATCGCGCTCAGCGTCCTGTCGGCGAACACGCTCTCGCGCGCGCTCGACGCACGGTTCGGGGCGCACCGGTGAGCGGCCAGGCGTCCGCCCCGGTGAGCCCGCCGCTGCTGCGCGTCGTCGACCTCGCGGTCGAGTACCGGACGCGCCGGGGCCCCGTGCACGCCGTCCGGGGCGTCTCGCTCACGGTCGAGGCGGGCCAGACCGTCGCGCTCGTCGGCGAGTCCGGCTCGGGGAAGTCGACCACCGCGCACGCGGTCGTGGGGCTGCTCGCACCTGCGGCGCACGTCACCGCGGGCCGTGTCGAGCTCGACGGCCGGGACCTGCTCACGGCACCGCGCCGCGAGCTGCGTGCGCTGCGGGGGCTCCGCGTGGGCTTCGTCCCGCAGGACCCGACGGTCTCGCTCAACCCGGTCGTGCGCGTGGGCGAGCAGGTCGCCGAGGTGCTGCGCGTGCACGGGCTCGCCGACCGCCGCACCGCGCGCGTCGAGGCGGTCGAGGCCCTGCGCCGCGCCGGCCTTCCGGACCCCGAGGTGCGCGCGCAGCAGTACCCGCACGAGCTCTCGGGCGGGATGCGGCAGCGGGTGCTCATCGCGATCGCGATGGTCGCCGGCCCCGGTCTCCTCGTCGCCGACGAGCCGACGAGCGCGCTCGACGTGACCGTGCAGCGCCAGATCCTCGACCACCTCGAGCACGTCACGACCGAGACGGGGACCGGCGTGCTGCTCGTCACGCACGACCTCGGCGTCGCGGCCGACCGTGCCCAGCAGATCGTCGTGATGTCGCAGGGGGTCGTCGTCGAGGCGGGGACGCCCGACGAGGTGCTGGGCCGGCCGCGGCACCCGTACACGCAGGCGCTGCTCGCCGCGGCGCCGAGCCTGCGGACGTCGCGCGCGCACGCGCTGCGACCCGCCCCGGGCGAGGCCGCACCGGCCGACGCGCGCCTCGCTGACGCGTCGTCCGCCGACGGTCCGCCGGTCGGGTCGTCCCGCACCGACGCCCGACCGGCCCGGGCCGCGTCGGACACCGCCACCTCCGCCTCCGTCCCGGTCCTCGAGGTCCGCGACCTCGTCAAGGACTTCGCCCTCTCCCGCGCCGCGGGCGGCGGGACGCTGCGGGCGGTCGACGGCCTCGGCTTCCGCGTGCTGCCGGGCCAGACCGTCGCGCTCGTCGGCGAGTCAGGGTCCGGGAAGTCGACGACCGCGCGCCTCGCCGTGCGCCTCGCCGATCCCACGTCCGGCCAGGTGCTCGTGGACGGCGCCGACGTGACGCGCGCCCGGGGCCGCGCGCTGCGCGAGGCCCGGCGCCGGGTCCAGGTCGTCTACCAGAACCCGTACGCGTCGCTGAACCCGGGCTGGTCGGTCGAGCAGCTCGTCACGGACCCGCTGCGGGTCGCGCGCGAGGGCACGCGGCGCACCCGGCGGGACCGCGCCGCCGAGCTGCTCGACCTCGTCGCGCTGCCCGCGTCCGCCCTCGGCCGCCGCGCCGCGGAGCTCTCGGGCGGCCAGCGCCAGCGCGTGGCGATCGCCCGGGCGCTCGCGCTCGAGCCCGCCGCGATGGTGCTCGACGAGCCCGTCTCGGCGCTCGACGTCTCGGTGCAGGCCCAGGTCCTCGACCTGCTGACCGACCTCCAGACCCGGCTCGGGGTCAGCTACCTGTTCATCTCCCACGACCTCGCGGTCGTGCGGCAGGTCGCGCACGACGTCGTGGTGATGCGGCGCGGCGTGGCCGTCGAGCAGGGGCCGGTCGAGCGGGTGCTCACCGCACCCGAGCACCCGTACACGGCCGAGCTGCTCGGTGCGGTCCCGGGCCGGCGCGCGCTCGCCGCGGCCGCCGCCGCCTCGGCCTCCGTGGGGAGCGCCCCGTGACGTGTCCGTGCGGCCCGGTGCCCCCCGCGTTGGGCCGCTGACCCGAACTCCGAACCCCCACCCCCACCCCCACCCCTCGCACCGTTGGAGCCCCCTGATGCACGCACCGTCCTTCTCTACCCGCCCCCGGGTGCTCGCCGCCTTTGCCGTCCCCGCGCTCGCCCTCGCGCTCGCGGCGTGCGGCTCGCAGGCCGCCGACCCGGCCACGACCCCGAGCTCGTCCGGTGAGCCCGTCGCGGGCGGCGAGCTGACCTTCGCGATCGGCAACGACCCCATCTCCCTCAACCCGTCCGGCACCGGCTCGGGCAACGACACCTGGTACGTCACGCGTCAGCTCGTCGACTCGCTGCTCTGGCAGGACCCCGCGGACGGCACGCTGCACCCGTGGCTCGCGACGGGGTGGACCGCGAACGCCGACGCGACGTCGTTCACGTTCACGTTGCGCGACGACGTGACGTTCTCCGACGGCACCCCGCTGACGGCCCAGAGCGTCAAGAGCACGTTCGACGACGCGATCGCGGCGGGCGCGCTGAGCCAGGCCGCACCGCTGCTCGCCGGCTACGACCAGTCCGTCGCGGTCGACGAGCACACCGTGGAGGTGCGCTTCAGCCGCCCCAACGCGGCGTTCCCGCAGGCCGCGTCGTCGGTCACGCTCGGCATCCTCGGGGAGGCGACGTTCGCGGTGCCGTTCGCCGACCGCGCGTCGGGCGAGGCCGTCGTCGCGTCCGGGCCGTTCGTGCTCGACCACTACGCCAAGGACGTCGAGACGGTGCTGACCGCGCGCGAGGACTACGCGTGGGGCCCGGACGGCCGGGAGAACACCGGCGCGGCCCACCTCGAGGGCGTGACGTTCCAGGTCCTGCCCGAGGCCGGCGTCCGCACGGGCAGCCTCACCTCGGAGCAGGTCGACGTGGCGGGCGGCATCGCGCCGTCGGACGTCCCCGGGGTGCGGGACGCCGGGCTCGGGCTCGTCACGCGCGCCAACCCGGGGATCGTCTTCGGGCTGTCCTTCAACGGCGCGAGCACGCTGGGCGCCGACCCGGCGGTGCGCGAGGCGGTCTCGCTCGCGATCGACCGTGACGTGGTGCGCGACACCGCGCTCACCGAGGACTTCGCCGTCGCGACGAGCGTGCTCTCGCACACCACGCCCGGCGCGGTCGACCTGAGCGAGGACATCACCACGGATGCGGACGCGGCCGTCGAGGTGCTCGAGGACGCCGGCTGGGCGCGCGAGGGCGACGGGCTCTTCGCGAAGGACGGCGCGCCGCTCGAGCTCGAGGTCGTCTGGATCTCCAACTTCGGGCCCAACCAGACGTCGCTCGAGCTGATCCAGCAGCAGCTCAAGGACGTCGGCATCGGCGTGAACCTGTGGAGCGGCACGGTGCCGGAGTTCACCGAACGCCTCAAGGCCGGGCAGTTCGACGCGGCGTGGGGCAACCTCAGCCGCGCGGACGGCGACGTGCTGCGGACGCAGTACTCCTCGGCGGCGACGAACTACTACCGCGTCGACGACCCCGAGCTCGAGGCGCTCCTGCAGGAGCAGCTCACCGTGGCCGACCCGGCGGCCCGCACCGAGGTCGTCGCGCAGGTCCAGGAGCGGCTGCTCGCGACCCACGCGCAGGTGCCGGTCCACGAGCTGACGACGGTCGTCGGGACGCTCACGGACGTGCACGGCGTGGAGCTCGGCGCGGACTCCCGGCTCGACCAGCTCACGTCGGCCTGGCTCGACCGCTGAGGGACGCGTGACCGGGGGCCACGGTGCCCCCGGTCACGCGTGCGTCCGTCACGCGGTGGCGTGCGGGCGTCCTCGGCGCGCAGGTGCGGCGAGGCTGCGGGAGGGTGGGCTTCATGTGTGGGAGGTATGCGAGCGCACGCCGGGACGCCGACATCGCGGGCGCCCTCGCGGTGCAGGAGATCGTCGACGAGGAGACCCCGCCGTCGTGGAACGTCGCACCGCAGCAGGACATCCGCGTCGTGCTCGAGCGCACCCCGCGTGGTGCCCCCGAGGACGCCGAGCCCGTCCGCCAGCTGCGGCGGGTGCGGTGGGGCCTGGTGCCGGCGTGGGCGAAGGACGACGAGGTGACCAAGGTCGGGGCGCGCATGATCAACGCGCGCTCCGAGTCGCTCACCGAGAAGCCCGCGTTCAAGCGGGCCGCGGCGAAGCGGCGGTGCCTGATCCCGATGGACGGGTTCTACGAGTGGCGCAAGAACGCCGACGGGACCAAGACCCCGTTCTTCCTGCACGCCGGCGGTGACCTGATCGCCGCCGCCGGCCTCTACGAGCTGCGGCCGGACCCCGAGCGCGAGGGCGAGTGGTTGTGGACCGCCACCGTCGCGACCCGCGCCGCGACCGACACGCTCGGGGAGATCCACGAGCGCTGCCCGGTCCTCGTGACCCCGGACCAGGTCGACGCGTGGCTCGACCCGCACCTGACCGACCTCGACGACGTCGCCGCGATCCTCGCCGCGCTGCCCGAGCCGCACCTCGAACCGCGCGAGGTCGGCAAGGCCGTGGGCAACGTCCGCAACGACGGCCCGCACCTCGTGGAGCCGGCCGCCGCCGGGTAGCGCGCCGCCCGGCAGTGCGCGGCTCAGCGGCGCGCCGCGCCGCAGTGCGCCACGCGGCGGTGCGCCGCGCGGCCGCGTCAGCGCACCGCGTCCACCAGCAGGAACGACCCCAGCCGGGTCTCGACCCGCGTCGGCGGTGCCACGTCGAAGCCGCACCCGCGCACCAGGGCCGGAACCGCGTCGGGGTCGAGGTTGCCCTGCAGGTGCTCGTCGCGGTGCGCGCGACGACCGAGGAGCCCGTGACCGTGCTGGTCGCCGCCGATGTCGAGCAGGTGCAGCCGCCCGCCCGGGCGGAGCACGCGGCGCACCTCGCGGAACGCCGGCGCCTTCTGCTCCTCCGGGAGGTGGTGGAGCATGAGCGACGAGAGCACGACGTCGAGGCTCGCGTCCGGGTGCGGCAGGGCGTCGGCGTACCCGAGGTCGAGCCGGACGTCGACCCCGCGGCGGCGGGCCTTGCGCCCGGCCCGGGCGAGAGCGGCCCGGTCCGGGTCGATCCCTGAGGTGACGACCCCCGGGGTGACCCGGTGCGCGAGCAGCAGCAGGTTGCCGGTCCCGCAGCCGATCTCCAGCACCCGCGTGCCGGGACGCAGGGCGGCCCGGTCGAGCAGCCTCCGGTGCAGCCGCTCGACCCCCATGAGCCGGGTCATCGGGTCGTAGACGGGCAGCAGCCACGTCCGGCCCATCGGCGGGAGGTACGCGCGCGGCGCGGGGCGCCCCGGCTCGGCCGTCGTGCTTCGTGCGGACATCGCTGTCTCCTCCGGTCGGCGCGGGTCGAGGGGTGGCGCCGCGGGCCCGCGCACCTGCCCGCACCTCGAGCGTGGACCGCGCGCGAGGGCCGGGCCAGTGACTCCGGGACGCTCGAGTAGGACGATGTTCGGATGTCTCCTCAGCACGGCGTCGCGTCCTCCGAGGTTGCCTCGACGCGCCTGCGACGGCACCGGCCCGACGGTGTCCCGGTGTACTCCTGGGTGACCCGGCCGGGTCGTCCCCCGATCGGCACGCTCCGCCTCCAGGGCGCCGACGTCGCCCCGTCCACCCGCGTGCACCAGCACGCGCACGACTTCCTCGTGCTCGCGTACGTCGAGGAGGGCGGCGGCCGCCTGCGGCTCGGCGAGACGGAGCACGAGGTGCGGGCGGGCGAGGTGCTCGTCGTGCCGCCGGGCCTCGTCCTCGGCGCGGGGCGCGAGGGTTTCCGCGACGCAGCGGCGTGGGCCGTCTTCTTCACGCCCGACGCGGTCGAGGGCCGCAGCCCGGGCGCCCTGAGCTCGTGGCGCAGCCACCCGCTGCTGCTGCCGTTCGTCGGTCCCGGGTCGCCCACGGTCCGCCGGCTCACCGTGCCGCCGGCCGACCGGTCGCGCTTCGCCCGGCGGTTCACCGACCTCGAGGCCGAGCTGCGCGACGAGCCGGGTGCGCGACGGCAGGGGGCCACGGAGGCGGCGCTCGCGCTCCTGACGCTCCTGCTGGTCGACGTCGCCCGCCTCGCCGACGACCCGTCGGGCCGCGCCGGCTGGGACGATCCGATGCTCGCGGCGGTCTTCGAGGTGCTCGCGCGCCGCTACGCCGAGCCCCTCGCGCTGCGCGACGTCGCCGCCGAGGTCGGGCTGACCCCGGGGCACGTCACGACCGCGGTCCGCCGGCGCACCGGTCGCACGGTCCAGCAGTGGCTCGTCGAGCACCGGATGGCCGAGGCCCGGCGGCTGCTCGAGGGCAGCGACCTGCTCGTCGGCACGGTCGGGGCGCGGGTCGGCTACCCGGACCCGGCGTACTTCGCCCGGGTCTTCCGCCGGGCACACGGGATGTCCCCGGACGCGTGGCGGCGCTCGGGACGGAGCGGGGCCCAGGAGCGGCGACCGGGGTGACGGGCCGCGGACGACGTCAGGGGAGCGGCGCCGCGGGAAGCTCGACGAGCGCACGCAGGTAGCGGCGGGTCGCGGCGCGCTGCGCGTCGCGGGCGAGCGGTCCGCCGAGCCGGGTGTACCAGCGCCCGGGGCGGGAGAACGCGACGACCTCGAGCCAGACGGCGTCGTCCGCGTCGCGGTGGACGACGAACGCCTCCTCGCCGCGCTCAGGGTGCCCGGTCAGCGTGCCGTAGGCGAACCCCCGGCGGTCCGGCTCGTCGACGACCGCGACCACCCGGCAGGACATACGCAGGGCGAGCGGGCCGAGCGCCGCCGTGAGGTCCACGTCCGAGCCGGCCACCGCGGGCGGGGTGCCGAGGGCCGGTCGGACGCCGGCGCGCCGGTGCAGCTCCCACCCCGTCACGGCGGCCGCCGAGCGCTCGAACAGCGCGCGCCCGGTCCCGAGCCGCACGCGATGACGCTGGTGCCGGTACCCCGGGGGCAGCTCCCCCGTGAGGGAGGCGCCGACCTCGGGATAGGTCAGTGCACGACCGCTGCGACCCGGTGCGCGACGCACGTCAGGCACGTCCGGCGGGCGGTGCGCCGAGCCGCTCGGCCGGTGGGCCGGGCCGCCCTGCCGCCGGCCCGGCTCCGTGCGACCCCCGCACGTCGACCCGGGCCAGCACCGCGTCCGCCAGCTCCGCCGGTGTAAGCCGGTCCGAGCGCAGCAGCAGCGTCCCGGCCGGCTGGCGGCCCGCGGCGGCGACGGCCTCCGCGAGCGGGGGCAGCCCGAGCGCGACGGCCCCCTCCTCCCACCCGGGGCTGTCAGGGTGCAGCGCACGGGCCCGCGCGTCGAGCCGCTCGCGCAGCACCGCGGCGTCGGCCTCGAGGAAGACGTGCAGCACGTCCTCGCCTGCGTCCGCGAGGCCGCCCAGGACCTCGTCGCGGTAGGCGTCACGGACGAGCGACATCGGGACGACGAGCGTCGACGTGTGGTGCCGGCGCAGCGACACGGCCGTCGCCACGACGAGCTCGCGCCAGCTCGGCAGGTGCTGGAAGTCGCCGCCGGGCGGCAGCCACTTCCACAGCATCAGGCCGACGTCCTCGGGGTCGTACACCAGCGAGCCCGGGAGCCGTCCGTGCAGCTCGGCGGCGAGCGTCGTCTTGCCGGCACCGAAACCGCCGTTGAGCCAGATGATCACCGGCCCACGGTAGCGGGGGAGCCTCGGGCCGAGCCGTCGGTCAGGACGTCAGCAGCAGGACGGTCCCCGACCGCGAGCCGACCTCGACCGACAGCACGGTGCGCAGCACGGCGAGGTCGTGGGGCGAGGGGAGCCCGCGCTTGGCCAGCACGAAGAACGGGCCGCCGCGGTTCTCGTCGATCTGGAGCACGAAGACCCGCGGCGTCTCCTGGACGCGCGCGATCCGCGACCAGTCGTACCAGGAGGACATCCCCGGCGACGTCGTCGTGATCCCGTGGCCGGGTGCGACGTGCGCCTCGACCGGGAGGCGGAACATCGAGTTGTTCTTCCAGATCCCGCGGGCCGTGCCGCGCTGCCCGTAGCCGGCGAGCTGCCACAGCAGGATCGCGATGGTCAGGCGCGGGCCGGCGGGGCCCGGTCCTGCCCGGGCGGCGCTCGATCCTGCCACCTGCTGCACCGGCGCCACGAGCGCCGGGGGACCGTGTCATCCGACCGGCGGCGTCGGTCGGGCGCCGCGCGGGCGCGGGACCGTGCAGCGCCCGGACGCCACTGCGCGGGCCACGCGCTCCGTCGTCGTCGCGGCGTCCTCGCCGGACGTGTCGAGCACGTGGGCCTCGAACGCGCCGAGGTCCGCGAACGCGTCCCACATCTGCCGCACCGGGCCCTCCTCCACGAGCGCGCCCGGGCCCCGGGCGGTCGCGCGCGCGAGCGTGACCTCCCGCTGCGGGCGGAGCACGACATAGTCCACCGGGACGTCCCGTCCGGGCGGGGCCGCCGCCAGGAAGCGGTCGAGCATCCACGGCCCGACGACCCCGTCGACCACGGTCACGAAGCCGCCGCCGGCGTAGGTGAAGGCCGCGCCCGCGAGGACGTCGACCACCGTCTCGTTCTGGGCGCGGGCCGACGGCTCGTAGGGCGGAACGCCGCCGCTGACGATCGCCGACCAGAAGTCGTCGGTGTGCAGGTGGACCGCACGGGTGAAGCGCCGTGCGAGCTGCGCCGCGACCGTCGACTTGCCGGCGCCGGGCGGACCGGTGAGCACGACCACCTTCTCTGCCACGGGAGCCAACCTAGCCAGGGACCCGTACCGACCGCACCGTGGCGGCAACTACCGGCAACTGATTGCCCGCCCCCTCGCCCCAGGATCTGATGTGCGGGCCGCGCGTCCCTTCGACGAGGAGAGAAAGTGATGACCACAGCAATCGCCCAGCAGCAGGAGGCGGCCCGCCGTCCGCTGAGATGGAGGGCGTTGGTCGGCTACAGCCTCGGCGACTTCGGCTGCAACCTGGCGTTCTCCCTCGGTTCGACGTTCCTGCTCTACTACTACACCGACGTCGCCGGCCTGACCGCGGCGTCCGTCGGGACGATGTTCTTCGTCGTCCGGCTCTGGGACGCCTTCGCGGACGTGCTCGCCGGCCGCGCGGTCGACCGGACGATGACGCGCTGGGGCAAGTTCCGCCCGTTCATCCTCTTCTTCGCCGTGCCGCTGCTGTTCATGAGCTTCCTGACGTTCCGGGTGCCGACCGGACTGGGGGACGCCGCCACGCTGCTGTACGTGTACGTCTCGTACGCCGTCCTCGGGCTGCTGTACTCGCTCGTGAACATCCCGTACGGCTCGCTCGCCTCGGCCATGACGCAGTCGGTCCACCAGCGCGCGAAGCTCGTCGCGAGCCGCACCCTCGGGGCAGCGGCGGGCGGCGTGCTGATCAGCTACATCATCGCCCCGCAGATCTCGGACCTGCGCGCGCAGAAGGACACCCTGCCCCCGGACGTCTACCTCGAGCAGGCGCAGGCGATCTTCACGAACATCACGCTGCTGTTCCTGCTGCTCGGCTCGATCGCGTTCGGCCTGACGTTCCTGTGGTGCCACGAGACGGTCGTCCGCCGCTCGGCCACCGTGACCGTGAAGGAGACGTTCGCGACGCTGCGCCAGAACCGCCCGCTCGCCATCCTGTGCGGCGCGAGCTTCTTCTACCTGCTGGGCTACTACACGGTCACGGGCGCCACGCTCTACTACGCGACGTACATCCTCGGCGACCCCGGCCTCGCGTTCCAGGTCGCCCTGCTCAGCACCGGCGTGCAGATCCTCATCACGCCGTTCTGCCCGAAGCTGATCGCCCGGTTCGGCAAGAAGACGCTGTTCCAGTACGCGGGCGTCCTGACCGTGATCGGCGGTGTCGGGCTCTTCCTGACCCCCGACGGCATGGTCTGGTTCGCGCTGGTCTGCCTCGGCATCAAGGGCGTCGGGTTCTCCCTGATCAACACCATGATGTTCGCCCTCGAGCCCGACACCGTCGAGTACGGCGAGTGGAAGACCGGGGTGCGGTCGGAGGGCGCGACGTACGCGATCTTCTCCTTCACGCGCAAGGTCACCCAGTCGATCGGTGGGGCCGCGACGGCGTGGGCGCTGGCGCTGGGCGGCTACGTCTCGGCGACGGCCGAGGTCGCCACCCCGGACCAGCCGGGGTCGGCCCTCCTGGCGATCAAGGTGGTCTTCGGTCTCGTGCCCGCCGTGGCGGCGGTGCTCGCCATGATCGTGTTCGTCACCTACCCGCTCACCGACGAGCGCTTCCGCGAGGTCCGCGACGAGTCCGAGGCCCGCAAGGCGGCGCTCGACCACGCCGTGCTCGGCGACCGCGGCGCGGTCTGACCCCGCACCCCGAAGAAGGAGACGACACACCATGTGGACCCTGTCCGGCTTCGCCGACGAGATCGACCCCGACCTCGAGACCCAGTGCGCCACGCTCGACGAGCTCGGCATCACGCACATCGAGCTCCGCAGCGCCTGGGACACCAACGTGCTGGACCTGAGCGACGAGCAGGTGGAGGAGGTCGCCGGGATCCTGGCGGCGCACGGGATCGCGGTCTCGTCGATCGGCTCACCGATCGGCAAGATCAACATCGAGGACGACTTCGACGCCCACCTGGTGCGGGCCGACCGGGCGCTCGCCGTCGCGCAGCGCCTCGGCGCCCCCTACGTGCGGATCTTCTCGTTCTTCCTCCGCCCGGACCAGGCGCCGGCCGACCACCGCGACGAGGTGCTGCGGCGGATGACGGCGCTCACCGAGCGGGCCGCGCCGACCGGGATCGTGCTGCTGCACGAGAACGAGAAGGACATCTACGGCGACGTCCCGGACCGCGTCCTCGACATCGTGGAGTCGGTGGGCTCACCCGCGCTCCGGCTGGCGTGGGACGCCGCCAACTACGTCCAGGTCGGTGTCACCCCGTTCACCGACGGGTACGCGCGGCTGCGCCCGTACACCGACTATGTCCAGATCAAGGACGCGGTGCTCGCGACCGGTGACGTGGTGCCGGCCGGCGAGGGCGACGGACAGCTCCGGGAGACGGTCCGCGCGCTCGCCGCCGACGGCTTCGACGGCTTCTTCTCGATGGAGCCGCACCTCGGCGCGTACAACGAGTGGGGAGCGCTGTCTGGCCCCGCCAACTTCGTCCGGGCCACCCGGGCGTTCACCGCGATCCTCGACGCGGAGGGCATCCCGTACAGGTGACGCTCACGGGGCAGAGCGAAGGCCCCCGCCCGGCGTCTCCGCCGGTCAGGGGCCTTTCGTGGTTGCTCCCTCGACTGGACTCGAACCAGTAACCGTCCGATTAACAGTCGGATGCTCTGCCAATTGAGCTACGAGGGATCGCGCGGGGAAAACTCTAGCAGCCCTCCGGGAGTGCTCCGTCGCACCCCGCCGACGTCACGGGCGACCTCACCCGGCGAGGCCCGCCGCCGCCCGGACGCGTCGCTCGGCGGCGTCGACGAGCGCGGCGACCGTCGGGTCCGTCAGGTCGACGGTGCCGTCGCCGATGACCTGGGACATCAGCTCGCCGTCCTCGTCGCGGCGCAGCGCGACCCGGACGGTGCCGGCGCCCTTCACCGGCACCTTCTCGCTGTGCACGACCGACGACTGCACGCGCTCGCGGAGCACCTGCGCGAACGCCGGCGCGCCGCTGCCCGTCAGCGCGAGCTCCTGGGACGTCCCCGTGACCCAGTGGACGGTGAGCACGGACGTGTCGGCGTCGAGCGTCGCCCGGTCGACGTCGGCCCAGGGGCGCCGGTCGACCGTCGGGTCGACGACGTACAGCGCGCGTCGGGTCGCGGCGGCCCAGCCGCCCCCGGTCAGCTCCGTCGCGACGAGCACGCGGTCGCGTGGCGGCAGCGCGAGCTGCTCCCGGATCGGTGCGGGCAGGGACGGTCGACGCGAGAACAGGGGCACCCCTCCACCGTAGTGGCGGGCGGGCGGGCAGGACCGCGACACCGTTCCTGCCGGGGCGCCACGACCCGGCACGACGGGGGCAGCGCGGCGCCGTCGGCCGACGCGGACACCCACGAGCGCGGCGCCGCGCCGTCCGGCCACCGCCGCGACCACGAGGCGCAGGTCAGACCCGCTGCGTCACCACAGCCGCGCGCGCGAGCTCTTCGACCGCCCCGAGCGAGATCCCCGGCGCGGAGAGCTCGGCGCTCGCGACGGTGAGGGCTCCGGCGGCGGCGGCGTGGCGCAGGGCGTCGGGCAGGGGGAGCCCGCGCAGCGCCGCCGCGAGCAGCCCCGCGGTGAACCCGTCGCCCGCGCCGTTGGAGTCGACGGCGGTCACGGGCACCGCGGAGACCGTCCACCAGCCCTCGTCGCGGCCGAGCGCGAGAGCGCCGTCGCGCCCGCGCGTGCAGACGGCCCAGCGGGCGCCCCGCGCCACGTGCCGGTCGAGGTAGCCCTCGACGTCGTCGAGCCGGTCGGCGCTCACGACGAGAACGTCGGCGGCCTCGGCGAACTCCCGTTGGAAGGGCGCGCGGCCGTCGTCGTCGTGCACGTCGCACCACAGCGGGACGCCCGCGGCGCGCACGACCGGGAGCAGCTCGCGGCTGTGCCCGGCGAGGTCGAGGACGACGGCGTCGGCGCGGGCGAGCGCGGCCTGCACGCTCGCCGGGGCGGGTCCGGGCTCGGGCGGCAGGTCGAGGTAGACCGAGAGGCGGCCGCCGTCGTCCGCCATGAGGTTGAGGTGCCGCTCGCTCGCGCCGGGCAGAGGGTCGGCGACCAGGTCGAGCCCCGGCTGCGACAGCGCGGCGCGGATGCGGTCGCCGGCGTCGTCGTCGCCGAGCGCGGTGCGCAGCGTGACGTCGACGCCGAGCCGGGCAAGGGTCAGCGCCTTGCCGGCGGACGTCCCGCCGAGCGCGTCGCGGTGCCCGGAGGCGAAGAGCGTCTGGGGGCGGGCGTCGGGCAGGGCGGCGACCCGGACGAGCGTGTTCCAGCTCGCGGGGCCGTTGACGAGGACGTGGGGCACGGGCTGAACGCTATCCAGCCGAGGGCCCGCCCGCCGCCCCCGCGATCCCTTGACCTGGGGTGACACGTGCCGCTAGCGTCCGCGGGTCGGACATCTCGGTCACGCGTCCAGCCCCTGCTGCTCATCGTCGAGCGGCCAAGGACGCGCCGTGGACCGCCGACCCGTCCTCAGAAAGCAGGTCCCTCCATGACGCTGCCTCGGTCAGAGAGCGCTCTCTCGTCCTCCCGACGGCCCGATCGTCGACGGCTCCGCACGCGGCTCGCCGTCGGGATCGTCACCCTCGCGACCCTCGCGTCCGCGGTCGGTGTCGCGGGAGGTGCCGCCGCCGGCCCGCTGCCCGCCCACCGCGGTGGCGGGTCCGGGCTCCCGGACCTCGGCGTCAACGTCAAGGTCTTCGACCCGAGCATGCCGACGAGCGAGATCCAGGCGACCGTCGACGCCATCGCCGCCCAGCAGGTCGACGACGAGATGGGCGACGGGCGCTACGCGCTGCTGTTCAAGCCCGGCACGTACGGCACCCCGGAGGAGCCGCTCGTCTTCCAGGTCGGCTACTACACCGAGGTCGCAGGGCTCGGCCAGTCACCCACCGACGTCACGATCAACGGGCACGTCGACGTCTACAACCGCTGCCTCACGGCCGACAACTGCATCGCGCTCGTCAACTTCTGGCGGTCGATGTCCAACCTCACGATCAACGTCGCGGGCGGGAAGGACTGCCGCGCCGCGGGCAACTTCTGGGCCGTCTCGCAGGCGTCCCCGATGCGCCGCGTCAACATCACGGGCGGCAGCCTCACGCTGATGGACTTCTGCACCGCCGGGCCGCAGTACGCGAGCGGCGGGTTCATCGCCGACTCGAAGACCGGTCCGGTGACCAACGGCTCGCAGCAGCAGTTCCTCGTGCGCGACAGCGCGATCGGCGAGTGGTCGAACGCGGTTTGGAACCAGGTGTTCGCGGGCGTCGAGGGCGCACCGGAGCAGACGTTCCCCGACCCGCCGTACACGACGCTCGCGACCAACCCGGTCAGCGTCGAGAAGCCGTACCTGTACCTCGACGCCCGCAAGGGCTACCAGGTGTTCGTCCCGAAGGCGCGCACCGAGTCCTCGGGCACCACGTGGGAGGACGGCCCGACGCCGGGCCGCGCGATCCCGCTGCGTGACTTCTACGTCGCCACGCCCGCGGACAGCGCCCGCACGATCAACGCCCAGCTCGCCCGCGGCAAGCACCTGCTGCTCACGCCCGGCGTCTACGCGATCGACCGGACGCTCGAGATCAGGCGCGCGAACACCGTCGTGCTGGGCCTGGGCATCGCGACGCTCACGGCGATGAACGGCGTCGTCCCCGTGCGGGTCGCGGACGTCCGCGGCGTCGATGTCGCGGGCATCATGATCGACGCGGGCGAGGTCAGCTCCCCGGTCCTGCTCCAGGTCGGGCCGAAGAACGGCTCGCACCGCGGCGGCCACGGCTACGCCGACCGCCGGTCGAACCCCACCACGCTGCACGACGTGTTCTTCCGCATCGGCGGACCCCACGTCGGCCGCGCCGAGGTCAGCCTCGAGGTCAACAGCGACGACGTCGTGCTCGACAACATCTGGGCGTGGCGCGCCGACCACGGCGAGGGCGTCGGCTGGGACCTCAACACCGGGGCGACCGGCGTGGTCGTCAACGGCGACGACGTCACGGCGACCGCGCTGTTCGTCGAGCACTACCAGAAGTACAGCGTCATCTGGAACGGCGAGCGCGGCCGCACGATCATGTTCCAGAACGAGCTGCCCTACGACCCGCCGAACCAGGCGGCGTGGCAGCACGACGGCGTCCTCGGCTGGGCGGCCTACAAGGTGTCCGACCGCGTGCGGGAGCACGAGCTGTGGGGCGGCGGGGCGTACGTCTACACGAACGTCGACCCGACGATCCACGCGACCCGTGGCTTCGAGGTGCCCGACCGTCCGGGGGTGCGCCTGCACAACATCATGAGCGTGCAGCTCGGGGCGGGGACGATCGACCACGTCGTCAACGACACCGGCGCGCCCGTCAACGGCGACGCGATCGGCGTGCCGAGCTTCGTGGTCAGCTACCCCTGACCGGCGGCGCCCGGCCGGTCCGCACGCTGCGGCCGGCCGGGCGCGACCGCCCGGTAGCCTGGCGCACGCGGGCCAGTAGCTCAGCCGGTCAGAGCAGCGGACTCATAATCCGTCGGTCGTGGGTTCAAGCCCCACCTGGCCCACCGCTCTCCCCGCTCGTGCGCGGCCCACGCACCGCCTCACCGGGGATCGACTGCGGACACGGGCGCGGCCCCGCCCCTCGGCAGAGGGACGGGGCCGTGGCCGTGCCGTCAGGACTCGTCGCCCGACGTCGTGCGGGTGCGTCCCGGGGCCCTCAGGACGCCGTGCAGGTGGCGGTGGCGTTGGTCGGTGCCGGGCCGCTGCCGAGGAACCCGGCGGTGGTCGTGGCGCCCGCAGCGAGCTTGCCGTTGTAGGCCTCGCTGGTGACCGTGCTGCCCGACAGCTTGCCGTTCCAGGCCTGCGTGATCGTCGCGCCGCTCACGGTGGCCTTCCAGCCGTTGACCGCGGCCGAGCCGGCCTTGATCGTGATCGTGCCCTGGTAGCCGTTGCCCCAGCTGCTCGCGACCGAGACCGTGGCCGTGCAGGCGCCCGTGGGCTGCTGCGTGGGCTGCGGCGTCGGGCCCGGGGTGACCGTCGGCGTCGGCGTGGGCGTCGGGTTGGGCGTCGGCGTCGTGGTGCCGCCGCCGATGTTGATGTCGCTGCACAGGTAGTACGGCTGGTCGAGGTGGCTGGCCTGCCAGACCGTGAACAGCACCGCGCGGCCGGTGTGGTTCCCGAGGTTCACGTCCGCCTGGTACTTGCCCGCCGGCGCGTACCGACCGGTCTGCGTGACGAGGTCGAGGTCGTCCCAGCCGAGGCGCTCCGTCGTCGGGTCGAAGCCCGCCTTGGAGACGTAGATGCGCAGGTAGTCGGCGCCGTGCTGCGCGCCGTCGGTCAGCGTGAGCGTGAAGCTCTGCGGGACGCCCTTGGCGACCCACTTGCCCGGCGTGTCCATGTAGTCGTACCGCGGCGAGAAGGTCCGGCCGCCGCTGCAGAGCTGGCCGTCGGGGATCGTCGCCTCGTGGCGGCCGCCGACGCCCTCACGGTAGAGGCCGTTCCAGTTCCACATCGCGTTGGGGTCGTGCTGCCACGCGCCCCAGCACATCGGGTCCTTCTGCTGCATCGTCGGGTCGAGGTGGTTGTCGCCCCAGCGCTCGAGACAGCTGTAGTTGCGGGTGGGCGGGTCCGTCACGGAGCCGTGGGCCGCGGCGGGCGGGGCCAGGACCGCGACCGCGACGAACGGCGCGACCAGGGCGAGGGGGAGTGCGAGGGCGAGCCTGCGCAGACGGGGGCGAACGGACATGCATCCTCCAGGTGCTCGACGAGCGGACCGGAGCCGGGACGACGAGGGTGTCGCGCCTCGCGCGGGACGTCGCACGACGATGTGCGGACGTGACCGTCGCGACAGGCGCTTCCCGGGCTACGGGGCCGGTTCGTGCTCGACCGTCACACGCAGCCCGGGGGAGGGGAAGCGTCCGAAGCGTTTATGCAACGGAGCCGGAAGCGGGCAGCACCGGCACGCGGGCCGGTGCCGCCCGGTTCGGCGTCAGCGGCGTCAGCTCTTCGGCGCCTGCACGTGGAAGCCCTCGGCCTGCGTGCCCTCGTCGGCGACGCGGACCCCGTACCGGTAGGACAGCTTGCCGCCGAGCCAGCCCGACGCACCGAGCACGCCCAGCGCGACGAGCGACAGGACGAGCGGCACGGTGCTGATCGCGTCGCCCTCCTCGCCCTGGCGCAGCCCGAGGTTCACGGCGTAGAGCACGACGACGACGAGGTTGAGCGTCATGTGCGTGAGCGCGGTGCGGTACGCCTTGGTCCGCTGCGGGATCGTCATGAGGTCGAGGAACCCGAACACGGCGGCGAGCAGCGCGCCGACGATCCCGATGCCGATCAGCCACGTCGCGCCGGTGACGAACGCCGAGCCGTCGGTCGTGATGCGCGAGACGAGGTCGAACACGAGGCTCGCGACCCAGGAGCCGATCGGCACGGTGATGAGGATCGGGTGGAACGGGTGGCCGTACGGCCCGGCGACGGCGTTGCGCGGGTGCTTGGCGCGGGAGGGCGAGCTGGTCGTCACGAGCGTCTCCTTCGGGTCCCGGTGTGCGTCACGCCGAGTATCGCCCGGGGGGACGCGGACCGCAGGGGGAGCGGCGGCGTCGCGGCAGGTCAGGGCCGCGCACCCGGGTCCGCCGGGCGGCGCAGGTGCGCGCCCTGCCCGACGGCGTGCGCCTCGCGCAGCCACCCGACGAACGTGTCGTCGAGGTCGGTCTCGTCGCGCAGGAGGTACTGGTGCACGAACAGCCGGGCGGTGTACGGGCTCACGTTCGTGACGCGCGGGTCGTCGGGCAGCGTGCGCGTGAGGTCCAGGTAGCCGCGGACCCCGCGCGAGGTGGGTCGCGCACCGGCGAACCCACGCCGCGTCCCGACGAACGTGATCGTGGTCCGCGAGACGCTGCGGTGCACGTCGCCCATCCCGAGGAGGAGCTCCTCGACCCGGCGGCACAGCGCGACGTGCTCCGGCGCTGCGCCCGTCAGGTGGTCCTCGACCGTCCACTCGCGCGCGTCCGACATCCCGCCACGGTAGGACGGTGCACCGACACGACGGGTCGGCGCCGACGTCTGCGGGCCGCGGTCAGCGCCCCGGGCCCGCGGCCTCGACGGCCTCCGACGCGAGGGAGTGCCCGAGCAGCGCACCGGCCTCCGCGCCGGGCAGCGCGCGTGCGTAGAGCCAGCCCTGCGCGTTCGCGCAGCCCATGGACCGGAGGCGGTCCGCCTGCGACGGCGTCTCGACGCACTCGGCGACGACCTCGATGCCGAGCACCCGGCCCATCTCGACGATGATCCGCACGAGCTCGGTGGTCTGCTCGACGACCTCGAGCTCGCGGATGAACGCGCCGTCGATCTTCAGCGCGTCGACCGGGAACGTCCGCAGCGCGTTCAGCGAGGACTGCCCGGTCCCGAAGTCGTCGATGTGCAGCCGCACGCCGAGCTCCCGCAGGTCGGCCATGACCTTCCGCGCGACGGTCGGGTCGGCCATGATCACCGACTCGGTGATCTCGAGGATCAGGCTGCGCGCGGGCACGCCGTGGCGCGCGAGCGAGTCGGTCACGGTCCGCAGCAGCGCGGGCGCCCAGAACTCGCGGTGGGAGAGGTTGACGGACACCGCGACCGCCCCCGGGTAGTCCAGCGACCAGGCGGCGATCTGCCGACACACCTCGTCGACGACCCAGCTCCCGAGCGTCACGATCGTCGCGTTGTCCTCCATCGCGGGCAGGAAGTCCCCGGGCAGGAGCAGCCCGCGCTCGGGGTGCTCCCAGCGCACGAGCGCCTCGAAGTGCTCGAGCCCCGAGCCGTCGAGCGCCACGATGGGCTGGTAGTGCACGACGAACTCGCTGCGCGCGAGCGCCGTGCGCAGCTCGCCGCGGGCCCGCAGCCGCACCGTCGCGCGCACGTGCATCGTCGGGTCGAACACGGACGCGGAGCCGCGCTCGCTGCCCTTGGCGTCGTACATCGCGATGTCGGCGTCGCGCAGCACGTCCTCGGGGTCGGTGTACTCCCCGGACGACGTCGCGACCCCGACGCTCGCCGTGACCTCGACCTCGTGCCCGGCGAGCTCGACGGGTGCGGAGATCCGCTCCTGGATGCGCTGGGCGATCGCGAGCAGCTCGTCGGGCTCCGGCTCGGACAGCAGGACCGCGAACTCGTCGCCGCCGAAGCGCGCGGCCGTGTCGACGCCGCGGACCTGGGCGCGCAGGCGCTCGGCGACGGCGAGCAGCAGCTGGTCGCCCATGAGGTGCCCGAGCGAGTCGTTGACCAGCTTGAAGCCGTCGAGGTCGAAGAACAGGACCGCGAACCGCGACCCGGGCTCGCGGCGGTGCTGCTCGACCGCGGCCGTGAGCCGCTCGAGGAACAGCCGGCGGTTCGGCAGGCCGGTCAGGTGGTCGTAGAGCGCCGCCGCGCGCAGCTGCTCCTCGAGCTCCTTGCGCGGGTGGATGTCGCTGAGCGAGCCGACGAGCCGCGCCGCCTGCCCCGACGGGCCGGTGGCGACGCCGAGCCCGCGGCTGAGCACCCACCGGTAGTCCCCGTCGGGCCTGCGCAGCCGGTACTCGACCTCGACGGGGACCTCCGGGTCGGCGAGCGCCTGGGCGAAGGCGGCGCGCACCCGCCCCTGGTCGTCGGGGTGGGTCACCTCCGTCCAGCGCTCCATGCGGGCGGGCGCGTCGGGGTCCAGGCCGAGGATCTCGCGGCCGCGCGGCGACACGTGCATGGCGCGCGTCGCGACGTCGAGCTCCCAGAGGCCGTCGTTCGCGGCTCGTGCCGCGTGCGCGTAGCGGGCCTCGCTCGCGCGCGCGCTCAGCGCGAGCTCCTCGCCCTCGAGCACCGAGGCCAGCAGCGTCGCCCAGTGGTGGTACGCCTCGTGGCTCGACCGGGAGTTCACGACGCCGAGCACGGCGAGCAGCCCCCAGCGCCGGGTCGCGGTCCGGACCGGCACGACGAGGCACACCTCGCCCTGCGCGCCGTCGGCCGCCCCCACGAGGTCGGACGGCGGGAACCGGCGCCGGTCGAGATCCTCGCCGACGTGGTGGTCGAGCAGTCCGGCGGGGTCGTGCACGCCCGCGAGCCGCAGCGGCGCGCCGGGTGCGGCGTCGTCCCACAGCGCGAGCAGCCCCGCGCGGGAGTGCGTGTGCGTGAGCCAGCCGAGACCGCGCGCGGCGTCCGCGTCCGCGCGCAGCAGCGCCGCCGCGACGTCCGAGCCCTCGAGCACATGGTGCGCGAGGGCGTGCGAGCGCTGCACGGAGCCGTGGTTCTGCAGCCGCCAGAGCGCTGCGGCCACGCGGCTCAGCGCGGCGGCGTGCGGGCTCGCGCCCGTCGACGTGCCCGCGCTCATGAGGCGCTGCACGTGCTCGGTGAGCACGGAGGTGACCCGGTGCAGCGCGTCGGCGTCCAGCGCCGCCTCGTGCATGCGGGACAGCAGGCCGTCGAGGTCCGCCTCGGTCAGGCCGTCGCCGAGCTGCAGGAGGCGGTCGAGCTCCGTCGCGAGCGCGGCGGTCGCGTCGGGGGCGACGGTGCCGGGGTGCCGCCCGGCCAGCAGGGTCGACAGGGTGCGGTGGAGGTCCTCGGGCTGCACGGGCACCCCGGCGACGCGCGACGCCGGGGTCGAGCGAGCGGTGAGCAGGTCGTCGCGGCACCCGCACGAGCCGCGCGGCACGACGACGGTGGCGGCGGCCACGTGGCCGCCGGTCGGCACGTGCTCGCCGCGCAGCGCCCGCATCACGAGCGAGCCGGCGAGCGCGCCGACCTCGTCGAACCGCTGGTGCACGCTCGACAGGCTCGGCGTCGCGTAGGCACCGTGCTCGACGTTGTCGAACGCGACGACCGCGACGTCCTCGGGCACGCGCACGCCGGCGGCGGTGAGCGTGCGGATGAGGCCGATGGCGTTGTGCCCGGACGCGGTGACGACCGCGTCGGGCCGCTCGGGGCGGGCGAGCAGCTCCCGGGCGGCGTCCTCGCCCGCGGCCTCCGACCAGTCACGGGCCACGACCAGGAGCTCGTCGCGCGGGGTCAGTCCGTGCGCGGCGAGCGCGTCACGGTACGCCGCGTGGCGCTCGCGGTAGTCGTACTGGCGCAGGTCGCCCACGAAGCCGATGCGGGTGTGCCCGTGCGCGCGCAGGTGGTCGACGGCGGCGCGGGTCCCGCCGTGGTTGTCGGGGAGCGCGACCGGCGCCTCGACCCCGTCGACCTGCTGGCTCGTGAGCACGACGGGCTTGCCGAGCTCGAGCATCCGCGCGAGGAACGGCGCGCTCGCGCTCAGCGCGATCGTGACGACGGCGTCGGCCTGGTCCCAGGCGACCGACAGGGCGGTCTCGCCGACGACCGTCTCGTCGAGCTCGGGCGCCTCGGGTGCGGTCTGCGCGACGACGACGCGGCCCCCCTGAGCGGTGACCTCCCGCACCAGCCCCGCCAGCAGCTCACCGTGGTAGAACCCGCCGATGTGGCGCGCGAGCGCGAGGACGGTCCAGGTGTGCGGCACGTGACTCCTCCAGCTGCGAGCCACGTGTGGGCTCCTCCGTGGCACCATCGGCACGCGCGCGATCTTCTTGAGGGAGAGGTGCAGGTCAGGTGCCCTGGAGGTGGCCCCGGTCCGGTGCCGGCCGCCGGTGCACCGCTCCGTGCGCGGGTCCTGGCCGGGTCTGCGGCGGACCGGACGTGGCGCCGGTGTGGCGCAGGTCTCGATCGGGCGGAAGGAGGGTGCCGCGGACAGCGTTCGGGCGCCTCACCCGCACAAGATGAGGCGCCCGTCACCCGCCGTGGTCACCTGGCGACCCGCCCCGCTCGCGCCTGGGCGTTGGGCCAAGGGTAGGACGAATCGCGCCGGAGGGCGAGAGATCGTCATGGGCACGTCTGCTCCGGCCCATCCGCGCCTCCCGCGGCGGTCAGGATGCGCGGTCGCGGAAGCCGTGTTATGTACGGCGTCGAAGCGCATCGATTCACCCGAACGGCCCCCTGGTCCGGACGTTTCACCCTCGGGGGGTTGTTGCGAAGTTGTCCGGGTTCATGCATAGTTGAGGACGTCAGCGAGAAACGGCAAACCCGCCGCAAGGTGGGGACGCAAAGCCACGGGGCCTCAGGGGTCAGCCGAGCTACCGAACGACAGGAGAGTTGCCATCATGGCCATCACCACCCCCAACCGTTCCGAGTCCACCTCGATGCCGGGCGCTCTGCTCACGCCGGGTGAGGTCGCAGCGATGTTCCGCGTCGACCCGAAGACCGTCACGCGCTGGGCGCAGGCGGGCAAGCTCTCGGCGGTCCGCACGCTCGGCGGGCACCGCCGCTTCCACGAGAACGAGGTGCGTCAGCTCCTCACGGGCGTCCCGCAGCAGCGTTCGGACGTCTGAGCACAGCAGCTCACCAAAAGGCCCGGGGACATTCCCCGGGCCTTTTGTCGTGCACGCGTCCAATTCACGTGACCTGGGTCACCCGAATGGCCGTGCGTTCTTGGCTCGCCGCGGGGACGTGCGCGACCCTGCGCGCAGGGGACGAGGTGGCCGACGGCGTCGCGCTCTCGAAGGCCGGCGTGGGACGAGCCGCTCGTGCGCCGCACCCGCGGGCGCCGAGCCCCGGAGGGCGGCGTCGTGCGGTGCCCGGCCTCGCGGTTCACGCCCTCGACCTCCGGAGTGCCCGAGCCGGACAGCGCCGCATGAAACAATCGTGGGCATGGCGATGAGAGAGATCCGCACGGTCGGCGACCCGGTCCTGCGCACCCCCTGCGACCCGATCACGACCGTGGACGACCGGGTCCGCTCCCTGGTGACGGACCTGCTCGAGACCGTCGACCACGAGGGCCGGGCCGGCCTCGCCGCCAACCAGATCGGCGTCGGGCTGCGCGCCTTCTCGTGGAACATCGACGACGAGATCGGCTACGTGCTGAACCCGCGCATCGTCGAGCTGTCCGAGGACTACCAGGACGGCGACGAGGGCTGCCTCTCGGTGCCCGGCCTCTGGTACCCGACCAAGCGGGCCTGGTACGCGCGCGTCGTGGGGGAGGACCTCGACGGTCACGAGGTCGTCGTCGAGGGCACCGAGCTCATGGCGCGGTGCCTCCAGCACGAGGTCGACCACCTCGACGGGTACCTCTACCTCGACCGGCTCGAGCGCTCGGTCCGCAAGAAGGCGATGCGCGCGATCCGCGACCAGCTCTGAGCGGTCGTCCGCCGCGTCGGAACCCTGACCGGGACGGACCGGGACGGATCGGGGCGAGACCGGCGCGGCCGGGTGCCGAACCCGTGCACGTCCGGGTGGCGGAACCGGATTCGCTGGCGTCCGGCCCCGGGCATCGTGCATGCTGTCACCAGCACGCCGCGAGGCCGTGGTGCACTCCCGTCTGCGGGACGAGGTCGTTGGGGAAGACGAACCTCGAGCCGTCAGGAGGGCGACATGGCAGGTGCGATCACCCGCGGTGTACTTTTCGTGCACTCAGCGCCACGTGCGCTCTGCCCCCACATGGAGTGGGCGGCAGGCAACGTGCTGGGCACACGCGTGTCCCTGGACTGGACGCCGCAGCCCGCGGCCCCGGGGATGTACCGGGCAGAGCTGTCGTGGCAGGGTGCCCAGGGGACGGGCGCCCGCCTGGCCTCGGCCCTGCGCGGGTGGACCCACCTGCGCTACGAGGTCACCGAGGAGTCGAGCCACGGGACCGACGGCTCGCGGTGGAGCCACACGCCCGAGCTCGGCATCTTCCACGCGCAGACGGACGTGCACGGCAACGTCGTCGTCCCCGAGGACCGCATCCGCGCGGCGCTCGTGCACGCCGCCGACCCGGCACGCCTGCGCGCCGAGCTCGACCTCGCGCTGGGTCAGGCGTGGGACGACGAGCTCGAGCCGTTCCGCTACGCCGGCGCCGGGGCACCCGTGCGCTGGCTGCACCGGGTCGGCTGACGCCGCCGGCCAGGCAGGACGCCCGCCGGGCACGACGCCCGCCAGGCACGACGCCGACCGCACCGCACACGACGACGCCCGGCCACCGCACACCCTCACGGGTCGCGGCGGCCGGGCGTCGTCGTGCTCGGCCGTGCTCGAGGGTGCCTCAGGCCGTCGTGACCACCAGGGCCACGTTGTGCCCGCCGAAGCCGAACGAGTTGTTGATGGCCGCGAGCTGACCGTCGGCCGGCAGCGCGCGGGGGGTGTCGCGGACCAGGTCGAGCACGAGCTCGGGGTCCGGGTCGGAGACGTTGATCGTCGGGGGAGCCGTGCGCTCGTGCAGCGCGAGCACCGTGAAGATCGTCTCGAGCGCCCCGGCGCCGCCGAGCAGGTGACCCGTCATCGACTTCGTCGCGGACAGCGCGACCTGGTCGGCGGCGGCGCCGAGCACGTCCCGGACGCCGCGCGCCTCGATGAGGTCCCCGACGACCGTCGACGTGGCGTGCGCGTTGACGTGCCGCACGTCGCCCGCGTCGACGCCGGCGTCCGCGAGAGCCGCGCGCATCGCCGAGATCTGACCGCGGCCCGACGGCTCGGGGGACGTCAGGTGGTAGCCGTCGGCGGACAGGCCGACGCCGGCGATCCTCGCGTACACGCGTGCGCCGCGGGCGGCGGCGTGCTCGGCGCTCTCGAGGACCACGATGCCGGCGCCCTCGCCCAGCACGAAGCCGTCGCGCCCGGTGTCGTACGGGCGCGACGCCGCGGCGGGGTCGTCGTTGCGGGTCGACAGCGTGCGCGACGCCGCGAACGCCGCGAGCGGCATGGGGTGGATCGCCGCCTCGGTGCCGCCGGCGACGACCACGTCGGCGCGGCCGGAGCGGATCATCTCGACCGCGTACCCGATCGCCTCCGCGCCGGACGCGCACGCCGAGACCAGCGCGTGCGCACCGGCGCGCGCCCCCAGCTCGAGCTCGACGTAGGCCGCGGGCGAGTTGGGCATGAGCATCGGGACGGTCATGGGCAGGACGCGGCGCCCGCCCTTCTCGCGCAGCGTGTCCCACGCGTCGAGCGTCGTCCAGATCCCGCCGATGCCCGACGAGACGACCGCGCCGAGGCGCTCGGGGTCGACCTCGGGGCTGCCGGCGTCGGCCCACGCCTCGCGCGAGGCGATGATCGCGTACTGCGCCGAGGGGTCCATCCGCTTGATCTCGGGGCGCGTGAGCACCTCGTCGGGGCCGACCTTGAGCTGCGCGGCGAAGCTCACGGCGATCTCGTACCGCTCGGCCCAGTCGTTGGGGAGCGGGCGGGCGCCGGACTCGCCCGCGAGGGCGGCCTGCCAGGTGCTCGGGACGTCACCACCGAGGGGCGTGGTGGCGCCGAGGCCGGTGACGACGACGTCGGTGACGGGGCTCATGGGTGCTCCAGTTCGGGGCGGTGGCGGGAGGGCGTCCGGGCGCCCGGCCCGGGCGTGTGGTGCGCCGTGGGCGGGCCGGGCGGCCGGCTGCGTCGTGCTGCGTCCTCGGGGGAGCGCGGACCGGAGGCGCTCACTTGAGCGGGTCCGGTCGGGCTGTGCTCGGTCCGGTGGTGCTGATCGAGCGGTGCTCGGCCGGGAAGCGTCCCGGCCGAGCGGCGTGCTCGGCCGGGGTACGGCCGAGCGGTGTCCTCAGGCCTGGGCGCCCGAGATGAACGAGACAGCGTCGCCGACCGTGACGAGGTTCTTGACCTCGTCGTCGGGGATGCGCACGTCGAACTTCTCCTCGGCGAGGGTGACGATCGTCATCATCGACAGCGAGTCGATGTCGAGGTCGTCGGTGAAGGACTTCTCGGGCAGGACGGAGTCGGTGGGAAGGCCCGTCTCCTCGCTGACGATCTCGGCCAGTCCGGCCAGGATCTCCTGCTCGCTGTGCGCCATCGGTATCTCCTTGGTTGGGGTGCTGCTGGGACGTGCTGCTGGGACGTGCACGGTACCGCCGGGTGGCGGACGAGCGGTCGGGCCGGTCGCGTGTCGGGAGGTCCGGCGCCGGCCCCGTCGGGGTCAGGGCAGGACGACGACCTGCGCGGCGTACACGAGGCCCGCGCCGAAGCCGATCTGCAGCGCGATGTCCCCGCTCTTCGCCTGGCCCTCGCGGAGCAGGCGCTCGGTGGCGAGCGGGATCGACGCCGCCGACGTGTTGCCCATGTCGGCGATGTCGCGGCCGACCGCGACCGTGTCGGGGAGCTTGAGCTGCTTGATCATCTGGTCGATGATCCGCATGTTCGCCTGGTGCGGGATGAAGGCGTCGAGGTCGTCGATCGTCAGCCCCGCGGCCGCGACGGCCTTCTGCGCGACGGGCGCCATCTGCCAGACGGCCCACTTGAAGACGCTCGCACCCTCCTGGCGGAGCGTGGGCCAACCCTGCTCGCCGGCCTCCTGCCACGAGTGCGTCTGGCGGATGAGCTGCGCCTGGCCGCCGTCCGAGCCCCAGACCGTGGGGCCGATCCCCGGGGTGTCGGACGGGCCGATGACGACCGCGCCCGCGCCGTCGCCGAGCAGGAACGAGATGCTCCGGTCGGTCGGGTCGATGAAGTCGCTCATCTTCTCGGCGCCGATCACGAGCACGTTGCGCGCCGCACCTGAGCGCACGAGCGCGTCGGCCTGGCCCACGCCGTAGCAGTAGCCGGCGCACGCGGCCGAGATGTCGTAGGCGGCGGCGGGCGTCGCCCCGACCCGGTCGGCGACGATCGCGGCGCCCGCGGGCGTCTGGTGGAAGTAGGTGACGGTCGACAGGATGACCGCGTCGATGTCCGCGCCCGTCAGCCCGGCGTTCTTGATCGCCTCGCGGGCCGCCTCCTCGGCGAGGTCGAGCACGTCGGTGTCCGCCTCGGCGCGGCGGCGCGTGACGATGCCGGTCCGCTGCCGGATCCACTCGTCCGAGGACTCGATGGGGCCGACGATGTCGTCGTTCGGCACGACCTTCGAGCCGCGCGCGGCGCCCAGCCCGAGGATCCGCGTGTGCGCGGGGCCGGTCGCCTGCGTGAGGGTCGGACGGGTCACGAGGCGTTCTCCTGGGTGCTCGGGGACTCAGCCGCGCTGCTCGCGGGAGAGGAGGTGTGGCGCCGGACGAGCTCGCGCGC
The DNA here is from genome assembly GCF_006538745.1 of Cellulomonas cellasea. GTDB lineage: Bacteria > Actinomycetota > Actinomycetes > Actinomycetales > Cellulomonadaceae > Cellulomonas_A > Cellulomonas_A cellasea. Next base: position 88,010 of record NZ_BJLR01000030.1, on the reverse strand, counting down.
CGCGTCCAGGTCGGCCGGGGACTTCACCGCGACCGTCTCGACCCCGGGCAGCGTACGTCGCGCGAGCCCGGTGAGCACACCACCGGGCGCGAGCTCGAGGAGCCCCGTCACGCCGAGCCCGACGAGCGTCTCCTGACACAGGTCCCAGCGCACCGGGGCGACGATCTGCTGCGCGAGGCGGGCCAGCACCTCGGTCCCCGAGCCGCGCGGGCCGGTCGCACCGGGCAGGTCGCCATACGCGCGGCCGTCGGCGTTGGACAGCAGCACCGTGCGCGGGTCGTGCGCCGCCTGGGCCGCGGCGGCGGGCGCGAACGCGTCGAGCGCGGGGCGCATGAACTCGGTGTGGAACGCGCCGGCCACCTGGAGCGGGATGACGCGCGCTTTCGCCGGCGGGTTCGCCGCGAGCGCCGCGAGGGCATCGAGGTCGCCGGCGGCGACGACCTGGCCGCCCCCGTTGACGTTGGCGGGCGTGAGGCCGGCGGCGGCGATCGCGGCGAGGACCTCCGCGGGGTCGCCGCCGACGACCGCGCTCATGCCCGTCGGGGTCGCGGCGGCGGCGCGGGCCATCGCGGTCGCGCGCTGCGCCACGAGACCGACCGCGTCGGCGTCGTCGAGCACCCCCGCGACGGCGGCGGCCGCGAACTCGCCCACGGAGTGGCCTGCGGTGACGTCCGCGATCTCGGCGGGGGTATGCCCGCCGAGGCCGTCGACCACCGCGTGCACCGCGAGCAGCGACGTCGAGACGATCAGGGGCTGCGCGACGGCGGTGTCCCGGATCGTGTCGGCGTCCGAGGTCGTGCCGTGCGCGGCGAGGTCGAGCCCGGCGGCACGCGAGAACCCGTCGAGGCGCGCAGCGGCCCCGTCGAGCTCGAGCCACGGGCCGAGCATTCCGGGGGACTGGGAGCCCTGGCCAGGGCAGACGATGGCGAGCACCTGTCCACTGTGCCCTGCTTGTCCCGCGGGCACGGCACACGACGCGCACCAACCTCGTCGAACGACGTTGTGCTGATCCTACAAAGGCTCAGGTGCCGGCGGCGGACTCACCCAGACGGCCGAGCGCGAGCGCGGTCTGCAGCACGTACGCCTCGCGCGGGTTCAGCGGGTCCCAGCCCGTGACGTCCGCGACCCGGCGCAGGCGGTAGCGCACGGTGTTGGGGTGCACGTACAGCACCCGTGCGGCGGCCTCGAGCGACCGGCCCGCGCCCAGGTAGGCCGAGAGCGTCTCGAGCAGCGAGCCCGTCGCGGCGACGAGCGGGTCGTAGGCCTGCGCGACGAGCGTGCGCCGCGCGATCACGTCCCCGGTGAGCACCCGCTCGGGCAGCAGGTCGTCGGCCGGCACCGGCCGCGGGGCCTGCTCCCACGCGGGTGCCGCGACGAGACCCGCGAGCGCCGCGCGCGCCGAGCGGGCCGCGTCGGCGAGGTCCCGCACGAGCGGGCCGATCACGACCGGACCGGGCCCGAAGCGCGGGAGCAGCGAGGTGGCGGCGGCGCGCAGGTCGCGCTCGCCGCCCAGGATCACCACGAGGCGGTCGCCCTGGATCCCGACCAGGGCGTCGTCCGCGGCGCGGCGGGTCTGGCGGCGCAGGTCCGCGGCGCGCACGTCGTCGAGCACCGAGGACGTCGTGCCGACCATGACCAGCGTCGACCCGCGGCCGCTCCAGCCCAGCGCGGCGAGCCGCGAGCGGAGCGCGTCGTCGACCTCGCCGCGGACCAGGGCGTCCACCACGAGCGCCTCGAGGCGGGCGTCCCACGCGCCGCGCACCTCGGCGGCCCGCGCGTAGACCTCGGCGGCCGAGAAGGCGACCTCGCGCGAGTACCGGAGCACGGCCTCGCGCAGGTCCCGCTCGCCGCCGGGCGCCGCGAGCTCGTCGCTGTGCGTCTCGACGACGTCGACGACGACCCGCACGAGCTGCAGCGTGTGCTGCAGGGAGATGGAGCGGGTCAGCTCCGGGGGAGCGGCGGCGAAGATCTCGCCGACGCCGTGCGGCGGAGTCGACCGGTCGCCGAACCACGTGACGAACGCGGTGATGCCCGCCTGCGCGACGAGGCCGACCCACGAGCGGTCCTCGGCGGGCAGCGTGCGGTACCAGTCCAGGTCCTCGTCGAGGCGGCGCATCGCGGCGGCCGCGAGCAGCCCGTTGCCGTCCCGGACGCGGCGCAGCGTCTCCGTGCCGGTGGGGCACGGTGCGTCGCCGGCCCCGGCTCCAGCCCCGGTCGACGCGGGCGCCGGCGACGGCGCGAGGGCCGGTGCCGTGCGGGTCGACGTCCCGGGCTCGCTCGCGGCGGTGCGGGTGCGGGGCGGGGCCATCCGGCGAGCATACGGTCCGCCGTTGTGGGAAGTCGACAAAGACCCGGGCCGTCACGACCCCCGATCCGGCCCTCCGCCCGGGTGCGCGGGCGTGCCAGCGGATATTGTCGCCTCATGGCCCTTCTGCCCCGGCTCCGCCAGCTCATGCGACGACCGACGTCGGCATCGAGAGTGGGCGCACGGCGCCCGACCACGGCCACGCGCCGCGGGGACACCCTGCACGAGGACGCCCTCCGCTCGATGCTGAGCGACGACCCGAACAACGAGCGGGCCTTCAGCGCGCTCGCGGAGATCGTCCGCCGCCGCGCCGCCGAGACCTCGCACGACGGCGACCCGCTGAGCGCGCCGACCGACGAGAGCGAGCGCCAGCGCGCCGCCGACCTCGCGGTGTGGTCGCTCGGCGAGGAGCTCGCCGGCAACCCCCGCGCCTGGTACCCGCTGATCGAGGTCGCCCGGCTGTCCGTGCGCGACGACCACGAGGGGACGCTGCGCCGGCTCACGACCGCCGCGGAGCGCGACCCGAGCGGCCAGGCGCTCGCCGCTGGCCTCGGTGTCCTGCGCGACGCCGGGCTGCCCGTCGACGCGCTGTCGCTCGGGGTCGGTCACTGGCGTCCCCGCGAGCACGACCCCGAGATCGCCCGGCAGCTCGTGCTCGCCGCGCTCGAGGCCGACCGCCCGTTCGAGGCGAAGCAGCACCTCGCGTCGCTCGACCTCTACCCGGACGCGCGTGCGGTCGCGGACCTGCGCGCCGAGCTGGGCCGGGCCATCACGCAGGCCCAGCAGCACACGCCCGGCGCCTGACGCGCCGGCAGGGCGGTCCCGTCGCGACACGCTCGGCGCGCCGCACGCAGCAGGACGTACGACGAGGGGCCCGGCGGATCACCGCCGGGCCCCTCGTCGTACCAGTCAGCGCCTCACGGCACGCGCGTCAGGACTCCCCGCCCGCGTTGCCCGAGGTCCCGGCCGTGACGTCGTGCAGCCGGTACCGCTCGATCGCCTGGGCCGGGGCGTCGTGCGCCACGTGCCCCTCGCGGGCGAGCTGCTGCAGCACCCGGACGACGACCGAGGGGCCGTCGATCTTGAAGTGCCGCCGCGTCGCCGGCCGGGTGTCCGAGAAGCCGAAGCCGTCGGCGCCCAGCGTCGCGTAGGTGCCGGGGACCCACTGGCGGATCTGGTCGGGCACCAGGTGGTCGAAGTCGCTGACCGCGACGAACGGACCCTCGGACCCGCGCAGCTTCGTCGTCACGTACGCCTCGTGCTGCTCCTCGCCGGGGTGCAGGAACGCCCGCTCGTCGGCCCGCAGGCCGTCGCGCCGCAGCTCGTTCCAGCTCGTGACCGACCACACCGCGGCGCGCACGCCCCAGTCGTTCGCGAGCAGCTCCCGCGCCTCGAGCGCCCACGGCACCGCGACGCCGGACGCGAGGAGCTGGGCGCGCGGCCCGTCGCCCTCGGCCTCGGCCACGCGGTGGATGCCGCGCAGGATGCCCTCGACGTCGACGCCCTCGGGCTCGGCCGGCTGGAGCATCGGCTCGTTGTACACCGTGAGGTAGTACATGACGTCCCGGTCGCGGCCCGAGTCGGGGCCGTACATGCGGTCGATGCCGTCGCGCACGATGTGCCGGATCTCGTACCCGTACGCCGGGTCGTAGTGCACGACGTGCGGCATGGTCGCCGCGATCACGGGCGAGTGCCCGTCGGCGTGCTGCAGGCCCTCGCCGGTCAGCGTGGTCCGGCCCGCGGTCGCCCCGATGAGGAAGCCGCGGGTCATCTGGTCGCCGGCCGCCCAGAACTGGTCGCCGGTGCGCTGGAACCCGAACATCGAGTAGTAGAAGTAGAACGGCACGAGCGGCTCGCCGTGCGTCGCGTAGGACGTGCCGACCGCCTGGAACGCCGCCGCGGAGCCCGCCTCGTTGATGCCGGTGTGCATGATCTGGCCGGCCTCGGACTCCTTGTAGGAGAGCATGAGGTCGCGGTCGACCGCGAGGTAGTGCTGGCCCTGCGTGTTGAAGATCTTGGCGCTCGGGAAGATCGCGTCGAGACCGAAGGTGCGGGCCTCGTCCGGGATGATCGGGACGATCCGGTGGCCGAACTCCTTGTCGCGGACGAGGTCCTTGAACAGGCGCACGAGCGCCATCGTCGTGGCGACCTCCTGCGTCCCCGAGCCCTTGGCGAGCCCCTCGTAGACCTTGTCGCCCGGGACCTGCACCGGGACGTGCTTCTCCCGGCGCTCGGGCACGAACCCGCCGAGCTGGCGGCGCCGGTCGAGCATGTACTGGATCGCCGGGTCGTCCGCGCCGGGGTGGAAGTACGGCGGCAGGTACGGGTCCGCGTCGATCTGCTCGTCCGTGATCGGGATGTGCAGCGAGTCGCGCAGCGCCTTGAGGTCGTCGCCCTTGAGCTTCTTCATCTGGTGCGTCGCGTTGCGTCCCGCGAAGCCCGAGCCCAGGCCGTAGCCCTTGATGGTGTGCGCGAGGATCACGGTCGGCTGCCCCGTGTGGGCGCGCGCCGCCGAGTAGGCCGCGTAGAGCTTGCGGTAGTCGTGCCCGCCACGCTTGAGCGCCCAGATCTCGTCGTCGGTCATCTTCTCGACGAGCTGCTTGGTGCGGGGGTCACGGCCGAAGAAGTGCTCGCGGACGAACGCGCCGTCGTTGGCCTTGTAGGTCTGGTAGTCGCCGTCGCGCGTCTCGTTCATGAGGTTGACGAGCGCGCGGTCCTTGTCGGCGTTGAGCAGGACGTCCCACTCGCGGCCCCAGATGACCTTGATGACGTTCCAGCCGGCGCCGCGGAACTGCGCCTCGAGCTCCTGGATGATCTTGCCGTTGCCGCGGACCGGGCCGTCGAGGCGCTGCAGGTTGCAGTTGACGACGAACGTCAGGTTGTCGAGACCCTGCTGCGCCGCGAGCTGCAGCATGCCGCGGCTCTCGGGCTCGTCCATCTCGCCGTCGCCGAGGAACGCCCAGACGTCCTGCTGACTCGTGTCCTTGATGCCGCGCAGGTGCAGGTACCGGTTGGTCCACGCCTGGTAGATCGCCGACGCCGGGCCGAGGCCCATCGAGACGGTCGGGAACTCCCACAGCGTCGGCGCGAGCCGCGGGTGCGGGTAGGACGGCAGGCCGCCGCCGGGGTGCGAGAGCTCCTGGCGGAACCCGTCGAGCTGGTGCTCGGACAGGCGACCCTCGAGGAACCCGCGCGCGTAGACGCCGGGGGAGGCGTGGCCCTGGAAGTAGACCTGGTCGCCGCCGCCCTCGTGGTCCTTGCCGCGGAAGAAGTGGTTGAGCCCCACCTCGTACAGCGTCGCGACGGACGCGTACGACGAGATGTGCCCGCCGACCGCGACGCCGGGTCGCTGGGCGCGCGTGACCATGACGGCCGCGTTCCAGCGGATCCACGAGCGGTAGCGCCGCTCCATGACCTCGTCGCCGGGGAAGTACGGCTCCTCGTGCACGCCGATCGTGTTGACGTACGGCGTGTTCACGGACGTGGGCACCGCGATGTTCCGCTCACGTGCCCGCTTGAGCAGGCTCAGCAGGACGTAGCGTGCCCGCGGCCCGCCGCGGTCGTCGATCAGGCCGTCGAGCGACTCGACCCACTCACCGGTCTCCTCCGGGTCGAAGTCGGGTACCTGGCTCAGCAGGCCGTTGATGAGCGGCCCTCTCTCGTCGGTCGAAGCCACCAGCGCTCCTCGCCTCTCGTTCGCGGCGGCGCCTGGTCGGCCCCTGCGCGCACCTGGGCCCGGTCCCGACGTTCGTGCGCGGCAGTGCGCGCCGTCGGGCGCGGGGTAGTTCACCCATTGTCCTGCCCTGCAGCCCGGAAAGTCACACCGAGGGTCCCCGGGCGGACGTGACGCTCGCGACACCCGCGCCACGCCGGTTCTCCCCGGGGCCTTGCCACGGCGTCACCCGGTGCGGTGGGCTACGGTTTGCGGAATCGAAAGGTCGCCACCTCTGGGCGGCCTCGACGGAAGGGAACGGTCAGCACGTGGCAAGCACCGCGGGCGACGCGGCCACGCAGGCAGCGGTTCGTCTGGGCTTCACCTCCGGTCAGGTGATCCAGGAGTTCGGGTACGACGACGACGTCGACGACGACCTGCGCGCAGCGATCGAGGCTGCCACCGGCACCGAGCTCGTCGACGAGGACTACGACGACGTCACGGACGCCGTCGTGATCTGGTGGCGCGAGGAGGACGGCGACCTCACGGACTCGCTCGTCGACGCGCAGACCGTGCTGGACGACGGGGGCTCGATCTGGGTGTTCACGCCCAAGCCCGGCCGCACCGGCCACGTCGACCACGGCGACATCGAGGAGGCCGCGACCACCGCGGGCCTCCACGCGACGAGCACCTTCGCGATCGCCTCGGACTGGTCCGCGACGCGGCTCGGGACGCGCGGCCGCGGCAAGTGAACCCGTCGGTCCCCGGCGCCCCGGTCGGCGTCGGTGACCCGGCGCCGGACTTCACGCTCGACGACACCCACGGGACCCCGGTTCGCCTCGGCGCGCTGCGCGGGGCACCCGTGCTCGTCGTCTTCGTGCCGTTCGCGTTCTCGGGCCGGTGCACGCAGGAGCTGTGCGAGCTCCGCGACAACCTCGGCGAGCTCGAGGACTCCGGCGCGCGGCTCCTCGTGGTGTCGTGCGACGCGACCTTCTCGCTGCGCGCGTGGGCGGAGCAGGAGGGCTACACCTTCGCGCTCCTCTCCGACTTCTGGCCGCACGGCGAGGTCGCGCGCGCGTACGGCGTGTTCGACGAGGTGCACGGGCTCGCGCTGCGGTGCAGCTTCCTGGTCGACGCCGAGGGCGTGGTCCGGTGGTGCGTGCGCAACCCGCGCGGCGTCGTGCGCGACCTCGCGGACTACCGGGCGGCCGTCGCCGCGCTCCCCGGAGCCCCCGCCTGAGGTCCTCCGGCGGGTAGGCTGTGCCCCCGTCGCAGGGGCCTGTAGCTCAGCTGGTCAGAGCGCCGCGCTTACACCGCGGAGGTCGCCGGTTCGAAACCGGCCGGGCCCACCCATGTGCACGCCGGTCCCGGCGCCCGCCCGGTCTGCGGGGCGGTCCGCCGCGCGGGCTGCCTGCTAGCGTCGCGCGGTGCACCTCGCGGCCCTGACGATCCACCCGGTGAAGTCCTTGCGCGGCGAGCCCGTCGCCGCGGCGGAGCTCGAGCGTGCGGGGCTGCGCGGGGACCGTCGGTGGATGCTCGTCGGTCCCGACGGCGCGGCCGTGACGGCGCGACGCAACCCCGGCCTGCTCGGGGTGGGCGCCCGCACGACCGCCGGGGGCGGTGTCGTGCTCAGCCACCCTGGCCACGACGACCTCCGCGTCGAGCCGCCGGTGGACGGGCCGCCCGTCGCCGTGACGCTCTCGCGCGTCGACCGGGCGCTGGCCGCCGGGCCTGCGGCGGACGCGTGGCTGCGCGCGGTGCTCGGGCTCGACGTGCGTCTCGTGTGGCAGGACGACCCGGCGCGCCGTCCGGTCGACGAGGCCCACGGCGGCCGGCCGGGCGACCCGCTCAGCCTCGCGGACGACGGCCCGGTGCTCGTGACCGTGGTGGCGTCGCTGCGCCGGCTCGACGAGTGGGTCGCGGCGGCTCCCGCGCGGACGTTGCCCGGGCGCGCGGACCGCGGGGAAGCGGGGCTCGGCGGCGTCGCCGGTGCGGCCGGTGCGGCCGGTGCGCGCCCCGCGCCGCTCGCGATGGAGCGGTTCCGGCCCAACCTCGTCGTCGACGGCGACGTCGAGCCGTTCGCCGAGGACGCGTGGCCGGGCATCCGGGTCGGCGAGGTCGAGCTGCGGTTCGCCGAGCACTGCGACCGCTGCGCCATGACGACGGTCGACCCGGTGACCCTGGCGCGCGGGCAGGAGCCGCTGCGCACGCTCGCGAAGCACCGGCGCTGGGACGGCAAGGTGTGGTTCGGCGTGCGGATGGTCCCCGTGACCACGGGCCGGGTCGCGGTGGGCGACCCCGTCACGGTGCTCGGTGGCGGGCGTCCCGGCGGGTAGCGTTCCGTCCGTGACCCGCGACGACGCCCTGCCCCTCGCCGAGGTCGTGCGGCTCCTGGAGCGCCGCTACCCGCCCGCGACCGCCGAGTCGTGGGACGCCGTCGGGCTCGTCACGGGCGACCCGCGCCAGCCCGTCCGCAAGGTCCTGCTGGCCGTCGACCCGGTCGCCGCGGTGGTCGACGAGGCGGTCGCGTGGGGCGCCGACCTCGTGCTCGTGCACCACCCGCTGCTGCTGCGCCCCGTGACCTCCGTCGCCGCGACGACCTTCAAGGGGGCGCTGGTCCACCGGCTCGTGCGGTCCGGGGTCGCGCTGCACGTCGCGCACACCAACGCCGACGCCGCGCCCGGCGGGGTCGCCGAGGCGCTCGCCGGCGCCGTCGGGCTCGTCGACCAGGTGCCGCTCGTCGCCCAGCCCGTCGAGGCGCTCGACAAGCACGTCGTGTTCGTCCCCGTCGCCGACGCCGAGCGGCTCGTCGACGCGCTGGCCGCCGCGGGGGCCGGGGCGATCGGGGAGTACAGCCGCTGCGCGTGGCGGACGACGGGGGAGGGCACGTTCACGCCGTCCGAGCATGCCGATCCCGCGATCGGCCGCCGCGGCGAGGTCACGACGGTCGTCGAGGCGCGCGTCGAGATGGTCGCGCCGCGCCGCCTGCGCCGCGCCGTGACCGCGGCGATGCGTGCCGCCCACCCGTACGAGGAGGTCGCGTTCGACGTCCTCGAGCTCGCGCGGGAGGACGGGCCGACCGGCCTCGGGCGGGTCGGGCGCCTGCCGGCCCCGACGACGCTGCGGGGCCTCGCGGAGCTCGTGGCGCAGGTGCTGCCGGCGACCGCGCAGGGCGTGCGGTTCGCGGGCGACCCCGACGGTCGCGTCGAGCGCGTCGCGGTGCTCGGGGGCTCGGGCGACTCCCTGTTCGACGCCGTGCGCGCGGCCGGGGTCGACGCCTACCTCACCGCCGACCTGCGTCACCACCCCGCGTCCGAGCTGCGCGAGCGGGCGGAGTTCGAGGCCGCGCCGGGCACGCCCGCGACGCCGTACCTCGTCGACGTCGCGCACTTCGCCTCCGAGTGGCCGTGGCTCGAGCACGCCGCCGCCGACCTGCGCGCGGACGCCCTCGCCGCCGGCGCTACGGTGGAGACCAGGGTCAGCACGCTGCGCACCGATCCGTGGTCCGGCCGGGTCCCGAGCCCGGACCGCCCCCCGTCGTCGGAAGGAACCGCCCCGTGACCACCGCACCCCCCGAGGACCAGCGCAGGCTCCTCGACCTGCAGCAGCTCGACACCCGGCTCGACCAGATCGCCCACCGCAAGCGCACCCACCCGGTGCTCGCGCGGCTCGCGGAGGTCGACGGCCGCCTCGCCGACCTCGACACCGCGCTCGTCGCGTCCCGCACCGCCGCGAACGACCTGCGCCGCGAGGTCACCAAGGCCGAGACCGACGTCGAGCAGGTCCGCACCCGCGCGGCGCGCGACCAGGCCCGCCTTGACTCCGGGTCCGGCAGCCCCAAGGACCTGCAGGCGCTGCAGAGCGAGCTCGCGTCGCTCGCGCGGCGGCAGGACGAGCTCGAGGAGGTCGAGCTCGAGGTCATGGAGCGGCTCGAGGCGCACGAGTCCGCCCTCGCCGGGCTGACGTCGGCGCACGCCGAGGTCCTCGCGCAGAAGTCCGAGCTCGTCGCGGAGCGCGACGCGGCGTTCGCCGAGCTCGACGCCGAGGCCGAGAAGGTCGCCGGCCAGCGGGCCGAGCTCGCGGCCCCGCTCGACGAGAAGCTCCTCGCGCTCTACGAGCGCCTGCGCGGGCGGCTCGGCGGCGTCGCCGTCGCTGCGCTGCGCAGGGGCCGGTCCGAGGGCAGCGGGCTGCAGGTGCCCGGCACCGAGCTCGCGCGCATCAAGGCGCTCCCGCCCGAGGAGGTCGTGTACTGCGAGGACTCCGGGCGCATCCTCGTGCGCGGTGAGGACGCCTTCTGATGACGTCGACGGGCGGCGCCGCGGGCTCGCCGCGCCGGCTCGTCGTCGAGGCCGACGGTGGCTCGCGCGGGAACCCGGGGCCCGCCGGTTACGGCGCCCTCGTCCGTGACGCGGCCACCGGGCAGGTCCTCGCCGAGCGCGCCGACCACCTCGGGGTCACGACGAACAACGTCGCCGAGTACTCGGGGCTCGTCGCCGGGCTCGAGGCGGCCGCGCAGATCGACCCCGCGGCGCTCGTCGAGGTGCGGATGGACTCGCGGCTCGTCGTCGAGCAGATGTCCGGCCGGTGGCAGATCAAGCACGAGGACATGCGCCGGCTCGCCCGGCGCGCCGCCGAGGTGCTCCCGCGCGCGCAGGTGACGTACACGTGGGTGCCGCGCGCGGAGAACTCCGCGGCCGACGCGCTCGCGAACGAGGCGATGGACACGCGCGGCCCGGTGTCGCGCGACCCCGGGCCGACGCCCGACGCGCCGTCGCCGGGCCTGCCGCCCGCGCCGGCGCCCGTCGGCGAGGGTGCACGCGCGCGGCTCCCGCGCCCGTCCGGCGCGGCGGTCCGGTTCGACGACGAGCAGCCCGTGACCGTCGTGCTCGTGCGCCACGGCGAGACGACGATGACCGTCTCGCGCGGCTACTCCGGCTCCTCGGAGCCGGGGCCGTCCCTGAACGACCACGGGCGCGCGCAGGCGGCCGCGGCCGCGGAGCTCGTGCGGCGCGTGGGCCGCGACCTGTGGGGCGACATCCCGTACCCGACCGAGCTGCTCGCGTCGCCGATGGTGCGCACGCAGGAGACGGCGGCGGTCGTGGCGCGACGGCTCGGGCTGCCCGTGGGCACCGAGCCGGCGTTCCGGGAGGCCGACTTCGGCGCGTGGCAGGGGCTCACCGCCGAGCAGATCGAGGAGCGCTGGCCCGGGATGCTCGTGCCGTGGCACACCGAGGCGGACGTCCGCCCGCCCGGCGGCGAGTCGATCGAGGACGTCGGCCGGCGCATCCGGGGCGGTCTCGACGCGCTGCTCGCGGGCGGCGTGGACCGGACGGTCGTGGTGGTCAGCCACGCGGTCGCGATCCGCGCGGCGCTCGGCGTGGCGATGCGCGCGCAGCCGTCGGCGTGGAGCCAGCTGCGGGTCGCGCCCGCGTCCGTGAGCATCGTCCGGCTGTTCGAGGACGGGCGGACCGAGGTCGCGGTCGCCGGCGCGCCGAGCGAGGGCTGGGCACCGGCGCGCTGAGCGGGGACGCAGCGGCGCGCCGGGTGCGGGCGTTCGGGCGGAGGTGCGGTCAGCGCACGACGAGCGAGAGCACCCGGGCGCCGGTGCGCGGGCGCGCGCCGAGCTCCACGTCGAGCAGCGTCCCGTCGGCCAGGAGCTCGGCGGCCGCCGCGGTGAGCTGCTCGGCGGTGCGCGGCTCACGCCCGGGGCGCACGAGCAGGTGGCGGGTGAGCACGCCGCGCGTGTGCTTCGCGTTGTGGGACACCACGGAGCGCACGCCGTCGAGCTCGCGCAGCACGCGTACCTGGACCCAGTCGGCGCCGGTGGGCGGGCGCCACGCCGCGAGGTACGCCGCCGATCGGCAGTCCACGACGAGCTCCCCGCGGGCGGTGTCGTCGAGCGCGGCGGCGAGCGGGTCCCGCCACGCCGAGGCGAGCGGGCCGACGCCCGGGAGGTCCGTGCCCATCGAGAGGCGGTACGCCGGGATCCGGTCGGCGGGGGACACCAGCCCCCAGAGCGCGGAGACGGTGCGGACGGCCCGCGCCGACCGCTCGCGGGCGCGGCGCGGCAGGTCGTCGAGCCCTGCGGCGGCGTACAGGACGCCGGTGTAGACGCGGGAGGCGCGCGCGGTCGGCGCCTCGCGCAGCGTCGTGTTGCGTGCGACCTCTCCGGCGAGCGAGGCGCCGGCGCCGAGGACGGCCACCGCGTCCGGGCGGGCGCTCGCCTCGACGAGCGCGTCGAGCACCGTGCGGCGCACCGGCCCGAGGTCGGGCGACGTCAGGGCGTCGAGGTCGAGGGCGGGGCCGCGCGCCGGCGCGGTCTTGCCCTCCGAGGGCGGCAGGAGCACGAGCACCCGAAGACTCTAGGCTGCCCGCACCGCGGTCGACGACGCCGCGGCCGCGACCCGGAGGTGGGCATGGCGCAGGTCAAGATCTACGGACGGCGGGATGTCTGGGCTCCCCGGCGGCGCGAGCTGTCCGACGCGGTGCACGCGGCGCTCGTCGGGGCGTGGCAGCTGCCCGAGGACAAGCGCTTCCACCGGTTCCTGCTGCTCGACGCCGAGGACCTGGTCGCCCCACGCTCGCCGGAGTACCTCGTGATCGAGATCGTGTGCTTCACCGGGCGCAGCCCTGCCGCCCGCCGCGCGCTCATCGCCGCGTTCTTCGAGGACGTCGCGCCCGCGCTGGGCCTCGCGGCCGAGGACCTCGAGGTCGTGATCCTCGAGAGCCCGCCGGCGAGCTGGGGCATCCGCGGTGTGGCGGGCGACGAGCTCACGCTCGGGTACCGCGTCGACGTCTGACCCGGGCGACGGGTCCGCGGACCCGCGACACGGCGGCGCGCGGGAGCCCGGAGCCCGGCGTCTCCGTCCACGGCGTACGGGTCGCCACCGCGGTGCCCCGAGCGGCCCGGCGGCGCACTAGGCTGGTCCCGGATGAGCTGGCCAGACGGCCGCGTCGAGCCCTCGGGCTCGCCGAGGAACGTCCGGGCTCCACAGGGCAGGGTGGTGGGTAACACCCACCCGGGGCGACCCGCGGGACAGTGCCACAGAGAGAAGACCGCCACGCCCGCCCTCCGGGGCAGGCGGGGTAAGGGTGAAAGGGTGGTGTAAGAGACCACCAGCGTGCCGGGTGACCGGTGCGGCTAGGTAAACCCCACCCGGAGCAAGGCCAGACAGGGAGCGTCCGAGGGCTGCCCGCCCGAGCTCCCGGGTAGGCCGCTGGAGGCGTGCGGCAACGTACGTCGTAGATGGATGGCCGTCACCCGCGCGGGGGCAACCGCGCGCGGGCACAGAACCCGGCGTACCGGCCAGCTCATCCGCTCCGGTCGCGTCAGCCGGCGCTCCGCCCGGCCGCCTCCGCAGCGAGCTCGCTCGGTGTGGACTGCAGGAGACAGAACTCGTTGCCCTCGGGGTCGGCGAGCACGAGCCAGCTCACGCTCGCCTCCTGCCCGACGTCGACCCGCCGGGCACCGAGCCCGAGCAGGCGACCGAGCTCCGTCTGCTGGTCGGAGCCGTCCGGCGGGCGTAGGTCGAGGTGCAGGCGGTTCTTGGTCGTCTTCGCCTCGGGGACCTGGAGGAACAGGAGCGTCAGCGGCGACGCCGACGGGTCGCCGATCGCGACTTCGTCGTCGTCCGGGTCCTCGTCCTGGAGCACCTGCCACCCCAGCACCTGAGCCCACCACTCCGCGAGCCTGCGCGGCGCCGCGCAGTCCACCGACAGGGTGTCGACGACCAGTCCCATGGGCCGACGCTAGACCGCGCGAGCCTGCGTGGCGACACGACCACCGGGCGTCGGCGCACGCTCGGCCGGTCCGGGGTGGCGACCACGCCGACGACACCCGGCCCTGGGCGGTTGGCGCCCTCCTCAGCCGCCCCCGCGGCGCAGCCGCTCGACGTGCCGCTCGTGCTCCTGCGCGAGCCACGGCGTGCCGAGCCGGGCGTCGTCGGGCTCGCGCCCGCGGACCAGCGCGTCGAGGTACGCCCGGTCCGCGGCCAGCCGGCGTGCGAGCTCGGCGCGGTCCCCGATGTGCCCGTGGCCCGGGACGAGCACCCGGACGCCGTCGGCCTCGGCGGCCTCCTCGAGCAGGTCGAGCGCCGCGACGTAGTCCCCGACGGGGTCCGTGGCGTCGACGTCGAGCAGCGGGATCTCGAGGTCGGAGAGCATGTCGCCCGCGAGCAGCACGCCGGCGTCGGGCAGCACGAGCGCCGCGTGCCCCGGGCAGTGTGCGCGGTGGGGAAGCACCCGCACGGGTGGGCCGTTCCAGGGGACGGTCGGCGCGTCCGCGTCGAGCGCGGTCAGCACCCCGAACAGGTCGGGGTCGTGGCCCGGCGCGGCGTCGTCGGCCTTCACGAGGTCCGACGCCCGCGTGCGGTGCAGCGCGTCGACCGCCGTCCGGGTCGCCCACCGCGGCGCGCCGGGCCAGCGGGGGGACCACAGGACGTGGTCCCAGTGCGGGTGCGTCGAGAACCCCGCGACGACGCTCCGGCCCGTCGCGTCGAGCGCGTCGGCGAGCGCGTCGACCTCGGCCGGCGTGATCGCGGGGTCGACGACGAGGCACGTCCCGTCGGGCCCGTCGACGACCGTGCTGAGCGTCGTCCAGATCTCCGCGGTGGCGATGTGCACGCCCGGCGCGACCCGCGTGAGCCGCGCCGGGGGTGTCACCGCCGTCGTCAGCGCTGGGCCTGGGCCGCGAGGGCCGCCGCGCCGACGATCCCGGCGGCGTTGCGCAGCTCGGCCGGCACGATGCGGGTGCGCAGGTCGAGCAGCGGCAGGAACTTCGCGTGGTGCTTGCTCACGCCGCCGCCGACCACGATCAGGTCGGGCCAGAACAGGTCCTCGACGACGCGGAAGTAGCGCTGCAGGCGCGCCGACCACTGCGCGTAGTCGAGGTCCTCGCGCTCGCGCGCGCTGTCCGCCGCACGTAACTCGGCGTCGTGCCCGTCGATCTCGAGGTGCCCGAGCTCGGTGTTCGGCACGAGGTGCCCGTCGACGATGAGCGCCGAGCCGATACCGGTGCCGAGCGTCACGACGAGCACGACGCCCTTCTGGCCGTGCGCCGCGCCGTAGACGGTCTCGGCGTACCCGGCGGCGTCGGCGTCGTTGACCGCGACGACGCGGCGGCCGGTCGCCTGAGCGACGACCTCCTCGACGTTCGTGCCGATCCACGACTTGTCGACGTTGGCGGCGGACTGCGCGACGCCGTGCAGGATCACCGCGGGGAACGTCACGCCGACGGGGAGCTCGGGCGGGAGCTGGAACGCGTCGACGACCTCGGCGACCGTCCGTGCGACCGCGTCGGGCGTCGCGGGCTGCGGCGTCGGGATCCGGACGCGGTCGGCGCTGAACTCGCCGGTGCTCAGGTCGACGGGCGCGCCCTTGATGCCGCTGCCGCCGATGTCGATGCCGAACGCCGTCCCGGCCTGGCCGCGCGGCGCCGTGGCCCCGGCGTCGCCGGCCGTGCGGTGCTTGTCGTGGTCCTTGTCGTGCGACTTGTCATGGTGCTTGCTCATGGCAGCGTCAGGATCTCCGTCCCGGTCTCGGTGACGAGCAGGGTGTGCTCGAACTGTGCACTGCGGCGGCCGTCCGCGGTCACGACGGTCCAGCCGTCGTCCCACAGGACCCAGTCGGGCGTCCCGAGGTTGAGCATCGGCTCGATCGTGAAGACCATGCCGGGCTCGATCACGGTCGCGTAGGCGGGCGCGGCGTCGTAGTGCGGCACGACGAGCCCGGTGTGGAAGGCCTCCCCGACCCCGTGGCCGGTGTAGTCGCGCACGACGCCGTAGCCGAAGCGCTGCGCGTACTTCTCGATGACCCGCCCGATGACGTTGATCTCGCGACCGGGCACGACCGCCTTGATCGCCCGGGCGAGCGCCTCCCGCGTCCGCTCGACGAGCAGCGCCGACTCCTCGTCGAGCTCCCCGACGCCGAACGTCGCGTTGTTGTCGCCGTGCACGCCGCCGACGTACGCCGTGATGTCGACGTTCACGAGGTCGCCCTCGACGAGGACCGTCGAGTCGGGGATGCCGTGGCAGATCACCTCGTTGACGGACGTGCACAGCGACTTGGGGAAGCCGCGGTAGCCGAGCGTCGACGGGTAGGCGTGATGGTCGAGCAGGAACTCGTGGCCGATGCGGTCGAGCTCGTCGGTGGTCACGCCGGGCGCCACGTGCCGTCCGACCTCCTCGAGCGCCTGCGCGGCGATCCGGGCGGCGACGCGGATGCGCTCGACCGTCCCGGGCTCGACGACGTCGCTCCCCGTGTGCGGCGCGGGACCGGGGCGGCCCACGTACTCGGGCCGGGCGATCGAGGGGGGCACGTCGCGGCGCGGGCTCACGGTCCCGGGGACCAGCGCCGGTCTCGACGCGTGCAGGGTCGACATGAGTGGCAGTCTACGGAGAGGTGCCGCGGAACGGCGGCTGAGCAGCACGAAGGCACTCCCGAGGTGCCGCGAGACCGGCGGAGGAACCATGACCGGCACGGACCGCGAGTTCTACTACAACACCGAGACCGGCCAGGTCGAGGAGGGCAAGGTCTCCGACTGGACGGGGCGGATGGGCCCGTACCCGACGCGCGAAGCCGCCGAGCACGCGCTCGACCAGGCGAAGGCGCGCACGCGCGCGTGGGACGAGGAGGACGAGCGCCACCGCTGACCACGTCCGACCTGCCGGCTGGTCGCGGCGGGCCGACCTGAGGTCGACCGCGGCCGCGGCCTGGGCGGGCCGACCGGGACCGCGGCGCGCGCGGGTCTACCGCGGGCGCAGGTGCGCGACGACGGGCCGGTGGTCGCTGCCGCCCACGGCGCCGAGCACGTCGAACCCGACGACCGCCCACACCTCCGCGTCGACGAGCACGTGGTCGATGGGCGCGGACAGCCAGCTCGGCAGCGCCGCCGGCCACGTCCCGAGCGCCGCGGCTCCCGCGGCCTCGGCCGCGTCGACGCACGTCCCGAGGTCGCGCAGCCCCGGGTGGTCCAGCGTCGCGTTGAGGTCGCCGGCGACGACCACGCCCCCGCCGTCGCACGTCCCGGCGACGAGGCGGGACTCCCGCAGCCAGTCGTCCATCGCGGCGACCGAGAAGGGAGCCGTCGGGTGGGCGGCGACGACGCGCGGGGGCGGCACCGCGGCGGCCCGTGCGCCGCGGGCGGACGCCGCGTCGGGCGGGACCGGGGCGGCGCGGAACCCGCCGAGCATCGTCGGCAGCTGGGACGTCACCTCGTAGCGCCCCAGGTCGGTCGAGACGAGCAGTGCGGTGGAGGCCACGGGGTCGTCTTCCGTGCGCCGGGAGAAGACCCACACCGGGCGCCCCGCGTCCTCGAGGACCGCCGCGGTGGCCCGGGCCGTGGCCGGCTCGGTCTCCGGGAGGACGACCACGTCGGCGCCGTGCTGCAGGACGAGGGGCGCGAGCTCGTCGGACGTGACGACGCCGAGCGTGTTGAACGCGAGCACGACGAGGTCGCCGTCCCGCCGCTCGGCCGTGACGTCCCCGTCCCAGCCGCGGGCCCCCAGGACGCCGAGCTGCGCGGCCGCCCCGAGCACGAGCACCGCCGCGGAGGCCGCACCGGCGGGGGAGCGCCGCGCGCGGCGCACGAGCAGCACGGCGGCGCTGGCCGCGAGCAGGCCGAGCGCGACGGGCACCCGGAACGCCACGAGGTGAGCGCCGACCGCGCGCCCGGCGATCGCGGGCGGCGCGAGCGCCAGCGCCAGCACCGTCGCGAGCAGCGCTCCCGGGACGAGCCACGGGGCGAGCCGGCGCGCACGTGCCCGGCGCGGACCGCCCGGGGCCGCCGGTGCCGCACCCGCCGGGGGTGCGGCCGTCGAGCCCGTCAGCTCTCGAAGGAGTGCGCCGCGTCGGGGAACCCGCCCGAGCGCACGTCGTCGGCGTAGGCGCGGGCGGCCTCCCCGAGGAGCCGGCCGACCTGCGCGTACTGCTTGGCGAACCGCGGCGACCAGTCGCCCATCCCGGCCATGTCGAGCCAGACGAGCACCTGGCCGTCGCACTCGGGGCCGGCGCCGATGCCGATCGTCGGGATCTCGAGGATCTCGGTCACGCGCGCCGCGACGTGCGAGGGCACCATCTCGAGGACGACCGCGACGGCGCCGGCCTCCTGGATCGCGAGCGCGTCCTCGCTGAGCGTCGCGGCGGCGGCGTCCCCGCGGCCCTGGACCCGCTTGCCGCCGAGCATGTTCTCGGACTGCGGCGTGAAGCCCAGGTGCCCGACGACGGGGATGCCCGCGTCGCTCAGCGCCCGGATCTGCGCGGCGCACCGCTTGCCGCCCTCGAGCTTGACCGCGTGCGCGTTCGCCTCCTTGAAGAACCGGACGCCCGTCTCGAGCGCCTGCTGCGGGCCGGCCTCGTAGGAGCCGAACGGCAGGTCGGCGACCACGAGCGAGCGGCGCACCGAGCGCGTGACCGCGCGCACGGCGGGGATGAGCTCGTCGACCGTGACCGGGATCGTCGTCTCGTGGCCCAGCATCGTGTTGCCGATCGAGTCGCCCACCAGCAGCAGGTCGATGCCGGCCTCGTCGAAGATGCGCGCGGTCGGGGCGTCGTACGCGGTGAGCATCGTGATCTTCTGCCCGCGCTCCTTCGCCTCGCGCAGGTGGTGCACGCGCACGCGCTTGGGGGTCTCGCTCATCGCCGCTGCTCCTGGTCGTCCGGGGTGGGTCGGGCGCACGCCGGTGTGCGCCCCGGGGTAGTGCGGGGTCGGGGCGCCGGTCAGGGCTCGCGCCACCGCGTCGTGATGGGCAGCCGGCGGTCGCGGCCGAACGCGAGCGCCGTGACCTTGGGGCCGAGGGGGTACTGCCGCCGCTTCCACTCGGCGCGGTCGACGAGCTGCAGCACCTTGTCGACGACCTCGGGGTCGAACCCGCGCGCGAGCAGCTCGGCGCGGCCCTCGGCGTGCTCGACGTACGCGTCGAGCACCTCGTCGAGCAGGTCGTACGGCGGCAGCGAGTCCTGGTCGACCTGGCCCGGTCGCAGCTCGGCCGACGGCGGCTTGGTGATCGAGCTCTCGGGGATCGGCGGGATCGACCCGGCGTCGATCGCGGCGTCGTTGCGCCACCGCGCGAGCGCCCAGACGCGCGACTTGTCGACGTCCTTGAGCGGGGCGTAGCCGCCGACGGCGTCGCCGTAGATCGTCGAGTAGCCCACCGCGAGCTCGGACTTGTTGCCCGTCGCGAGCACGAGGTGACCCTCGGCGTTCGACAGTCCCATGAGGATCACGCCGCGCACGCGCGCCTGCAGGTTCTCCGCGGCGATCCCTTCGAGGTGCATCTGCCCCTCGAACGCGTCGACCATCGGGCCGATCGGCTGCACGCGGTAGTCGGCGCCGATGCGCTTCGCGAGGTCGGCCGCGTCGTCCTTCGAGTGCTCGGAGGAGTGCCGCGAGGGCATCGAGACGCCGACGACGTTCCCGCCGCCGACCGCGTCCGCGCTGAGCGCCGCGACGAGCGCCGAGTCGATGCCGCCGGACAGCCCGAGCACGACCGAGCGGAAGCCGTTCTTGCGGACGTAGCCGACCAGTCCGGCGACGAGCGCCTGGTAGATCTCCTGGTCGGGGTGCAGCGGCGGAGCGATCTCGCCGGTCGCGGGCTCCTCGTCGTCCTCGACGAGGTCCCACACCAGCAGGTGCTCGTGGAACTGCGGCGCCCGCGCGAGCAGCCGCCCGTCCGCGCCGACGACGAACGACCCGCCGTCGAACACGAGGTCGTCCTGCCCGCCGACCATGTTGCAGTACGCCACCGGGGCCTGGACCTCGCGGGCCCGGCGCGCGGCGAGCTCGGTGCGCACGTGCCCCTTGCCCTCCTCGAACGGCGAGCCGTTGAGCACGACGAGCAGGGACACCTCGTTCTCGTCCATCTGCGAGACGGGGCCGCCGTCCTGCCAGATGTCCTCGCAGATCACGACGCCGACGCGCCGCCCGCGCACGTCGAGCACGCACACGCCGTCGCCGGGGGCGAAGATCCGGAACTCGTCGAACACGCCGTAGTTCGGCAGGTGGTGCTTGTCGTAGCGCGTCTGCACGGCGCCGTGCTGCAGGAGCACCGCCTGGTTCGTCGGGCGCGCCGGGGCGCCGTCGTGCTCACGCGTCGTCTTCTCGCCGACCGAGCCGACCAGCACCGCGAGGTGCCCCAGGCCCGCGGCGTCGAGCTCGCGCGCGACCCGGTGCAGCGCCGCCTCGGCGCCGCGCCGGAACGACGCCCGCAGCGCGAGGTCCTCGATGGGGTAGCCCGTGATCGTCATCTCGGGGAAGACCACGAGGTCGGCGCCCGCCTCCGCGGCCTCGCGGGACCGGTCGAGCACCGCACCGCTGTTCGCGTCGAGGTCGCCGACACAGGTGTCGATCTGGGCCAGGGCGATGCGCAGGTGGGCCATGCGCCGAGCCTAGAGGGTGCCGCCGCGGTGCACGGCGCCGACCCCGGGCCGGGGACGCGCCGCGTCGATCGGGTGCACCCGGCGCGGTCTGTCGCCGGAACGCCTCGTCCATCAGGCAGGATGTACCGCATGGACAGGCAGCAGGAGTTCGTGCTCCGCACGGTCGAGGAACGGGACATCCGCTTCATCCGACTCTGGTTCACCGACGTGCTCGGGATCCTCAAGTCGGTCGCGATCGCGCCGGCCGAGCTCGAGGCCGCCTTCGCGGAGGGCATCGGCTTCGACGGGAGCTCGATCCAGGGGCTCACGCGCGTGTACGAGGCCGACATGATCGCCAAGCCGGACCCGAGCACGTTCCAGGTGCTCCCGTGGCGCGGCGAGCGGCACGGCACCGCGCGCATGTTCTGCGACATCCTCACGCCCGACGGCGAGCCCTCGCTCGCGGACTCGCGCAACGTCCTCAAGCGCGCGCTCGCGAAGGGCAGCGCGCAGGGGTTCACCTTCTACACGCACCCCGAGGTCGAGTTCTACCTGTTCGAGGCGCCCGCGGACCCGCTGGTCCCGCTCGTGCCCGTCGACTCGGGCGGCTACTTCGACCACGTCCCGCGCGGCACGGCGCACGACTTCCGGCGCGCGGCGATCACGATGCTCGAGTCGATGGGCATCTCGGTCGAGTTCTCCCACCACGAGGCCGGCCCGGGCCAGAACGAGATCGACCTGCGCTACGCGGACGCGCTCACGACGGCCGACAACATCATGACGTTCCGCACGGTCGTCAAGGAGGTCGCGCTCGAGCAGGGCGTCTTCGCGTCGTTCATGCCGAAGCCGCTCGCCGACCAGCCCGGCTCGGGTATGCACACGCACCTGTCGCTGTTCGAGGGCGACCGCAACGCGTTCCACGAGCCCGGCGCGCACCTCGAGCTGTCGAAGGTCGCCCGCAGCTTCATCGCGGGCCTGCTGCGCCACGCCGCCGAGATCACCGCGGTGACGAACCAGTTCGTCAACTCCTACAAGCGGCTCTGGGGCGGCTCCGAGGCCCCGAGCTTCATCTGCTGGGGCCACAACAACCGCTCGGCGCTCGTGCGCGTGCCGATGTACAAGCCCGGCAAGGGCAACTCGAGCCGCATCGAGTACCGCGCGGTCGACGCCGCCACGAACCCGTACCTCGCGTTCGCCGTCATGCTCGCGGCCGGCCTCAAGGGCATCGAGGAGGGCTACGAGCTGCCCGAGGGCGCCGAGGACGACGTGTGGGAGCTCACCGACGCGGAGCGCCGCGCGCTCGGCATCGAGCCGCTGCCGACGTCGCTCGTCGACGCGATCGCGGTCATGGAGAAGTCCGAGCTCGTCGCGGAGACCCTCGGCGAGCACGTCTTCGACTACGTGCTGCGCAACAAGCGCCGCGAGTGGGAGGAGTACCGCTCGCAGGTCACGCCGTACGAGCTGCAGCGGTTCCTGCCGGTCCTCTGAGGTCCTCGTGCACGACGGCTGCCCCCGCGTCGCCGCCCGTCCCGGCCCGGGTCAGCCGCCGGACCCGGTGCGCGGTCCCGCGCGCAGCGTGGGTAGCGTGACGGCGTGAGCACCCTGGGCGCCGGCGGGCGCGGCAGCACCCTGGCCGGACGGCTGACCCGGTCCGGGTTCGCCGACGCCGCGCGCGCGGAGCGGCTGCTCGCCGACGGCGCGCTCGCGGCCGTCGCGGACGAGCCCGAGGCGCTCCTGGGCCCGCTGTCCGAGGTCGCCGACCCCGACCACGCGCTGCTCGCGCTCGCCAAGATCGCGGGCGCGTGCGTCTCGTCGGCCGACCCGGCGCACGCCGCGGTGCTGCGCGGGCTGCTCGGGTCGCCCAGCGACGGCCGGGACCGGCTGCTCGCCGTCGTCGGGTCGTCGGTGGCCCTCGCGGACAACCTCGCGGCGCACCCGGGGAACCTCGCGCTCCTCGTGGAGGACGCCCCGGGGACGGGCGTGAGCGCCGCGGAGGTGCGCGCCGAGCTGCTCGACGCCGTCGGGGCCGACCCGGCCGCGGACGTGCCGGTCGCCGGCGTCGTCGGCTCGCCCGGCGTGGACGCGATGCGCCGCGCCTACCGCGCCCGGCTGCTGCGGATCGCCGCGACGGACCTCACCGCGACCGACCCGCTCAGCCGGCTCCCCGGCGTCGCCGCCGCGCTCGCCGACCTCGCCGCGGCCGCGCTCGAGGCGTCGCTCGCCATCGCGCGCGCCGACCTCGACGACCACGGCCGGGGCGTGCGCCTCGCGGTCGTCGGGATGGGCAAGGCCGGGGGACGGGAGCTCAACTACGTGAGCGACGTCGACGTCATCTACGTCGCCGAGCCGGTCGACGGGGTCAGCGAGGACGAGGCGCTCGCGGTCGGTGCGCGGCTCGCGACCGGGCTCGCGCGCGCGTGCTCGACGGCGTCGGCCGAGCCCGCGCTCTGGCCCGTCGACGCGGCCCTGCGCCCCGAGGGCAAGAACGGGCCGCTGGTCCGCACGGTCGCGAGCCACCGCGCGTACTACGAGCGCTGGGCCAAGACCTGGGAGTTCCAGGCGCTGCTCAAGGCCCGGCCGCTCGCCGGGGACCCCGAGCTCGGCCGGGAGTACGTCGAGCTCGTCAACCCGCTCGTGTGGTCGGCCGTGCAGCGCGAGAACTTCGTCGAGGACTCGCAGGCCATGCGCCGCCGGGTCGAGCACCACGTGCCCGCGGCCGAGGCGGACCGGCAGCTCAAACTCGGGGTCGGCGGGCTACGCGACGTCGAGTTCACCGTGCAGCTCCTGCAGCTCGTGCACGGGCGGGCCGACGAGACGATCCGCAGCCCCAACACCCTCACGGCGCTCGCCGCGCTGGCCGCCGGCGGGTACGTCGGGCGCGAGCACGCCGCGCAGCTCGCGGTCTGCTACCGGCTGCTGCGCGCGCTCGAGCACCGCATCCAGCTGCACCGGCTCCAGCGCACGCACCTCATGCCCACCGCCGAGGCCGACCTGCGCCGCCTCGCGCGGTCCGTGGGGATGCGCACGGAGGGCGCCGCGGGGCTCGACGAGCGGTGGCGGACGGTGCGCCGCGAGGTCCGGCGCCTGCACGAGGAGCTCTTCTACCGTCCGCTGCTGCCGGCGACCGCGCAGCTCTCGACCGAGGAGGCCCGGCTGGCCCCCGAGGCCGCGCGCGCCCGGCTCGCCGCGATCGGCTACAAGGACCCCGCGGGCGCGCTGCGGCACATCGCCGCGCTGACGGAGGGCATCTCGCGCCGCGCGGCGATCCAGCGCCAGCTGCTGCCGGTCATGATCGGGTGGTTCGCGGACGGCGCCGACCCCGACGCCGGGCTGCTCGCGTTCCGCCGGCTGTCCGACGAGCTCGGCACCACGCACTGGTACCTCAAGCTCCTGCGGGACTCCGGGACGGCGGCGCAGCGGCTCGCGCGCGTGCTGTCGACGTCCCGGTACGTCGCCGACGCGCTCTCGCGCTCGCCCGAGTCGGTGACGTGGCTCGCGGGCGACGCCGAGCTCGAGCCCCGCACGCACGAGCGCCTGACCGCCGAGGCGGACGCGGTGCTCACGCGCGCGCACGAGCCGGCACCCGCGGCGACGGCGCTGCGGGCCCTGCGCCGGCGCGAGCTCGCG
Organism: Cellulomonas cellasea; assembly: GCF_006538745.1. Lineage (GTDB taxonomy): Bacteria > Actinomycetota > Actinomycetes > Actinomycetales > Cellulomonadaceae > Cellulomonas_A > Cellulomonas_A cellasea. Next base: position 64,074 of record NZ_BJLR01000030.1, on the reverse strand, counting down.
CGCACCGCCGCGGCCGACGTGCTCGGCGTCGTGATCAGCACGCGCGCGTCCCAGAGCCTGACGACGGCGGCCGACGTCGTGCTCGCGGGCGCGCTGCGCGTCGCGCTGGCGGAGGCGCGCCGGGAGCACGGTCTCGACGTCGACCCGACGCGGCTCCTCGTGGTCGCGATGGGCCGGCTCGGCGGGCGCGAGATGGGGTACTCCTCGGACGCCGACGTGCTGTTCGTGCACGACCCCGTGCCCGGCGCGGACCCCACGGGCGCGCAGCAGTTCGCGCTCACGGTCGCGACCCGCATCCGGCAGATGCTCGGCGAGGTCGGTCCCGAGCCCGCGCTCGAGGTCGACGCCGACCTGCGCCCCGAGGGCCGCAACGGGCCGCTGACGCGCTCGTTCGACGCGTACGCGGAGTACTACGGCCGCTGGTCCTCGCCGTGGGAGAGCCAGGCCCTGCTGCGCGCGCGACCCGTCGCGGGGGACGAGGAGCTCGGGCGGCGCTTCGTCGACCTCGTCGCGCCCCTGCGCTACCCGGACGGCGGGCTCGACGCCGCGACGGTGCGCGAGGTCCGGCGCGTCAAGGCGCGCGTCGAGGCCGAGCGCCTGCCGCGCGGGGTCGACCCGGCGCGGCACCTCAAGCTCGGCCGCGGCGGGATCTCCGACGTGGAGTGGACCGCGCAGCTCCTCCAGCTCGAGCACGCCCACCACGTCCCGGGCCTGCGCACGACCGCGACGCTCGAGGCGCTCGACGCCGCGGCCGGCGCGGGCCTGCTCGACCCCGCGGACTGTCGTGAGCTGACCGACGCCTGGGAGCTCGCCTCCCGCCTGCGCGACGCGCTCGTGCTGTGGAGCGGGCGCACCGGGGGAGCGCACGCCGACGTCCTGCCGCACGACCGCCAGGCCCTCGCGGGGCTCGCGCGCGTCCTGGGCTTCCCGCCGGGGTCCGGCGGCGAGCTCGAGGAGGTCTACCTGCGCACCGCGCGCCGGGCCCGGGCCGTCGTCGAGCGGGTCTTCTACGCCTGAGGCTCGCTGCGCGTCGGCTCGGTGCGCGTCCGCTCGCTGCCCGGGGCCTCCGCCGGCGTGAGGCCGGCACCCGGGTCGGAGGCGGTGCCGTGTGCCGCGTCCGCGTGACCCGCGCCCACGTGCCCGGCGTCGTCCGGGGCCCGCGTCGCCTCGGGGTCCTTCGGCTCGAGCGTCTGGCCGGGCTCGGCGCGCAGGAGCTCGGAGTCGACGAGCTCGTGCCGGCGCACGTACGTCCCCGAGACGGCCTGGATCGTCGCGGCGACCGGCAGCGCGAGGAACGCCCCGAGCGCCCCGAACACCGCACCGAACGCCAGCACCGCGAGGAACGACATCGCGGGGTTGAGCTCGAGCGACCGCGCCGAGACCTTCGGCGCGAAGATCAGGTTCTCGACCTGCTGGTAGGCGAGGATGAAGATGAGCACCCCGACGGCCGTGAGCGGGCTGACCGCGAACGCGACGGCGACCGGGAGGATGCCGCCGAGGTACGTGCCGATCGTCGGGACGAACTGCGAGACGACCCCGGTGAACGCCGCGAGGGGCAGCGCGTACGGCACGTCCACGATCGTGAGGAACACGAACGTGAACGCCGTCGACAGCGCCGCGAGGACGAGCCGGGAGTTGATGAAGTCCGCGACCTTCGCCTGCGAGACCTCCCAGATGTTCAGCACCTCGCGCTGGCGGCGCGGCGCGAGCAGCCGGCAGATGGCGGCGCGGAACCGCGGCCCGGCCGCGACCATGTAGTAGACGACCAGGAGCACCGCGGACGCGACGAAGAAGAACCCGACGATCGAGCCGCCGACGCCGAGGATGCCGAACGCGACGTCGTCGCCCCAGTCGTTCGCGAGCCGCTCGAGCACCTCGTCGGTCCCGGGCAGCGCGATCCCGAAGCTCTCGTCGAGCATCGCCGTGAGGTCCGCGTAGAGCCGCGGGACGTCCTGGACGAGGTCGACCAGCTGGGCGACGAACAGCCCGCCGAACAGGGCCAGGACGACGACGACCGCGACGATCGAGCCGATCATGACGAGCCCCGTCGCGAGCCCGCGCTTGAGCCGGTGCTGCACGAGCCACTTGACCGCGGGCTCCATCGCGAGCGAGATGAACCACGAGATCACGACGATCGTCAGGACGGTGCCGAGCTTGCCCAGCGCGCGCCACGTCAGCACGGCGAGGAACACCGCCACGACGGCCATGACGAGCGCGCGGGGGAGCCATGCGGGCGGGCGGCGGTCCGCGGGGGTGGCGCGCGGGGGGAGGGCGGACGGCACGCTCATGCAGGGCTCCAACGACTCGGGGTGCGCCGGGGCCGCTCGGGGCCGGTGCGGGTGGGTCTCGGGGGAAACCTAGTGGACGCCGCAGACCCGCACCCGCCGGCGCCGCGGTGCGCCGGGCTCCAGCGCAGTGGCGCCAGGGGTCCGCGCGGCGATTCGCGGCCGTCGCAGCACGGCAATCGTTTTCGATAACGTTTTACACACGCTAGAGTGTCGGCCGTGGAGATCCAGCGCAGGCTCACCATCAGTGACGTCGCCCGGCAGGCCGGTGTCTCGGTGGCGACCGTCTCGAAGGTGATCAACGAGCGCTACGGCGTCTCGGCCGAGACGGCGAGCCGGGTCCAGGCGGTGATCGCCGAGCTCGGCTACGAGTCGAGCCTCGTCGCGCGCAGCCTGCGCAGCCACCAGAAGAACGTCATCGGGATTCTCGTCGCCGACTTCGAGCCGTTCAGCACCGAGCTGCTCAAGGGCGCCGCGCACGCGATCCGGGGGAGCGGCTACGAGATCGTCGCGTACTCCGCGAGCGGCGCGGCCGAGGAGCTCGTCGGCTGGGAGCGCCGCTACCTGTCGCGCCTCTCGGGGACGCTGATCGACGGCGCGGTCCTCGTGACCCCCACGGTCGTCGACGCGCGCTACGGCACCCCGGTCGTCGCGGTCGACCCGCACACCGGCCGCTCGGGCATGCCGACCGTCGACTCCGACAACCTCAAGGGCGCGATGCTCGCGACCGAGCACCTGCTCGGGCTCGGGCACCGGCGCATCGGCTTCCTCGGCGGACGCCTCGACCTCGAGTCGGCGCGGCTGCGTGAGGAGGGCTACCGCAACGCGCTCGTCGCCGCGGGCGTCGAGATCGACCCCCAGCTCATCCGCGTCGGCGGGTACCGCCCCGAGTCGGCCGAGCAGCCGGCCCGCGAGCTGCTCGCGCTCGACGACCCGCCGACCGCGATCTTCGCCGCCAACGACCTCTCGGCCATCCGCACGATGCAGGTCGCCCAGGACCTCGGCCTGCGCGTCCCCGAGGACCTGTCCGTGATCGGCTTCGACAACGTGCCGGAGTCGGCGCTCGCCGTCCCGCAGCTCACGACGGTCGCCCAGCCGATCCAGGAGATGGGCTACCAGGCGGTGCGCATGCTCATCGACCTCGTCGAGGGCCGGTCCCCGGGGCAGACGCACGTCTCGCTGCCCACCGAGCTCGTCGAGCGCCAGTCCTGCGCCCCGGTACGCACGCGCGAGTCCTGAGGCCCCGCAGGCGCGACGCCGCGTGCCGTGCCCCGACAACGGCCGAGGGGCGCCCCTGGCAGCTGCCAGGAACGCCCCTCGCCCGCACTGATCGGGAGCAGCCGATCAGACGTCGTAGTAGAGCTCGAACTCGTGGGGGTGCGGGCGCAGACGGATCGGGTCCACCTCGTGCGAGCGCTTGTAGTCGATCCACGTCGAGATCAGGTCGGGCGTGAACACGCCGCCCGCCGTGAGGAAGTCGTGGTCGGCCTCGAGGTTGTCGAGCACCTCGGCGAGCGAGCCCGGGACCTGCTGGATCAGGGCGTGCTCCTCGGGGGGCAGCTCGTAGAGGTCCTTGTCGACCGGCTCCGGCGGCTCGATGCGGTTCTGGATGCCGTCGAGGCCGGCCATGAGCATCGCGGCGAACGCGAGGTACGGGTTGCTCGACGGGTCGGGCACGCGGAACTCGATGCGCTTGGCCTTCGGGTTCGAGCCCGTGACCGGGATGCGGATGCACGCGGAGCGGTTGCGCGCCGAGTAGACGAGGTTGACCGGCGCCTCGAAGCCCGGGACCAGGCGGTGGTAGGAGTTCACCGTCGGGTTCGTGAACGCGAGCAGCGAGGGCGCGTGCTTGAGCAGGCCGCCGATGTACCAGCGGGCGAGGTCGGACAGGCCGCCGTAGCCCTTCTCGTCGAAGAACAGCGGCTTGCCGTCCTTCCAGAGGGACTGGTGCACGTGCATGCCCGAGCCGTTGTCACCGAAGAGCGGCTTCGGCATGAAGGTCGCGGTCTTGCCGGCCTCGTGCGCGACGTTCTTCACGACGTACTTGAAGAGCTGGACCTTGTCGGCGGACTTGCCGAGCTCGTCGAAGCGGTAGTTGATCTCCGCCTGGCCGGCGGTGCCGACCTCGTGGTGCGCGCGCTCCACGCCGAGACCCAGCGCGTCGAGCTGCAGCGAGATCTTGTCGCGCAGGTCGGCGAACATGTCGACCGGCGGGACGGGGAAGTAGCCGCCCTTGTAGGGGGTCTTGTGGCCGAGGTTGCCACCCTCCTCGACGCGGCCCGTGTTCCAGGCGGCCTCGATGGAGTCGATGTAGTAGTACGACGCGTTCTGCTTCGTCTCGAAGCGCACGTCGTCGAAGATGTAGAACTCGGCCTCGGGCGCGAAGAACGCGGTGTCCGCGATGCCCGTCGAGCGCAGGTACGCCTCGGCCTTGGCGGCGACCTGACGCGGGTCGCGGCTGTAGGGCTCGTCGGTGTACGGGTCGACGATGTGGAAGTTGATGTTCAGCGTCTTCTCGGTCCGGAACGGGTCGAGGTAGGCCGTCGAGAGGTCGGGGATGAGCTTCATGTCCGACTCGTGGATCGCCTGGAAGCCACGGATCGACGAGCCGTCGAACATCTGGCCGTCCGTGAAGAAGTCCAGGTCGAGCGAGTACGCCGGGACGTTGAAGTGCTGCATCACGCCGGGCAGGTCACAGAACCGGACGTCGACGAACTTCACGTCCTCGCTCTTGATGAACGCCAGGACTTCCTCCGGCTTGCTGAACATCCGCTGCTCCTCGGGTTGCGAAACGCCCGCTGTCCGGGCGCCTCGAGGCTAGGTGGGGGGCGTTACCCGGCCGTGTACCTCATGTTTCCGCGCTGTTACGCGGGGGCTCCGCACGTAACGATCGGTCGCACGCGCGGGCGACGGCTGCGCCCGGTCCGCTGGTTAGGCTAGCCGCATGGAGCAGCGCTCGGGGATGGGTTCGTGGCTCGAGGGTGGCCCCTCCGACGAGCGGGGACCGGGCTCGCGCCTGGGTCTGCCCGCGACGGGCGCGGGCTCGCAGGCGCCGGTCGGGCGCCGCCTCGTCGCGCTCGCGATCGACTGGGCGGTGTGCCTGGTCATCTCGACGGCGTTCTTCGACGGTGACCCGATGGCGACCCTCGGGGTCTTCGCGCTCGACAACGTGCTGCTCGTGAGCACGCTCGGCACGACCCTGGGGCACCGTGCGCTCGGTCTGCGGGTCCAGCGGCTGGCCCGGCCCGGGGTCGCGCCCGGGGCGCTGCTCGCGGTCGTCCGGACCGTGCTGCTGTGCCTCGTCGTGCCCGCGGTCGTGTGGGACGCCGACGGCCGCGGGCTGCACGACCGTGCGGCCGGGACGGTCATCGTCCGGCGCTGAGGTCGCGTCGCACCGGGCCGCGGCGGCCGCGCGCCGTGGTGCGCCGCCCGGACGGAGCGGGTCGCACGGCCGCGGGGCTCAGCTCGGTGCCTGCCACGTGAGGCTGTAGCGCCAGTAGAGGTGGCGGCGCCACCGCGCACCCGGCAGGTGCCGACGGGCCGCGTCGCGCACGCCGGCGTACGTCGTGGCCGGCTCGGCGATGGGGGAGCCGTGCTCCCACTCGCCGCGCACCCTCCGCGCGAGGACCGCCGCCGGGACGCCCGCGAGGGACAGCGCCAGGTCGGCGGGCGAGCCCACGCGGGCGAGCCCGACGACGACGACGTGTCCTCCTGGTGCCGTGAGCGCACGCAGCCGGCGCAGGCCCGCGTCCAGGTCGAGGTGGTGCAGCGTCGCGACGCACGTGACGAGGTCGTAGGCGTGCTCGTCGAGGGGCGCCGTCAGCACGTCGCCCGTCACGTAGCGCAGGCGCTCGTCGCCCCCGGCTGCCTGCGTCGCCCGTGCCGTCTCGGCCGGGTCGGTGTCGAGGCCCGTCGCCTCGGCCGCGCCCGCGGCGACGACCCGGCGCGTGAGGAGCCCCTCGCCGCTGCCCACGTCGAGCGCGCGCGTGTCGGGCCGCACGTGCCGCAGCGCGAGCGGGTGGTAGTGCGTGTTGTGGTTCCAGTACGGCGGGGGCACGACCGAGACCGTAGCGCGCGGGACCCGCTGCCCCGGCAACGTGCTGCCTCGGGGGGCGTCTCCGACAACGAGGCGGCGGACGCCTTCAGGCCGAGGCTGCGCGGGGAGAGGGCCGGTCAGCGGCCGCGCATGCCCTTGCGGTCCGGGCGCGCGCGCATCGGGTCGATGCCCTTGGGCAGCGGCAGGCGGGCGGCGCCCAGGGCCGTGAGGCGCTTGAGCACCTCGCCGGTCTCCTGCTTGGTGAGCGTCGGCTTGAGACGCGTCACGGCGCGGGGGAGCTTGCGCAGCGGCACCTGGCCCTCGCCGTTGCCGGCCTGGATCAGCGTGATCGGCACGCCCGACAGGACGCGCGCGGTGCGCTTGCGCTCGGCCTCGAGCAGCTTGGCGACGCGCGGTGCGGGGCCCTCGCCGACGAGCACGACACCGGCCCGGCCGACGCCGCGGAAGACGAGGTCCTGGGTGCGCGGGTCGACCGCGACGGGCTCCTCGGCGAACGTCCAGCCGCGTCGGATCGTGCCGAGCGCCGCCCGGGACGCGCCCGGCTGGCCCTCGATCTGGGTGTAGGCGGCCGTCTCGGCGCGCCGCGCGAGGATGAACATCGCGGCGAGCAGCGCGAACGGGAGGCTCACGAACAGCGCGTAGTACGGGTGACCCGTGAGCAGGCCGATGACCAGGCCGACCGCGATGATGCCGACGAACGCGCCGAGCACGTACCACGTGACCGCCGGGTCGTTCCGGCGGGTCATCTGGTACGCCTGCCAGACCTGGTGGTACCACCGGGTCTTCTTCACCTTGGGCGGCTTGACGGTCTTCTCGCGGGCCATGGTGGGAAAGTCTAGTCGCCGCCCGACCCGCCCGGTGCCCGCCCGGGGCTCCTCGGCCGGCGGCTGGCCGCCCGCGCGGCAGGCGTCAGCGGGCGAGCAGGCTCGACGCCTCCTGGCGCGACGAGCGCTCCTCGCCGAGGTGGGCGAGCGCGGCGGGGATCTCCTGGCCGCGACGGCGCATGGCCTGACCCCACAGGCGCCCCGCACGGTACGACGAGCGCACGAGCGGACCGGCCATGACGCCGAGGAAGCCGATGCGCTCGGCCTCGTCGGACAGCGCCACGAACTCCTCGGGGCGCACCCAGCGCGCGACGGGGTGGTGGCGGACCGAGGGGCGCAGGTACTGGGTGATCGTGATGAGGTCGCAGCCCGCGTCGTGCAGGTCCTGGAGGGCCTCGGCGGCCTCCTCCATCGTCTCGCCCATCCCGAGGATGAGGTTCGACTTGGTGACCAGCCCGGCCTCGCGCGCCGCCGTCAGCACCGACAGCGAGCGGTCGTAGCGGAAGCCCGGGCGGATCTCCTTGAAGATGCGCGGGACGGTCTCGAGGTTGTGGGCGAGCACCTCGGGCCGCGACGAGAAGACCTCGCCGATGAGCTCGGGCACCGCGTTGAAGTCCGGGACGAGCAGCTCGACGCCGGTGCCCGCGTTGAGCGCGTGGATCCGGCGGACCGTCTCGGCGTAGAGCCAGGCGCCGCCGTCGGGCAGGTCGTCGCGCGCGACACCGGTCACGGTCGCGTACTTCAGGCCCATGGCCTGGACGGACTCGGCGACGCGGCGGGGCTCGTCCGCGTCGAAGTCCGCGGGCTTGCCCGTGTCGATCTGGCAGAAGTCGCAGCGGCGCGTGCACTGGTCGCCGCCGATGAGGAACGTGGCCTCGCGGTCCTCCCAGCACTCGAAGATGTTGGGGCAGCCCGCCTCCTCGCACACCGTGTGCAGGCCCTCGCGCTTCACGAGGCCCTTGAGCTCGCTGTACTCCGGGCCCATCGTCGCGCGCGTCTTGATCCAGTCGGGCTTCTTCTCGATCGGCGTCTGCGCGTTGCGTGCCTCGACGCGGAGCATGCGCCGGCCCTCGGGTGCGATCGTCACGTTCCTCACCCTACGTCAGCAGGTGCGGGCGCTCGCCGTGCGCAGCGGGAGGCACGCATCACAGGCCGCCGCGGGAATAACGGGACCTCCGGCCCACGCCGTGGGGCCCCGCGATGGCGACGCTGGAGGGAGGAGCCGGACAGAAGCGGACGGCACGGACGACGAGGGGGTCGACATGCGCATCCTGGTGACGGTGGCCTCGCGCCACGGCGCGACGCGGGAGATCGGGACGGTCGTGGCCGACGTGCTGCGGTCCTCGGGCCACGACGTCGACGAGCTCGAGCCGGAGGACGTGGGCACGGTCGAGCCCTACGCCGCGGTCGTGCTGGGCTCCGCGGTGTACGCCGGGCGGCTCGGTGCCGGGCTGCGGAAGCTCGTCGAGCGCCAGGGCGGGCAGCTGCGGGCGCGACCCGTCTGGCTGTTCTGGTCCGGTCCGGTCGGCAACCCGCTGAGCCCGCCCACGGTGCCCGACGACGTCGGCGTGCTGGCCTCGCAGAGCGGCGCGCGCGATCCGCAGGTGTTCGGGGGGCGGCTGGACCGGCGCACCCTCGGGCTCGCCGAGCGGGCGCTCGTCGCGATGATCGACGCCGAGCAGGGCGACTTCCGCGACCTCGACGAGGTGCGTGCCTGGGCCGGCCGCGTCGCCGACGCGCTCGCGCCGCACGCCGCGAGGCGCTGACCCCACGACGTCCCGCGCAGCCCGGCCGCGGGGAAGGCGGTCAGGGCAGCGCGGGCACCGCGTCCGGCGCGGGCTCCGGGACGGTGTCCCGGGCAGCGGCCGTGGCGAGGCGCACGGGGGCCAGGGCGGCCTCGAGGTGCGTGCGCACGACCGGGAGCACCTCGGCGATCGTCACGCGGCGGCCGGTCTCCGCGCTGAGCGAGGTGACGTCGGCGTCGGGGATGCCGCACGGCACGATGCGCCCGAAGGAGCCGAGGTCGGGCTCGCAGTTGAGCGCGAAGCCGTGCATCGTGACGCCCTTGGCGACCCGCACGCCGATCGCGGCGACCTTGCGCTCGCGCAGCGGGCCGCGGGGGCCGTCGGGCTCGGCCGCGAACCAGACGCCGCTGCGGCCCTCGACCCGCACCGCGGAGAGCCCGAGGTCGGCGCACGTGCGGATGAGCGTCTCCTCGAGCGCGCGCACGTAGCGCACGACGTCGATGGGCTGGGCGAGGCGGACGATCGGGTAGCCGACGAGCTGGCCCGGGCCGTGCCACGTGATGCGGCCGCCGCGGTCGACGTCGACGACGGGCGTGCCGTCGACGGGCCGGTCCCACGACGCCGTGCGGCGACCCGCGGTGTACACGTCCTCGTGCTCGCACAGGAGCACGGTGTCCTCGCGCGTGCCCCCGGCGACCTCGGCGTGCACCTCGCGCTGAAGGTCCCAGGTCGGCCGGTAGGGCTGGAGGCGGGCACCCAGGTCGAGCTCGACGAACTGCATGGCGCCAGGCTAACCCCGGGCCTGCGCGCCGGCGGCGTGACGGTCGTCGCACCGGCCGTCCGGCCCCGAGCGCTCGTGGGCGGCGGCCCGAGCGCGGCGTGCCCGGGGTGGGACCGCTCCGGCGAGGCGGTCGGGCGTGCGGGTCAGGCGGTGCGGTCCTCGACGGGGCACACGTCACCGGGCGCGTCGTCGTCCCCGTCGTCGGGTCGGCCGACCGGCGCGTCGTCCGCCGTCCCCGTCGCGGGCCGGGCGACGACCGCGAGCAGCGCCCGCAGCTGCTCGACCTGCTCGGGCGTGAGCCCGCGGGTCGTCATGGCGTCGGCGGGGCGGCGGTCGGACGCCTTGACCGCGACCTCGCGGCCCGCGTCGGTGATCGCGAGGACCACCTTGCGCCGGTCGGTGGCGTGCGGGGCGCGGGTCACGTACCCGGTGCGCTCCATGCGCGCGAGGATGCGGCTCATCGTCTGCTCGGTGACGCTGCACGCGTCGGCGAGCTCACGCTGCGACCGCGGCTCGTGCGCGAGGAGCACGAGCACCGGCAGGCTCGCGTGGTTGAGGTCCCAGCCGGCGAGGTGGGCGTTCCACTCGCGCTCGACGCGGCGTGCGGCGGCGGACAGCAGCCGCCCGACCGGCCAGTGCATCGGGTCGTCCGAGGCCATGCGCGCCCACGGCGACGCGGGCTCGTGCGCGTCGTCGCCCATGCCCACCTCCCCCGTCGAGCGCCGTCGGCGCGCACCCAGATGCTCAGCATGCTGAGCACATGTTGCGCGTCGCTCAGCGTTCCCTCATGATACTCAGCATGCTGAGTAAATCTGGTCGGGCCGCTCTGCGCGCGCTGGCCCTCGTGGCCGTCCTCGCCGTCTGGCTCGCCGTCGGGGCGTTCGGGGGGATGGCGCAGGGCAAGCTCTCGCAGGTCCAGACCAACGACTCGGCCGCGTTCCTGCCCTCGTCCGCGGAGTCCACGCGGGCGGGCGAGGCGGGGCGCGCCTTCGTCGACTCGGAGACCCTACCCGTGCTCGTCGTGCTCGAGGCGCAGGGCGGGGGAGCCCTGTCACCCGACCAGGTCACCGCGGTGCAGGAGTTCGCCCGCACGGTCGCCGACGTCGAGATCCCGGGCGCCGACGGGTCGGCCGGCGACCCCGCGACGCTCGAGGACGTGCTCACGGGCCCGGCCGTCGCCGTTCCCTCCGAGGACGGCGAGGCGGTGCTCGTGCCGCTGTCCCTCGACGCCGACGCCGCGGAGGGCCGCCTCGCGGACGACGAGAGCGTCACGGGCGCGTCCGTCCAGGCGCTGCGGGACGCCCTCGCGGCCGACCTCGGGGCGAGCGCCGACGCGGCCGGCGACCTCGGGCTCCGGGCGTGGGTCACCGGGCCCGGCGGCTTCGTCGCCGACCTGTCCAACGCGTTCGGCGGCATCGACGGCGTGCTGCTGCTCGTCGCGCTCGGGGCGGTCCTGCTCATCCTCGTGATCGTCTACCGGTCGCCCTTCCTGCCGTTCGTCGTCATCTTCTCCGCGGTGTTCGCGCTGTGCGCCGCCGCGCTGGTCGTCTACCAGCTCGCGGCGAACGACGTCCTGACCCTCAACGGGCAGTCGCAGGGCATCCTGTCGATCCTCGTGGTCGGCGCCGCGGTGGACTACGCGCTCCTGCTCGTCGCGCGCTACCGCGAGGAGCTGCGCGCCGTGCAGAGCCCGTTCACCGCGATGCGCCGCGCCGTGCGGGCGTCGATCGAGCCCATCGCCGCGAGCGCGGGCACCGTGATCGCCGGCCTGCTGTGCCTCCTGCTCTCCGACCTGAAGTCGAACTCGAGCCTCGGCCCCGTCGCCGCGATCGGCATCGCGTCCGCGTTCCTCGCGTCGCTCACGCTGCTGCCGGCGCTGCTGCTCGTCCTCGGCTCGCGCTCGCGCGGGCTGTTCTGGCCGAGCCGGCCGAAGGTCGTGGCGGGCGCCGAGCACGACGGCCCGGGTCACCGCCGGCCCACCGCCGAGGTCCTCACCGGGCTCTGGGGCCGGCTCGCGCGGTTCGTCGGGCGCCACGCGCGGCCCGTGTGGATCGTCACGACCGTGCTGCTCGTCGCCGGCGCGGCGTTCCTGCCGACGCTCAAGGCGGGCGGCACCAACCAGTCGGACGTGTTCCTCGTCGAGGTCGACGCCGTCGCCGGCGAGGAGGTGCTCTCCGACCACTTCCCGGCGGGAGCGACCCAGCCGATCCTCGTCGTGGCGCCCGAGGCGGACCTCGACGCCGTCGTGGAGACGGCCGAGGCGGTCGACGGCGTCGACGCGGTCACCGTCTACACCGGCGACAGCGGTGGCGCGCCCGGCGGTGCCGGCGGCCCGGTCGCCGAGCCGCAGCCCCCCGTCGTCGTCGACGGTCGCGTGCGGGTCGACGTCGCGACGCAGGAGGCCGCCGACACGCAGTCCGCCGTGCGCACGGTCGAAGACCTGCGCGCCGCGCTCGCGGACGTCGCACCCGACGCGCTCGTGGGCGGCGCCGCGGCCCAGACGCTCGACACGCAGGTCGCCGGGGCGCGGGACCTGCGGGTCATCGTCCCCGTCGTGCTGACCGTGATCCTGCTGATCCTCATGCTGCTGCTGCGCTCGGTCGTGGCCGCGGTGCTGCTCGTGCTCGCGAACGTCCTGTCGTTCGGCGCGGCGCTCGGGGTCGGGGCCGTCGTGTTCAACACCGTGCTCGACTACCCGGGCGCCGACCCGGCGGTGCCGCTCTACGCGTTCACGTTCCTCGTCGCGCTCGGGGTCGACTACTCGATCTTCCTCATGACCCGCGTGCGCGAGGAGGCCCTGCAGGTCGGCACGCGCGAGGGGGTGCTGCGCGGGCTCGCCGTCACCGGCGGCGTCATCACCTCCGCGGGCATCGTGCTCGCGGCGACGTTCAGCGCGCTCGGCGTCATCCCGCTGCTCTTCCTCGCGCAGCTCGCGTTCCTCGTCGCCTTCGGGGTCCTCCTCGACACGCTCGTCGTGCGGAGCCTGCTCGTCCCCGCGCTCGTGCACGCCCTCGGTCGGCGCACGTGGTGGCCGAGCCCGCTCGGGCGGCTCGACCGGTCGCCCGCCGCCCTCGAGGGCGCGGCGGACGACGGCGTGCGGGTCGGCTGACCGCCGGCCTGCCGACGGGCCGGGTGCGACGCCCCTGCTGCGCGCGCGGGTCGGCCGGCCCCGCCGCGTCGCGGTGCGCGTCGTAGGTTGGGCGCATGGGCGAGCCACTGCGTGTCGGGTTGATCGGGTACGGGTCGGCGGGACGGGGCATCCACGCCCGGCTCCTGCGCGAGGTGGGTGCGCGCGTGACGCACGTCGTGAGCCGCAGCCCGGAGCGGTCGGCGCAGGCCCGGACGGACTGGGCCGGGGTCGTCGTCGAGCCCGACGTCGACGGGCTGGTCGCGCACGCCTCGGAGCTCGACCTCGTCGTGGTCGCGAGCCCGACCGGCGAGCACGTCGCGCACGTGCGCGCCGCGCTCGGCGTCGGCCTGCCCGTCGTCGTCGACAAGCCGCTCGCCCCGAGCACCGCCGAGGCGCGCGAGCTCGCGGCCGAGGCGGAGGAGTCGGGCGGGCGCCTGACCGTCTTCCAGAACCGGCGCTGGGACCCCGAGCAGCTCACGCTGCGCACCGTGCTCGCGGACGGCCGGCTCGGGCGCGTGCACCGGTTCGAGCGGCGCTGGGAGCGGTGGCGCCCCACCCCGCAGCAGCGCTGGAAGGAGAACGACACGCGCGCCGGCGGCCTGCTCCTCGACCTCGGCGCGCACCTCGTCGACTCCGCCGTCCAGCTGTTCGGGCCGGCCGAGAGCGTGTACGCCGAGCTGCGCTCGCTCACGACACCCGCCGAGGACGACGTGTTCCTCGCGCTGCGGCACGCCGCCCCGGACGGCGGCCCCGGCGTCGTCAGCCACCTGCAGGCCGGCGGTCTCGTCGGGGCGCCCGGCCCGCGCACGCGCGTGCTCGGGGACGCCGGCGCCTACCTGGTGACGAGCTTCGAGGGCGAGCCGACCCCCTTCTCGACGCTCGACGAACGGCGCACGCGCAGCGACCTCGGGCCGCACGGCGTGCTCGGTGCGGCGCCGCGCGTCGCCGACGACGAGCACGAGGGATGGCTCGTGCACGGTCGCGACCGGGTGCCCGTCCCGCGCGCGCCCGGCGGGCACGCCGACTACTACCGGGCCGTGGCCGCGTGGGTGCGCGACGGCGGGCCCGTCCCGGTCGACCCCTGGGACGCGGTGCGCACGGCGACCGTGCTCGACGCCGCTCGGGTGTCGGCGCGCGAGGGCCGGGTCGTCGAGCTCGACCCGGCGGGCGGTCGCTGACGCTGCGTGCGTGAGTGACCCGGCCGGCGGGAGGGAGGGGTCGCGGTGGCGTGAGCGGCCTGCTCGGCGGGACGAGGGCTGTGGACAGCGGATCGCGGGCCCCCGCACGCGGTTCGATGGCGAGATGGACCGAGCCGCCCCGCCCGACGTCGCCGCCGCGCTGCTCACGGCGGGGTACCGGGTCGTCGGACCGGTGGGCGTCGGAGGGGACGGCCCCGCGTGGTCCGCGGTGTCGCTCGACGGGTCCGCCGAGCGCGTCGTCGTGCGCGTCGTGGACCTCACGGGCGACCCGCGGCACGCAGCCCGGCTGCACCGCCTGCGCGGCGTCGACCACGAGCACCTGGTCCGGCTCCGCGACGTCCTCGATCTGCCCGACGGCCGCTGCGCGCTGCTCACGGAGCACGTGCCCGGCGCGACGCTCGCCGCGCTGCAGGACGCGCGCGGGCCCTGGACGCCCGGCGAGGCGGTGACCCTCGCGATCCCGCTCGCGGACGCGCTCGCGGCGCTGCACGCGGCCGGTCTGGTGCACTCCGACGTCTCCCCGGCCAACGTCGTGGTGCGCGACGACGGGCGGCCCGTCCTGGTCGACCTGGTCAGCTGCGTCGTCGGTGGACGCGGGACGCCGGGCTTCGCCGCGCCCGAGGTCGACGAGGGTCACGAGGGCGGGCCCGAGGCGGACGTGCACGCGCTCGCTCGCACGGTGCTGCGGCACCTCGCGGTGCGGGACGCCGCGGTCGACGCGCCTGGCGACGGAGGCACGCGCGTCCGGGACCTGCTCGCGGACGCCGCCGACCCGGACCCGGCGGTGCGGCCGACGGCCTTGGCGCTCGCGGACGCGTGCTTCCGCGCCGAGGAGCCCGAGCCGGTGGCGCTCCCCGACGCCGCGGTGCTCGCCCGCACCGAGCTGTCCCGGCTCGCGGGCCGCGGCTCGCGGGACGCGACGGTCCGGCGGGCGTCCCGCCGGCGTTCGCGATCGCCGGGCCGCTCCGGCCGGGTCCGCGCGGGGCTGGTCGGGGCGGTGGTCGTCGTCCTCGTGGCCGTCGTCGTGCTGGTCGTGCCCGGGCCGTGGCGGCCGGTGAGCTCGGCAGGGACGGAGCCCGGGGCCGCCGGGGCGGGCCAGACCCGCGAGGCCGGCGGCTCGTCCGCCGAGGCAGCGGCAGCCGGCCCGGGGGAGAGCGGGGGCCCGACGGGCGCGCCCGGCGTGCGGGCCGACGTCGAGGCGGCCGCGCGTGAGCTCACCGAGCGCCGGGGCCAGGTCCTCGCCTCCGGCGACCCCGCCGGGCTCGACGCGGTCGAGGTGCCGGGGTCGCCCGCGCACGCCGCCGACGCGCAGCTGCTGGACCGGCTCGCCGCAGAAGGGCTGCGCCTCACGGGGCTGAGCGTGGACGTCACCGGGTCGGTGCTCGTGGAGGCGGGACCGGGAGCGGCGACGACCGGTGCCGCGGGACCCGCGGACGACGAGGTGCACGTCCAGGTCACCAGTGCGACCTCGGCCCACCGGCGGGTCCGTGCCGACGGATCCGTCCACACCGAGGTCCCGGCCGCGCCCGCGCGCGCCGTCGTCCTCGTCCTGCGCGCGACCCCGGCGGGCTGGCGCGTGAGCGAGGTCCGTGACCCCGCGGTCAGCCCGTCGCGGTGACGTAGGCCGCCGCGGAGTCGATGTCGGGGTGCACGTGCGAGAAGCCGCTCTCGGTCAGCTTGCGCGGGACGGCCCGCACCGACCCCAGGATCTCCTGGGAGAAGTCCCCGAGCCCGAGGCGCAGGGCCCACCCGGGGACCGGGACGACGGCCGGCCGGTGCACCGCGCGGGCGAGCGCGGACGTCACCTCGGAGTTCGTCGCCGCCGTCGCGACGAGGTTCACCGGACCGGCCACGGGCGTGTCGAGCAGGTGCAGGATCGCCCGGACCTCGTCGGTCAGCGTGATCCAGCTCCAGTACTGCCGTCCCGAGCCCAGCGGCCCGGCGACCCCGGCGCGGACGAGCGGCATGATCCGCGCGAGCGCACCACCGCCGCGCGCGAGGACGATCCCGCTGCGCAGGTGCGCGACCCGCACCCCGGCCTGCTCGGCGGGAGCGGTCGCCCCCTCCCACTGCCGGACCACACCGGCGAAGAACGTGTCGCCGATCGGCTCGTCCTCGTCGAGCACGTCGTCCCCACGGTCGCCGTACGCGCCGATCCCCGACGCCTGCAGCAGCACGGGCGGCGGTACGGCCAGGCTCGCGAGGGTCGTCGCGATCAGGCCGGTCGTGCGCGTCCGGGAGAGGATCACCGCGCGCTTGCGGGCCTCGGTGAGCCGGCGCGTCCCGACGTTGACGCCCGCGAGATTGACCACGGCGTCGGCCCCGGCGAGCGCCTCCGGGTCGAGCCGGCCGGCGTCCGGGTCCCACGCGACGTCCTCGGGCCGTTCGGGTGTCCCGCGCACGAGGCGGTGCACGGTGTCGCCGCGCCCCCGCAGCTCGGAGACGAGGGCGGTGCCGATGAGGCCGTGCGATCCCGCGACGACGATGCGCATGCGCTCACCCTAGGGAGCGGGCGGCGAACCTGCCGGGGGAGCGCCGCGCCCGCCCCTCCGCCGACCGGCCGGGTCGCGTCGCCCGGGGGATGCGGGTCGGCAGGACCCACGCGACGACGGAGCCCGGGCACCCGCTGCTGCGGGTACCCGGGCTCCGGACGTGGGGCGACGGGTCAGAGACCGACCTCGGCCTCGAACGCGCCCTCCTCGATGCGGGCCTTGACGGTCGCGAGGTAGCGCGACGCGTCGGCGCCGTCGACCAGGCGGTGGTCGTACGACAGCGAGAGGTAGCACATCGACCGGATGGCGATGACCTCGCCGCCGTCCGCGTCCTTGGCGACGACCGGGCGCTTGACGATCGCGCCGGTGCCGAGGATCGCCGACGTGCCGCCGGGGACGATCGGGGTGTCGAACAGCGCGCCGCCCGAGCCCGTGTTGGTCACGGTGAAGGTCGCGCCGCTCAGCTCGTCGGGCGTCACCTTGTTGTCGCGGGTGCGGGCCGCGAGGTCCGCGATCTTGCGCGCGATGCCCGCGAGGTTGAGGTCGCCCGCGTCCCGGATCACCGGCGTGAGCAGCCCGCGCGGGGTGTCGACCGCGATGCTGACGTTCTCGTGCCCGTGGTACGTGATCTGGTTGCCCTCGAGCACGCCGTTGACCTTGGGGTGCACCTTGAGCGCCTCGACGGCCGCGAGCACGAAGAACGGCAGGAACGTGAGGTTGACGCCCTCGCGCGCCCGGAAGCCGTCCTTGGCGCTCGCCCGCAGGCGCGCGACCTTGGTGACGTCGACCTCGATGACCGTCGTGAGCTGCGCCTGGCTGTGCAGCGCGTCGACCATACGCTCGGCGATGATCTGGCGCAGCCGGCTGGCCTTCTCGGTCGTCCCGCGCAGCGGGGAGACCTCGACGGCGGCCGCGGGCTTCGCGGCGGCGGGTGCTGCGGCGGCCGGTGCAGCCGGCGCCTGGGCCGCGGCTGCGGCGCGCGCCGCCTCCTCGGCCTTCGCGGCGGCCTCGAGCACGTCCTCCTTGCGGATGCGTCCGCCGACGCCGGTGCCCGTGAGGGTCGCGACGTCGACGCCCTTCTCCGCGGCGAGCTTGCGAACGAGCGGCGTCAGGTAGGTGCCGGACGCCGAGGCGCTCGGCGCCGGGGCGGGTGCGCTCGGTGCGGCCGGGGCCTCCTGCGCCTGCGGCGCCGGGGCGGCGGGAGCGGCGGCCTGCTCGGCGGCGGGCTGCGGCGTCGGGGGCGCGGCCGGGGCCTGAGCCTCGTCCGGGGCGGCGACCTGCGGCGACGCCTCGGTCGCGGGAGCGGACGGCTGCTCCTCGGCCGCGGGGGCCGGGGCGGGCTGCGCCGGTGCCTCGGCGGCGGCGGGTGCGGCGGCGCCCGAGCCGATCACGGCCAGGACGGCGCCGACCTCGACGGTCTCGTCCTCCTGGACGCGGATCTCCTGCAGCGTGCCGGCGAGCGGCGAGGGGATCTCGGTGTCGACCTTGTCGGTCGAGATCTCGAGGAGCGGCTCGTCGACCGCGACCTCGTCGCCCACGGCCTTGAGCCACCGGGTCACGGTGCCCTCGGTCACGGACTCGCCGAGCGCCGGGAGCGTGACGTTCTCGCCACCGCCCGACGGGGCGGACGACGCGGCGGGCTGCTCGGCCGGGGCGGCCGGCGCCTGGGCGGCGGGCTGCTCGGGAGCGGCGGGCTGCTCGGCGGCGGGCGCCTGCTCGGCGGCGGGCGCCTGCTCCTGCGGGGCGGGGGCCTCGGCGGCGGGCTGCTCGGCAGCGGGCTCGGCGGGGGCGGACCCACCGCCCTCACCGGAGCCGATCACGGCGAGGTTCGCGCCGACCTCGACGGTCTCGTCCTCCTGGACGAGGATCTGCTCGAGGACGCCGGCGAACGGCGAGGGGATCTCGGTGTCGACCTTGTCGGTCGAGATCTCGAGCAGGGGCTCGTCGACCTCGACGGTCTCGCCGACCTGCTTGAGCCAGCGGGTGACGGTTCCTTCAGTGACGGACTCGCCGAGGGCGGGGAGCTGCACGTTGTCGGACATGACCGCTCGTTCTCCTTCGATCGTGGGGTCAGTTGTGGGCGTGCAGCGGCTTGCCGGCGAGCGCGAGGTGCGCCTCCCCGAGGGCCTCGTTCTGCGTGGGGTGGGCGTGCACGAGCGCGGCGACGTCCTCGGGGTAGGCCTCCCAGTTGACGATGAGCTGGCCCTCCCCGATGAGCTCGCCGACGCGCGCGCCGATCATGTGGACACCGATGACGGGGCCGTCCTTCTGGCGCACGAGCTTGACGAAACCCGCAGTGCCGAGGATCTGGCTCTTGCCGTTGCCGCCGAGGTTGTACTCGAGGACCTCGACCGCGTCGGCCCCGTGGACCTCCTTGGCCTTGGCCTCGGTGAGGCCGACCGAGGCGACCTCGGGCTCGGAGTAGGTGACGCGCGGGATGCCCGACTCGACGATCGGCTGCGGGCCCAGGCCCGCGATCTCCTCGGCGACGAAGATGCCCTGCGCGAACCCGCGGTGCGCGAGCTGCAGGCCGGGGACGATGTCGCCGACGGCGTAGACGTTGCCGACGCCGGTGTGCAGGCGCTCGTTCGTGATGACGAAGCCGCGGTCGAGCGTCAGGCCCTGTTCCTCGTAGCCGAGGTCCGCGGTGCGCGGGCCGCGGCCGACGGCGACGAGCAGGTACTCGGCGTCGAACGTCTTGCCGTCCTCGAGCGAGACGTGCACGCCGTTCTCGTCCTGCGTGACGCCCGCGAAGCGGACCCCGAGGTTGAACTTGATGCCGCGCTTGCGGAACGCGCGCTCGAACGCCTTCGACAGCGCCTCGTCCTCGTTCGCGACGAGGTGGGGGAGCGCCTCGATGATCGTGACGTCCGCGCCGAACGACTTCCACACGCTCGCGAACTCGGAGCCGATGACGCCGCCGCCGAGCACGATGACCGACTTCGGGACCTCGGTGAGGTCGAGCGCCTCGGTCGACGTCAGGATGCGCCCGCCGATCTCGAGCCCGGGGAGCGAGCGGGCGTACGAGCCGGTCGCGACCACGATGTGCTGACCGGTGTAGCGCTGGCCGTCGACCTCGACGGTGTCCTTCGCGACGAGGCGCCCGTGGCCCTCGATCACGGTGATCTTGCGGGACTTGATGAGCCCCTGGAGGCCCTTGTACAGCCGGCCGATGACCGAGTCCTTGTACTGCTGGACGCCGGCCATGTCGATGCCCTTGAGCTCGGTGTGCACACCGAAGTGCGCGCCTTCCCGGGCGTCGTCCGCGAGCTGCGCGGCGTGCAGGAACGCCTTCGTGGGGATGCAGCCCCAGTGCAGGCACGTCCCGCCGAGCTTGCTCTCCTCGACGAGAGCCACGTTGAGGCCGAGCTGGGCGCCGCGGAGCGCAGCCGCGTAGCCACCACTCCCTCCGCCCAGGACGACGATGTCGAAAGCGGAACCGGTCGTGTCGGCCACGTGCAACTCCTCAGCGCAATTCTGTGCAGGCGTGTGGTGGGCTGGGTGCTCGCCGACCATCTTGTCACCGTCGAGCCCGCCGAACGAACCGGACCAGCGGCGACACGGTGTGACGCTCGGAACAGACATCCCATGACTCGGGGCGGCCCTGAGCGGGCCGGCCGTCACCAGACCTTCACCGCGCTCCCGGCCGGCGCCCAGGTCCGGCCGCTACCCTCCACGGATGGGCCTGTTCTCACGCCGCCGTCGCCGCTCACCGGGGAGCGAGGAGGCCGCACCCACCGGGCGCGCCGCGCAGCAGGCCACGGTCGCGCACTTCCGGGAGTTCATCGACACCCGCGTCGGCGTCGAGGGCTACGTCGAGCCGCAGACGAACGTGACGCAGACGACGCTCATGCTCATCGCGACCACGGGTGAGTGGACGCGTCGCCGCGTGCCCGACGCACGCGCAGCGCACGAGCTCGCGCGCGGCCTGGGCATCCCGGTCTACGACGTGCAGCGCACCGGTTACCCGCAGCGGATGCGCGACTGGAACTCCCGCCAGCGCATCGAGCGCCGGCGCGAGAACGCGCGCGAGGCCGGGCTGCACTGACCCGGCCCCGCGCGCGGGTGGCTCAGCGGCCCGCGCGTGCCCGCTGCTCGAGGAACGCCAGCATCGTGCGCACACCGACGCCGGTGCCGCCGACGGGCGTGTACCCGTGGGCGGACTTCTCGTTGAACGCCGGCCCGGCGATGTCGAGGTGGGCCCACGGCGTGCCGCCGGTGAACTCCTGCAGGAAGATGCCCGCGGTCAGCATCCCGCCGAACCGGTCCCCGATGTTGGCGAGGTCGGCGACCTTGGACTTGAGGCCGGCGCGCAGGTCCGCCGGGAGCGGCATGGGCCAGAACAGCTCGCCCGAGCCCTCGGCGGCGGCGGTGACCTCGCCGCGCACCGCGTCGGTGCCCATGACCGCGGAGACGCGGTTGCCGAGCGCGATCATCTGCGCGCCGGTGAGCGTCGCGATGTCGAGCACGACGTCGGGCTTCTCCTCGATCGCGGCGACGAGGCCGTCGGCGAGCACGAGACGGCCCTCGGCGTCGGTGTTGAGGACCTCGACGGTCTTGCCGCCGCGGATCGTCAGGACGTCGGACGGGCGCTGCGCGGTGCCCGACGGCATGTTCTCGGCGAGGCACAGCCAGCCGGTGACGGCGACGGGGAGCTCGAGGCGCGCGGCCGCGAGGACCGTGTGCAGCACGGCGGCGGCGCCCGCCATGTCGGACTTCATCGCCTCCATGCCGGCGGCGGGCTTGATCGAGATGCCGCCCGAGTCGAACGTGATGCCCTTGCCGACGAGCGCGACCTTCGCGGCCGGCTTCGACGGGGCGTAGGCGACCTTGACGAGGCGCGGGCCCCGCACCGAGCCGAGCCCGACGCCGAGCAGGCCGCCGTAGCCGCCGGCCGCGAGCGCCTTCTCGTCGAGCACCGTGACCTTGACCGAGCGCGAGCCGGCGTCCTTGGCGGCGGCCTTCGCGAGGTCGGCGAACGCGGCCGGGAACAGGTCGTTGGGGGCCGTGTTCACGAGGTCCCGCACGCCGTGCACGGCCTCCGCGAGCACCTCCGCCCGTGCGAGCGCGGCCTTGGCGGCACGGTCGCGGACGAGCGGCGTCACGACCTGCAGCGTCGCGACCGGTGCGGCCTTCGCGGCGGCGTCGGCGGGGCGGTAGCGCGTGTAGGAGTACGCGCCGAGCAGCGCGCCCTCGGCGACGGCGGCGAGCGACTCGACGTCGGCCGCGGGCAGCGCCACGGCGACGGAGCCGACGCCGGCGAGCTCGCGGGTCGCCGCGCCCGCGGCACGCCGCAGCGCCTCGGGGGTCACGGCGTCGAGCGCGCCCACGCCGGTGAGCACGAGGACCTTCGCGGCGAGCCGGCCCGCGGTGGGCAGCCGCCGCACCTCGTCCTGGTCGCCCGTGATGCCGAGCGCGACGGCGTGCGCCGTCACCTCGGTGCGCACGTCCTGGGGGAGCGCGTCGGGGTCGAGCAGCCGCGGACCCTGGTCGGTCCGGGCGACGGCCACCACGAGGGCGTCGACGTCGAGGTGGGCAGGGTCCTGGGAGGTGAGGGTCGCTCGGGGCACGCGTCGATGGTAGACCGCACCCCCCGACAGCCCCCGCCGACCGCGCCGACCCTGCCGACCCCGGCACGAGCTGCCCGCCGGGCCCCACCGGTGCCGGTGCGGCGCGGCGGGTAGCGTGGTCGCCCGTGCCAGGACCTCTCACCGCGCTGGTCGCGGCCACGTCGCTCGCGCTCGCCGCGTGGGCGCTGTGGTTCGTCGTGCGCGACCGTGCCGTGATCCTGCGACAGCTCTGGGGCGGTGCCGTCGTCGTCGGGCTGCTCGTCGTCCAGGCCGTGGTGGCCGGGGTGCTCCTCGCGCAGGGCGCCGCGTCGCCCGACGCCGCGCTGTTCTGGGGGTACGTGCTGACGCAGCTCATCCTGCTGCCGCTCGCCGCCGCGTGGGCGTTCGCGGAGCGCACGCGGTGGAGTTCGGTCGTCCTGCTCGGGGCCGCGCTGACCGTCGCGTTCCTCGAGCTGCGCCTCGTCCAGATCTGGGCCGCATGAGCGCCGCGCCGTCCGGCCGCCGCGACGAGCGGCCCGCGAGCACCGCCACCGGCCCCGGGCGCGCGCTCGTCGCGGTCTACGGGATCTTCGCCCTGGCCGCGAGCGCCCGCGCGGGCTACCAGATCGCCACGAAGCTCGACGAGGCGCCGCTCGCGTACGGGCTCTCGGCCCTCTCGGCGCTCGTCTACGTCCTCGCGACGGTCGCCCTTGCCGGGGGCGGCGGGCGCTGGCGCACGGTCGCCTGGCTCGCGGTCGGGATCGAGCTCGTCGGCGTGCTCGCGGTCGGGACGCTCTCCGTGCTCGACGCCGGGGACTTCCCGGACGAGACGGTGTGGTCGGCGTTCGGGCAGGGGTACGGCTACGTCCCGCTCGTGCTGCCGTTCCTCGGGCTCGCCTGGCTGTGGCGCACCCGCGCCGGCACGGGTCCGGCCGCCGCCTGAACCGCGGTCCCTGCCGTCGGCGCGCGTGCCGCGGCGGCTAGGTTGTCAGCCGTGTACAGCCTCCTGTTCCGTCTCGTCCTGCGCCGCCTGGACCCTGAGCGGGCGCACGAGCTCGCGTTCGCCCTCATCCGGCTCGTCGGGGAGCTGCCGCCGCTGCGCGCGCTCGTCGGCCGGCTCTCGGCCCCGCCCCGGAGCGCGGCGGTCACGGTCCTGGGCCGGACGTTCCCCGCACCGTTCGGGCTCGCCGCGGGCTTCGACAAGAACGCCCGCGCGGTGCGCGGGCTGGTGATGCTCGGGTTCGGCTTCGTCGAGGTCGGCACGGTCACGGCGCAGGGGCAGGCAGGCAACGACAAGCCCCGGCTGTGGCGGGTCGTCGGGCTGCGCGCGCTGCGCAACCGCATGGGCTTCAACAACGAGGGGTCGGCCGCCGTCGCGCTGCGCCTGCGCCGGCTGCGCGCGACCCCGGCGGGCCGGGCGCTCGTCGTGGGCGTGAACATCGGCAAGACCAAGGTGACCCCGGCCGAGGACGCGCCGGCCGACTACGCGACGAGCGCGGGGCGGCTCGCGCCGTACGCCGACTACCTCGTCGTCAACGTGTCCTCGCCGAACACGCCCGGCCTGCGCGACCTGCAGTCGGTCGAGGCGCTGCGCCCGATCCTGCAGGCCACGCGCGCCGCCGCCGACGAGGCCACGGAGCGGGCCGGCCGGCCGCGCGTCCCGCTCCTGGTCAAGATCGCCCCCGACCTGTCGGACGACGACGTCGACGCCGTCGCGGACCTCGCGCTCGAGCTGGGCCTCGACGGCGTGGTGGCGGTCAACACGACGATCGCGCACGACCTCGGGCCCGGCGGCCTGTCCGGCCCACCCGTCCTCGAGCGCGGCCTCGACGTCGTGGCCCGCCTGCGCACGCGGCTCGGCCCCGACCCCGTCGTCATCGGCGTCGGCGGGATCACGACCGCGGCGGACGCGCGCGAGTACCTCGCCGTCGGCGCGACGCTCGTGCAGGGGTACACCGGGCTGATCTACCGTGGCCCCTTCTGGGCCGCGGGCATCAACCGCGCGCTGGCAGCCGACGCCGCGCGCGCCGCGGCACGTGCGGGAGGCAGCTGATGGTGGTCCGGCCGCAGTGGGAGTGGACGTTCGACGACGCCGACGGCGGGCGCCTCGACCGCCCGACCAGCCCGGCGTTCACGAACCAGTACGACGCCGAGCAGTGGCTCGGCGAGCAGTGGCGCGCGCTCGCCGCCGGCGGGGCGCACGTCGCCCAGCTGCTGCACGACGGCACGCCCGCGACGCCGCCGCTCGTCCTGCACGTCCCCTGACGCGCGCGGCCCGGTGCGCCGGGCGGGTCAGACCATGGCCTGCACGGGCGCGGAGCGGCGGGCATCCTGCGGCGTGCCGAGGGCGGCCCACGCCGCCGCCAGGCCGCGCACGCCGTTCTCCAGCACGTCGAGCGGCTCGCTGAACGTGAGGCGCAGGTGGCGCTCGAAGCCGCCGTCGACCGCGAACGCCGGACCGGGCAGCACGCGCACGCCGTGGCGGACCGCGAGCGCCGTGAGCGCCGACGCCACGGGCGCCCCGAGATCCGGCCACAGCGACAGCCCGCCCGCGGGCACGGGCACCTGCCACGACGGGATCTGGTCCGCGAGCAGCGCGACGAGCCGGTCCCGCCGCTCCCGCAGCGCGGTGCGCCGCCCGGGCAGGATCTCCTCGCGGCGCGCGAGAAGCTCGGCGGTCACGAGCTGCTCGAGGACGGCGCTCGCGATGTCGACGTGGCCGCGCAGCACCGCGAGCCGGGACACGAGGTCGGGGTGCGCGCGGATCCACCCCACGCGCAGGCCGCCCCAGTAGGTCTTGGACGCCGACCCGACCGACACGACGAACCCCGAGCCGGCACCGGCCCCGGCGAACGGCGCGGGCTCGGGGCCGTCGAGCGTGAGGTCGGTGAGCGCCTCGTCCCCGACGACGACCGTGCGGTGGCGCCGGGCGAGCGCCCGGACGCGCTCGCGGGCCGCCGGGTCGAGGGTCGTCCCGGTCGGGTTGTGGTGGTCGGGGATGAGGTAGACGAGCCGGGGCGACACCTGGCGCAGGGTGGACTCGAGCAGGTCGACGTCGACGCCGCCGGACGGCCCGCTGCTCAGCGGCACCGGGACCGGCCGGCCGCCTGCGGCCCGCACGGTGTCGATCGCGTGCGGGTAGGTGGGGTGCTCGACGACGACGCGGTCACCCGGGCCGACGTGCGCGTGCACGAGAAGGTTGAGCGCGTGCTGTGCGCCGCTCGTGACGAGGACCTGGTCGGGCGTCGTCGGGGTCCCGCGCTCGGTGTACCGGGCCGCGATCGCCTCGCGCAGCACCTGGAGCCCGAGCGGCTCGTAGCCCCGCCCCGCGAGGTAGCGGGGGAGCGCGTCGAGCGCGGTCACGTACGCGGGGTGCAGGGCGGACGGCGCGGGCGGCGCGGCGATCGACAGGTCGGCGACGTCGGGCTGCGCGGGGCGCACGACGACCGGCGCGTGCACGCCCTGGGCGCCCGACGCGGGCAGCGTCGTGACGGTCCCGGACCCCTGGCGGCTCACGAGGAAGCCCTCGTCGCGCAGGGTCCGGTACGCGGCGGTCGTCGTCGTGCGCGAGACGCCGAGCGCCTCGGCGAGCTCGCGCTCGCTCGGCAGCCGGGTGCTCAGCGGCAGCGACCCGGCGTGCATCGCGGAGCGGACGCCGTCGGCCAGCGCGGCGTAGGCGGGCCCCGGGCGCTGCCACGAGCCGAGCAGCCGGGCGAGGCCGCTCGCGGAGAGTCGGCGGTCGCTCGGGAGGTCGTCTGCAACGGTCATGAGTCCACCTTCCCCCAAGTGGCTATTGATGACAATGCCAACGCGCGATTGGCTATGTCCATGGTCCTCTTCACCGTGCTCGTCGCCGTCACCGCCCTCCTCGCCCTCGTGCAGCTGCCCGCCACGCTCCGGGGCGACGGAATCGGCCACCGCCCGCCGCCCGCCGCCGAGCCCCACTGGGCCGAGGGCACCGCGCTCGCCGCCGGGCTGCCGAGCGGCCCCCGGATGCGCGGCCTGGTGTGACGGTCCGCACCGCGCCGGGCGACGGTGCGGTGCCGGTGGGGCCGCCTGACGGGACGCCGACCACCGGTCCCGGCTCGGGACCGGCAGCGGCCGACCGCCCCGAGCTCCTGCCGACGACGCGCCGCGCGCGCCGGTACGTCCAGCTGATCGTCGGCCTCGTGCTCTACGCCCTCTCGATCACGCTGCTCGTCCGTGCCGGCCTCGGCTCGACGCCGTGGGACGTGCTCTCGCAGGGGATCTCGCGCCGCACCGACCTGTCGTTCGGGACGATCACGGTGCTCGTGAGCGTCGTCGTGCTGCTGCTGTGGGTCCCGCTGCGTCAGCGGCCCGGGATCGGGACCGTCGCGAACGTCGTCGTCATCGGCGCGCTCGTCGACCCCTTCCTCGCCCTGCTCGCCCGCCTGCCCGAGCCGCTCCCGCTCGCCGCCCGCATCGGGCTCGTCGTCGCGGGGATCGTGCTCAACGGGCTCGCGACCGCGCTGTACGTCGGCGTCCGGCTGGGTCCGGGGCCCCGGGACGGGCTCATGACCGGGCTCGTCGCCCGCACCGGGGGCTCGACGCGGCTCGTGCGCTCGTCGATCGAGGTCGTCGTGGTGACCGCGGGCTGGCTGCTCGGGGGGACGGTCGGCCTCGGCACGCTCGCCTATGCGCTCGCGATCGGCCCCGTCGTGCACCACCTGCTGCCGCGGCTCACCGTCCGATGACGCCCGCGCCGCCCGGGCACTCCCGGCCCGGCGCACGACGGCCCGCCCTCCGCACCGGAGGGCGGGCCGTCGGCGTGCTCAGCGGGACTTCGGGGAGCTCTTCGCCGTCTCCGCGGGGTCCGAGATGACCGAGTCGCCGAGGATCTCGTCGATCCGGTTCAGCAGCTCCGACGGGATCTCGACGCCGGACGCTTTGACGTTCTCCGTGACCTGCTCGGGCCGCGACGCCCCGATGATCGCCGCCGCGACGTTCTCGTTCTGCAGCACCCACGCGACCGCGAGCTGCGCGAGCGAGAGCCCGAGCTCGTCCGCGACGGGGCGCAGGTCCTGGACGCGCTGGAGCACCTCGGGCTTGTCGAGGAAGCGCGCGATCATCTTCGCGCCACCCTTCTCGTCCGTCGCGCGCGAGCCCTCGGGCAGCGGCTGACCCGGCAGGTACTTGCCCGTGAGCACGCCCTGCGCGATCGGCGACCAGACGATCTGCGAGACGCCCAGCTCGGCCGACGCGGGGACGACCTCGCCCTCGATGACCCGGTACAGCGCCGAGTACTGCGGCTGGTTCGAGATGAGCTGGAACCCGAGGTCCTTCGCGAGCGCGTGGCCCGCGCGGATCTGGTCGGCGGTCCACTCGCTCACGCCGATGTACAGCGCCTTGCCCGAGCGCACGACGTCGGCGAACGCCTGCATCGTCTCCTCGAGCGGCGTCGAGTGGTCGTAGCGGTGCGCCTGGTACAGGTCGACGTAGTCGGTGCGCAGGCGCTCGAGGGAGCCGTCGATCGACTCGAGGATGTGCTTGCGCGAGAGGCCCGAGTCGTTGGGGCCCTGCGGGCCGGTGGGCCAGTAGACCTTCGTGAAGATCTCGAGCGACTGCCGGCGCTGACCCTTGAGCGCCTTGCCGAGGACCTTCTCGGCCCTCGTGTTGGCGTACACGTCCGCGGTGTCGAACGACGTGATGCCGGCGTCGAGCGCGGCGTGCACGCACGCGAGCGCGGCGTCCTTCTCGACCTGCGAGCCGTGCGTCAGCCAGTTGCCGTAGGTGATCTCCGAGATCTTGAGCCCGGAGCTTCCGAGGGAGCGGTAGTTGACCATTCCGTCACCCTACGGGCGCGCGTCACGACCGGCCCGGCCGGCGGTACGCGCTCGCGCCGGCGTCAGGAGGGGTACTGGCCGTGCTTCACCTGGGGCTTGGGCAGTCGCGAGGGGCGGATCTGGAACACGCGCAGGACCGCGTACATCGCCGTCCCGCGCACGACCACGTGCTCGCCGAACTTCGCGCCCAGGCGCTTCTTGAGGCCGCGCCACATCAGGTAGGCGTCGAGCAGCATCACGAGGCTGAACGCGTACAGCGCGATGAGGACGACGAACGCGGCGTTCGGGTTGACCTGCGCGAGCACGATCTGCAGCACGAGCATCACGAGCGCGACGGGCAGGAACATCTCCCCGAGGTTCCAGCGGGCGTCGACGTGGTCGCGGATGTAGCGGCGCACCGGGCCCTTGTCCTTCTCGGGCAGGAAGCGCTCGTCGCCGGTCTGCAGCGCCTGGTACTGCCGGTCGCGCGCGGCCCGCTGCTCGAGGCGCGCGGCCTTCGCCGCACCCTTGCGGTCGGCCGGGACGAGGGGGCGGCGGTTCGCCGACTCGGCGACCTTGCGGCGCGGCGTCGGACGTCCCTTGCCCGCGCGCACCTCGTCCTCCGGCGTGGGGGTCGTGGGGGAGGCGGGGCCCTGGTCCTTGCTGCGTCCGAACACCCGTCCAGGGTAGTCGAGTAGCGTGCTGGTCCGTGACGAACGACTCCACGACGCCCGCCGGCCCCACCCCCGCCGGCTCCCCGCTCACGACCGACCCGGTCGAGCCCCTGCGGACCCGCACCGCGCGCGAGTTCCCGCGCCTGCGCGCCGACCTCGAGGACCTCGTGCGGATCCCGAGCGTCTCGAACGCCGAGTTCGACCAGGCGCACGTCGCGGCGAGCGCCGACGCGGTCGCCGCCCTCCTGCGCGACGCGGGGCTCGACGACGTGCAGGTGCTGCGCGTCGACGGGCCCGACGGCCGCCCGGGCGCACCCGCGGTGGTCGCCCGCCGGCCCGCACCGGCCGGGGCGCCCACGGTCCTGCTCTACGCGCACCACGACGTCCAGCCCCCGGGCGACGACGCCGCGTGGTCGAGCGCGCCGTTCGAGCCGACCGAGCGCGACGGGCGCCTCTACGGGCGCGGGGCCGCCGACGACAAGGCCGGCGTCATCGCGCACCTCGGGGCGCTGCGCGTGCTCGGCGACGACCTCGGGGTCGGCGTCACGGTGTTCGTCGAGGGCGAGGAGGAGATCGGCTCGCCCACCTTCCTGCCGTTCCTGACCGCGCACCGCGACGAGCTCGCGGCGGACGTCATCGTCGTCGCGGACTCGAGCAACTGGCGCATCGGCGTCCCGGCGCTCACGACGTCGCTGCGCGGGCTCGTCGACCTCGAGGTCGAGGTCACGGTGCTCGAGCACGCCGTGCACTCGGGCATGTACGGCGGCCCGGTGCTCGACGCGGTCACGCTCCTCGCCCGGCTGATCGCGACGCTGCACGACGACGCGGGCGACGTCGCCGTGGCCGGCCTGGCGAGCGCCCCGGACCCGACCGTCGACTACGACGAGGCCGCGCTGCGCGCCGACGCGTCCGTGGTCGAGGGCGCGCAGCTCGCCGGCACCGGCCCGCTCACGGCCCGCCTGTGGACGCGGCCCGCGCTCTCGGTCATCGGGCTCGACGCGCCCAGCGTGACCCGGGCGTCGAACACCCTGACCCCGACGGCGACCGCGAAGCTCAGCCTGCGCATCCCGCCCGGTCAGGAGCCCGCCGCGGCACTCGCCGCGCTCCGCGAGCACCTGTACGCGCACGCCCCGCTCGGCGCCCGCGTGACGGTGCGCGACGGCGAGCTCGGCCGCCCGTTCCAGTCGCCGCAGGACTCCGAGGCGATGCGCGCGGCACGCTGGGCGTTCGCGCAGGCCTGGGGCACCGACCCGGTCGACGTGGGCGTCGGCGGCTCGATCCCGTTCATCGCCGAGCTCCTCGAGGTCTACCCGGACGCCGCGATCCTCGTGACCGGCGTCGAGGACCCGGACAGCCGTGCGCACGGGATCGACGAGTCGGTGCACCTCGGCGAGCTCGAGCGCGTCGTCCTCGCGGAGGCCCTGCTGCTCGACCGGCTCGCGCGCGACGCCCGCGGCTGACCCACGCCCGACCCGTGCCGGCCGGACCGTCCGGTCACCGGGCGGTCCGGCGGCGACGCGCCGTCAGACCGCCCGGTGCGCCAGGTCGAGCGCCCGGGACCACGTGACCACGGCCTCGGGCAGCGGCGGGCTCACGGGGTCGAGACCGAACAGCTCGGCGACCTCCGGCGACGGGACCGTTCCGCCGCTGCGGGCCAGGAAGCGCGCGACGACCCACGCCTCGGCGACGACCTCGACGGCGCCGTCGCGCCCGGTCCGCTCGAAGCGCTGGTCGAGGTAGATGACCCGCTCGTCCCACCCGAGCACGCGCGTGACGATCGTGAACCGCTCCCAGAGCGTCATCGAGCGGCGGAACCGGATCGACTCGCCGACCACGACCGGGAACCAGCCGCGGGCGTCGAGCGCCGACTGCGCACCCGAGCGCAGCGTCATGTCGACGCGCCCGATGTCGAGCAGCGTCAGGTACGACCCGTTGTTGACGTGCCGCAGCAGGTCCAGGTCGTTGGGCATGACGCGCAGCGTCGTGCGGTACTCCCCGAGCGGGGAGCCGGGCGTCGGCGCGGACGGCGTGTGCGAGGACCGCCGTGCCCGCAGCCACACGAGCAGCAGGCGCAGGTACCGGTTCACCGCGTCAGACCGGGGGAGCGGGGTCGTACTGGATGCCGCGGCGGACTGCGCGCGCCTCGTCCACGGAGTCGAGCCGCGCCACGAGGTGCAGCGCCATGTCGATGCCCGCGGACACGCCCGCGGACGTGACGACGTCGCCGTCGTCGACGAAGCGTGCCTCGGCGTCGATGAGGACCGTCGGGTCGAGCTGCGCGAGCTCGTCGAGCGCGCTCCAGTGCGTCGTGGCCGGGCGGCCCGAGAGCAGACCCGCCGCGGCGTACACGAGCGCGCCGGTGCACACGCTGGTCAGGAGCGCGGTCGTGGACCGCAGCCGGCGGACCCACGCGAGGTGCTCGGAGTCCTTCGCGAGCGGGCGCGTGCCCTTGCCGCCCGGGTAGACGACGACGTGCAGCGGTCCGACGTCCTCGGCGGAGTGGTCCGGGACGAGCCGCAGGCCCTTCGCGCAGCGCACCCCGTTCCCGTCGCGGGAGAACGTCACGACCTCGGGCTTGAGCTCGGAGTGCTGCGCCCACCAGGCCAGCACCTCGTAGGGCCCGACGACGTCGAGCTCCTCGGCGTCGTCGAACACGAAGATGCCGACCCGGACCGGGCTCTGGGTGCTCATGCGCCGTACCCCGGCAGCGCGAGCATCTGGTCGAGCGCGACGCGCGCCCAGTGGGCGTCGTCCGCGTCGACGACGATGCGGTTGACGACGCGGCCGGCCACGAGCGACTCGAGCGTCCACACGAGGTGCGGCAGGTCGATGCGGTTCATCGTCGAGCAGAAGCACACCGTCGAGTCGAGGTAGTGCACCTGCTTGTCGGCGTGCGCGCGGGCCAGGCGCCGGACCAGGTTGAGCTCGGTGCCGATCGCCCACGACGACCCCGGCTCCGCCGCGGCGAGCGCCTGGATGATGTACTCCGTCGAGCCGACCATGTCCGCCGCGGTCACGACCTCGTGCTTGCACTCGGGGTGAACGAGGACGTGGACGCCGGGGACGGCGGCCCGGATGTCGGTGACGTTGCGCTCGGAGAACCGGCCGTGCACCGAGCAGTGCCCGCGCCACAGGATCATCCGCGCGTCCTTGAGCTGCTGGGCGGTGAGCCCGCCGTTCGGCCGGCGCGGGTCGAACACCACGCAGTCGTCGAGCGAGAGCCCGAGCTGGTTGACCGCGGTGTTGCGGCCGAGGTGCTGGTCCGGCATGAACAGGACCTTGCCCGTGCCCTCGACCCCGCCGACCTTGTCGAACGCCCAGCGCAGCGCGACGTGCGCGTTCGACGACGTGCAGACCGTGCCGCCGTGGCGCCCGGTGAACGCCTTGATCGCCGCCGTGGAGTTCATGTAGGTCACCGGGACGGTGTCCTCGGCGACGCCGGCCTCGACGAGCACGTCCCACGCGTCCTCGACCTGGTCGATCGCCGCCATGTCGGCCATCGAGCAGCCCGCCGCGAGGTCCGGGAGCACGACCTGCTGGGCGTCGGACGTGAGGATGTCCGCCGACTCCGCCATGAAGTGCACGCCGCAGAACACGATGAACTCGGCCTCGGGGCGGGCCGCCGCCTCGCGCGCGAGCTTGAACGAGTCGCCCGTGACGTCCGCGAGGTCGATCACCTCGTCGCGCTGGTAATGGTGCCCGAGCACGAACGCCCGGTCGCCGAGCGCGGCCCGCGCCGCGTGCGCGCGCTCGACGAGGTCGGGGTCGCTCGCCGCGGGCAGCGCCCCGACGCACTCGACGCCGCGCTCGGAGGCGAGGTCCACCCCGCGCCCGAGGAGCAGCAGCGCCGACGGGGCGGGCTCGGCGAACGTGGCGTCCTGCGGCGGTGTCGTGAGGCTCACGGCGCGATCTTCCCACAGCGCACCGTGACAGGATCGGCGGCGTGCGCGTGCTGATCGCCCCCGACGACTTCGGCGGGACCCTCACGGCCCAGGAGGCCGCGACCGTCCTGCGCGACGGCTGGCTGCGTGCCGCCCCGGGGTCGGACGTCCGGCTGTGCCCGCTGTCCGACGGCGGCCCCGGGTTCCTCGCGACGCTGCGGGCGAGCCTCGGCGGGGAGCTGCTCTCGGTCACGGTCCGCTCGCCGCTCGGGGAGCCGGTGCCCGGTGCGGTGCTCGTGGTCCCCGGCGCGGAGGGCCGCCCGGTGACCGCGTACGTCGAGTCGGCGCACGCCGCGGGTCTCGCGCTCGTGCCGCCCGGGCGCCGCGACCCCGCGGTCACGAGCACCTGGGGCGTCGGCGAGCTGCTGCGCGCGGCGGTCGCGTCGGGGGCGCGGCGCGTCGTCGTCGGGCTCGGCGGCTCCGCGACGAACGACGCGGGCGCCGGCATGCTCGCCGCGCTCGGCGTCGGCGGTCCGCGCTCGCCGCTCGCGCACGGCGGCGGGGACCTCGGCGACATCCTGGCCGACGACCTCGGGGCGCTCGCCGACGTGCGCGCGGACCTCGTCGGCGTCGAGCTCGTCGGCGCCTACGATGTCGACGTCCCGCTCCTCGGCCTGCACGGCGCGAGCGCCGGCTTCGCCGCGCAGAAGGGCGCGACGCCGGTGCAGGCGCAGGAGCTCGAGCGGGCGCTCGGGCACTTCGCGCACGTCGCGGTCGGCGCGCTCGCCGGTGCGGTTCGGCCCGACCTGCTCGCGGGTGCCCGGTCGTCGGCCCCCGTCGCGCGGCTCGCCGCGCAGCCCGGCGCGGGAGCGGCCGGGGGGCTCGGCTTCGGGCTCGCGCTCCTCGGCGCGCGGCTGCTGCCGGGGTCGGCGCTCGTGGCCGACGCCGTGGGGCTCTCCGACCGCATCGCCGACGTCGACGTCGTGCTCACGGGGGAGGGGCGCTTCGACTGGCAGTCGCTGCACGGCAAGGTCGTCGCCGCGGTCGCCGCGCGTGCGCTGCCGCTCGCGGTGCCCACGGTCGTGCTCGCGGGGCAGGTCGACGTCGGGCGGCGCGAGTGGGGCGCGGCCGGGATCGCCGCCGCCTACGCCGTCGCCGAGACGCCCGAGCAGGTGCGGGAGTCGCTCGCCGACCCCGCCGGGACGCTCGGGCGCCGGGTCGAGCGTGTCGCCCGCACCTGGGCGCTGTGACCCGGCGCCGGCCCTCGGCTGCCCACGCCGGGTGCCTCACCCGGGACGCGGGCAGGACGCCTGCAGGGCGCGGCGTACGCTGAGGGAACAAGACGCGGCGGCGGGCTGTTGACGACGCTGACGAGAGTGCTGAGCACCACTCGACCTTTCCTCGAGGCACGGGAGCAACCAATGAGCGAGACCACCGAGACCGCGACGCACGGCGTCCTCCTCACCGACGTCGCCGCGGGCAAGGTCCGCAGCCTGCTCGAGCAGGAGGGGCGCGACGACCTGCGTCTGCGCGTCGCCGTCCAGCCCGGCGGCTGCTCGGGCCTGATCTACCAGCTCTACTTCGACGAGCGCGTGCTCGACGGCGACGCCCTCAAGGACTACGACGGCGTCGAGGTCGTCGTGGACCGCATGAGCGTCCCCTACCTCGACGGCGCGACGATCGACTTCGCCGACACCATCGAGAAGCAGGGCTTCACGATCGACAACCCGAACGCGGGCAGCTCGTGCGCGTGCGGCGGCTCGTTCGGCTGAGCCGACCGCTCGCAGGTCGACCGCAGGATCGGCAGGGCCCGGCACCCGTGGGGTGCCGGGCCCTGCTGCGTCCGGGGAGCGCGCTCGCTCCGCCGCGCAGGTGCAGCGCCCGCGACCGCGACCGCGGCCCACGAGCGCGCCACCTGACGGGTCAGGCCGTCGTGCCCACACGGACGGAGATGGCGAGCGCGCCGTCGGGCTCCTCACGGGACGCCACGACCGTGTGCCCGCGGAGCCGGGCCCACGCCGGCACGTCGTGCCGCGCCGCGGGATCCGTCGACACCACCGTGAGGACCGCGCCGGGGACGGCGTCGCGCGCCGCCCGGGCCAGCCGGATCACGGGCAGCGGGCAGCGCAGCCCACGGGCGTCGACGACGACGCCCTCCGGGCGACCGTGCGTGTGCGGGCCGTCGACATCCTGGCGACCGTGCGTCCGCGGGCCGTCGCCGTCCGGCCGGTCGTCCTCCGGCCGGTCGTCCCCCGGGTCTCCCAGGAGCCCGCCCCCGCCCACCGGGTCTCAGAGCCCCTCGACGCCGAGCACGGCGCGCACGCGCGCCACTGCGCCGGGCAGCACCGCGAGGAACCGCTCGACGGCGTCGTCGGTCACGTCCACCGGCAGCGCGAGGCGCACGTTGCCGTGCGTCAGGACCCCCATCGCGGCGAGCACGTGGCTCGGCTCGAGCGCGCTCGACGTGCACGCGGAGCCGGAGCCGACGGCGAAGCCCAGCCGGTCGAGCTCGGTGACGAGCGACTCACCGTCGACGTAGAGGCACGAGAACGTCACGACGTGCGGGAGCCGCCGGTCCGGGTCGCCCACGACCTCGACGTCGGGCACGTCCGCCGCGACGCGCGCCCGGACCCTCTCCACGAGCGTGCGGCGCCGCACGTCCTGCGCGTCGCGGTCGGCGAGCGCCGACTGCAGGGCGACCGCGGCGGCCAGCGCGGCCGGGACGCTCACGCCGCCCGGGAACCAGCGGTCGTCGTCCTCGGGCCAGCTCGGGGCACGGCGCACCCCCGCCCGCGTCACGACGACCCCGACGCCGGCCGGGCCCCCCCAGTCGCCGGGGTCGGCGGCCAGCACGTCCCACGCGCCCGGCACGGCGACGTGCCCGAGGCTCGCGCCCGCGTCGACGAGCAGCGGGACGCCGGCCTCGCGCGCGGCCTCGTGCACCTCCTCGACGGGCTGCACGGTGCCGACCTCGCCGTTCGCGTGCTGCAGCGCCGCGAGCGCGACGCCGGGGGAGCGGAGCGCGGCGAGGTAGGCGTCGAGGTCGACGCGGCCCTCGCGGTCGACCCCGACCACGACCCGCGAGCCGGCGCCCGCCGTCCACGGCTCCGCGGCGGCGAACTCCGCGGCCGACAGCACCGCCGCGCGCTCGGTGGCGCCGACCACGACGTCGCGCCCCGAGCGCCGCCGGCCGCGCGCCACGGACAGCACGGCGCCGTGCAGCCCTGCGGTGTGCGAGGGCGCGAGGTCGACCTCCTCGGTCCGGGCGTCGACCTCCGCGGCGATCGCCTCCCGCGCGCCGTCGAGCAGGAGCCGTGCCCGCCGGCCCTCCGCGTGCAGGCGGCGCGGGTCGGCCCAGCCCTGGTCGAGCGACTCGTCGAACGCCGCGCGGGCCTGCGGGCCCAGCGGCGCGCGGCCGCCGGCGTCGAGGAACACCCGGGGCGCGGACGTGGGATGTGTCACACCCGCAGCCGGGCCGCCGACCGGTCCAGGTGCTCCCATCTGCGTGCTCACCCGCGCACGCTAGCGCGCCGGGCCCCGAGCGGCCTCGCGGGGGCCCCGTCCGATGCTGACGCGGTGTCGTCATGCGGCTCCTCCGGAGCGAATCCCCGCCGCACAGGCGATAGGCTTCCCGGGAATGAGGACGAAGGTCCCGGGAAACCTCCGCCAGCACCCGGCGGCGTGCGCCGGGACGTGAGTGAGAGGTCCCGCGTGCACTCGCAGAATCCCCGCCGGCACCAGCGGCCCGCCGTGAGGTGGGCGACCCTGGTCGCCGTCGTGTCCATCGCCCTGGCGGGCTGCTCCGCCGAGGTCCAGCGCGGCTGGCTGCCCGGCAGCTCCGAGGCGGAGGTGACCGACCACACCGGCCGGATCACGAACCTCTGGGTCGGCTCCTGGATCGCCGCGCTGATCGTCGGCGTCATCACGTGGGGCCTGATGCTCTGGTGCATCACGGTCTACCGGAAGCGCAAGAACGACAACACGCTGCCGGTCCAGCTGCGCTACCACGTGCCGCTCGAGGTCATGTACGTGATCCTCCCGCTGATCATGGTCGGCGTGCTCTTCTACTACACCGCGCGTGACATGTCGGCGATCACCGACGTCAGCGAGGAGCCGGACCTCACGGTCCACGTCATCGGCAAGCAGTGGAGCTGGGACTTCAACTACGTCGACGACCAGGTCTACGACACCGGCCAGCAGGCGCAGGACATCGGCGAGCCGGGCGTGCTCGCCGAGCAGCCGACGCTGTACCTGCCGGTCGACGAGACGGTCCGCTTCGAGCTCGACTCGCGCGACGTCAACCACTCGTTCTGGATCCCGGTGTTCCTCTACAAGCTCGACGTGATCCCGGGCTTCACGAACGAGTTCCAGGTCACGCCGCAGGAGGTCGGGGAGTACACCGGCAAGTGCGCCGAGCTCTGCGGCGAGTACCACGCGTCGATGCTGTTCAACGTCAAGGTCGTCGAGCGCGACGAGTACGACGCGCACATCGAGGACCTGCGCGAGCGGGGTCAGACGGGCGAGCTGGGGCTGGAGTACAGCCGCGTCCAGGACCTCGACACGCCGACGAGAAGGAGCCAGGGCTCATGACCGCCACCGCCGAGCGGATCCCCGGTCTGGCGCCGCGTCGCCAGACCCTCGGTCGGACCGTCATCAAGTGGGTGACGTCGACCGACCACAAGACGATCGGGTACCTGTACCTGATCTCGTCGTTCGTCTTCTTCTGCATCGCCGGCGTCATGGCGCTGCTGATCCGCGCCGAGCTGTTCGAGCCCGGCATCCAGGTCGTGCAGACGCCCGAGCAGTACAACCAGCTGTTCACGATGCACGGCACGATCATGCTGCTGCTCTTCGCGACGCCGCTGTTCGCGGGCTTCGCGAACGTGATCATGCCGCTGCAGATCGGTGCCCCCGACGTCGCGTTCCCGCGGCTCAACATGTTCGCGTACTGGCTGTACCTGTTCGGCGGGCTCATCGCGGTCGGCGGCTTCCTGACCCCGCAGGGCGCGGCGTCGTTCGGCTGGTTCGCGTACACGCCGCTGTCGACGACCGCGTACTCGCCGGGCCTCGGCGGTGACCTGTGGGTCTTCGGCCTCGCGCTCGGTGGTTTCGGCACGATCCTCGGCGCCGTCAACTTCATCACCACGATCGTCTGCATGCGCGCACCGGGCATGACGATGTTCCGGATGTCCGTGTTCACCTGGGGTGTGCTCGTCACGAGCCTGCTCGTGCTCATGGCGTTCCCGCCGCTGGCGTCCGCGCTGCTCGCGCTCGGCGCGGACCGGCGGCTCGACGCCCAGGTGTTCAACCCCGAGAACGGGGGAGCGATCCTCTGGCAGCACCTGTTCTGGTTCTTTGGGCACCCCGAGGTGTACATCATCGCGCTGCCGTTCTTCGGCATCGCGTCCGAGATCATCCCGGTGTTCAGCCGCAAGCCGATCTTCGGCTACAAGGGCCTGATCTACGCGTTCTTCGCGATCGCCGCCCTTTCCGTGACCGTGTGGGCGCACCACATGTACGTCACCGGCGCGGTGCTGCTGCCGTTCTTCGCCCTCATGACGATGCTCATCGCCGTGCCCACCGGTCTGAAGTTCTTCAACTGGATCGGCACGATGTGGCGCGGGAAGATCACGTTCGAGACCCCGATGCTGTGGACGCTCGGCTTCCTCGTGACATTCCTCTTCGGCGGCCTGACGGGCATCATCCTTTCCAGCCCGGCCCTCGACTTCCACGTCTCCGACACGTACTTCGTCGTCGCGCACTTCCACTACGTCGTGTTCGGCACCGTCGTGTTCATGATGTTCGCGGGCTTCTACTTCTGGTGGCCCAAGTTCACGGGCCGCATGCTCGACGAGCGCCTCGGCAAGGTGCACTTCTGGCTGCTGTTCGTCGGGTTCCACCTGACGTTCCTCGTGCAGCACTGGCTCGGCGTCGTCGGCATGCCGCGCCGATACGTGGACTACTCGCCCGAAGACGGGTTCACGTGGATGAACCAGCTCTCCACCGTCGGCTCGGTGGTGCTCGCGGCCTCGACGCTGCCGTTCCTCTGGAACGTCTACGTGACCTGGCGCAAGGCGCCGCTCGTCGCCGTCGACGACCCGTGGGGCTTCGGCGGCTCGCTCGAGTGGGCCACGAGCTGCCCGCCGCCGCGGCACAACTTCACGTCGCTGCCGCGCATCCGGTCCGAGCGTCCCGCGTTCGACCTGCACCACCCCGAGGTCGCCGCGCTCGACCAGGCGGCGCCCGACCAGAACATCCTCGACGAGCTGCTCGGCGAGGCCGACCTCACGGGGCAGAAGGAGCTGGCGGACGAGCGGGTGCGCAACGGCACCGGTGAGCCCGAGCAGTCGAGCACGACCGTGCTCCCCGACGAGAAGGACCAGGAGGGCCCCCGGTGAAGCTCGAGGCCAAGCTCTTCCTCTACGGGATCCTGTTCTTCGTCCCGGTCGGCGTCATCTACGCGCTGTGGAGCGACGGCGAGCCGGTCGGCACGCTCGGCATCCCGCTCGTGGGTGGGCTCGTCGGGATGATCGGCGGCTACCTCGCGCTCCTGGCGCGGCGCATCGACGCCCGTCCGGAGGACGACCCGCTCGGAGAGATCGAGCAGGGTGCCGGCGACCAGGGAGTGTACAGCCCGTGGAGCTGGTGGCCGCTCGCCATCGCCCTCGCCGCGGCCCTCGTCTTCGCCGGGCTCGCGCTGGGCTGGTGGCTCGTCGGCCTCGGCATGGTCCTCGGGCTCGTCGCGCTCGTCAGCTTCGTCTTCGAGTTCTCCCGCGGCCAGCACGCGCACTGACCGCACGCGGGCGCGAGCCAGCCGACGTCGAGGCAGCAGCCGCTGCACGCTCAGCCACGAGAGCGCCGGTACCCACGGGTACCGGCGCTCTCGTCGTCGTGCACGTCGCGTGCTGCGGGACCGGCGGGGCCGTCCGTGGTCCCCGCCCCGCCTTCGACGGGAACGGGACACGCACGCAGTGGGGCCGGGGCGCGACGTCGCGCTGAGACGGCCCGGAGACGACTCCGGCCGGCACCAGGTCACGAGGACCCGGAACCGGCCGGAGAGGAGCGCAGGAGCCGTCAGGCGGGGACGATGAGCCCCGCGGTCTGGGCCCGCGCACGAGCGAGGCGCTCGCCGGCGTCGGCCCAGTTGACGATGTTCCACCACGCCGCGATGTAGTCGGCGCGGACGTTCAGATAGTCCAGGTAGTACGCGTGCTCCCAGACGTCGAGCATGAGCACCGGCACGAGGCCGAGGGCGATGTTGCTCTGCTGGTCGTAGAGCTGACCGACGACGAGCTTCTGGCCGATCGAGTCCCACGCCAGGATCGCCCAGCCGGAGCCCTGCACCCCGGCCGCGACGGCGGCGAAGTGCTTCTGGAAGCCGTCGAACGAGCCGAAGAACTCGTCGATCGCCGCGGCGAGCTCGCCCGTGGGCGCACCGCCGCCGTCGGGGGAGAGGTTGTTCCAGAAGACCGTGTGGTTCACGTGGCCGCCGAGGTTGAACGCGAGGTTCTTCTCGTGCAGGTTGACCGTCGCCAGGTCGCCGCTCTCGCGCGCCTCGGCCAGCTTGGCCAGCGCGGTGTTCGCGCCGGTCACGTACGCCGCGTGGTGCTTGTCGTGGTGCAGCTCCATGATCTTGCCGGAGATGTGGGGCTCGAGCGCCGCGTAGTCGTACGGGAGGTCGGGAAGTGTGTAGTCAGCCATAGGTGGTGCCTCTCCTGCGTCAGGCCGCGGCGGACCGCGGCGTCGTCGGGTGCTCCGTCAGATACATATCGAGAGGGCGCCGCGCCCTGGGGGTGCGGCGCCCTCTCGGTACGACCAACTCTTGCGCGGGCTCAGCGATTCCGCGCGTCCGTCTCGGGGTTGCCGGTCTCCGGCTCGACGAGGTGCTGACCGCCGCCGACGGCGCCGGTGGCCGAGCCCTCCTGCGAGCCCGACCCGCCGGTCGCGGTGCCGACGAGACGGGTGCTCTCGTTGCGCTCCGGTGCCGCGATCGTGTCGTGCTCGCCGTGCGAGTGCGCCGCAGCCAGCTCGGCCGGGGTGACGGGCTCGACGCGGTCCTCGTAGAAGAGCCGCGACAGGCGCTGCAGGAGGCGGTCACGCCCGTAGCCCTTGCGACGCACGCCGCGCGAGTCCTCGGCCGGCTCGATCTCGAGCGGACGACGGGCCTCGTGCTGCACGAGCAGCCAGCGCTCGTGCTCGTCGAGCGGACGGTGGACCTCGATGTACTCGCCGTGCGCGAAGCGGACGATGCGGCCCGTCTCGTGCCCGTGGAGCACCAGCTCGCGGTCCTTGCGCTGGAGGCCGAGGCAGATGCGCTTCGTGATCCAGAACGCCAGCACCGGCAGGACGAAGAACAGGACGCGGAAGACCTCGATGATGTCGTTGATCGACATCGAGAACTGCGCGCCGATGATGTCGTTCGACCCGGCGAGGACCAGGACGGTGAACGCCGTGAGGATCGCGACGCCCATCGCGGTGCGGAACGGGGCGTTGCGCGGGCGGTCGAGCACGTGGTGCTCGCGCTTGTCACCGGTCGCGGCGGCCTCGACGAACGGCCACACCGCGAGCACGGTGAACAGGATGCCCGGGACGACGACGGCGGGGATCAGGACGTTGAGCGACAGCGTGTAGCCGCCGATGACCCACTCGGTGCCCGCACCGGGCATGAGCCGCAGCGCGCCCTCGAGGAACAGCATGTACCAGTCCGGCTGGGCGCCGGCGGACACGGGGGAGGGGTCGTACGGCCCGTAGTTCCACACCGGGTTGATCGTCATCGTCGCGGCCATGAGCGCGATCACGGCGAAGACCAGGAAGAAGAAGCCGCCGGCCTTGGCGGTGTACGTCGGGAACAGCGGGTAGCCGACGACGTTGGTGTCGGTCCGGCCCGAGCCCGGGTACTGCGTGTGCTTGTGCAGCACGACGAGCAGCAGGTGGAGCCCGACGAGCGCGAGGATGAGGCCCGGCACGAGCAGGACGTGCACCGTGAACAGGCGCGGGATCAGGTCCTGGCCGGGGAACTCGCCACCGAAGATGAAGTACGACAGGTAGCTGCCGATGATCGGGATCGACCGCACGACACCGTCGGTGATGCGCAGGCCGTTGCCCGAGAGGACGTCGTCCGGGAGCGAGTAGCCCGAGAAGCCGGCGGCGAGGCCGAGGATCAGGAGCACGAAGCCGACGACCCAGTTGATCTCGCGCGGCTTGCGGAACGCGCCGGTGAAGAACACGCGCATCATGTGCGTGACGATCGCGGCCATGAACAGCAGCGCCGCCCAGTGGTGGATCTGGCGCATGAGCAGGCCGCCGCGGACCTCGAACGACAGGCGCAGCGTCGAGGCGAAGGCCTCGGACATCTCCACGCCGTTCATCGCGGCCCAGGGGCCCTCGTAGTGCGTCTCGGCCATGCTCGGCACGAAGAACATCGTGAGGAACACGCCGGAGATGATGAGCACGACGAGGCTGAAGAGCGCGATCTCGCCGAGCAGGAACGACCAGTGGTCGGGGAAGATCTTGCGCGCGAACGTCTTGACCGCGGTGCCGATGCCGGTGCGCTGGTCGAGGTAGTCCGCGGTGGCGCCGGCAGCGGCGCCCGTGCGGGTCGTGGTGGTACTCACTTGAGGCGCTCCCAGTAGCTCGGACCGACAGGCTCGTGGAAGTCGGACTGCGCGACGATGTAACCCTCGTCGTCGACCTCGATGGGCAGCTGAGGCAGCGGCCGGTTGGCGGGACCGAAGACGACCTTGGCGCCGTCGGCAACGTCGAACGTGGACTGGTGGCACGGGCAGAGCAGGTGGTGCGTCTGCTGCTCGTAGAGCGCCACGGGGCACCCGACGTGGGTGCAGATCTTCGAGAAGGCGACGATGCCGTCGTACGACCAGCCCTCGCCCTGCTCGGACCGCAGGTCGCGCGGGTCCATCCGGATGAGCAGCACGACGGCCTTGGCCTTCTCGTCGAGCGGGTGCTCGGCCTCGTGCAGGTCCTCGGGGATCACGTGGAAGACCGACCCGATGGTCACGTCGGCGGCCTTGATGGGCTCACCCGACGGGTCGAGGGCGAGCTTCGTGCCCTTCTTCCACCACGTGTGCTTGAACTTGGAGACGTCCCAGTCCTCGCCGACCTCGCCGATGAGCGGCAGGGCGATCGTGAGCGGGAAGATGGCGAGCGCCGAGGCGAACGCGCCCTTGAGCACGCCGCGACGGCCGATGCCGGAGTCCTCGGCGCCGTCCTTGAGCGCCTGGATCGCGCCCGCACGGTTCTCGTCGGAGCTGCGCTGCGGGTGACGCTCCTCGGCGCGCTCGTGGTCGTTCATGAGCGCCTTCGCCCAGTGCACCGCGGCCGCGCCGATGCCGAACAGGCTCAGGAACAGGCCGAGGCCGAGGAAGAAGTTGGAGCGCTGCATGCTCTCCGGCGTGTCACCCAGCGGCACCACGAAGTACGCCGCGATGAAGAC
Organism: Cellulomonas cellasea; assembly: GCF_006538745.1. GTDB lineage: Bacteria > Actinomycetota > Actinomycetes > Actinomycetales > Cellulomonadaceae > Cellulomonas_A > Cellulomonas_A cellasea. The sequence goes on along the minus strand of NZ_BJLR01000030.1, from coordinate 21,224 downwards.
GATCGTGCCGAGCAGGGAGACGAGGAAGAGCGCGACGATCTGGCGCTCGGCCCGCTTGTTCGCGGCCGGGTCGACGTCGCCCAGGCGCGGGCGGTGCTCCTCGAGGCCCGGGTTCTCGAAACGGTCCGGGTAGTGCCCGCCGTCACGGTGGACCTCGACGGCCTCGGTGTTCCCGGGAACCGGGTTGTGCTGCATGCTCACGAGGACCTCGCTCCGATCCAGACGGACGTACCGATCAGCAGGCCGATGCCCACGAGCCAGATCCACACGCCCTCACTGACGGGGCCGAGCGATCCGAGCTTGATGCCACCGGGGGACGGCTCACGCTGCGCGTCGATGTAGGCGATGATGTCGCGCTTCTCCTCGGGGGAGAGGTTCGCGTCGTTGAAGACGGGCATCGACTGCGGGCCGGTGAGCATGGCCTCGTAGATGTGCCGGGGCGACGTCTCGACGACCGACGGGGCCCACTTGCCCTCGGAGAGCGCGCCGCCTGCGCCGACCGCGTTGTGGCACATCGCGCAGTTCGTGCGGAAGAGGGCCATGCCGTTGGCGACATCACCCGCGGCCGGGTCCACCATCTCCTCGCTCGGCACCGACGGGCCGGCACCCAGCGAGGCGACGAACGCCGCGAGCTGCTCGACCTGCTCGTCGGTGAACTGCACCTCCTTGGCCGGCGCCTGCGGGCCGTTGGCCTGCATCGGCATGCGGCCGGTGCCGACCTGGAAGTCGACCGAGGCCGCTCCGACGCCCACGAGCGACGGTGCTGCGTCCGTGCCCTCCGCCGACGGGCCGTGGCACGTCGCGCAGTTGGCCTGGAAGATCTTCTCGCCGGTGGCGATGTCGTCGCTGCCTGCCGCGGCCGGCGCGGCGTCGGCCACCTGCGGTGCGAGGACCGCGTACAGCCCTCCGGTGAGCAGCAGCGCCAGCAGGAGCAGCACGGCCGGTGCGTACCGGTGGTGCCTGCGGGCTGCGAGTGCCTTCACGAATCGATCCTCGTCTCGCACGTTGGGGAAGGGTGGAACCGCGCGCCGCTGCCCGGAGGCGTCAGCGCAGGAGGTAGATGACCGCGAACAGCGCGATCCAGACGACGTCGACGAAGTGCCAGTAGTACGACGTCACGATCGCGGTGGTCGCCTCGTGGTGACCGAACCGCTTGGCGGCGAACGAGCGGCCGAGCAGGAAGAGGAAGGCGATGAGGCCGCCGACGACGTGCAGGCCGTGGAAGCCGGTCGTGAGGTAGAAGACCGAGCCGTACGGGCTCGACGCGATCGTCAGGCCCTCGTGGACGAGCTCGGCGTACTCGTACACCTGGCCGCCGATGAAGATCGCGCCCATCACGTACGTGAGCGTCATCCACTCGTTCATGCCCCAGCGGCCGACCTGGAGGAGGCTGCCGGTGCGCGCGGGCTGGAAGCGCTCGGCCGCCCAGACGCCCATCTGGCACGTCACGGACGACAGGACCAGGACCGCGGTGTTGATCGCGGCGAACGTGAGGTTGAGCTTCTGCGTCTGCTCGGCCCACTCGTCGGGCACCGTCGCCCTGAGCGTGAAGTACATCGCGAACAGGCCCGCGAAGAACATGAGCTCGCTGGCCAGCCACACGATCGTCCCCACGGAGACGGGGTTGGGCCGGTTCACGCTCACGTGGGGTGCGGTGCGAGGGGCAGCCGTTGCAGTCGACACCTGTTCATTATGGCTGATGACGCTCGCGCATGGGTCGTTGGACCCATCGGCGGGGAGCGGTATATGTCACAGCGTCACTTCGGTGCGGTCACGGCGCGGGGTCCGCGCGGTGTCGCGCGCGTCGGACGGGTGACCGCACGACGGCGCACGGACGGGCGCGGCGAGCCTGCACAGCGGTGCCGCCGACGTGCCAAGATGCCGGAGCACGCACGTCGACGACGAATGAGGACGCACCATGGTCACGGCCGACCCGCACGGAGCTGACGCGACGGACGAGCGCGAGCGCGCGCCCCGGATCCTCCTCTACAGCGACGACGTGGACACGCGCCAGCAGGTGCTGCTCTCGGTGGGTCGCCGCCTGCGCCGCGGCGCCCCCGACATCGCCTGGGTCGAGGTCGCGACGCCCGCGGCGGTCCTGAGCCAGGTCGACGGCGGCGGGTTCGACCTGCTCGTGCTCGACGGCGAGGCGGCGAAGGCCGGCGGCATGGGCATCGCCCGCCAGCTCAAGGACGAGATCTTCCGCTGCCCCCCGATCCTGCTGCTCACCGGCCGCCCCCAGGACGCGTGGCTCGCGTCGTGGTCGCAGGCCGACGCCGTGCTCAGCCGGCCGCTCGACCCGATCGACGTCCAGCGCGTCGTGGCCGAGCTGGTCGGTGCCGCGGCGAGCGCCGGATGAGCGGGGAGCACACCTGGTCCGACCTGCTCACGGCCCTGGTCCAGGGCCGTGACCTGACGCGCGAGCAGGCCGCCTGGGCGATGGGCGAGATCATGGCCGGCGGCGCCTCGCCCGCGCGGGTCTCGGCGTTCCTGGTCGGGCTGCGCAGCAAGGGCGAGACGGTCGAGGAGTTCCGTGCGCTCGCCGACGTCATGCTCGCGAACGCGCACCGCTTCACCGTCCCCGGCCGGTCGGTCGACATCGTCGGCAGCGGCGGCGACCGCACGCACACCGTCAACATCTCGACGATGGCCGCGATCGTCATCGCGGGTACGGGCCTGCGCGTCGTGAAGCACGGCGGGCGGGCGGCGTCGTCGTCGTCGGGCTCCGCGGACGTGCTCGAGGCGCTCGGCATCCGGCTCGACCAGCCCGTCGAGCGGGTCGCCGGGCTCGTGACCGAGGTCGGCATCACGTTCTGCTTCGCGCAGGTCTTCCACCCGTCGATGCGGCACGCCGCGGTCGTCCGCCGCGAGCTCGGCATCGCCACCGCGTTCAACTTCCTCGGGCCCGTGACGAACCCGGCGCAGCCCGCCGCGAGCGCGATCGGGGTGGCCGACGCCCGGATGGCCGGCCTCGTGGCGGGCGTGCTCGCCGCGCGGGGCTCGAGCGCGCTGGTGTTCCGCGGTGACGACGGGCTGGACGAGCTCGCGCCGACCGGTCCCGCCCGGGTGTGGGAGGTGCGCGCCGGCGACGTCGTCGAGCACCGGCTGGACCCGGCCGCCGACCTCGGTCTGACGCCCGTCACGATCGCTGACCTGCGCGGGGAGGACGCCGCGTTCAACGCCGGCGTCGTGCGGCAGGTCCTGGCGGGCGAGCCGGTCGCGTCGCGCGAGACGGTCCTGCTCAACGCCGCGGCGGGGATCGTCGCCGACGGGACGCTGCCCGGCACAGGCGAGGGTCCGCTCGTCGAGCGGCTGCGCGCGGGCATGGAGCTCGCGCGCCGCGCGGTCGACGACGGGGCGGCGGCTGCGGTGCTCGAGCGCTGGCGGGCCGCGGCGGTCTGAGCGTCGCCCGGGCACGTCCGGGCACCGCCGTGCCCGACGGAAGGCCCGGAGCCGTCGTCCCTCGGCGTCAGTCCTCGATGCCGAGGTCGAAGGCCTGCTCGAGGTCGTGCTTGGAGTAGGCGCGGAACGCGATGTACGTCTGCGTGCGCAGGACGCCCTCGACCTTGCTCACCTGGTCGGCGATGACGTCGGCGAGGGCCTCGTGCTCGCGCACCCGGACGAGCGCGATGAGGTCGACCTCGCCGGTGACCGAGTACACCTCGCTCACGCCGGGGACGTCGGCGATCGCCGCGGCGACCTCGGGGATGCGAGCGGCGTCGGTGTCGATGAGGACGATGGCGGTCAGCATCCCGCCATCATGCCGCGCCGGTGGACCCCGCGCCGAGGGTCTCGGGACCGGGGGGTGCCGCGAGCGCGGACGCCCCCGGGGCGCCGACCGCGGCCGCGGTCTCGAGGTCGTGCGCGAGGTAGGCCGCGACGCGCCCCGCGGTGCTCGCCGGGTCCGCGTACGCCTGCGCGCCGCCGACCGGGCACGTCCAGCCCTCGGGCGCGAGCACGAGCCGCACGCCGGGCTGGTCGAGCCAGGCCAGCACGAGGTCGGCCTCCTCGGGGTGGCACGCGGGCGCCGGTGCGGCGGGTGCGGCGACCTCCTCGCCGGACAGCCGCAGCGACTCGATGACCGGCCACGGGTCGACCCCGCGGGGCACCGTTGCGGTACCGGCGAGGCGCCCGTACCGGACGAGCACGACCTCCCAGCCGCCGGCGTCCGCCCGGCGCGCCGCCACGAGCTCGGGGCACCTCGCGAGCGGTGCGAGCCGCTGCGCGCGAGCGGCCCCGCGCAGGAACGCGGCGAGCCGGTCGCGGACGACGGCCGCCTCCTCGAACCGCTCCTGCGTGACGAGGCGACCGATGCGCGTCGCGTGGGCCCGGACGACCGGGGACGGGTCGCCGACCATCGCCGCGCGGACCGCCGCAGTGACGTCCGCGTACTGCTCGGGGGACGACCGGCCCGTGCACGGTGCCCCGCACCGGCCCATCTCGGCGAGCGCGCACGCGACCGCCCCGAGTGCGGCACGCAGCGGCAGGCGTCCGCTGCACTGGCGCACGGGGAACGTCTCGTGCAGCGCGTCGATCGCGGACTGGGCGGCCCCGCGCGAGGCGAAGGGCCCGATGTACGCGGGCTCGTGGCCGTCCGGGGCGGGGGAGGCGGGGGCGCGCACCTCGCGCACGACCGACAGCCGCGGGTACGGCTCGACGGTGAGGTGGACCCACGGCATGCGCTCGGGGAAGCGTGAGCGGCGGTTGTAGCGCGGGGAGTGCTCGGCGATGAGCCGGAGCTCGCGGACCCGGGCCTCGAGCGTCGTCGCGCACGGGACGGGGTGCACGCGCTCGGAGACGCGGACCATCTCGACCATGCGCGAGCGCTTCTCGGCCGCGGTGAAGTAGCTGCGCACGCGCGTGCGCAGCGACGTCGAGGTCCCGACGTACAGGATCTCCTCGCGCGGGCCCACGAACATGTAGACGCCGGGGCCGTCGGGGAGACCGTCGGCGAGGTGCCGCTTGCGTCGCACGTCCGACGGCACCGGGTCGGTCGCGGTCGCGAGGTCCTCGAGGTGCGTGATGCCGAGCGGGGCCAGACGGGCGAGGAGTGCGTGCAGCACGTCGACGGTCGCGCGCGCGTCGGACAGCGCGCGGTGGTTCGGCGTGACGGCCGCGCCGAAGAGCGCCGCGAGCGTGCTCAGCTTGTGGTTCGGTGCCTCGTCGCGGGTCACCACGCGGCGTGCGAGCCGCACCGTGTCGACCGTCTGGTGCCCCGGCCACGCGTGCCCGGTCTGCACGGCCGCCGCCTTGAGGAAGCCGACGTCGAACGGCGCGTTGTGCGCGACCAGCACGGTGCCGCGCGCGAACTCGAGGAAGCTCGGCAGGACCTCCTCGATGCGCGGGGCGCCGACGACCATCGACGTCGTGATGCCGGTGAGCACCGAGATGAACGCGGGGACCGGGCCGCCCGGGTCGACGAGCGTCTGGAACTCCCCGAGGACCTCGCCGCCCCGCACCTTCACGGCGCCGATCTCGGTGATCGCGCTCGTGCCGGGGACCGAGCCCGTCGTCTCGAGGTCGACGACGACGAACGTGACGTCCGACAGCGGTGTCCCGAGCTCGTCGAGCGTGAGCTGGACGGGCCGGCCCTGCAGCGGCGGCGCCAGGTCCACCCGGGTGACCCGGCGCGCGGCGGGGCGGTCGTGCTGCTGCATGGCGTGGACGCTAACCGCCGGGACCGACACGACCGGGCCCGACCGGCCGCAGGCGCGCCGGTGCCTAGGGTGGGCGCATGGCCGACGCACCGGGACAGCTGGGTCCTACGGTTCCCGACGCCGTGCGCGCCGTGCTCGTGCGGCTCGCCGCCGAGGTGCTCTCGACCGTCGAGCCCGCGGACGTCCCGGCGACGCTGCGCCAGGTCCAGCGGTTCGCGCCGCGCCGGCGGGCGTCGGCGGGCGCCCTCCCGCTGTGGTCCGCGCTCGAGGGCGACGCGGCGTTCCGGGCGCGGGTCGCCCGCGTGTGGGCGGGTGCTCGGCCGGACGTCGCGGCCCGGCTCGGCCGGGGCTCCTCGGCGGAGCAGGGCGACGACGGCGTGCCGGCGGAGGCGGGCTTCGCCGCGTCCTCGCCCGGCGCGGAGCCGCCGGCGCCTACCGGCGACGCGACCGGGGCGCACGTGGCCGCCGTGCCCCTCGACGTGGCGGTGGGGGCCTGGCTGCTGCGGCCGGCCGGCTGGGCCGACGTGGTCGCCGAGGCCGCGGAGGAGCTGGCCGCCGAGCCGGAAGGCGACGACCCCGGGGGCGCGCTCGCCGGTGCCCTCGATGCGCTGCGGCAGGCGGAGGACCGCGCGACCGTGCTGACCGCGCAGCTCGGGGAGGCGCGGGCGCGTGCCGAGCGGGCCGAGGAGGACGCCGCCACGCTCCGGAGGGAGCAGCGCAGGCTCCGCTCGGACGCCGACCGTGCCCGCAGTGAGGCCCGGCGTGTGGCCGCGGAGGCGGCGGACGTCCTGGCGCAGGCGACGGCCGCCCGTGCCGCGGCGGACGAGGCGCTCGAGACCGCGCACGCGCTGCGGCGGGCCGCAGGGGCCGAGCGGGCCCAGGTGCGTCAGGAGGCCCGCGTCGCGCGCGACCTCGCCGGGGTCCGCGTGCGGCTCCTGCTCGACACGCTGGTCGACGCCGGCCAGGGCCTGCGCGCCGAGCTCGCGCTGCCGCCCGTCGGCGACCGTCCCGCCGACCTCGTCGGCACGCCCGCTCCCGTGCCCGCCGAGCGTGCGACGTCCCGGGGGCGCGCGGCGAGCGACCCCGCGCTGCTCGACGACCTGCTGGCGCTGCCGCACGCGCACCTCGTGGTCGACGGCTACAACGTGTCGAAGGCGGCGTGGCCGAGCCTGAGCCTGGCCGAGCAGCGACGTCGGCTCGTCGACGCGCTCGCGAACGTCGCGGGCCGGACCGGCGCCGAGATCACGTGCTGCTTCGACGGGCAGGAGGGACCGCGGCCCTCGGGCGGCGGGGCGCGCGGCGTGCGCGTGCTGTTCTCGGTCGGGGAGATCGCCGACGACCTGATCCGCCGGCTCGTCGGCGCGGAGCCGCGCGGCCGGGTCGTCGTCGTGGTGACGAGCGACCGGCAGGTGGCCGACGACGTCGAGGCGGCGGGGGCGCGCGTCGTGCCGTCCGCGACGCTCGTCGCTCGGGTGGCCCGGCTCTGAGCTGGCGGTGACACCGCGAGGTGACACCGCGCGACGGGGACCGGCCGGCTGGGGCTGCACCGGTGCGGTCGGCGGCGACCCGCTGTGGACGGTGGCGGACGCCGTGTCGGCGTGCGCGGCTAGCGTCCGCCGCATGCTGATCGACTGCGAGGCCTGCACGGTGCGCCCGGCGGCGTGCTCCGACTGCGTGGTGACGTTCCTGACGGTCCCGGTGCGCACCGTGGACCTCGTCGAGGAGGAGCGCACCGCGCTCGACGTCCTCGCGGCGTCCGGCCTCGTGCCGCCGCTGCGCCTGCGCCACGCCGGGTAGGCCGGGGTGGCCGGACCGGCGAGAGCCGCCCGCCGGCGGACCTCGCGCGCACGCCGGGCGGACCCGGCGTGCGCGCGACGTCTCACTCCGCGGGGGCCGAGTCGTACAGCGCGTCGATCTCCGCGGCGAAGTCCTTGATGACCTGGGCCCGGCGCACGCTGAGCTTGGGCGTGAGGTACCCGTTGGCGATCGTCAGGTCGGTGTCGAGGATGCGGTACTTGCGGATGGACTCGGCGCGCGAGACGGCCCGGTTGGCGCGCTCGACGGCCTTCTCGATCGAGGCCAGCACGTCCGGGTCCTGCGCGGCCTCGGCGACGGTCATCTCCTTGTGCCCGTGCGCGCTGAGCCAGCCCGGGAGCGCCTCGGCGTCGAGCGTCACGAGGGCGCCGATGAACGGGCGCGCGTCGCCCACGACGACGACCTGGCTCACGAGGGCGTGGCTGCGGAGCCGGTCCTCGAGCACCGCGGGGGCGACGTTCTTGCCGCCCGCCGTCACGATGATCTCCTTCTTCCGGCCCGTGATCCGCAGGAAGCCGTCGTCGTCGAGCGACCCGAGGTCACCGGTCCGGAACCAGCCGTCGTGGAACGCCTCGGCCGTCGCGGCGTCGTTGTTGTGGTACCCGGCGAAGACGTGCGGGCCCTTCACCTCGATCTCGCCGTCCTCCTGGATCCGGATGCCGCAGCCCGGCAGCGGGGGACCGACCGTGCCGATCTTGGTCCGGCCCGGCATGTTGACGGTCGCCGGGGCGGTCGTCTCGGTCAGGCCGTAGCCCTCGAGCACGCGGAACCCGATGCCCCGGTAGAAGTGCCCGAGGCGCTCACCGAGCGGCGCGCCGCCCGAGATCGCCCACTCGCACCGCCCGCCGAGCGCGTGCCGGAGCTTCTTGTAGACGAGCACGTCCGCGACCTTGTGCTGGAGCGTGAGGCCCAGCCCGGGGCCGCCGGCCGTCTCGGTCGCACGGGAGTACGCGATCGACGTGGCCGCGGCCCAGCGGAACACCTTGAGCTTGCCGCCCGCAGCCGCCTTCTGCTCCGAGGAGTTGTAGACCTTCTCGAAGACGCGGGGGACCGAGAGGATGAAGGTCGGCTGGAACGACGCGAGGTCCGCGAGCAGGTTCTTCGTGTCCGGCGTGTGGCCGAGCACCGCGCCCGCGGGGATGCACAGCACCTCGACGAACCGCGCGAAGACGTGCGCGAGCGGCATGAACAGCAGCGTGCGGGCGCCGGGCGTCGAGACGACCTCGTCGAGCCCCTCGACCGCGTTGCGCGTCAGCACGCTGAAGTTCCCGTGCGTCAGCCGCGCACCCTTGGGGCGGCCGGTCGTCCCGGACGTGTAGATGATCGTCGCGACGTCGTCGAGGTCGGCGAGCGCGCGGCGGCGGACGATCTCGGCGTCGTCGGTGCCCGTCCCGCCCGCGACGAGCGTCTCGACGGCACCGTCGTCGAGGACGAGCACCTCGCGCAGGTTCGGCGCGTCCGCGCGGACCTCGGCGACGGTCGCGGCGTGGTCGGCCGACTCGACGACGAGCAGCGAGACGTCCGCGTCGGTGAGGATCCACAGGACCTGCTCGGCGGACGACGTCTCGTAGACGGGCACGGGCACCGCACCCGCGGCCCACGTCGCCCAGTCGAGCAGCGTCCACTCGTACCGCGTCCGCGACATGATGCCGACGCGGTCGCCGGGCTGGACGCCGCGCGCGACGAGACCCTTGGCGAGCGCGACGACCTCGGCGTCGAACGCGCGTGCCGTCAGCGGGATCCACGGGCCGTCGCCGGGGGACTTGATCTCGATCAGCGGGCGGTCGGGCGTCGCCGCGACCCGCGCCGCGAGCAGGTCGTTGAGGTTCTCGTCGGGCCTGGCCTCGACGAGCGCGGGAGTGTGGATCTCGTCCATGCTGGCTCCAGTGACAGTAGGGCGACGGGGGTTCGTCGCACGATACCGGGACTTTGGTACTGACCGGTCACATTCGCGCTGGCTAGGGTCGTGCCCGTGTGCGCCGCGCCGCACGGGTCCTCGGACCTCACCCGGACGGGGCGCCGACGGCGGGACGGGTGCGGGTCACCCGTGCCGGGCGCGCTAGCGTGGGCTCGCACCCGTGCGCCCGGTACGGCACGGTTGTCGCGCAGCAGCCGGCGCGCTGCCGCAGGCGTCCGTCGGGCGCCCCGCGCAGGCCGGCGCACAGTTCGGCGGACGACGATCCCAGGAGCAAGGACGGACATGCACGCGATCGGTGTGGACATCGGCGGGACCAAGATCGCGGCCGGCGTGGTCGACGAGGACGGCACGATCCTGGCCCAGACCCGCCGGGCCACGCAGCCCGACGACGCCGGGAGCATCGACCGCGCGATCGCCGAGATCTACGCCGAGCTGTCCGAGTCCTACGAGGTGGGCGCCATCGGCCTCGCGGCCGCCGGCTTCGTCGCCTCCGACCGGTCCGGGGTGCTGTTCGCGCCGAACCTCGCGTGGCGCAACTACCCGCTGCGCGACCGCGTGGCGGAGCTCGTCGGGCCCGACGTGCGCATCGTCGTCGAGAACGACGCGAACGCTGCCGGCTGGGCCGAGTTCCGGTTCGGGGTCGGCCGCGACGTCGACGACATGCTCATGCTCACGGTCGGCACGGGCCTCGGCGGGGCCATCATGATCGGCGGGCAGCTCGTCCGCGGCGCGTGGGGCGTGGCTGCCGAGGTCGGGCACATGCGCGTCGTCCCGGGCGGGCACTACTGCGGCTGCGGCCACGAGGGGTGCTGGGAGCAGTACGCGTCCGGCAGCGCGCTCGTGCGCGACGCGCAGGCCGCCGTCATCACCCAGCCCGAGCGCGCCGTGCGCCTGCTCGAGCTCGCGGGCGGCGACGCCGAGAAGCTCATCGGCCCGCACGTGACCGACGCCGCCCAGGAGGGCGACCCGCTCGCCGTCGAGCTGTTCACCGAGCTCGGCCGGTGGATCGGGGAGGGCTCGGCGTCGGTCGCCGCCCTGCTCGACCCCGAGCTCATCGTGGTCGGCGGTGGCGTCGGCGCGGCGGGCGACCTGCTCCTCGCGCCCGCACGCCAGGCGTTCGGCGAGCAGCTGTCCGCGCGCGGCTACCGCCCCGAGGCGCGCATCGAGCTCGCGGCGATGGGCAACGACGCCGGGATCGTCGGCGCCGCGGACCTCGCCCGCTTCTGACACCGCCCCGCTCCTGACACCGGCGCGCGGGGGTCGCGAGGCCCCTGCGCGCCGGACGGGCCGCGTCGGTCAGACGACGGCGCCCGTGTCGTCGTCCGCGTCGTCGCGCCGGTGCGGCATCCGCCAGAGCAGCGCCGCGACGCCGAGCACGAACACGACCGCGGCCGCCTGGATGAGCGCCGCGGGCGCCGAAGGCCACGCGACGACGACGACGAGCAGCAGCACCGGCATCCCGCCCGCCGCGAACCACGCCATCGTCAGCAGCGGGTCGCCGCCCAGCACCGGGCCGGGGTCGGGCGCGACGAAGTGCTCCTCGGCCTCGTCCGCCGCGTCGGCCGCGTCCATCTGGGTGGTGCCGTCCCACGACCGTCCGGTGAGCTCGGGCGGTGCCGGCCGCTCGCGCTCCGCGTCGTCGGCCGCCGGACGGATGACGCGGGGGTCCGGGACCCCCGGGGCGACGGGGTAGGTTACGGCGGGACCCGTGGTCGCCCCGGTCGTGCTCGTGGGACCGGACGTGCCGCCCACCGGGTCGTTCCCGCCGGTCAGGTCGGCGACGATCGCCGCCCAGCGCTCGTCGTCGGTGGGTTCGCGGGGCTCGTCCGGGACGGGCTCCGGTGCGGCGGGACCGGTGCCCTCCGCGGTGCCGGGAACGGTCCCGGGCTCGGGGACGGCGTCGTCGGGGTCGTCCGGGCGTGCGGCCATGAGAGCACTCTAGAGTCGGACATGCGGTGCGGGCCGCGCGGGACATCCCCGGGTGGCGTGGTCGAGAGGTGGCAGCTTGTTCTACTGGTTGATGAAGCGGGTCATGGTGGGTCCGCTCCTGCACCTCGTGTTCCGTCCCTGGGTCCGCGGTGCGGAGAACGTGCCGAGCGAGGGCGCCGCGATCCTCGCGAGCAACCACCTCGCGGTGATCGACTCGTTCGTGCTGCCGCTCGTGCTCGACCGCGAGATCGTGTTCATCGGGAAGTCCGAGTACTTCACCGGGACGGGCGTCAAGGGTCGCCTCAAGGCCGGCTTCTTCCGGGGCGTCGGCACCATCCCCGTCGACCGCTCGGGCGGCAAGGCGAGCGAGGCCGCGCTGCGGACCGGGCTGAACCGGCTGCGCGACGGCGGGCTGTTCGGCATCTACCCCGAGGGCACCCGCAGCCCCGACGGCCGGCTCTACCGCGGCAAGACGGGCGTCGCGCGCCTCGCGCTCGAGTCCGGGGCTCCGGTCGTCCCCGTCGTCATGGTGGGCACCGACGTCGCGCAGCCGCTCGGGCGCGTGATCCCCAAGCCGGTGCGCCTCGGCGTCGTGATCGGTGAGCCCCTCGACTTCAGCCGGTACCGCGGCATGGAGAACGACCGGTTCATCCTGCGCTCGGTCACCGACGAGATCATGTACGCGCTCATGAGCCTGTCCGGCCAGGAGTACGTCGACGTCTACGCGGCGACGCAGAAGGCCCGCATCGCGACCGGTCACCCCGCGGCGGCGCCCGTCGCGGACGCGGGCCCGACGGCTCCGGGTGGCCGCCCCGCACCTGACGTCCAGGTGCCGGGACCGCCCGAGGGCGACGCGGGTCCGTCAGTAGGATGAGCCGGTCGCCGTCCGGGTCTCCCGACGACGGCGCCGCTCCACCAGACCTGTTGTCACGAACCCGGACCTTGGGCCCGACGACGGGCCACCGGGACGCCCCACCCTGTGGGCGCCAGCTGTGCAGAAACAACGAGAGGTGTGTCTCATGTCGGTTCGTCGCGTCGCGCTCCTGACCGCAGGCGGCTTCGCCCCGTGCCTGTCCTCGGCCGTCGGTGGGCTCATCGAGCGGTACACCGAGATCGCGCCCGAGATCGAGATCATCGCCTACCAGCACGGCTACCACGGGCTCCTGCGGGGCGACAAGATCGTCGTCGACGCCGAGGCCCGCGCGAAGGCCGGCCTCCTGCACCGCTTCGGCGGCTCCCCGATCGGCAACTCGCGCGTCAAGCTCACGAACGCGGCGGACTGCGTCAAGCGCGGGCTGGTCCAGGAGGGCCAGAACCCGCTGCACGTCGCGGCCGAGCAGCTCAAGGCCGACGGCGTCGACGTCCTGCACACCATCGGCGGGGACGACACCAACACGACTGCGGCGGACCTCGCGGCGTTCCTCGAGGAGAACGGCTACCACCTCACGGTCGTCGGCCTCCCGAAGACGATCGACAACGACGTCGTCCCGATCAAGCAGTCGCTCGGCGCGTGGACCGCGGCCGAGGAGGCCGCCGGGTTCGCGGCGAACGTGATCGGCGAGCACCGCTCGGGCCCCCGTATGCTCATCGTGCACGAGGTCATGGGGCGGCACTGCGGCTGGCTCACGGCGGCGGCGGCGGCGGAGTACCGCAGGTGGCTCGACGCCCAGGAGTGGGTCCCGAGCCTCGGCCTGACGCGCGAGCGCTGGGACATCCACGCGGTCTTCCTGCCCGAGCTCGCGCTGGACATCGACGCCGAGGCCGCGCGTCTCAAGACGATCATGGACGAGCAGGGCAACGTCAACATCTTCTTGTCCGAGGGCGCGGGCATGCACGAGATCGTCGAGCAGCTCGAGGCGTCGGGCGCCGAGGTCCCGCGCGACCCGTTCGGCCACGTCAAGCTCGACACGATCAACCCGGGCCAGTGGTTCGCGAAGCAGTTCGCGGAGAAGCTCGGCGCCGAGAAGGTCATGGTCCAGAAGTCGGGCTACTACTCGCGCGCCGCCGCGGCGAACGCCGAGGACCTGCGCCTCATCAAGTCGATGACGGACTTCGCGGTCGAGGCCGCGCTCAAGGGCGACTCGGGCGTCATCGGCCACGACGAGGAGGACGGCGACCGCCTCAAGGCCATCGCGTTCCCCCGCATCGCGGGCGGCAAGGCGTTCGACGTGTCGCAGGAGTGGTTCGGTGCGCTGCTCGCCGACATCGGCCAGCCGCTCGTGGCCGGCGGGCACTCATGACCGTCGAGGCGGACCCGCAGGTCGTCGCGGGGCTCGACCACTGGCGCGAGCTCGTCGCGACCCAGCAGCCGCGCTGGCCCGACGCCGCCGACCTCGCCCGGGTCACGGACCGGCTGTCCGCCGTGCCGCCGCTCGTGTTCGCGGGGGAGTCCGACGCGCTGCGGGCCCAGCTCGCCGCCGCGGGCCGCGGTGAGGCGTTCCTGCTGCAGGGCGGCGACTGCGCCGAGACGTTCGCCGACGCGACCGCGGACAACATCCGCAACAAGATTAAGACGATCCTGCAGATGGCGGTCGTGCTGACGTACGGCGCGAGCCTGCCCGTGATCAAGATGGGGCGCATGGCAGGCCAGTACGCCAAGCCGCGCAGCTCGGACTCCGAGACGCGCGACGGGGTGACGCTGCCCGCGTTCCGCGGCGACATCATCAACGGGTACGAGTTCACGCCCGAGGCCCGTGTGCCGAACCCCGAGCGCCTGCTCGAGGCGTACCACACGTCGGCCTCGACGCTGAACCTCATCCGCGCGTTCACGACGGGCGGCTTCGCGTCGCTGCTGCGCGTGCACGAGTGGAACCGCGGCTTCACGGCGAACCCGGCGTACGCGCGCTACGAGGAGATCGCGGCGGAGATCGACCGCGCGATCCGCTTCATGGCGGCCTGCGGCGCGGACTTCGACGCGCTGCGCACGGTCGACTTCTACTCGAGCCACGAGGGTCTGCTGCTCGACTACGAGCGGCCGCTCACGCGGATCGACTCGCGCACGGGCCTGCCGTACGACTGCTCGGCGCACTTCCTGTGGGTCGGGGAGCGCACACGTCAGCTCGACGGCGCGCACGTCGACTACTTCTCGCGCGTGCAGAACCCGATCGGGGTGAAGCTCGGGCCCACGAGCACCGGGGACGACGCCCTCGCGCTCATGGACAAGCTCAACCCGACGGCCGAGCCGGGTCGGCTCACGTTCATCACGCGCATGGGCGCCGGCAAGATCCGGGACCTGCTCCCGGCGCTCGTCGAGAAGGTCGCGGCCGACGGTCGACCCGTCACCTGGGTGTGCGACCCGATGCACGGCAACGGCATCACCTCGGCCAGCGGGTACAAGACGCGCCGCTTCTCGGACGTCATGGACGAGGTCGCCGGGTTCTTCGAGGTGCACCGCGCGCTCGGCACGGTCCCGGGCGGCCTGCACATCGAGCTCACGGGCGACGACGTCACCGAGGTGCTCGGCGGGTCCGAGGAGATCGACGACGAGGGCCTCGGCCGGCGCTACGAGACGCTGGTCGACCCGCGCCTGAACCACCAGCAGTCGCTCGAGCTCGCGTTCCAGGTCGTGGAGCTGCTCCGCAAGGCGTGAGGTCCGGCCCCCGGCCGTGACGACGGCGCGTGACCCGACGGGTCACGCGCCGTTCTCGTGCGCGGGGTCAGAGGTGTCCGAGGTGTCAGACCACGGTGAGCGTGATCGTGCTGCCCTTCGGCACCTTCTCGCCCGCGGGGGTGCTCTGCGAGCGCACGGTGCCGAAGATCCCGCCGAGCACGTTCTCCCGCTTGACGGCGAACCCGAGCGCCTTGAGCGCGGCCTCCGCCTCGCCGAACTGCTTGCCCGTGAGGTCCGGGACGGCGATCGGCTCGGGGCCCTGCGAGACGGTGATCGTCACGGTGTCGGTCCGGTGCCCGGCGGTCCCGGCCTTGGGCTCCTGGGCGACGACCTTGCCGGCGGGCGCGGTGTCGGACCACGCGGGGACCGCCTCGGGCCGGAGCCCGGCGTCGGTGAGCTGTGCGGTGGCCTCGTCCTCGCTCGCGCCGACGACCGAGAAGATCGTCACGGGCGCGGGGCCGTCGGACAGCGTGAGGACGACGGGCGAGCCGCGCTCGATCTGCTGGTCGGGTTCGGCGGACGCCTCGAGGACCGAGCCGATCGGGGCGCTGTCGTCGTAGTGGTCCTCGCCCGGGGCGTACTCGGCGACGAGCCCGGCCGCGACGAGCGCAGCCTCCGCGTCCGCCTGCATCGCCCCGACGAGGCCCGCAGGCACGACGACGAGGTCGGGGCCCTTGGAGACGGAGAACGTCACGGCCCCGTCCTTGCGGATCCGCTCGCCGGCGGCGGGTTCGCTCGCGAACACCGCGCCGACCGGGGCGTCGCTGTCGAACTCGTCCACGGCCTCGCCGTCGAGCCCGTGCTCGACGAGCGTCGCGAGCGCCTCGTCGCGCGTGAGGCTCATGAGGTCGGGGACGCGCGTGTAGGCGCCGGGGCCGGAGGTCATGTACCACCACGCGCCCGCGCCGCCGAGGAGGACGAGCAGCGACGCGACGACGAGCCAGCGCCGCCGCCGACGCGGGCCGTGGTCGCCGCCCGTGCGGTCCTCGTCGGGCGCCGTGACCGCGGTGCTGCGCAGCCCGGTGCCGATCGGCAGCGCCACGGTGCGGCCGGCCTCGCTGACGTCGAGGCGCGTCGTCTCGTCCTCGAGGCGTGTCGAGTCGACAGCCAGGGCGGTGCCGGGGCCACCCGCGTCCGCGGCGAGGTCCTCGTCCTCCGCGGGCTGCGGGTCGGTCGCGCTCGGCAGCGTGATGGTCGGCGGGACGTCGGCGGCCCGGGCGAGCGTCGGGGCGTCGAGGCTCGCCCGCGTCCGGCGCAGCTGCGCGAGCGCCGCGGCCGCGTCCACCGGCCGGTCCTCGGGCTCGCGCGCGGCGAGCGCGGTGACGAGCTCGTCGACCTCGACGGGCAGCCAGCGCACGAGGTCGGACGGCGCCGGGATGTCGGAGTTGACGTGCTGGAACGCGACCTGGATCGGGGTCTCGCCCGTGAACGGCTGGCGCCCGGTGAGCATCTCGAACAGCAGGATCCCGGCGGCGTACACGTCGGTGCGCGCGTCGCTCGCGCCGCGGGTCACGAGCTCGGGGGCGAGGTACGCGACCGTGCCGAGCACCGTGCCCGTCGTCGTGGACGTCACCTCGGTCACCGCGCGCGCGAGCCCGAAGTCGGCGAGCTTGACGCGCCCGTCGACCGCGATCAGGACGTTCTCGGGCTTGATGTCCCGGTGGACGAGGCCGGTGCGGTGCGCGGCGCCCAGCGCGTCGAGCACGCGGTCGAGGATGCCGAGCGCGTCGCCGACGGTCAGCGCCCCGCGCTCGGCCAGGTGGCGGCGCAGATTCGTCCCGTCGACGTACTCCATCGTCAGGTAGCTGGTCTCGCCGTCGACGCCCTGGTCGAGCACGCCCACGAGGCCGGGGTGCGTCAGCCGGGCGGCGGCGCGGGCCTCCCGGCGGAACCTCGCGACGAAGTCAGAGCCGGCGCCGCCCTCGGCGAGGTGCGGGTGCATGACCTTGAGCGCGACGTCGCGGTCGAGCCGCCGGTCGACGGCGAGGTAGACGGTCGCCATGCCGCCGCGGGCGATCCGGGAGACGACCTCGTACCGCCCGTCGACCAGGCGGCCGACGAGCGGATCGGTGACGGTGGCTCCCACGCGGGTGAGTCTACGGTCGCCGGGACCTCACATCGTGGAGGCGGCGCCTCAGCGGAAGCGCGTCATGTGCGTCTGGATGTTGGCGACGTACCGGCGCGTGTCCGCGTACATGCCGTTGCGCTTCACCGACGACGCCCCCTGGTAGTACCCGGCGATCGCGGTCGGCAGGTCGGGGCTGGTCCGCACGAGGGAGCGCAGGATCGCGACGCCCGCGACGACGTTGTCGTCGGGGTCGAGCAGGTCGAGCCTGCGCCCGACGAGCTGGGACGCCCACTCCCCGGAGGACGGGATGACCTGCATCGTGCCGATGGCGTTCGCGGGGGACACGGACGTGTGGTTGAAGCCCGACTCCTGGAACGCGACGGCCTGCGCGAGCGCGGCGTCGACCCCCATCGAGCGCGCGGTCGCCGCGACCTTCGCCTGCATCTCGGCGCGGGACGGGACGCCGGCCGCGAGCAGCGTCGCCTTGTTCGCGTTGGCGGCGGCCACGACCGGGCTCGAGTACGTGCGGCCGGCGAAGGTGTTCCCGACGAGCTGCGCGGTCGGGGCGGCGGCGGGTGCCGCGGCGCCGGGGACGGTGAGCTTCTGGCCGATGCGGATGAACGCGCGCCGGTCGAGGCCGTTCGCGCCGACGATCGCCTGGACCGTGGTGCCGTAGCGCTTCGCGATGCTCGAGACCGTCTCGCCGGACGCGACGGTGTGCGTGCCCGCCGCCGCAGGGGCTGGCGCGGCGGGTGCGGCGGGCGCGGGCGCCGCCGGTCGAGCACCGGCACCGGGGATCGTGAGCGTCTGGCCCGCGCGGACGAACGCCCGGGCGTCGAGCCCGTTCGCGCTCACGACCGCGGCCACCGTCGTGCCGTAGCGCTTCGCGACGTGCGAGACGGTCTCGCCGCGCGCGACCGTGTGCGTCCCGGCCGGGGCGGCGGCGGGTGCGGGCGCCGCCGCGGGGGCCGCCGCCGCCGTCGCGCCCGTCGGGATGACGAGCCGCTGACCGATGCGGATGTGCGAGGCGTCGGCGAGGGAGTTGGCGCGGGCGAGCGCGGCGACCGTCGTGCCGGTGCGCGTCGCGATGTGGCTCACGGTGTCGCCGCTGCGGACGGTGTACTGCTCGTCGGCGTGCGCGGCGCTCGCCGACGCGGCGACCGCGGCGGCGGCCAGCACGAGCGTCGCACCGGTGCCGGTGCCCACGCGACGCACGAGCCGGGGGTCGATGCGCTGCGGGCGGGGCCGCGCGTCGACCGTGCGCGGGCGGGGCGCGGCGGACGGGGCGGTGGCGTGCTGCGTCATGTCGACCTCGTGTGGCAGATGTGATGGATGGTGCCTGTGTGACTCGTGTGACTTGACTGCGAACGTAACGCAGGGAATGCACCGGCGAAAGCGCCGTGCCGGAATTACGGCATTGTCATTCCCGCGCATCCGGGTGATCTCCGGGGTGCGTACCCTGTGGCGGTGACTGAATCCACACCACTCGACCAGATCGTCGGTTCCTGGCTCACGCTCCCGGACGTTGCGGAGCGCCTGGGCCTCGACGTGGGCAAGGTCCGCCGGCTGCTGCAGGAGGGCCGGCTCGCTGCGGTCCGCCGCGGCGACCCGCGGGTCCTGTCGGTCCCCGAGGCGTTCCTCGTGCCGAGCCACCTCGCCAACCCGTCCGCGCCGTCACGCGAGGCCACCGGACCGGACGCCCCGGAGTGGACGGTGCTCGCGGCGCTGCAGGGGACGTTCACGCTGCTGTCCGACGCGGGCTTCGACGACGAGGAGGCCGTCGCCTGGCTGTTCACGCACGACGACCTGCTCGGCGCGACACCCATCGAGGCGCTGCGCACGGGTCACAAGACCGCGGTGCGCCGGCAGGCCCAGGCGCTGCTCTGACGCCGGTGCGCGGCGCGGCCGGGCCGGTTCAGGCCCGGCGGTCGACCGCCGCGTGCGCGAGCCGCACGAGGTAGGTCCGCCCGGGCTCGTGCAGCGGGAGCCGGTCGAGCGTCGCGAACGCGTCGCCCGCGAGCTCGTCGATGAGCCGCTCGACGTCGCCCGGCGCACCCGTGCGGGCGATCGCGGCAGCCAGCGCGGCGACCCGCTCGTCCGACAGGTCGCGGACCCCGAGCTCGGCCCCGAGCCGGGCGACCGTCCCGTCGTCCCCGGACTCGAGCGCCCGCGCCATCGCGCGGGCGACGAGCACCGTCCGCTTGCCCTCGCGCAGGTCGTCGCCCGCGGGCTTGCCGGTCGCCGCCGGGTCGCCGAAGACCCCGAGCAGGTCGTCGCGGAGCTGGAACGCCTCGCCGAGGGGGAGCCCGACGGACCGGCACGCCGCGAGCGCGTCGTCGTCGGCCTCCGCGAGCGCGGCCCCCAGGACGATCGGGTGCTCGACGCTGTAGCGCGCGGACTTGGACCGGATGACCTCGCGTGCGCGCTGCTCGTCGGCGCGCGGGTCCTCGCCCCACGGGAGGGCCTGGGCCAGCACGTCGAGGTACTGACCGACCGTGACCTCGGTGCGCATGAGGTCGAACACGCCGCGCACGCGCGAGCGCAGCGCCGCCGGCTCGGGGTCGAGCGCCCGGGAGAACACGTGCTCGCTGCGCACGAGCGCGAGGTCCCCGAGCAGGATCGCGGACGACTCGCCGAAGCGCCGCGCGTCACCGGACCAGCCCGCGTCCTCGTGCAGCGACGCGAACGTGCGGTGCGCCGCCGGCAGCCCGCGCCGGGTGTCCGAGTCGTCCATCACGTCGTCGTGGAAGAGCGCGGCCGCCTGGAACAGCTCGAGCGCGGCGCCGACCTGGACGACGACCTGCTCGCGCGCCGTCCCCGGGACCCCGCCGTGCGCGCGCCAGGACCAGTAGCAGAACGCGGCGCGCAGCCGCTTTCCGCCGCTGAGCATCTGCTCGACGGCCCCGGCGAGCCGGTCGGCGTCGACGCTCGACGCTGCGAGGCTCGGCCGGAGGTCCTCGACGTGCAGGCGGAGCGCGGCGTCGACGCGGCTGCGGACGTCCTCGACGTCGACGAGGGAGGGAGAAGCGGTCACGCGGGCAGCCTAGGTGCGCTCACGAGGCGGTGCGCACCCGTCCGCCGAGCGTCAGCGTCCGTACCCCGTCGCGGTCGAGCACGCCGACGATGACGATCTCCTGGCCCTCGCTGCGGCTGAACGCCGCGTGCGCAGCGAGGCCCGGCTCGGCCGCCGTCCCGGCCGTCTCCGCGAAGCCGGCGGCCAGCACCGTCGCCCGGACGCCGTCGAGCAGCGCCGCGGCGTCCTGCGGGCTGCGCAGGTTGAGGCTGATCTCGCGCAGCCCGGCGGCGTCGGGCGGCTGGGCCGACGACACGAGGACCTCCGCGTCGGCCGGCACGGTCACGAGGTCGGTCGGGAAGCCCTCGACGACACGACCAACCGCGGAGCCGGTGTCGGGCCCGGCGGTGAGCAGCGGCTCGGTCGGGGACGGCTTCGACGCCGCGACGCTCGCCCCGGCGGTGGGGCTGGGTGCCGGGTCGGCCGCCGTCGTGCACCCCGCGAGCGCCCCGACCGCGACGAGGGTCGGCACGAGCGCGGTGCACGCACGTCGAGCGAGGGGAGGGCGGAGCACGCGCACACCGTAACCAACGTCGTCCGGCTGCGCGGACCCCGCACGCCGCGAGGCGACCACAGCGCCACGCTGTCGTCGGGCGGTCCACAGGCGCACCGGTGCGTCCCCCGGCGAAGGGCCGGGCCGGCTTGGGTACGGGGATGGACACGACCACGATCCGGGTCAGCGAGCCCCGGGAGATGCTCGCCTACCTTCCGCACCAGCTGGGGTTCCGGCCGCACGAGAGCGCCGTCGCGGTGAGCCTGCGGCCACCCCGCGGCCGCATCGGCCTCGTCGCCCGTGTCGACCTCGCCGACCTCGGCGACGTCGTCCACGGCCCGCAGGTCGCCCGCGGGCTCGTCGCGCACCTCGACGCGGACGGCGCCGAGCGGGCCGTGCTCGTCCTCTACACCGCGCACGACCCGCGTGCGCCCGGCCGTCCGCCCGGCGCCCGGGCCGCCGCCGAGCACTTCCGCGAGGCCGCGGCCGCGGGCCTGTCCGACGTCGCCGTCTGGGTGGTGACCGCCGACGGGTACCTCGCGCTCGACTGCGACGACCACGGCTGCTGCCCGCCCGGGGGACGGCCGCTGCGCGACCTCGAGTCCACCGCCGTCGGGGCGCAGCTCGTGCTCGCGGGCTCCGCGGTCGCCGACTGCCGGGC
>NZ_BJLR01000029.1 GCF_006538745.1 Cellulomonas cellasea | reverse complement strand
CGGACGGTCCGGCGGCGCTCACGGCGTGGCGGCTCGCGTCGCTGGCCTCGTGGCGGGCGGAGGTCGCCGCGACCCTGGCGGGGGCGCCGTCCGGGGGAGCGCCGGTGCTCGGCCGACTCGACGTCGCGCTCGCGGACACCCGGGTGCGCGACGCGGTGCTCGTGAGCCTCGTGCCCGGCCCGCAGGACCTGCCGGAGCGGTCGCTGCGCGAGGCGCCCGGTGCGACCGACGCGCTCGTCGCCGAGGCGGTCGCCGGGATCGTCGACCAGCATCGCGGCGTCGTCCCGCCGCCGGGGCTCACCGCGGCGCACGTGACCGTGCTCGAGCGCGTCGTCGGGCACGGCCGGCGCGGCGCCCAGGCGCCGGCGTGCACCCTGCTCGCCCTCCTCGCGTGGTGGCAGGCCGACGGGGCGCGCGCGGGCCTGCTGCTCGAGCGCGCGCTCACCGAGGACCCCGACCACCGGCTCGCCCGGATCCTCGACCGCACGCTCGCGGTCGCGATGCCCCCGGGGTGGGTCCGGCGCGCCGGTTGACCAGGTGCGTCGTCCGGGGTGCGTTCGTCGCGGGGCCTGCGCTCCGGTAGCGTCACGGCAGGGGCAGGACGTCAGTGCGTCGAGAGCGGAGGACCGATGGGCATCGTGGTCGGGTACCTGGCAACCCCTGAGGGGCGTGCGGCGCTCGAGACGGCGTCGGGCGAGGCCGAGCGGCGTGGCGAGTCGCTCGTCGTGGTCGTGAGCGAGCGTGGTGACGAGACCGACGAGCACCGTCAGGAGACCCAGACGGCGCTCGACGCGGTCCGGTCCGAGCTGACGTCGCGCGGCATCGAGCACGACGTCCGCGTCCTCGCCCGGGGGCGCGACGTCGCGGAGGACCTCATCGGCACGGCCGAGGAGGTCGGTGCGGGGCTCATCGTCATCGGGCTGCGCCGCCGCAGCCCCGTCGGCAAGCTCATCCTCGGCGCGAACGCCCAGCGCATCCTGCTCGACTCCCCGTGCCCCGTGCTCGCGGTGAAGCCCGCCGCGAGCTGACCGCCGCGGTCGCCCGACCGAGGTCGCCCCGCGTCGGGCGGCGGGACCGCGTCGACGGCGCCCCCGGCGGGCGTTCGTCGGACGACGCCGCAGCGACGTGCCCCGCACCGCCCGGAGCGGGGGACGGTGCGTCCCTGCGGGAATCATTTCCGGCACCCGCACGTTGTCACCCTCGTCAGTCTCGAGAGAGTGGCGGGCACCGGGCCCGCGCACGATCCTCGAGCGTCGCGTCTCCGCGCCGTCTGCGCCGGGACCCCGCCCACGCTGACCCGAACGGCCCTCTCGGCCCGCTGTGCCGAGGTGCGGCCGGTACAATATGGGAGCACCCGCCGATCTGATCCGGGTCTCTCGCTGCCGAAAGGTCGTTTGTGTCGCTCCAGCCTTCGCACCCCGCACTCCCGCGTGAGTTCGAGCATCCCGCCATGCAGGAGCTCGTCCGTCGTGGCCGGACCCACGGAAGCGTCGACGCGGTCGCCCTGCGCACGGCCTGCGAGCAGGCCCAGGTCCAGGACGCCAAGCGTCTCAAGGCCGTCGTCCGCGGCCTTGCGACCGCCGGGATCGCCGTCGAGGAGCCGGTCCCCGCTGCGCGCGCCGTCGCCGCCACGAGCGCGAAGACGCGCCCCGCCGCCAAGGCCGTCGTCGCCGACGGATCCACCGAGGCCCCCGCTGCGCGCAAGCCGGCCCGCGCCAAGTCCGCCCCCAAGGCTGCGCCCGCCGCCAAGGCCGCCGCCGGCGCCAAGGTCGCGTCCGCCAAGGTCGCCGCACCGAAGACCGCCACGCCCGACGGCGAGGTCGCCGAGGACGAGGTCGTGCTCGAGGACGTCGAGCTCGAGGACGTCGAGCCGGCCGTCGCCGAGGTCGAGGCCGTCGCCGGCGAGCTCGAGGAGGACGCCGACAAGCCGGCGAAGCCCGCGGCCGCCGCCGACGAGGCGACCGAGGAGAGCGTCGGCTTCGTCTACTCGGACGCCGACGACGACGACGCCCCCGCCCAGCAGGTCGTCACCGCGGGCGCGACCGCCGACCCGGTCAAGGACTACCTCAAGCAGATCGGCAAGGTCGCGCTGCTGAACGCCGAGCAGGAGGTCGAGCTCGCCAAGCGCATCGAGGCCGGCCTGTTCGCCGAGGAGCGCCTCAACGCCGGCATCACGATGGAGCCCAAGCTCCGCCGTGAGCTCGAGTGGATCGCGTCCGACGGCCGCCGCGCCAAGAACCACCTGCTCGAGGCCAACCTGCGCCTCGTGGTGTCGCTCGCCAAGCGGTACACGGGTCGCGGCATGCTCTTCCTGGACCTGATCCAGGAGGGCAACCTGGGCCTCATCCGTGCGGTCGAGAAGTTCGACTACACCAAGGGCTACAAGTTCTCGACGTACGCGACGTGGTGGATCCGTCAGGCCATCACTCGCGCGATGGCCGACCAGGCCCGCACGATCCGCATCCCCGTGCACATGGTCGAGGTCATCAACAAGCTCGCGCGCGTCCAGCGCCAGATGCTCCAGGACCTGGGTCGCGAGCCCACGCCCGAGGAGCTCGCCAAGGAGCTGGACATGACGCCCGAGAAGGTCGTCGAGGTCCAGAAGTACGGTCGCGAGCCCATCTCGCTGCACACGCCGCTCGGCGAGGACGGTGACAGCGAGTTCGGTGACCTCATCGAGGACTCCGAGGCCGTCGTCCCGGCCGATGCCGTCAGCTTCACGCTCCTGCAGGAGCAGCTGCACCAGGTCCTCGACACGCTGTCCGAGCGGGAGGCCGGCGTCGTCTCGATGCGCTTCGGCCTGACCGACGGCCAGCCGAAGACCCTCGACGAGATCGGCAAGGTCTACGGGGTGACGCGCGAGCGGATCCGGCAGATCGAGTCCAAGACGATGTCGAAGCTGCGTCACCCGTCGCGCTCCCAGGTGCTGCGCGACTACCTCGACTGAGTCCCGCCCGCAGCAGGGACGACGAAGGCCCGGTGCACGCGCACCGGGCCTTCGTGCTGCCGGGACTCCCGCGCGTCAGCCCGCCGGCTCGCAGTGCTCAGCCCGCCGGCTCAGCCAGCGGCGGGGCCCTGACCGGGGCGGAGGAGCGGGCGCAGGTGCTCGTGCGCCCAGGCGGCGAGCGTCGTCGGCGTGGTCGTCAGCGCCGAGCGGCGGTCCTCGGGGACGAAGTCGCCGCGCAGCCCGCGGGACATGCCCACGACCGCGTCGACCTGGGCGTCGGTGAGGCCGAACCCCCGGAGCTCCCCGGCGACCTGCTCGTCGGTGACCCGGGTCGCGACCACGGTGTGTCCCGTGGCGTCGGTCAGGACGCGCGCGACGTCGTCGAACGACAGGTCGGCCGGCCCGTGCACACCCTGCGTGGTGCGTCCCGCCCACGTGGTCGAGAGCACGCGTGCCGCGGCGACGTCGCCGATGTCCCGGGGGTCGACCCAGGGGAGGGGCTGGTCCAGCGGGAGGGTCGTCGTCAGCGTCCCGGACCGCAGCCCGTCGACGTCCATGAGCAGGTTCGTGAAGAAGTAGCCGCATCGCAGGTGGGTGACGTGCGCGCCGGTGGCGTCGAGCAGCTCCTCGGTGCGCGCGAGGCCGTCGATGTCGCCGAAGCCGTGCCGGGCCTCCGCGCCGACGCTGCTCTGCAGCACGACGCGCGGGATGCCGTTCGTGCGGACCGCGTGGGCCGCCGAGGCGCCCATGCGCTCGTGGCCGGCGACCGGGTCGTCGTCGGTCGTCGGAGGGTCCACCCAGTACAGGGCGTCGGCCCCGGCCGTCGCACGCGCCACCGCGTCCGCGTCGCCGAGGTCGAGCTCCACCACGTCGCAGAGCTCACGGAGCCCGGCGTCGAGCCGGGTGCGGTCCCGCAGCAGGACCGTCGGGCGCTCGCCGGCCTGGGCGAGCAGCGTCGTCACGCGGGAACCCACGTGGCCCGTCGGTGTCGTCACCACGATCGTCATCGGTCCGCCTCTCGTCGCCGGGTGCGTACCGCACGATCGTCGCGCGAGGCACCGACATCGCCGCCGGCGTCACGCACCTCCGCGGGGCCGGGCGCACCGGCAGCGCGCTCGGCAGGGGACGGACGGGGCCGACGTCCCGGGGCAGCATGACGAGAGGGCGCCGCCCGGGGTGTCCCGGTCGGCGCCCTCTCGAGGGTCGAGGTCAGCGCGCGGCTGCTGCTCCTGCACCTGCTCCATGCTCGGCAAGAAGGCGGTCGGTCTCGTCCTGCACGTGAGTCGCCACATCGGCGAACTTCGGCGCGTGCGCGCGGTAGTGGTGCGCGCAGAAGAGCAGCTCGCCCACGGGAAGCAGCACACGGACGTAGGCCTGCGCGCCACAGCGGTCGCAGCGGTCGGCTACGGTCAGCGGTTCGGTCGTCGTCACATAGACATACAACCATCCGGACCGGGGAAACTTCCCCTCGAGGGCGGGTGGTTCGCTCCCCGCGTACACGACCCCGCCCGGGAACACCCCAGATGTCCCGGAACGGGCGGGGTCGACGGCCCGGCGTGCGGCCGGTGTGGGCCCTGACGGTTAGCATCGGGCCTCGTGTCGACAGCATCCGCGGAGTCCAGCTACACGGCGCGCCACCTCTCGGTCCTCGAAGGGCTCGAGGCGGTGCGCAAGCGCCCCGGCATGTACATCGGGTCGACCGACTCGCGCGGCCTCATGCACTGCCTGTGGGAGATCATCGACAACTCCGTCGACGAGGCCCTCAGCGGCCACGGCGACCGGATCGAGATCGTCCTGCACGCCGACAGCTCGGTCGAGGTCCGGGACAACGGCCGCGGTATCCCCGTGGACGTCGAGCCCAAGACGGGCCTGACGGGCGTCGAGGTCGTGTTCACCAAGCTCCACGCGGGCGGCAAGTTCGGCGGCGGCTCCTACGCCGCGTCGGGCGGCCTGCACGGCGTCGGCGCATCGGTCGTCAACGCGCTGTCCTCCCGCCTCGACGTCGAGGTGGACCGCGGGAGCAAGACGTACCGGATGACCTTCCACCGCGGCGAGCCCGGCACGTTCGCGGACACCGGTTCGCCGAGCCCGGAGGCGCCGTTCGAGCCGTTCGTGTCGGGCTCCGAGCTCGCGGTCGTCGGCAAGGCGCCGCGCGGGCGCACCGGGACCCGCGTGCGGTACTGGGCGGACCGCCAGGTCTTCCCGACGAGCGCGGTGTTCTCCTACGACGAGCTCGTCACGCGCGCCCGCCAGACGAGCTTCCTGGTGCCCGGGCTCGCGATCACGGTGCGCGACGAGCGGCGGGTCCCCGGCACGCCGGGGGAGCACGGGCCGCACGAGGAGACGTTCCTGCACGCCGGCGGGACGGTCGACTTCGTCGAGCACCTCGCGCCCGACGCGCCGGTCACCGACGTCTGGCACCTGACGGGCGAGGGCACCTTCACCGAGACGGTCCCGGTGCTCGACGGGCGCGGCCACATGTCCCCGCAGGAGGTCGAGCGCCGCTGCGAGGTCGACGTCGCTCTGCGCTGGGGGACCGGGTACGAGACCGAGGTCCGCACCTTCGTCAACATCATCGCGACGCCCAAGGGCGGCTCGCACCTCGCGGGCTTCGAGACGGCGCTCCTGCGGACGCTGCGCAAGCAGGTCGAGGCGAACGCGCGCCGGCTCAAGATCTCGACGCGTGACACGAGCGAGCGCATCGAGAAGGAGGACGTGCTCGCGGGGCTCACGGCCGTCATCACGGTGCGGCTCGCCGAGCCGCAGTTCGAGGGCCAGACCAAGGAGGTCCTCGGGACCGCCCCGGTGCGCGGCATCGTGGCCAAGGTCATCGACACCGAGCTCGGCGCGATCTTCACGTCGACGAAGCGCGAGCACAAGGCGCACTCGGCGCTGCTGCTCGACAAGGTCGTCGGCGAGATGCGGGCCCGGCTGTCCGCGCGCAAGCAGAAGGAGATCTCCCGCCGCAAGAACGCGCTCGAGTCCTCGTCGCTGCCCGCGAAGCTCGCGGACTGCCGCAGCGACGACGTCGCTCGCAGCGAGCTCTTCATCGTCGAGGGGGACAGCGCGCTCGGCACCGCCAAGCTCGCGCGCAGCTCGGACTTCCAGGCGCTCCTGCCGATCCGCGGGAAGATCC
Organism: Cellulomonas cellasea; assembly: GCF_006538745.1. GTDB lineage: Bacteria > Actinomycetota > Actinomycetes > Actinomycetales > Cellulomonadaceae > Cellulomonas_A > Cellulomonas_A cellasea. Next base: position 43,486 of record NZ_BJLR01000029.1, on the reverse strand, counting down.
TCAACGTCCAGAAGGCCTCGATCACCGACATGCTGAAGAACGCCGAGTGCGCGGCGATCATCCAGGTTCTCGGGGCCGGGTCGGGGCGCACGTTCGACCTCGAGGCGGCGCGCTACGGCAAGGTCGTGCTGATGACCGACGCCGACGTCGACGGCGCGCACATCCGCACCCTGCTGCTCACGCTGTTCTTCCGGTACATGCGCCCGCTCGTCGAGGCCGGCCGGGTCTTCGCCGCGGTCCCTCCGCTGCACCGCATCGAGACGGTCGCCGTGGGCAGCCGCAAGGGCGAGTACCTGTACACGTACTCCGAGGCCGAGCTCGCTGCGACGCTCAAGAAGCTCGACAAGGCCGGGCGGCGGTACAAGGACGACATCCAGCGCTACAAGGGCCTCGGCGAGATGGACGCCGACCAGCTCGCGGAGACCACGATGGACCCGCGCCACCGCACGCTGCGCCGCGTCACCGTCGAGGGTGCGCAGCGGGCCGAGGAGGTCTTCGAGCTGCTCATGGGCTCCGACGTCGCGCCGCGCAAGGACTTCATCATCGCGGGCGCCGACGAGCTCGACCGGAGCCGCATCGACGCGTGACACGGCGCGGCGGACGCAATCGTCTTGCCCGTCGACGGGCAGCACCGGCATCGTGGCGCGGTGAGCACTCTGTCCCTCGCCCCGATCGCCGTCCGTGCCGCTGCCCCCGCGGAGCCGCCCCGGCCCCCAACTGAGCTCGGCCTCACGTGGCGTGCGCTGACGCCCGACGACGCCCCCGCGCTGTTCGAGCTCGTCTCCGCGGTCGAGGAGGCCGACGCGCTGCCGTTCCGGCGCTCCCTCGAGGAGGTCGTCGAGATGTTCGAGGGCGACTGGAAGGACCACGCGCGCGACACGCTCGTCGGTGTCGACGACGCCGGTGTGATGCGCGCCTACGCGCAGGCCACGACCGCGCCGGGTGACGAGTCGCTCGTGCGGGCGTTCCTGCTCGGCGGCGTGCACCCCGCGTGGCGGGGACGCGGGGTCGGTCGGGCCGTCGTCGCCTGGCTCGAGGGGCGCGGCCGGCAGCTGCTCGCCGAGTCGGGCAAGGACGTGCCGGGCCGGCTGGCCGCCTACCTCGAGGACGCCGCGCCGGTCTCCGCCCGCGTCTACGCGCACGCGGGCTTCGCGCCGGTCCGCTACTACTCCGAGATGCGGCGCCCGCTGCGGGACGGGGTGCCCGCCGTGCCGCACGTCGACGGCGTCCGGATCGTGCCCTGGGCGCCGGAGCTCGACGAGGCGGTTCGCGTCGCGCACAACGAGGCGTTCGCCGACCACTGGGGCAGCCAGCCGCGGAGCGCCGAGGCGTGGAGCCACGGCCGGAGCATGTTCGCCCCGTCGTGGAGCTTCGTCGCGGTCGACGACGCGACCGGGGAGGTCGCGGGGTACCTGCTCTCGGGCCGGTACGAGCAGGACTGGGCCGTCGCCGGGTACCCGTCGGGGTACACCGAGCTGCTCGGCGTACGGCGCGCGTGGCGCGGGCGGGGGCTGGGCGTCGCGCTGCTCACCGCCGCGATGCACGCGTACGCCGCGGACGGCATGCACTACGCCGAGCTGGGCGTCGACACGGAGAACCCGTCGGGCGCGCACGGGCTCTACGCGAGCCTCGGGTACGAGGTCTTCCAGGGCTCGACGATGTGGTCGATCGAGCTCTGACCGCAGGCTCGTGCGCGGAAGGCGGGCCCCGCGACGCCGCGGGACCCGCCTCGGGCTCTGCCGCGGAGCATCAGCCGATCGCGTGCACCGGCGCCGCGAGGGGCACGCCGGACCCGTCGCGTCGCGTGTCGACCGCGGGCAGCTCGACCGGCTGGCCCGCGGACGTCGTCGCGTGCGGCGGCACGGGGCCGACCCACGCGAGCAGCAGCGTGTCCTCGCCCTTGAGGAAGCGGTGCGCGCGGACCCCGCCCGTCGCGCGTCCCTTCCCGGGGTAGACCTCGAACGGTGTCGTCTTGACCGAGCCGGCCTGCGTCCCCGGCAGGGCGGTCGACGTGCCGGCGATCGTCACGACCGCGGCCTCGACCCCGGGTCGCACCGCACCGAAGTGCACGACGCGCTGCCCGGCCGCGAGCTTGATCCCGGCCATGCCGCCCGCCGAGCGGCCCTGCGGACGCACGGACGACGCCGCGAAGTGCAGGAGCGAGGCGTCGGACGCGACGAGCACGAGCTCGTCGGCGTCGGTCACCTCGACGCAGCCGACGACCTCGTCGAGCTGCCTGAGGGCGATGACCTCCCACGCGTCCCTGTTGCCCGGGACGTCGCCGGGGGAGACGCGCTTGACGACGCCCTGCGCGGTCCCGAGCGCGAGGGTCGGCGCGTCGGGCGCGAGCGAGGTGAGCCCGACGACCCGCTCGCCGGCCTCGAGCGTGACGACCTCCGCGAGCGGGACACCGCCCGAGAGCGTCGGTGCGCCGTCGGTCGGCGGGAGCGAGGGCAGGTGCAGCACCGACACGCGCACGACGCGGCCGCGCGACGTCACGGCACCCACCTCGGCGCGGGCCGTCGTCGCGACCGCGCCCCGCAGCACGTCGTGCTTGGCGCGGCGCACCCCGGCCTCGGCACGCAGCGGCGCGTCCGGACCCGTGGTGCGGGCCAGCAGACCGGTCGCGGACAGCAGCGCCCAGCACGGCGAGTCCTCGATCTCGAGCGGCGTCGCCGAGCGGGACGCGGCGGCGGCGCCCGTCACGCTCGTGCCCCCGGCCGACTCGAGCAGGACCGTGCGGCGCGGGGTCCCGTAGGTCGCGGCGACGTCGGCCATCTCCTCGGACACGACGCCGCGCAGGCGCTCCTCGTCGGCCAGGATCGTCTCGAGGTCCGCGATCTCGCGCTGGAGCTGCTCCTGCTCCTTCTCGAGCTCGATGCGCGAGAACTTCGTCAGGCGACGCAGGCGCAGCTCGAGGATGTACTCGGCCTGCGGCTCCGACAGGTCGAACACGTCGCGCAGCCGGGTGCGCGCGGTGTCCGAGTCGTCGGAGGTGCGGATGACCTGGATGACCTCGTCGATGTCGAGGATCGCGACGAGCAGGCCCTCGACGAGGTGCAGGCGCTCACGACGCCGGGCGAGGCGGAACGTGGTCCGCCGGCGCACGACGTCGATGCGGTGCGCGACCCACACCTGGAGCAGCTCGCGCAGCCCGAGCGTGCGGGGCTGACCCTCGACGAGCGCGACGTTGTTGATCGAGTACGAGTCCTCGAGCGGGGTGTACCGGTAGAGCTGCTCGAGCACCGCCTCGGGGTTGAAGCCGGTCTTGACCTCGATGACGAGCCGCAGGCCGTGCTGACGGTCGGTGAGGTCGACGGCGTTGGAGATCCCGGAGAGCTTCTTGGACTGCACGCCCTCCTTGATCTTCTCGATGACCTTCTCGGGGCCGACCGTGTACGGCAGCTCCGTGATGACGATGCCCTTGCGCTTCGCGGTGACGTTCTCGATGCGCGCGGTGGCCCGCGTGCGGAACGCCCCGCGGCCCGTGCGGTACGCGTCACGCACGCCGTCGAGGCCGACGATCTTGCCGCCCGAGGGCAGGTCGGGGCCAGGGACGAAGCGCATGAGGTCGTCGAGCGTCGCGTCGGGGTGCGCCACCAGGTGACGTGCCGCGGCGACGACCTCGACGAGGTTGTGCGGGGCCATGTTCGTCGCCATGCCGACCGCGATGCCGCTCGCACCGTTGACCAGCAGGTTCGGGATGGCGGCCGGGAGGACCTCGGGCTGCGTGAGCTTGTTGTCGTAGTTCGGCACGAAGTCGACGACGTCCTCGTCGAGCCCGGTCGTCATGGCCGCCGCCGCGGGGGCGAGGCGGGCCTCGGTGTACCGGGGCGCGGCCGGGCCGTCGTCGAGCGAGCCGAAGTTGCCGTGGCCGTCGACGAGTGGCAGCCGCAGCGAGAACGGCTGGGCCATGCGGACCATCGCGTCGTAGATCGCGGTGTCGCCGTGCGGGTGCAGCTTGCCCATGACCTCGCCGACGACGCGCGCCGACTTCACATACGGGCGGTCCGGGCGCAGGCCCATGTCCGCCATCTGGTAGAGGATCCGGCGCTGCACGGGCTTGAGGCCGTCGCGGGCGTCGGGCAGGGCGCGCGAGTAGATGACCGAGTAGGCGTACTCGAGGAACGAGCCCTCCATCTCGGTCGCGACGTCGATGTCGACGATCCGCTCGACGACGTCCTCGGCCGGGACGTCGGGGGTCGCGTTGCGTCGCGCCATGGGTGAGCGGCTCCTCGGGGGGACGTGCGGACGGGCGGGTCGTGCGCGGGCGTGCGGGTCCAGCGGGGTCGTGCGGCGTGCCGGCCGGCGGCGCACGTGCGCACGCGGCGCCGCCATTGTCGCGCGTCGGGCGGCGTGCACGAACCATGCCACGCGGGTCGGACACCCGCCGCGCGGCGGGCGACGGGCCGGGTCCGGGCGTGCGGCGGAGGTCCACCCGCGGTCCGCGGCGCCCGCGCACTAGCCTGGACGCCATGGCTGAGGTGACCGGCGGCGACGCGGCCGCGACGTCCCCCGTGCCGGCGCCGGCGTACCCGGCCGGCTGGGAGGCGGACGTCGTCCTGCGGGACGGGTCGACGACGCACGTGCGGCCGATCCGGCCGAGCGACGCCGAGGCGCTGCAGGCGTTCCACGTCGCGCAGTCCGAGCGGTCGACCTACCTGCGGTTCTTCGCCAACCTCGACCGGCTCTCGGACCGCGACCTCGCCCGGTTCACCGTCGTCGACCACGCCGACCGCGTCGCGCTCGTCGCGGTCACCGCGGACGACGAGATCATCGGCGTCGCGCGGTACGACCGCATCGCTCCCGACGCCGCCGAGGTCGCGTTCAACATCGCGGACGCCCACCACGGGCGCGGGCTCGGGTCGGTGCTGCTCGAGCACCTCGCCGCGGCCGCCCGGGAGCGCGGGGTCCGGCGGTTCACCGCCGAGGTGCTGCCGCAGAACGGCCGCATGATCGCGGTCTTCCGCGAGGCCGGGTACGCGGTCCGGCAGTCGCTCGAGGACGGCGTCGTGACCGTCGAGTTCGACATCGACCCGACCGGGCGCTCGCTCGCCGTGATGGCCGACCGCGAGCACCGCGCCGAGGCCCGCAGCGTGCAGGGCCTGCTCTCGGCGCGCTCGGTCGTCGTCGTGGGCTCCCCGGACGTCGCGCGCGGCTCGATGGACGACCTGCTCGCGCGGCGCGTCGTGGCGGACCTCGAGGCCGGCGCGGACGGTGACCTCGGGCTGCACGTCGTCGCGCTGCCGCCGGACGACCCGGACCACCTGGACCTCCCGGGCGGCCCGGGGCGCGCGCCGGGCGTCGCGACGCAGCACTGGCCCGACGTCGCGTCCGTGCCCGGACCGGTCGAGCTCGCGGTCGTCGCGGTGCCCGCGGCCGAGGCCGTGGCCGCCGTCCGGGCGCTCGCGCGGCTCCAGGTCCGCGGCGTCGTCATCCTCTCGGACGGGTTCGCGGAGACCGGCCCCGAGGGGCTCGCGCTGCAGCGGGCCCTGCTGCGCACCGCGCACGCGGCGGGCATGCGCGTCGTCGGGCCCAGCTCGTACGGCGTGCTGTCCTCGACCGGGGGCCGGGTGCTCAACGCGTCCCTGGCCGCCGACCCGCCGCCGCCCGGCACGATCGGGCTGTTCTGCCAGTCGGCGCCCATGGCGGTCGCGCTGCTCGGCTCGGTGCGCCGGCGCCGCCTCGGCCTCTCGCACTTCGTCTCCGCGGGCCACCGGGCGGACGTCTCGGGCAACGACCTCATGCAGTTCTGGCGCGACGACGACGCGACCGAGGTCGTCGGGCTCTACCTCGAGTCGATCGGCAACCCGCGCAAGTTCTCGCGCGTCGCCCGGCGGCTCGCGGCGGTTAAGCCGGTCGTCGTCGTGACCGCGGGCCGCTCGGGGCAGGTCGTGCCGCCCGGGCACGCGGTGCGCGCCACCCGGGCCCCGCGGCGCACGCTCGAGGAGGTCATGCGCCAGTCGGGCGTGATCCGGGTCGAGAACACCCACCAGATGCTCGAGGTCGCCCAGGTGCTCGCGCTCCAGCCGCTGCCCACGGGCCGGCGCGTCGCGATCGTGGCGAGCTCGGCGCCCATGGCCGCGCTCGTCGCCGAGGCCGCCGCCGCGGTCGGGCTCGTCGTCGGGGGGCAGGCCGCGATCGTCCGGGAGGACGCCGAGGACGAGGCGCTCGCCTCGACGCTCGCGAGCCTCTACGAGGACCCGGCCGTCGACGTCGTCGTCGCGGTGCACGTCCCGACCGTCGGGCACTCGCAGGTGCGGGTCTCGCGCGCTCTCGCCGCCGTCGCGGCCGGCTCGGGGCGCACGACCGTCGCGTGCATGCTCGGGCTGCACGGCGCGACCGACGACCTGACCGCCGAGGACGACGACGGGCGGCGCTGGACCATCCCGGCGTACACGACCCCGGAGGACGCGGTCCTCGCGCTCGGGCAGGCGGAGCGCTACTCGGCGTGGCGCTCGGCGGACCGCGGCACCGCGGTGCAGCCCGCCGGCGTCGACACCCGGGCGGCGCGCCGGCTGGTCGCCGCGCGGCTCGCGGGCGTGACGCCGGGGGACGTGGTCGACCTGAGCCCCGCCGAGACCGCCGAGCTCCTGGCCTGCGCCGGGGTCGCGGTGCTCGAGTCGGTCCCGGTCGCGACGCCCGACGAGGCCGTCGAGGCCGCGCACCGCATCGGCTGGCCCGTCGCGCTCAAGACGACCGTCCCGGCGCTGCGCCACCGCGCGGACCTCGGTGGGGTGCGGCTCGACGTGCACGACGAGGCGGAGCTGCGCGCCGACGTCGAGCAGGTGCTCGCGCTCGCGCAGGGCCACCCGCTCGAGCCCGGGCGCGCGCCGCTCGAGGTCCAGCGCATGGCCCCGCTCGGTGCCGCGTGCGTCGTCCGGTCCGTCGAGGACCCGCTGTTTGGGCCGGTGCTCAGCTTCGGCCTCTCGGGCGACGCGTCGGACCTGCTCGGGGACATCAGCTACGCCGTGCCCCCGCTCACCGACGTCGACGTCGCCGAGCTCGTGCGGGCCGCGCGTGCCGCACCCCGCCTGTTCGGGTATCGCGGGCTCCCGCGGCTCGACGTCGACGCGCTCGAGGACGTCATCGCGCGGCTGTCGGTGCTCGCGGACGACCTGCCCGAGCTGCGCAGCCTCGAGCTCAACCCGGTCGTGGTCTCCGAGCACGGCGCCACCGTGCTCGGCGCACGCGCCCAGCTCGGGACCGCCGACCGTGCCGACGGCTCCCGGCGCGCGCTCCCGACGTGACGACGGGCCGGCGGGGCCGCGCGGGGTGGGAGGATGGACCCGTGCCCGCTGCGTTCACCGAACTCCGCCACGACCTCCACCGGGCCGGGTACTACCCGGACCTCGTCGCCGACGTGCTCGACGTCGCGCTCGCCGACGAGCCGGTCGTGGCGCACCTGGTCCATCCCGAGACGACGTTCGACGACGCCGAGGTGCGCCGGCACGTCACGGTGCTCGTGCTGACGCCGTCGCGGCTCGTCGTCGCGCACGTCGACGACCACCCCGCGGACAGCGAGAACCCGTCGGCGAGCGCGTCCGCGACGACCGAGTCGGTCCCGCTCGCCGAGCTGCGCTCGGTCGCCCTCACGCACGTCGTCGCGAAGCCCGAGAAGCACCGCACGGGCGACGCGGCCTCCGAGCTCACGCTCGCGATCGGGTGGGGGGCCGTCTCGCGCGTCGACCTCGAGCCCGCGACGTGCGGGGACGCCGGCTGCGAGGCCGACCACGGGCTCACCGGCACGCTCACGCCCGACGACGTCGTCGTGCGCGTCTCGGCGGTCGCCGAGGGTGCGGGCGCCGTCCGGGCCGCCTCGACGTTCGCCCGCGCGCTGTCCGCCGCGACGTCCCGCCCGCGATGACCGAGCCCTCCTCGTCGCCCCTGACGGGCGCGACGCCCGCTGACGCGCCCGCGCCGGACGCGCGGGTCGACCCCGCCGCCGAGGTCGGTGCGGCGCTGTCGACCGCGGGGCTGCTCGCGCCGGCGTTCCCGGGCCGTCACCTCGGTGCGGTGCTCCCGGCGGTCGCCGCGGCGATCGGGGCCCGCGGTGTGCGCGGTTCCGCCGACGCGCGCGGCCGGCTCGGGCTGCCCGGTGCCCGGCGCGCGTGCGTCGTGCTGGTCGACGGGCTCGGCCGGAACAACCTGAGCGAGCGCGCGGGCCACGCGCCGTTCCTGCGCTCGCTCCTGCAGGGCTCGCCCGCGCTGCGGTCGGGCTTCCCGTCGACCACGGCGGCGTCCATCGCGTCGTTCGGGACGGGGACCCCGCCCGGGCGCCACGGGCTCGTCGGTTACAGCGTGCGTGTTCCGGCGACGGGGGCGCTCGCGAACATGGTGTCCTGGAACGACGGGGTCGACCCGCACGCGTGGCAGCGCGAGCCCACGGTCTTCGAGCAGCTCGGGGACGCCGGCATCCCCGTGACGAGCGTCGGGCCCGCGCGGTTCGCCGGCTCGGGGCTCACCGAGGCCGCGCTGCGCGGCGCGCGCTACGTCGGCGCCGAGTCGCTCCCGGACCGGGTCGACGCCGCGGCGTCCGAGCTCGCGGGCACGTCGCTCGTCTACCTCTACTGGGGCGACCTGGACAAGGCCGGGCACCACCACGGCTGGGGGTCGAGCCAGTGGGGTGACGAGCTGAGCGCGGTCGACAGCGAGCTCGCGCGCCTCGCCCGGTCCCTGCCGCGCGGCACGTCGCTGTACGTGACGGCGGACCACGGCATGGTCGACGTCGACCCGGCCCGGCGCTGGGACGTCGCCGCGACGCCCGCGCTCGCGGACGGCGTCGTGGTCGTCGCGGGGGAGCCGCGCGCGCTGCACCTGCACGTCACGCAGCCGGGCGAGGACGTCGGGCCGGACGAGGTCGCGGTGCGCGCCCGCGGGGTCGCGGCGCGCTGGCGCGAGACCCTCGGGCCCGCGGCGGTCGTCGTGACCGGGGCCGACGCGATCGCGGCCGGGTGGTTCGGGGACGTCGCGGCGCATGTGCGCCCGCTCATCGGCGACGTCGTCGTCGCGATGGCCGGCCGTGCGACGGTCGTCGACTCGCGCACCCAGAGCCCCGGCTCGCTCGAGCTCGTCGGGGTGCACGGCTCGCTCACGCCGCACGAGGTCGTCGTGCCGTTCCTCGCGGTGCACGCGTGAGCGGGGCGGTCCGTGGCTGAGCTCGCGTTCTTCTCGGGGACGATGGACTGCGGCAAGTCGACCCTCGCGCTGCAGATGCACCACAACCACGACGCGCGCGGACGCGACGGGGTCCTGTTCACCCGCAACGACCGGGCCGGCGCCGCACGGCTGTCGTCGCGGCTCGGGCTCAGCGTCGACGCGCACGAGGTCGGCGACACGACCGACTTCTGGGCCGAGGTCGTCGCGCGGCGCACCCACGGGCGTGCCGTGGACTACCTGATCTGCGACGAGGCCCAGTTCTACACGGCCGCGCAGGTCGACCAGCTCGCGGCGGTCGTCGACGAGCTCGACGTCGACGTCTTCGCGTTCGGCATCACGACCGACTTCCGCACGCGCCTGTTCCCGGGCTCCGCGCGGCTCGTCGAGCTCGCGGACCGCATCGAGGTGCTCCAGGTGCGCGCGCTGTGCTGGTGCGGCGCGCGCGCGACCCACAACGCCCGGACGGTCGACGGGGTCATGGTCGTCGAGGGCGAGCAGGTCGTCGTCGGCGACGTCGAGGCGGACGCCGACACGGTCGGGTACGAGGTGCTGTGCCGGCGCCACCACCGGCACCGGCTCACCTCGGTGTCGGCGCGCGCGGCGTCCCCCTCGCCGCAGACGCTCGGCGTGCTGCCCGACGACGTCCCGGCGGCACGGGCCTGACGGCCGGCGCCGGGCGTGCCACGTCGGCGTCCGCGCCGCGGGGTCGCCGCTGGGGTCCCGGGCGGGCGGGAATAGCGGCGCGCACCCGGTGTTGACGACGGTCGTGAGCACTCCTGTGACCGTCCACGTCTGGTCCGACATCGCCTGCCCGTGGTGCTACATCGGCAAGCGGCGCCTCGAGCGGGCGATCGAGCAGTTCGACGGCGAGGTCGAGGTCGAGTACCACGCCTTCGAGCTCGCCCCCGACACGCCCGTCGACTTCGAGGGCACGGAGGTCGACTTCCTCGCCGGTCACAAGGGGCTGCCCGCCGCGCAGGTCGAGCAGATGCTCGCGCAGATGACCGCGCTCGCCGCGGGCGAGGGGCTCGCGTACGACTTCGACGCGCTCCGGCACACCAAGACGCTGCTCGCGCACCAGGCGGTCCACCACGCGCGGGCGCACAACCTGCAGGGCGCGCTCGTCGAGCGGCTGTTCCGGGCGTACTTCGAGGAGGGCCGGCACGTCGGGCGCGTCGACGAGCTCGTGGCGCTCGCGGCCGAGGTCGGGCTCGACGCCGACGAGACCCGCGCGGCGCTCGACTCGGGCCGGTACGCCGACGCGGTCCAGCAGGACATCGCCGCCGCGCAGGAGATCGGCATCCGCGGGGTGCCGTTCTTCGTCGTCGACGGCCGCTACGCCGTCTCGGGGGCGCAGGCCCCCGACGTGTTCCTGTCCGCGCTCGAGCGGGTGCGCGACGAGCGGGCGGTCGCCCGGTGAGCGGCGGGACGCCCACGCCGGCCTCGGAGCCCGTCCTCGCCGGGCTCGCGCTCGTGCCGCTCGGCGACGAGGACGCCGGCACGTGCGTCGACGGGGTGTGCGTGATCCCCGGTGCTGCGGAGCCCGGGACGCCCCGCACCTGACCACTCCGGGCGCCCGTCCCTGCCGTGGCGTCGCGCACCGGCATGCGCTTCAGTGGGGGCATGGGCGAGTCGCTGGTGTTCGGGGCCATCGCCTCGAGCGCGCTCGTGATCGGCGCGCTCGTCGGCGGCTGGGTCACCGTCCCGAAGCGCGTGCTCGCGGGGATGCTCGCGTTCGCCGCGGGGGCGCTCATCACGGCGCTCGCGTTCGAGCTCTTCGAGGAGTCCTACGAGCGCGGCGGCCTGTGGCGCGCCGTCGCCGGCCTCGTCCTCGGGGCGGTCGTGTTCACGGTGCTCAGCGCGCAGCTCGACAAGGCCGCGCGCGCCGGGTCGCGGACGCAGGAGGGCGACGAGGCGAGCGACAAGCTCGACGTGGACGCCGCCGCGTCCGACCGGCCCGCGTCGTCGGCCTCGAAGCAGGGCGCCGCCGGGCTCGCGCTGCTCGCCGCGGTCACGCTCGACGGCGTCCCCGAGAACCTCGCGCTCGGCGTCTCGCTCGGCGAGGGCACGGGCGGCCTCGCGCTGCTCGCGGCGATCTTCGTGTCGAACTTCCCCGAGGCGCTCGTCGGCGCCGCGTCGATGCGCGCGCAGGGCCGCTCGCACCGGTACGTCGTCGGGCTGTGGGTCCTGTGCGCGGTGCTGCTGACGCTCGCCGTCGTGCTCGGCGCCGGCCCGCTCTCGCAGACGTCGCCCGAGACGATCTCGCTGCCGCTCGCGTTCGCCGCGGGGGCGGTGCTCGCCTCGCTCGCCGACACGCTCATGCCCGAGGCGTACGAGCGCGGTGGCCCGCTCGTCGCCCTCAGCACGACCGGCGGGTTCGTGCTGTCGTTCGCGCTCTCGCTCGCCTGACCCCCCGCTGTGCTCGCCCGCGCCGGACGGTGCGCCGGCCGAGCCGGACGGTGCGCCCGCCCGTGCTCGGGCGGTGCACCGCCGAGATGCGCGGCGGCCCCGCGCTGGTGACAGTAGAGGCACACCGCATGCCCCGCGACGACGAGAGCGAGACCACCATGACGCAGCAGGTCCACGAGGCACGCGCCACCGCATCCGCGAGCCGGGTCAGCACGCCGGACGGCAGCCTCGACGTCGGCCTCGCCGTCGCGGGGGACGCCGACGGGTCGGACGGCGCGACGTCGCCCGAGCACCTCATGGCGGCGGCGCTCGCGGGCTGCCTGCACCAGGCGCTCCAGGTCGCGGCGAGCTCGCAGGGCGCGTCCGCCGTCGACGCCCACGTCGAGGCGACGGTCACCCTGGAGTCGGGCGACGGCTCCGGGTACACGTCGTCGTTCGTGCTCGAGGTCACGGGCCTGCCCGCCGAGACCGCGGACCGCGTCCTCGAGCAGGCCGCCGCGCTGTGCCCGTTCACCAAGGCGCTCGCGGGGGAGCGGCTCACGCTGCGCACCGCCTGACGCGGACGCGCCGGGACGAGCACCGCCCGATCGGACCAGGCCGGGGTGGCGCACCGCCCGAAGGGGACGCGCGCCGGGGCGGTGCACCGCCCGACCCCGGGGCGCACCCTGGCGGCGCACCGCCTGACCCGGGGCGCACCCCGGCGGCGCACCGGCGTAGCCTCGGGAGGACCCGGCCCGACGCGGTGCCGGTACCGTCCTCGCCGGCGACCGGGAGGCAGCCCATGGCGGACGACGTCTCCGTCGCGGAGCTCGTCCTCGCGGCGCGCGGAGGGCAGCAGACGGCCTGGGACGAGCTCGTCGTGCGGTTCACGCCGCTCGTGCACGGCATCGTGCGGCGCTACCGGCTGCAGGGCTCGGACGTCGAGGACGTCGTGCAGACGCTCTGGCTGCGGCTCGTGGAGCACCTCGACGACCTGCGCGAGCCCGCCGCCCTGCCGGGCTGGATCGTCGCCACGGCACGCAACGAGTGCCTGCGCCTGCTGCGCGCACGCCGGCGCACGCAGCCGGTCGACCCGCTCGGCCCCGGGATCGACCACGAGCCGCCCGCGACCGCGCGGCTCGACGAGGAGGTCGTCGAGGACCTCGACCAGGCCGGCCGCCACGAGCTCCTCCTGCGGGCGTTCGCGGAGCTGTCCGAGCAGCACCGCGAGCTGCTCCTGGTCCTCGTGCAGGACCCGCCGCCGAGCTACGCCGAGGTCAGCGCACGGCTCGGGATCCCGATCGGGAGCATCGGGCCGACGCGCGCGCGAGCCCTGCAGCGCATCCGGGAGAACCCGGCCGTCGCCGCGTGGATCGCCGCGGCGGCGGACGTCTAGGTCCGCACCCAGTCGGTCACGACGGTCGCGGACGGCGTGGTGCAGCGCAGCCGGATGCGGGTGCCGGGCGGCGCGGCGACGGAGAAGCAGCCGGCGTCGTCCGCCGGCACGGGCGACTCCCGGCCGTCGGCGGTCTGCAGCACGACGTCGCCCGGGCCCGGGGGCACGAGCTGGCCGACGAGGCGCTCGCCGGTGACCTCGAGCTCGACCGTGAGGTCGGGGGCGTCGAACACGAGGCTGCGCGGCGCCGTGGCCGCTCCGCGGACCAGGACGCGGTCGTCGAGCAGCGAGTCGTAGCTCAGGGTCGCGAGCTCGGCGTCGACGGTCCGCCACGTGAACGCGGCCCGTGCCCCCTCGAGCTCGCGCGCGCTCGCCGGCGTGGCGCGGCCCAGCGCGGCGCGCAGGTCCGCGAGCAGCTCGTCGTCGTCGGTCCATCGTGGCTGCGTCATCGTCGTCCCCGTCCGCTCGTCCGCGGGGCCCGTGGCGCGTCGCCGGTGCCGGAGCCCCGGTCCCAGCGTCCCACCGCGGTGCGCTCGGCGCGCCCCTGGTGCAGGTGCACCACCCGGGGGAGCGTCGACCGGCGGCGCTGATACACCGGACGCGGCGTGCTGCCCGTCGGGGCAGCCGTGCTGCTCACCCGGGCAGCCCGGCGGCGACGGGCGTGGCTGCCGCGAGGTCGGCGTGCCTCGGCAGCGTCACGTCCACCCCCGGGACGCGCGGCGGCCCGGTGGGTCCGGAGCCGGGCCGGTCGCCGTGCCCGAGCACCACGAATCCCGCCGCGGCCGCCCGGGACTGCTCGTCCGAGCCGGCGAGCGCGAGCTGGGCGTGCGCGAGCGCCTCCGCGGGCGTACGGCCGCGGCCGAGCTCGCGGTGGTACGCCACGACGAGCGTGACCGTCTGGGCGTCCGCGACGGGGACGACGGGCGCGACGAGCGTCGCCGTCCCGCCCGCGAGCAGGGCCGCGGTGAACCCCAGGATCTCTCCGCCGCCGACGACCTCGGACCGGGCGGTGTCGCACGCGGCCAGCACGACGTGGTGCGGCGCGCGCGGGACGCGCTCGAGGTCGTGCACCGTGAACGGGCCGTCCGCGAGGGTCAGCGCGGAGAACATCGGGTTGTCCGAGCGCAGCCGCCCGTGGGCCGCGAGGTGCACGAGCGCCGCCCCGTCGATCGCCGCCGCGACGGGTCCTGCGGCGGCGTCGGGCCCGACGAGCACACGTGCGCCCGGGTACTCGGCGGCCACCGCGTCCGCCTCGGCCCGCGCCCCCGGCAGTCCGGGGCCGGCGACCACGACGACCCGCCCGTCCCCGGGCGCGCTCCGACCGGCGGCCGCGTGCCACAGCGTCGCCGAGGGGCTCACGCTCACGGCGCGGCCGCGGCACGAGGGGAGCACCGACCACGGCACCTGCTGCAGGACGCCGACCGGGACGACCACGAGCGGCCGGTCGCCGAGCGCGCCGCGCAGCGGGAGCGCGAGCAGCGCGTCGAGCCGGTCCCCGGCACGGGCGAGCACCGTCTCCGCCGCCGCGAGGCTCGCCGGGCGTGCGGTCCCCGCGGCGAGCCGGCGCAGCGCGAAGCCCACGAGCTCGACCTGCGCGCGGACCTCCTCGACCGTCGCGAGCGCGTGCAGCCGGACGTGCCCCGCGGTCACGGTCACCGCGAGCAGCCGGCCGTCGTGCTCGACGTACTCCACGAGGGCCGCACCGCGCAGCGCGTGCTGCAGCTCGGGGACCGGTCGTGGGCGCACCGGCACGTCGCCGTCGCGTCCGGGCAGCTCGCGGCAGCGGTCGCGGATCGTGCGCTCGAGCCCGACCTGCTGCGCGACCGCGGCGGACGCCGTGACCCCCGCGGTCCGCCGTTCCTCGATCGCGGTCATCGTGGCGCGCAGCCGGGCGAGCAGGTCCGCGAGCGCCGCGTCCTCGGGCGGGTGCGCACGGCGCAGCAGCGTCGCGGTCGCGCGGTTGCACTCGGCCCACCACAGCACGTGCCGCGCGTCGCGGTCCTCGAGCGCGAGGCGCAGGCCCATCCGGGCGATCGCGCCGCGGTGCACCGTGACGTGCGCGCGCAGCTCGGTCGCGCCGAGCGTCGCGCGGTGGTCCTCGACGACCCGCAGCCCGGCGCGCAGGGCCGCCACGGCGCCGTGGCGGTTGCCGGTCTGCTCCCGGAGCATCGCCTCGGCGAGCCACGCACGGGCGCGCGCGTCCGCGGGTCCTGCGCGCCGCGCCCGGCCGGCCTCCGCGAGGTCGCGGCGCGCCCCGGCGGCGTCCCCCCGGCGCAGGGCGAGCCGGGCGGCGAGGATGCGGGCCTCGAGGGCCGGGACGGCCCAGCCCGACTGCGCGAGCGCCTCGGCGACGCGCCGGACCTGCGCCGGGGTCACGGCCCGGTCCGCCTCGACGAGCGCCTGGACGCGCGCGTACCGCGCGAGGGTCGTCCACTCGGTGCGGCCCATCCGACCGAAGTCGTGCATCGCCGTCTCGGCCGCCGCCCGGGCCTGCTCCGCGTCGCCCTGGACGAGCGCGATCGTCGAGAGCAGGAGCCGGGCCTCGGGCAGGTGGTTGCGCCGCCCGTCCCGCTCGTCGGCCGCGACGGCCGCCTCCGCGGTCGCGCGTGCCTCGTCGACGAGGCGCACCGAGAGCAGCAGCTCGGCACGGTCGGTGAGGATCGACCCCGACGCCAGCCCCAGGCCCGTGAACGCGGCCTCGGCGGACGCCAGGTGCCGCAGGGCGGCGGGGACGTCACCGCGCTGCGCGTGCACCCACCCGAGGTTGTGCGCCACGATCGCGCCGGGCAGCCGCAGCCCGTGCTCGGTGCACAGCCGGCCCGCGGCGACGAGGTCGGCCTCGGCCGCGGCGAACTCGCGCCGGGCCGTGTGCAGCAGCCCGCGGTTGGACAGCGCGCGCGTCGCCCACTGGACATCACCCGCTCGCCGCAGCACCGGCAGGGCGCGGCGCAGGTCGTCGAACGCGTCGTCGAGGCGGCCGAGCTCCTGGGAGATCGCGGCGCGCTGCGTCAGTGCACGGGCCGCTGCGACGCCGTCGAGGTCGGCGAGCGCGCGGCCGATCTCCTGCGCGGACTGCCGGGGCCGGCCACGGAGCATGAGCGCGGACGCGAGGCTCATCCGGGCCTCGCCGGTCAGTCGGGCGTCGGCCGCGCGGCGCCCGGCCCGGACCGCCGCCCGCAGGTGCGCGAGCGCGTCGTCGAGCCGGGACTGCTGCATCGCGGCGACGCCGAGCGCCCGCTCCGCGACGCACGCGGCCGCCCACGCACGCGCCGCACGGGCCGCCGGGGCGACGTCGCCCGCGAGCAGGACCGCGGCCGCGGGGTCGACCCCCGCCAGCCGCAGCGCCTCGTCGGCGTCGACCCTGAGCTCCGTCACGTCACTCGCCTCGTCCCGGCCGTGCGCACGTCCTGCTCCGACGGTCGCGCGCGCGGACCGCTTCGTCAACGGGCAGACCTCGTCCCTTCCGGGCGGAGGGGGCCGCTGCGAGACTGGGCGGATCCCGCCGGGTACGGAGGCGCACATGTCCGAGCAGACCCCGAGGCGCCCCACCGCGACGCCGTCCGCGACCGTGGACCTGCTCGTCGCCGGCGAGCACGACGGGCTCGTCCGGGCGACGCTCGACCGCTGGGGAGCCGCCGGCTACACGCACGAGAGCGACGCCGACCTGGGCCTGAGCCGGATCGCCTACCCGCGCGAGCACCTCGAGGCGCTGCTCGACGGGTGGCGGCGCGAGCGGGCGCAGCGACCGGCGCCGGGCGCGGGGGCGGCCGTGCCGGACGACGGGACTCCACCCGGTCTCCGGGAGACGTACGTCCGACCCGCGCGCCGGGCCGCCGACGGCGGGCTCGAGCCGGACGACGCCGACGAGCTCCTCACGCTGCTGCGGACCTCCCTGGCCGACCGGTACTCCGGCTGGTTCCCGACGATGGGCAAGAACCGGTTCCTCGGGCTCGTGACCAACGGCGGCGGGACCGTCTCGCACGGCGGCGGGCCGCCCCCGGTCCGGACGGACGACGTCGTGCGGCTCGACGGCAGCGGCGGTGCGGGGATCACGGTCGGCGTGCTCGACACCGCGGTGCTCGCGCACCCGGCGCTCGCGGGCCGCTACCTCGCGGACGAGTCCGACCGGCTCGTGCCGGGCGACGGGCCGCTCCCGGTCGCCGCCGGGCACGCGACGTTCGTGACCGGGCTCGTGCTGCAGCGCGCGCCGGGCGCGACCGTGCGTGTGCGACGGGTGCTCGACGACCGCGGTGCGGCGTCGTCGTGGGACGTCGCGCGCGGGATCGTCGCGCTCGGACGCAGCGGGATCGACGTGCTCAACCTCTCGCTCGTCTGCTACACCTCGGACTCCCGCCCGCCGCTCGCGCTCGCCGCCGCGGTCGACCGCCTCCCGCCCGAGGTCCTCGTCGTGGCCTGCTCGGGCAACCACGCGGACCCGCTCGTGGCCCAGCAGCTCGCCGGCGAGCGACCCGACGGGGAGCTGCGCGTGGACGCGCGCGAGCCGGCGTGGCCCGCCGCGCTCGACGACGTCGTCGCGGTCGGCTCGGCACGGGTCGCCGCGACGAAGAAGAGGTCCCGCTCGGCGACGCTCGCGCCGTTCACGCCGCCGGACGCGCCGTGGATCGACGTCGTGGTGCCGGGGGAGAACCTGCTGAGCACCTACCTGACCGGCACGGTCGAGCTCGACGACGGGACGACGACGGAGAAGCCGTTCGGTGGCCAGGGGCGCTGGGGCGGCACGTCGTTCTCGGCCGCGCTGCTCGCCGGCCACGTCGCACGGCGCGCCGCCACGAAGGGCGTCCCGGTGCGCGCGGCCTGGTCGTCGCTCCTGTCGAAGGCCGACCGGACGCGCGGCGAGGGTCGACTCCCCCCGTTCGTCGACATCCCGCTCTGACGCGGGCCGGGCCACCGCGACGGCCCGCCGCCACGCCGCCCCCGGGTCATGAGCCGGGTGGGCGGCGCGGCGACGGGCCGTCGCGGGGCGTCAGCGGGGGAGCGACACCTCGGCCTCCACGGTGCCGGGGGTCGTGAGCGCGAACGACGCCGCCGCGTCGCCGGACGAGACCCGGTAGTCGCCGAGGAACCCGCGGACGGCGACCCGGCCCGACGCGTCGGTGCGCAGCGTCGTCGGCCCGTGCCACCACTCGCCCCGGACCAGCCCGCGCAGCGCGTCGTACGACGGCTTGGGGGTGCCGTCCGTGCGCACGAGCCCGACGGGTGCACCGAGCCAGGCGCCCTCGTCGGAGATCCCCCAGTAGTTCACGGCCTGCACCGCGGGGTGCCCGACGAGCGTGCGGTAGTGCCGCACGATCTCCTCTGCCTGCCGCTCCTCGCCCTCCGGCGTCGAGGGCCACGACGGGACCTGGTAGTCGTTCAGGTCCTTGATGTGCGCCGGCATGAGGTCGCCCGAGAGCAGCGTGCTCTCGGTCAGGTGCAGCGGCAGCCCGTACCGCGCGAAGCGGTCGAGGATGCGCAGCGTCTTCTCCTCGCCCCAGTAGCCCTGGTGCATGTGGCTCTGCAGCCCGATCGCGTCGATCCGGATGCCGGCCTCGAGCACGCCCTCGATGAGGCACTCGTACGCCGTCGACAGGTCGAAGTCGTTGAGCAGCAGCGTCGCGCGGGGGTTGGCCACGCGCGCCTCCTCGAACGCCATCCGGATCGTCGCGATGCGCCCCCGCTCGTAGCAGAGCCGCGTGATGCCGTTGCGGTGCTCCTCGTTGTCGAAGACGGGCATGATCACGACCTCGTTGATCGCGTCCCACACGTCCACGACCCCCGCGAAGTCGGTGACCTCGCGCCGGATCCGGGCCCGCTGCGCGGCCTCGACCTCGTCGGTCGAGAGCTCGCGCAGCCAGTCGGCGGTGACCGTGTGCCAGACCAGCGGGTGGCCCTTGACCGTGACCCCGCGCTCGGCGAACCACTGCGCGGTGCGCAGCAGCCGCGCCGTGTCCGGCTCGCCCCGGCGCGGCTCGAAGCCGCCCCAGTAGAACGGCAGGGTCACCGTGTTGAACACGTCGAGGAACAGGTCCGCGAGCCGTGCGGCGCTCGCGGGCGGGGCGCCCCCGAACGGGCTGTCCGGGAGCGCCTCCGTCTCGTCGTTCGCGAGCCCGATGAAGTCGAAGCCGATGTTGCCGAACGAGAACGCGTGACGCGTCTGCTCGACGACGACCTCGGTGTCGGCCAGGGGCCGCCCGCCGGCGCCACGCACGGTCAGCGTGGCGTCGGCGGTGCGGTGCCCGGGAGCGGTGGTGCTCAGAACGGCCACCACCCCCACCACCAGGACGGCTTGGCGAGCTGGACCGTCACCGTGGTGTCGGCCGTGACCTCGCCGGAGGTGCCGCGCAGCGTGTACTTGCCCGGCAGGACCCCGCGCGGGACCCGCACCTCGGTCGTCGCGGAGCCGTCCGCGCCGACCGTGACGTCGCCGAGGTCGACGCGTGCGACGACCCAGCGCCCGATACGCCGCTCGAGCACGAGGTCGACCGTGCTGCTCGGGAGGTAGCCCTCGAGCGTGACCTCGAGCTGGTCGCCGGCCCGGACCTTCCGGTCCGCGGTGACGCTCGGGTCGGGCTCGGGGACGACGACCGCGGGGACGAGCTCGGCGACGCCCCAGCGGGCCGTGCTCTGGTAGCCGCGACCCGTCGGGTCCGCCCACGCCCGCACCGCGGTGCGCGCGCCGGCCGTCGCGTCGTTGACCTGGAAGTCCAGGCCGTGGAACGTCCCCACGCCGCCAGCCTCGAGCAGGCTGATCGACGCCTCGACGACGTAGCCGCCCGCGACCGTGCTGGTCTGGCTCACGAGGCGGTTCTGCTGGAACGCCTCGTCACCCGTCCCGAACGACGCCTCGTTGAGGTAGCTGATGCGGATCTGCGTGTCGTCGTAGCGGTAGGGGCCGTTCTTGACGTTGCCCGCGTCGAGGAAGATCTCGAGCGAGTCCTGGACCCACGGGTCGGAGCCCGTGGCGTCGAGCGTCGGGTCCGTGACCTCGGCGAGCACGTAGAGGGTGTTCTCGCGCCAGAGCGTCCGCACGTTCGCGGTCGCGCCGCCCTCGCCCTCGATCTGCTTGTCGGTCGTGACGGCGTTCGCCGACGCCCACGCGGCGTCGACCTGGCCGTCGATCACGGGAGCCCCCGCGGCCTCGACCACCTGGGTGGTGGACAGGGCCTCGACGAGCGTGAGCGTCCCGAGCACGCCCGGCTGGTTCCACGCCGCGCTGCTCTCGCCGTCGGTGACCCGGACGTCGAAGCTCACCTGGTCGCCCTCGGCCGAGGTGCGGGGCAGGTGCGCGACGACCGCGTACCCGCCGTCGACCGCCTCGACGACGGCCTCGACCTCGGCCTCGCCGTTGCGCCCGACGGTGTACGACTCCTCGCCGACGACGAACGTGACCGCGTCGGACGCGTCGACGGTGGCGTCGGTGACCCGGGCGTAGACCGACAGGTGGTCGGCCTCCCAGCGCACCGAGAAGCCGGCGACGTCCTCGACCGTCTGCAGCGGCAGCTGCCGCCACTCGACCGCGCCCGTGGCGCCCGCGGCGACGGCGACGTCCCCACGGAACGCGTTCGCCGCACGCTGGCGGGCCGAAAGCTCGCCGTCGACCGCGCCGTAGTACGCCGGCTTGGCCTGCAGCGCGTCGTCGAACAGCAGCGGGGCGCCCGAGTCGACGCGCCAGCTGCGACCGTCGGTCAGGCCCCACACCGTCACCGAGAACAGGTCCTCGGCGTGCTCGCGGAAGATCCGGAACGCGTCGCGGTAGTAGTAGCCCTGCTCGATGAGGCTCGCCTGCGTGACCGGCGTGCCCGTCGTGACGTCGAGCTCCGAGACGACCTGCGTCAGGCCCAGGTCGTCGAACGCGACGATCGCGTCCTCGAGGGCCTGGACCGGCATGGCCAGGCTCACGTGGAACTGGTGGCCGACCGCGTCGACCGGGACGTCCCGGGCGAGCAGCCGCTCGACGAGCGCGTGCAGGCGCTGCTGCTTGCCGACCTGCTCGGTGTTGTAGTCGTTGATCGTGAGCGTCACGGGACGCTCGCCCTCGACCGCGAACTCGCCGTTGAACGCCTCGTCGGCGTACCGGAACGCGAGGTCGATGAACTCCTCGCCGAGCACCCGGTACCACTCGCTGCGGCGCAGCCCGTCCTCCTCGCTGCGGCCGTCGGAGACGACCTCGTTGACCACGTCGAACGCGACGACCGGGTTCGTCTCGCTGCCGAAGAGGCCGTAGCCGCCGCCGGTGCTGAGCGCCTCGGCGACGTCGAAGATGTGCGTCCGCATGCGCATCCGCAGCTCCTGCTTGTCGGCTTCGCTCGTGGTGAGCGGCGTGCCGTCCTCGTGCGTGAAGAACCACGCCGGGGTCTGGCTGTGCCACACGAGCGTGTGCCCGTAGACGCGCACGTCGTTCTCCTGCGCGAACTCCATGAGCGTCGTGGCCTCGGGGTGCGTGCGGAACTCGCGCGCGTCCGTGTACCAGGCCTCGGGCTTCATGTGGTTCTCGCCCGTGATCTGGTCGAAGTGCCGCAGGAGCAGCTCGGCCGCGGGGCCGGTGGTCTCGCGGCTGTCGATCGCGACGCCGACCGGGAAGTCGACCGTGTCCTGCAGCGGCGTGAGGTCCTGGACCTCGCTGGGCTGCTTCGCGGAGATGACGACGTCGTCGACCAGGAGGTCGGCCGCCGAGCCGTCGGGGTAGGAGGTCTCGAGGTAGAGGAACGCGGACTCGGCCTCGGGCATCTGGTACGTCGCCCGGATCTCGTGCCACGCACCGGAGGTCACGCCCGTGAGCTGCGCGACGGTGTCGTACGTCGTCGCGCCCTCGCTCGTGCGCTGCAGGCTGAGCCAGACGTCGTCGGTCGGGGCGCCCTCGCCGAACCGGACCCAGGCGCTGATGTCGTAGGTCGTGCCCGCCGTGAGCAGACCCGTGACGTCGCGGCCGATGCCGTCGCCCTGGGTCGTGCGCCCGGTCACGAGCGCCGCCTGCGTGCCGCCGTGCGCCTGCGTGGTGGTGACCTCGACCGTGGGGTCGCCGTCGGCGTCGCCGCGCGGGACCCAGCCGTCGAGGCCGTCCTCGAAGTCGCTGCTCAGCGACGTGACGGTCGGAGCGGCGCCGCCCGTGGGCAGCGTGAACGTCCAGCCCTCCGCGAGGCGCTCGCCGAGGACGGTGCGGACGGCTGCGATGCCGTTCGCGCGGTCGCCGCCGCCGTCGTGCACCAGCACGACCGCGCCGGGCGTGACGGCTGCGCGCAGGTTCGCGGTCAGCGTCTCCTCGGACAGGTCGTTGCCGTCCCAGTCGGAGATGACGTTGCCGAGGCCGAGCGGCTGCATGCCGAGCTCGACGGCGACGGCCGGGGTCGCACCCCAGCTGCCGTTCGGCGCGCGGAAGTACGGGACCTCGAGCTCGGGGTCCCCGGCGGCCTCACGGATGATCGCGAGGTTCCGGGCCAGGTCCGCGCGGATCTGCTCGGGCGTCCAGCTGCCCATGTCGGCGTAGGTCGTCGTGTGGTTGCAGACCGTGTGGCCCTCGTCGACGATCCGGCGCAGCAGCGCGGCGCCGCCCTCGGCCTGGACGTTCTGGCCGATGACGCAGAACGTCGCGGTCAGGTCGTTCTCGGCGAGGAGGTCGAGCAGGTCGTCGGTCTCGCCGGGGTTGGGGCCGTCGTCGAACGTCAGCGCGGCGACGTTCCCGGTGCCGCGCGCGGTCGTCACCGGGGTCGGCACGGGGTTGACCGCGCCGCCCGGGACCACGTCGGGGTCGGGCTCGCCGCCGCCTCCGCCGGCCGCCGTCAGGACGAGGTCGTCGACGAGGTAGTCGTACGGCGCGGCGAGGTCGCCGGTGCCCAGGTAGACCTGGAGCGTCGCCGGGTCGGCCGCCGCGGGCGCCGTGAAGGAGCCGGTCACGGTCGTCCACGCGTCGGCGGTCATCGTCGTGTTCCCGACCCACGTGTAGTCGGGCTTGACGACGAACCGGATGCCCGCCGAGCCCTCGGTGCCCTCGGCGAGCCGGGCCCGCATCGAGAACGTGTAGGACGCGCCGGGCTCGAGCAGCCCGGTGGGGGACTGGATGCCCTCGTAGTCGGCCGCGCGGCCGCTCACGAGGAGCGCCTTGCCGCCGTCGACGTCGACGACCGAGAGCGGCGCCGCGCCGCTCTGCGTCCACGGGGCCCAGGTGCCGTCCTCGAAGTCGGTACCGAGGACGACGACGGGCTCGTCGGCGGCCGCGGCCAGGTCGGTGGTGGTCGAGGCGGCTGCCGCGCCCGGGGCCACGGCAGCTGCCATGACCACGGCGAGCAGAGCCGCCCCTCGTGCTGTCCAACGCGCGGGTGAACGCGTCATCTATCGCCCCTTTGCGACTGATTCCGGGTGGATGCGCCCTCACCGTAAGCGGTGCGGAGCGCGGCGTACAGAGGTGGAGAACGATTTTTGTAAAACGGTATCGACATCCTTACCGAGTGGTCGCGCTCCCGCACTAGCGGGGGGTAGGAGACGTACGTGAGAGGCCCCGGGGAACCCGTCGCGAGGTCGTGGGGGACCGTCCCGACGGGTGATGCCCGGGTCGCTCTCGGCTGGGCGTATCACCGGACGGTCGCGGGCTCTCCTCCGGTGGTGCGACCCCGACGGGCGGGGGAGCCGACGCCGCGACGGCGACGCGACGACCAGCCAGCGCGACCCGGGTGCGCCGACCCGGACCGGGAGTGCGTCATGGCCGAGCTCCGCATCGCGACCTTCAACGTCGAGAACCTCGACGAGACGCCGCCCGGCGCGCGCCCGTCGCTCGCCGAACGGGTCCTCCTCATGCGCCCGCAGATCGCCCGGCTGCGGGCGGACGTCCTGTGCCTCCAGGAGGTCAACGGCCAGGAGCGCGACAGGCAGCCGCGCGGGCTGCACGCCCTCACCGAGCTGCTCCGCGGCACCGCGCTCGAGGGCGCCACCATGACGAGCACCCGCACGCAGGGCGGCGAGGTGTTCGACGAGCGCAACCTCGTCGTGGTCAGCCACCTGCCCGTGCTCGCCGTCGAGCAGCTGCGCAACGACCTCGTCGCGCCGCTGACGTACCGGCGCCTGACGGCCGTGCCGCCCGACGCGGCCGCCGTCGTCGTCGGGATCGAGCGCCCGATCCTGCACGTCGTCCTGCAGCTGCCCGACGGCACAGCCCTGCACGTCGTGGACGTGCACTGGAAGTCCAAGCTCGCGACCGACATCCCGGGTCAGCGCGTCGACAGCTTCACGTGGCGCACCGCGGACGGCTGGGCCGAGGGGTCGTTCCTGTCGGCCATGAAGCGCATGGCGCAGGCGCTCGAGACGCGCCGGCTCGTCGACCAGGTCCTCGACGCGGACCCCGGCGCGCGGGTCGTGGTCGCCGGCGACTTCAACGCCGGGCCCGACGAGGTGTCGGTGCTCGCCGTGCGCGGCAACGTCGAGGACACCGGCAACCCCGAGCTCGTGCACCGGGTCCTCGTCCCGATCGAGAACACCGTCCCCGAGTCCTCGCGCGTGACGCTGTACCACCAGGGGCGCGGGCAGATGCTCGACCACATGCTCGTGACGCGGAACCTGCTCGAGCACTACCGCGGCTCGGAGATCCACAACGAGGTGCTGCACGACGAGTCGGCGGCGTTCGCGGTCGACCGCAAGTACCCCGAGTCGGACCACGCGCCGGTCGTCGCGACGTTCGACCTGGCGTGAGCGAGCACCGCCCACCGCGAACGGGGTCCGCCCCGGCGCCGGGAGTGGACCGCCCGGTCAGACGACGATCGTCGAGCGCGTGGCCGGTCGGTCGGGCTCGAGCCACGCCGCGACCGCCCGGGCGATCTTGCGCCCCCCGTGCGCCGACGGCTCGATCGGGTTCGCGAAGTCGGCGTCCTGCGCGCACACCAGACGCAGGTCGAGCACGCCGACCCCGCGGGCGAAGGCGGCGCGCGTGATCACGTCGTTGAACAGCGCGAGGGCGCCGCGCACCACGGCGTGGCTCGGCTCCGCGAGGCGCGTGTCGTAGATCGTGCACACCGCGGTCGGCAGTCCCGTCGCGAGCACGACGTCGAGCATCGCGTCGTACCGCTCGGCGAGCTCGGCCTGGGCGCCCGCGAGCAGCTCCACCCCGGCGGCCACCGACGTGACGCCGGCCCCGAGGAGGTACGCGGAGCCCAGCGCGTCGTTGCCGCCCACGCTCACGACGAGGTGCGTCGCGCCGCCCGGCAGGCCCCGCAGCTGACGAGCGACGCCGTCCACCACGTCGCCGTCCACCGCGAGCAACGTCGCCGCCCACGCCGGCCCGAGCTCCGCCCGCAGCTGCGCGACGACGTCCGGCTCGCCCGGGACGTACGCGCCGTTGTCGAGCACCGAGTCGCCGAGCAGCACGACGTGGCCGGGCACGGCAGGCCTGCCCGTCGCCGTCACGCGCCGTCGCCCCCGGGGACCGCCAAGGCCCGCACCGTGTCGATCGTGTCCGCGTCGCCCGCCGTCTTGTCGTCGCGGTAGCGGACGACGCGGGCGAACCGCAGCGCGAGCCCGCCGGGGTAGCGGGTCGAGCGCTGCAGGCCGTCGAACGCGACCTCGACGACCTGCTCGGGCCGCAGCCGCACGGTCCACCCGTCGTCCTCGACCGCGAGCTCGCCGAACCGTTGCGTCTGCCACGCGAGCATCTCGTCGGTCATGCCCTTGAACGTCTTGCCGAGCATCACGAACCCGCCCGACCCGTCGCGCGCGCCGAGGTGGATGTTCGACAGCAGCCCGCTGCGCCGGCCCGAACCCCGCTCGACCGCGAGCACGACGAGGTCAAGCGTGTGACGGGGCTTGACCTTGACCCACGCGGACCCGCGACGGCCCGCCTCGTACGGCGCACCGAGGTCCTTGACGAGGACGCCCTCCTGCCCGGCGGCGACCCAGCCGGTGAACGCGGCCTGCGCGGCCTCGGTGTCCTGCGCGACGACGCGCTCGACGACGTGCGCCCCCGCGACGGCGTCGAGCACCTCGAGGCGCTCCACGAGCGGGGCGTCGAGCAGGTCCCGGCCGTCGACGTGCAGGACGTCGAAGAAGAACGGGCGCAGCTCGACCTCGGCGGCGAGCTCGGCGTCCCGGGTCGCGCTGCGCGACGCGGTCTCCTGGAACGGTCGCGGGCGGCCCGTCGCGTCGAGCGCGAGCGCCTCCCCGTCGAGCACCACCGTGCGGACCGGGAGCGTGCGGGCGACCGCGACGAGCTCGGGCACGCGCGCGGTGATGTCGTCGAGGCTGCGCGTGAACACCCGGACCTCGTCCCCGTCGCGGTGCACCTGGACGCGGATCCCGTCGAGCTTGGCGTCGACCACGACGGGCCGGCCGTCGAAGCCCGCGACGGCGGCGGGCACGTCGGGCGCCGAGGCCGCGAGCATCGGGCGCACGGGCCGCCCGACCGCGAGCCCGAACCCGCCGAGCGCGGCGAGCGCCTCCTCGGGAGACCCGGCCCCCAGCGCCGCCGCCGCGACCGGCTCGGTGCTGCCCGCGAGCATCGCCGCGCGGCGGACCGCCTCGGGCGGGACCCCGGCGGCGTCCGCGACCGCGTCCAGCAGCAGCGCGTCGAGCGCCCCCTGCCGCAGGTCGCCCGAGACGAGGCCGCGCAGCAGGCGCTGCTCGGGCTCGGTCGCCGCCGCGAACAGCTCCGACGCGAGCGCGGTGCGGGCCGTCGTCGACCCCGGCCCCGACAGGCCCGCCATCTCCTCGAACGCGGCGTCGACCGCGGTGACCTCGAGCGTCGGTTCCGCGGCGGGGGCCGGCAGCGACGCGAGGGAGCGCCAGCCGAGCCCGGTGCGGCGCTGGCGCAGCTCCCCGGCAAGGTAGCGCGCGACGACCGGCACCTCCGCCGGTGCTGTCCGGCGGAGCAGGTCCACGAGCAGCGCGCGCTTCCCCAGGCGCGAGCGGGTCGCGGCGAGGGCCGTGGACGTGGCGGCGACGTCGGCGAGCAGCACGTCGCCATCCTGCACCTCGGGGCGGTCCCGCGCGGCTCGGCGCCCTCGGGGCCGCGGCCGGTGTCGCTCCGGGCGATCCGGGCATATGTTCGCCTCAGAGCACGATCACGCCGACGGGGGAGAGTGATCGCCGTGGCCACTCCGGCAGCGGTCGCACCGCAAGGTGCCGAGAGCGCGAAGGCGCCTCTGGTCGATCGTCGGCTTCGGGTCCCGTTCTTCCTCCTGCTGCTGTGCTTCGCGGCCTGGGGCGCGGCGGCGAACCTCACGGACGTCCTCGTC
Organism: Cellulomonas cellasea; assembly: GCF_006538745.1. Lineage (GTDB taxonomy): Bacteria > Actinomycetota > Actinomycetes > Actinomycetales > Cellulomonadaceae > Cellulomonas_A > Cellulomonas_A cellasea. The sequence continues at coordinate 16,333 of NZ_BJLR01000029.1, read as the reverse complement.
GGGGTGTTCCGGAGCATCTTCGACATGTCGAACTTCCAGGCGTCGCTCGTGCAGTTCGCGTACTACGGCGCGTACTTCCTGCTCGCGCTGCCCGCCGCGTTCATCAACCGGCGGTACGGCTACAAGGCCGGGGTGCTGACCGGGCTCGGGCTCGCCGCCGTGGGCGGGTTCCTCTTCGTGCCTGCGAGCCAGGCCCTGGTGTACGAGTTCTTCCTCGTCTCGCTCTTCGTGCTCGCCGCCGGGCTGTCGATCCTCGAGACGTCGGCGAACCCGTTCGTCATCGCGATGGGTTCCGAGCGCAGCGCGACGCAGCGGCTCAACCTCGCGCAGGCCTTCAACCCCGTCGGCGCGAACGTCGGGGTCCTGCTCGGCGCGGTGCTGATCCTGCCGGCGCTGACGTCCGAGGCCGCCAAGGTGATCATGACGCCCGACGAGATCCGGGCGAGCCAGGAGCAGGACCTCGGCCTCGTGCTGGGTCCGTACGTCGGCATCGCGGCGGTGCTCGTGCTCATCTGGTTGCTCATCGCCTTCCGGAAGATGAGCGTGCCCGTCGAGGAGGACGCGGACGCGCTGCCCCGCAAGGGCGTCGGCCGGCGCCTGTGGCGCAACCGGCACTACCGCTTCGGTGTGATCGCGCAGTTCTTCAACGTGGCGGCGCAGACGTGCGCGTGGACGTTCACGATCATCTACGCCCAGGACGTCGTCGGCTTCGAGCCGCACGAGGCCGGCTGGTTCCTGCAGGCGAGCCTCCTGGTGTTCCTCGTCGCCCGGTTCGTCATGGTGTACCTGCTCGGGATCTTCCGGCCCGCGATGCTGCTGCTCGTGATGGCCGTGTTCGGCGTCGTCTGCTGCCTCGTCTCCGTCGTCGCGCTCAACATCGTCGGCCTCATCGCGGTCGTGGCGATCTCCGCGGCGCTGTCCCTGATGTTCCCGACGATCTACGGCGTCGCGCTGCGTGGGCTCGGCGACGACGCCAAGTTCGGCGCCGCCGGCCTCGTCATGGCGATCCTCGGCGGCGCGCTGCTGCCGATGGTCCAGGGCGCGGTCATGGACGCCTCCGGGCGCACGTCGCTCGGCTTCGTCGTCCCCGCGGCGTGCCTCGCGGTCGTCGCCGCCTACGCCCTGTTCGACCTGCGCACCACGCGCAGCGAGGACGCGCACCAGCTCGCTCCCGCCCTCTGAACCGAGGAGAGACCATGCGCACGCGACGTCGGCCCGGGCCGCACCCGCGGCACCGCTGGTCCCGCCCGCTCGCGCTCGGCGTGGCGTGCACGCTCGTCGCCGCGCTCGCGGCCTGCAGCGACGGCGGGGAGCAGGACGTGACGGTCGGGCTCATCACGAAGCAGGAGACCAACCCGTTCTGGGTCGCGATGAAGAACGACGCGCTCGACGCCGCCGACGACCACGACGTCGACCTCGTCACCGCGACCGGCTCGTCCGACGTCGACGTCGAGTCCCAGGTCGAGGCGATCCGCCGGATGACCGCGGACGGGGTCGACGGGATCCTCGTCGCACCCACCGACTCGCGGGCCCTCGTCCCGGCCATCGAGGAGGCGCGCGCGGCGGGCGTGATCGTCATCGCGGTCGACACCCCGACCGACCCCACGAGCGCGGTCGACGCCGTCTTCGCGACCGACAACCGCCGCGCGGGCGCGCTCGTCGGCGGCTACGCGCGCGAGAAGGTCGACCAGCTCGGGATCACGCCACGGGTCGCGCTGCTCGACCTCGCGCCCGGCATCGCGTCCGGCGAGCTCCGCCGCGAGGGGTTCCTCTCCGGCTTCGGCATCGAGGAGGGCGACCCGGTGATCTCCGGGTCCGTCGACACCGAGGGGGATGAGGACCTCGCCCGCGTCGGGATGCGCGAGCTGCTCGCGGAGGACCCCGGGATCAACGTCGTCTACACCGTGAACGAGCCCGCGGCGCTCGGCGCGATCGCGGTCATGCGCGACGCCGGGATCGACATGGCGGGCGTCGTGGTCGTGTCGGTCGACGGCGGGTGCGCCGCGATGAAGAGCGCGGTGCGGCCCGGGGACCTCGACGCGACCGCGCAGCAGTACCCCGAGAACATGGCGGCCCAGGGTGTGCGGCAGATCGCCGAGGCCGTCCGCGGCGGCGACCGCCCGAGCGGCTACCTCGACACCGGCGTCACGCTCGTGACGCGCTACCCGATGCCCGGGGTGGCGTCGGAGAACGTGCCGTTCGGCGTGCGGAACTGCTGGGGCTGACGCCCGGTCCGGCGGCTGTGGCGGCGGGGCCGCGGGTCGGCGGCGACGCGGACGGCACCTGCCCCGCCGTGGTGCCCGGGGCGGTGCGTCCGGGGGCACGCCCGGCGCGGTCGTCGTAGCGTGGTCGGGAGGCCCCGAAGGGCCGCGTGACGACGACCGACGGCCCGCTGCGGGGGTGACCATGCAGGACCACGACCCCCAGCGCCGCGCACTGCAGTACCGGCTCGACCGGCTCGCCGAGCAGGAGCGGGACGCGGGCGCCGCGCTGGACGACGCCGCCGCGCCGGGTGACGGCGCGGGGTCCGAGGGGCGCGCAGGGGTCGACGACGGCGCGGTGCGCGGTGACGGCGCGGTGCGCGGCGGCGCGGCTGGTCCCGTCACCGGTGCACCCGCGACAGCACCACCGGCGCCGAGGCCGCCGAGCATGGCGGCGCGGGGCTCGTTCGCCGACGAGCTCGTGCGGCAGGCGATGGCCCGCGGCGAGTTCGACGACCTTCCCCTCGCGGGCAAGCCGATCCCCGGGATCACGGGCCGCCACGACCCGGACTGGTGGCTCAAGGCGCTCATCGAGCGCGAGCAGATCACCGGCGTGCTGCCCGAGGCGCTCCAGCTCCGCAAGGACGACGCGGCGCTCGACGACCGCCTCGACCAGGAACGCACCGAGGAGCGTGTGCGCGAGCTCGTCGAGGAGCTCAACGCCCGGGTCGTCGCGGCGCGCCGCCAGCTCCTCGGCGGGCCGCCGGTCGTCACGCCGCTGCGCGACGTCGAGTCCGAGGTCGCGCGCTGGCACGAGCGGCGGCGCGCGCGTCACGCGGAGGCGGCGGCGCGGGCGCAGGAGGAGGCCCGGTCCGCGGCCGCGGAGCACCGCACCGCCAGCCGGTCGCGGTCCTGGCCGCGCGTGCTGGGGCGGCTGCGCGGCGCGGCGCACGCGCGCGACCGCTCGTCGAGCGGCGGCCCGGGATGACGGCTGCCTCGGACGGGCTCGCGCTCGTCGACGCGCTGCGGGCCGGCGGGACGACCGAGCACGTGCTCGCGGTCTTCGACGCGCTCCCTCCGGTCGACGTGGGGGAGGTGCTCGGCGCCTGGCTCGGTGCGGGCGTCCCGACCGGGCACCCGTTCGACGGGCTGCTCGAGCGGCTCGGCTGGCACGGCAAGCGGTTCGCGGGGACGGAGGACGGGCACCCGCTCGTCTTCCGGGGTGCGCACGGAACGCTGTGGTCGGTCGACCCCGGACGCCTCCCGGTGGCGCTCCTCACGCGCCGGCCCGGTCTCGCGCGCCTCCCGCTCGTCGACCGGGCGTTCCGCGGCCTGCTCCCGCTGCTCGCGACCCGTGCGCCGCGCTCGCGGCTGCGGACCGTGGAGCACCGCGGGGTGCGCACCACCGCGATGGTCTACGACGCCGTGCCGATCATCGACGTGTTCCGCCGGGTCGACGACCGGACGCTGCTCGGCGTCATGGACCTGCGCGGGATGCCCCGGCCGTTCTTCTTCCTGCTGCGTCGCCCGCCCGCGTAAATGCCGTGCGCGTCCGCGCGGGGCCGTGGCAGGCTCCCGTCCGCGGTCGAGACGAGCCCGGTCCGGGCACGCGCACCGCGAGCACGCACGCACCGACCGGCCACCCGGCCGCGACGTCCCGAGCACGAGCACGAGGAGCACACGATGGACCGCCGCGCGATCCGCACGCACGAGGCCCCCGGCCTGCGCTGCGTCGCGCTCCCCGGCGCCGGTCCGTCGTACGCGAAGCCGTCCGCCGAGCGGCCCGGACCGATCGACCGCGCGATGCGGGAGCCCCGCGGAGGCCCCGTGACCTGACCCAGACACCGTCTGGCACAGCGTCGCGGAGCCGCCCCGGGAGTACTCCTGGGGCGGCTCCTCGCATGTCCGGGCGCGACCCGGTCGTGGGCGCGCCCGCCCCACCGCACGACCTGCGTCACCGCATGACCCCCACCACCGTAGGACCCACACCACCGCAGGACCCGCACCCCCGGTCACCGGGGCGTGCTCGTGAGCGTCACCCGGCCCCGGCCGGACGACGCCCTGACAGCTGCACAGCGAGAGAGGAACGACCGCGCACGCCGCCCCGCACGGGGTCGGCGGGGAGCGCGGCGTCCACAGCATGCGCCCGTAGCCCAACGGACAGAGCGCCGCACTACGGATGCGGAGGTTGGGGGTTCGAGTCCCTCCGGGCGCACCAGGTCGGCATGGCGACCCCCACCACCGTGCAGGTCGTCGGACCGCGAGGTCGACGACCCGAACGGGACGTGGGCCAGCGGCTAGGCCTCCTGCCTTGGGAGCAGGCGATCGAGGGTTCGAGTCCCTCCGTCCCGACGCACAGCACGACGACGCCCGCCAGCACACGGGGCGGCGTCGGCCCTGGGTAGCTCAGCGGTCAGAGCACCCCGCTCATATCGGGGAGGTCGCGGGTTCGAGACCCGCCCCAGGGACAGCGCGCGCCGACCCGTGGAGCTGGCGCGCGTCCACGCGCGCGTAGCTCAGCGGAGAGAGCGGCTGCGTCCGAAGCAGCAGGCCGGGGGTTCGAACCCCTCCGCGCGCACCCGTCCGCGGGTCGGTCGCACCGGCGGTGTCCCGACGCCGCACCGGCCCCGCGCCCTCAGTCCGGGGGTGCGACGTCGTGCTGACCCGCGTGCGCCGGACCACCCGCACGACCGGCGCCGTCGGCGCCGTGCGCATGACCGCCCCTGCCCGCGTGACCGCCCCGGCCCGCGAGCTCGGCCCGGAACGCCGCCGCGAGCGCGCGCGACTGCGCCTGCACGAGGTTGAGGAGGAACGCGTGCTCCGGCCCGTCGCGCTCGCCCAGCGGCCGCGCGAGGAGCCACGCGTCCCGGGCCGCGCGGATGTCGTCGTCGGAGACGGTGCCGGAGTCCATCCGCACACCGTGCACCCCACCACCCACACGCGCCCTAGGGCCCACACCCTCTCCCGCCCCGCACGCCGCCCCGCACGCCGCCACCCAGCCACCGCACGCACCACCGAACAGCACCACCCACCACGAGAGGAAGGACGGACCGTGAGCACCCGCAGCGTGCAGGTCCTCAATGCCGGCTACGAGCCCCTGCACCACGTGTCGCTCCAGCACGCCATCACGATGCTCGCCCGGGGCGTCGCGATCGTCGAGGAGTTCGTCGAGGGCGCGACGTTCGGACCGCACCCGCTGCCGACCAAGGTCCGCCTGCTGCGCTACGTCGCGATGGGCTGGCTGCAGCGTCGTGCGGAGGCGTGCACCAAGGCCGGCGTCCGGGCGCGCGACCGCCACCGGTGCGCGTACTGCGGCGGGCGCGCGGACACCGTCGACCACGTGGTGCCCGCGTCGCGTGGCGGGGCGCTGACCTGGCTCAACACCGTGGCGGCGTGCCGTGCGTGCAACAACGCGAAGGCCGACCGGACGCCCGCGGAGTGGGGCCGGCCGCTGCTCGTCACGCCGTACGTCCCGGAGCGGGTCGTCGCGCTCCGCCCGGCGTTTGCCCCGGCGTGACGGAGCACGTCGGCGCACCCGCCCGGCGTCCGCCCCTGCCCGTTGGGGGCGGACGCCGGTGCGGGCCCGTGACCGGTTGACGCGCGACCGGATCGCTGTGAGGCTCGGGAGGCAGGCGTCCGGTGGACGACGCTCCGGCGTCGCCCGGTCCTTGAGGGGAGCACACGCATGGTCGTGTCGAGGGATCAGCGCTCGATCTGGCGACGGATGCCCGTCGACCGGATGGACGAGGTGGAGAGCGAGAGCGGTGCGGGCCGGCTCACGAAGAGCCTCGGGCTGTGGCAGCTCACGGCGATCGGGGTCGGCGGGATCATCGGCGTGGGGATCTTCTCCCTGGCCGGGCTCGTCGCGCACGGCGACGCGGAGAACCCCGGGGTCGGCCCGGCGGTGCTGATCTCGTTCCTCGTCGCCGGCCTCGCGTCCGCGGCGGCGGCGCTGTCGTACGCGGAGTTCGCGGGCATGATCCCGCGCGCCGGGTCGGCCTACACGTACGGGTACGTCGCGATCGGCGAGATCGTCGGCTGGTTCATCGGGTGGGACCTGCTGCTCGAGTACATCGCGATCGTCGCGGTCGTCGCGATCGGCATCTCCGGCTACCTCGACGCGTTCCTCGCGGGGTTCGGCCTCGAGCTGCCGACGGCCGTCACGGCGAGCCCCGAGGAGGAGGGCGGCGTCGTCAACGTCCCCGCGTTGCTGATCTGCCTGCTCGTGACGTTCATCCTGAGCCGGGGCACGCGGACCTTCGGGCGCTTCGAGCTCGTCGCCGTCGCGATCAAGGTCGTGCTGATCCTGTTCATCATCGGGCTGGGCGTCTTCTACATCGACACCGCGAACTACGACCCGTTCCTGCCCAACGGCTTCGGCCCGGTCCTGACCGGCGCGGCGATGGTGTTCTTCGCGGTCTTCGGGTACGACGCGATGTCGACCGCCGCCGAGGAGGCGCAGGACGGCCGCAAGCACATGCCGAAGGCGATCCTCCTGTCGCTGATCATCGCGATGCTGCTCTACGTCGCGGCCACGCTGGTGCTCACCGGCCTGCAGAGCTACGAGGAGATCGACCCGACCGCGGGCTTCGCCTCGGCGTTCACCAACGTCGGGCTCCCGGTGATCGCGAGCATCATCTCCGTGTTCGCGGTGCTGTCGATCCTCACCGTCATGCTGACGTTCCTGCTCGGCGTGACGCGCGTGTGGTTCTCGATGAGCCGCGACGGGCTGCTGCCGACGTGGTTCGCGGGCGTCGACCGGCACGGGACGCCGCAGCGGGTCACCTGGATCGCCGGCATCGCGTCGGCGCTGCTGGCGGGCGTCTTCCCGATCCGGGCGGTCGCGGACCTGACGAACATCGGCATCCTGTCGGCGTTCGTCGTCGTGTGCGTCGCGGTCATCATGTTCCGCCGGACGCGCCCCGACGCCGAGCGCTCGTTCCGGCTCCCGCTCATGCCGTTCGTCCCCGCGTTTGGCGTGCTGGCGTCGCTGTTCCTGATCCTGCAGCTGCACTGGGAGACCTGGGTGCGCTTCGGGGTGTGGCTCGTGATCGGGCTCGTCCTGTACTTCGCGTACGGGCGCCGGCACTCGCTGCTCAACCCGGACAGCCCGCACCACGCGCGCAACGCGGCGCCGGGCGGCTGACGGCCGGCCCGGGCCGGCCGGGGACCGTGCTCAGATCCGTCCGCGCACCGGGGTCCGCTCCGCGGGGTCGGCGTCGTCGGGCATCACCATCTCGGCCCGCACCCCGAGCAGGCGGACCTCGCGCTCCTCGAGGCCTTCGGCGAGCGCGAGCGCCGCACGCTCGACCTCGGCGCCGTCGCGCGTGGGCGCGGCGAGCTTGCGGCTCACGACCTTGGTCTCGAACGGCGCGTACCGGACCTTGAGCGCGACGCGCAGGACCTCGCGCCCGTCCTCGACGGTGTCGGTGACGACCGCTCGGGCAAGCTCGCCGACCGCGTCCCGGACCTGCTCGGGCGTCGTGAGGTTCTGCTGGAACGTCGTCTCGCGGCTGTGCCCGCGCGGGACCCAGGGCCGGTCGTCGACCGTGGTGGGCCCGAGCCCGTGACCGAGCTCGTGGTACCAGACCCCCATGCGGGGGCCGAACTCCGCGACGAGCGCGTCGGTCGGGGCCGCGGCGAGCTCCGCGACCGTGCGGACGCCGAGGCCGGCGAGCCGGCGCGAGACCTTCGTGCCGACACCCCACAGCTCGATCGTCGGGCGCTCGCCCATGACGTCGAACCAGTTCTCGGCGGTGAGCCGGAAGATCCCGGCCGGCTTGCCGAAGCCGGTCGCGATCTTGGCGCGGACCTTGGTGTCGCCGATCCCGACTGAGCAGTGCAGGTGGGTCGCCGCGAGCACGGCGTCCTGGGCGGCGCGGGCGAGCGCCTCCGGGTCGTCGGTCGCCGCCCCGAGGAACGCCTCGTCCCACCCGAGCACCTCGACGAGCACGCCGGGCCCCCGCAGCGTGGTCATGACCTCGTCGGAGACCGCCTCGTACGCGGGCCCGTCGACGGGCAGGAACACCGCGTCGGGCGCCTTGCGGACGGCCACGCGCAACGGCAGCCCCGAGTGCACGCCGAGCTCGCGCGCCTCGTACGACGCGGTCGACACGACGCCGCGCTCGGTCGGGTCGCCGCGCCCGCCCACGACGACGGGCCGCCCGGCCAGCTCGGGCCGGCGCAGCACCTCGACGGCCGCGACGAACTGGTCGAGGTCGACGTGCAGCACCCAGGGTCTCGGTGCGCTCATGTGCCGAGTCTGGCGTCGCCGGGCGCCGGAGGCACGCGCACCGCACCATCGCGCGACCCGCGCCCGCCCGGGTCCGCGCCCGGTGGGGCCGTCAGGGCGTGCGCAGCCGGTGCAGCACCTCGCCGGCCTGGGGGACGACGAGCGTGCCCGGGTCCTGCGCCCACGCGTCGACGTCGACCTCGGCGGGGTCGAGGTAGTCGAGGTTCGCTGCGCGCACCACGTCCTCGGGGATGCCCGTCGCGAGCGTCACCGTGACGCGGCACCGCTCGCCGTGCACGTCGTCGTAGGTGCCCTGGCCGCGCAGGTGCGTCGAGTGCGCCAGGTCGCCCCACGGCAGGTGCGCGAAGCGGTCCCACTGCTTCACGAAGTAGTCGCGGCAGTGGTACCCGATCTCGAGGATCTGCGGGTGCATCACGGAGATCTCCGTGATGTGCGGCGCGTAGATGACGACCTGACCCCCGTCGGCGACGACCGGCTCGACCTTGTAGAAGCCCTTCGCGCCGGTCCACATGTCCTCGTACTTCGTGGGGATCACCGAGAGCACGCGGCGCACGGGCGCGTCGAGGTACCGGACGTGCGTCTCGGCCGAGACGTCCGCGGCGGCGGCCCACGCGTCCTCGGGGCTCCCGAAGCTTGCGGCGTGCAGCGCCCCGGTGCCGGACTGCGCGACGACGCACAGCGCGTACCGCTCCCCGGGGACGAGCGCCGCGGCCTCGTCGATCAGCGCCCGCACGGGGGTGATGCCGCGCGTGCCGATGATCTCCGAGCTGCTGATGAGCGCACCGAGCCAGTGCGAGACGTCGATGACGTCCTTCACGGCGACGCCCGGGAACAGGTACTTGTTGCCGCCCGAGAAGCCCACGACCTCGTGCGGGAACACCGGTCCGATGATGAGCGTGACGTCGTGCTCGACGACGGCACGGTTGAGCCGGACGTCGACGTCGCGCACGAGACGTCCCTCGGACAGCTCGGAGAGCCGCTCGGCGCTGATCGTCCCGACGGACACGAACGTCGCGTCGTCCCACCACGCGTGGTTGAGCACGGTCGTGCCGGGGTAGGTCCCGGCGACCTCGCCGGCGTCGTACCCGAGGTGGCGCGCGAGCTCGGGCTCGGCCATCGCGGCGTGCGTGCCGAGCGCGACGAGGAACGTCAGGTGCGCCGCGCCCGCGGCCGTCGACGCCTCGTGCACCGCGCCGAGCAGCAGGGGCAGGGGGCAGCTGCGCGTCCCGTCGGGGACGACGACGCACAGCGTCCGGCCCGCGAGGTCGATCTCGGCGAGGCGCTCGGTGACGAACGCGCGGACGGTGCCGTCGTCGAGGACCTGGCCGGGACCGCCGATCGACCGGGCGCCGACGCGGTCCGCGGGCTGCGTGAGGGCTGTCATCCGCCCACCCTGCGCCTCCGCGGCCCCTCGGGGCAACGGGGCGTGGCAACGTGCGGCAACGCCGGTGTCGAGGCGGCGGCCGACCCGTCAGCCGCGCGGTGGGTGTGTCGCCCGAGCGGCCCGTGCACGCGGCGCGTCAGGCAGGCGGGGAGTGCGCCGGCTGACCGGTCCGTGCAGGCGCGGCGGCCGATGCCGCGGACGACGCGGACGGGAACGCCGCCGTCGCGGCAGCCGCCGAGGCCGACCCCGACGCCCGTGCGGGTCCGGAGACCGGCTCCGGGGGCGCCGCCGCATCCTTCGTCCAGGCGTGCCTCCGTCGCCCGGGCTTGGCCGTCGAGCCGCGCACGACGAGCTGGGCGGGCAGCACCGTCGCGCGCACCGCGTGCGGGGTCGTGTGCCCGAGCTCGCGCAGCAGCGCCCGCACCGCGTGCGACCCGAGCGCACGCAGCGGGGCGGCGACGGTCGTCAGGGGCGGGCTGCAGAAGTCGGACCCGAAGATGTTGTCGAAGCCGACGACGCTGACCTCGGCGGGCACCCGGGCGCCCATCGACGACAGGCCGCGCATGAGGCCGATCGCGACGAGGTCGTTGTAGCAGACCACCGCCGTGGCGGGAGCGAGCGCGAGCGCGTGCGCGGCGTCCAGGCCTCCGCGCACGGTCGGCTCGAACCGGCCCAGGCGACGGACCTTGAGCTCGAGCTCGTAGCCGGCCTCGCGCATGCTCCGCCACCGCATCCCGTCGGCCCACGACGCCTCCGGCCCGGCGGCGTAGGCGACGGTGTGGTGGCCGAGCTCGCCGAGGTGCTCGACAGCCCGGCGCATGCCGCGCGAGTTGTCGGTCACGACGCTCGGCACCTCGGTCAGGACCCGGTTGAGCACGACCGTCGGGCGCTGCTTGGCCATGACGCGGATCGTCGAGTCCGACATGCGCGACGTCGCGAGCACGACCCCCTCGACGAGCGGCACCACGCGGTCGAGCGCCTGTCGCTCGGCCTGCGCCGACTCCTGCACGTCCGAGACGAGGACGGTGTACCCGGCCGCCGCAGCCGCCTGCTCCGCGCCGCGGATGATCTCGAAGAAGAACGGGTTGGTGACGTCGGAGACGATGAGCGCGAGCAGCGACGTGTGCCCCGTCGGCAGGGCCCGGGCCAGCGGGTTCGCGCGGTAGCCCATCGTCTCGGCGACCGCCCGGATGCGTGCCGCGGTCTCCGCGTTGACGCGACCCGGCCGGGAGAAGGCCCGCGAGACCGTGGACGGGGCGACGCCGCACTCGCGGGCCACGTCGTAGATCGTCGGTCCGCGGCGCTGCGGGCCCTGATCACCGGGCATACGTGCACCGTACGGTCGGCGACAACCGACGGCAACCGCTTGTCGCGGCGGCGCGCACGGGCGGTGAATGGGTGGACGCACCGCCCGCAACCGCCCCGCCGGCACGCCGGCCAGAGGAGGCACCCATGCTCCGCCCCCAGGACACCCGCACCCGTGAGCGCAAGTCCCTCACGGGCCTGTGGCGGCTGCGCCTCGACGCGGCGGGTGCGGGCCGCGGGGACCGCTGGTTCGCCGGGGAGCTCGACGACGCCGTCGACGTGCCCGTGCCCGCGAGCTACAACGACGTGCTCGCCGACGCCGCGGTGCGCGACCACGTCGGCGACGCCTGGTACCAGACGACCGTGCGGGTGCCGCGCGGGTGGGCGGGGGAGCGGGTCGTGCTCCGCTTCGACTCCGCGACGCACCGGGCCGTCGTGTGGGTCGGCGACACGCAGGTCGCCGAGCACGAGGGCGGGTACACGCCGTTCGAGGCCGACGTCACGCACCTCGCGGTGCCCGGCGAGGAGCTGCGGGTCACCGCGGTCGTCAACAACGAGCTCACGTTCGAGACCATCCCGCCGGGCGTCGTCGAGGACACCCCGCACGGACGCCGGCAGCGCTACTTCCACGACTTCTTCAACTACGCGGGGCTGCACCGCGCGGTGTGGCTCTACGCGACGCCGGCCACGTACGTCCGCGACGTCACCGTGGTCACGGACCTCGACGGGTCGACGGGCGTCGTGCGCTACTCGGTCGAGTCCGCCGGCGACGCCGCGCGCACGACGCGGGTCACGCTGCGCGACGCCGAGCGCCGGGTGGTCGCGACCGGCGAGGGCGAGCAGGGCGAGCTGCGCGTCGCCGGCGCGCACCGGTGGGCCCCCGGCGACGGGTACCTGCACGAGCTCGACGTCGAGCTGGTCGGCGACGACGGCGCGACGCTCGACAGCTACCTCCAGACCGTCGGGATCCGCACGGTCGAGGTCCGCGGGATCGAGTTCCTCATCAACGGCGAGCCGTTCCGCTTCACGGGCTTCGGCAAGCACGAGGACAGCGCCGTCCGGGGCAAGGGCCACGACGACGCGTTCCTCGTGCACGACTTCGCGCTGCTCGACTGGGTCGGGGCCAACTCGTTCCGCACGTCGCACTACCCGTACGCCGACGAGGTGTACGACTACGCGGACCGCCACGGCGTCGTCGTGATCGACGAGGTCGCGGCCGTCGGGCAGAACATGGGCCTCGCCGGCGGGATCTTCGGCACCCAGGGCTACACGACGTTCTCCCCGGAGACCGTCAACGACCGGTCCCGTGAGGTGCACGCGCAGGCGATCCGGGAGCTCGTCGCCCGCGACAAGAACCACCCGAGCGTCGTGCTCTGGTCGATCGCCAACGAGCCCGAGTCCGACACGGACGCCGCCCGCGCGTACTTCGAGCCGCTGTTCGCCCTCACCCGCGAGCTCGACCCGACGCGGCCGGTCGGCTTCGTCAACGTCATGCTCGCCCCGCACGGGAAGTGCCAGGTGTCCGAGCTCGGCGACGTCCTCATGCTCAACCGCTACTACGGCTGGTACGTCCAGAGCGGCGACCTCGTCGCCGCCGAGGCCGCGTGGCGCGAGGAGCTCGAGGCGTGGGCGGGCGACGGCAAGCCGATCATCATCACGGAGTACGGGGCGGACACGGTGCCCGGCCTGCACTCGGTGACGCCGACTCCGTGGACCGAGGAGTACCAGGTCGAGCACCTCGACATGAACCACCGCGTGTTCGACAGCGTCGACGCCGTCGTCGGCGAGCAGGTCTGGAACTTCGCCGACTTCCAGACGTCCTCCGGGGTCATGCGCGTCGGCGGCAACAAGAAGGGCGTGTTCACCCGGGACCGCCAGCCCAAGGCCGCCGCGCACGCGCTGCGCCGCCGCTGGACCCGCACGTCATGACGCGCACGCGGCGCCGGTCCCGGGCGGCGCACCCGCTGCCCCACGACTCCAGCGCGGCTAGGGTCGTCCGGGTCGCGAGGCGCGGCTCCGAGCGCGCGGCCGCCACCCGTCCCGACCCGGTCCAGGAGGCCTGATGCCCGAGCAGGTGGAGCGGCCGTGGCTACGGCTCCTCGATGACGCGGACCGCGACACGGTCCAGGACCTCATGACGGCGCTGCGGTCGGCCGTGCCCTCCGGCCGCGTCGGGGTCGCGTTCTCCGGCGGGGTCGACTCCTCGGTGCTGCTCGCGCTCGCGACGCAGGCGCTCGGCGCGGCCCGCGTCGTCGCCGTGCTGGGCGTCTCGCCGAGCCTCGCGTCCGACGAGCGGGCCGCGGCGCACGACGTCGCCCGGGTGGTCGGCGCGCCGCTCGTCGAGGTCGAGACCCACGAGGGCGACAACCCCGAGTACCGCCGCAACGGTCCCGACCGCTGCTTCTTCTGCAAGGACGAGCTGTTCACGCGCATCGGCGCCGACGTCGTCGCCGCGCACGGCCTGACCGCCGTGGCCTACGGCGAGAACGCCGACGACGCGCGCCGCCCCGACCGGCCCGGCTCGCGCGCCGCGACCGCACACCGGGTGCTGCGCCCGCTCGCCGACGCCGGCCTCGACAAGGCCGCGGTCCGCCGCGTCGCGCACGTGCTCGCGCTGCCGTCCGCCGACAAGCCCGCGGCGCCGTGCCTCGCGTCGCGGATCCCGCACTTCGAGGAGGTCACGCCCGAGAAGCTCGCGCAGGTCGAGGCCGCCGAGGCCGAGCTCCGGCGCCTCGGGCTCGGGGACCTGCGCGTGCGGCACCACGGCGACGTTGCCCGGCTCGAGGTCCCGGTGCGCGACCTCGCGGCCGTCGTCGGCGACGCGTTGCGCGAGGAGGTGTGGCGGGCCGTCCGCTCCGCGGGCTTCCGGTTCGTCGCGCTCGACCTCGCCGGCGTGCAGTCCGGCGCGTTCACGCTCCCGCTCGTCGGCGTGCGCGGTGCCTGAGCGCTGGGCGCCGCCGCCGGCGCTCGCGGACTTCGTCGAGCTCGACCACGACCGCGCGCAGCGCCGAGGCTTCCCCGAGGCCGTGCTGTGCGAGTCGAAGTCCGTCGAGCAGGTGCGCGTCATCGCCGCCCAGGTCCGTGGGCGCGCGGCGCGCACGCTGTTCACGCGCGTGACCGACGCCCAGGTCGGCGTGCTGCTCGCCGAGCTCCCCGACGCCGTGCACGACGCCGACGCCCGCCTCGTCGCGTGGCCGGGGGAGCCGCCCGAGCCGACCGGGGGCCTCGTCGTGGTGCTCGCCGCCGGCACGTCCGACCTCCCCGTCGCACGGGAGGCCGCGCTCACGGCCCGGCACCTCGGACGGCCCGTCGAGACGGTCGTGGACGTCGGCGTCGCGGGGCTGCACCGCGTGCTCGGCCACCTCGACCTCGTGCGGTCCGCGCGTGCGCTCGTCGTCGTCGCCGGGATGGACGGTGCCCTGCCCGGCGTCGTCGCGGGGCTCGTCGAGGCGCCCGTCGTCGCGGTGCCCACGTCGGTCGGCTACGGCGCGGCGTTCGAGGGGCTTGCGCCGCTGCTGACGATGCTCAACGCTTGCGCGCCCGGCGTCGCGGTGGTCAACATCGACAACGGGTACGGCGCGGGGCACCTCGCGGCGCAGATCGCGGCGCCGTGGGGGGACGCGGGCTGAGGCCCGGCGTTCGAGGCGGCCCGGGAGGCGTGGGTCGGCTCAGCGCGTCGCGGCGTCGTCGGCGGACGAGGTCCCGACGGCTGGCGTCTGCGTCTCGTCCCAGGGCACTCCGGCGAGGAGCCTGGCGCCAGCGGCGGCCGCGTGCGCGGCCGTGAGCACCTGGGCGACCGGCACGCCGGTCGCGTCGGCGAGGGCCGCGACGTCCTCGAACTCCGGCATCGCCTGGACGACGACGCCCCCCCGGTGCCCGACCTTGATCCGCACGGGGCTGCTCTCCCTCGGAGCGCCGAGCGGAACGTCGACGGACACCCACGCGCGGTCGAGCACGTCCTTCGTGACGGTGCTCGTGCGGATCCCGAGCGTCGTCGTGTGCGCCAGCACCAGTTCGCGCAGCGCGTCGGCCGCGAGCGGGTCGGCCAGGACGTGGAGGGTGTGCGCGGGGCGGCCCTTCTTCATGAGGATGGGCGTGAGCCACGCGTCGGACGCACCGGCGGCGAGGAGCCGCGCGAGGACCCCCGGCCACAACCGCGGGTCGAGGTCGTCGACGTTCGTCTCGAGCACGACGGCCGGCTCCTGCCGGGTGCGCACGTCGGCGTGCGGGGGGACGACGGCCTCGGTCCCCAGCGCGATCCGCACGACGTTCGCGCGGTCGGGCCGGTCCCGGGTGCCCGCGCCGACCCCCGTGCGCTCGACGCGCATCGCGGGGAGCGGTCCCGACGCCGAGGCGAGCGACGTCACGAGCGCGAGGCCCGTCGGTGTCGCGAGCTCACCCCGGCCGCCCGCGAGGACGTCCCAGCCGCGCGCGAGCTCGAGCACGGCGGGTGCCGGCACCGGCAGGGTCCCGTGGTGCGCGTCGATCGTGCCCGAGCCGAGCGCGACCGGCGAGACGACGACGCGCGCCGCGCCGAGGCTCGCGACCCCGGCGCACGAGCCGACGACGTCCGCGATCGCGTCGAGCGCACCGACCTCGTGGAAGTGCACGTCCTCGGCCGGGACGCCGTGCACGCGGCCCTCGGCGTCGGCGAGGCGAGCGAACGCCGCCAGGGCCGCGGCGCGGACGGCCGGGTCGAGGTCCGCGTCGCCGAGCAGGCCGCGGATCGTCGACCACGTGCGGTGCGGCGGGTCGTCGACGAGCACGTCGACCTCGACCTTGGTGGCGCGCAGCCCGGCACGGGTGACGGTCGCCGCCGTGAGCCGCACGGAGCCCGGGATCACCGCGTCGACGGCGGCCTGCAGCACGTCGAGCGGGACGCCCGCGTCGACGAGCGCACCGAGGAGCATGTCGCCCGCGACGCCCGCGGACGCGTCGACCCAGAGCACGCGGCCTGCGACCGTCGGGGCGGCGTGCGGCGCGTGGGTCATGCGGCCACCCTGCCGCGCAGCCTGACCTGCGGCAACGGCGCGAGGCGCGCGAGCTCCCGCGACCGTGCGACGCGCGCCCGCTGCGGGACGTGCGGCGGCTGCCGCACGTGCGTCGGTCGCGGGACACGCAGTGACCTCGGGCCGGTCGACGCCGTGTGGGTGTCGACCGGCTCGTGGGTGGTGTCGCTCACGCGGGGGT
>NZ_BJLR01000028.1 GCF_006538745.1 Cellulomonas cellasea | reverse complement strand
GGGTCGTTGTCGCGGACACCGCCGAGTTCGGCTCACTCGGGGACGCGCGACGACCCATTTGGACCGCCGATCTCTCCGGCGACGGCAGGACCGACGTGCTGTTCTACGCACCCGACACCCAGCACTGGTGGCGTGGCGCGTCCGAGGGAACCCGTCTCCAATGGTCTGTCGTGCTCAACACCACCAAGTACGGCGAGGTCGTGCACGGGCACGTCACCTGCGTCGCGGACTTCACCGGCGATGGCATGGCCGATGTCCTGTCGTACTCGCCCAGCGAACGAACATGGTCGCTGGGCTCATCCCGGCCCGAGGACGGCCTGCTGTTGTGGCGGCCCATCGTGAGCACCCTGCCATAACTACTTCGCGGGTAGGGGGCATCGTCGACGATGCCGTCGTCGCCCGGGCTGCCGGCGATCTAGAGCCTCCCGATCTAGAGCCTCCGACCATTGGGTATAGCTGCCCTGGCACGCGTCTCCCAACCGCCGTGGAAGCATGTACGCATGAATGCACCGCGGACGCGTCGGCCCTGGCAGGGCTTCGTCTCGTGGTCGGCGCGAGTGGAGGTCCGTGTCGGGTGGCGCGACGACGGCGCCACCTCGTCCGGCACTTCCGACGGACCCTCAACTCGGGACTCCGCTCGACCCTGCTCCAGAAGCACAGCGAGAATTAGCTACTGTTGGACGCGAAGAGCCCGAGCGAGACGAGGTCCCACAACCCGCCCCAATTGAATCCTCTGGGATCGGGCGTCCACTCCTTCCACCACGTCGACCGAACCCGACCGGATCGGTCCGTTCCGAATAGGTTGAAGTGTGTGGCCCACGTGTGATCGTTCCCGTCAGCGTCGATCGTCTCGTCCAAGACCTGCGCAGTCAGTTCGCAGATTGGATCGAGCGCCGATCCCGTGGAAGAAGCCCAAGGAAATCCCATGTCCTGCCTTTGAGCGAACCGCTTGCCTAAAAACTTCCAAACCGTACCATCGGAGTCGATGACATAATCCGAGTCAGGATAAAGGCGATAACCGGTGTCATCGGTGTATCGGCTGCGAACGGAAGCAACTTTCTGGTTCCTCGGAAGAGGAGGCGCCGTCCAAACTGACCAGGAAGACCGGTCAACCATGCTGGTGTAGGCCAGGCGCCAACGCCCATCGGGACTAGCCACATTAATGGTGGAGGATGTGACGCCAACCTTTGAGCCAGCCACTGCCTTGAGCTCGGAGTGCAGTGACTCCCATCGATGCCAACCACCCGCGTCGGCGTCGTCGCGAAAGGTCCCGTGAACAAGTCCGTTGAGGTCGGTGGTAAACAAGGAGGCGCTTGCTGAGTATCGCTCGGCCGTTATGGCTCCTCCAGGAGCCATTCGAACAGCCGCGTCGACGTTCACTTCAGACCATGGCGCCCACCATTTTCCGGCCTCGTCAAAGCGGGCCGTCCAGACATAACCATTCGCGTCAATCGCGAACAGTTCGTCCAGGCCAGCACCACCGCCATCGAGAAGGAGGGTGATGCGTGCTCCAGGGTGCATCTTTCTGTCTCCGTGCACCGCGACCCATGGGGCCCACACCCCCTGATCCGCATCGAAGGAAGTAGTAAGCACGGTGCCGTCGCTTGCGCTCGCATAGAGCTCGACTCGTCGCTCCGACCGCTGGCACAGCGTGACTTCCGCGCCGGGGTGCATCTGTTTTCCCGAGATGGGAAACCAGGAAATCCATCCTGACTCCGGCTCATAGTACGTGGACCACACCATCCCTGCGCCGTCGGTGACGTATAGATCAACGTGTCCAGGGAAGGGCCTCGAGGGGGTCACGGTAGCTCCAGGGGCGAACTGCTGAGTCCCAATTGTGAACCAGGTAGGCCAGAGGCTTTCAGCTTTTAGCCTGGTCACCCATATCTGTCCCTGCTGGCCGGTTGCGAATACGGCAGTGTGGTCGCCGACCATCAGCAAAGCTGTTGTTCTTGCGTTGCCATCGAGACCGGCCGGCGTGTCTAGAGAGGACCAAGGGCGCCAAACGGCCTCTTCGTTGGTGAAGCACGTTCGCCACACTGTGCCATCGGATGTTGTTGTGAATATGTCCACGCGGCCTTCGCGAGGGGAAAGTACGGAGATGTTAGCGCCGGGATGCATCCTGTGTTCTTCGTGGATGGTGAACCATGCGCGCCACGATCCGTCTTGGAAGAATGTACTCCAAACCGCTCCAGTGGCGTCTACGGCGAACACGTCGACGTGACCCTCAAATGGCGTGAGGGCAGCAACCGTTGTCCCTGGGAGCAGCCCGAACGACACAGGGGAGGGGGTGAACCATTGATGCCACGCAGCGCCTTCGTCGCGGAAGGTGGTCCATACATCGACGGCTCCAGTGGGATCTTCTGCGTGCGCGCCGACCACGAAGAGGTCGATGTGGCCGGTGAAGGGCACGATAGCGGTGATGCGGGATTCCGGGGCCACCCGGAGCCTATCGCGATCGACCTGTTCCCAGGGGCCCCAGCCGACGTCCTGTGAGTCCGCGTCGAAGGCGGTGGTCCATACGATGCCGTCTGCAACAGCGAAGATGTCGACGCGCCCTTCGCGAGGGCTGACGGCAGCAACGGTTGCACCCGGGCCGAACCTGGCAGTCTCGGGACGGATGGGATACCACTCGCGCCAGCCTTGACCATCTTCGAAGTAGGTCGTCCAGACAACCCCGTCGGCACTCATCGCGAACAGGTCGACGTGACCCTCGAACGGGCGCAGCGGCGTAACGGCTGAGCCGGGGTGCATCTTTACGCCAGCTCCAATAGGAACCCATCTCTGCCATTGACCGTCACCTTCGCGGAAGGTGGACCACACCGTGCCCGTGATGTCGGTGGCAAAGAGGTCTGCATGTTCTGCGTAAGGAGCCAGGCTACTAACTGGGCCCTTGAAGATGGGCTCCGATGTCAAGCCGAACCAATCGCGCCAACCCGTGTTAGCGTCAAAGAACGCTGTCCATACGGTGCCGTCTGTCGCCGTGGCGAAGATGTCGACGTGCCCCTCGTATGGGGAAAAAGCGGTGATGGTAGCGCCTGGATCAATGCGAAACTGATTCGAGCCGATAGGGAACCATGGTTGCCAGACGTCGTTTTCGCGGAACGTTGACCACACGGTGCCGTCGGCGCGAGTCGCGAAGATGTCAATGTGCCCCTCGAAGGGTGAGAGCGTAGCAACTTTCGCTCCGGGTCCGGTGATGAACTCTTGGGGCCGGATAGCGGACCAGGCAGTCCACGCCCCGTGGTCAGTCGCGAATGACGACCAGACAACGCCATTCGTATCCGTGGTGAAGAGGAAGGTTTGGCGCCCCTCAGAATCGGCGGCGATAGCTGTTATTGTCGCCCTCGGGTGCATTTTGACCGTTGCGTCACCGTGCGGAATTGGTGACCAATGCCGCCAACCACCGGAAACGTCATAGTAGGTGGTCCACACTGTGCCTCGTGTATCGGTGGCGAAGAGGTCGACGCGATCTCCGTCAGGCGAACTTAGTGCTGATACGGTCGCACCCGGATGAGTTCGGACCTCATGCTGCTCATGATGGATTGGTATCCACGGGCTCCAGCCATTGACCGCGCCGTCGTCAGACGTGGCAAAGAACGCGGTCCAGATGGCTCCGTCGGGCCCGGTTGTGAATAGATCGACGTGACCCTCGAAGGGCTCAATCGCGAAGACTTTCGCGCCTGGCGCCATTCTGACACTAGTGTCTAGCGAGAGCCAATCTTTCCAAACGTTTGTATTGGGCGTGTTCCGGAACTCGTGGAAATAAGTCGTCCAGATGATTCCGTCCGCACTGGTCACGAAGATGTCAAGGTGGCGGTGTTTGGCGGGTATCGACTGTGTGGATTCTTTTGCGAGTAGCCCTGTGACCGGAGCGCCCGGGTGCGCATTCGGCCTGCCGGGGATCCGGAACCAGGGGTCCCATCCAGTCGCTGCTGAGAATGGGGCAGACCATACCTCGCCATCGCGGTCTGTGACAAAGAGGTCAACATGACCCTCGAATGGTTCCACCAGAGCCACTTCGACGCCTGGGTAGAAAGTCAAGTTGGGGCGAACGTGGAACCATCCGGACCGGGGGTCCATCTTGCCTCCTTGGTGATGGCTACGGTGAGGCGCGCGGGCGTGGGCTAGGAAGTCGCCTAGCTCCCTATCAGGTGTACTCCGCTACGTGTGCCGAATCAATCGAAATCGCAGCCCCTACGGGCAGCGCGCGTATGGTTTTGCGCGCCTTTTGCCCGGCTGTAGATGCGCGGGGCCTCGGACGGAAGGGGTGCTCCACGGAGTATAGAGTGTTCAACGGGGGCGAAGCGCGCAGGATAGGGGGCGAGGTGTGACAGGTCGTGGCAGAGGTGAGTTGATGAGGCCGACGTCGGCGTTACACTCGAGTAGTTCTCGTATCGCGCCTCTCACGCGTGAGCACGGACGGAGCACATCGGCGCCCACACCGATCTGAGGCCGGGAGCCCGCACTTGAACGAGCGTCTAGTACGCCCCTGTGAGACGCATCCGGGGAGGCCGCGGGTCAAGCCTCGTGAGAGGCGTTTTGGCTCGTCAGCGGCCCGCGCAACAACTTAGAAGATTCATCGAAGCGGCCACCGAAAGCCTGTACGAAACCGCCGTACTTTAGTCCGCTGTTGAATGTGCTCGTGACGATGGATTGTGAGGCATCCGAGGCGGGGGAGCGGCGTGGGTCATGAGGTCAGGTACGCCCGGGTGTCGACGGCGGGGCAGTCGACGGACGCGCAGTAGGAGGCACTGCGCGCTGCCGGGGTCGAGCGGGTGTGGCTCGAGACCGCCTCGGGTGCGTACACCGCGCGTCCGGTGCTCGAGCAACCGCTGACCAAGGTGCTCCAGCGCGGGGACACGCTCGTGGTGGTGCGGCTGGACCGGCTGGACCGGCTTGGCCGGTCGCTGCGGCACTTGCTCGACGTCGTGGAGCAGCTCGCCGCCGCTGGCGTGGGTCTGCAGTCGCTGCACGAGGCGATGGACACCACGACCGCGTCGGGCCGGATGGTGCTGTCGGTGTTCGGTGCGCTGGCGGAGTTCGAGCGCGAGCTCTTCTGTGAACGCACCTGGGCCGGCCTCGAGATCGCGAACAGCCGCGGCCGCCGCGGTGGCCGAGGCGGTCGCGGAGTGGAAGGCCGCCCGCCGCGGTCAGCGCCCGGTCGCCCCGGGGCGCGAGCACGCCGAGCCGGACCCCGAGCTGTGGCAGCAGTACGCGCGCGAGATCGGCCAGCTGCGCGACCGGTTGCGTGCGGTCCGGTCGACGACACCGCGACGTGGGCGCGGGTCGCCCGGGAGACCTCCGGCGCGTTCGCCGCCTGGTCGACCCGCGTCGAGCCCGTGCCCGGCCCGTTCGCCGCGACCTCCGATGCCCTGGCCCGGTTCGGGACCACCCGGCCCAGCCGCGTGCCGAAGGCGTCACCGTCGGCGGCGGTGAAGGGCGCGTCCTGGATGCTGCTCGCCGCGGCACACGGCGGGCAGTCCAAGACCGCGCAGGCGGTGATGTTCCGGCAGATGGTGAACCTGACCCCCGCCCAGTACGAGGCGCACCGGGCCATCGGGCCGGCGCAAGCCGCCGCGCAGATCGAGCGCGCCGTGCGTGGGCAGCTCGCGACCATCGCGGCCGGGCTGCCGGCCATTGACGCCCACGGGCGTCTGGTGCCGGAGAGCGACGTCGCCCTGGCGCGACGGATTGCGTCCACCGGGCAGGCACCCGCCACGGCGATCGGGTCTCCGGTCCCGAACACCCTTGAGCCGGCCCGGGAGGCCGTGCACACCGCCCCGACCCTCGACCAGGGCGGCGCGGGGCACGAACGGTAGGTCAGGTCAGATCACCGCCGGCGTACGTCGCGGTGAGCCAATGCAGGGGGAAGTGATGGGTGAGCGCGATGGTCGACAGTGATGGGGTCGAGGAGCTCCTCGACGAGAGCGCGCGGGCCGCGGTGATGGTGGCCAGCCAGGTCGCCGAGCCGCTGCGGCGAATGGTCGCCGACGAGCGCCGCGAGGCGCAGGCCCGCGCCGAGGAACGCGCCCGCGACCTCGAGCAGCGAGTGGCCGCCGAGCGGGCGGCCGCCCGCGCCGAGCTCGCCGTCGTCGCCCACGAGGACTGGTGGGACAAGGCAACCCAGCAGGACATCGCTCGCGCCTGGACGGTCGCAACCGCGTGGGCACCGCTGGATAAGGACGCCGCCGCCGCGGCGCAGACCATCCGGACGCAGGCGCAGACTCGCTACGGTGTTGACCTCGAGGTGGCTGCGCCGGTGGACTCGAGCACCGCCCGTGCAGAGCGCGCCGACCTGCGAGACCCGTACCGCCGCGGGGCGCGGCGTAGCGACGTGCCAGCTCGTGAAGACACGTCTGTTTCGCCGGTTCATGTCGAGCAGGCCGCGGGTTTCGCGGGAGCCGCGGTCGATGCTGACCGCGCCCGCCGGGCTTCGCGCGCCGACGAGCTCACCGCAGTCGCGATCCTCACCGACCACGACCCAACCGGCGATGCGGCCGGCGTCGCGCTGTACGACAGCGCCGAACGGCGAAGCGAGCTCGCGGACCGGCTCGAGCGCGCAGGCGTCGATGTCGAGATCGTCGAGGCGCGTCTCGTCGCAGACAAGGGCTTCGCGGCCGCACCGGCCGCAGCTGTGGCCGCGTCGCCGCGCGCCAAGTCGATGCGCGGGCCTGGCCCCCAGGTCCGGCAGGACCTATAGGTCGAGCTGGGGCGCTGAACCCCGACACCTACGGTGAACCTCTGCACCGGGGTACGCCGCCTGCGATGCTAGGTGCCGGTCAACCCCACAGTGATCGCTTGGTGTCCCGTCGCTTCAGGAAGGGCGTCGTGGTCGTCGACCTCGCGCCCGGCACGCACCAGCTGACCGCCGTCTACGACGGCTCCGCGAAGGTCAACGGCGCCGCGACGAAGACCGTCGAGGTGCTCGTACCGATCGCCTGACCGCGCGCACTGGAGCCCCCGCCGCACACCCGCGGTCGGGGGCTCCGGATGTTCTGCGCATGGTCCCTGGCGGACAGGCGCAGGGTGGGCATGGCGAGCACGAGCTCCATCGAGCGGATCAGCGTCAAGCTGCCGCCTGGGTTCGCCCCTGCCCGCCACCGCACTGCGCTGGTCAGATTGATCGCCCAGAAGCACGGCGACGGGTTCGAGATCCAGCACATCGCCCCGGCCGAGCGGGTCGCAGTCGCCACCCGGCGCCATCACCGAGGTCACCGCCGCCGCGAAGACCAAGGACGCCGTCGAGTTGGGCCTGGCGCGCGGGACCAAGCCCGCCGACGGGGACAAGGTCGCCGGGAAGCTCGAGGACCAGAACCCCGGCTGCTACCTGACCGGGTTAAAACCGTTCCTCGGCAAGCCCACCCTGACGAAGATGACCGACGGCCGCCCGCTGCCGCGGCGCGGTCCCCGTCGCCCTGTCCGTGAAGCCGTGGGACGTGCAGGTCACCCCACGTCCCGACGGCGGGTTCAACCTAGTGGCCTCAGGCTCCTCGTCCCGCCACTCCTCGGCGAGGACGGCGTACACGTACTCGTCAGTCAACTCGCCTTTCCACCAAGCGGATCTCCGGTGGTGCGCTTCGCGGCGCATGCATGCCGACGCGCTCGAGTAGTGCCACGGAGCGGTCGTTGCGGGTGTCGCAGACCGCGGTGATCCGGTGCATGCCGTGCTCGGTGAACAGCAGCGGAATGACCGCGCGCAGTGCCTCCGTGGCGAACCCGCGGCCTTGCGCGTCAGCCGCGAGCGTGAACCCGACTTCGGCCTGACGGGGATCGTCCCCGTCGACGCGGACCGCGACGTCGCCGATCAGCCGCCCGGCGGACTCGATGGCGACCTGGAGCCAGGAGCCGGGCTGCGCGAACCGCACATCGCGCATCTCGGCGGTGAGCGCCTGGGCGGTGTCCACTGCGTAGGGCGTCTCCCACGACTGGTAGCGGGCCTGCATCGGATCGCTGCGGTACGCCGCCAGGGCCGCGGCGTCGCCGCTCGCCATCGGGCGCAGCACCAGGTGCTCGGTGACGGCGAAATTCTCCGCAGCCATGTCCTCGGCTCCTTGGGACCTCCGAGACGGAGAGCGTCAGGCGTCGCGTCGCTGCAGCGAGACGACGGGCGCCGCGAGGGGGACGACAGCCCAGGCGGCCATCACGATCAGAATCGCGTGTGCGGACGGTGGGGCACCAGCATCAGGGCAACCAGCACTGACTACTGCGAGACACGCTCTAGGCGTACTCCGGATCGAGCTCTTCCAGCGTGGCGCGAAGTCGGACGGACAACCGCTCGGCTACCTCCCCGTCCCCGAGCGCCTTCGCGGCGCCGATCGCGTCGTCGTAGAGCGTCTCGGAGCAGGCCTCGGCGAGCAGACCACGCGTGGCCGCCAGGATCGCCCCCCGGGAGTCACCGAGGGTTTGGAGTCGTCTCGACAGGATGTGCGCGACGTCGATGATCGCGGCGACGATCTGCTGTGTGTCGTGCTCGGCCCAGCTGTACTCGCTACCGGCGATCCCACACAGCGGGCGATCGCGCACGAGCTCGAGGGCTTCCCGCAGCGCCTGAACCTCGTCTGTGCCGGTCGCGAGCCCTCTCTCTGCCAGGCGCCGGAAGTAGTTCCAGTCGCAGGTCACGTCGGGGCCGAGGTGGTAGTGGCCGTCGGCGTCGACGGGTGGGAGGTTGTGAGCTCCGACCCGTTGGCGGGTTCGATAGATGAGGCTGTTGCGGGTCTGGTTGTCGACGCGTCGCCCGTGCCAGAGGACGTCGTCGAGCTCAGGGCCGGTCGCCCTACCGCGCAGCGCGAGGTAGACGAGGAGCTCGGTCGAGCGCTTGCCGAGCGGGCGGGCTCCGGTGGGTAGTCCGAGGACCTCGATGGGACCCAGAACGTTGATGCGAAGTTCTGTGCCGGTACCCATGCCTGCACGCGAGGGTGCGTCCGGGGCTGAGATCGCCGCCAGCGCGTGGGCGGATTCGCTGTCGTCGACGTCGCTCGACTGCGCGTCGAGCCCCGACAGCGGAGCAGAGCCTGCTTCCGCGGTCGCCAGTAGGTCAGCGATCCGAGCCAGGTCCTCCGCGGTCAGCCGAGACACCGTGAGCTCCGTCCCTGCTGGCTCGAGCGTGGCAGAGCCGTCGGCCTCCGCCCTGAGCGTCCAAGAGCCGTCGGCCTCCGCCCTGAGCGTCCAAGAGCCGTCGAGCGAGCGTGTGGTGAGCAGGACCGATCCGGACCAGGGCGTCGGTGGGCGCCAACCTTCGTGTCCGGAGGTGTCGAGGTAGACGACGGGCAGCCAGGTGTCGGTGGCGGTGCGGTCCGATCGGGCTTGGAGGGTGTCGTCCACGCCGTTGGCCCCGAGCACCGCCGCGATCGACCGGGCTCGCTCGGCGTGCTCGGCAGGGAGCGCCGTCGTATCGACGCAGTGCAGGCGCGCGGCGTCGGACGTCGCAGCGAGCGCCGCGAACTCGCGCCCGGTGACGACACCGACGCGGCCCGTGAAATCGCTGGTGGCGAGCTCGGTGACGATCGCGCGAATGGTGTCGTGGGCGGCGTCGGGGTCGCCGATGACGGAAAGGGTGCCGGCCGCTTCGAGGTTGGCGATGACGGTGGCGTCGGCGGTGTGTCCGACGGTCACAAGTGCGGGGTATGGCTCGGGCCGGTCGGGGTCGTCGTCGAGCGGGACGTCGTCCGCCAAGGTGGCGGTAGTGGCGGTCCAGAGGCGGGGACCGTCTGCGGTGAAAGGCTCGAGCGGTTCGGGATCGTCGTCGGCGAGGTGGAGCTCAAGGCGCGTGTCGCTCAGGTGGAGCGTGGTGATGCGGGGGAGGTCCCGCTCGGCGCCGTAGGCGCGGGTGGCGAGGTTAAACAGGGCGGCCTTGAACTGAGGGATCGACAGCGGGGTGGTGGCTGTGCGGAGAGTTCGTTCGGCTTCGTCGGTTGGGGTTCCAGGGGTCGGGAGCGGGATGCGTTCGCCGGTGCGGCGTCGGCGGTGTTGAAGGCGGCGGCGCCGGGCGAGCTCCCCGATGACGCCGGCAGCCGCGAAGGCGGTGAGGCCCAGGACGAGCTGGGGGACCGACGAGGCCGGCTCTGCGTCGTCGCTCGGACTGTGGCTCTCGCTGCCGTCACGTTCCCGGGTGTGGCCCCGCGGCACAGATGGTTCGTCCTCGGTCGGCGGCACGGACTCCGGCGAGGGCAAGCCATCCGGTCCCCGCTGTTGCTCTCTGAGCGGTAGTGGTCGGTCACTAGCGTGTGTCGGCGGTGCAGCGGCCAGAACCGGTGCTTCGATGGCGGAGAGGGGCTGCCCGTCGGCCGTAAGGTCGAGTGCCGAGAGGGTCAGCTTCCAGCCAGGGTGGATGAGGTCGGGATCGCTCAACGCCCGGCCGTCGTCTTGCGGAACGCCGGCGTTGAGGTCGAAGACTGCGGGGTACTGCGCGCCGTCGCCCAAGTGTGTGGCGGCGATGTCCCACAGCGTGTCGCCGGGGACGACCTCATAGGGCGTCAGCGCTGCCGCGGGGAGACCAGCGCTCGCCTGATTCCCCGCCGAGACGACCGGGAGGTTGACCGCGTCGGCGGGGAGTCGCAGGTGCCAGCCGGGGTAGATCCAGTGGCTGTCGGTGAGGGTCTGGCCGTCGGGCTGGGGTTGGCCGAGGTTGAGGTCGCGGATCTCGGTGTAGCGGTGTCCGGAGGACAGGTGGCGCTCGGCGAGCGACCACAGGGTGTCACCGCGCTCGACGGTGATGACCGGGTAGTTCGGCGCCCGCCCGACGCCGATCTCCTCCTGGACCGCAGGGGACGGCGTTGTCAGCGGCGACGCGGTCGGTGCGTCGGATGACGAATCCGTCATCGTCGCGCCCGCCTCCGTCACTTCGCGGTAGGAACCCGTCATCGCCTTCGACGTACCCGTCATTGAGGAGTTGTCCTCCGCCGAGGTCGGCGCGCTCGCGATGACGGGTGGCGTGCCGGCGCTGGACCCAGTGACGGGTGCGGCCGTGGTGAGCAGCAGCCCGGCGGTCGTCACAAGTGTGCTGGCGAGGCGTTGAGCCCCGATCAGGAGCGGCAGCGACGGCGCGGACACGTGGCGCACGCTGGCGACGGCCTCGATGACGACGCTTGCAGTGAACGCGGCCCAGCCCATCCATGCGATGACGGCCAGGAGCCCGAGCAGCAGCGAGCCCTCATCCGGTCGGAGCAGGGCTTCGCCGATCGCATCCCAAGTCGGCCAGGCCTGCGGGAGGCGCAGCGGGGCGATGACGGCGAGCAGGAGCGGGACCCCGACGACGAACCCGACCAGCGCGAGGACCGCGCTGAGGCCCCGGGCTAGGTCCCCGATGGTGCGAGGTCGGGGAGGGGCGGGCGTGTAGGTGGGGGTCATGGCTGCTCCGCGGAGATGCGGTGGATGAGGCGGGCCTCGCTGTAGCCGGTGGCGGTCACGCTCGGGATGCCGATGAGCGAGACGAACACCGTGGGCGCGGTCGTGGTCACAGTGACCTCGACGGC
Organism: Cellulomonas cellasea; assembly: GCF_006538745.1. Taxonomy (GTDB): domain Bacteria; phylum Actinomycetota; class Actinomycetes; order Actinomycetales; family Cellulomonadaceae; genus Cellulomonas_A; species Cellulomonas_A cellasea. The sequence goes on along the minus strand of NZ_BJLR01000028.1, from coordinate 112,903 downwards.
GGTGCCGTCCGGGCTGATCTGCACGGTTCCGGGCAGTCCGGCGGCGGCGAGGTAGGCGTTGGCTGCGTTGACGGCGGCTTGTCGGTCGACCCGCACCGTCTGCGTGCCGACGACCGTGGAGAGTGCGACCTGTTGGCCGGCGGCTCGTGCGGCCTCGGCGGCGACGGTGTCGGCGCGTTGCGCGGCCCGGATCTTGACGCCGCCGTCGACGACAAGGCCGATGAGGACCAGGAGCCCAAGGGAGGCGACCGCGACGAACACGCTGATGGACCCGGCCTCCCGGTCGGGCTGCCGGACGTGGCGCGGCTGGGCGGTCATCGTCCGCGGAACCGGTCGACCGGCGAGGTGGCCGTGGCGGTCAGGGTCCGCGCACCAGGCAGCCCCGGCAGTGCGAAGTCGGCGAACGACACGGTGCACGTCAGGGTGACCGCGACCGTGGCGGGTTGCCTGACGCCACGGGCGAGCCCGGAGGTGTCCACCGTCGTGCTGGTCGCTGCGCAGCGCAGATCCTGCCCGTCGAGCTCACGCGCTGCGGCGGCGGTGGCTGCGGCCTGTGCAGCGGCGCGGGTGCGCATGAGGGAGGCCTCGCGTGCCGCGGTGGCCGCCGCGTGCTCGAGGGCACCCGAGGCGACCTGGACGCGGCCCCCGACGACGACCAGGCCCAGCACGAGCAGGAGCGCGGGGGTGATGATCGCCAGCTCGAGCGTGGCGCTCCCGCGCTCGCGGTCCCAGATCGGCTCCGTCATGGTGCACCTGCTGTCGTGAAGCGCTCGATCGGTGCCTCGGCGGCCTGCCGGACCGGCGGCCCGGGGATGCCGGGGAGGATCGAGATGGCGCGTCCGGTGACCTCGACCCCGACTTCGCCCGGACCGGCGCTCATCGGGGTGGTGGCGACGTTGACGAGGGTGTCGGCGCCGTGCGCGTCGACGAATGCTCGTGCCGCCGCGGGCGCCGTGCTGTGGTCGGCGTCGTAGGAGCGGGCGACGCTGACACCGTGCTGGGCCGCGGCCAGTGCGAGGGAGCGTGCGTGGAACCAGAGCCCGTACTGGACGAGCGAGGTGACCACGAGCAGGAGCGCGGGGAACAGGAGCGCGAGCTCCACGCTCGCCGACCCCCGCTCGGGTTCACTCCTCAAGGCGCGCTGCCGTCGCCTCGACGGCAGGGCCGCCGAGGTGCCGGTCGCGCACAGTGTCGCCATCGGGGCGGGTAGTCAGGTGATCTGGTCGACGCGTCGCTGCACGGCCGCCGTGATCGCGACGACCAAGACGGTCGCGACGGCGATGAGGCCGAGGGTGATGATGACGAGCTCGAGCGTCGTGGCGCCGAGCTCGGCATCGGGGACGCGCTCACGGACCCGACGCCGCGCGCCGGCGACGTAGCCGTTCAGGATGATCAGGGCGGCGAAGGTGTGCACGGTTCCCTCCTGGTGGTGCGGTCAGCCGAACAGGATGCGGACGAACGCCGGGTAAGCGAGCAGGGCCATGAACGCGACGCCGAGGAGAGTGGTCGGGACCACCATGTGCTCGGAGGCGGCGTTCGCCTTGGCGGTCGCGGCCGTGAGCAGCTGGATGCGCAGGGAGGCTGCTCGGGCGCGCAGCGTGGCGTAGACGGCGGCGCCGTCGTGACCGGCGAGCGCCATGATGTCGGCGAGGTCACCGAGCTCGGGGACGCCCGTGGCCTCAGCGAGGTCGGACAGGCCCTGCCAGGACGGTTGTCCGGTGAGCTCGGCGCGCAGGAGTGCATCGCGGATGCGGGTGAACTCGCGGGTGGTGGCGATGCTGGCGGCGCGGTCGAGGGCCTCGGTGGTGCCGGCGTCTGCGGCGCGTTCGAGGGCGACGAGCTCGAGGTAGACGCAGGTGGCGCGGCGCAGGTCCGCGCGGGCGATCGCCGCGCGGCGCCGCAGGTCGAGGTCGGGAACGACGAAGAGCAGAGCGCCGAGAGCCAGAGCCGCCGCTGCAGGGATCACGACTGGTGGTTGCACGCCGAGCAGCGCGGCGGCGAGGGCAAGGATCACGGGGAAGGCGACGCCGAGGACGGCGTAGCCGGCCTTGCGTGCCGCGAGCTGTTCGGGTGTCTCGTCGAGCATCCGCAGGTCCGCGGTGAACCGTCGCAGGCCGAGGGTCTCGACGACGCGTGGGAGGAGCCGGCGCTCGAGCTCGCCGGTGAGCCGTGCGCCGACTCGACGCACGGCCGGGCCGTCAGACCGAGCCACAGCGACGGGGGGGTCGAGCCTGGCGAGGGCGGCGTGCAGGTTCGGTGGCGCCGGTGCCAGGGCCGCGACCAGGGTGGTGAGCCCGACGCCGAGGAGGGCGCCGGTGAGCAGGACGGGCCACACGCTCATCGGGCCGCCTCCGTGTGGGCGGTGAGGAACCGTGGCTCGGGCGCTGAGAGCGTCAGGGCGCGCATCCAGGCGAGGCAGCCGACGAACGCCGCCGCGATCAGGGCCAGCACGAGCTGACCCAGGGGATCGCCGTACGGGGCGAGGTACGTGCCGTTCAGCGCGCCGTAGGCCAGGACCCCTACGGTGATGAGCGTGATGGCGCGTGCGGTCGTGCGGGGCTTGGCGCGTTCGGCCTCCACCTTGCGCTGGACCGCGACGTCCTCAGCGACGGAGTCGGCCACCGCGGTGAGCACCCGCGCCAGCCCGGGCCCGTGGCGGCGGGACGCGAGCACCAGGGCGGCGACGACGAGGTCGGCGGAGGCGTCGTCGACATCGTCGGCGAACGCCCGCAGCGCCGGCTCCGCGGGCCACCGCGCCGACAGGCGGGCGACGAGCGCGGTCACCTCCGGCTGCAGCGCCGGCGGGCAGGTGCGCAGGCTCGCGGTGATCGCCTGCTCGAGCCCGACGCCGGCCACGAGGATGTCCGCGAGCCGGCGTGCCCACTCCTCGATTGCCTCCACGCGGGCGATCCGCCGTGCAGCGAGCTTGCTCGTCCCTAGCAGAACGGGCAGGCCCACGACGGCGGCGGTCAGCAGGGCCCCGGCTACCGGCCATCCCGTGATCGCCCACGCCAGCACGCCGGCCGCGCTCGCGATGGGCCACCGCCACCGTGCCCACCCCGCCCAAGCTCCCCGTGCCGGCCGGTGGCGCCAGCGGCGTCGCGACACGGGTTGCACGGTGACGGCTGTGCGGCGGGCGCCGACGAGGACGAGCAGCAGCCCGGTGAACGCGCACGCGCCGGCGACCGCGGCAAAGACGGTGCTCATCGCGTCCCCCGGTCCTTGATGTCGGTGGTCCAGGTGCCCGCGGTGTGGTCGAGGAACGCCGGGTCGAACCCGGCGCGCACGAGGTCGTCCAGGCACGCAGGCCGGTGCAGAGGAACCGCGCGCCCGTCCGGTCCCGGGCCGAACACTGTGGTCGTGGCAGGTCGCAGGCCTTCGCCAAGCCCGCTGATCTCGACGACCTGGGACACGAACCGATGCTTCGGCCCACCGGCCGTGGACCAGTCGAGCAGCGTCACGTGGACAAGCAGGTCGACGGACCCGGCCAGGAGCCGGTAGGCGAAGGCCTCCGTCATGGACACCCCCGCGGACAGGCACAGGGTGACGATGCGGTCGATGGCGTGCTGTGCGGTGCGGGCGTGCAGCGTGCACAGCGACCCGTCACCGGTCGACATCGCCTCAAGCATCGGCAGGACCTCGGGGCCGCGGACCTCGCCGACGATGATCCGTCGCAGGTTCATCCGCAGGGCATCGGTGACGAGGTCGGTCAGGGTGATCTCGCCGGCTCGGCGCCCGTGGGCGTCCTTCTCTGCTGACCCTTCGCGGCCTTCCATCGCGACGACGCGGAGGTGGCGGTGGGGGAGGTCGTGCAGGTGGAGCTCATACTCCTTCTCGATCGTGGCGAACCGTTCCATCGGCGGGAACTCGTTGGCCAGCGCGCGGATGAGGGTGGTCTTTCCGGCGTTCTGCAGCCCGGTGACGACGATGTTCTTACCTGCGCCGATCGCGGCTCGCAGGAACCCGACCAGGGCAGTGTCGAGGGTGCCCAGGCGGACGAGGTCGTCGAGGTCGACGTCGCGGACGCGGTGCCGGCGGATGACCAGGTGCGGGCGTGGGGTGACCCAGGCGATCGCTGCGAGGCGGGAGCCGTCGTCGAGGCGCAGGTGCAGGGCCGGGTGGGCGGAAGAGAAGGTGCGCTCGGCGGACCCGCTGCGCGCCGCGAGGAGCTGCACGATCTCGATGAGCTCGTCGTCGGACTCAGCGACCGGCGCGGCACGTCGGTCGTGGCCGTCGGCGTAGGACACCCACACGGACTCGTGCCCGTCGACCTCGATGTTCTCCACGTCCGGGTCGTCGACGAGCGGCTGCAGACGGCCCAGCCCAAAAAGCGCGGCCATGACGGCGCGGGCCATGGCCATCTCCGCCTCGACCGGCCACGGGTCGGCGCCCTCACGGACCCGCCGCCGGGCGTGCTCGGCCAGCTCGTCCGCGACCAGCGCCCGCGCCAGCTCCCGTCGGGCGGTGTGGTCGGTGACCTGCTCGACCTGCAGACGCGCGGCCAGACGTTCCGCGACCGACCGGCGCACCTGGCGCACAACGGCCGGGTCCGGCGCCGCAGGGCCGGCGTCGACCGACTCGCGGGGCTCGCGCAGCGACATCGGGATCGCCGCGGCCGCACGGCCGGCGTCCTGCTTCGTGCCGTTGCGCTGATGTCGCACGCGGGACGCAGTTAGGTCGGACAGCTCCGCGACCGAAGCGTGGCTGTTCACGGCAGCGGTGCCGTTCGCCGGTCGTGCCGCGTGCGGATCTGGCGTCCACCGTTCCTGCGGGCTCATGACCCGACCGCCGCCGGCACGGTCGTGGCCGCGGTGCGCAGGTTCTGGGCGAGGTCGCGAGCCGAGCGCAGCAGGGCCGAGCGCTCGAACCTCCAGCCCGTCGACCCGGCCTCCGCCAGCGCACCCGCGGCCCACGGATCCACCGCCACAGCAGGCAGCGGCGCGACCCCGAGCTCGCTGCTGATCTCACGCGCCGAGTACGGCCGCCGCTCGCCGACCACCACGGCCGTCGTTCTTGATCCCGGCCCACGGGACGCACGCAGGTCGCGCAGAGCGGCAGCAGTCGTCGTCACGGCGCGCAGGCTCGACCCCAGCACCGCGACCACAGCATCGGCAGCCTGGAACAGGACGGTCGGCTCGTACCGGTGACCGAGGCGACCGGCATCCACCACCACGTCCACACCGGCCGCGTCCAACGCACGCGCCGCGTCGGCCAGCGCCTCCCACACCGGCGTCACGGTCCGCGCCTGCGCGGTCGACGTGAACCCCAGCAGCACCATGCGACTGCCCGCCGGGTCGAGTGCGAGCGCCTCATCGAGGAACGCATCCGGTCCGGGGCGGCTGCGCTCAGCGGCGAGCGCCAGCACACCACCGCCCGCAACGACGCCCGCATGCAGGTAGCCCGGAAGGACCCCGGACCCAGCAGGGTCACCGTCCACGACGAGCACCCGTCGCTCGCGGTGCACCAGCGGCCACACCCAACCCAACGCCAGGGCCGTGGTCGTCACCCCCGGCGCCCCGGAAGCCGAGCAGAGCGCGAGCAACGTCATCGTTCCTCCCCAGCAGGCAGGACCACGAGCGCGAACCGGCCCGTCGCCGCCCTGGCAGCCAGAGCGGGGCCGTCCTCGGCCGCCGCGACGAGGTCGACGACGACGACACCGTTCAAGTCCGGCGCACCGACCCGCGCGACGCTCGCCTCCAGCGTGACCGGGGTCTCCTTCGGCGGTTCCGCCTGCGCGGCCGGGGTGTCCACGACCAGCAACCGGTCACCGGCGGTCAGCCCGCCGGCGGGCATGCGAGCCGGCTCGAGCGGGAGGGGAACGAGCACCTCACCGGCGAGTGGCGGACCGGCCGGTCCCACCTGCGCGGGCGCCAGCACGGAGCCGACCACGAGCGTCGCGCCCGCGACCTGCCCCACGAGCCCCTCGAGCTGCTCGGCGGGGATTGACTCGATCGTCGGGTCCAGCGCCACGTCACCGACGGTCAGGTCCTGCTCGGTCAACGTCGCGCCGTAGGGAACGTCGCGGGCGAGGACGACGACCGCGTGCGGTCGCTGGCCGACGCCACGAGCCACGCCGCCCCGAGCGCGCCGACGAGTGCCAGCACGATGCCGGCCACCATTAACCCGGGCCGGCGCCGCGACCTCGGCGGGATGAGGACGGGTGCCCGCAGCGGAGCGGTCGTCCGGCCGTTAGCGGCCGTGGAGGCTGGGGTGGTGCCTGTCGTCATGGTGGTGCTCCGATGACGTGCCCGCGTGGGCGAGGGGCTCAACCGGTGACGAGCACTTGGAGCTCGCCGATGCGCACCGTCGTCGACGACGAGCGCGTGAGCGTCAGTGATCCGGATGCGCCTCCACCACTCCAGGTGACGTCCCAGGTGGAGGTCGCGGTGACCGTGTAGGCGTCGTCCGGCTGACCGACCGAAGGCTGCTCGTAGATGTGGTCACAGGTCGGGGACTCGATGCCGCCCTCGTACCAGGGTGTCCCGGCGTTCGGGCACACGACCGCGTTGCCGTCGCCCATGTCCCACCGGATCTCCTGCACTTGCGCCGTCGCGGTGACCGACAGCCCTGGCACGGATGCCGTCGCGGAGTTGGGCCCCCAGGTCGTGGGCGAGACCTCGGTCCACAGCCAGACCGGGACCCCGACCAGCCCGAGCCGGTCGGGCGGAACCGTGATTCCGATCGCCGGCCCAACGAGCTGCATCCGATCCACCGCGCGCGACGCCAGCTCCGCGGGCGTCACCGAGACGCCACCGAAGCCCGGCGGCGGCGTGGGCAGCCACGTCCAGCCGCCGTTCGTTCCGGGCAGCGGCCCGGTGCAGCTGACCTGGTACATGGCGCCGCTCGGGTAGTTCCCCTGCCACAGCGGATCGTCACCCGGCGGCTGAGGATCGAGCAGCCCGTAGTAGCAGTCGTCGGAGTCGTTGAACCACCCGAAGGCGCTGCGGCACGGCACCGTCTCACCGGTCAGATCCACAACGCACACGCGGTCGCCAGGTGCGCCGGGAGCGGGCGCATCGACAGCAACAGGGGCGCTCGGTGTTCCCGGTCGTTCCACGGAGACCGTGCAGGTCGGCACGGTGGGCGGGCAGACGGGTGCAGGCCCGCTCTCGGCAGACGTCGCAGCGGCGCACAGCAGAAACGCCGCCAGCAGCCCCGTGGACATACCTCGCGCGGGCGTCAGCACGGTCGATCCCTGTGGATGAGCGTCTCTCGGATGACCCAACGGCCGTCATAGACGATCGCCCACGCCTCGACGACGAGCCGAGGGGACTGGTTCTCGGCCGCGGCAGATTCTCCGGTGTCACGGAAGATCGGGGTCCAGTCGCTCGAGTCGACGCAGTCCGTGACATGAGCGGTGGAGGTCGCACGATCGACCGTGTCGACGACCGGGTCGAGCGTAGGCGCCCCGACCATCACGATGCCCTGACGCCGATACTCGAAGAGCGCCTCGCCGACTCCAGCGAAGGCCTTGTCAACGGCGTGGACAGCGAGTTCCGCCGGCGGCTCGGCCACGGGATCGCCGAGGGCTGTCGTCTGCGCCGCCCAGAAGCCGCGATACGCGTCGAGGATCGCCGCCTGAGCTGCGGCGACTTCAGGATCAGTGGTCGGCGTGGGCGTCGCAGTCGGACTCGACGGCTTGACCGATGTCGGCGTCGGCGAGGGGTCCGCTTCAGCGTCTCCGGGTGAGCACGACGCGAGCGCGCTGGCCGACAGCAGGCACACGAGCGCGAGCGAGACGCGAGCCGTTCTCGACCGCTGACTCATCGGCGATCACCGCCCCCTGCGGACCGCACGTGACCCACCTGCTTGCCGTCGATACCGACCGGCTGATTCCCATTCCACACCCAACCGGGCGAGCCGGGAACCCCGGTCCTCGGCGCACTTGGGTGCACTCGCGCAGTCCTCATGACAGCAGGTAGGCGCAGGAGAGGGACAACATGCGCCCGCCACACCCGCATCTGTGGATATCTCCACGGGCAACCCAGCTGTGCATGACGCTCGTCTACGCGGCTCGGCGTCGCTCACGCCCGGCGTCGGAGGTCCGGGAACGGTCCCGCGTCGCCAGCAGCGCGTTCCGCACACGCTCGTCGCAGAGCGCGGACTCCCCGTCGGTCACCAGCAGCGGCAGGACTCCCGGTGCCGAGGCGGTGCCGCGCAGAGCCAGTGCGAGGCGGCGGGCCTGCCACGGCGGCACCTCCAGGTCGACCGCCAGCAGCCGCCAGCCCACGATCGTGCACCGCGAGTCCGGTGTCGTCGGCATGCACAGCACCGCGTCGACGATCCTCGCGGCCTCATCAGGCGGCCACCCCACCTCGACCAACGCATGATCCGCGGACGCGAGCAGCTCACGCCAGACGACCTCGCCCACGGGTCCGTAGTCGGCGCTCGCGGGCTCGTGCCCGTCGGCCATGACCACCTCGAGAGCGATTGGCGGGCTCAGCTCTCCTTCCCGCACTGCAGCGGCGAGCGTGCGTGCGCGGCGCTCGTTCGTCGCGAACTGCGCGCGACGACCTCACCGAGCACGGCGCGGCGAGCGACCTGCCAGAGCACCCCCCACGGCGAGCCGGCCGAGCGCAGCGAGGGCTTCGTCATCGCGACCCAGACGGCCTCCCACGCCGTCGCCTCAGCCTGCGACGCTGCGGCGCCGCGGACGCCGAGGTCGATCGCCAACGGACGCACGAGCTGCGTCCGGATGTACTGCAGCAGCGCCGTGCCGACGCGGGAGTTCCAGCCTTCCGCGTCGACGGCGGTGAGGGCGTCGAGAAGCCCTTGTCGGCCACGCGTGATGGCCGGGACGCGCGTCTCGCCCGTCAGTCGCTCGATCTTGGTCGTCATGGTGGCCTCCTCGCGTCGTATGGACACGGGAGACGATCCGCACAAGGTGTAGCCGCGCCGATGATGGCGACGGCACCCGTGGTCCTGGGCACGATGACGGCCAGCGCCACTGATGACGCGGCCGACCACGTCATCCGACAAGGCGTTCGCGTCGAGGGATGACGGGTTGCAGGAGCTTCGGCCGACATCGGATCCGCGGCAGCTGGCCGTTCCCCGTCATCGGCGGGGCTATGGCCCACCGACCCGTCATCCCGGGCGATGAGCGAGATGACCGCGGGGGGCACCACACCGAGGGGGAGGCGGGCGTCCGATCTGGCGCTCTGCGACGGGAGGCTGGACACTTAATGGACACTTATTGTCGGCGAAGAGGCGCTAGAAGCCGCCAGATCTGTCTAGCATTTCTCATCCGCACCACACCGATCCCGGCGTTCGGGCAGGTCACAGCGAGATGGGTCGAGATGAGCCCCAGACTCTTGGAATCGTGAGAACGGCGTTCCGATTCAGGGGGGCAGGGGTTCGAGTCCCCTCAGCGCCACTCGTGTGGACGCGAACCAGTCCACGCGAACTCGTCCTCGTCAGTGGCAGTGACCTGCAAGTCGGGATCTGACCCGTGAAGAGGCGTAGCCCAGCGACGAGCGGATCGGCTTGCACCCGACGCTACTGCGACCGCCCCTTTGCGCCGAAGATGCATGCAGAGCCGCGGGAGGCTTCGGCGCTACGCTGGCAGTCTGGTGCGAGCTCCCGGGGGTGGGGCATGCAACGCGACGACGCGGACCTGCCGGGCGCTGAACCGTCAGAGGCGACCGACCCGTGGGCGCCCCTGCCCATGGTGCGGACCCGGCGAGGTGGCAGGCCGCGGGTCGTGGCGTCCTTCAGCGACGACCGCGTCGATGCAGCCGCGAGCGACGGCGTCCCAGGGCCGGCTGACGACGGCCCGAGGGTGACAGACTCCCGTGGCTGACCCACGCGGCGAGCAGACCGTCTTCGCGGACTATGTTACGGACCTGGTCACCGCGGAGGACTCGCGGCGTGCGTCGCTCGAAGCACGCGGTGCCTCCGTCATCACGGCATCAGGCGGCCTAGTTGCGCTCTTCTTCGCGCTCTCAGCCCTGGTCACCAGGCAGGAGGGCTTCACGCTGCCCGGCGGGCCCCGCGCCCTGCTCGCGGTGGCCACGGCCGCGTTCGTTGCCGCTGCCGTCCTCGCGATCGGCACGTCTGTTCCCAGCCGCGCGCGGCTGGTCGATCCGGGGGAGCTCGCGCGCCAACTGCCTGCGCTCTGGCGCCGCGACGACGACTTCGCGCGCAGGAAGACGACGATGTCCAGGCTGGTGGAGCTGGTCGACACACAGCGAGGGAACGACGTGCGCGCACGTCTGCTGCTGGCGGCCATCACCTGTCAGGTGTCGGGTGTGCTGCTCGTGGCTGCGAGCGTCCTGTTGATCCTCGGGTCGCCGGCGTCGAGATGAGCCAGCCCACGGCGTACCTGTTCCAGCGCGCGATGGAGCTGCAGCACGCAGGCCGGAGCGCTGAAGCTACGGAGCTGTACCGCCGTGTCGTCGCCCAGGACCCCCTGCTGGCGGCCGCGTGGTGGAACCTGGCCGCGCTGCTGCGCGAGTCGGAGCAGTCCGACGCGGCGCTCGACGCATTAGAAGCCTTCGTCCGGGCGGCCGACCCACGCGGCGACGCCTTCGTCGACCTTGCCAGGCGGGAACTCTTCGACGCTGGCCGGACACCTCCGCGGAGCAGCGGAGCGGCGCGGACCGGCGAGCCGGTCCAGCTCATCGTCGAGCGGCGCGGAGTCCGGACGCTGGTGCTGCTGGACAACGACTCGGGCGTCGAGGTCGACGCCCTCCAGCAGACCCTCGAGTCCTTCGTCGATGCATGGGCGTGGATGGACGCCTACATCGTCGTGCGCGCACATCCGGAGCTCACGAGCTCGCTCGCGCTCGAGCTCTTGCGGCTGCGTGCCGAGGATCTCGACACGCACGATGGGCAGGTCGCGCAACTGAACCTCCGAGTGCTAACACGCACACTCGAGGCAGGGCTCGACGTGGCGTTCGCCGAGATCGAGAACATGGACCTCGACGACTTCCGCCTCCTGGTGCGCGGGGTCGACGAGATCCAGCCCCTCATCGTGCTCCTCGCGTCGGCCGACGAGATGGAGGCCGAAGCGATCCTGGACGCGCACCCCGGTGTCGTCCACGACCGAGCCACGGACGTGCTGCTCTGGTACCTACGCCGGAACCAGCCCGCGGAAGGCGCGCAGGTGATCGACATCATCCGTGCCCGGATCGAGGCGCGACGACGATGAACCCACAGAATCCGGACGCCGCCGACTACCGATCTCGTATCCGGCACGCGCTCGACTCGGACGACCCGCTCGAGGGCCTCATCGAGGAGGGAGAAGCCCTGCTGGCGCGGGTCGACGCGGTGGCAGTCCCCGACGTGTGTCTCGACGTTGCGCTCGTTCGAGCCCACCGGTACGAGCGCGCGGACGACGACGCCGACCTTCAGCGCGCGATCGTGATACTGCGCAGGGGTGTCGCTTCGTGCGGAACGGGCTCGTGGAGCGCGGTGCCGCTCCTCGTCAACCTAGGAACGGCGCTTCTGCGCTCCTTCGAACGGCACGCCCAGATGTCAGATCTCGCCGAAGCGATCGACTGCCTTGTCACCGCCCGCGGCGTCGAGGGTGACTTCAGTTCCCGCAGCCCGGTGATCCACAGCTCGCTGGGTTCGGCTCTGTTCCGGCAGGCTCAGGCGACGGGTGGCGCCGAAGCGCGCGATGCGAGCATCTCGCTCCTTGAGCGGGCGATGCAGGCAGCGTCGCCGGGCTCGGCCGAGTGGACACAGCGCCAGCTCAATCTGTGCAACCCCTTGTTTCTTCGCGCCGAGCAGGGTGACCAGGCCGCGCTCGACCGGATCCTGCGGGCGGCGGACGACCTGCTCCCCAGCGCCGATCCCTCGAGCACGTTTGAAGCGGACATCCTGCTGGTCTCGAGCCGCGCATGCCGCCTCGCGTTCGAATGGTCCGATGAGGTGCGCTACCTCCATCGGGCTCTCGCCGATTACCAGCAGCTTCTGACGCACGGCGACCTGACGCCGAACGTCGCTGCACTCGCGCGCGCAAACTACGCAAACGCCCTGCGGGCTGAGTACGAAGTGACCGGAGGGGTCGAGAGCTTGGAGGAGGCGTGTGAGCAGCTCACTGCCGCGCTCGACCTCCTCGCCGGCCGGCCCGCGGAGGCGTTGAAGCAGAGCGCGAACCTGGCCAAGGTGCTGGCCCGGCGGTTTGAAGCGATGGGGGATGTCGCCGATCTCCGGGCCGCGATCCGGCTGCATGAGGAGGTGGTCGAGGCCGGGTCGCTCGGGGAGCACACGCTGCGCGTGGAGAGCAAGGCCAATCTGGGGACCGCCCTGCTGACACTTGGCCGGCGCACGCATGACGCTCGCGCCACGGAGTCCGGGTTGGCGACGCTCGCAGCGGCGCTCTCCGAGATCGAGGAGGTCCAGGATCCGGGGCTCGTTCTCGCGATGGGCGTGCTCCTCGGGGAGCACCACCTCAGTACGGGGCGCCCCGACCTCGCCGCCGGCGCGCTGCGACGAGCGTTGCTAGCTCTCGATCAGGCTGACGTGTTGTCCACCGGCTCGTCATCGCGTCACCGACTCCTCCGGCGGGGTGCACATGCGGTGCAACTTGCCGCCCTCGCGTTAGTCCGGACCGGGCACCCGGAAGATGCCGTCCTGGTAATCGAGCAGGGCCGAGCGAGGGCAGTCGCCGACGCGCTGAAGCTGGATGTGGCCGCCGTCGATGACCTCGCCGCCTCGGGGTCGTTGCAGCTGGCGAGCGCCTACGCATCGACCGCGCGCGAGCTCCGGGCCGCAAGCCACCGCCTCACCGGCCCCCAGCCGGAACGAGCTGTTGCCGAAATCCGGGCACACCGTGGTCGGCTTGATGCACTGACTCGCAGCATCCGGGAGGTGGAGGGGTTCGAGGACTTCGCTCGGCCGGTCGACGGTGCAACCATCCGGCGTGCAGCCGGTGCTGCGCCCCTGGTGTACGGCTGTGTGACCGACTTCGGCTCCGCTCTGCTGATCGTCTCCGGTGACGGCTCTGTCGACGTCCTTGACCTTCCAAAGTTGAAACACGCGACGGTGGAGCGGCTAGCGTCCGAGTACCTGGGGGCTTTGGCGAGTCTGCGCGGCGAGCATGGCGTGCTTGATGACGTGGCGGACGTCGAGAAGCGCTGGGCCGATGCGCTTGACACGCTGACCCGCTGGATGGGAGCTGCATTCATGACGCGCCTCTGCGCGGTTCTGGCGGAGCGACACGTCACCCGCGCGGTCCTGCTTCTCCCTGGGTGGCTCAACCTGCTCCCTGTCAGTGCTGCGCGACTGTCCACTGGTGAACGAACCGCCGTGGACGCGCTCGCCTGGTGCTACGCGCCAAGTGCGGCGGCGTTGGCGGGCGCCTCGGCGGTCGCCGCGAGCAGCACCGCGCGCTCCGCCGTCCTCGTAGGAGATCCAGAGTCGTCCGGGGTGGAGCCTTTGGCATCTGCGGCCGCCGAGGTCGATGGCGCACGCGCGGCCTTCAGCCGCACGACGGTGCTTCGAGGCTCGCAAGCGACGCGTGACGCCGTCCGCGGCTCGCTCTCGCTCCACGATGTCGCGCACTTCGCCTGTCACGGGCTCACTGACCGCGCAGACCCGCTCCGGAGTGCCCTTCTGCTCGCCGGCGACGAGCAGCTCACGCTGGGCGACCTCCTGCACCACCGCGTGTCCAGGATGCGGCTGTGCGTGCTGTCGGCGTGTGACACCGCGGTGGTCGGCGAACAGGCGCCCGACGAGTACGTCAGCTTGCCGACCGGACTCGTCCAGGCCGGCGCTGCAGGCGTGATCGCCGCTCAGTGGCCGGTGTGGGACGTCGCCGCGGCTGTCCTGAGCATCCGACTCTACGCCGAGTGGCCAAGGGAGGACCCCGACCCTGTCTCGGCCTTCCATGACGCCCAGCTCTGGCTGCGGAATGCCACCCGGCGCGAGGTAGAGCGCCTCGTTGAGCGACAGGTGAGCGCCGTGGCCCGCGGCCCGCTCCTCGATGGGCTAAGGCATGTCGGCCTCGACGTCCGCCCATTCCATGACACGCAGGACTGGGCGGCGTTCGCGTACGTCGGTTGCTAGGCCTCTCTGCGTCGGGTCCTCGCCGCTCGGCCGAACGAGCATCGCTATGCAGCACTTAAACGCGCTGAGGATGACTGCGCGCCGTGTCCTGAAGCGGCATGGGCGCGACCGATGGACGATCGAAGTGGAGCCCCGGGTGAAGGCTCCGACTCCGGGGGAGTTGAGCACACCGTCGCCGCACATCCTTGCGGGCTGGTCACCTGCGCTGACGGTGTACCTGACCAGGACGAGGAGGTGCCGGGGAGCACATGGACGCACGGGCCGCTACGTCGCCTCCGTTTCGACCGACGTTTGGCTTCTCGCACCGCAGTTGGTTCTCTCCAGAGCTGGCCCACTGCCGCGACCGTTGCGGTTCGTCAGTCCGTGGTCGTCTGTCGGCTGAAGCGTGAGCGCTCGGCGCCACGAGAGCGCGGCGGCATCCGACGGTCGGCTCTCATGCCTCCGGTCGTCGCAGTCGGAGGGCGCTCATGGCGGCCGCAGCGACCTGTGCCGCAGCCACCTGCTGAGCGGGCATGAGGTGGCTGTAGCGGTTGTCCGTCGTCGCGTAGGTCTCGTGCCCGAGCCGGCGCGACAAGCTGAACATGTCCATCCCGGCCGCGAGCATCCAGCTGGCGTGCGTGTGACGGAGGTCGTGGATGCGGGGGCGCTTCGTGAGCCGGACGGCTGCCTCGTCCCCCGAGCCTTGCGCCTTCTCGATGGCCGGCAGCCAGTGCGTCGCCCAGAACGTGTTGTTGCGGATCGGACGCCCCGCGGCGTTCGGGAACACTAGGTCGTCCGGTCGTCGTCCCGCGGTCGTCGTGCGCAGCATCCCCGCCAGGCCAGGTGACAGCGAGATCGTCCGGCGGGACCGGGCGGACTTCGGCGCCCCCACGTATGGGCGGCGCTCGCCGTCCTGCTTCCACGCCTTATTGACGCGGATCGGCGGGGGATGGGCGTCGAGCGCGAGGTCGGACACCTGGAGCGCCGTCGCCTCACCGAACCGCATGCCTGTGCCGACCAGGGTGATGATGAACGGTCGGTAGTGCGGCGTGAGGTTGTCGAGGATGAGGTCCAGCTCGAGCGGCTCGAGGACGATCATCTCGTCGCCACCGCGCTGTGCACGGGGTAACCGGACCGCGCTGCACGGGTTGTCCCTGCGGTACCCGAGCCGGACGGCCGTGTTCATGGCGGCGGACAGCAGACCGTGCACGTTGGCGATCGTCTTGGGGGACAGGCGCTTCTCCCGCAGGACCTGAACCCAGCGGGTCACCTGTTGCCAGGTGACTCCGGCAACGCGCAGCTGTCCGATGTGCGGGCTGATGTGATCGCGAGCGCGGAGCCGGTATCCCGCGCGGGTGTCGTCTCCGACCCGCATAAGCAGGCCGATGTGCTCCTCGACGATGTCATCGACGGTCGGCCCGTCCTGGGTGATGGCCTTCGCCACATCGAGCGCCAGGCTCAGGTGCTGACCGTTCGCATTCAGCAGCGCCGCGGCCCTCTCGGCCTGGCCGGCGTCGTCGAACGTCATGCTGCGCCGAGACCCGTCCGAGGGGTCCCGCCAGAAGACGCGGTAGGCCTTCGTGCCGTCCCGCCGCTTGCGCGTCTCGACCGCCGCCACACCACGATTCTCGCACCCGTGGGGGCAGAAAAGCCGCTCTGTGGGGGCGAGCAAGTTATCCACAGGGTCTGACCTGCACAAACGCGGTGCCCCGAGTGGGATTCGAACCCACACTGGATCGGGTTTGAGCCGAACGCCTCTGCCGATTGGGCTATCGGGGCCGGGCAGCAGGGTACCGCGACCCGTGAGGACCGAGACGCGCCCCTCGTGCCCCAAGCAGCGGTTCCGGCATTAGGCTGTGCGCCGTGAGCACCAAGGACGCGAAGCCGAGCATGCCTTCCACCGACGAGTCGGCCAACGCTCTCGACCTGACCGCCTCGGGCGACCCGAACCCGGTCCCCGAGCCGCAGGACCAGGCGCCGGCGCGTCCGGCACGCCGCGCGGTCGTCGCGGAGGACGAGGCGCTGATCCGCATGGACGTCGTCGAGACGCTGCGCGAGGCGGGCTTCGACGTCGTCGGAGAGGCGGGCGACGGCGAGCGTGCGGTCGAGCTCGCGACGGAGCTCAAGCCGGACGTCGTCGTCATGGACGTCAAGATGCCCGTGCTCGACGGCATCTCCGCGGCGGAGCGGATCGGCAAGGCGCACCTCGCGCCGGTCGTCCTGCTCACCGCGTTCTCCCAGACCGAGCTCGTCGAGCGGGCGCGCGACGCCGGCGCGATGGCGTACGTCGTGAAGCCGTTCTCGCCCGCGGACCTGCTCCCGGCCGTCGAGATCGCGATCTCCCGGTACGCGCAGATCACCGCGCTCGAGTCCGAGGTCGCCGACCTCGCCGAGCGGTTCGAGACGCGCAAGCGCGTGGACCGGGCGAAGGGCCTGCTCATGACGAAGATGGGCCTGACGGAGCCGGAGTCGTTCCGCTGGATCCAGAAGACGTCGATGGACCGCCGCCTGACGATGCGCGAGGTCGCCGACGCCGTGATCGAGCAGGTCGGCGGCGGCAGCGACTGACCCGATCGGGTGAGGGCCCGGACCGGTTCGCCGGTTCCGGGCCTTTTCCACGCCCGTGTCCTTGGTTACAACTCGGCAACAAGATCGGCCGAGACGGTGCAAGTCACATCGTGGACACAAAGGATGGGTACCTTTCCCGCACAGTTCGACCCTCGGCACTCGTGCCGAGAGGACCGTGACCGAAGGGGTACCTCGTATGACTCGATCGACCGGGCTCCGCGCCTTTGCTGTTGCCGGCGCGCTCGCCCTTGCTCTGACCGCCTGCTCCTCCTCCGACTCGGGAACCTCGGAGGAGCCGTCGGAGACGCGCGCCGCCGGGAGCACCGACGCACTCGTGATCGGCACCCTCCTCCCGCAGACCGGTTCGCTCGCGTTCCTCGGCCCGCCGGAGATCGCCGGTGTGAACCTCGCGGTCGAGGAGATCAACGAGGCCGGCGGTGTCCTGGGCAACGACGTCACCGTCGAGCACGCGGACTCCTCCGACGCCGACCACGCCGAGGTCGCCACGCAGTCCGTGACGGACCTCCTCGGCAAGGGCGTCCAGGTCATCATCGGCGCCGCGTCGTCGTCGGTGACGCGCAACGTCGTGGACGACATCACGAACGCCGAGGTCGTGCAGATCTCGCCGGCCAACACGGCGACCGACCTCTCGGGCCGCGACCCGTTCTACTTCCGCACGGCGCCCTCGGACCTGATGCAGGGTGCGGCGCTCGGGAACCTGATCCTCGGCGACGGCCACACCAACGTCGGCGCCCTCGTGTTCAACGAGGACTACGGCACGTCGCTGCGTGACGTCCTCAAGGCCACGGTCGAGGACGCGGGCGGCTCGTTCGTCTACGGCAACGCCGGCGAGGAGTTCGACCCGACGGAGCAGAACTACTCGACGATCGTCAGCAACGCGCTCGCCGCGAAGCCCGACGCGCTCGCGATCATCGCGTTCGAGCAGACGAAGCTCATCGTCCCCGAGCTCAAGGCGCAGGGCTTCGACACCTCGAAGCTGTACTTCGTCGACGGCAACCTGTCGGACTACAGCGCGGACCTCGAGCCCGGCACGCTGACCGGGGTGCAGGGCACGCTGCCCGGCGCCTTCCCGGACGACGCGTTCCAGACCCGCCTCAAGGAGGTCGACCCGGAGCTCAAGGACTTCTCGTACGCGGCGGAGTCCTACGACGCGACCATCCTGGCGGCCCTCGCCGCGGTCAAGGGCGGCGGCACGGACGGCAAGACCATCCAGGCGAACCTCGCGGCCGTGTCCGGTGCGAACGGCGGCACCGAGGTGTCGACGTTCGAGGAGGGCGTCGAGGCGCTCGAGGCGGGCGACGAGATCACCTACAAGGCGGTCTCCGGTGCCGGTCCGTTCAACGACGACAACGACCCGTCCTCGGCCTTCATCGGCATCTACAAGTACGGCGAGGACAACAAGTACACGTGGATCAAGGCGGAGTTCGGCGAGCTCTGACCTGAACGCCCGGTGACGTCCGCGAGGGCGTCACCGGGCGGTCCGCACGGCACACGAGGGCCCGGTGGGGGAGTCACTCACCGGGCCCTTCGCCGTGTCCGGGGCACGTCACGGATCCGACGTCCACAGCGCCGACTGCGCCGCTCGCGCCGAGTGGCCCTGCTGCGCCGCGGTGAACCCCGGCGCACCCGTGACGGGACGATGCACGCGGCCCTCAGCAGCTCGTGCAACCCGGAGCGGCGGTTCCGCGGGCCGCTCGCAACGCCGCTCAGACGCAGCCCGCATGCAGCGCACGCTCGGCGCAGAGCGACCTCCACCGGGCAGCACGAAGGGCCGGGGTCGTCGACCCCGGCCCTTCGTCGCGTCCCGCGCCCGGGCGTCAGAGCGCCGGGTCACCGCCGAGCGGCTTGGCCGTCGAGACGGCCGGCCCGTCCGCAGCCTTGCCCGCGGCGCTCTCGACGTCCGTCGCGAGCGTCCCGAGGTACAGCTCGATGACCTTGGGGTCGTTCATGAGCTGGCGGCCCGGGCCCGAGTAGGCGTTGCGGCCCTGGTCGAGCACGTACGCGCGGTCGCAGATCTGCAGCGCACGCCGGGCGTTCTGCTCGACGATCACGACCGAGACGCCGGCCTTGTTGATGCGCCGGGTGCGCAGGAACGTCTCGTCCTGGCGCACGGGGGACAGGCCGGCGGACGGCTCGTCGAGCAGCAGGACCGACGGGTTCATCATGAGCGCCCGCGCCATGGCGACCATCTGCCGCTCGCCGCCGGACAGCGAACCGGCGCTCTGCTTGCGCCGCTCCCCGAGCGTCGGGAACAGGTCGACGATGAACTCGAACCGCTCGTTGAACGTCTTGGGCGCCTGGAACACGCCCATCTGCAGGTTCTCCTCGATGGACAGCGAGGGGAACACGTTGTTGTTCTGCGGCACGAAGCCGACGCCGCGGCGCACGAGCGAGTCGGCCCGGTGGTTGGTGATGTCCTCGCCCTGGAGCGTCACGGAGCCGGAGCGGATCGTGACGAGGCCGAAGAGGGCCTTGAGGAGCGTCGACTTCCCGGCGCCGTTCGGGCCGATGATGCCGACGAGCTCGCCGGGGTGGCACACGAGGTTGCACCCGTTGAGGATGTCGACGCCCGGCAGGTACCCGGCGATCAGGTCGGTGGCGGCCAGGAGCGGCTCGCCGGCCGGGGCTCCCCGGTGCAGGTCGTCCCGCGTGGCGCTCGGGCTCGGCTGGGCGGTCATCGCTGCTCCTTCTCGACGAGGGCCTCGGCCTCGAGCTGCTCGGCCACGTCGTCGGTGAGCAGGCTGTCGTCCCCGAGGTCCGTGTCGTGGTGGGCTCCCAGGTACGCGTCGACGACGGCCTGGTTCTGCATGACGGTCTCGGGCGGCCCCTCGGCGACGATGCGCCCCTCAGCCATGACCACGACCCAGTCGGAGATGTGACGGACCATGTGCATGTCGTGCTCGACGAACAGCACCGTGGTGCCCTCGTCGCGCAGCGCCTGGATGTGCCCGAGCAGCGACTGCGTGAGCGCGGGGTTCACGCCGGCCATCGGCTCGTCGAGCATGACCATCGTCGGCTTCGTCATGAGTGCGCGCGCCATCTCGAGGAGCTTGCGCTGACCGCCTGAGAGCGAGCCGGCGAAGTCGTCCTTCTTCTCGAGCAGCTTGAAGCGCGCGAGCAGCTCCTCGGCCTGCGCCGTGATCTCGGCCTCGCGGCTGCGCCACAGCGGCGGCACGAGCGCGGTGAGGAGGTTCTCGCCGGGCTGGTGCGTCGCGCCGAGGCGCATGTTCTCGATCACCGTCATGCGCGAGAGCGCCTTGGTGAGCTGGAACGTGCGCACCATGCCGGCCCGCGCGACCTTGCCCGCGGGCACGCGCCCGAGGGACCGGCCCTCGAAGCTCCAGGTGCCGGTGTTGGGCCGGTCGAAGCCGGTCAACAGGTTGAACAGCGTCGTCTTGCCGGCGCCGTTGGGCCCGATCAGCGCCGTGATGGCGCCGCGCTGGACCTCGACGTGGTCGACGTCGACGGCCGTCATGCCGCCGAACGTCCGCGTGACGTCCTCGGCGACGAGGATCGCGTCGGGCTTCGGCGCGCCGGGGGCGTGCGGGACGTCGGCGAGGTCGCGCGCGACCTGCGCCTTGCGGCTCGCGGCGGGCACCGTCGGCACGGTGGGGGCGGGGGTCTCAGCGGACATCGATCGCCAGCTCCTTGCGGTCTCCGAGGATGCCTTGTGGTCGGAAGATCACGAGCAGCATGAGCGTGAGCCCGACGAGGACCCAGCCGAGCATCTCGATCTGCTCCGAGCGCATGACGGTCGTGGGGACGACGTCGCGCAGCACCGTCTTGATGAGCATGAGGGTGGTCCAGAGGAGGATCGACCCGAGGACGGGGCCGAACACCGTCGCGGCGCCGCCGAGCAGCAGGATCGTCCAGACGTAGAACGTCATGGGCCGGCCCATCGAGTCCGGTTGGACGGCTCGTGGCAGCGCGTAGATGATGCCGGCGACCGCCCCGAACGTTCCGCCGAGGATGAGCGCCTGCATCTTGTAGGAGTAGACGTTCTTGCCGAGCGAGCGCACGGCGTCCTCGTCCTCGCGGATGCCCTTGAGCACGCGGCCCCAGGGGCTGCGCATCCACAGCCAGATCGTCAGGCACGCGAGCGCGACGAGCGCCCACCCGACGATGCGGACCCACCAGCTGTTGGACAGGTTGTTGGAGTACTCCCAGGGCCCGATGCCGAAGTTGCCGTCGGGCAGCGGCGAGAGCTCCTGGAACGAGCCCTTGAAGCTGTCTCCCGCGAGCCCGGCGTTGCCGCCCGTGAGCCACGTGAGCGAGGTCGAGCGGCCGACGAGGCGGACGATCTCGGCCGCCGCGATCGTGACGATCGACAGGTAGTCGCCGCGGAGCTTGAGGGTCGGGATGCCGAGGATGAGGGCGAACACGACGGCACAGGCCATCGCGACGAGCACGGACGCCCACACGGGCCATCCGGCCATCGAGGCGATCGCGAAGCCGTAGGCGCCGATGAGCATGAAGCCGGCCTGGCCGAAGTTGAGCAGCCCGGTCATGCCGAAGTGCACGTTGAGGCCGATGGCGGCGAGCGCATAGGCGGCGGTGGTCGGGGCGATGATCTCGCCCGCGACGTTCGTCAGGATTCTGGTCCAGTCCATGGGGAGGCCTCCGTCAGCCGATGCGCTCAGCCCGGCCCAGGATGCCCTGGGGTCGGACGAGAAGGACGAGGATGAGGATCACGAGCGCCCCG
Organism: Cellulomonas cellasea; assembly: GCF_006538745.1. Lineage (GTDB taxonomy): Bacteria > Actinomycetota > Actinomycetes > Actinomycetales > Cellulomonadaceae > Cellulomonas_A > Cellulomonas_A cellasea. Next base: position 91,620 of record NZ_BJLR01000028.1, on the reverse strand, counting down.
GCGTAGCGCATGTCCGACGGGATCACGAGCGTCGAGAGCTCGACGACGAGCCCGATGACGATCGACCCGACGAGCGCGCCGAACGCGGTGCCCAGGCCGCCGAGCGTCACGGCGGCGAACATGAGGAGCAGGATCGCCCCGCCCATGTTCCACGCGGTCGCGTTGAAGTAGAGGCCGAGGAGCACGCCGCCGAGCGCGGCCAGGCCGGCACCGAGCGTCCAGACGATGCGCACGATGCGCTCGACCGAGATGCCCGACGCTGCGGCGAGCGCGGGGTTGTCCGAGACGGCGCGTGTGGCTCGGCCCGTACGGGTGCCCAGCAGGAAGTACCCGACGGCGGCGATCGCGACGAGCGCGATGAGCGCCGAGAAGATGGACTGCTGGTTGAGCAGCAGCGGGCCGATCCGCACGGGGACCGGGTTCTCGCGGACGATGCGCAGCGGGCCTCCGCCGACGAAGTACTGGAACGCGTACTGCAGGACCATCGACAGGCCGATCGTGACGATCATCTGCTGGGTCGGGCCGAGCCGGCGCTGGCGCAGCTTGTGCCAGATCCCCGCGTCCTGCGCCCACCCGGACGCCGCGCCGACCGCCACCGCGAGCAGCCCCGCGACGATCAGCGGCTGCCCGAGCACCTGCACGCCGAAGTACGCGAGCAGCGCGCCGAGCGTGACCTGCTCGCCGTGTGCGAAGTTGCTGAGCCCCGTCGTGCCGTAGATCAGCGACAGGCCGACCGACGCGAGCGCGAGGAGCAGCCCGAAGACGAGCCCGCTGACGCCCTGCTGCAGCACGCGCTGCGCGGTCACGCCGCCCGACGCGCCGGTCGAGGGGGCGTTCGTGCCGGGGGCCGCGCTCGCGCCCGGGTCCGGCGTCGCGCCGGAGCCGCCCGCGGCGCCGCCGCCGAGCGGGAACAGCGCCCCGGCCGACGAGCCGAGCCGCACGACGACGGTGCGGGGGTTGCCGGCGGGGTCGCGCAGCTGCTCGCCCTCGGGGAGCGTGTCCTCGTCGAGCGTGACGGTGTAGTCGCCCGCGGTCGTCACCGCGGCGGACCAGCGGCCGTCGGCCCCGGTCTCGGCCTCGACGGACCCGCCGGGGCCGTCGACGGTGAGCTTCACGCCGACCGCCGGCTCGCCCGCGGCGGTGCGGATCGTCCCGCCGACGCACGCGGTCGACGCGTCGGTGACGCACTGCGCCGCGGCGGCGGCGGTGGCCGCGCCCGACGACGTGAGCACTGCTGACGTGGTGAGGAGCAGGGTGAGCACCGCGAGCGCGAGGTTGCGGCGCGCGCGGTGCGGGGAACGGCCCGTGGTCGCGACTCGGCGCACCTGGGACCTCCATCCGTGGTGTTCTGGCATCGTGGTGGGTCGTGCTTCTCTCCCGGCGACGTTGCCGGGGTGGCGCGGTCCTCCAAGTGGGCAGGACCTTAGGTGTGCTTTGTGTCCGCCATGTGACACGACGCGCGGTGGTGCGAGCGTCATTCGACCATCTTTCCCCATCCGGTGTGACCTTTCGGACGTTCGCGCAGACGTCATCCGGTCGGGCGTCCAACCGGACTAGGCAGACGGGTCAGGCTTTGCCATGATCGAGGGGCATCGTCGCCCGGTCGCCGGAACCCCCACCCGCGACCCCGCCAGCACCGTGAGGAGGCCGACGCCCGTGCGCCCTGGTGCCCTGGTCCGCCCCGCCGAGCCGGGCGACCTCCCCGAGATCGTGGACCTCTGCCTCGTCGCGCGCGCAGAGTCGACCGTGGGCGCGCAGCTGTGCAGCAACGACCGCGAGCGCCTGCGGCAGCAGATCGGCACGCTCCTCGCCACGCCGGGCGGGCAGGTCCTCGTGGGTACGCTCGACGGCCGCACGAGCGGGCTGCTGCTCGGGCGCCTCGTCGGGCCGAGCCCGTTCACCGACGAGGCGAGCCTGACGCTCGAGGCGCTGTACGTGGCCCCCGAGGCGCGGCGCCGGGGGCTGGGTCACGCGCTGCTGTCCGGGGCGCTCGAGCTCGCGGCGGAGGCCGGCGCGAGCGAGGTCTACGCCGCGCCGCTCCCGGGTGCGCGCGGGATGCTGCGGTTCTTCGCGCGGCTCGGCTTCGCGCCCGCGGCGGCGTACCGGGTCGTGAGCACGAGCTCGTTGCAGCGCCGGCTCGCGGGCGACTCCGCGGGTGCACCGGTCGTCCGGCGCGGTGCGGCGCGGGGTCTCGAGGACCTCATCGCCCGGCGCCGGCAGGTCCGGGCCGCCGCACGGTCGGAGACCGCCGAGGTGCGGTTCGTCCCCCCGGCGGCGAGCGCGGATCAGCCTCGGCGGTCCGCGATGAGCATGCAGGTCAGCCGCGCGGTGCAGACGCGCCGCGACTCGGGGTCCTCGACCACGACCTCGTAGGTCGCGAGGTTCGAGCCCCGGTGCACCGCGGTCGCGGTGCCCGTCACGAGCCCGCTGCGGGCGGACCGGTGGTGCGTCGCGCTGAGCTCGATCCCGACCGCGAGCCGGCCCTCGCCGGCGTGCGCGTTCGCCGCGATCGAGCCGAGCGTCTCCGCGAGCACGGCCGACGCCCCGCCGTGCAGCAGGCCCTGCGGCTGGGTGTTGCCCTCGACGGGCATCGTGCCGACGACGCGGTCCGGCCCGACCTCCTGGATCACGATGCCCATGCGCTCGATGAGGGTGCCCGGGTAGGTCGTGGGGTCCTGCGGCTCGCGGCCGGCGTCAGTCATGCCCGATAGGTTGGCACCCGTGACCGACGCATCGCCAGCCGGCGCCCTCGCCGCCTCCACGTCCCCGTTCGTCCCCGCCCCGGGCGCCCCGCGCCTGCTGCTCATCGACGGGCACTCGATGGCGTTCCGCGCCTTCTTCGCCCTCCCGGCCGAGAATTTCTCGACCACGAGCGGCCAGACGACGAACGCGGTCTACGGCTTCACGTCGATGCTCGCCAAGATCCTCGCGGACGAGGCGCCGACGCACCTCGCCGTCGCGTTCGACGTGGGCCGCACGACGTTCCGCACCGAGCAGTACCCGGCGTACAAGGGCACGCGCGACGAGACGCCGCAGCCGTTCCAGGGCCAGGTGCCGCTGATCAAGGAGATCCTCGCGACGATGCGGGTCCCCGTGATCGAGAAGGAGAACTACGAGGCCGACGACGTGCTCGCGACGCTCTCGACGCAGGCGCGCGCCGCGGGCATCGAGGTCCTGCTCTGCTCGGGGGACCGCGACTCGTTCCAGCTCGTCAACGACTCCGTCACCGTGCTCTACCCGATCCGCGGTGTGTCGGAGCTCACCCGGATGACCCCCGAGGCGGTCCTCGCGAAGTACGGCGTCGGGCCCGAGCGGTACTCCGACCTCGCGGCGCTCGTGGGGGAGACCAGCGACAACCTCCCGGGCGTCCCCGGCGTCGGCCCGAAGACGGCCGCGAAGTGGATCACGGCGTACGGCGGGCTCGACGGGATCATCGCGTCGGTCGACCAGATCGGCGGCAAGGCGGGGGAGAGCCTGCGCGCGCACCTCGATCAGGTCGTCGTGAACCGCCGGCTCAACCACCTCCTGACGGACCTCGAGCTCCCGCTGCGGCCCGAGGACCTGGCCGTGCAGCCGTGGGACCGCGAGGCGATGCACCGCGTGTTCGACTCGCTGCAGTTCACGGCGCTGCGCGAGCGGCTGTTCGCCTCGCTCCCCGAGGCGGCCCCGGCCGTCGAGCCCGGGGACGCGGTGCCCCTCGACCGCCTCGAGCCCGGTGGCCTGGCCGCGTGGCTCGCCGAGCGCGCGGGCCGGACGCTCGGCCTGGACGTGCGGGGGAGTGCGCGGCCGTCGGGCGGGGACGCGTGGGGCGTCGCGATCGCTGACGCAGGTACGTCCGCGGTCGCACTGGACCTCGCGTCGCTCGATCCCGCCGACGAGGCGACGCTCGCGGCGTGGCTCGCGGAGCCGAACGCCGAGAAGGCCGTGCACGCCGCGAAGAACGCGTGGCACGCGCTCGTCGGCCGCGGGTTCGACCTCGCCGGAGTCGTCTTCGACACCGAGCTCGCCGCGTACCTGTGCCACCCCGACCAGCGCGCCTACGACCTCCCGTCGCTCGTCGTGCGCTACCTGAAGCGCGAGCTGTCCGCCGCCGAGTCGCCGGACTCCGGGACGCAGGGCGCGTTCGACCTCGAGCTCGACGGCTCCGACGAGGACCAGAAGTCGGCGGGGCAGGCGGCCGCGGTCGTCGAGCTCGCCGAGGTGCTGCACGGCGAGCTGGCCGACCGAGGCGCCGCCGCGCTGCTCGCCGAGCTCGAGCTCCCCCTCGAGGACGTGCTCGTGCGCATGGAGCGCCGCGGCATCGCCGCCGACACGGGCTACCTGTCGGGGCTGGAGGCGGAGTTCGACGCCGCGGTCAAGGACGCGGCGGCCGAGGCCTACGCGGTGATCGACCGCGAGGTGAACCTGGGCTCCCCGAAGCAGCTCCAGGAGGTGCTCTTCGACCAGCTCCAGATGCCGAGGACGAAGAAGAACAAGACCGGGTACACGACGGACGCGGCGGCGCTCCAGGACCTGTTCGAGCGCACCCACCACCCGTTCCTCGAGCACCTGCTCGCGCACCGCGACGCGATCCGCCTGCGCCAGACGGTCGAGGGGCTGCTGCGTTCGGTCGCGGACGACGGGCGCATCCACACGACGTTCCAGCAGACGATCGCGGCGACGGGCCGACTGTCGTCGACCGACCCGAACCTGCAGAACATCCCGATCCGCACCGAGGCGGGCCGCCAGATCCGGCGGGCGTTCGTGGTCGGGCCGGGCTACGACACGCTGCTCACGGCGGACTACTCGCAGATCGAGATGCGCATCATGGCGCACCTGTCGGGCGACGAAGGGCTCATCGAGGCGTTCCGGTCCGGCGAGGACCTGCACTCCTATGTCGGCTCGCGCGTGTTCTCGGTGCCGACCGACGAGGTCACGCCGGCGATGCGCTCGAAGATCAAGGCCATGAGCTACGGGCTGGCCTACGGGCTGTCCTCGTTCGGGCTGTCGAAGCAGCTGAACATCGAGGTCGGCGAGGCCGCGAAGCTCATGGAGGACTACTTCTCGCGGTTCGGCGGCGTGCGCGAGTACCTGACCGGTGTCGTCGACGTGGCCCGCGCGACGGGGTACACCGCGACGATCATGGGCCGGCGCCGCTACCTGCCGGACCTCACGAGCGACAACCGCCAGCGCCGCGAGATGGCCGAGCGCATGGCGCTGAACGCCCCGATCCAGGGCAGCGCCGCGGACCTCATCAAGGTCGCGATGCTCGGGGTCGAGCGCGAGCTCACGGCCCGCGGGCTCGGGTCGCGGCTGCTGCTGCAGGTGCACGACGAGCTCGTGCTCGAGGTCGCGCCCGGCGAGCGCGAGGAGGTCGAGGCCCTCGTGCGCGCGCAGATGGGCTCGGCGGCGGAGCTGTCCGTGCCGCTCGACGTCTCCGTCGGCATCGGGACGAGCTGGCACGAGGCGGGTCACTGAGCCCGGCGCGCGACCGCTGACACCGCGGCGCGCCGCCCTCCTGACCTGGGGGAGCGGCGCGCCGTTGGCCTGGTCGGAGCCGTCGAAAACGGTATCCACAACTCTGGCAATCCGGTGTGAACTACGCCACAGTGGTCGCCGGGTGGCGACGAGGCCACCCCCCGACCCCCTCGGAGGACGCATGGCCGACGTGGTAGAGCATCCCGAGACCGACTACGAACGCGTGCAGAACTCGCAGGAGTTCCAGCAGCTCCGCCGACGCTTCCGGAACTTCGTGTTCCCGATGACGGCGTTCTTCCTCGCCTGGTACCTGCTGTACGTGCTCCTGGCCGCCTACGCCCACGACTTCATGAGCATCCGCGTCGCGGGCAACATCACGGTCGGCCTGCTGTTCGGCCTCGGCCAGTTCGTCTCGACGTTCGCGATCACGATGATCTACGCGAGCTGGGCCAACAAGCGCCAGGACGCGGTCGCCGAGCGGCTGCGCCGCCACATCGAGGACGGGGAGATCGTATGAGCGCGGTCCTGGGCTCCGCGGTGCTCGCCGCCGAGTCGGAGCAGATCGGGGACCCGGTCCTCAACATCGCGATCTTCGGGGCGTTCGTCGTCGTGACGCTCGTGATCGTCTTCCGGGCGTCGAAGAACAACAGCACGGCCGCCGACTACTACGCCGCGGGGCGGTCGTTCACCGGCCCGCAGAACGGCACCGCGATCGCGGGCGACTACCTGTCGGCCGCGAGCTTCCTCGGGATCTGCGGCGCGATCGCCATCAACGGGTACGACGGGTTCCTCTACTCGATCGGCTTCCTCGTCGCGTGGCTCGTCGCGCTCCTGCTCGTCGCGGAGCTGCTGCGCAACACCGGCCGGTTCACGATGGCTGACGTGCTGTCGTTCCGGCTCCGCCAGCGGCCGGTGCGGATGGCGGCGGCCCTCGCGACGCTCGCGGTCGTGTTCTTCTACCTGCTCGCCCAGATGGCCGGCGCGGGCGGGCTCGTGGCGCTGCTGCTCGGCATCGAGGGCGTCGCGGGCCAGGGGCTCGTGATCGCCGTCGTCGGCGCGCTGATGATCCTGTACGTACTGGTGGGCGGCATGAAGGGCACCACCTGGGTGCAGATCATCAAGGCGATCCTGCTCATCGCGGGCGCTGGGATCATGACGATCTGGGTGCTCGCGAAGTTCGGCTTCGATCTCTCGGCACTCCTGCAGGGTGCGGTCGACACCGCGGGCGAGGGCGGCGAGGCGCTCATCGAGCCGGGCAAGCAGTACGGCGCGTCCGGCATGAGCAAGCTCAACTTCCTCTCGCTCGCGCTCGCGCTCGTGCTCGGCACCGCGGGACTCCCGCACGTGCTCATGCGCTTCTACACGGTCCCGACCGCCAAGGAGGCGCGTCGCTCGGTCGTCTGGGCGATCTGGCTCATCGGCGTCTTCTACCTGTTCACCCTCGTGCTCGGGTACGGCGCGGGTGCTCTCGTGGGACCGGAGGCCATCAAGGCGGCCCCGGGCGGCGTGAACTCGGCGGCGCCGATGCTCGCGTTCGAGCTCGGCGGCGTGGTGCTGCTCGGGATCATCTCGGCGGTCGCCTTCGCGACGATCCTCGCGGTCGTCGCCGGCCTGACGATCACGGCGGCGGCGTCGTTCGCGCACGACATCTACGCGTCGGTCATCAAGCACGGCGAGGTGAACCCCGACGGCGAGGTCAAGGTCGCCCGGATCACCGTCGTCGTGATCGGCATCCTCGCGATCGTCGGCGGCATCTTCGCCAACGGGCAGAACGTCGCGTTCCTCGTCGCGCTCGCGTTCGCGGTCGCGGCCAGCGCGAACCTGCCGACGATCATCTACTCGCTGTTCTGGAAGCGGTTCAACACCACCGGGGCGCTCTGGAGCATGTACGGGGGACTGATCTCCTGCATCGTGCTCATCGCGTTCTCGCCCGTGGTGTCCGGGAAGGTGGACCCCGCGACCGGGGCGAGCCTGTCGATGATCCGCGACACGTCGGTCGACTTCCACTGGTTCCCGCTCGACAACCCGGGGATCGTCTCGATCCCGCTCGGGTTCCTGCTCGGGATCGTCGGGACGCTCGTGAGCAAGGAGCGTCCGGACCGCGAGAAGTTCGCCGAGATGGAGGTCCGCTCGCTCACGGGGGCGGGCGCCGAGAAGGCGACGGTGCACTGAGCCGGCACGCCCGCGGTACCGGGGCCGCGGTGGGCACGACGCCCGCCGCGGCCCCGGCGCGTCGGGGGAGCTCCGGTCGCCGCGGCGCAACGGGCATCGCTGTCCTGAGCGTGTCGCCCGGCGCGTCCGGGACGTCTCAGCGGTGCGTCACGAAGATCGCCGTCCCCGGCAGCAGCCGCCCGCGGACCGGCCCCCAGCCGCCCCACGTGCGCTCGTGCCCCTCGGGCCACTCGGGCTCGACGAGACGCTCGAGCACGAACCCGGCGGCCGCGAGCTCCGCGACGTGGTCCCCGAGCGTGCGGTGGTACTCGGCGTACAGCACGGCCCCCGACGTGCCCGTCTCGACGTAGGGGCGCCGGTCGAAGTACGAGCGCGACGCGGTCAGCCCGTGCTCGCCCGGGTCGTCGGGGAAGGCCCAGCGCAGCGGGTGCGTCACCGAGAACACCCACCGGCCGCCCGGCCGCAGGACGCGGGCCGCCTCGCGGTGCACGCGGACGGCGTCGGGCACGAACGGGATCGCGCCGAACGCCGTGAACACCACGTCGAAGCTCGCGTCGGCGAACGGCAGGGCGCGCGCGTCGGCCTGCAGGAGCGGCGTCGGGGGGTGCCCGGGCCGGTCGTACCCCGCGCCGGCGGCGAGCATCCCGTGCGCGACGTCGGTCGCGACGACGTCGACCCCGCGGGCGGCGAGCCACCGCGAGCACTGCGCCGCGCCGGCGCCGATCTCGAGCACGCGCGCGCCGGTCAGGTCGCCCAGCAGCCCGGCGTCGGCCTCGCGGAGACCCTCCGGGCACCAGCAGAAGTCGGCGGTGCCGAGGAAGTCCCCGTGCTCCGCGAGGTACTCGCCGGCGTTGGCGTCCCACCACGTGCGCCCGGCCCGCCCTCCGGCCTCGGCGGGGACGTCGCGGTACGCGGCGTCGGCCAGCGGATCGTCGGGCTGTGTGGAGTTCATGCTCGGCTGAGGTACTTTCTGTGGGTTCTAGTTGGATACCGATGCGTAACATCCGCGTGACCACCTGCACCTACGGTCGGGGCCTTCCCGCCCAGGCGCGCGTGTGCCTGGGCGGACCGTCGACGAGAGGTGATCGTGTGAGGACCTTCCTGAGGTTCGCAGCGTCAGGCGTGGCCGTAGGCCTCGTCCTGACCGGATGTGCGGCGAGTGACCGCGACGGCGGCGGCACCGCCGAGGAGACGTCGGACGGCGCGCGGGACACCTTCATCTTCGCAGCGTCGGCCGACCCCGCGTCGCTCGACCCCGCCTTCGCCAACGACGGCGAGTCGTTCCGCGTCGGTCGCCAGATCTTCGAGGGCCTCGTGGGCACCGAGCCGGGCACGCCCGACCCCGCCCCGCTGCTCGCGGAGTCCTGGGAGACGAGCGAGGACGGCCTGCAGTACACGTTCCAGCTCAAGGAGGGCGTGAAGTTCCACGACGGCACGGACTTCGACGCCGACGCCGTCTGCTTCAACTTCGAGCGGTGGAACAACTTCACGGGTGTCCTGCAGTCGGAGAGCCTGTCGTACTACTGGCAGAAGGTGAACGGCGGGTTCGCGACGAGCGACACCCCGAGCCTCAACGGCACCGGCAAGTACGAGAGCTGCGAGGCGCCCGACGCGACGACCGCGGTCATCAACCTCAAGAGCCCGCTGCCCGAGCTCATCTCGGCGCTGTCGCTGCCGTCGTTCTCGATGCAGTCGCCCACCGCGCTCGAGGAGTACGACGCGGACGGCGTGACCGGCGAGGGCGACGCGCCCGTGCTGCCCGAGTACGCGACCGCGCACCCGACCGGCACCGGCCCGTACGTCTTCGACTCGTGGAGCCCGGGCGAGCAGGTCGTCCTCACGGCGAACGAGGACTACTGGGGCGAGGTGGGGCAGGTCAAGCGCATCGTCTTCAGCGTGATCTCGGACGCCACCGCGCGTCGTCAGGCCCTCCAGGCCGGCGACATCGACGGCTACGACCTCGTCGGCCCGGCCGACGTGGACGCGCTGAAGGAGGCCGGCTTCCAGATCGTCAACCGCGACCCGTTCAACATCCTGTACCTCGCGATGAACCAGGCGAACCCCGACCTCGCGGACGTCAAGGTCCGTCAGGCCATCGCCCACGCGATCAACAAGGACGCGCTCGTCGCGCAGACGCTGCCCGAGGGCACCGAGGTCGCGACGAACTTCGTGCCGCCGAGCGTGGCGGGCTGGAACCCGGACGTCGCGACGTACGACTACGACCCGGCGAAGGCCAAGGCGCTCCTCGCGGAGGCCGGCAAGTCGACCCTCACCATCGACTTCAACTACCCGACGAACGTCTCGCGGCCGTACATGCCGACGCCGGAGCAGGTCTTCACCGCGATCTCGGCCGACCTCGAGGCCGTCGGGATCACCGTGAACCCGGTCCCGGAGCCCTGGAGCCCCGACTACCTCGACCGCATGCAGGGCACCCCGGACCACGGGATCCACCTGCTCGGGTGGACGGGTGACTACAACGACACGTACAACTTCGTCAGCGTCTTCTTCGGCGCGAAGTCGAACGAGTGGGGCTTCGACAACCCGGAGCTCTTCCAGGCCCTCGCCGACGCGCGTTACCAGCCGAGCGCCGAGGAGCAGAAGACCGCCTACGAGGAGGTCAACGCGCAGATCATGGACCTCCTGCCGGGCGTCCCGCTCGCGCACCCGGTCCCGTCGCTGGCGTTCAAGCCCGAGATCCAGGGGTACCCGGCGTCGCCGGTCCAGGACGAGGTCTACAACGTCATCACCATCGAGGACTGAGGGCGTGCAGGCTCGATGATCCGACTTGTCCTGCAGAGGATCGCACTCCTCGTCCCCACCCTGCTCGGACTGTCGGTCCTGCTGTTCCTGTGGGTCCGCGCTCTCCCGGGAGGTCCGGCAACGGCCCTCCTGGGGGAGCGCGCCACCCCCGAGGCCGTCGAGCGCATCAACCGCCTCTACGGCTTCGACCAACCGCTCCTCCAGCAGTACCTCAAGTACGTCGGCCAGCTCGCGACTGGCAACTTCGGCACGTCGACGCGCACCAACCGGCCCGTGCTCGAGGAGTTCCTCAACCGCTTCCCGGCGACCGTCGAGCTCACGGTCCTGGCGCTCGTGATCGCGATCGGCATCGGCATCCCGCTGGGGTACGTCGCCGCGCGGCGCCAGGGCCGGCTCACCGACCACGCGACCGTCGTGGCGTCGTTGATCGGCGTGACGATCCCGGTGTTCTTCCTCGCGTTCCTGCTCAAGTGGCTCTTCGCGGTCCAGCTCGGCTGGTTCCCGTCGGCCGGCCGGCAGGACCCGTCGATGGTCGCGACGCACCCCACGGGGTTCTACGTGCTCGACGGCCTGCTCACCCGTGAGTGGGACGCGAGCTGGGACGCGATCGTGCACCTCGTGCTCCCCGCGATCGCGCTCGGGTCGATCCCGCTCGCGATCATCGCCCGCATCACGCGGGCCTCGGTGATCGAGGTGCAGAACGCCGACTACGTGCGCACCGCCCGGGCTAAGGGCCTGCGGCGCACGCGGCTGCGCAGCCGCGTGATCCTGCGCAACGCGATGCTGCCGGTGTCGACGACGATCGGCCTGCAGGTCGGTCTGCTGCTCTCGGGGGCGGTGCTCACCGAGACGGTGTTCGCCTACCCGGGCATCGGCAGCTTCCTTGCCGAGGCGATCTTCAACCTCGACTACGCGGTGCTGCAGGGCTTCGTGCTCATCATCGCGGTGGTGTACGCGCTCGCGAACCTCGCCGTGGACGTCTCCTACGGCCTGATCGACCCGAGGATGAGGACCCGATGACCGAGGCGGACCTGACCACGGCCCCGTCGGCGGGCGACCCGCGCGCGGGGTCCGACGACGTCGGCGCGTCGCTGTGGCGCGTCGCGTTCCGGCGGCTGCGGCGCAACCCCGGCGCCATCGCGGGGGCGGTGATCGTGCTCGCGTTCGTGCTCGTCGCGGCGTTCGCGCCGCTGATCGCGAACTACGACGCGGGCGAGCTGCCCGGGCGCGCGGACGTCCGGCCGACGTTCATCCCCGGGCCGTCCGACGAGTTCCCGCTCGGGATCGACCGGTACGGCGCGGACCTGTTCTCGCAGCTCGTCTGGGGTGCGCGCGCGTCGCTGCTCGTCGGGGTGCTCTCGACCCTCGTCGGGCTGCTCGGCGGCATGCTGCTCGGGCTCGTCGCCGGCGCGTTCGGCGGCTGGGTCGACGCGCTCACGATGCGCGCGGTCGACCTCATGCTCTCGGTGCCCAGCCTGCTGCTCGCGGTGTCGATCGCCGCGGTGATCGGGCAGACGTCGACGAGCGTCATCATCGCGATCGGCGTCGTCCAGGTGCCGATCTTCGCCCGGCTGCTGCGCGGGTCGATGCTCGCGCAGCGCGGGCAGGACTACGTGCTCGCGGCGAGCTCGCTCGGCCTGAGCCGGCGCACCGTGACGATGAACCACGTGCTGCCCAACAGCGTCTCGCCGGTGATCGTGCAGGCGACGCTCATGCTCGCGACCGCGGTCATCGAGGCGGCGGCCCTGTCGTTCCTCGGCCTCGGTGGCGGCGCCCCGACGACCGCCGAGTGGGGACGCATGCTGACCGCCGCGCAGAACGAGCTCGAGGTCGCCCCTCGCCTGGCCCTGTGGCCCGGCGTCTGCATCGCGGTGACCGCGCTCGGCTTCACGCTGTTCGGCGAGGCGCTGCGCGAGGCGCTCGACCCCCGCTCGAGGAAGAGGTGACGACCATGACCGCTGCGGGCACACCGAGCGCCGCGGGCGCCGAACCCCACATGCCGCTGCTCAGCATCCAGGACCTCGAGGTCACCTTCACGACCGACGCCGGCCGCTCGGTGGCCGTCTCCGGCGTGAGCTTCGACGTGCGCGCGGGCGAGACCGTCGCGATCGTCGGCGAGTCCGGCTCGGGCAAGTCGACGACCGCCGCGGCGGTCATCGGCCTCCTCGCGCAGAACGGCTCCGTGACCGGCGGCCGCATCCTGTTCGACGGGCGCGACGTCGCGGCCATGGGACCCGGCGAGATCGCGCGGCTGCGCGGCAGCGAGATCGGCATGGTCCCGCAGGACCCGATGTCGAACCTCAACCCGGTGCGCCGCGTCGGCTCGCAGATCGCCGAGGCGCTCGAGGACAACGGCGTCGCCAAGGGCCGCGCGGCCCGCGCGCGCACCGTCGAGCTGCTCGAGGAGGCCGGCCTGCCCGACGCCGCACGGCGCGCCGAGCAGTACCCGCACGAGTTCTCGGGCGGCATGCGCCAGCGCGCGCTCATCGCGATGGGGCTCGCGTGCCGTCCGCGCCTGCTCATCGCCGACGAGCCGACCTCCGCGCTCGACGTCACGGTCCAGCGCACGATCCTCGACCGCCTGACCCAGCTCACCGACCAGCTCGGGACGTCGGTGCTGCTCATCACGCACGACCTCGGGCTCGCCGCGGAGCGCGCGCACCGCATCGTCGTGATGTACCGCGGCGAGGTCGTCGAGACCGGCCCGGCGGCGCAGCTCCTGCGCGACCCGCAGCACGAGTACACGCGCCGGCTGCTCGCGGCGGCGCCGTCGCTCGCGTCGCGGCGCATCCAGCTCGCGAAGGCGGCGGGCGTCGACGACACCTCCGACCTGCTGGCGGTCTCGCGCGGCGACGACGACGCGGCTCCGGCGGTGGCCACGGGTGCGCCCGGGAAGGCCGACCACATCATCGAGGTCGACCACGTCACGAAGGTCTACGGCCTGCGCGGGCGCCGGTTGTTCTCCCGCTCGGAGAGCTTCACCGCGGTCGACGACGTGAGCTTCGCGATCCCGCGCGGCCGCACCGTCGCCGTCGTGGGGGAGTCGGGGTCGGGCAAGTCGACCGTCGCGAAGATGATGCTCGATCTCGTGAAGCCGACGTCGGGCGTGATCCGCTTCGACGGCGAGGCCGTCGGCGGCGCGGACCGCACGGCTGAGGTCGCGTTCCGCCGCCGGGTCCAGCCGATCTTCCAGGACCCGTACTCCTCGCTCGACCCGCTGTTCACGATCGGCCGGACCATCGAGGAGCCGCTGCGCGCACATGGCATCGGGTCGACGACCGAGCGGCGTCAGCGCGTGCGCGAGCTGCTCGACGACGTCGCGCTGCCGTCGGACGTGCTGCGGCGCTACCCGGCCGAGCTCTCGGGCGGCCAGCGCCAGCGCGTCGCGATCGCGCGGGCTCTGGCACTCAACCCGGACCTCGTGGTGTGCGACGAGGCGGTCTCCGCGCTCGACGTCATCGTGCAGTCGCAGATCCTGCGCCTGCTCGCGGACCTCCAGGGGCGCCTCGGCCTGAGCTACCTGTTCATCAGCCACGACCTCGCGGTCGTGCGCCAGGTCGCGGACCACGTGTGCGTCATGGAGCGCGGCCGGATCGTCGAGCAGGGCTCGGCGGACGACGTGTTCGACGACCCGCAGACCGAGTACACCCGCACGCTGCTGGAGGCCATCCCGGGCCGCGACCTCGAGCTCGGGCTCGTCGGCTGAGGTTCGCCCGGTCCGCCGCCCGACCTGGGACGGAAGGCTCGGTCCGGGGTCCCCGCACTGGCTACGCTGGCCGAAGAGGAGCCCGAGGACGCGCCCTCGACCCCCACCCCCAGCGATCAAGGAGTTCCCAGTGCGAGTCGGACTGCTCACGGGCGGCGGCGACGTCCCCGGCCTGAACGCGGCGATCCGCGCCGTCGTCAAGCAGGGCGAGGGCGAGTACGGTCACTCGATCATCGGCTTCCGCAACGGCTGGCGCGGTGTGGTCGACGGCGACGTGTTCCCGCTCGGCCGTCAGCACATCCGCAACGTGCTGACGCAGGGCGGGACGCTGCTCGGCACCGCGCGGTTCCACCCGCACTCCTCGGACGGCGGCATCGACGGCGTCCTCGCGACGCTCGAGGCCGAGCGGATCGAGGCGCTGATCTGCATCGGCGGCGACGGGACGCTGCACGCCGCGAGCAAGGTCGCCGAGGCCGGGGTCCGGATCGTCGCGATCCCCAAGACGATCGACAACGACGTGTGGGGCACGGACCGCTCGATCGGGTTCGACACCGCCGTCGGCATCGCGACCGAGGCGCTCGACCGCGTGCACACCACCGCGGAGAGCCACAACCGCGTGATGATCGTCGAGGTCATGGGCCGGCACGCGGGCTGGATCGCCGTGACGTCCGCGATCGCGTCGGGCGCCGAGCTCGTGCTCACGCCCGAGGAGCCGTTCGACATCGAGAAGGTCGTCAAGTTCCTCAAGCACCGCCACCGTGCGCACGCGAGCTTCTCGATCGTCGTCGTCGCCGAGGGCGCGGTGCCGCTCCAGGGCAGCGCGATGTCGTACGAGGCCCCGGTGGGCAAGTTCGGCGAGATCGTCGCCGGCGCGATCAGCGAGCGGATCAAGGTCGAGATCGAGGAGCGGACCGGGTTCGACACGCGCGTCACGGTGCTCGGCCACGTCCAGCGCGGCGGCATCCCGACGCACACCGACCGCATCCTGGGCAGCCGGTTCGGGACCGCGGCGATCGACGCGATCAGCCGCGGCGAGACCGGGGTCATGACGGCGCTGCGCGGCGAGGACGTCGTGCTCGTCCCGCTCGAGGAGATCGCCGGCAAGGTCAAGCAGGTGCCCGCCGAGCTGCTGCAGGTGGCGCGCGCGCTGGCCTGAGGTCGTCCCGTCTGCCTTTGACCCGCTCCACAGCGGACCGATAGGGTAGACGGCGGTGCCGCGCGCCTTGGCGACGGTCTGCTCGTGAGGGTCCCCGAGGGATCCCGCCCGTGAACCCCTTTCGGGACGGTCGGCACCGCACACCATGCAGCATCCCTGTCCGTCCTACATCCTGTCCGCAACGGAGCCCATCCCTACATGAGCATTTCCACCCCCGCGAAGCCCGCCACGCCGCAGGTCGCGATCAACGACATCGGCTCGGCCGAGGACTTCCTCGCCGCGATCGACGCCACCATCAAGTACTTCAACGATGGCGACATCGTCTCGGGCACCATCGTCAAGGTCGACCGCGACGAGGTGCTCCTGGACATCGGCTACAAGACCGAGGGCGTCATCCCCTCCCGCGAGCTGTCCATCAAGCACGACGTGGACCCCGGTGAGGTCGTCAAGGTCGGCGACGAGGTCGAGGCCCTGGTCCTCCAGAAGGAGGACAAGGAAGGCCGGCTGATCCTGTCCAAGAAGCGTGCGCAGTACGAGCGCGCGTGGGGCACGATCGAGAAGATCAAGGAGGAGGACGGCGTCGTCACCGGCACCGTCATCGAGGTCGTCAAGGGTGGCCTCATCCTCGACATCGGCCTGCGCGGGTTCCTCCCCGCCTCGCTCGTGGAGATGCGTCGGGTCCGTGACCTCCAGCCGTACGTCGGCAAGGAGATCGAGGCCAAGATCATCGAGCTCGACAAGAACCGCAACGACGTCGTCCTCTCGCGCCGTGCCTGGCTCGAGCAGACGCAGTCCGAGGTGCGCTCGACCTTCCTGCAGACGCTGCAGAAGGGCCAGGTCCGCCCCGGTGTCGTCTCCTCGATCGTCAACTTCGGTGCGTTCGTGGACCTCGGCGGCGTCGACGGGCTCGTGCACGTCTCCGAGCTGTCGTGGAAGCACATCGACCACCCCTCCGAGGTCGTCGAGGTGGGCCAGGAGGTCACCGTCGAGGTCCTCGACGTCGACTTCGACCGCGAGCGTGTCTCCCTGTCGCTGAAGGCGACGCAGGAGGACCCGTGGCAGGCCTTCGCCTGCACGCACGCCATCGGCCAGGTCGTCCCGGGCAAGGTCACGAAGCTCGTCCCGTTCGGTGCGTTCGTGCGCGTCGAGGACGGCATCGAGGGCCTCGTGCACATCTCGGAGCTGGCCGTGCGCCACGTCGAGATCCCGGAGCAGGTCGTCCAGGTCGGCGACGACGTCTTCGTCAAGGTCATCGACATCGACCTCGAGCGTCGCCGCATCTCGCTCTCGCTCAAGCAGGCGAACGAGGGCGTCGACCCGAGCAGCGACGACTTCGACCCCGCGCTGTACGGCATGGCGGCGGAGTACGACGAGCAGGGCAACTACAAGTACCCCGAGGGCTTCGACCCGACCACGAACGAGTGGCTCGAGGGCTTCGAGGCACAGCGCGAGGTGTGGGAGGCGCAGTACGCGCAGGCCCACGAGCGCTGGGAGGCGCACCGCAAGCAGGTCGCCGAGGCCAGCAAGGCCGACGCGGAGGCCGCGAACGGCGACGGTGGCAGCACCGGCGGCGCGACGGCGTCCACCTACTCGTCGGCCCCGGTCGAGGAGATCGGCGGCACGCTCGCGTCCGACGAGGCGCTCGCCGCTCTGCGCGAGAAGCTCACGGGCAACTGATCCACCGAGCCCGCCTCCCGCGGGCTCACCACGACGGGCCGGTCACCTTCGGGTGGCCGGCCCGTCGTGCGTCCGCCTCCGCGTCGGGCAGGATGGTCGGATGCAACGCATCGGACTGACCGGCGGGATCGCAGCAGGCAAGTCGGTGGCGGCGGGGCGTCTCGCCGAGCTGGGAGCGGTCGTCATCGACTACGACCAGCTCGCTCGGGAGGCCGTCGAGCCCGGCTCGGTCGGCCTCGACGAGGTCGCGGAGGCCTTCGGTCGGGGCGTGATCGACGCGGACGGCGCGCTCGACCGGGCGGCGCTCGCCGCGCTGGTGTTCACCGACGCCGCCGCGCTCGAGCGGCTCAACGGGATCATCCACCCGATCGTCCGCCGGCTCGCCGCGGAGCGCGAGGCAGCCGCGGCGACCGCCGACGCCGGCGCGGTCGTGGTGCACGACATCCCGCTGCTCGTCGAGACGGGCCGCGGCGACGAGTTCCACGTGCTCGTCGTGGTGCAGGCCCCCGTCGAGCTGCGGCTCGAGCGACTCGTCGAGGGACGCGGGCTCGCGCGCGACGAGGCCGAGCGCCGGGTCGCGGCACAGACCACCGACGAGACGCGCGCGGCGGTCGCCGACGTCGTGCTCGACGGCACGGGCACGGACGCGGACCTGCGGGCGCAGGTCGACGGGCTGTGGGCGCGCCTCGCCGCGGAGCGGGCCGAGGAGCTGGCCGCGGAGGTGCGGTGACCACGGTCCTGCTGACGGCGTTCGAGCCGTTCGACGGGCAGACGGTCAACGCGTCGCAGGAGGTGGTGCGGCGCGTCGAGGCCGCGTGGGACGTCTCCGCGACCCTCGTCGTGCGGGTGCTGCCCGTGTCGTTCCGCCGGGCCCGCCAGGAGCTGCGGACCGCGGTCGCGGAGCTCGAGCCGGACGTCGTGGTGTGCGTGGGGGAGGCCGGCGGGCGCGGCGCGGTCGGCGTCGAGCGCGTGGCGGTCAACGTGATCGACGCGCGGATCCCGGACGCCGACGGCTCGGCGCCGGTCGACGTCCCGGTGATCGCCGGGGCGCCGGCCGCGTTCTTCTCGACGCTGCCCGTCAAGGCGTGCTGGGCCGCCGCGCGCGAGGCCGGTGCTCCGGCCGAGGTCTCCGGGACCGCCGGGACGTACGTGTGCAACGCGACGTTCTACGCGCTGCAGCACCTGCTCGGCGGGCGCGAGGGCGTGCGCAGCGGGTTCGTGCACGTGCCGCGCCTGCCGGAGCAGGTCGGCGCGGGGGAGCCGGCCCTCGCGGCGGACGTGGCGGCGCGCGGGCTGCTCGCGGTGCTGCGGGCGGCGGTGGAGACGTCGACCGACGTGCGGGTCGCGGCGGGGTCGCTCGCCTGACGGGGTCGGGCGGGGACACCGCGTCGCGCCCTCGGCGAACGACCGGGCCCGGGCACGGTCCGTGTGGGTGGGGCGACGTAGCGTAGAGCCATGCGCCCCGTGACCGATCTGCAGCGGACCGTCGCCCCGTTCGAGGTCGTGTCGGACTACACGCCGTCGGGCGACCAGCCGACCGCCATCGCCGACCTCGCCAAGCGCGTGCGTGCGGGGGAGAAGGACGTCACGCTGCTCGGCGCCACGGGCACCGGCAAGTCGGCGACCACGGCGTGGCTGATCGAGGAGCTCCAGCGCCCGACGCTCGTGATGGCGCCGAACAAGACGCTCGCGGCCCAGCTCGCGACCGAGTTCCGCGAGCTGCTGCCCAACAACGCGGTCGAGTACTTCGTGTCGTACTACGACTACTACCAGCCCGAGGCGTACATCGCGCAGACGGACACCTACATCGAGAAGGACTCGTCGATCAACGACGAGGTCGAGCGGCTGCGGCACTCGGCGACGAGCTCGCTGCTCACGCGCCGCGACGTCGTGGTGGTCGCCTCGGTGTCGTGCATCTACGGCCTCGGCACCCCGCAGGAGTACGTGGACCGGATGGTCCAGCTCTCGGTCGGCGACCAGGTGGACCGCGACCAGATGCTGCGCCGGTTCGTCGCGATGCAGTACTCCCGCAACGACATAGCGTTCACGCGCGGCACGTTCCGCGTCCGCGGCGACACCGTCGAGATCATCCCGGTGTACGAGGAGCTCGCGATCCGCATCGAGTTCTTCGGCGACGAGATCGAGGCGATCCAGACGCTGCACCCGCTGACCGGCGACGTGGTCCGCGAGGAGCAGCAGGTGCACCTGTTCCCGGCCACCCACTACGTCGCCGGCCCGGAGCGCATGGAGCGGGCGATCGGCGGCATCGAGGCGGAGCTCGAGTGGCGGCTCGCCGACCTCGAGCGGCAGAACAAGCTCCTCGAGGCCCAGCGGCTGCGCATGCGCACGACCTACGACATCGAGATGATGCGCCAGATCGGCTCGTGCTCCGGCATCGAGAACTACTCGCGGCACATCGACGGCCGTGAGGCCGGGACCGCGCCGCACACGCTGATCGACTACTTCCCTGAGGACTTCCTGCTCGTCATCGACGAGTCGCACGTCACCGTGCCGCAGATCGGCGCGATGTACGAGGGCGACATGTCGCGCAAGCGGAACCTCGTCGACCACGGCTTCCGGCTGCCGTCGGCGATGGACAACCGGCCGCTGCGCTGGGAGGAGTTCGTCGACCGCATCGGGCAGACGGTGTACCTGTCCGCGACCCCCGGGAACTACGAGCTGTCGATGTCCGACGGCGTCGTCGAGCAGATCATCCGCCCGACCGGCCTCGTCGACCCGGAGATCGTCGTGAAGCCCACCCAGGGTCAGATCGACGACCTGCTGCACGAGATCCGGGAGCGCGCGGACCGCAACGAGCGCGTGCTCGTGACCACCCTGACCAAGAAGATGTCGGAGGACCTGACCGACTACCTCCTGGAGAAGGGCGTCCGGGTCCGCTACCTGCACTCGGAGGTCGACACGCTGCGCCGCGTCGAGCTGCTCCGGGAGCTGCGGATGGGCGAGTTCGACGTGCTCGTCGGGATCAACCTGCTGCGGGAGGGGCTCGACCTGCCCGAGGTCTCGCTCGTGGCGATCCTCGACGCGGACAAGGAGGGCTTCCTGCGCTCGGGGACGTCGCTCATCCAGACCATCGGACGCGCGGCCCGCAACGTCTCCGGGCAGGTGCACATGTATGCCGACCGGATCACGGACAGCATGGCACTCGCGATCGACGAGACCACCCGCCGCCGCGCCAAGCAGGTCGCGTACAACCTCGAGCACGGCATCGACCCGACCCCGCTGCGCAAGAAGATCGGCGACATCACCGACCTGCTCGCGCGCGAGGACGCGGACACCGCGGAGCTGCTCGGTGGCGCCGGGCGTCAGTCGAGCCGCGGCAAGGCGCCCGTCCCCGGGCTCGGCTCGAAGGGCGGCACCCGGACCGAGCGCACGAAGCTCACGGGCGCCGCGGCGAGCGAGCTCGCGGACCTCATCCAGGAGCTCACGGACCAGATGCACGCCGCCGCCGGGGAGCTGCAGTTCGAGCTCGCCGGGCGGTTGCGCGACGAGATCTCGGGGCTCAAGCGCGAGCTCCGGCAGATGCAGGCCGCGACCGCCTGACCGGGGGAGAGGCCGCCCGCGTCAACGGCGTCGTCCACTCG
The DNA here is from genome assembly GCF_006538745.1 of Cellulomonas cellasea. Classification (GTDB taxonomy): domain Bacteria; phylum Actinomycetota; class Actinomycetes; order Actinomycetales; family Cellulomonadaceae; genus Cellulomonas_A; species Cellulomonas_A cellasea. Next base: position 71,090 of record NZ_BJLR01000028.1, on the reverse strand, counting down.
GGGCGCCGCCGTGGTCCCCCGCCACGAGGCCGTCGTCCGCGTGCCCGGAGGGACTCGCCCACCCGTGGCGACGCCGTCGTCGGCCGCCCACGTCCGGCAGGTGTGACCCAGGTCCCCGGCGCCCGCCGTGCGTCGGGTCGCCGGCATCGCTTATGCTCGACCACGTTGGAGGGGAGTATCCCGCCACGACGCGCTCGTCATCACGGTCGACTCCGTAGTCGGCCCGGTCGCGTCGGTCCGGACGCCGAGCGTCGGGACAGGGAGAGACCTCCGGTACCCAGTTGTGTACCGGAGGTGTACCTGTGTCTGTTCCCCTGTGGGTCTGGGGCGCGACGACCGCGCTCGTCGTCGGCATGATCCTGTTCGACTTCTTCGCCCACGTGCGCAAGCCGCACGAGCCGACCTTCCGCGAGTCCGCGACGTGGTCGATCTTCTACGTCGCGATCGCGATCCTGTTCGGGGTCGGCGTCGGGGTGGTGTCCGGCTGGACGTTCGGCGGCGAGTACTTCGCCGGCTACGTCACCGAGAAGAGCCTCTCGGTCGACAACCTGTTCGTCTTCCTCATCATCATGACGAAGTTCGCGGTCCCGAGGGCGTACCAGCAGAAGGTCCTGCTCGTCGGCGTCGTGATCGCGCTCGTGCTGCGGACCGTGTTCATCCTCCTCGGCGCCGCGGCGATCGAGGAGTGGTCCTGGGTCTTCTACGTGTTCGGCGGCTTCCTGATCTACACCGCGATCAAGCTGGCGCGCGAGAAGCACGACGGCGACGTCGAGCACGAGGCCGCCGAGGAGAAGGACAGCCTCGCCGTCCGCGCGCTCAAGCGGGTCCTGCCGACGACGGAGAAGTACCACGGCGACCGCCTCACCGTCGTGATCGACGGCAAGCGCCTCGTCACGCCGATGCTCCTCGTGATGGCGGCGATCGGCAGCACCGACATCCTGTTCGCGCTCGACTCGATCCCCGCGATCTACGGCCTCACGCAGGAGCCGTACCTCGTCTTCACGACGAACGCGTTCGCCCTCCTCGGCCTGCGGCAGCTCTACTTCCTGCTCGGCGGGCTGCTCGAGCGGCTCGTGTACCTGTCGCAGGGACTGTCGGTCATCCTCGGCTTCATCGGCGTGAAGCTCGTGCTGCACGCCATGCACACCAACGAGCTCACGTTCGTCAACGGGGGGCAGCCGTTCCACTGGGCCCCGGAGATCCCCACGTGGCTCTCGCTGTCCGTCATCCTGGCGACGCTCGCCGTCGCGACGGTCGCGAGCCTGCTCAAGACGCGCAGCGACGCCAACCGCGTCGAGGCCGGCGGCGACGGCACCGGCCGCGACGACGACCAGGTCGGGGCGTCGAGCTCCACGAGCTGACGTCGCGACCCGCGCTCGAGCGAGCGACGACCTGGCGCCCGTCCGGCCTGCGAGCAGCGGCCGGGCGGGCGCCCGCGTCTGCGCCGGCGTCCGGGGTCCGACGTCCGGGGTACGACCGGACGCAACGTCGAGCGTCTTCGGTGCCTCGGGTGCCGGGGATCCGGCGAGCCGGGGCGCTAGCGTTCCGGCATGACAGCGAACACCCCGACCATCGTCGCGACCTCGGGCGGCTACGTGGCCGGCCGGCGCACCCGGCTCGAGCTCGGACCCCTCGTGCACCACGCCGTCGAGCTCGCGGGTCCCGCCGGCCGGCCGCGCGTGTGCCACCTCGGCACCGCGGGCGGCGACCAGGCGTGGGGCCGGGCGGACCTGCAGGACGCCGCGCAGGTGGCCGGGGTCGAGCTCACGCACCTGACGCTCTTCTCGATGCCGAACGTCGACGACGTCGAGGGGCACCTGCTGGCCCAGGACGTCGTGTGGGTCGGCGGCGGCTCGGTCGCGAACCTGCTCGCCGTGTGGCGCGTGCACGGGCTCGACGCGATCCTGCGCCGGGTGTGGGAGGCCGGGGTGGTCCTCGCGGGCGTGAGCGCGGGCTCGATCTGCTGGTACGTCGGCGGGACGACCGACTCGTTCGGCCCCGAGCTGCGGCCGGTCACCAACGGTCTGGCGCTGCTGCCCTACGGCAACGGCGTGCACTACGACTCGGAGGCGCGGCGCCGCCCGCTCGTGCACGAGCTCGTCGCCGACGGGACCCTGCCGACGACGCACTGCACCGACGACGGCGTGGGGCTGGTCTACCAGGGGACCGACCTCGTCGAGGCGGTGTCCGAGCGCCCGGGCCCGGCCGCGGCGTACGTGGTGCGGCGCGAGGGGGACGGGGCCGTCGAGGAGCGCCTCGAGCCACGCCGGCTCCCTGCGCGGCGCTGAGACCGGCGGCGAGGGCCCCGACGGCGGGCGGCGACGCGTCGGGCCGTCGCGCCGTACCGGTCGCCGGGACCGGTCAGTCGCGGACCGAGCCGGCGAGCCAGGCCGCCGCACCGCGCCCGGCGACGACGCCGGTGCTGAAGGACGCCTGCAGCAGGTAGCCACCCGTGGGCGCCTCCCAGTCGAGCATCTCGCCCGCGACGAACGTGCCCGGCAGCCGGCGCAGCATGAGCGACTCGTCGACCTCCGCCCACCCGATGCCGCCCGCCGACGAGATCGCCCGCTCGATGGGCATCGTCGCCGTCACGACCACCGGCACGGCCTTGACCAGCGCGGCCGCCTCGGCGGCGTCACGCGGCAGGGCGCCGCCGGCCGACTCGCGCACGAGGGCCACGCCGACGGGGTCCAGGCTGATCGCGCGGCGCAGCCAGGTCGAGCCGGAGTCCTTGGGTCGGCGGCGGTCCTCGAGCCGGGCGGTGAGCTGCTCGACCGTGGCGTCGGGGCGCAGGTCCACCTCGAGCACGCTCCGCCCCTCGGCGTCGAGCGCGTCGCGGATCGCGGCGCCGAGCGCGTAGACCGGGCCGCCCTCGAGGCCGCTCCGGGTCACCATCGCGTCGCCGCGCACGGACCGGCCGGCGCCGCGGACGGTCAGGGTGACGTGCTTCACCGGCGTCCCCTCGAACCGGTCCGCGAACGTGCCGGTCCACCCGACGCGCACCCCGACGTTCGCGGGTCGCATCGGTGCCACCGCGACGCCCCGCTCCGAGAACGGGTCGATCCACCCGCCGTCCGAGCCCAGCCGCGGCCACGACGCGCCCCCGAGCGCGAAGACCGCCGCGTCGCTCACGACCTCGACGTCGGCGCCGCCGGCGTCGGCGAACCGCAGGCCGCCCGGGCGCCCGGTCCAGCCGACCCACCGGTGCCGCCGCTCGATGCGCACGCCGAGGTCCGCGAGCCGCGCGAGCCATGCGCGGACCAGCGGCGTCGCCCGGAAGGACCGCGGGAAGACCCGCCCGCTCGAACCGACGAACGTCGGCTCGCCGAGGCCCGCGCACCAGTCGCGCAGGTCCTGCGGGCCGAAGACCCCGAGCATCGGCGCGAGCCGGTCGGCGGCCGCGCCGTACCGCGCGACGAACGGCTCACGGGGCTCGGAGTGCGTGATGTTCAGCCCGCCGTGACCCGCGAGCAGGAGCTTGCGGGCGGGGGACGGCATCCGGTCGTAGACCGTGACCGTCACACCCGCGCGGGCCAGCTCCTCGGCGGCGACCAGTCCCGCGGGTCCGCCGCCGATCACGGTGGCCGTGCTCATCGACCGGACCGGGCGGGGCGGCGGACGTCGGGCACGCGCTGACGCTAGCCCACCGTCGGCCAGGGCGGTGCGCCGGAGCCTGCGTCCGCCGTGGGGTCGGCCCGGGTCCGGCGCCGGGCTCCGTGCTGCTCGCGCACCGGCGGAGACGGCGGCGCCGACCGCGTGGCCCGGCGAGGGTGACGGCGAGCGCCCGGCGCACGGTGCTCGACGGACGCACGGCACCGTCAGAGCGGAGCGGGCTCCGGCCAGCCGCCGATGACGACGTTCCAGCCCCGCACGGTCGTGGAGGAGATCAGCCCCTCGCGCGCGAACGGGTCGGCCGTGAGCAGCTGCTCGAGCGTCCCGGCGTCGTCGGTGCGGAAGACGAGCAGCGCACCCGGCTCGCCGTCGGCCCACGGCCCCGAGGCGAGGAGGATGCCCTGCTCCGCGAGCCCGCGCAGGTAGGTCCGGTGCTCGGGGCGGACCGCGTCCTGCTGGTCCCGGCGCTCGTCATAGGTGTACTGCACGGCGAAGATCGACATGGCGCCATCCTGCCGCACGACGCCGCGCCGGTCCCTCGGCCTGCGCGCTCACCAGCCGCGGGCGCGCCACTCGGCGAGGTGCGGGCGCTCGACGCCGAGGGTCGTGTCGGCGCCGTGACCCGGGTAGACCCACGAGTCGTCGCCGAACCGCTCGAACACGCGCTCGACGACGTCGCGGTACAGCGCCGTGAACCGGGCCTCGTCACCGCCCGTCGCGCCCACACCGCCCGGGAACAGCGAGTCGCCGGTCAGCAGGTGTGCCCGGCCCGCGACGGCGCCGTCCGCGTGCACGTGCTCGGGCTCGCGGTAGACGAGGGCGACCGAGCCGGGGGTGTGGCCGCGCAGCGCGACCACCTCGAGCACGAGGTGCCCGAGCGTCAGCGTGTCGCCGTGGTGCAGCCGGCGCTGCACGTGGACCCCGGTCGCGGCGGCGATCGCGTCGGCGTCGGCGTCCCCGGCCGCCACGGGTGCGCCCGTGAGCGCGACGACCGAGGCGAGCGCGCGGTGGTGGTCCGCGTGCTGGTGCGTCGTCACCACGAGGTCGAGCCGCGACCCCGCGGAGGCGTCGCGCAGGAGCGCGGCGAGCCGCTCCGGCTCGTCGGCCGCGTCGACGAGCAGCTGCGCGCCGCTGCGCCGGCACGTGAGCAGGTAGGCGTTGTTCGCCGCCGGCCCCACCGCCAGCTTGCGCAGCACGACCTCGTCGAGCTCGCGCACGTCCGCCGGGTCGCCGGGGCGCACGTCGCCCGTGTACGTCACGACCCGCCGTCCGGCGTGGTGCCGACGGGCTGCAGCGCCGCCCCGGAGAGCGCGCGGTCGTGGCTGCGGACCGCCCGCACGAGCGCGAGGTGCGACAGCGCCTGCGGGTAGTTGCCGGCCATGCGCCCCTCGACCGGGTCGTACTCCTCCGCGAGCAGGCCGAGCTCGCCGCCGAGCCCGGTGAGCGTGTCGAGCACGGTGCTCGCCCCCGCGACGTCGCCCTGGCGCGCGAGCGCGTCGGCGAGCCAGAACGAGCACGCGAGGAACGGGTGCTCGTTGCCGGCGAGCCCGTCGTCGGTGCGCTCGGCGCGGTAGCGCAGGAGGAAGCCGGGCGCGACCTCGAGCTCGCGCCGGATCGCGGCGACCGTCGACACCATGCGCGGGTCGTCCGGCGGCAGGAAGCCGACCTGGAGCATCTGGAGCAGCGACGCGTCGGTGTGGTCCGCGCCGTAGTGCTGCACGAACGTCCCGAGCCCCTCGTCCCAGCCGTGCGCGAGGACATCGGCGTGGACGGCGTCCCGCTCGCGGCGCCACTCGTCGACCGGGCCCGGCAGGCCGTGCTCCTCGACGGCGCGGACGGCGCGGTCGAGCGCGGCCCACGACATGACCTTCGAGTGCGTGAAGTGGCGCGGCTCGCCCCGGACCTCCCAGATGCCGCGGTCGGCCGTGCGCCAGCGCGTCGTGAGGTCGCGCACGAGGTGGCGCTGCATCGCCCACGAGTCGTCCGACTCGACGAGCCCGCCCGCGCGCGCCTCGTGCAGCGCGCACATGACCTCGCCCAGGACGTCGTTCTGCGTCTGGCCGACGGCCGCGTTGCCGGTGCGGACCGGGCGCGACCCGGCGTACCCGGGGAGGTGGTCGAGCGTGCGCTCGGGCAGGTCGCGGCGGCCGTCGACGCCGTACATGATCTGCAGGTCCGCCGGGTCGCCCGCGACGGCCCGCAGGAGCCAGCCGCGCCACGCGGTCGCCTCGTCGCGGTAGCCGTGCTCGAGCAGCGCCTCGAGGGTCATCGCCGCGTCCCGCAGCCAGCAGAACCGGTAGTCCCAGTTGCGCTCGCCCCCGAAGTCCTCGGGCAGCGACGTGGTCGGTGCCGCGACGATCCCGCCGGTCTCGGCGTGCGTGAGCAGCCGCAGCACGAGCAGCGACCGGACGACCTGCGGGCGGTAGGAGCCGGTGTAGGCGCAGCGCCTGGCCCACTCGCCCCACTCGCCGCGCGTCGTCTCGAGGCGGTCGGGAATCGTCAGTCGCCGCGGGACCTCGTCCCACGAGCGCGTCCAGGTGACCGCGAGTTCGACGCTCTCACCGGCGGCGAGCTCGAACTCGTCGCGGTGCACGCGTCCGTGCGGCGACGGGAGACGGTCGCCGCGCAGGAGCAGCGAGTCGGGCCCGGCGACCGCCTGGATGGCCTCCTCCCCGTCGGAGTCGCGCACGTGGTGGACCCAGGGGACGATCGCGCCGTACCCGAAGCGCGCGACCCACTCGTGCTCGACGGACACCGTGCCGGCGGTGCACTCGACGCGCCGGACGAGGTCGGCCCGGCCGTCGCCGACCGGCATGGCGTCCGTCACGACCGCGGTGCCCGTGGGGGAGGTGTAGGTCGTCCGCAGGACGAACGAGTCCTCGACGTAGGTGCGCGACACGTCGCTCGCGTCGGGCACCGTGAGCAGCCAGCGGCCGTGCTCGGGCGTGCCGAGCAGCGCGGCGAAGGACGCGGGGGAGTCGAACCGGGGCAGGCACAGCCAGTCGACCGAGCCGCGGCGGGAGACGAGCGCGGCTGTGTACCCGTCGCCGAGGACCGCGTAGTCGGCGATCGGCGGGGGAGTGTGGGGGCGCATCCGTCCATCATCGGCGAGGTGGCGGCGGCGCACCCGCGGAGGGGACACGGGGCGTGGCGCCCGTCACGTTCGTTCGAACACCTGTGCGGCATGTCGGAGGGTCGACGTAGCATGTCGGGGTGAATGATCGTCTGGTGGTCCAGGGGGCCCGCGAGCACAACCTCCGCAACGTCGACCTCGACCTCCCGCGGGACAGCCTCATCGTCTTCACCGGGCTCTCCGGCTCGGGCAAGTCGTCGCTCGCGTTCGACACGATCTTCGCCGAGGGCCAGCGGCGCTACGTCGAGTCGCTCTCGGCGTACGCGCGCCAGTTCCTCGGGCAGATGGACAAGCCCGACGTCGACTTCATCGAGGGCCTGTCGCCCGCGGTGTCGATCGACCAGAAGTCGACCAACCGCAACCCCCGGTCGACCGTCGGCACCATCACCGAGGTCTACGACTACCTGCGCCTGCTCTTCGCCCGCGCCGGGACCCAGCACTGCCCGGTGTGCGGCGAGCGGGTCACCGCCCAGACGCCCCAGCAGATCGTCGACCGCCTCCTCGAGCTCCCCGAGGGCACGCGCTACCAGGTGCTCGCACCGGTCGTGCGCGGGCGCAAGGGCGAGTACGCGGACCTGTTCAAGGAGCTCCAGGCCAAGGGCTTCGCGCGGGCGCGCGTCGACGGCGAGGTCGTCCAGCTCACGAGCCCCCCGACGCTCGAGAAGAAGCTCAAGCACGACATCGAGGTCGTCGTCGACCGCCTCGTCGCGCGCGAGGGCGTGCAGCGCCGGCTCACCGACTCGGTCGAGACCGCGCTCGGTCTCGCGGGCGGCCTGCTCGTCGCCGAGATGGTCGACGCCGACGCGGACGACCCCGAGCGCGAGCGTCGGTTCTCCGAGCACCGGGCGTGCCCGAACGACCACCAGCTCACGCTCGAGGAGATCGAGCCGCGCACCTTCTCGTTCAACGCCCCGTACGGTGCGTGCCCCGAGTGCACGGGCATCGGCTCGCGGCTCGAGGTCGACCCCGACCTCGTCATCCCCGACGAGGACCTCTCGCTCGCCGACGGCGCGGTCGCGCCCTGGTCGCAGGTCTCGAGCGAGTACTTCACGCGCGTGCTGACCGCGCTCGCGAGCGACCTCGGCTTCTCGATGGACGCCCCGTGGCGCGCGCTGCCCGAGCGGGCCAGGAAGGCCGTGCTGTACGGCGAGAACCACGAGGTGCAGGTCAAGTACCGCAACCGCTGGGGCCGTGAGCGCCAGTACTCGACCGGGTTCGAGGGCGTCGTGACGTTCCTCGAGCGGCGCTACTCCGAGACCGAGTCGGAGTGGAGCAAGGAGAAGTACGAGGCGTACATGCGCGAGGTCCCGTGCCCCGTGTGCGACGGTGCACGCCTCAAGCCCGAGGTGCTGGCGGTGCGCGTCGGCGGGCACTCGATCGCCGAGGTCTGCGCGCTGCCGATCCGCGAGGCGCGCGACTTCCTCGACGCGCTCGAGCTCAGCGAGCGCGAGGCGGCGATCGCGGTGCAGGTGCTCAAGGAGATCCAGGCCCGGCTCGGCTTCCTGCTCGACGTCGGCCTCGACTACCTCTCGCTCATGCGGCCCGCCGCGACGCTCTCGGGCGGCGAGGCGCAGCGCATCCGGCTCGCGACGCAGATCGGCTCCGGGCTCGTGGGGGTGCTCTACGTGCTCGACGAGCCGAGCATCGGGCTGCACCAGCGCGACAACCGCCGGCTCATCGACACGCTCACGCGCCTGCGCGACCTCGGCAACACGCTCATCGTCGTCGAGCACGACGAGGACACGATCCGCACGGCCGACTGGATCGTCGACATCGGCCCGGGCGCGGGCGAGCACGGCGGCCGCGTCGTGCACTCGGGCGACCTGCCGGGCCTGCTGGCGTCCCCGGAGTCGGTCACCGGTGCGTACCTGTCGGGGCGGCGCTCGATCCCGATGCCCGCGAAGCGCCGCAAGGTCGACCCGAAGCGCAAGGTCACCGTCGTCGGCGCGCGCGAGCACAACCTGACCGGCATCGACGTGTCCTTCCCGCTCGGGACGCTCACCGCGGTGACCGGCGTCTCGGGCTCGGGCAAGTCGACGCTCGTGAACTCGATCCTGTACACCGTGATGGCCAACGAGCTCAACGGCGCACGCCAGGTCGCGGGCCGGCACAAGCGGGTCACCGGCCTCGAGCACCTCGACAAGGTCGTGCACGTCGACCAGGGGCCCATCGGGCGTACGCCGCGCTCGAACCCTGCGACGTACACGGGGGTCTGGGACCACGTCCGCAAGCTGTTCGCCGAGACCACCGAGGCGAAGGTCCGCGGGTACACGCCCGGGCGGTTCTCGTTCAACGTCAAGGGCGGGCGCTGCGAGGCGTGCTCGGGCGACGGCACCCTGAAGATCGAGATGAACTTCCTGCCCGACGTCTACGTGCCCTGCGAGGTGTGTCACGGCGCGCGGTACAACCGCGAGACGCTCGAGGTGCACTTCAAGGGCAAGACGGTCGCCGACGTGCTCGCGATGCCGATCGAGGAGGCCGCGGACTTCTTCGCGGCGGTCCCGTCGATCTCCCGGCACCTGCGCACGCTGGTGGACGTCGGCCTCGGCTACGTGCGCCTCGGCCAGCCCGCCCCGACGCTCTCGGGCGGCGAGGCGCAGCGCGTCAAGCTCGCGACCGAGCTGCAGCGGCGCTCGACCGGGCGCACGGTCTACGTGCTCGACGAGCCCACGACCGGCCTGCACTTCGAGGACATCCGCAAGCTGCTCGCGATGCTGCAGTCGCTCGTCGACAAGGGCAACAGCGTCATCGTCATCGAGCACAACCTCGACGTCATCAAGAACGCCGACTGGGTCATCGACATGGGCCCGGAGGGCGGCAGCGGCGGCGGCAAGGTCGTGGCCGAGGGGACGCCCGAGCACGTCGCGCAGGTCGCGGCGAGCCACACGGGCCGCTTCCTCGCCGAGGTGCTCGAGCCGGAGGCGCGGCTCGCGTCCGCGTGACGTGACGTCCGCTCCCCGCGGCGCGGGGTGCGCGGACGCGAGGCGCGGGCCGTCGACCGGCGATGGCGCGCAGGCGCGGCACGTCAGCCGGGCGCGCCCTCGCGGGCCCCGGCGAGGAGCGCGTCCGACGTCGCGGGCGGTCCCACGTGCACCGGGGACGGCGCGTGCCGCACGGGGAAGTTGACGGACCGCGCGATGAAGCAGTGCTCGTGCGCGCGGGCGTGCAGGTCGGCGAGATCGGTGCCGGCGTCCGCGGTGCCCGCCGCGACGGTCACGCGCGGCCGCAGGACGACCTCGGTGAACTGGCCGTGCCCGGCCGCCTCGACGCGCATCGTGCCGCCCGCCCGGTCGCGGTAGCCCGTCACGACGACCCCGGCGGCGGACGCCAGGTGCAGGAACCACAGCATGTGGCACTGCGCGAGCGACGCGACCAGCAGCTCCTCGGGGCTGTACCGGGCCGGGTCGCCCCGGAACGCGGGGTCGGAGGAGCCGGGGAGCGGGGGCTTGTCGCCGATCAGCACCTCGTGATCGCGGCTGTACCCGGTGTAGCTCGTGGTGCCGCTCGTGCCGGCGCCCGTCCAGACGACCTCGGCGGCGAACGTGTGCAGGGGACCCATCCGGCCACGCTAGCGCCCTCGTCCGCAGCGAGGCACGGACGGACGCCGCCCGCCGTCCGCTGCCCCGGCGTCGTCGGCCACCGGCGAGTCGTCCGCCGCCCGTCCGCCGGCGGCGAACGCATGACGTCCGCTGTGGGCGCCCCGACTTAGGCTCGGGGCATGGCCGATCCCGCGACCTACCGTCCTGCCCCGGGCGAGATCCCCGACTCCCCGGGCGTCTACCGCTTCCGTGACGAGCACGGCCGGGTCATCTACGTCGGCAAGGCGAAGAGCCTGCGCTCGCGCCTCAACAGCTACTTCCAGGATGTCGCGGGCCTGCACCAGCGCACGCAGCAGATGGTCACGACCGCGGCGTCGGTGCAGTGGACGGTCGTGGGCACCGAGGTCGAGGCGCTCGCGCTCGAGTACTCGTGGATCAAGGAGTTCGACCCGCGGTTCAACGTCAAGTACCGCGACGACAAGAGCTACCCGTACCTGGCGGTCACGCTCGCCGACAGGTTCCCCCGCGTGCAGGTCATGCGCGGCGCCAAGCGGGCGGGCACCCGGTACTTCGGGCCGTACGCGCACGCGTGGGCGATCCGCGAGACGGTCGACCTGCTGCTGCGGGTGTTCCCGGTGCGCACGTGCTCGGCGGGGGTCTTCAAGCGCGCAAACCAGCAGGGCCGCCCGTGCCTGCTCGGCTACATCGACAAGTGCTCGGCGCCGTGCGTCGGGCGCATCACGCAAGAGGACCACGCGGACCTCGCGCGCGACTTCTGCGACTTCATGGCGGGCGACACCGCCAAGTTCACGCGCCGGCTGACCGCGCGCATGCGGGAGGCGGCGGCGGAGCTCGACTACGAGCAGGCCGCCCGGCTGCGCGACGACATCGCGGCGCTCGAGCGGGCGACCGAGCGCAACGCGGTCGTGCTCGCGGACGGCACGGACGCGGACATCTTCGCGCTGGTCGGCGACGAGCTCGAGGCCGCGGTGCAGGTGTTCCACGTCCGGGACGGCCGGATCCGCGGTCAGCGCGGCTGGGTCGTCGAGAAGGTCGAGGACGTCACCGACGCCGAGCTCGTCGAGCACCTGCTCCAGCAGGTCTACGGCGACGAGGTGCTCGCCGGCCCGGGACCGGGTGCGGCCGAGGTCCGCGAGTCGCGCGCGGTGCCCCGCGAGGTGCTCGTCCCCGTCCTGCCCCCCGACGTCCCGGGCGTGCAGGCGTGGCTCACCGGGCTGCGGGGGAGCCGGGTCGAGGTCCGCGTCCCGCAGCGCGGCGACAAGCGCGAGCTGGCCGAGACCGTGCGGCGCAACGCCGAGCACGCGCTCGCGCTGCACCGCACCCGCCGTGCGGGCGACCTCACGACGCGCAGCCAGGCCCTCCGCGAGATCCAGGAGGCGCTCGACCTGCCGACGGCGCCGCTGCGCATCGAGTGCTACGACGTCTCGCACAACCAGGGGACCTACCAGGTCGCGTCGATGGTCGTCTTCGAGGACGGCATGGCGCGCAAGAGCGAGTACCGCCAGTTCTCGATCCGCGGGCCCGAGGGCGAGGGCGCGCGTGACGACACCGCCGCGATGCACGAGGTGATCACCCGGCGGTTCCGGCGCTACCTCGCGGAGCGTGCCGAGTCGGGTGACATGGACCTCGGCCAGGGCATGCCCGACGAGGACGACGACGAGGGGCTGCGCCGCTCGGGCCCCGTGGACGCCACGACCGGCCGACCGCAGCGCTTCGCGTACCCGCCGAACCTCGTGGTCGTCGACGGCGGCCCGCCGCAGGTCGCTGCCGCCGCAGCCGCGCTCGCGGAGCTCGGGATCGACGACGTCGCGCTGTGCGGGCTCGCGAAGCGGCTCGAGGAGGTCTGGGTCCCCGGCGACGAGTACCCGGTGATCCTGCAGCGCAGCTCGGAGGGCCTCTACCTGCTCCAACGCCTGCGCGACGAGGCGCACCGCTTCGCCATCACGGCGCACCGCAAGCGCCGCAGCAAGGGCATGACCGTCTCGGCGCTCGACTCCGTCCCCGGTCTCGGTCCCGCGCGCTCAGCCGCCCTTCTCAAGCAGTTCGGGTCGCTCAAGCGGCTCAAGGCCGCGTCGGTCGAGGAGATCATGTCGGTGCCCGGCATGGGGGAGCGCACCGCCGCCGCGGTCGTCGCCGCCCTCGGCGGGGGCGGCGGTGCCGGTGACGTGGTTGCCGGCCCCGAGAGCGCCGTCGCGTCCGCGTCCCCGTCCCCGACGGTCCGCGCGTGAGGCTGGCATGCTGAGCCCATGAGCGACGAGCCTTCGCCGATCACCGTCCCCTCCGGGATCCCCGCCCTCGAGGCGGCCGCGGAGGCGCCGCGCCTGATCGCTCCCCAGGTCCTGATCATCACCGGCATGTCCGGCGCCGGGCGCACGCGCGCGGCGGCGGTGCTGGAGGACCTGGACTGGTACGTCGTGGACAACCTGCCGGCCCAGATGCTCGTGCACCTCGTCGGCCTCGTGGCGAAGGGTGGCCCGGGCGGCGGCCAGCAGCGGATCGCCGCGGTCGTCGACGTGCGGACGCGCGAGTTCTTCGCGGACCTCGCCGAGGTGCTCGCGGGCCTGCGGGCGACGGGCACGGACTACCGCATCCTCTTCCTCGACTCCTCCGACGAGGTCCTGGTGCGCCGCTTCGAGCAGGTGCGCCGCCCGCACCCGCTGCAGGGCGACGGGCGGATCCTCGACGGCATCGAGGCCGAGCGCGCGCTCCTGACGGACATCCGCGAGCGTGCCGACGTGCTGATCGACACCTCCGGGCTGAGCGTCCACGACCTCGCGCGCGAGGTCAGGGCAGCGGTCACGGGCGACAACGAGGACGTGCTGCGCGTCAACATCGTCTCGTTCGGCTTCAAGTACGGGCTGCCGCTCGACGCGGACCACGTGGTCGACGTCCGCTTCCTGGCCAACCCGTACTGGATCACCGAGCTCCGTCACCTGACGGGCCGCGACGAGCCGGTGCGCGACTACGTGCTCGGGCGGCCCGGCGCGACGGACTTCGTCGACCGCTACGCCTCGGCGCTCGAGCCGGCGCTCGCCGGGTACCTGCACGAGGAGAAGCGCTACGTCACGATCGCGGTCGGCTGCACGGGCGGCAAGCACCGCTCGGTCGCGATCAGCGACGCGCTCGCCCGCCGCCTGCGGGAGCAGGGTCAGCGCGTGACCGTGACCGCGCGCGACCTCGGCAAGGAATGAGCGCGGCGCGCGCGTCGGACCCGGCCTACCTGGCCCCGGCGTTCGTGGCCCTCGGGGGAGGGCACGGCCTCTCGGCGACGCTCTCGGCGCTGCGGCTCATGTCGGACCGGCTCACCGCGGTCGTCACGGTCGCGGACGACGGCGGCTCGTCCGGTCGCCTGCGTGACGAGCTGGGCGTCCTGCCGCCCGGGGACCTGCGCATGGCGCTCGCGGCCCTGTGCGACGACTCCGACTGGGGCCGGACGTGGCGGGACGTGCTCCAGCACCGGTTCTCCTCGTCGGGCGACCTCGACCGGCACGCGGTCGGCAACCTGCTGATCGTGGCGCTCTGGGAGCTCCTCGGTGACCCCGTCGAGGGCCTCGACTGGGTCGGCAAGCTGCTCGGGGCGCGTGGCCGGGTGCTGCCCATGTCGGCGGTGCCGCTCGAGATCGAGGCGGACGTCGAGGACGGCACCGGCCGCACCACCGTGGTCCGCGGGCAGAGCGCGGTCGCGGTCACCACGGACCGGATCGCGCACGTGCGGCTCGTCCCGGGGTCGCCGCCGGCGTGCGAGGAGGCGGTCGCGGCGGTCGACGCCGCGGACTGGGTCGTCCTCGGACCCGGTTCGTGGTTCACGTCGGTGCTCCCGCACCTGCTGGTGCCCGAGCTCTCGGCCGCGCTGCACCGGACGTCCGCGCGCCGCGTCGTCGTGCTCAACCTCTCACCGGACTCGGGGGAGACCGCGGGCATGTGCGCCGAGGAGCACCTCGCGGTGCTGCACGAGCACGCGCCGGCGCTGCACCTCGACGCGGTCGTCGCCGACCCGGGAGCGGTCGACGACGTCGACGTGCTCATGACCAGGGCACAGGCGTTCGGCGCACGGGTCCTGCTGCGCCAGGTCCGCGTCGGCGACGGCTCCGCGCGGCACGACCCGCTGCGGCTCGCGGCGGCCCTGCGGGACGTCGTGGAGGGCTACCTCGGGGACGTCGGTACCCGCACGAGCTGACCTCAGGTGGTGGCAGGATGACGCCATGGCGCTGACGGCACAGGTGAAGGATGAGCTGGCACGGCTCCAGGTGGACAAGACGTCCTGCCGCAAGGCCGAGGTCTCCGCGACGCTGAGGTTCGCGGGCGGGCTGCACATTATCTCCGGCCGCATCGTGATCGAGGCCGAGCTGGACACGGGGATCGCGGCCCGGCGGCTGCGCCAGGCGATCGCCGAGGTCTACGGGCACGGCAGCGACGTCATCGTGGTCTCCGCGGGCGGCCTGCGCCGCGGCAGCCGGTACGTGGTCCGGGTCGTCAAGGACGGGGAGTCGCTCGCGCGGCAGACCGGCCTGCTCGACAACCGCGGCCGCCCGGTGCGCGGGCTGCCGCCCCAGGTCGTGTCGGCCGGGGTGGGCGAGGCCGAGGCGGCGTGGCGCGGGGCGTTCCTCGCGCACGGCTCGCTGACCGAGCCGGGACGGTCGTCGTCGCTCGAGATCACGTGCCCCGGGCCGGAGGCGGCGCTCGCGCTGGTCGGGGCCGCGCGCCGGCTCGGCATCACCGCGAAGGCGCGCGAGGTGCGCGGGGTCGACCGCGTCGTGATCCGGGACGGCGACGCGATCAGCGCGATGCTCGCCCGGCTCGGCGCGCACGACACCATGCTGGTGTGGGAGGAGCGCCGCGTGCGCCGCGAGGTGCGCGGGACGGCGAACCGGCTCGCCAACTTCGACGACGCGAACCTGCGCCGGTCGGCGCGGGCGGCGGTCGCCGCGGGGGCGCGCGTCGAGCGGGCGTTCGAGATCCTCGGCGCGGACCTGCCGGAGCACCTGCGCGAGGCGGGGGAGCTGCGGCTCGCGCACAAGGAGGCGTCGCTCGAGGAGCTCGGCAAGCTCGCCGACCCGGTGCTGACGAAGGACGCGGTCGCCGGGCGGATCCGCCGCCTGCTCGCCACCGCGGACAAGCGGGCGGCCGAGCTCGGCATCCCGGACACCGAGGCGGGCCTCGCGCCCGAGCTCCTCGACCTCTAGGGGCCGCCCGCGGGCCACCCACCTGCGGACCCGTCTCAGCGCGGACCATGGTCCCGGCGTGAGGTCGGTCACGGGTATAGGCTCAAGAACATCCGGTGGAGGTCAAGAGTCGGCCGCGCGCACAGCGTGGTCGAGGCTCGGCAGCCACCGGTGGAGCGCACATCGGCGTGCGTGCTCGTCAATCACCGCAACTGTGTGCGCCGGCCCTTCGTCGGCGCGTGCCGAGGAGGGCAAGTGACCATCCGCGTCGGTATCAACGGCTTCGGCCGCATCGGACGTAACTTCTACCGGGCGATTCTCGCGTCCGGGGCGGACATCGAGATCGTCGGTGTCAACGACCTCACGGACAACAAGACCCTGGCGCACCTGCTGAAGTACGACTCCGTCCTGGGGCGTCTCCCGGTCGAGGTCAGCTACGACGAGAAGTCGATCATCGTCGACGGCAAGGCGATCCGCGCGCTCGAGGAGCGCGACCCGGCCAACCTCCCCTGGGGCGAGCTGGGCGCGGACATCGTCATCGAGTCCACGGGCTTCTTCACGGACGCCACCAAGGCGAAGGCGCACATCGACGCCGGCGCCAAGAAGGTCATCATCTCGGCCCCGGCCAAGAACGAGGACGGCACGTTCGTCGTCGGTGTCAACCACACCGACTACGACGCCGCGACGCAGCACATCATCTCTAACGCGTCGTGCACCACGAACTGCCTCGCGCCGCTCGCGAAGGTCCTCGACGAGGCCTTCGGCATCGAGCGTGGTCTCATGACCACGATCCACGCGTACACGGGTGACCAGAACCTCCAGGACGGCCCCCACAAGGACCTGCGCCGTGCGCGCGCCGCCGCCCTGAACATCGTCCCGACGTCGACGGGTGCGGCCAAGGCCGTCGCCCTCGTGCTCCCGCAGCTCAAGGGCAAGCTCGACGGCTACGCGCTGCGCGTGCCGGTCCCGACCGGCTCGGCCACGGACCTCACGTTCACGGCCGGCCGCGAGACGACGGTCGACGAGGTCAACGCCGCGGTCAAGGCCGCCGCCGCGACGGACGCCCTCCAGGGCATCCTCGTCTACACCGAGGACGAGATCGTCTCGAGCGACATCGTCACGGACCCGGCCTCGAGCATCTTCGACGCCAAGCTCACGAAGGTCATCGGCGACCAGGTCAAGGTCGTCGCCTGGTACGACAACGAGTGGGGCTACTCGAACCGCCTCGTGGACCTCACGGTCTACGTCGGCGAGCGTCTCTGACGCGTCGTCCCCTCACCAGCACGGCAATGCGTCCGCGTGCGCCCCACGGCCCTCGGGTCGCGGGGCGCACGCGGACGTCGTCATGTCCCGGGCGGTCGGGCTCCGGCCCCGCTGCCCCGAGTCAGGAAGTAGGACCATGAAGACCATCGAGGACCTCGGGGACCTGCGCGGCAAGCGCGTCCTCGTCCGTTCCGACTTCAACGTGCCGCTCGACGGCACGACGATCACGGACGACGGCCGCGTGCGCGCGGCGCTCCCCACGCTGACGGCGCTGCTCGACGCCGGCGCCCGTGTGGTCGTGACCGCGCACCTGGGCCGCCCCAAGGGCGCTCCGGAGGACAAGTACTCGCTCGCGCCCGTCGCCGCCCGCCTCGGCGAGCTGCTCGGCAAGCCCGTCACGCTCGCGAAGGACACCATCGGCGAGTCGGCCCGCGAGACGGTCGCCGCGCTCGGTGACGGCGAGATCGCCCTGCTCGAGAACATCCGCTTCGACCCGCGTGAGACCTCGAAGGTCGACGCGGAGCGTGCGGAGCTCGCCGGCGAGCTCGCGTCCCTCGCGGACGCGTACGTGTCCGACGGCTTCGGCGTCGTGCACCGCAAGCAGGCGTCGGTCTACGACATCGCGCAGGTGCTGCCCGCCGCGGTCGGCGAGCTCGTCCTCAAGGAGGTCGACTCCCTCCGCAAGGCGACCGAGGACCCGGCGCGCCCCTACGTGGTCGTGCTCGGCGGCTCGAAGGTCTCCGACAAGCTCGGCGTCATCGCGAACCTGCTGACCAAGGCGGACCGCCTGCTCATCGGCGGCGGCATGGTCTTCACGTTCCTCGCGGCGAAGGGCTGCTCGGTCGGCAAGTCGCTGCTCGAGGAGGACCAGATCGAGACCGTCAAGGGCTACCTGGCGCAGGCCGAGGAGCGCGGCGTCGAGATCGTCCTCCCGACGGACATCGTCGTCGCGGACGCCTTCGCGGCCGACTCCCCGCACGACGTGGTCGCGGCCGACGCGATCCCCGACGAGCGGATCGGCCTCGACATCGGACCGGCCTCCGCGGAGCTCTTCCGCAGCAAGCTGGTGGACGCGAAGACGGTCGTCTGGAACGGGCCCGCGGGGGTGTTCGAGTTCGAGGCGTTCTCGGGCGGCACGCGTGCGGTGGCGCAGGCCATCGTCGACGCCGGCGCGAACGGCGCGTTCACGATCGTCGGTGGTGGCGACTCCGCCGCCGCCGTCCGGATCCTCGGCTTCGACGAGGCCGGCTTCGGTCACATCTCGACGGGTGGCGGCGCCAGCCTCGAGTTCCTCGAGGGCAAGACCCTCCCCGGCATCGCCGTCCTGGAGGGCTGATCCCATGGCAACGCGCATCCCGCTCATCGCGGGCAACTGGAAGCTGAACCTCGACCACAACGAGGCGATCCACCTCGTGCAGAAGCTCGCGTGGTCGCTCAAGGACGCGAAGCACGACTTCGCGGCCGCCGAGGTCGTCGTGCTGCCGTCGTTCACCGCGATCCGCTCCGTGCAGACGCTCGTGGACGCCGACAAGCTCGAGATCGGCTACGGGGCGCAGGACGTCTCGGCGCACGCGAGCGGCGCGTACACCGGCGAGGTCTCGGCCGCGCAGCTCGCCAAGCTCGGCGTCAGCTACGTCGCCGTGGGCCACTCGGAGCGTCGTGAGTACCACGCCGAGTCGGACGCGGTCGTCGCGGCCAAGGCCGTCGCGGCGTTCGGTGCGGGCATCGTTCCCATCGTGTGCGTCGGTGAGGGCCTCGACGTCCGCAAGGCGGGCGAGCAGGTCCCCTACACGCTCGCCCAGCTCGAGGGCTCGCTCGCGGGTCTCACGCCCGAGCAGGTCGCGAAGGTCGTCATCGCCTACGAGCCCGTCTGGGCCATCGGCACCGGCGAGGTCGCGACGCCCGAGGACGCGCAGGAGGTCGCCGCGGCGATCCGTGCCCGCCTCGCGGAGCTGTACTCGGCCGAGATCGCCGACGCCGTCCGCGTGCTCTACGGCGGTTCGGTGAAGTCGTCGAACGTCGCGTCGATCCTCGACAAGCAGGACGTCGACGGCGCGCTCGTCGGCGGCGCGAGCCTCGACCCCGAGGAGTTCGCGAAGATCGCGCGCTTCCAGGCGCACAACGTCGGCCTGTAGGTCGTGTACCACCCGGGACGGGTGCGCGCTCGACGAGTGCGCACCCGTCCCGGCGTGATGTTGGCCTTCCGGTGCCGACGTCGCCTACCCTGTACCGCGGTCACCTGTACCGCACCCACCTTCGGGTGACGTCCCAGAACGAGTGAGGAACCGACGCCGACGTGGACGCCTTGCGCATCACCTTCCAGATCCTGCTGGTGCTGACCAGCGTCCTGCTGATCCCGCTGGTCCTGCTGCACAAGGGCAAGGGCGGCGGTCTGTCGGACATGTTCGGTGGCGGCATCACCAGCAGCGCAGGCAGCTCCGGGGTCGCCGAGCGCAACCTCAACCGGATCACCATCACCGTCGCGATCACGTGGGCGATCATCATCGTGCTGCTGGGCCTGATCCAGCGCGTCAGCTAGGGGGCCCATCGTGGCGAGTGGAAGCGCGATCAGGGGTTCGCGTGTCGGTGCGGGCCCGATGGGCGAGGCCGAGCGGGGGGACAGCGCGCCGCGCGTCTGGATCTCCTACTGGTGCGCCAACGGGCACGAGACCCGGCCCAGCTTCGCCGAGGAGGCCGCCGCCGAGGCGCCCGTGACGTGGGACTGCCCGCGCTGCGGGTTCCCGGCCGGGCAGGACGAGGCCAACCCGCCGTCGCCCTCGAAGAACGAGCCGTACAAGACGCACCTCGCGTACGTGAAGGAGCGTCGCTCCGACGAGGACGGCGAGGCGATCCTCGACGAGGCGCTGGCCGCGCTCCGCGCACGTCGCGGCGGCTGACGCGGGCGCACGACCCCAGACAGCGCGAAGGGCGCCTGACCGCGAGGTCAGGCGCCCTTCGTCGTGTCCGAGCTTCGTCGTGTCCGAGCTCGCGGCGGGCCGGAGGCTCAGACGGTCGGCCTCACGCGGGGAGGCCGGCGGCCGCAGCCGCGTCGACGAGCCACAACGTCCGCTCGCGCCCGTAGGCGCCCGCTGCGGGCGTCGCGGCGACGTCGGCACCCGAGAGCGCCGCGCCGAGCTGTGCGGCCTTCTCGGCGCCCGCCACGACGAACCACACCTGGTGCGCGGCGTTGATCGCCTCGAACGTCAGGGACACGCGCTCCGGCGGCGGCTTCGGCGAGCCGTGCACCCCGACCGTCGGCGTCCCGGTGACCGTGAGGGCGTCGTGCCCCGGGAACAGCGAGGCGACGTGCCCGTCGGGTCCCATGCCGAGCAGCAGGACGTCGAGCTCGGGCGCCGCTGCCCCGTCGGCGGCGAACCGCGCGAGCTCGGCGGCGTACGCCTCGGCGGACCGCTCCGGGGTGTCGACCCCGTCGCCCAGCGCGGGCATTGCGTGCACGTTCTCCGCCGGCAGCACGTCCCCGAGGGAGTCGAGCAGCGCGTCGCGCGCCTGGGTCTCGTTGCGGTCGGGGTCGCCGGACGGCAGGAACCGCTCGTCGCCCCACCACACGTGCACGCCGGACCAGTCGACGACGTCGCGGATCGGGCTGCGGGCCACGGCCCGGAGCAGCGCGATGCCGACGGTGCCGCCCGTCAGGCCGACGTGCACGGGGGAGTGCAGCGACTGCACGTCGAGCAGGCGGGTGAGCAGCCGCGCGGCCACCGCCTCCGCGAGCGTGCCGGCGTCCGGGTGGACGACGACGCGGCGCCGGTGGTGCGGCTGCCGCTCGGGAGCCGTCACGGCAGGCTCGGGGGCCGGCGTGGTCATGAGCTCAACCTCGCGAGGCCCTTCTGCAGCACCTCGCCGTAGACCTCGTCGGCATCCAGCCGTCGCAGCTCCTCGGCGAGGCACTCCCGCAGCTGCCGGATCGGCAGGGCGATGCGGTGCTCGGGCTGGTCGGGCTGGATCAGCGCCGCCGTCTTGCCGTCGGGGCGGTCCAGCACGATCGGACCGGACGCGCGCTCGAGCCGGACCGTCGTGATGGCCGGGGCGTCGGCGATGCGCTCGACGTCGACGGGGCAGCGCAGGGACTGCGCGAGCCACGCCGCGATGAGGTCGACCGACGGGTGCGTGCTCTCGCCCGAGACGACGACCCGCTGCACCTGCTCGTACGGCGGCTGGTCGAGCGTCGCGGCGATGAGCCCGCGCCACAGGGTCGCGCGCGTCCAGGCGAGGTCGGTGTCGCCCTCCGCGTAGACCTGCGCGAGCCGGCGCAGGACCTCGCCCGGCTTCGCGCACTGCGTCGAGTCCGTGATCCGGCGCTGGGCCATGCGGCCGAGCGGGTGCTGGGCGGGGTCCTGCGGGATCTCGTACGGCCACCACACGACGATGGGCGCGTCGGGCAGCAGGAGCGGCATGACGAGCGTGTCGAGGTGCTGCGCGAGCGCGCCGACCGGACGGAGCACGATGACCTCGCTCGCCCCCGCGTCGCCGCCGAGGCGGATCTGCGCGTCGAGCCGGGACTCGTCCGCCGTGGTGTCCTCCGCGATCACGATGACGCGGCACGGGTGCTCGCGGCTCGCGTCGTTCGCGGCCTCGATCGCCTCCTCGGCGTCGCGGCCGTCGACGTCGATGATGAGCGTGAGGACGCGGCCGAGCGCGACCGCGCCGCCCTCGTCGCGCGCCTTGACGAGCCGGCGGTTGATCGCCCGCGTGCTCGTGCCGGGCAGGTCGATGATCACGGGAGCCTCCAGGCGCGGCCGTCGCGGGCCATCATCTCGTCAGCGGAGTCGGGGCCCCACGTGCCCGAGCGGTAGGGGTCGGGCTTGCCCTTGGACGCCCAGTACGCCGTGATGGGGTCGAGGATCTTCCAGGACAGCTCGACCTCCTCGTGCCGCGGGAAGAGCGGGGGGTCGCCGAGCAAGACGTCCAGGATGAGCCGCTCGTACGCCTCGGGGGAGGACTCCGTGAACGCGTGCCCGTACCCGAAGTCCATCGTGACGTCGCGGACGGCCATCGCGGTGCCGGGGACCTTCGCGCCGAACCGCAGCGTCACGCCCTCGTCGGGCTGGACGCGGATGACGAGCGCGTTCTGCCCGAGCTCCTCGGTCGCGGTCGTCTCGAACGGCAGGTGCGGCGCGCGCTTGAAGACGACCGCGATCTCGGTGACGCGGCGTCCGAGGCGCTTGCCCGTGCGCAGGTAGAACGGCACGCCCGCCCAGCGGCGGGTGTCGATGTCGACGCGGATGGCCGCGAACGTCTCGGTCGTCGAGGTGCTCGAGAAGCCCTCCTCCTCGAGGTACCCGACGACCTCCTCGGCGCCCTGCCACCCGGCGACGTACTGGCCGCGCGACGTGTGCCGGCCCAGGTCACGGGGGAGTCGGACCGCCGAGAGCACCTTCTCCTTCTCCGCGCGCAGGTCGTCCGCATCGAACGACACCGGCTCCTCCATCGCGGTCAGCGCGAGGAGCTGCAGGAGGTGGTTCTGGATGACGTCGCGGGCGGCGCCGATCCCGTCGTAGTACCCGGCGCGACCGCCGATGCCGATGTCCTCGGCCATCGTGATCTGGACGTGGTCCACGTAGTGCGAGTTCCAGATCGGCTCGAAGAGCTGGTTCGCGAACCGCAGCGCGAGCAGGTTCTGGACCGTCTCCTTGCCGAGGTAGTGGTCGATCCGGAAGACGTCGTCCGGCCGGAAGACCTCGGAGACGACGTCGTTGAGCTCGCGTGCGCTCTGCAGGTCGTGACCGAACGGCTTCTCGATGACGACCCGGCGCCACGCACCCTCGCGGGGCTGCGAGAGCCCCGAGCGTGCGAGCTGGCGGCACACCACCGGGAACGAGCTCGGGGGGACCGACAGGTAGAACGCGTGGTTGCCGCCCGTGCCGCGCTTGGCGTCGAGGTCCTCGACGGTCTCGCGCAGCCGGTCGAACGCGGTGTCGTCGTCGAACGTGCCCTGGACGAACCGGATGCCCTCGGCGAGCTGGCGCCACGTCGCCTCGCGGAACGGCGTGCGGGCGTGCTCCTTGACCGAGTCGTGCACGATCTGCGCGAAGTCCTGGTCCTCCCAGTCCCGCCGAGCGAACCCGGTCAGGGCGAAGCCGGGGGGCAGCAGCCCCCGGTTCGTGAGGTCGTAGACCGCGGGCATGAGCTTCTTGCGGGCGAGGTCACCCGTCACGCCGAAGATCACGAGGCCGCACGGCCCCGCGATCCTCGGCAGACGGCGGTCGCGCGGGTCGCGCAGCGGGTTGTGCGCCGCCGAGATTTTCGAGGGGCTCACCGGCTCACCCGCGCGAGGCCCTCGGTGACCGTGTCGAGCAGCTCGCCCCAGCTGGCCTCGAACTTCCCGACGCCCTCCGTCTCGAGGGTCTCGGTGACCTCGTCGATCTCGATGCCGAGCGCCGCGAGGCCGTCGATCACGGCCTGTGCCTCGGCCTGCGTGCCCGTCACCGTGTCGCCGTGGATGTCGCCGTGGTCGGCGACCGCCTGGAGCGTGGCCTCGGGCATGGTGTTGACCACGCCCGCGACGACGAGCTCGTCGACGTACCGCGTGTCGGGGTAGGCCTTGTCCTTGACGCCCGTCGAGGCCCACAGCGGGCGCTGCGGCCGCGCGCCGGCGGCAGCGAGCTGCTGCCAGCGCTCCGAGGCGACGACCTCCTCGTACACCCCGTACGCGAGACGTGCGTTGGCGATCGCCGCCTTGCCGCGCAGCGCGGCCGCCTCGGGCGTACCGAGCTCGTCGAGCCGCGGGTCGATCGCCGCGTCGACGCGCGAGACGAAGAACGAGGCCACCGACGCGATCGGCGCGAGGTCGTGGCCGTTGGCGCGGGCCTTCTCGAGGCCCTCGAGGAACGCGTCGAGCACCGCGCGGTACCGCTCGAGCGAGAAGATCAGCGTCACGTTGACGCTGATCCCCTCGCCGAGGACGGCCGTGATCGCCGCGAGACCCTCCCGGGTCGCGGGGATCTTGATGAACACGTTGGGCCGGTCGACCGTGGCCCACAGGGCCTTGGCCGACGCGATCGTGCCCTCGGTGTCCTTGGCCAGGCGCGGGTCCACCTCGATGGACACGCGGCCGTCGACACCGCCCGTGCTCTCGTGCAGCGGGCGCAGCACGTCCGCCGCCTCCCGCACGTCGTCGGTCGTGATCGTGAACACGGCCGTGTCGAGGTCGGCGCCCTGGGCGGCGAGCTCACGGAGCTGCTCGTCGTAGGCGTCGCCCTTCGCGAGCGCGCTCGCGAAGATGGTCGGGTTCGTCGTCACGCCGACGACGCCGCGCGTCTCGACGAGCTCGGCGAGGTTCCCCGTGCGGAGACGCTCGCGTGAGAGGTCGTCGAGCCAGATGGCGACCCCGGCCGCGGTGAGGCGGTCGAGGGCGCTGCTGCCGGACGGTGCCATGGTGGTTCCCCTTCCGTGCTGTTGCCGGCGCCCGGTGGTGCGGGCGCCTCGATGTCGGAGACCGAGGTCAGAGCTGGTCGCCGGTCCCGCTCTCCGTGGGGGTCGCGCCGGCGGCGGAGGGAGCGGCATCGCCCGAGGCGGCGGCGATCGACTCGTGGGCCGCGGCGACGACGGCGTCGGCGGTGATGCCGAACTCCTCGTAGAGCGTCTCGTACGCCGCGGAGGCGCCGTAGTGCTCGAGCGAGACGCTGCGGCCGGCGTCGCCGACGATCTTGTGCCACGACAGCGCGATGCCGGCCTCGACCGAGACGCGGGCGCGCACCGACGCGGGCAGGACCTGCTCGCGGTAGGCGTCGTCCTGCTCGGCGAACCACTCGAGGCAGGGCGCCGAGACGACGCGCGTGCCGACGCCCGCGGCCTCGAGGGTCTCGCGCGCCGCGACGGCGAGCTGCACCTCGGAGCCGGTCCCGATCAGGATCACCTCGGGGGTCGGGGTGCTCGACTCGAGCAGCACGTAGGCGCCGCGCACGACGCCCTCCGCGCCGGCGAACCCGTCCTCGCCGCGCGGGAACGTCGGCACGTTCTGGCGCGTGAGGATGAGGCCGACCGGGCCGTCGGTGCGCTCGAGCGTG
Source organism: Cellulomonas cellasea (assembly GCF_006538745.1). Lineage (GTDB taxonomy): Bacteria > Actinomycetota > Actinomycetes > Actinomycetales > Cellulomonadaceae > Cellulomonas_A > Cellulomonas_A cellasea. The sequence continues at coordinate 46,333 of NZ_BJLR01000028.1, read as the reverse complement.
GCCCTCCACGCCGCGGCGGTCTCGTTCGCGTCCGCGGGGCGGACGACCGCGAGGCCGGGGATCGCGCGGACCGCGGTGAGGTGCTCGACGGGCTGGTGCGTCGGGCCGTCCTCGCCAAGGCCGATCGAGTCGTGCGTCCACACGTAGATCGCCGGGACGCCCATGAGCGCCGCGAGGCGCACGGCACCGCGCATGTAGTCGCTGAACGTGAAGAACGTGCCGCCGTACGCCCGCGTGAGGCCGTGCAGCACGATGCCCGAGAGGATCGAGCCCATCGCGTGCTCGCGGATCCCGAAGTGCAGGGTGCGGCCGAACTCGTCGCCCGCGAACTCGTGCGTCGAGCGCTCGGGCGGCAGGAAGGACGGCTGACCCTTCATCGTCGTGTTGTTCGAGCCGGCGAGGTCGGCGGAGCCGCCCCACAGCTCGGGCAGGACGTCGGCGAGCGCCGAGAGGACCTCGCCGGAGGCCGCGCGCGTGGCGACGGCCTTGCCCGGGGGGAACGTCGGGAGGGCGTCGGTCCACCCGGTCGGGAGCTCGCCGGCGCGGAGCCGGTCGAGCAGCGCGGCGCGGTCCGGGTTGGCGGCGCGCCACGCCTCGAACTTCGGCGCCCACTCCGCCTGGGCCTGCGTGCCGCGCTCGAGCGCCTTGCGGGTGTGCTCGATGACCTCGGGTGCGACGTCGAAGCTCTTCGTCGCGTCGAAGCCGAGGGCCTCCTTGAGGCCGCGGACCTCGTCGGTGCCGAGCTTCGAGCCGTGCGAGCCGTGCGTGTTCTGCTTGGTCGGCGACGGCCACGCGATGATCGTGCGGAGGCCGATGAACGACGGGCGGTCGGTGACGGCCTTGGCGGCCTCGATCGCGGCGTGCAGCGCGTCGACGTCCTCGACGTAGCCGTCGGGGCCCGCGGTCCAGTCGACGAACTGGACGTGCCAGCCGTAGGCCTCGTACCGCTTGAGCACGTCCTCGGTGAACGCGATCTCGGTGTCGCCCTCGATCGAGATGTGGTTGTCGTCCCACAGCACGATGAGGTTGCCGAGCTTCTGGGTCCCGGCGATCGACGACGCCTCGCTCGTGACGCCCTCCTGCAGGTCGCCGTCGGAGGCGATGACGTACACGTGGTGGTCGAACGGGCTCTCGCCCGCGGGGGACTCCGGGTCGAGCAGCCCGCGCTCGCGGCGGGCGGCCATCGCGAAGCCGACGGCGCTCGCGAGACCCTGGCCGAGCGGGCCGGTCGTGATCTCGACGCCCTCGGTGTGCTTGTACTCGGGGTGGCCGGGGGTCTTCGAGCCCCACGTGCGCAGCGCCGCGATGTCCTCGAGCTCGAGGCCGAAGCCCGCGAGGTAGAGCTGGATGTACTGCGTGAGGCTCGAGTGGCCCGCCGAGAGGATGAAGCGGTCGCGGCCGAGCCAGTGCGGGTCCGCCGGGTCGTGGCGCAGCACGTTCTGGTAGAGCAGGTACGCGGCGGGCGCGAGGCTGATCGCCGTGCCGGGGTGGCCGTTGCCGACCTTCTCCACCGCGTCGGCCGCGAGGACCCGGACGGTGTCGACCGCCTTGTGGTCGAGCTCGGTCCATCCGACGGTCTGTGCCTGGGGGGCCTTCGCGTTCACCGCACCTCATTCCCGCCGCGGGCTCGATGCTCGGGGCGTCGATCGAACTGGCCGGGCGACCCTCGGTGGGTGCCGGTCACATGGCGTCTGGGCGGGGCCGACGGCCTCGCCGCGCACTGTGCATATCGAGCCTATCTCGCAATCCGCCGGGCGTGCGGTGGCGTCCCACGAGAGCGGATAGCGCTTTCCCACTGCCACTCTCGCGCCCCTGCCGACCGATCTCACACCGTCGGCGGGCACTTCGCACCTGCTCGGCGCGCGGGTCGCGCGGGGTGGGGCCGTACGATGGCTGGGCGAACACCCCGAACCAGACGAACGGAAGACCGCAGCGCGTGCGCACCACGAGCCCCGCCCCCCTGGACGACGCCGGAGCGTCCGGACGAGCGACCCCGTGGCGGCCCACCGTCGTGAACGTCGCCCCCACCGCCGCCCGCGCCGGAGCCGAGGCCGGCACCGCCGACCGGGCACGCCGGGTGCTGCGTCACCTCGCCGCGTACGTCGCGCTGACGAAGCCGCGCATCATCGAGCTGCTGCTCGTCACGACGCTGCCGACGATGATCCTCGCGGAGCGCGGGTTCCCGTCCGTCGGGCTCGTGCTCGCGACGCTCGTCGGGGGAGCGGCCGCCGCCGGCTCGGCCAACACGCTCAACTGCTACCTCGACCGCGACATCGACGAGGTCATGAACCGCACGAAGCGCCGGCCGCTCGTCACGGGCGAGATCACCCCGCGCGCCGCGCTCGTCTTCGGGCTCGTGCTCGGGGCGCTGTCGATCGCGTGGTTCGCGCTCGTGGTCAACCCGGCCGCCGCGTGGCTCACGTTCGGCGCCATCGCGATCTACGTCGTCGGCTACACGATGATCCTCAAGCGCCGCACCGCGCAGAACATCGTCTGGGGCGGCGCGGCCGGCTGCATGCCGGTGCTCATCGGCTGGTCCGCCGTCACGGGGACCGTGTCGTGGGCCGCGGCCCTGCTGTTCGGCGTCATCTTCTTCTGGACGCCGCCGCACTACTGGCCGCTGTCGATGAAGTTCCGGCGCGAGTACGCCGCCGCCGGGGTGCCGATGCTGCCCGTCGTGGCCGCCGACACCAAGGTCGCCCGCGAGATGATCGCGTACACGATCGCGATGATCGCGTGCTCCCTCCTGCTCGTCCCCGTGGCCGACATGACGTGGGTCTACGGCGTCGTGGCGCTCGGGCTCGGCGCCTGGTTCCTCTGGTCCTGCGTCGGCCTGCTGCGGCGCGCGCAGGACCCCTCGCGCGGCAAGCTCGGCGCGATGAAGGTGTTCCACGGCTCGATCACCTACCTCACGCTCCTGTGCGTCGCCGTCGCGGTGGACGTCTTCCTCCCGCTCTGATCGCGGCCGGTCGATGCCCGAGGACCGGCCGGACCCCACAGGTCCCCTGCACGACGCCATGCGGGACTACCTCGCGCACCTGACCGTCGAGCGCGGCCTCTCGGCCAACACGCTCGGCGCCTACCGCCGGGACCTCGCGCGGTACGTGCAGTACCTCGAGGCGGCGGGCCGCAGCGCCCCGGCCGACGTGACCGAGCGCGACGTCGAGGACTTCGTGCTCGTGGTGCGCACCGGCTCCGACGGGGGAGCGGTCCTCTCGGCGTCGTCCGCCGCGCGCGCCGTCGTCGCCGTCCGCGGCTGGCACCGGTTCTGCGCGCTCGAGGGCCTCACGGGGACCGACGCGGCGAGCGCCGTCCGGCCGCCCGCGCAGCCCCGGCGCCTGCCCAAGGCGATCTCGACCGACGACGTCGAGCGGCTGCTCGAGGCGGCGGGTGCGGGCGACGGGCCCGGGCCGCTGCGCGACCGTGCGCTGCTGGAGCTGCTGTACTCGACGGGCGCGCGCATCTCCGAGGCGGTCGGGCTCGACGTCGACGACCTCGACCTCACGCGGGGCCGCTCCGCGGTGCGCCTGCTCGGCAAGGGCAGCAAGGAGCGGGTCGTCCCCGTCGGCAGCTACGCGGTCGACGCGGTCGAGGCCTACGTCGTGCGCGGGCGGCCCGCGCTCGCCGCCGCCGGGCGCGGGACGAGCGCGCTGTTCCTCAACACGCGCGGCTCGCGGCTGAGCCGGCAGAGCGCGTGGGCGGTGCTGCGGGCCTCGGCCGAGCGTGCGCAGCTGCCCGCGTCCGCCCACGTGTCCCCGCACACGCTGCGCCACTCGTTCGCGACGCACCTGCTGGCCGGCGGGGCCGACGTCCGCGTCGTGCAGGAGCTGCTCGGGCACGCGTCGGTGACCACGACGCAGGTCTACACGCTCGTGACGCGGGACACGCTGCGCGAGGTCTACGCGACCGCGCACCCGAGGGCGCTCCGCCGCGAGCCGGCCGGTCGCTGACGCCCGTCGCCGGGCCCGGCGCCCGGTCCGCCCCGGGCCGGCCGCGCGAGAACCGCGCGAGCGTGCGGTCTGTCGCACGCTCGCCGAGCGAGCCCTCCGGTAAGTTGTGCGCGTGGCGAGCGAGCAGACGACCGAGGCGATCCTCGACCCCGTCGGGCGAGCGCTGCCCGAGTTCCCCCTCCCGGCACCCCTCGCGAGCCACGGCCCGGCGCGGGTGATCGCGATGTGCAACCAGAAGGGCGGGGTCGGCAAGACGACCTCGACCATCAACCTCGCGGCGTCGCTCGCGGAGTACGGCCGCCGGGTCCTCATCGTCGACTTCGACCCCCAGGGCGCTGCGTCCGTCGGGCTCGGCGTCAGCCCGCACGAGCTCGACCGGACCGTCTACAACCTCCTGATGGAGCCGCACGCCCCCGTCCGCGAGGTCATCCACGCGACGTCGGTCCCCGGGCTCGACCTGCTGCCCGCGAACATCGACCTCTCCGCCGCCGAGGTCCAGCTCGTCGGCGAGGTCGCCCGCGAGTCGGTGCTCGCGCGCGTCCTGCGCCCGGTGCTCGACGAGTACGACGTCGTGCTCATCGACTGCCAGCCGTCGCTCGGCCTGCTCACCGTGAACGCGCTCACGGCCGCGCACGGCGTCCTGATCCCGCTCGAGTGCGAGTTCTTCGCGCTGCGCGGGGTCGCGCTGCTCATCGAGACCATCGAGAAGGTGCGCGACCGGCTCAACCCGCGCCTCGAGGTCGACGGGATACTGGCCACGATGTACGACCCGCGGACGCTGCACGCGCGCGAGGTCGTGGCCCGGCTCAACGAGGCCTTCGGCGACACCCTGCTGCACACCGTGATCGGCCGGACGGTCAAGTTCCCGGACTCCTCGGTCGCCGCGGAGCCCATCACCACGTACGCGCCGACCCACAGCGGCGCCACGGCGTACCGGCAGCTGGCCCGTGAGCTCATCGCCCGTGGCGACGCCGCCTGAGGCGGCCTCCGCAAGCGCGACGACGCCCCCGCAGCCCGAGGTCCCCGGACGTGCCGCGCCCGGCGCCGGCGGCTTCGAGGTCCACCTCACGAACTTCTCGGGCCCGTTCGACCTGCTGCTCGGGCTCATCGCGAAGCACAAGCTCGACATCACCGAGGTCTCGCTCGGGCAGGTGACGAACGAGTTCATCGCGCACATCCGCGCGGCCGAGCGCGCCGCGGCCGAGGGCGGGACGTCGTGGGACCTGAGCCAGGCGAGCGAGTTCCTCGTCGTGGCCGCGACGCTGCTGGACCTCAAGGCGGCCCGGCTGCTGCCGTCCGGCGACGTCGAGGACGCCGAGGACCTCGAGCTGCTCGAGGCGCGCGACCTGCTGTTCGCCCGGCTCCTGCAGTACCGCGCGTACAAGGTCGTCGCCCGCGACATCGGGGAGCGGCTGGCCGCGGAGGCGCGGCGCTTCCCGCGGACGGTCACTCTCGAGCCGCAGCTCGCGGCGCTGCTGCCCGAGCTCGTGTGGCAGATCGGGCCCGACGAGCTCGCCGCGCTGGCCGCCAAGGTCCTCGCGCCGAAGGCCCCGCCGCCCGGTGTCGACCTCAGCCACCTGCACGCCCCGGCGGTCTCGGTGCGCGAGCAGGCCGCGGTGCTCGTCGACCGGCTGCGGCACGGTGGCGCGCTGTCGTTCCGGGCACTGACCGCCGACGCGGACGCCACGATCGTCGTGGTGGCCCGGTTCCTCGCGCTGCTCGAGCTGTTCCGCGAGGGGGCCGTCGGCTTCGACCAGGTCGAGCCGCTCGGGGAGCTCACCGTGCGCTGGACCGGGGCGGAGGAGGGCGACGTCGAGGTGTCCGATGACTTCGACGGGCCCGACGGCGAGGCCGCCACTCCCGACGCCGCCGCCCCCGACGCCACCACGCCTCCGACCCCCGACCTCCCGGTCGACCTCACCGACCAGCCGCAGGAGCCCACCGCATGAGCCAGGTCCCGCCGCCCGACGCGGTCCCGTCGCCGGAGGCGGTCGCGCCGGACGCCACGCCCGCGGCCGACCCGACGGCTCCCGTCGAGGCGACCGTGCCCGTCGAGGCGACCGCTTCCCGTGAGCCGTTCGCTCCCGTGGAGCCGACCGTGACCGCCGGCTCGTCCGCCCCCGCCGACCTCACCGCGACGGCGACCGACGTCGCCGCCGACGAGCTCGCGTTCGACGTCGACGACCTGCCCGGCGGCGCGCTCGCGGCGCTCGAGGCCGTGCTCATGGTGGCCGACGAGCCGATCCCGGCGGTGCGGCTCGCGTCGGTGCTCGCGTTGCCGACCGCGCGGGTGCAGGAGCTCCTCGACGAGCTCGCGGCGGAGTACCGGGGGGACCACGGGGGGCGCCCGCGCGGCTTCGAGCTGCGGCTCGCGGGGGCGGGCTGGCGGATCTACTCGGCGTCGCCGTACGCGGACGTCGTCGGGCGGTTCGTGCTCGAGGGGCAGACCGCGCGGCTCACGCAGGCCGCGCTCGAGACGCTCGCCGTCATCGCGTACCGCCAGCCGGTCACGCGCGGGCAGGTCTCGGGGGTGCGCGGGGTCAACGTGGACGGCGTCGTGCGGACGCTCACGGCGCGCGGGCTGGTCGCCGAGGCGGGCACCGAGCCGACGACCGGTGCGGTGCTCTACCAGACCACGGGATACTTCCTGGAGCGGATGGGACTCGCGAGCCTGGACGAGCTGCCACCGCTCGCGCCCTACCTACCGGACATCGACACGCTCGAGGGCGTGGACAGGGCGAACGGAGAGGCACGATGAGCGCATCAGACGGACGGCGCGGAGGCACAGGGCGACCTGAGCGAGCCGGAGGCACGGGACGTGCGGGGACGGGTCGCGGTGGGCAGAGCAGCGGCGCGGGCCGCGGGCAGGGCGGCGGCGCAGGTCGTGGCGGCGAGCGTGCGGGGGAGCGGAGCGGCGAGCGCGGTGGCCCCGCACGCGCCGGCGGCGAGCGTGCGGGCGCACCGCGCGGCGGCGAGCGCACGGGTGGACCCCGCTCCGGCGGCGAGCGCACCGGAGCCGGCACCGGGCGCGGCGTCCCGCAGCGCGGCTCGCGCACCGCGGCCCCCCGCGGCGCACAGCCCGCGCGTCGGACCCGGCCCGCTCCGGCGGCCGAGCCGCTGCGCGACGTGCACGACCCCGAGGGCGTGCGCCTGCAGAAGGTGCTCGCGACCGCGGGCCTGGGCTCGCGGCGCGCGTGCGAGGACCTGATCGCCGACGGTCGCGTGACCGTCGACGGCGTGCTCGTGCGCGAGCTCGGCGTGCGGGTCGACCCCAAGACGGCGGTCATCCACCTCGACGGGCTGCGCATCCAGCTCGACACGTCGCTCATCACGATCGCGCTCAACAAGCCGCTCGGCGTCGTCTCGACGATGCACGACCCGGAGGGGCGCCCGTCGCTCGCCGAGCTCGTCGCGCACCGCGAGGAGCGGCTGTTCCACGTCGGGCGGCTCGACGCCGAGACCGAGGGGCTGCTGCTACTGACGAACGACGGCGAGCTCGCGAACCGCCTGTCGCACCCGTCGCACGAGGTCGCCAAGACGTACCTCGCGCACGTCGAGGGCCACGTGGCCGGCAACGTCGCGAACAAGATGCTGCACGGCGTCGAGCTCGAGGACGGGCTCGCGAAGGTCGACCGGTACCGGATCGTCGACTCGACGCCGCAGGCCGCGCTGATCGAGGTCGTGCTGCACGAGGGCCGCAACCGCATCGTGCGCCGCATGTTCGAGGAGGTCGGTCACCCGGTCACCCGCCTGGTGCGCACCCAGGTCGGCCCGATCAAGCTCGGCGACCTGCGCCCGGGCAAGACGCGCGTGCTCGGCAAGGAGGAGCTCGGCTCGCTCATGACGCAGGTGGGGATGTGAGCTCAGCGGTCGCCACGCGCGGCCCGGTGCGCGTGGTCGGCACCGGGCTGCTCGGTGCCTCCGTGGGGCTGGGCCTCGCGACGCGCGGGGTCGACGTCGTGCTGCACGACCCGTCCCGCACCGCGCTCGCGCTCGCCCGCGACGTCGGCGCCGGGCGGCCGGCCCACCCGGACGACGACCCGCCCACGCTCGTCGTCGTCGCGGCGCCGCCGGACGTCACGGCGCAGGTCGTGCGCGACGAGCTTGCCGCGCACCCCGGCGCGGTGGTGACGGACGTCGCGAGCGTCAAGGGCGTCGTGCTCGACGAGCTGCGCGCGTGGGGTGCGGACCTCACGCGCTTCGTCGGCTCCCACCCGATGGCCGGCCGGGAGCGCTCGGGCCCGTCGGCCGCGGTGCCGGACCTGTTCGTCGGCCGCCCGTGGGTCGTCGTCGGCTCGGGGGAGTCGACGCCCGAGGCGGTGCTCGCCGTGCGCGCGCTCGCGGTGGACCTCGGGGCCGTCCCGGTCACGATGGACGCGGTGTCGCACGACGCCGCGGTGGCCGTCGTCTCGCACGTCCCGCAGGTCGCCGCGAGCCTCGTCGCCGCGCGGCTGCGCACGACGCCGCCCGAGGCGCTCGGCCTCGCCGGGCAGGGGCTGCGCGACGTGACCCGCCTCGCCGCGAGCGACCCCGCGCTGTGGACGTCGATCCTCGCGGGCAACGCCGGTGCGGTGCGCGACGTGCTGCGCGCCCTGCGCGGCGACCTGGACACCGTGATCGACGCGCTCGACCAGATCGACGCGGCGGTGACCTGGGACGACATCGAGCTCGGCGCGCTCGCGACCGTGGCTCAGGTCATCGCGGACGGCAACACGGGCGTCGCGCGCGTCCCCGGCAAGCACGGCGGCGCGCAGCGCACGTACGAGGTCGTCACGGTCCTGGTCCCCGACAGCCCGGGCGAGCTCGCGCGGCTGCTCACGGACGTCGGGCACGCGGGGGTCAACCTCGAGGACCTGCAGCTCGAGCACTCGGCGGGCCGCCCGGTCGGCATGGCGGCGATCTCGGTCCTCCCGGGTCGCTCGGAACACCTCGAGGCGGAGCTGACGGCCCGCGGATGGAGGCTGGTGAGTTGAGCACGCAGGTGTCCGCGACGGGCGGGCGCACGGTGGTCGTGGCGGTCGACGGGCCCTCGGGGTCCGGGAAGTCGAGCGTCTCGCGCGAGGTGGCCCGGCGGCTGGGGCTCGCGTTCCTCGACACCGGCGCGATGTACCGCGCGGCGACGTGGTGGTGCCTCGAGACCGGGGTGCCGCTCGACGACACCGCGGCGGTCGCGGCGACGGTGCGGGGCCTCCCGCTCGTCGTCGGCGTCGACCCGGACGCCCCGACGGTCCACGTCGGCGAGCACGACGTCGCGGAGGCGATCCGCGAGACCCGCATCTCCGCGGCGGTCAGCGCGGTCGCGACGAACCTCGACGTGCGCGCCGAGCTCGGGCGGCTCCAGCGCGAGGCCATCGCCGCTGAGAGCGCACCCGGGTCGTTCTCGCAGGGCCGCGGCGTCGTCGCGGAGGGGCGGGACATCACGACCGTGATCGCGCCCGACGCCGACGTGCGGCTCCTGCTGACCGCGAGCGAGGAGGCCCGGCTCGCGCGCCGGGCCCGGGACGTGCACGGCTCCGACGACGCCGCCGCGGTCGAGGCCACGCGGGACCAGGTGCTGCGCCGTGACGCCGACGACGCGACCGTCTCGACGTTCCACACCGCGGCGGACGGCGTCGTCACGGTCGACTCCTCGGACCTCGACTTCGAGCAGACCGTGCGCGCGGTGCTCGAGGTCGTCGCCCGCGCCACGGGCGTGCGGGCATGAGCGCCGCCGCGGTGCGCCCGGCGGCGACCGCGTCGGCCGTCGCCCCGGGGCACGCGCGCGGGCAGTGGGTCGGGCGCCTCCTCGCGCACGGCGTCTGGGACACGCGCGTCACCGGCACGGACAACCTGCCCGCCGACGGGCCGGTGCTGCTCGCCGCGAACCACCTGGGCGTGCTCGACGGGCCCGTGCTGTTCGGCGTGACCCCGCGACCGGTCCACCTGCTGGTCAAGCACGAGATGTTCCGCGGTCCCGTCGGTGCGCTGCTGCGCTGGTGCCGGCAGATCCCCGTCGACCGCGCGAACGGGCGCCCGGCCCTGACCACCGCGCTCGCGGTCCTCAAGCACGGCGGCGTCGTCGGCGTGTTCCCCGAGGGCAACCGGGGGCGCGGCGACGTGACGAGCGCGCGCGCCGGCATCGCGTGGCTCGCGGTCAACTCGGGCGCGACGGTCCTGCCGGTCGCGGTGCTCGGCACCCGCCGCACCGGCGAGTCCGTCCGGCACCTGCCCGCGCCCCGCCGCCGCCTCGCGGTCGAGTTCGGTGCGCCGCTCGACCTCGCGGCGGCGCCGGGCGCGTCCCGGCGCGAGGCGCTCGCCGCCGCCCAGGAGGCGATCCGGACGGGGCTCGCGTCGCACGTGACGGCCGCCGCGGCCCGCACGGGGCTCACGCTGCCGACCGACGACCCGGAGGCGCCGCGTCGTTCACCCGCGGCGACGCCCCGCCCGCATTAGTCCCGCGAGCGGTGCGCGGGGGAGGATAGGGCCCATGAGCCAGACCGACCCGACCACGGGCCTGCCCGACGAGACCGCGCCGGCCGCGCCCGCGGTCCCGGGCACCGACGCACCCGCCGCCACCGCGGCCACCGAGCCGACCGACGAGCTGACCGACGCCCAGCGCGAGGAGGCCCTGCGCGTCGGCCTCGCGGAGTACGAGCTGGAGGACGAGGACCTCGCGCTGCTCTCCGGCGACGGGGTCGACGAGGACGGCACCGGATCCTCGGCGCCCCTGCCCGTCCTCGCGGTCGTCGGCCGCCCGAACGTCGGCAAGTCGACCCTCGTCAACCGCATCCTCGGCCGCCGCGAGGCCGTCGTCGAGGACAAGCCCGGTGTGACCCGCGACCGCGTGAGCTACCCCGCCGAGTGGGCCGGGCGCCGCTTCACGCTCGTCGACACGGGCGGCTGGGAGGTCGACGTCGCCGGCATCGAGGCGCGCGTCGCCGAGCAGGCCGAGGTCGCGATCTCCCTCGCCGACGCCGTGCTCTTCGTGGTCGACGCGACCGTCGGCCCGACCGCGACCGACGAGCGGGTCGTGCGCCTGCTGCGCAAGTCCGGCAAGCCCGTCGTGCTGTGCGCCAACAAGGTCGACGGCCCGCGCGTCGAGGCCGACGCGACCGAGCTCTGGAGCCTCGGGCTCGGCGAGCCGCACCCGGTCTCCGCGCTGCACGGGCGCGGGACGGGCGACCTGCTCGACGCCGCGATGGACGCCCTGCCGACCGTGTCGAAGCACGGTGCCGCGATCCCCGAGGGCGGCCCCCGCCGGGTCGCGCTCGTCGGGCGCCCCAACGTCGGGAAGTCCTCGCTGCTGAACAAGGTGCTGGGCGAGGAGCGCGTCGTCGTCGACTCCGTCGCCGGGACCACGCGCGACCCGGTCGACGAGATCGTCGAGCTCAAGGGCCGGCCGTGGGTCTTCGTCGACACCGCGGGCATCCGCCGTCGCGTGCACCAGACGTCCGGCGCGGACTTCTACGCGTCGCTGCGCACCCAGGCGGCGATCGAGAAGGCCGAGGTCGCGGTCGTCCTCGTCGACGCGAGCGTCAAGATCACCGAGCAGGACACGCGCGTGATCTCCCAGGTCATCGAGGCGGGCCGCGCGCTCGTCGTCGCGTACAACAAGTGGGACCTCATGGACGAGGACCGCCGCCCGTTCCTCGAGCGCGAGATCGAGCAGGACCTGGTCCAGGTGCAGTGGGCGCCGCGCGTGAACTTCTCGGCGAAGACCGGCTGGCACACCGACCGGCTCGTGCCCGCGCTGGAGCGCTCGCTCGCGTCGTGGGACACGCGCATCCCGACCGGCAAGCTGAACGCGTTCCTCGGGGAGCTCGTCGCGGCGCACCCGCACCCGCTGCGCGGCGGGAAGCAGCCGCGCATCCTGTTCGCCACGCAGGCGAGCACGCGCCCGCCGCGGTTCGTCGTCTTCGCGACCGGCTTCCTCGAGGCGGGGTACCGCCGCTACATCGAGCGTCGCCTGCGCGAGACGTTCGGCTTCGAGGGCACGCCGATCTCGATCTCGGTGCGGGTGCGGGAGAAGCGCAAGCGGTGAGCGGGGCGCCACGCGGTGCCGGGCCGGGCGCGGGCCACGGCGTGCGGGAACGTCACCTGCTGCTGCGCCTGGGCCTGCCGCGCGACCCGTCCGCGACCAAGCACCTCGCGGGCTTCCTCGTCGCGACGGTCAGCACGGTGCTGCTCACCCGCGGGCTGCTCGCGGTCAGCGGGTACCCGCAGCTCGGCGGCGGCGGGCTGCACGTCGCGCACGTGCTGTGGGGCGGGCTGCTGCTCGCGGTCGCGATCGTGCTGTCGCTGTCCTACGCCGGCCCGGTCGTGCGGCCCGTCGTGGCGCTCGTCGGGGGCGTCGGCTTCGGGCTGTTCGTCGACGAGATCGGCAAGTTCGTCACGTCGGACAACGACTACTTCTACGAGCCGACGGCCGCGCTGATCTACGTGGTCGTCGTCGGGCTCGTGCTGCTCGTGGAGGCGATGCACCGGCGCTCGCCGCGGCACCCCTCGGAGGCGCTCGCGGGTGCGGTGGACCACGCCGTCGCGGGCGTGGCCGGCGGGTTCAGCCCCCGCGCACGGCGGCACGCGCGCGGGCTCGTCGCGGACGCGGGGGACATGCCCGCCGCCACCGAGGTGGGCGCGCTGCTCGACCGCGTCTCGGACGACGCCGAGGAGCTGCCCGACGTCATCGGCACGGTCGCGCACTGGATCGTGCGCGGCACCCGCCACCTCGTGCGCGCCCGCTGGGTCCCGTGGATCACCGTGGGTGCGCTCACGCTCACCGGGGCGGCGACGGTCGGGCGCGGGATCTGGGCGTGGTCCGCCGGCGCCGACGTCCCGGGCTGGGTCGTCACGGGCATGCTCGTGAGCGGGTTCGCCTCGGTGCTGTGCGCCCTGCGCGGGCTCGGGCTCGTGCGGCGCGACCGGGAGGAGGGCTACCGCTGGTTCCGGCGCGCGGTCCTGCTCAGCCTGCTCGTGACCCAGATCTTCCTGTTCCGGATCGACGAGTGGGCCGCGACGCTCGGGCTGCTCGGGGACCTGTTCTTGCTCGGCGTCGTCGCGGCGGAGCTCGACGTGATCGCGGAGCGGCGGCTCGCGCGGGCTGCCGCGAAGGCCGCCGAGGCCGGTCCCGAGGAGGCGGCGCGCGGTCGGTGACCAGCGTCCCGGCCGTGGTGCGGTATTCTTTCCGAGGCCCGTTCGCGGGCCGACGGGCTGTGGCGCAGCTTGGTAGCGCACTTGACTGGGGGTCAAGGGGTCGCAGGTTCAAATCCTGTCAGCCCGACAGTGTTTCAGCAGGTCAGAGGCTCGTCCCGGACGTCGGGGCGGGCCTCTTCTGCGCGGTGGAGCCCACGTGAGAGAGCCTCAGTCGTCGGTGGATGCTCGCGGACGAGCCCGTGTGACGCCCGGACGAGCGGACCTGTGGACGGCGCGTGACCAGGGGATGGGCGCAGCTCTCGTCCTGACGTCTACCGAGGTGCGGGAGCTCGTCGTGACCCAGGCCTGAGGCGTCCTTCTCTCCGCGCACGCAGGTCGCGTCCGCAGGATCGGCCGCGGGACTCGGCGCACGCCCGCGCGTCGACGAGCATGGACGTCAACGATCGTTCACGGACGCCTCAGTACGCCGGTGTCCGGCCCGCCCGGTCCAGGCTGAACGGAAAGGTCCCGGGGGAACCCGTCTCCCACTGGTGCAAGATCGTCGCGGCGGTGACACCCTTGTCGGGGCCGACCGCCCGGCCGCAAGAGGCGGCAGCAGGGCATCGTCAGCTCGTGGAGAGCCGATCGCGCAGGGCGGGAACCCCTTCGCCGACGAGGGAACCGAGAGCCGCGGTTCGACCGGTGCAGGTGAGCAACAGCGCCTCGGCCGTGCCGCTGACCACCGGGCCCGCACCGTGGGCGAAGTCGATGTCCTGCGCCTCGAACCGCAGACCGGCCAACGCGCCCTTGGGCACGAGGCCCGAGGGTGCCGTCATGAGGAATGCCAGCGAGCTGCGCAGCCGCGATCCGGGGATCTCGCGATGCAGCTGCAACGGCCAGCGGATGTCCAGGCCGTGCACCAGCACGTCCAGCAGAGGCGCCTCCGGACCCGATCCCGGCGGGGTGAACCGCGTATCCGCCTTGCGATGCAGCACCTCGACGATGTCGCGGAAGGGACGCTTCGCGAGGCGCCGGGTCACCCGCTCGTTCGCCCGGTGGAAGCTCCCGCCCGCCAGCAGGACAGCCAGCACGACCCTGGGCGTGCTCACCTCCAAGGGCATGATCAGGTGCGCGAGCACGTCATGAACGCTCCAGGCCACGCACAGGCTCCTGGTCGCCTGCTGCTCAGGGGTCAGAGCGGCGAGCTGCTCAGCCAGTGCCCGCCGCTCGTCGGCGATCTCGTCGAAGGCATCCATGAGCCGATCCTGGCACTCGACACCTCAGAACAGTGCGCCTGCGTCCTGGGCGTCACCTGGCACGGAAGACCACCCATCGCCGCAGCCTACGCACGACGAGGCGCCACCTCCGGGCGCTGAAGCCGTTCTGCGAGCGCGACGCCCACGCGCCACGGTGCACTCCAACGAAGGTATGAGTACATGTACTCGCGCGGAGCTCGGGCGAGCAGCGCCGCGCTGCGCCGTCTGGTGGAGGCTCGGATCGATCGAACCTTGCGCCGCCTGCGGCGGAGATCACCGGCACACCTGGGTGAGGATCGCTGGAGCGACGGTAGCCCCCGCCGGTCAGGACCCGGGGCCCCGTCGCGACGGTGTGCGGGTCAGCGCAAGCCGGAGGTCCGCACCCAGGCGACTGCTTCGGCGCGGGTGGACACCCCGATCTTGCGGTAGGCGGTCCGGACCTGGGTCTTGACGGTGTTGCGGGTGACCCACAGCCGGGCGGCGATCTCTTCGAGGGTGACGTTCTCGGCGAGCTCGAGCAGCACCACCCGTTCGCGGCCGGTGAGGTGCACGTCGGTCGCTGCGGTGGTGGGTCGGTCTGTGTCGAGCATCGTCATGGTGGTCCCCCCCGGGCCAGAGGGCGCAGTGCGGGGTTGCTACCCCGAGGTCTGCCTGCGCCTTCGCTCTAGGGGACGGGCCGCAGGCGACTTCGTGACGCCAGTTCGCGGGCGAATGCGCGTGACGCGCGGCACATCCGGACCCGGGTGAACCGGAGCGCCGGGATCGTCCGGAGGGCCCCACGCGTTCGACGTCGTCACGTCGGCGAGGTCTCGGGTGACGCACGGCGAGGACGTGCAGCCAGGGGATCGCGCTCTGTGCCGCGTCCATGTCACCCGAGCGGAGCTGCTCGTCGATGTCGTCGTCTGAGTCGGGGCCGTAGACGTACCAGTCGTCGCCACGGAACGAGCGGAGCGCGTACTGACCGATGTGCAAGCGCAGGCTGACCAGCGACGTGTCGAGGTCGAGCAGGTGCGAGAAGTGGACAACGATCGGTTGCGACTCGTCGCCCTCGAGCGCCGACAGATACATCTACGCATGCGTCCGACGGATCACTCGGGGTGCCCTGCTCAACGGGACGTCTCGAGCCGCGGGGGAATGCCCCCGCACCCGGCCGCGTTCTGCATCCGTATACCCCCCCAGGGTATAAGAACGGGCAGGTCGTCGAGGAGGGCCGGATCATGAGCACGTCGCACGCCGAGCACCACACCACCCCGCCGGGGGCCGAGCACCACGACCACCACGACCACCACGCGGCACCGCCCGCGGGCCGGCACCAGCACGAGCACGGCGGCCACGGCGGGCACGGGGACCACGTCGGGCAGTTCCGGCGGCTGTTCTGGCTGACGCTCGTGCTCGCGGTCCCGACGGTGCTGGCCAGCGGGATGTTCGCGACGCTCCTGGGGTACCGCCTGCCCGACGTGCCCGCGATCGCGTGGGTGTCGCCGGTGCTCGGGACGGTCATCTACGTCGTCGGCGGGCGGCCGTTCCTGGTCGGGGCGGTTGCCGAGCTGCGGTCACGCCGGCCCGCGATGATGCTGCTGATCGGCATGGCCATCACGGTGGCGTTCGTCGCGTCCTGGGGCTCGAGCCTCGGGGTGCTGTCGCACGAGCTCGACTTCTGGTGGGAGCTCGCGCTGCTGGTGGTCATCATGCTGCTCGGACACTGGGTCGAGATGCGGTCCCTGGCGCAGACGTCCTCCGCGCTGGACTCCCTGGCCGCGCTGCTGCCCGACGAGGCCGAACGCGTCGACGGGGACGCCGTCACGGTCGTGGCCCCGGCGGACCTGCGACTGGGGGACGTGGTGATCGTGCGCCCCGGCGGGCGCGTGCCTGCCGACGGCGTCGTGGTCGACGGGTCCGCCGACGTCGACGAGTCGATGATCACCGGGGAGTCCCGCCCGGTCCGGCGCGGGCTCGGCGAGCACGTCGTGGCCGGGACCGTCGCCACGGACTCCGCGATCCGGGTCCGGGTCGACGCCGTCGGGGAGAACACCGCCCTGGCGGGCATCCGACGCCTGGTCGCCGAGGCGCAGTCGTCCTCCACCCGCGCCCAGCGCCTGGCCGACACCGCCGCGGGGTGGCTGTTCTGGTTCGCACTCGGCTCCGCCGCCCTCACGCTCGCCGCGTGGCTCGTGTGGGGGACTCCGGAGACCGCGTGGATCCGGGTCATCACCGTCCTGGTGATCGCGTGCCCCCACGCCCTGGGCCTGGCCATCCCGCTGGTGGTGTCCATCGCCACCGAACGCGCCGCGCGCGGCGGGGTGCTGGTCAAGGACCGCATGGCGCTGGAGCAGATGCGCACCGTCGACACCGTCCTGTTCGACAAGACCGGCACCCTGACCAAGGGCGAGCCCGCGCTCACCCACGTGGCCGTCACGGGCACCCGCACCGAGGACCAGCTCCTCGCCCTGGCCGCGGGCGCCGAGGCGGACAGCGAGCACCCGCTCGCCCGCGCCGTCGTGGCTGCCGCCTCCGCCCGCTCCCTGCCGATGCTCCGCTCCCGCGAGTTCCGGGCCGGCACCGCGGTCGGCGTCCGCGCCACCGTCGCCGGGCACGACGTCGCCGTCGGCGGGCCCCGGATGCTCGCCGAGCACCACGCCCACCCGCTGTCCCAGACCCGGGCGTGGTCCGAGCAGGGCGCGATCGTCCTGCACGTCCTCGTCGACGGGCAGGTCGCCGGCGCGCTGGCCCTGGCCGACGAGATCCGCCCCGAGTCCCGCCAGGCGGTCGACGCCCTGCACGCGCTGGGCGTGCACGTGGTGATGATCACCGGGGACGCCGAGCCGGTCGCCCGCGCGGTCGCCGCCGAGATCGGGGTGGACCAGGTCCTCGCCGGGGTGCGCCCGGAGCACAAGAGCGAGAAGGTCGCCGAGCTGCAGGCGCAGGGCCGGCGCGTGGCGATGGTCGGCGACGGCGTGAACGACGCCCCGGCGCTGGCCCAGGCCGACGTCGGCATCGCGATCGGCGCCGGGACCGACGTCGCGATCGCCTCGGCCGGGGTCATCCTGGCCAGCGACGACCCGCGCTCGGTGCTGTCGGTGATCGAGCTGTCCCGGGCGTCCTACCGGAAGATGCAGCAGAACCTGTCCTGGGCCGCCGGGTACAACCTCCTCGCCGTGCCCCTCGCGGCCGGGGTGCTCGCACCCGTCGGGTTCGTGATGCCGATGGCGGTCGGGGCGGTCCTGATGTCCGCGTCGACCGTCGTCGTGGCGCTCAACGCCCAGCTGCTGAGGCGCCTGGACCTGCGGCCCGCGGCGAGTGCGCAGGCGGTGCTCTCCCGCCGCGGCTGACACCGTGACCCGGGTAACCCGCGGCCGGGCACCACCGCGACGACCCGGCGTCGCCACGCAGGAAGGCCCGGGCACCTCGAGCGCCCGGGCCTTCGTCGTGCTCGCCGCGCTCAGGCGTCGACGGGCTCCACGCCCAGCTCGCCGAGCAGGGTCACGATGCGGGCGCGGATCTCGTCGCGGATCGGGCGGACGGCCTCGACGCCCTGGCCGGCCGGGTCCTCCAGGACCCAGTCCTCGTAGCGCTTGCCGGGGAAGAACGGGCAGGTGTCGCCGCAGCCCATGGTGATGACGACGTCAGAGGCCTTGACCGCGTCCGTGGTGAGGATCTTGGGCTGCTCGGCGCGGATGTCGATGCCGAGCTCGAGCATCGCCTCGACCGCGGCGGGGTTGATCCGGTCGGCGGGGGCGGAGCCGGCGGAGCGGACCTCGACGGCCCCACCCGAGAGCGCGGTGAGGAACCCGGCGGCCATCTGGGAGCGGCCGGCGTTGTGGACGCAGACGAACAGCACGCTCGGCCGGTCGGTCCCGGTGGGGGTCTGCTCGGCGGTGGTGGTCTCGGTCATCGTGGTGCTCCTCAGGGTGTGGTGGGCAGGAGGTCGGTCAGCAGGGCACGCACGCGGGCGTCGATGTCGTCGCGGATCGCGGCGACACCCTCCGGGGAGGCCAGGGCGGGGTCGCCGACGACCCACTCCTCGTACCGCGTGCCGGGCAGGATCGGGCAGGTGTCCCCGCAGCCCATCGTGACGACGACGTCGGCGGCGCGGACCGCGTCGTCGGTGAGCGGCTTCGGGAAGACCGTGTCCGCGTTCGCCCCGAGCTCGGCGAGCAGCGGGCGGACCGCGGCGTGCACCGCGCCGGCGGGGGCGGACCCGGCGGAGCGGGCGATGACCGCGTCACCGGCGTGGTGCTGCAGCAGCGCCGCGGCGAGCTGCGAGCGGCCCGCGTTGGCGACGCACACGAACAGCACCTGCGGCACGGGCGCCGCGGCCGGGGTGGTGGTCCGGGCGATGTCCGCGAGGCGCTGGTCGGCGAACCGCTCGGCGGTCGGGACGAGGTGGGCGTTGATGCCGGCGCCGCGGGCGAGGGCGGCGTACGACTCGCGCACGGTGCGCAGCACGAGCTCCGGGGCCAGGTCGGCGTGCCGGGCGGCGAGCCGGTCGGCGACGCGGACCAGGGTCGCGTCGACGTCCTCCAGCCCGGCGAGGGGCTGCTCGCGGCGGTGCGCGGCGTCCAGGGCGGCCGGGGCGAAGGACTCGAGCAGCGCGGACACGGCGCCCTTGACCCCGGGGGCGACCCGGTACCAGACCCACGTGCCGCGCCGCTCGGACGTCAGGACCCCGACGTCCTTGAGGACCTTGAGGTGGTGGGAGACCGTGGGTTGCGAGACGTCGGCGACCGTCGCGATGTCGCACACGCACGCCTCACCGGCGGAGCTCGTGGTGACGAACGACAGCATGCGCAGCCGCAGCGGGTCGGCCAGCGCCTTGAGCACGGTCGCGACCTGTGCGGCGGCCTCGGCGCCCATGGCGTGCGCGTCGGGGGAGGCCGTGGGCGTGCAGTCCGCGCCGGTGGCGGGGGCCGCGGGGGACAGCGCGCTCATGCGCGGACCTCTCGCGGGGCCGGGGCGGTGGGGTCGGTGGCGAACCAGCGGCGCGCCGCCCACAGCGACACGTACACGAGGCCGACAAGGACGGGCACCTCGATGAGCGGTCCGACGACCCCGGCCAGCGCCTGACCGGACGTGGCGCCGAAGGTGCCGATCGCGACGGCGATCGCGAGCTCGAAGTTGTTGCCGGCCGCGGTGAACGCGAGCGTCGTCGAGCGGGCGTACCCGAGGCCCAGGCCCTTGCCGGCGGCGAGGCCGACGCCCCACATGACCGCGAAGTAGACCAGCAGGGGCAGCGCGATGCGCGCGACGTCGAGCGGGTTGCGGGTCACGGCGTCGCCCTGCAGGGCGAAGAGCAGCACGATCGTGAACAGCAGCCCGTACAGCGCCCACGGCCCGATCCGCGGGACGAACGCCGACTCGTACCAGTCGCGGCCCTTCGTGCGCTCGCCGATCCAGCCGGAGGCGAACCCGGCGGCGAGCGGGACGCCGAGGAAGACCAGCACGTTGACCGCGATCTGTCCCACCGAGACGTCCAGGCCCTGGGTGTCGAGCCCGAGCCAGGACGGGAGGACGGTGAGGTAGAACCAGCCGAGCAGCGAGAACGCGACGACCTGGAAGAGCGAGTTGATCGCGACGAGCACCGCGGCGGCCTCGCGGTCCCCGCACGCGAGGTCGTTCCAGATGACGACCATCGCGATGCAGCGGGCGAGGCCGACGACGATCAGCCCGGTGCGGTACTCCGGCAGGTCGGGCAGGAACACCCAGGCGAGGGCGAACATCAGCGCGGGCCCGACGAGCCAGTTGAGGACGAGCGAGCTGACCAGGAGGCGCGTGTCACCGGTCACGGCGGTGAGGCGGTCGTAGCGGACCTTCGCCAGGACCGGGTACATCATCACCAGCAGCCCGAGGCCGATCGGCAGCGAGATCCCGCCGACCTCGAGGCGAGCGAGACCCTCGGCCAAGGCGGGGACGAACCGGCCGAGCGCGAGGCCGACGACCATCGCGAGGCCGATCCAGGCGGGCAGCCACCGGTCGAGGGTCGACAGGCGCCGGGCGGCGACCTGCTGGGGTGCGGCGACGGCCAGCGTCATGGACGGTCCTCGTCGGTGGTGGGGAGACGGGCGCCCCGGCGGAGAGCTCGTCGTGGTCCGGGCGACACCCGGCGCGATCTCGGAGTTGCACGCTTGCTTCGATGCATGTCTATATTGACACGCGTCAAGACAGTGCGGGGCGGCGCGGAGTGAACAGCAGGCGAACGCCTTCGCGCGGGGGCGCGCTCATGGCGCCGGTCGCCGTGGTCCAGGGCCGCGGGCTCAGCGCGGCGCTGAGGCGAGGTGCTCCCGCAACGTGTCGGCGCGCAGCGCGTCCATCAGCGCCCCGAACGGTCCCGGGTCCGGGACGACGGTCGCGGACCCGTCCGGCGCCGTGCCGCTCGTGGTCGGCGCGGTCACCACCTGGACGTCGCCGGGCCGCAGCGTGCGCAGGCTCGTCAGCAGGCCGAGCATCGCGCCGCGGTCCAGGCCCTCGTCGACCGCGACCGACCCGGAGAGGACGTCGAGCAGCTCGAGCCATGCCGTCGGGTCGCTCCGGACGTCGTCGTGGCCCATGCGGTCGAGGATCGCGCGCAACCAGAGCTGCCCGCGCTCGGCCCGCGCGGCGTCGTCGTCACCGGTCGACTGCATCCACGTGAGCGCGAGCCCGCCCGTCAGGCGGTGCCGACCCGCCGGGACGACGACCCGGCCGCGGACCACGACGTCGTCCGCGACATCGAGGTCGACGCCGCCGAGCGTCTCGGTGACCCTTGCGAAGGTCTCGGCGTCGGTCAGCGCGACGTGGTCGACGCGGACACCGGTGAGCTGCTCGACGGCCTGCACCGCGCCGGGTGGCCCGCCGACCGCGACCGCGGTGCGCAGCGGACCCGGGCCCGCCCCGGGGAGCTCGACCCGGAGCTCCGGCGGGAGCGCGACGACCTGGGCGGAGCGGCGGTCCGCGGTGACGTGCGCGAGCAGCACGACGTCCGTCCCGGCCTCGCCGTCGTCCGCGTCGTCCTCGCTCGCGCCGAGCACGAGGATCGTCAGCGCCGGGTCCGTCGCGGAGCCGGCCGCCGGCGCGGTGGGCTCGGGCGGGCGGGTCGGGAGGTCCACGAACGGGTCCGGGAACCGCTGGACCCGGCTGTCGAGGCGGTCGACGGCCACGAGCGCCCCGGTGGTGCCGGCGACCACGAGGAGCAGCAGCGAGGCGAGCGCGACCAGCACGACGGTCCGCAGGACGCTGCGCCGGGCGCGCACGGCGGCGACCGGGGGCTCGTCGTCCCCCGGGTCCGGCCCGTCCGCCGCGAGCTCCGGTCGCACGGTCCGCGCGATGCCCTCGACGGCCGCGAGCACCTGGTCGAACGCGGTCGCGTACGTGTCCTCGTCGCGGCCGTAGGGGTCGAGCAGGTCGTCGTCGACCGTCGCCCGGGGTGTCGCCGGCGTGCGGTGCCGGGCGGCCGCGTCGACGAGCGCGGACAGGCGCTCGGCGACGTCGCCCTCGGGGAGGGACTCGGGGCCGAGCGCACGCGCGACCCGGGCGAGCTCGCGCAGCGTGAACGTGCGCCGGATCGCCGAGGGCACCGTCCGCACCACGGCGGCCCGCTCCTCGCGCGTCACCGTGAGCACGACGTCGGCCGACCGCACGAGCTCCGGGTCGAGGTCGCGCGCCGCGTGCTCGTCGGTCTCCACGCCCGCGGAGCCCAGGTGCCCGACGAGGGGACCGGGCAGCTCGCCGTCGGGCGTCGCGTCGGTCCCCGCGCTGAGGACCGTGACGTCACCGTGCTCCCCGAGGCGGGCGCGCAGCAGCCGCTCGGCGGCGGGTGAGCGGCACACGTTGCGCGTGCCGACCACGAGCACCCCGAACGGGCGGGCCGGCGCCCCTGTCGCGGTCGAGACCCCGGAGGTCGGGTTCACCCGGCCCATTGTGAGGGAGCGCCCGGGTCGTGGCGAGGCACCGCCCGAAGGTGCGGTCCGCCCGGTGCGTCCCGGTTTGTCGCGGCGCCCCAGGTGTGGCGTCGACGGACGGGCCGTCCGAACGGTGCCTCCCGCCCCGTGCGTCGTCGTGCGCCGCCGGGGTCGGTACGGTGAGCCGCCCGCGCACCCCGGGCCGCCCGCGGGACGCGCGGTGCGCACCCGCCACGGACGGAGCCGGAGATGGACGACCTGCGTGACCGCCTGCCGCAGGGCCGGGTGGCGAGCGCCGTCGGCGAGTGCGCGGTCTACGGCGACGGCCCGGGCGGGCCGCGCCGGCTCGACCTCGCGGACGCCGCGGCCGTGGCGCGGGGCGGCGAGGGGTTCGTCTGGATCGGGCTGCAGCAGGCGACCGCGGCGCAGATCACCGAGGTCGCGGCGCTGTTCCACCTGCCCCCGCTCGCGGTCGAGGACGCCGTGCAGGCGCACCAGCGGCCCAAGCTGGAGGTCTACGACGACGTCGCGTTCGCGGTGCTCAAGCCCGTCCGGTACGTCGACCGCATCGAGGTCGTCGACGTCGGCGAGATCGCCGTGTTCGTGGGCGAGCGGTTCGTCATCACCGTCCGGCACGGGAGCACCGACGTCCTCGGCCGCGTGCGCCGCGAGCTCGGCGGCGGCCTGGCCGAGGAGGTCGCCGCCTTCGGGCCGACCGCGGTGCTGTACCGGGCCGCGGACCTCATCGTCGACGGGTACGAGCGGGTCATCGAGCGCATCGACGTGGACGTCGACGACATCGAGGCGCGCGTGTTCGGGCCGGGGGAGGACGACCACGCCGAGCGGATCTACAACCTGAAGCGTGAGGTCGCCGAGTTCCGACGAGCGCTCGTCCCGCTGCTGCGCCCGCTCGAGCAGCTCGCTGCGGGAGGCGTCGAGCACGTCGCGCCCGCCGCCGGAAGCTGGTTCCGAGACGTGCACGACCACGCGCTGCGCGCCGCGGACCGGGTCGAGGGGATCGACCGGCTGCTCAGCGACGTCCTGCAGGCGAACGTCGCGCGGGTCACCGTCGTGCAGTCGGGCATCGCCCTGCGGCAGAACGAGGACACGCGCAGGATCTCCGCGTGGGCGGCCATCGCGCTCGTGCCGACGGCGATCGCAGGGCTGTACGGGATGAACTTCGACAACATCCCCGAGCTGCACTGGAAGTACGGCTACTTCGCCGTCCTGACGGTCATCGCGTCCGCGTGCACGGTGCTCCACCGGCTGTTCAAGCGCAACGGCTGGCTGTAGCGGGCGGCCCGACCGGCTGGCCGGGCGCTCGGACGGGCGGGTGCCGCCGGCCCGCCGGCCGGGTCAGCCCACGACGGTGATGCGGTCGTCGGTCGGCGCGGCGAGCGGGCGGTTCGCGTCGAGGTAGGCGATCAGCGCGTCGAGGTCGATGGGCCCGGTGGTCCGGTTCGTGCCGAGCGTCAGCGTGCTGAACCCGTCGCCCCCGCCCGCGAGGAAGTTGTTGACGGTGATCCGGTAGGTCGCGGCGGCGTCGACCGGCACCCCGCCGATCGCGACGCTCGCGTCCGGGACGCGCGTGCCCGCGCACGGGTCGGTGCCCGCGGGAGCCGTGGTGCCGGCCGGGTCGACCGCGTACGTCAGGGTCGCCGACGGGTAGAGCGTGCGGCCGACCTGGAGCTGCTGCTCGAGCACGCACTGGAGCTGGGCGCCCGTGAGGTCCAGCGTGACGAGGTTGTTCGCGAACGGCTGCACCGTGAACGCCTCCTCGTACGTGACCGGGCCCGCGTCGAGGTCCGCCCGCACGCCGCCCGGGTTCATGAGCGCGGCGACCGCGCCCTCCTCGTCGTCCGTCGCGGCGAGCTGGGCGTCGGCGATCACGTCGCCCAGCGCCGACTCACCGAGGGCGCCGGGGAACAGGGTCTCCTGGGTCCGCGTCAGCGCCTCCGCCGTCTCGCCCACCACCTCGTCGGCGATCGGGCCGAGCACCTCGCCGTACCGCGCGATCAGGGCGGACTGGCGGCGGTCCGGCGCGACGTCGCGCGTCACCACGACGTTGTCGGCGACCGCGGTCACGACGTCGCCGGTGCGCCGGTCGATCGTCAGGTCGATGTCCGTGACGAGCCGGCCGTTCGACCCGGCGCTCGTCAGGAGCGTGCCGTCGAGGTCGCAGCGGTACGCCTGGTGCGTGTGCCCGCTGACGACGACGTCGATCGCGTCGGTGAAGCCCTGGACGATGTCGACGATCGGACCGGTCAGGCCGGAGCACCCGTCGACGTCCCACGCGTCCGGGCCCGACTGCGACCCGCCCTCGTGGAGCAGGACGACGATGGCCTCGACCCCGCGCCGCTGGAGCTCCGCGGCGTACCAGTTCGCGGTCGCGACCTCGTCGGCGAACTCGAGGCCCGCGACGCCCTCCTGGCTCACGATGTCCGCCGTGCCCTCGAGCGTCATGCCGATGAACCCGACGCGGACCCCGCCGGCGCGGTGGATCGCGTACGGCGGGAGCAGCGGCTCCCCGGTCTCGGTCAGGAACGCGTTGGCGGACAGGTACTGGAAGTCGGCACCCGCGTACGGCGTCCCGTCGGCGCAGCCGTCGACCGGGTGGCAGCCGCCGCCCTGGATGCGCAGCAGCTCGGCGGCGCCCTCGTCGAACTCGTGGTTGCCGACGCTCGCGTAGTCGAGGCCCGCGAGCCCGAGAGACTCGATCGTCGGCTCGTCGTGGAACGCGGCGGACAGCAGGGGCGAGGCGCCGATGAGGTCGCCGGCCGCGACGGTGATCGTCCGGCGCTTGCGCTGCTCGGCGGCGAGCTGCGCGAGCTGGGTCGCGAGGTACTCCGCGCCGCCCGCGTCGACGGTCGGCGCCGGGTCGGTCCCCACGGCGGGCCCGACCTGCACGCGTCCCCCCGAGCCCGTGGGGGGTTCGAGCGCCCCGTGGAAGTCGTTGAGCGCGAGCAGCTGGACGTCGACGGTCCTCGGCCGGTACGTGCCCCGGTCGTCCGTCTCGGTGCTGCTCGCCGTGGGCACGACGAGCCCCGAGAGCGCCGCGGCGACGGCCGCGGCGAGCGCCACCCGCACGAGAAGTCCGTTCCTCATGATCTCTCCCCGACGAGCCCGGGGACGGCCGCCCGCCCCTCGGCACGACCGTACGCCGCGCGCGACGGCGGGGGGAGGGCCCGCGCGCGACGTCCTGGCGTCGGGGAGGTGGCGGGTGGACGACGGCGCCGCCGGAACCACGAGGGCTCCGGGCGGCTCTCGGGGAGCAGCGCCGCGACGTGCCGCCCGGTCGAAGGCCCCGCCGGGGGCGAGGCTCGCCCGGCCGCCCGGTCGTCGCGGATCCCGGCGGTGGTCAGGGCGCGCAGCGGGCCGTGACCAACCACGCGCGCCCGTCGAACCACACGCCGTCGTCCCGCAGGTGCGCGGCGAGCACCGAGCGGACGCGGTCCAGCGCACGCTCCGCCGCGTCCGGCGCGAGGCCCGCCAGCGCGGCCTCCGTGCACGTGAAGCCGCGGACCCACGCGAGGGCCGCGGTCATGTCCGGGCCGAACCAGAGGGGCTCCCGAACGTCGGTCAGCACGACGTCGGCGAACCCGGCCGCGCCCAGGACGCTGCGGACGGCGTCCGGGTCCCCGAGCGAGAACGGGTCGGGGGCGGCCGTGCCATTCTGCGCCGTGCCGCCCGTGCCGCCCGTGACGCCGGCGCCGCCCGCGCCGTCCGGGCGGTCCGACGCGCCGAGCGCCGCCCGCAGCGCGCCGTCCCAGGCGTTGCGCTCCGCCGCCTGCCACACCAGTATCGCCAGCCGTCCCCCGGGGGCGAGCGCGCGCCGCACGTGCGCGAACGCCGCTACCGGGTCGTCGAAGAACATCGTGCCGAACCGGCTGATCGCCAGGTCGAAGCCGTCCTCGGGCAGCGGGTGCACCTGCGCGTCCCCCTGCTCGAAGGTCACATGGGTCAAGCCCTCGGCCTGGGCGAGCGCACGGGCGCGTTCGATCGCCGCGGCCGAGACGTCGACCCCGAGCGCGTGGCCCCGCACCGCCGCCCGCGCGGCGTCCCGCGTCGTCCGCCCGGCACCGCAGCCGAGGTCGAGCACCCGGTCGTCGGGGCGCACGGCGGCGGCGCGGCGCAGCACGGGGTCGTACCGGCGCAGCTCGGCGTCGTAGCCCCCGGCGGCCGCCGCGTCCCCCGGCGCCGCGTCGCCCGGCGCCGGGGCGTGGTCCGGCGCGTCGCCCGTCACGGCCGCTCCGGAGGCGGGCCGGACGCCGCCATGCCCTGCTCGGCGGCGTAGGCCAGGAGCCGGTCGGCGAGCTCGCGCGGGCGGCTCAGCGCCGGGGTGTGCCCGCCGTCGATCTCGTCGGGGGTGATCCCGAGGCGCTCGTGGGCCACGCGCCGCAGGTAGCGAGCCGGCAGCACGCGGTCGTCGCGGCACAGCAGCACCCGGGTCGGCACGTCGGGCCACGCCCGCAGCGGCGACGGCTCGCGCATCCGGGCCTCGGACTGCCGGGGTGCCCGGCGCACGGCCTCGAGCGCGAGCGCGCGGGGCACGTCGGGGTAGAAGACCTCGATCTCGTCGCCGTACCCGCCCCACGCGTCGTCGGCGTACCGGGTGTTCTCGGTGTGCTCCGCGGGGGCCTCGCCCGGTGCGGGGATCATCGCCGCGACGAGGACGAGCAGGCGCGCCGGCAGCCGCTCGCAGACGAGCGGGGCGGTGAAGCCGCCGAACGACTGCGCGACCACGACGAGGTCGGGGTGCAGGTCCGGCCGCGCCGCGACCGCCGCGACGACGGCGTCGGCGTACTCGACGAGCCCCGCGGTGTCGTCGTCGCAGGGGAGGTCCGGCGCGACGACGTCGTGGCCCCGGGCGCGCAGCTTCGCCTCGACGAGGTGCCAGTACCAGCCGACGTCACCGGCACCGTGGATCAGGACGAACGTGGCCACGAGATCTCCTCCGCCTCCGGGGTTCCCCCCGACCGTGCCAGAACCCGCGGGTCCCCGTCACGGGTCGGGGCCGCGGTCTCGGGGCTGGGCCCGGGACGTTGGGCCCTGGCGCGGCGTGGGCGCACGAGGATCGTGGGAAGGGTCAGGCACCACGGCGCACGGAACACGCCAGCGACGAAGGAGGCACCTCATGTCTGCCACACGTTCCGCCGAAGCCCGCGTGACACACCCCGCCACGCTCGTCGAGCACGACCTCGTGACGTCCGCCACCGGCCGGCGCTGGCTCGCCGTGACCCGGATCGCGACGGGCTTCATCTTCCTGTGGGCGTTCCTCGACAAGACGTTCGGGCTGCACTACAGCACCGGCGCCGCGGTCGCCGAGGGCGAGCCGAGCCTCGCCTGGATCGACGGCGGGACCCCCAGCCAGGGGTTCATGACCTACGCGACGGTCGGCCCGTTCCGGGACGCCTTCGCGTCGATGGCCGGCCCGGTGACCGACTGGCTGTTCATGCTCGGGCTGCTCGGCATCGGCGTCGCCGTCGTGCTCGGCATCGGGCTGCGGATCTCCGCGGTCGCGGCGACGGTCATGATGCTGCTCATGTGGGTGGCCGAGTGGCCGCTCCTCCAGGGGTCGACCAACCCGGTCGTCGACTACCACGTCGTGTACGCGCTCGTGCTGATCGTGTGCGCGGCGCTCCTCGCCGGCGACACCTGGGGCCTCGGCCGCTGGTGGGCCCGGCTGCCCGTCGTGCAGAGGGCGCCCTGGCTGCGCTGAGCACGACCACCGGCACCCGGCCGGCGGGACGCGCCCCCTGCGCGCCCCGCCGGCCGGCGCACGTCCGGGCCGGGAGGCGCGACCAGGCCGGGGCGTCAGACGGTGCGTGGGACCCGGCCGGTGAGCGTCAGGAGCCGGCACATCACGCGGTGCGCGCGGTCGGACGGGGCGCCGTACATCAGCGGGCAGCCGCCGTCGATCACGGTCAGGCCGTGCGCGCGGCCGAAGGCGGTCGCCTCGTCGTCGACGCTCCCGCGGTCGACGGACCGGTGCATCCACACGTGCGTGACGCCGAGCTCGACCGCCTCGCGCACCGTCGCCGCGGCGTGCTCCGGACGGGTCGCGACGACGACCGCCTCGACGCCGCCCGGGATCGAGCGCAGGTCCGGCCAGCTGGGGTCGCCCTCGACCACCTCGGCGTTGGGGTTGACCGCGAACACCTCGTAGCCGGTCTCCCGCAGCCGCTGGTAGACGACGTTGCCCCCGTGGCCCCCGGCGGTGCGCGAGACACCCGTCACGGCGATGCGCCGGAGGTCGAGGAACTGCCGGGCGGCGTCCTGCGTGCGGGTCATGACTGCTCCGTGCCTCGACGGGGTGGTCCGGGCACGGTAGCGACGCCCCGGCGGCGGTCGCCGGGACGAAGGGCCCGGGCCGACGACGGCGCCGCCGGTGGACGGCGTCCCGCCCCTCGGCCGCGGCGGTGGCCTGCTGCGCCGCGCGCGGGCGCAACGTTAGGGTGACCGCTGAACGTGCTGTCGGCGGCGTCGAGGAGGATCCGTGCCAGGCGTCACCGGTGCCGATGTGGCGCGCGAGAGCGGCGTGTCCCGGACGACCGTCAGCTACGTCCTCAACGCCCGCCCCGACGTGGCGATCCCCGAGGCGACGCGCAAGCGGGTCCGGGACGCCGCCGCGCGCCTCGGCTACACCCCGTCCGTCGCGGGCCGCGCGCTGCGCATGGGCCGCAGCGACCTCGTCCTGTGCGTCCTGCCGAACTGGCCCGTCGGCCCGGTGATCGACACGCTCCTCGACCACCTCGCGAGCGAGCTCGCCGACCGGGGGCTGTCGATGCTCGTGCACCACGACCGCGGGCGCCGGCCGATCGCCGAGCTGTGGCGCGCCGTGACCCCGCGCGCGGTCGTCGGCCTCACGGCGTTCACGGACGAGGAGGAGCAGGCGATGCGCCGAGCGGGCATCCAGGTGCTCACGAGCTCGCTCGACGAGGACCCGCACCCCGAGAGCTTCTCGGTGCCGCAGACCGGGATCGGTCAGCTGCAGGTCGAGCACCTCGTCGGGCGCGGGCACCGGGTGCTGGGCTACGCCGCGCCGGCCGACCCGCGCCTCGCGGTGTTCGCCGACCGGCGCCTCGCCGGCGCGCGGCTGGCGTGCGAGGCCCGCGGGCTCCCGGCGCCGCAGCCGCACGCGGTCGAGCTCGACGTCGCGTCGGCGACCGCCGCGGTGCGGGCGTGGCGCGCGGAATCCGAGCCGGTGACGGCCGTCGTCGCGTACAACGACGAGGTCGCGCTCGCGGTCCTCGCGGGCCTGCGGGCCGAGGGGCTCGGCATCCCGGAGGACGTCGCGGTGATCGGCGTCGACGACATCCCGGCGGCCGCGCTCGCGGCGCCCGCGCTGACGACGGTGTGGCAGGCGACGGACGCGCAGGCTCGCCACCTCACGCGCGCGGTGCTCGCGGCGCTCGACGGCTCGAGCGAGTCGCTGCACGCGCCGAGCGACCTCTTCCACGTAGTGCAGCGCGCGTCGACCTGACCCCCGCGGGTCCTCGCCCAGCGGGCCGCCCGTCCCGGGATGCGCGGCCAGCCGGCCTTCCCCGGTTCACGCCGCGCCTCCCGGTCGCCGACGCGCTCCCGCGCGCGCCGCGGACCGCCGTCCCGCCCCCGACGTAGCACCGGCCCGGCAGCGCTCGCTGCCGGGCCGGTGTGCTGCTGCTCGCGCGGGGCTAGCTGAACGTGAACCAGTTGACGTTGAGGAAGTCGGCCGGCTGGCCGGAGTCGAACGTCAGGTACACGGTGTGGACGCCCGTCGTGGCCTGGATGTTGGCCGGGATCGTGCGCCACGACTGCCAGCCGCCGGTGTTGCCGACTGCGAAGCTGCCGATCGGCGGGGCCGTGCGGCTGCCGAGGCGGACGTTGACGAGGCCGCTGACCGACCCGCCCGCGCCCGAGGCGACCCGCGCGCTGAACGTGCCGCGCGGCGTCGTGCCGAAGTTGACGTTGTCGAAGCGGACGTAGTCGCCGTTGGCGATCCAGGCGATGTTCTCCCCGCCGTCGACGTCCTGCGTCGCCTCCTTCTGCACGCCGACCATCCCGCTGTAGGCCTCGGCCTGGATGCGGGACGTCGCGTCGACGCCGGTGCTCGTCGACGGCGACGTGGTCACGGCGACCGCGGCGCTCGCGGCGGACCGGTTGCCCGCCGCGTCGTAGGCCCGGACCGTGAACGAGTACGCGGTCGCGGGGGACAGGCCCGTCACGGTGAACGTCCGGCTCGCGGTCGAGCCGATCACCGTGCCGCCCCGCAGCACGTCGTACCCCGTGACGCCCACGGCGTCGGTCGAGGCGTTCCACGAGAGCGTCGTGGTCGAGGCGGTGGTCCCCGAGGCCCCGAGGCCCGAGGGCACCGACGGCGCGGTGGTGTCGCCGCCCGTCGAGGACGAGGACGTCGTCACCGACACCGCGCTGCTCGACGCCGAGCGGTTCCCGGCGCCGTCGACCGCGCGCACCGTGAAGCTGTACGCCGTCGCGGGGGACAGGCCGGTCGCCGTGTACGTCGTCCCGGTCGCCGTGCCGACGACCGAGCCGCCGCGCAGCACCTCGTAGCTCGCGACGCCCGTGCCGCCCGGGCCGTCGTTCGACGCGCTCCAGGAGAGCGTCGTCGCGCTCGACGTCGTGCCCGAGGCCGTGAGGCCCGCCGGCACGGACGGCGCCGTGGTGTCGGTCGGCGCCGACGTCGTGGACGCCGTCACCGAGCGGGCCGGGACGTTGAGCGTCACGCCGTTGGAGAACCGCACCGTGATCGGGCTGCCGCTCATGTTGGCCGCCTGGTAGGTCCGCACCCCGTTCTTGACGAACACCGCGTGCAGCGGGGTGTTGGCCGTGACCGAGCGGTCGACCGTCCCGAGGCCGGCGAGGTTCTTGAGCCAGTAGAAGGTGTGGGCCTTCGACTCGCCCTCCTCGACGGCGTAGGAGCTCGCCTGGGCGCGGAACTGGGAGAGCGCGGTCGGCGCGTCGGCCAGGGCCTGGAACTCCCAGATGATGTCCTTCCACACCGTCGCCGGCCCGCCGTTGTTGCGTTCGAGCTCGGCGATGTTGCGGGTGATGTACGCCGGGTCGTACCCGAGGTACAGGTGGCCCGCGGTGCTGGGCAGCAGGTTGATGCCCTGGATCATCTCGGGCTCGGCGCTGAACCACGTCGAGTACGAGCCGCCGTCGCCCCACACCATGCCGACCGTCGAGTGGCCGAACGCGGCCGGGAACGCCTCGTCGTCGGTGTCGAACCAGTAGTTCTCGATGGCCGACGCCTGGGTCGTGTACAGGTAGATCCCGAGGTCGCGGACCGCCTTGTTGCCGGTCACCTGGCCCCACTGGATGAGCCCGCTCGCGAAGTTCATGCCCTCCGACGACGACTCCTGGTTGTTGCCCGCCCCGAACGCGCCGTGGCCGGCCGCCCAGTCGTGGCCCGCGTAGATGTCGAAGTCGCGCAGGAACGGGAAGCGGGTGTCGCTGCGGTCCCAGTTCGCCGCGTCCTTGATGACCGTGTTGACCATGCCTCCGTAGGCGGACTCCGCGGCCCACGCCGGGTCGAACTGCGCGACGGTCGCGGCCCCCACGACGTAGTAGCCGTAGTGGAAGTGGTGGTCGTTGAGGTCGGTGTCCGAGCCGTAGGACGCGGGGTAGCCGATCAGCGTGCCCCACGCGGGGTTGTACCAGAACGAGCGCGTCGTCTCGCCGGGCGACGCCGTCATCCAGTCGGTCAGCCGGGTCTTCATCGAGCTCACGAGGCGGTCCCGCGCGGCGGTGTTGCCGGTGAGGTTCGCCATGTGCGCGACCTGCGAAATCCGGCCGAACGCCTTGCCGGTCCAGTACGTGTCGTCGCCGAAGCCCGCGAACGGGTCGCTCGTCGCGACCTGCTCGATGTACCCGTTGAGCTGCGTCGCGTCGGCGGAGCCGGCCGGGAAGCCCGTGTTCGCGAGCTGCGGCAGCACGCCGTTGAACGTGGCGACGGTCTGGAACTGCGAGCTGCCGATCACGACGCGCATCGGGCCGCGCGGCGAGACGTAGGAGTACGCGCTCGGCGTGGCGCCGCTGAGCTGGTCGCGCTGGTGCGGGTAGAGCGCGTAGACCGTGCCGGTCCCCGAGCCCTGGCGCGCCGTCGTGGTGAACGCGTAGGTCGCGGTCATCCGGGCGCTCGCCTCGTCGTACGACCACGAGACCTTGGTGCCGGTCACGTGGTTGTGCGCGTAGGGCGCGTAGGCGTTGAGCGCGGCGACGCGGTCGGCGTTCGAGCTGCCCGACGACGTGGGCAGCACCGCGACCGAGAAGAACGAGCCGCCGTTGAGCGAGGAGCTCAGGGTGCTGCCCGAGACGGTCCACGTCGAGCCCGACGGGCCGAACGCGGCGTAGTCGTGCCCGTTGATCGTGTATCCGACCGCGCCGCCTCCGTTGCTCCACACGGTCGGGACGGCCTTGCCGGTGAGCGTCGCGTTCCCGCCGGTCTTCGTGGCGTACACGAACGGCAGGCCGTGCCCGAACGTCGTGCGCAGGCTGCTGCTGCCGTTGGTCCACAGCTCGCTCACGGTCCAGTCGGAGTAGCCGTCGACCTTGCCGTCGGAGCTCAGGCCCGCGATGCCGAGGCGGAAGTCCTCGGTGTAGGTGTAGTGGTACTCCCCGACACCGGTCGCGGTCCCCGAGATGCTGGCCGTCGTCGGGTAGCTGACCCCGAGGCCGTCGGTGTACGCGTGGAACGCGAGGGGGTGCGCCATGAGGTTCTCGGAGATCGACGCGCAGTCGAACTTCCGCCACAGCAGCGACGTCCACCAGTCGTTCGTCGGGACGGCGCCCGCCGGGAAGTTGCTGGTCACGTGCGCCCGGGGGTTCGTGACGGGCGTGCCGTTGCACTCCGTCGGGACCGCTCCGCCCGTCGGCGTGCCCTCGGCGTAGCTCCCGGCCCCGACGGTCGCGGCGTCCGCCCGCGGCGCGACGGCCGCCTGGAGGACGTAGGCGAGCAGCGCCGCGAGGACGACGAGCGCGACGAGGACGCGGCCCTGGGGGCGGGCTCGGTGCCGCCAGGTCGGCGTCGTTGGTTCTCTCCCTGCAGACATCCGGATGTCTCCCGATCTCGGTCGTGCACAGGGCGGCCGACGGGTTCGTCGGACGCCGCGGACCGTCCGGCCCGCTGGTCACCCGCGTCCCCCGGTCAGCGAGTGGTGCCCCGGCGCGTGGTGCGCACCGGGTTCTGTGTCGTCGGTCGTGCGGCCCGACGCGACGGTGCCGGGCGGCGGTGTGCCGGCCCGGTCCGGGTCGCGCGCGGGCGGTGGTTCAGCCCGACCCGGTCCGCGGACGGGGTGGGGCGGTGGCGGCCGGTGCGGCCGCAGGCGAGCTCGTGCTGCCCATCGAAGAGTCCTCCACGCTGAGGTTCTCGGTTGGTGAATCGTGTCACTAGGTGACGGCTCAGAGTGTGGTCGCGGCTCGCGGATGTCAACGGGACCGGCGCCGTTCACCCGTTCGACGTACGCCCGACACGCGGCCGAAACCTCGCGCCACAGTTCCGCGTGGGCCGTCCGGGGGAGGGCGGGTGAACTTCGGGAGCGTCGCCGCAGGTCGGACGCGGGCCGTCCGGGCGACGTCCCGCCTGTCACGCCCGCGACACAGCGCGTTCATCGCGCGTCCGTACCGTGGCGCCGTCCACCACGACGGTGGGCAGGTCATGACCGGGAGGTCCGCGGTGCCGGAGTACACGTGTCTCGACGGGATCCTCGCGGGTCACGTCTTCAGCTGGTCCTCGGCCGTGCGCGCGGGCGAGACGGTCACCGTCGAGGTCGCCGACGTCGGGCACGGTCCCGGTCCGGGCGGCGCGCCGGAGGCGGACTACGTCCTCGCGCGCGCGCCCTTCGGCGGCCGACCGGGCGAGCTCGCGTTCGTGGCCGCCCGGGGGAGCTGGGTCTGCCCCACGGGCTGACGGGAAGGCGCGCGACCGGACGCGGCGCGGCGCCGGGTCGTCGGCGCCGGGCGGACGCTTCACCCACGCCGCCTGTTCCGCTTCGTCCCGGTTCGTGGTGGTGTGGGTCGTGCGCGCCCCTCGCCGTCCGGAGGCACTCATGTCGCACCGCACCGCTCTCGCCCCGCTCGTCGCGACGCTCGCGGCCGCGGCCCTCACCGCGCTGCTCGCGACCGACGTCGCCCGCGCGCCCGCAGCGCTCCCGGCAGGCCCGCCCGTGGTCGCCGCGGCCGACGTGGCCGCCGCCGCGACCGAGGGCGAGGTGCACTTCACGGCCGCGGGCGACTACGGCGCCGGCCCGCAGTCCCGCGCGGTCCTCGCCGCGATCGGGCGGCTCGCCCCCGACCTCAACCTCGCGCTGGGCGACCTGTCCTACGGGGCGGTCGGCGGCGAGCAGGCCTGGTGCGACCTCGTCACGCAGCACGTCGGCGCGGGCTTCCCGTTCCAGCTGCTCGCGGGGAACCACGAGTCCAACGGCACCAACGGCCACATCAACGACTTCTCGTCGTGCCTGCCGAACCAGCTCCCGGGTCTCGTCGGGACCTACGGGCGCCAGTGGTACGTCGACGTGCCCGCACAGGACCCGCTCGTGCGCTACGTCATGATCTCGCCGGGCCTGACCTTCCCCGAGGGCCTCGCGTCCTACGCCGCGGGCTCGCCGCGGTACGCGTGGACGGCGGCGGCGATCGACGGCGCTCGGGCCGAGCAGATCCCCTGGGTCGTGGTCGGGTCGCACACCCCCTGCCTGTCGATGGGCCAGTACCCGTGCGACATGGGCCCCGACCTGCTCAACCTGCTGCTCGGCTCCGACGTCGACCTCGTGCTGCACGGGCACGAGCACCTCTACCAGCGCACGAAGCAGCTCGGGCACGGCACCGGCTGCACGCGCATGACGCCCGGTACCGCGGACCTCGACTGCGTCGTCGACGCCGACGCGAGCATGGTCAAGGGTGCCGGGACCGTCTTCGCGACGGTCGGCACGGGCGGCGTCGTGCAGCGCGACGTCAACCCGTCCGACCCCGAGGCGCCCTACTTCGCGGCGGCGTCCGGGCTCGCGACGGCCACCTGGGGCGTGCTCGACGTGCGCGTGAGCGCGACGACGCTCACCGCCGCGTTCGTGCGCGCCGACGGCGGCACCTTCACGGACGCGTTCACGATCGGCGGGACGCCCGACCCCGGCGCTGCGCCGTTCGCGGCCGACACGTTCACGCGCACGGTCGCGTCGGGGCTCGGCAGCGCCGAGACGGGCGGTGCGTGGCGCACGAGCGGCACCGGCTACTCCGTGGCGGGCGGCACCGCGCGCGTGCAGCTCGGGGCCGGGACCGGGCGCGACCTCGCGCTCCCCGTCTCGTCGGCGTCGACCGACCTCACGCTCACGGCCGCGACGGACCGGGCCCCGACGGGCGGCGGCCTCTACCTCTCGGTCGACGGCCGGCGGGTCCCCGGCGTCGGGGGCTACCGGGCGAAGGTGCACGTCGGCTCGAGCGGCGCCGTGTCCGTCGGGCTGACGCGCACCGCCGGCTCGAGCGAGACGGCGCTCGCGCCGAGCACGGTCGTCCCGGGGCTCACGCACGTCGTCGGCCAGCGGCTGCAGGTGCGGGTCCAGGTCACGGGCACGTCGCCGACGACCGTGCGCGCGCGGGTCTGGCGCGCCGGCGACCCGGAGCCGTCCGCGTGGCAGCTCACGGCGACGGACGCGACCGCCGGGCTGCAGGCGGCGGGGGAGATCGGCGCGTACCTGTACCTCTCGAGCTCCGCGACCGGCACACCGCTCGTCGCCCAGCTCGACGACGTGGTGGCGCGCACGCCCTGAGGCCGCGCGCCGTTCGACGGCGGCCGCCGTTCGACCGCACGCCCGCCCGAACCCCGGGCACGCCCCGGACGCCGTCGCGCACCCGGCCCCACCGCGGGGGAGTCAGGACGCGTGCACGGTGAACCACACCGTCTTGCCCTCGGCGTGCGTCTCGACGCCCCACGACTCGGCGAGCAGGTCGACGAGCTCCATGCCGCGGCCCCCGAGGTCCTCGGGGGCCGAGCGCTGCACGACGGGGGCCGAAGGGTTGGCGTCGCTCACGCGCACCGTGACCCGGCTGTCGGCCCAGCCCACGGAGAGCACGATGCCGTGCTCGGCCGACCCGTACTTCACGGCGTTGGTCACGACCTCGCTGGTCAGCAGCTCGACGAGGTCGACGGCGGGCTGGGGGGCGTCGTGCGCGCGCAGGACCGGCACGACCCAGTGCCGGCCGCGGTGGGGCGCGGTGGCATCGGCGTCGAGCCGCAGCTCCGCGCGGCAGTCGGTCCTCACCGGACGACCTCCGGGGCTCGCGCCCGCACGGGGTCGAGGCGCAGCGCGAGCACCACGACGTCGTCCTGCGGGCGGGACGGCAGCATCCGGGCCACGACCTGGTCGCAGAGGTCGTCGAGGTCGCGGCCCGCGAGCTCCTCGAGCGTCGTGCGCAGCCGCGCGAGGCCGTCGCTGATGCTCTCGTCGCGCCGCTCGACGAGCCCGTCGGTGAACAGCACGAGCGTCGCGCCGGGCTGGAGGGTGCGCGTGGCCTCGGACCGGGTCGCGTCGGGGTCGACGCCCAGGAGCAGGTCCGGGCGGACGCCGACGACGTCCTCGACGGTCCCGTCGGGCCCGATGAGCA
This sequence comes from Cellulomonas cellasea, assembly GCF_006538745.1. GTDB lineage: Bacteria > Actinomycetota > Actinomycetes > Actinomycetales > Cellulomonadaceae > Cellulomonas_A > Cellulomonas_A cellasea. The sequence goes on along the minus strand of NZ_BJLR01000028.1, from coordinate 9,550 downwards.
GCGGGGAGGGGTGGCCCGCGTTCGACCACCGGACGGTCGCCTCGCCGCGCGCCGCCTGCTCGCACGAGTGCTCGAGCCGCGCGACGAACGCCGTGGCCATCGTCGGGGTGCGCAGCGTGTGCATCGTCTGGTCGACGACGCCGAGCAGCTCCGCGGGACCGGCGCCGGTCGCGACGGCGATCCCACGCAGCGCCGCGCGCAGCTGGCCCATGGTCGCTGCTGCGGCGCTGTCGTGGCCGAGGACGTCGCCGATCACGACGACCGTGTCGCCGTTGCGCTGCGGGAACGCGTCGTACCAGTCGCCCCCGACCTCCGCGGCCTCGGCGGCCGGGACGTAGCGCGCGACGATCTGCACGTGCTCGGGGCCGGCGGGCTCGGCGAGCAGCGACCGCTGGAGCTCCTCCGCCAGGTGGCGCTGCTGGCGGTACAGCCGGGCGTTGTCGAGCGCGAGGCCCGCGCGACCGGCGATGTCCTGCGCGGCGCGCAGCTCCTGCCGCGTCATCGGACCGCGCCCCGGGCCGTTGAACAGGCTGACCAGCGCGAGCGTGCGGCCGCGCCCGCGCAGGGGCAGGACGGCCCCGCTCCCCGGTGCGAGCCGCGTGAGGACGTCACGTGCCTCGCCGGGCGCGAGGACCGCGCGCACCGCCTCCGTCGCGCCGCTGCGCACCTCGACGACCTGCGCGGTGCGCAGCGACCGCTCGACGTAGGAGTCGTCCCGGAGCGACTCGAGGCGGCGCCCGGCGTAGCGGGCCACGAGCGGCAGCAGGCGCGCGTCGCGGTGCGCGAAGCCGACGTCGCGCATCACGGGCGGTGTCGCGGGGTCGTCGGCGTGGTCGACGACGGTCACGATGCACCAGTCCGCGAGCGTCGGCACGAGCAGCGTGGCGAGCCGCGAGACCGACTGCTCCGCGTCGAGGGTCTCGGTGAGCCGGTCGGTGACCTGCGCCTTGAGCCGCTCGAGCCGCGCGGAGTGCTCGCTCGCACGCTGGGCGCGGTGCCGCTCGGTCACGTCCTGGAGGTAGACCGCGAGGCCATCGGGCCCGGGCCATGCGCGCACCTCGAAGATCGCGTCGAGCGGTGCGGGGTGGTGCGCCTCGAAGCCGACCGTCTCGCCGGTGTGCGCCGCGCGCAGGTAGCCCGTCTCGAACTCGGTGCCGCGCGTCTCGGGGAAGAGCTCCCACAGCGTGCCGCCCAGGAGCTCCTCGCGCGGCCGGCGCAGGAGCTGCTCGGCCTCGCTGTTGACGTACGTGAAGCGCCACTCCGCGTCGACCGAGAAGAACGCGGTCGGCATGGCCTCGAGCAGGCGTGCCGTGCGCGCCTCGCCCTGCTGGCGTGCGGTCGCGTCGAACGCGGCACCGACCGCCCGCGCCGGACGTCCGTCGCCGCCCTGCACGAGGCGTCCGCGCGCGAGCACCCAGCGCGCGTCGCCGTGGGGGACGAGCACGCGGAACTCGATCTCGAGGTAGCCCTGCGACTCGACGGCGAGCTCGAACGCGCGCGCGACGCGCGGCCGGTCGTGCGGGTGCAGCCGTTCGCCGACCGCCCCGATCGTCCCGTCGAACTCGTCGGAGCCGAACCCGAAGACCGCCATGAGCTGCTCGTCGAGCGCGAGCTCGCCGGTCGTGAGGTCCCACGCGTAGGTGCCGATCTGGGCCGACTCGACGGCGCCGGACCCCAGGGCAGACGCGAGGCTCGGGGCGGGTGCCGCGACGGGTGCAGGTTCCCCCACGCGCGGGACGGGCACGGGCGGCGCCGCGGCGGTCGGGGCGGTCGGCTCGGACGGCTCCAGGTCGGACCTGCTGCCGGGCACGGACCCTCCCCTCAGGGTTCGACCCGAGCGGTCCCCGGGCGTCGGTCGTCGGACGCGTCGCGGGCGCCCTGCGCGCGGTGACCTGCGCCGCGCCTCTCAGGCACTATCGGCTGGTGCGGGCCCCGGATCAAGGGATGCCGGCCGGACACTCCGTCCGGTCAGTCGTCGTCGCCCTCCTTGCCCTTGCCCTTCGGGCCCTTGTCGTCCTTCGGGTCGGCGCCCTCGCCGGCGCCCTCGCCGGCGCGCGGGGCGGCGTCCCGGGCGGCGGCTGCCTGCTCGGCCGCGGCTCTCTCGGCGGCGGCCTGCTCCGCCGCAGCCTGCTCCGCGGCCGCCTGCTCGGCCGCCGCCTGCTCCGCCGCTGCCTGCTCGGCGGCCGCGCGCGCCGCTGCGGCCTGGGCATCCACGGCCGCCGCGACCTCCTGCGCGGTGCGGTCGAGCGCGTCGTCGATCTGGCGGTAGCGGGCCGTCGACACCTCGCCGGCGTCTGCGGCCGCCTCGAGCTGCTCGCGAACCTGCGCCAGGGCGGCCTGCGCGGCGTCGTACCGGCCCGCGGCAGCCTCCTCCGAGACGGTCAGCACCGCCGACTGCAGCGCGCCCGCGCGCGCGGCGTCGAGCTCCGGGGCCTGCGCACAGCCCGCGAGCACGAGGACGAGCGCGACCGCGGTGCCGAGCACCGGGCGGAGCGCGGTCGCGCCGCGTCCGGCCCTCACGGCTGCACGCTCCGCTGCAGGTCCTGCAGCGCGTCGCCCAGCCCGCCCTCGACCGTGGGGTAGGACGGCACGACGGGCGGGGCGTCGTCGGACGCCTGCGTGGCGAGCACGGCCGCGCCCCCGACGCACAGCAGCAGCGCGGCTGCGGCGAGGCGGGTCCCGCGGCGCGCGCGCCGGTCGGCGACACCGTCGGGGCGCGGGTCGGCGGCCGGCACCGGCGGGACGTCCGCGGACGTCGTCGGCATCTCCGCCGTCACGCCGGCCGCCGGGGACGGGGGCCCCGCCGGGACGGGCACGGTCGACGCGGGGACGGCCGCCGGGACGGGCGCGGTCGAGGCGGGGACGGCCGCCCGGACGGGAGCGGTCGACGCGGGGACGGCCGCCGCGGCCGCGGTCGGCGGCGGGGCGAACGGCGGATCGACGACGGGTGCCGCCACCGTGGGCGGGGACAGGGCGCCCGCGCCCGCGGGCTCGCCGCCCAGCACCGCCAGGCGCACGGCGACCTCGGCGGCGGAGGGCCGGTCGCCGGGGCTGCGCGCCGTCATGGCGCTCAGCACGTCGGCCCACGCGGAGCCGAACCTGCCGGGGATCACCGGCGAGCTCGTGAGGCGTGCCGCAGCGGCCTCGAGCATGGTCCCGGTGAACGCGCGCTCGCCCGTGAGGCACTCGAGCAGCACGAGCCCGAGCGAGTACACGTCGCTCGTCGGACCGATCGCCGACCCCGTGGCCTGCTCGGGGCTCAGGTAGCTCGCGGTCCCGAGCGTCGTGCCGGTGACGGTCAGCCGGGCGCCGTCGGACAGGCGCGCGATCCCGAAGTCGGCCAGCTTGACGCGGAGCTCGCCGGCCGACGCGTCGTGCCCGTCGCCGGTCAGCCGCTCGTCGGGTCCGTCGCCCGCCTCCGCGAGGAGCACGTTCGCCGGCTTGATGTCGCGGTGCACGACCCCGGCCGCGTGCACGACGACGAGCGCCTCGGCGACCTGGCGGCCGAGGTGCGCGACGTGCCCTGGGGTCAACGGGCCGTCGTGCAGGCGGTCGGCGAGCGTACGACCGACCACGAGCTCCATGACGAGGTACGTCTGGCGCAGCGGGCCGCCCGCCGTGACGCTCCCGGCGTCGTGCAGCGTCACGAGGCCCGGGTGGTTCAGCCGCGCGAGGACCCGCATCTCGGCCTGGTGGCGCTGGAGCTCGTCGGCCCCCTCGGCGACCGGCGGGAAAAGCTTGACCGCCACGTCGCGGTCCAGCACGAGGTCGTGGGCGCGGTGCACGGTCGCCATCCCGCCCTGCCCCAGCACGTCGTCGAGCCGGTAGCGGTCGGCGAGGACGGGGCCGACGTCGAGGTCGGGTGCTGCTCCCACGGTGCTCCTCCTCGTGCGCACGGGCGACCGACTCCAGCGCGCCCCCGTGCGAGTCGTGGCCTCGAACGTAGGCCGGGCCGGCGTGGCCCGCACGTCGACCCGGCCCGGGCGCCCGCGCAGACGGCCCTCAGGACGGCGTCGTCGTGTACTGCGCCTCCGCCGCCGCGCGCCCGCCGGCGACCTCCTCGGCCGACGCGGTGCCGGACCGCTCGACGGCCTCCGCCCAGCGGTCGATCGAGCCGCGGTTGTACTCGACCATCGCGGGCGAGCCGGCGAAGGCGAGCGGGTCGCCCGAGGACTCGCCCCGCAGCTCCCGGGCGAGCTGCACGAGGGCGCCGTCCCAGCCGGGGCCCACGAACAGCGCGCCGGCGCCGCTGCCCGCGATCGCGAGCGGCACCGTGTGCACGAGCTCGACGGTCGTCCGGTCCGCGTCCTGCACCAGGGTCACCGTCACGACGCTGTCCGGCATGCCGAAGGTCACCTCGAGCCGCGCGGGGCGCTCACAGGCCCGGATGTCGCCGCCGGCGTTGCCCTCGAGCTGGAAGGTGCCGCCGACGCGGAGGTCACCGGTCACGGGGTAGAACCACCGGGGGAGCCGGTCGGGGTCGGTGAGCGCGTCCCAGACGTCCTCGGTGTCGGCCTCGTACGTGCGGGCGACGGTGACCGAGACGGTCTGCGTGCCCTCGTCGCGCACCACGGCGCGGTGGAGTGCGGCGAGCTCCTGGAGCAGGTCGATCATCGTTCAGTCCTCTTGGTTCGGTCCTCGGGAGCGCCGGTCCCGGCGCCCCCGGGCGAGCTCGGTGCCCAGCGCGTCGAGGCGCTGGGCCCAGAACTCGCGGAACGGCTGCAGCCAGCGGTCGACGTCCTGGAGCGGACGTGCCTCGACGGCGTACAGGCGGCGTGCACCCTCGGCCCGCACCCGGGCGAACCCGTTCTCCCGCAGCACCCGCAGGTGCTGGGACACGGCGGGCTGGCTGATGCCGAACTCGGCGCGGATGACGGCCGTGACGTCGCCGGAGGATCGCTCGTCCTCGAGCAGGAGCTCGAGGATGCGGCGGCGGACCGGGTCACCCAGGACGTCGAAGGCGTGCACGGTGCCACCTTATCGGCCGCGGCTTATATAAGACAATGCCTATGACGAGGCGCCGTAGGCTGCCGGGGTCCGCCCGGACGCGCGAGCGCGTCCGGGGCACCGACCGCGACCCGACGCCAGGAGGCGCCCGATGACCCCGCGTGCGCACGCCCCGCTGCCCGCCGAGTGGGCCGGCCCGATCATCGAGCTGGTCGAGGCCACCCGCGCCGCCGCCCCGCCGTCGGTGGACGACGACGGCGCGTGGGCCACCGCCGAGGCCGGCCAGGAGCGCCCGCGCACCGGGCACAAGGCGGCCCGGCGCACCGCGTCCGCCGGGCAGAGCGCCGCCCACCTGCTGCGGTTCCGCGCGATCGAGGCGGTCCAGCACGGGCACGACGAGCCGTGGACGCTCGCGCTCGCGACCTCGACCGAGGCCGTCGGGTCGTGGGACTGGGACACCCGCATGCAGGTCGCCCTCGACCTGCGCCGCACCTTCAAGCACCTGCCCGCGGGCGACGACACCGACGCACGCCGCGAGACCCGGCTCGTCGCCGCCTGGCTCACGCACTCCGACGGACCGGGGCTCGTCGCGGCGACGGGCGCGCTGTGCCGCGCGGTGCTGGCGCTGGCGCCGAACCGCGCCGACCTCGCGGCGGCCTGGTACGCGACGCACGGCGACCGGCTGCTGCGCGAGCTCGCCGCCCGCGGCCCGGCCGCACACCCCGCGCTCGTCGGCGAGGCCGTCCGGGGGGTCGACGCCGCACGCGTCCTGACGCGCACGCACATCGCCGACCACGCGGGCATCGCCCGGGAGGCGCTCGAAGCCCACCTCGAGCCCGGCCCCGACGCCTGACCGACCCGCCCCGGGCGTCTCCTGCGAGCGCACCCGGGGGCACCCGCTGCTCCGGCGAGGAGCGCTCCGGGGGGCCCGCTGCTCCGGCGCGGAGCGCTCCGGGGGGCCCGCCGCTCCGGCGCGGCACCACCCGGGTCGACCGCTCGGCCGCACGGCCACCGCCCCGCCGCGTCGCCCGGCCGGGTGACGCGACCCGGCCCGCGTGCTCCCGCCGCGCGGCACACGGGGGATTCGTCCGCTCCGTCGGCCCCTGGGCGTTTACCGTCGAGCTGACCGAGTTCCGCGCGCAGGGGAGGCCCCCGGGTGTACACGCTCTCCTCGCCGACGGTGCTCGCGACCGACGCCGCGTGCCACCCCGCCGCGCGCGACCTGCTGGCGACGCTGAGCGCGACGTTCCGGCTGACCGACGCCGCCCTCACGCACCTCGGGCTCGCGGTCCTCGACGTCGCGCCGGGGGAGCGCGCCGCAGCGTGGCGGGCCCTCGACGGGCTCGACGCGCGGACCCCGACGACCCCGACGCTCCTGCGCACCGCGTCGCACGGCGGTCCGGGCTCCGCGCGCACGCTCGCCCGCAGCCGGCTCGGACGGGTCACGGACGTCGTCCGGCTCGTGACCCGGGAGGCCGTCGCGTGGCCCGACGCGCCCGGCGTCGCGGTCTCCGGCGGTGACGTCGTGCCGGCGTCCGCCGCGGCGGCCGCCGGCGTCGTCGGCGTCTGGTGGACGTCGCCCGGTCTCGCGGCACGGGACGCGCTCGTCCTCGGCCGGCCGTGGCACGCCGGCCTCGGGGAGGTCGAGGTGCCGCTCGTCGAGCCGAGCGCGTCGCACGGGCCGCGCGCGGACGCCGTCGCGGACCTGTGCCGGGCCCTCGCGCGCCGCGAGGTGACGCTCGACCGGCTTGCGGAGGTGGGCTGGCCGCCCGGGCGGTGGGCGCGCGCGATGCACGCGGGTGCGTGGGCGGCGTACGGGACGGGCCGGCTGCGCGCGCAGCTCGTCGCGGTGCTCGACGTCACGGCCGCGCTCGTCGGTGCCGAGCCGGACCCCGACCCCGTGCTGCTCCGCGCGGCGCTGCCCACGCTGCACGCGCTGACCGTCGCGGCCGTGGTCGGCGACGTGCTCGACGCCGAGCCGCTCGCCGAGCTGCACCTCGGGGCGGCGGCGCTCTAGCCCGTCGCCCCGCGGTCGCCGGTCAGCCGCCCGCGCGTCCGGGTGCCGCGGCCGGGGGAGCCGTCGAGCCGCGCCGGACGAGCGACGTGGGCAGGCGCACGTGCGTGCTGGCGCCCGGCTCGCCGTGCACGAGCCGCAGCAGCAGGTGCACGGCCTGCGCGCCCATCTCCTGGAGCGGCTGCTGGACGGTCGTCAGCGGCGGCTCGGTGAGGGCGGACTCGGGCACGTTGTCGAAGCCGACGACCGAGAGGTCCGTGGGCACCGTGAGCCCGAGCTCGCGCGCGACGTCGAGGACGCCGATGGCCGAGAGGTCGTTCGCGGCGAAGATCGCGGTCGGCCGGTCGGCCAGGGACAGCAGCTCGCGGGTGGGGGCCGCGGCGACCTGCCGCCGGTATCCGCCGAGGCGCACGAGGTCCGGGTCGACCGGGATGCCCGCCGTGGCGAGCGCGTCCCGGTAGCCGTCCTCGCGGAGCCGGGCCGAGTCGAGGTCGGGGCGCCCCCCGAGGAAGCCGATGCGCCGGTGCCCGAGCTGCAGCAGGTGCTCGGTCGCGAGGACCGCGCCCGCGTAGCTGTCGGCGTCGACCGTCGGGCTGTCCGCGGGGCCGGCGTGCGGGTCGATCGCGACGACCGGCACCGAGCCGGCGGTCCGCACCACGGTGGGCGTCATCATGATCGCGCCGTCGATGAGCGTGCCGCTGAGCCGCGACAGGTAGCGCCGCTCCCACCCGACGACCTCACCCGCGCGGCCGCCGCCCGAGTAGGCGAGCAGCTCGTAGCCCGTCCCGGTGATGGCGCGCGAGGTGCCCTTGAGGACCTCGGTGCTGAAGGGTTCGAACTCGGGCACGAGGATGCCGATCACGTGCGTCTTGTGGCTGCGCAGGCTCCGCGCGACGAGGCTCGACTCGTACCCGAGCTGCTCGATCACGCGCTGCACGTGCTCGGACGTGCGGGCCGCGACGCCGTAGCGCTCGTTGATCACCTTGGAGACGGTCGCGACGGAGACCCCCGCCGCGCGTGCGACGTCGGTGATCGTCACGCGGTGGAGGTCCTCGGCCCCGGGCGGGAGCTGCTGACGCTCGGTCACGGACGGTGATGCTACCGGTACGAAAACGTTATCGATAACGATTGACCGTGCCCGAAACGGTGTGGCATGCTCGCCGCGAAATACCCAGTCAACGACGACGAAGGAACTCACTATGGCGAGGAACCGACTGCTCTCGGCTGTTGCGATGACTGCCGGAGTGGCCCTGCTGGCCGCCGGTTGCAGCGGCGGCGGGAGCGGCAACACCCCCGACGACTCCGCGGACGGCACCACGCTCACCTGGTGGCACAACTCCAACAACGAGCCCGGCAAGGGCTACTACGAGAAGGTGGCGGCCGACTTCGAGGCCGCGAACCCGGGCGTCACCGTCGAGATCAGCGCGCTGGCTCACGAGGACATGCTCACCAAGCTCGACGCGTCCTTCCAGACGGGCGACACCCCCGACGTCTACATGGAGCGCGGCGGCGGCGAGCTCGCGGCGCACGTCGAGGCCGGCCTGGTCCAGGACCTGTCCGACGGCTCGTCGGAGGCCATCGAGAAGATCGGCGGCTCGGTCGCGGGCTGGCAGGTCGACGGCAAGACCTACGCGCTGCCGTTCTCCCTCGGCGTCGTGGGCTTCTGGTACAACAAGGCGCTCTTCCAGCAGGCCGGCATCACCGAGCCCCCCGCCACGATGGCGGACCTCATCGCCGCGGCGGACAAGCTCAAGGCCGCCGGCATCGAGCCGATCTCCGTGGGCGCGGGCGACAAGTGGCCCGCCGCGCACTACTGGTACTACATGGCCCTGCGCCACTGCAGCGAGCAGGTCCTGACGGACGCCGTCACGCTCAAGGACTTCTCGGACCCGTGCTTCGTCGCGGCCGGCGAGGACCTCGAGAAGCTCATCGCGGCCGAGCCGTTCAACTCCGGCTTCCTCGCGACGCCGGCGCAGACCGGCCCGACGAGCGCCTCCGGCCTCCTCGCGACCCGCAAGGTCGCCATGGAGCTCGCGGGCCACTGGGAGCCCGGCGTCATGCAGGGACTCACCGAGGACAAGCAGGGTCTCGGCGCCGACACGGGCTGGTTCCCGTTCCCGTCGGTCGAGGGTGGCGAGGGTGACCCCGCCGCCGCGCTCGGTGGCGGCGACGCGTGGGCCTGCTCGGCCGAGGCCCCGCCGGCGTGCGTCGACTTCGTGAACTACCTGCTGAGCGACGAGGTCCAGACCGGCTTCGCCGAGCAGAGCATGGGCCTGCCGACCAACCCCGCCGCGACCGGCTCGGTGGCCGACCCGGCCCTCGCCGAGCTCCTCACGTTCCGCGACGAGGCGCCGTTCGTCCAGCTCTACTTCGACACGGCCTTCGGTGAGAACATCGGTGGGGCGATGAACGACGAGATCGCGCTGCTGTTCGCCGGCCAGGGAACTCCCCAGGGCATCGTCGACGCCACGCAGGCCGCGGCCGAGAGCGAGTGAACGAGGTGGCAGACGACGTGACCGAACGCCCGACGCGCACGGACGTCGCTGCCACCCCTCGCGACACCGCGCGTGCCGCCGACCGGGCTCCCCG
>NZ_BJLR01000027.1 GCF_006538745.1 Cellulomonas cellasea | reverse complement strand
GACCGGGCTCCCCGGTCGGCGGCACGCGCCGCGGGCGGGCGGCCGCGTGCCTCGGTCTCCGTGGAGTGGCGCAAGCGCCTGGAGATCCTCTTCTTCGTCACCCCGGCTCTCGCGCTGTTCGCCCTGTTCGTCGTGACGCCGGTCCTCCAGGCCGTCCGCTACTCGACGTACAAGTGGAACGGCCTCGGGCCGATGGACGACTTCGTCGGGCTCCAGAACTACGCGAACGCGCTGCGCGACCAGGTCTTCACCGACGCGGTCACGCACAACCTGATCATCATCGTGCTGTCGATCGTGATCCAGCTGCCCCTGGGCCTCGCGATCGCGCTGCTGCTCAACCGGGAGATCCGGGGCCGCGCGGCGATGCGCGTCATCATCTTCGTCCCGTACGTCCTCGCCGAGGTCGTCGCCGGTGTCGTGTGGCTCATGCTGCTGCAGCCCGGCGGGCTCGTGGACGCCGTGTTCGACGGGCTCGGGCTCTCCGGTGCCAAGGAGCTGTGGCTCGGCGACCCGAAGATCGCGCTCTACACCGTGATGGTCGTGCTGACCTGGAAGTACCTGGGCCTCGCGATCATCCTGTTCCTGGCCGGGCTCCAGGGCGTGCCGACGGACCTCTACGAGGCCGCGCAGCTCGACGGGGCGTCGTGGTGGCAGGTGCAGCGCCGGATCACGATCCCGCTGCTCGGCCCGACGATCCGGACGTGGGGCTTCCTGTCGATGATCGGCTCGCTGCAGCTCTTCGACATGGTGTGGATCCTCACCAAGGGCGGCCCGGCGAACTCGACCATGACCATGGCGACGTACCTGATCAACCAGGGCACCAACCGGAGCCTCTACGGCTACGCGTCGGCCGTCGCGGTGCTGCTGTTCGGCATCTCGCTCGTGCTCGCGGCCCTGTACCAGTACTTCGTCCTGCGCCGTGACAACCAGGACGCCCCCAAGCCGAGGAAGGTCCAGCGATGAGCGCCCCTGCCGTGACCCCCGCCCCGGGCCGGCCGGCTGTGCTGGAGACCCCGCGTCGCCGGCGCGGCTCGTCCGCCACCGGCGGCAACCCGCTCGTCTACGCGGCGGCGCTCGTCGTCGTCGCGGCGACGCTCGGACCGGTGCTGTACGCGATCCTCGGCGGCTTCCGCTCGAACGCGCAGCTCGCCGCCGAGCCCGTCGGCCTGCCGGACCCGTGGGTCGTCAGCAACTACGTCAACGTGCTGACGTCCGCGAGCTTCTGGCGGTACGCGTTCAACTCGACGGTGATCTCGCTCATCACGACCGTGATCGTCGCGGTGTTCGGCGTCATGGCGGCGTACCCGCTCGCGCGGTACCAGTTCCGGGGCCGGGCGATGCTCACGACCGTCTTCACGATGGGCCTGCTGTTCCCGCTGACGGTCGCGATCATCCCGCTGTTCCTGATGATCCGTGACCTCAACCTGAACAACACGTTCTGGGGCGTCGCGCTCCCGCAGGCGGCCTTCGCGCTGCCGATGACGATCGTGATCCTGCGCCCGTTCCTCATGGCGCTGCCCAAGGAGCTCGAGGAGGCGGCCATGATCGACGGCACGTCGCGCGTCGGGTTCTTCTGGCGGATCCTCCTGCCGCTCTCGGGCCCCGGGCTCGTGACCGTCGGGGTGCTCGCGTTCGTCGCGTCCTGGAACGCGTACCTGCTTCCGCTGCTCATCCTGAGCGACCCGACGACGCAGACGCTGCCGCTCGGGGTCGCGAGCTTCTCGAGCGAGCACGCGCAGGACACCGCGGGCGTGCTGGCGTTCACGTCGCTCGCGATGATCCCCGCGCTGGTGTTCTTCCTCGCGATGGAGAAGCGCATCGTCAACGGCCTGCAGGGCGCGGTCAAGGGCTGACGCCCGCCCGCCCGGACCGGACCACCACGGACCCCGGCCGCGCGCCCGTCACGGACGGGCGCCCGGCCGGGGGACCGCCGCCCGGCGTGCGTCCGCCGCCGGGCGCTCCTCCAGTGAGGACACGAACCGTGACAGACACCGACCTGGGCGTCGTGCGCCCGGACCGCACCACCGACGGCCCCTGGAGCGACCGGGTCGTCGCCCTCCTGCAGCAGATGACGCTGCGCGAGAAGCTCGCCCAGCTCGTCGGGCTGTGGGTCGGCGCCGGCGCGGACGGCGAGGTCGTCGCTCCGCTCCAGGACGCGATGATCGGGGAGCAGGCGCCGCCGTTCGAGGAGTTCGCCGGCGAGGGGCTCGGCCACCTGACCCGGATGTTCGGCACCCGTCCGGTCGAGCCGGAGGCCGGCAGGCGCGCGCTGCGCGACGCCCAGCGCTGGCTCGTCGCGAACACCCGTCTCGGCATCCCGGCGATCGCGCACGAGGAGTGCCTCACGGGGCTCGCTGCGTGGCGCGCCACGACCTTCCCGACGCCGCTCGCATGGGGCGCCAGCTTCGACGCCGAGCTCGTCGAGCGCATGGGCGCCGCGATCGGCACGAGCATGGCGGACCTCGGGGTGCACCAGGGGCTCGCGCCGGTGCTCGACGTCATCCAGGACCCGCGCTGGGGCCGGGTCGACGAGTGCATCAGCGAGGACCCGTACGTCGTCGGCACGATCGGCACGGCGTACGTGCGCGGGCTGCAGAGCGCCGGCATCATCGCGACGCTCAAGCACTTCGTCGGGTACTCGTCCTCGCGCGCCGGGCGCAACCTCGCGCCGGTCCACGCCGGGCCGCGCGAGCTCGCGGACCTGCTGCTCCCGCCGTTCGAGATGGCCGTGCTCGACGGCGGCGCCCGCTCGGTCATGCACTCGTACGCGGAGGTCGACGGCGTGCCCGCGGCGGCCGACCGCACGCTGCTGACGGCGCTGCTGCGCGAGCAGTGGGGCTTCGACGGCACGGTCGTCGCCGACTACTTCGGGGTCGCGTTCCTGCACACCCTGCACGCCGTCGCGTCCGACCTCGCCGACGCCGCGCGCCAGGCGCTCGAGGCCGGCGTCGACATCGAGCTCCCGACGGGCAACGCGTTCCTCGAGCCCCTCGCCGCGGCGGTCGAGTGCGGCGAGGTGTCGTCGGGCCTCGTGGACCTCGCGGTGCTGCGGGTGCTCACGCAGAAGGAGGACCTAGGGCTGCTCGACGCCGACTTCGGCGCGGAGCCCCCGCGGACCCGGATCGACCTCGACCCGGCCGAGCACCGGGCGCTCGCCGCGCGGCTCGCCGAGGAGTCGGTCGTGCTGCTCACCAACGACGGCGTCCTGCCGCTGCGCGAGCCGGCCCGCGTGGCGGTCGTCGGGCCCAACGCGGACCGCCCGGAGGCGCTGTTCGGGTGCTACTCGTTCGTCAACCACGTGCTGCCGCAGCACCCGGGGACCGAGCTCGGCATCGACGTCGCGACGGTGCTCGGCGCGCTGCGCGGCGAGCTGGCCGGCGCCGAGGTCACGTACGCGCGCGGCTGCGAGGTCGACGACGACGTGCGCGACGGCATCGCGGCCGCGGTCGACGCCGCCCGTGGGGCCGACGTCGCGGTCGTGGTCGTCGGTGACCAGGCGGGCCTGTTCGGACGGGGGACGGTCGGCGAGGGCTGCGACCGCGACAGCCTCGAGCTGCCCGGCGTCCAGCGCGAGCTCGTCGAGGCCGTCGTCGCGACGGGGACGCCGGTCGTGCTCGTGCTGCTCACCGGGCGCCCGTACGCGATCGGGTGGGCCGTCGAGGGCTGCGCCGCCGTCGTGCAGGCGTTCTTCCCGGGCGAGGAGGGCGCGTCCGCGATCGCGGGGGTGCTCTCGGGGCGGGTCAACCCCTCGGGCCGGCTGCCCGTGAGCCTGCCGAACTCCGCGGGCACGCAGCCGTACTCTTACCTGCACCCGCCGCTCGGGGGTGCGTCGTCGGTCAGCAGCGTCGCGACGGCGCCGGTGCTGCCGTTCGGCCACGGGCTCGGCTACACGACGTTCTCCTACCCGGGTCTCGTGCTGCGCGAGTCCGAGGTCCCCACGGACGGCACGATCCACGTCGCGGTCGACGTGCGCAACGACGGCGACCGCGCGGGCGCCGAGGTCGTCCAGCTGTACGGGCATGACGTCGTCGGCTCGGTCACGCGGCCCGTCGCCCAGCTCCTCGCGTACGCGCGTGTCGAGCTCGCGCCGGGCGAGCAGGCCACGGTGCACCTGGCCGTGCCGGCGACCCGGCTCGCGTTCAGCGACCGCAGCCTGCGCCGCGTCGTCGAGCCCGGGGCCGTGGACGTGTGGGTGGGCCGCTCGTGCGTGACGGCACGGTGCCGGGGGAGGCATCCTCGGCGTGCGGGTCGCCCCGCACCCGCACGCCCACGCGCCCCGCCCACCCGTCGCCCCGGAGGTCCCATGGCCCGCGTCTGCTTCCTGTCCCGGATCCGCCCCGACCGGGTCGACGCCTACCGCGAGCGGCACGCCGCGGTGTGGCCGGAGATGCTGGCGGCGCTGCGCGAGACCGGGTGGCGCGACTACACGCTGCACCTCGCCCCGGACGGGCTGCTCGTCGGGGTCGTCGACGTGGACGACTTCGACGCCGCCCGGGAGGCGATGGCGGCGCGCGAGGTCAACGCGCGCTGGCAGGCGCAGATGGCGGAGCTGTTCGGGTCGGACGGGCCGCCCGACGAGGGCTTCGTCGTGCTCGAGTGCGTGTTCGACCTCGACGCGCAGCTCGCGGCGGCGGACGAGGGCGCGGCGGCGGGCGAGGACGGCGCAGGGCTCGACTGACCGCGGCGCGGCGCGGGCTCAGCGCAGCCAGCGGCGCAGCGCCGGCTTGCGGGCCCGCTGCCACGCGGACCGGAACGCGCTCAGGGCCTCGGCCGCGCGCACCTCCTCGTGCGCGTGCAGGCGCCCGAGCGCGAAGGCGGTGCCGGTGCTGGGGGCGAGGGCGGCGAGCTCGTGCAGGCGGCGACGGGACTCGACCGTGTCGTGGTGCGCCCCGAGGCTCTCCTGGAGCGCCTCCATCGCCGCGGCGTACGCGTGCGCGCCGCCGCCGAGCGCGCCGTCGACCGCCTCGGCGGCGTAGCGCGAGCGCTTGGCCGCCTTGCGCGCCTCGTGCAGCAGCACGTCGCGCGCGTCCCCGGATGCGGCCGCCTCGCGCCCGGCCGCCTCCCCGCGCCCGGCTGCGTCCGCGCGCCCGGCTGCGTCCGCGGGCCTGCCTGCGTCCCCGGTCCCGGCGGCGTCCCGGGCGCCGACCGCCTCGGCGCGCCGGACGGCGGCCTCGGCCTTCTGCCACGTGCGCTCCACGAGCCGGGGGAGCACCGTCCGGGCGCGCCGCGACCCACGGTGGCGCAGCGGCGGCGCCGCGAGGAACGCGTCGAGGGCGACGAGCAGGGCGGCGTACCGGTCGCCGTCGAGCTCGGCGAGCGCACGGGCACGCGCGTCGCGCCATTCCGCGTCGAGCGCGGCGGTCACCCAGCGCTGCGCCTCCACGGGGCCGGCGTCGGGACCACGCGCACCGTCCCCGGGGGCGTCGCCGAGCGGCTCCACGCCGGTGCTGGAGCCGCGGTCCGCGGCCGCGCCGGCTCCGGTGCCCCCGTCGGCGCCGGCGTCGCCGCTGTCCGTGGCCGTCGGTGCCCCCGCCGCCCACCCGCGACGGTCGTCGGCGAGATCGGCCGTGATCCGCTCGGCCAGCACCTCCGCGTCGCGCGCCGCCCCCAGCGCGCGGGCGAGCTCGCGCAGGTCCGCCCGCAGCGGTGCCACGGCGTCGTCGAGGAAGAGCGGCCCGAAGCTCGTGAGCGCGCTGCGCAGGCGGCGCGTGGCGACCCGCATCGCGTGGACGCTGCCCGGCGACCCGAGGCGCACCGGGAGGTCCTGCGCCGCCATCGTCTCGACCTGCGCGCGGACGTGGGCGAGCACGACCTCGCCGCTCGTGGCCGAGCGGCGGAACGTGCGCGGCGGCGTCGGCCCGGCGTCGTCGACCGCGACGTCGAGGACGCGCCGGAGCTTCGAGGCGTCCGGGACGGCGCGGAGCCCAGCTGCGGTGAGCAGCGTGTCGACCGCGGCGAGGTCCGCCGGACCGCCGTCCACGACCTCGACCTCGACCTCGCGCCACTGCGTCGTCGCGTCGGGCCGGACCCCGGCGTCGCTCGCGTCGCCCGCGAGGCGTGCGCCCTCGACGCGGTCGTCGGCGACCTCGACGAGCACCGTGCCGTCCGCGTCCGCGACCCGGTGCACCGTGCGCCGGGTCGTGATGCGCGCGACCGGGACGAGCGGCACGCCGCGGGTCCGCCCGCGCACGAGCCGCTCGAGCTCGCGGGGGACCCGGTCCGCCGCGCGCCCGAGCGGCAGGCGCAGCTCGGAGCGGGTGTTCGGCGCCTCGGGGACCTTGAGGTGCCACCCGGCGTCCGTGCCCCCGGTCCGGCGGCGCAGGGTGAGCCCCGCGCGCGCGAGCCGCAGGTCCGCCGTGTCCACGTAGGTCGCGCGCAGGCGGTGCGTCGCGACGGTGACCGTGTGCCCGCGCGGCAGCGCCCCCACGAGGTCCGGGAGCACCGCGTCGCCGTCCACGGCGTAGGTGGTCTCGAGCTCGCGGTGCACCTCGGCCATCAGCCCGTTCTACCCCCGTCCCGGGACGCGCGCGTCCCGGAGGCCCCGGGGGCGGCCCGGACCCGGGGTCGAGGCTGCCCGAAGGTGCCGGTTCACCCGATCGTCACCGCGACCATGCCGTGCGTTGTGGCACGCGTCGGCGATCGGCAGTTCCATCGGGAGCATGAGACGCAGAGCAGCCCTCCCTCTCCTCGCGGTGCCCCTGACCCTCACCCTGGCGGCGACCCTGCTCGCCCCCACGGCGGCAGCCACGCCCGAGACGTTCGACGAGCGGTCGGCAGCGGCGAGCACCGAGCGCGGTGACCGCCGGTCGACCACGACGCCCACGCTCGTCGCGCGCGCGACCCTCTCGGCCGACGTCCTCGCGGACGGCCCGCCCTCGGGTGCGCTCGCGACGCCCGCCAACGGCCGGCAGGGCCCGTTCCCCGGGCAGGTCGTGCCCGGCTTCTCCGGCATGGTCGACGCGGGCGACGGCACCTTCTGGGCGCTGCCCGACAACGGCTTCGGCACCAAGGCGAACTCCGCGGACTTCCTCCTGCGCGTGTACCGGGTCACCCCGCAGTGGCAGACCGCGGACGGCGGCCCCGGCGCCCTCGAGCTCGGCGAGCACCTGTCGCTGAGCGACCCGCACCGCCACGTCGACTTCCCGATCGTCAACGACGCGACGCCGGACCGGCTGCTCACGGGCGCCGACTTCGACGTCGAGTCGATCGTGCGCGCGCCCGACGGGACGTTCTGGATCGGCGAGGAGTTCGGCCCGTTCGTCCTGCACGTGGACTCGGGCGGCGCCCTGCTCGCGCCGCCCGTCCCGCTCCCGGACGCGAAGTCGCCGCAGAACCCCTACCTCGCGCCCGGCGAGACCGCGCGGCTGCGGGCCAGCAACGGCTTCGAGGCGCTCGCGGGCTCCCCGGACGGCAAGTACCTCTACCCGATCACCGAGGGCGCGTTCGTCGACGACCCCGACCAGCGCCGCCGCACGGTCTACCAGCTCGACACCCGGACGGGGGAGTACACCGGCCGCACGTGGGCGTACCAGACCGACCGCGCCGCGAACGTCGTGGGCGACGCGTTCATGACGAGCCGCCACGAGCTGCTCGTCGTCGAGCGGGACAACTTCGACGGCCCGGCGTCGGTCACCAAGCGCGTGTACGGCATCGACCTGCGGCACCGCGAGCGCGACGGCTACCTCGAGAAGACCCTCGTGCTCGACGCGCTGAAGATCGCCAACCCCGACGGCATCGGCGCCGGCGACGGCTACGGCACGGGCGACCCGTTCGCGTTCCCGGTGCAGTCGTTCGAGACGGTCGTGCGCCTCGCGGACGGGCGGCTCCTGATCGCCAACGACAACAACTACCCGGGCAACGCCGCGCGCGTGCCGGGGACGCCCGACGACACCGAGGTCGCGCTCGTCGAGCTGCGCCGAGCCCGCCCCGAGCAGCCCGGTGAGATCACCGTCGTCGGGCACCGCGGCGCGTCGGGCTACCGGCCCGAGCACACGCTCGCCGCCTACGAGACCGCGATCCTGCAGTGCGCGGACTACATCGAGCCCGACCTGGTCTCGACGAAGGACGGCGTGCTCGTCGCCCGGCACGAGAACGAGATCGGCGGGACGACGGACGTCGCGACCCGCCCGGAGTTCGCGGACCGCCGCGTCACCAAGACCATCGACGGCGCGGCGATCACCGGGTGGTTCACCGAGGACTTCACGCTCGCCGAGCTGCGGACGCTGCGCGCCAAGGAGCGCATCCCGGCGACGCGCCCGGCCAACACGGCGTTCGACGGCCTCTACGAGATCCCGACGCTCGACGAGGTCCTCGACCTCGCCCGCCGGTCCACGACGTGCGACGGGCAGCCGGTCGGCGTGTACCCGGAGACCAAGCACCCGACGTACTTCGACTCGATCGGGCTGTCGCTCGAGGAGCCGCTCGTCGCGGAGCTGAAGGCGGCCCGCCTCGACGGGCGCCGCGCCCCGGTCATCGTGCAGAGCTTCGAGACGGGCAACCTGCGCGAGCTCGACCGCATGACCGGCGTGCGCCTCGCGCAGCTCGTCAACTGCTCGGGCGCGCCGTACGACCTCGTGGCGGCGGGCGACCCGCGCACGTACGCCGACCTGGTGACCCGCACGGGGCTGCGTGAGATCGCGCGGTACGCCGACGGCGTCGGCCTGTGCAAGGACGTGATGATCCCCCGCGACACGGACGGCACCCTGGGACAGCCGACACGGGTGATCGACGACGCGCACCGTGCGGGCCTCGTCGTGCACGGCTGGACGTTCCGGGCGGAGAACCAGTTCCTGCCGGCCGACCTGCGCAGCAGCGCCGACCCCGCCGCCTACGGCGACCTCGCGAGCGAGATCCGGGCGTTCGTCGACGCGGGCATGGACGGGCTGTTCAGCGACCACCCGGACCTCGCGGTCGCGGCGGTCGGCTGACCGCACGGGCACGGCCAGGGGCGGCCGGCGGCTCACGCCGCCGGCCGCCTCAGGGTGGGTGGGGCGACTCGCCCACGAACAGGTGAGAAGAAGTTCACGAAACCGCGTCATAGCGGTGGCGGTGGTGCCTCTCAACGGGTGACAGACGCTCGAGCACGACCCGACGGACCGGGTCGTGCCGCCCCCGGAGGAACACCATGAGCACGATCGAGGCCACGCGCACCCTGATCACCCCCCTCGCCGAGCCGCTGACCCGGCGCGAGCGCGTCGTCCTGGCCGAGCTCTCGGAGGACGTCACGCTCGAGGAGATCGCGGCGCGCCTGTGGGTCTCGCGCAACACCGTGAAGTCCCAGGTGCGCAGCGCCTACCGCAAGATCGGCGTCTCGACGCGGGCCGAGGCCGTCGCGTGGGCGCGGGCGGCCGGCCTCAGCTGACCGGCAGGACCGGGTGGCGCGCGTCCTCGACGACGTGCGCCGCACCGGAGGGGCGAGGGTCCCGGCGCCTCGGACGGCGCTCGGACCCGGGCCGACCGGCTACAGGCCGGCGAGGCCCGTGACGACGTCGACCGCGGCGGGACCGGCCACGAACACGGCCGCCACGAGCACGACGGAGACGACGAGCCGGCGACCACCCGCGGCCGGGTCCTCGCCGGCGCCGGAGAACATCGTGTAGGGATGCGTGTCGTGCATGAGGGTCCCCCTCCGAGCGGCCCCGTCCTCGTCGACCGGGCACTTGCGACAAAGCGTACGGCCACCGCGGCCCGACCCGTGCACACCGACCGTCGGCGCGTCGCGCGCGCGGTCCCGCGGCGCCTGCGCGTGCACGCGGCGCCCGATTCGCGCACTCTGGGACCGACCCGGTCGGCCCCCGGCCGCCCCGGGTCTCGGACCAGGGACGGAGAGGCGTGATGGCAGGACGGACGGAGCTCGCGGGCTCGGCGTGGCGCACGGTCACGGAGCAGTGGCCGCGCGTCGTGCAGACGTGGCGCCTCGTCGACGACTTCCTCCGCCAGCACCCCGAGCTGCCCGCAGCCGCGCAACGCACGCTCGAGGCGGGCCGTGCACGCCTGGCCGCCGCCCAGCAGCAGCGCTCGCCCGAGGCGCGCGTGCGGGCGACGCTCGCGACGGTCCGCAGGCTCGCGGACGAGTGCGTGGCGCACGCGCCGGACGACGCCGCGCTCGCCGAGCAGGTCGCGGCGTGGCGCCGGGGAGCCGACCGCATCGACCAGGCGCTCACGCTCGTCGCGGCCCGGCGCGGCCTGGCCCGACGGCGGATGCTCGCGCGCGTCGTCGAGCGCACGGACGCGCTCGCGGGGGAGGCGTTCGACCAGCTCGTGGCAGACACGGGCCGGCAGCAGCCGTCGCCCGGCACCGGGGCCGACGTTCCGTCCGGGTGACGTCCGTCGCAGTGCGCGGGTGCACGCGTGATCGTCGGGGATGATGGACGCTCACGCTGCGGGTCCACCGTCCGGCGCACATGCAGGAGGTCGGATGGTCAGCCAGGGTGCGCGCGCGGACGACGAGGCGGGGCCCGACCCGGCACTGCTGCTCGGTGAGCTCGCGATCGAGGCGGCCGGCATCGGCACCTACGACTGGGACCTGCGCACGGGCCGGATCCGGTGGGACGCCCGGATGCTCGAGCTGTTCGGTCACGACGAGACGACGTTCGACCACACGTTCCAGAGCTTCCAGGCTCGCGTGCACCCGCACGACCTGGCCACGGTCGAGACCCTCCTGGCCGAGGCGATCACCGCGTGCAGCGACTTCGAGATGCAGTACCGGGTCGTGCTCGACGACGGTGCGACGCGTTGGGTCGTCGCGCGCGGGCGGGTCCTCGCGGGCCCGGACGGCACCGCCGCCCGCGTCCTCGGGGCGGGCTACGACGCGACCGAGCGCCACGACGGCGAGGCGCGCGTCGCGCGGATCCTCGAGGCCATCCCCACAGCGTTCTTCTCGGTCGGGCTCGACTGGCGGTTCACGTACGTCAACGCGGAGGCCGAGCGCCTGCTCGGGCGCACGCGTGACGAGATGCTCGGCGGCGACCTGTGGGAGCTGTTCCCCGCGGCCGTCGGGTCTGAGTTCGAGCGGAGCTACCGCGGGGCCGTCGCGACCGGCGAGGCCGTGGTGTTCGACGCGTACTACCCCGCGCCGCTCGACGCCTGGTACGAGGTGCGGGCCTGGCCCGGGCCGGACGGGCTGGCCGTCTACTTCCTCGACATCACCGCGCGCCGGCGCGCGCAGGCGACCGCCGAGACCGCGGTCGCCCGGGCGGCGCTCACCGCGGCCGTCACGTCGAGCCTCGCCGAGACCCTCGACGCGGAGGAGGCCGTGGCGCGGCTCGCGCAGCTCGTCGTGCCCGCGCTCGCTGACTGGTGCGTGGTGACCCTCGTCGACGACGACGAATCCCGCGGTCCGCGCCGCCGGATCCGCGACGTGGGCTCCTGGCACGCCGACCCGGCGACCCGGGCGCTCGCCGCCCGGTACTCCGAGGTGCGGCTCGCGGCGCTCGCGGACTCCGCGTTCCTCCTGCGGGCGCTGGGCACCGGCGAGGTCGTCGACGTCCCGCACGGTGCGACGGAGGCCATCCGCGGGGTGCTCGCGCCGGGCGAGGCCGCGGACCTCGTCGCGCGCCTCGCGCCCGAGAGCGCGACGATGCTCCCGCTGCGCGGGCGCGGTCGGACCGTCGGGGCGATGAGCCTGTTCAACGGCGCGGAGCGCGGTCCGATCGGCGACGAGGACCGCGCGACCGCGGTCGAGGTCGCGGGCCGGGCCGGGCTCGCGCTCGACAACGCGCGCCTCTACCGCCGTCAGCGCCAGGTCGCCGAGGAGCTCCAGCGCTCACTGCTCACGGCCCCGCCCGAGCCGGACCACGTGCAGATCGTCGTGCGCTACGAGCCGGCCGCCGAGGCCGCGAAGGTCGGCGGCGACTGGTACGACGCGTTCCTGCAGCCGGACGGCGCGACGGTGCTCGTGATCGGCGACATCGTCGGGCACGACATCACCGCCGCTGCAGCGATGGGCCAGGTGCGCTCGATCCTGCGCGGGATCGCCGTCGCGACCGGCGCCGCGCCGGGCGAGCTCGTGGCGACGGTCGACCGGGCGCTGCGCACGCTCCAGGTCGGGACGCTCGCGACCGCCGTGGTCGCGCGCATCGAGCAGACCGACGACGAGCGCGCCCGGGGCGTCACGCACGTGCGCTGGTCCAACGCCGGGCACCCGCCGCCCATGGTCGTCAACCCGGACGGCACGGTCCTCGTGCTCTCCGGGCTCGGGCCCGACCCGCTGCTCGGCGTGCTCCCGGACTCCCGGCGCACCGAGTCCGAGGTCACGCTCGACCGCGGCGCGACCGTCCTGCTCTACACCGACGGCCTCGTCGAGCGGCGCGACCGCGGGCTCAAGGAGGGCATGGCGCTGCTGCGCGACACGCTCGAGGAGGTGGCCGCGCTGGGCCTCGGGCTCGACGAGCTGTGCGACGAGCTCATGCGCCGCATGCTGCCGTCGCGTCCCGGCGACGACGTCGCGCTCGTCGCGGTCCGGCTGCACCGCCAGGACCGGCCGCGCCCGGCGGAGGCCGGACCGAACGTCGTGCCGCCCGACGTGCCCGACACCCCCGAGATCACGCCGCAGCCGGGCTGACGGCTCGCGCCGTCCCCGAGCTGACGGGCTCGGCGCGTCAGGGCGTGGACCCGTCGTCGAGCTCCTCGCGGAGCCGGTCGACCTCACCCTGCGCGTCGTCCCGCGCCGCGGCGGCGTCGTCCGCGGCCTCGCGCGCGGTCCCTACCTCCGCATCGAGCTCGGCGCGCCGCGCGCGCAGGCGGGCGAGCCGCTGCTCCGCCTCGGCGATCTCGCGGACCGTCGCCTCGTGCCGTCCCTCGGCGTCCTCGACGGTGCTGTCGGCGGCGGCGAGGGCACGCTCGGCCGAGGCGAGCTGCTTCTCCGCACGCGCGAGGCGTCGACCGACCTCCGCGCGACGGCGCCGCTCGGCCGCCGCACGCTCGCGCTCCGCGGCCCGCTCGGCGGCGGCCCTCTCGCGTTCCGCCCGTTCCCGCTCCGCCTGCTCGGCGGCGGCCCGCTCCTGCTCGGCCCGCTCCTGCTCGGCCCGTTCGCGCTCCGCCCGTTCGCGTTCCTTCGGGTCTGACGCCTCGGCTTCTGCCCGCGTGTCGTCGCCGTCGGCCTCCGCTCTACGGCGCCGACCCCGGTCGGTCGACACCGCAGGCGTACGCGCGCCCGACCGCCCGGGCGCCCGTCCGGCCGCCGCACGCCGCTGCCGCGCGGCCTCGAGCTCGTCGACGTCGGCGTCGGCCCGGCGGCGGGTCCGCGGGGCCGGCTCTGAGTCCTCCCCGTCCGCCGGCGCGTCGACCGGCGCCACCGCCCCGTCGACGTCCACCGGGCCGAAGCCCGTGCTCTGCAGGTCCGCGACGAGCAGCCCGGAGCGCACGGCGTCGGCCGCGTCGGGGTCGGCCATCGCCGCGTGCAGGGTCGCATGCACGTTCTGCGCGATCGTCGGGCTCACCGGGTGGCCGGCGTCGCGCGCCGCGGCCTCGGCGCGGCGGCGGACCTCGACGAGGAGCTGGTGCTGCTGGCGGTTCAGGTCGCGCAGGTCGGCCCCGGACAGCGACGCCTGGGCCTCCCGCAGCGCGGCGCCCATCGCGAGCAGCTGGTCAACCAGGTCCGGTTCGCGGCGGACGAGCAGGTTGACCGCCCAGGCGGCGGCGCTGGGGCGGGGGAGCGCAGCCAGCCGGGTCGCGAGTGCCCGGTCCATCGCGGCGCGGGCCTCCTTGGCGCGCGCGTTGCGGGCCGCCGTGAAGTCGGCGGGGGCGAGCCCGTACAGCTCGTGCGCGACGTCCCGGAGCTCCACGCGCGCCGCCTCAGAAGGGGTGCAACAGCCGGCGCAGGAACTGCTGCGTGCGCTCGTGCTGCGGGGCCCGCAGCACCTGCGCCGGGTCGCCGTGCTCGACGATGGTGCCGCCGTCGACGAACGCGACCTCGTGGGCGACCTCCCGGGCGAACTGGAGCTCGTGCGTGACGATGACCATGGTCCAGCCCTCGAGCGCGAGCTCCTTGATGAGTCCGAGCACGTCGCCGACGAGCTCGGGGTCGAGCGCGGACGTCGGCTCGTCGAACAGCAGGAGGCGTGGACGCAGGGCCAGCGCGCGGACGATGCCGACGCGCTGCTGCTGCCCGCCGGACAGCTCGAACGGGTAGGCGTCGCGCTTCTCGGAGAGCCCGACACGCTCGAGCAGCCCGAGCGCCTCGCGCGTCACGTCGGCGACCGGGCGCCGCTGTACGACAACAGGGCCCTCGAGCACGTTCTCGAGGACCGTCTTGTGCGGGAAGAGGTTGTAGTGCTGGAAGACCATCGCCGAGCAGTCGCGCAGCGTCGCGAGCGCACGCGGCGAGGGAGCGCTGGCGAAGTCGAGGCGGACGTCGTCGCCGACGGTGATGGTGCCGCCGTCGGCGGTCTCGAGGCCGTTGAGGCAGCGCAGCGCGGTCGTCTTGCCCGACCCGGACGGGCCGATGAGCGCGAGCACGCGCCCGCGCTCGACCGTGAGGTCGACGGACCGGAGCACCGTGTTGTCCCCGAAGCTCTTGCGCAGGCCGCGCACGGTCAGCAGCGGCTCGCCGACCCCGGACGAGGTGGCGCCGTCAGTGGGCGACATAGCGGTCCAATCGCGTCTCGATCCGCGTCTGCCCGGCGGACAGCACGAGGCAGACGACCCAGTAGACGAGGGCCGCCTCGAGGTACACGAGCATGAACTCCCCGCTGAACGCCGCGATCTCCTGCGCGTTGCGGAACAGCTCGGTGACGAGGACGACCGAGGCGAGCGACGTGTCCTTGACGAGGCTGATGAACGTGTTGGAGAGCGGCGGCACGGACACGCGCGCCGCCTGCGGCAGGATGATCCGGCGCAGCGCGAGCCGCCGGGACATCCCGATCATGTACGCCGCCTCCCACTGGCCCTTGGGCACCGAGAGGATCGCGGCGCGGATGACCTCTGCCG
Source organism: Cellulomonas cellasea (assembly GCF_006538745.1). Lineage (GTDB taxonomy): Bacteria > Actinomycetota > Actinomycetes > Actinomycetales > Cellulomonadaceae > Cellulomonas_A > Cellulomonas_A cellasea. The sequence goes on along the minus strand of NZ_BJLR01000027.1, from coordinate 25,837 downwards.
CGTAGCCGCCCACGTTGATCGAGAACGCGGCGATCGCGCTGGGCCAGGGGTCGATCACGACGCCGACCGACGGCAGCCCGAAGAACACAAGGAAGAGCTGGACGAGCAGCGGCGTCCCGCGCACGAGCGAGATGTACGCCCGGGCGGTCCCGGCGGCCCAGGCGTGCCGGGACAGCCGCATGAGGGCCAGGACCAGCGCGAGCACGAGCCCGATCACGAACGACACGATCGCGAGCGGGATCGTGCCCGTGATCGCGCCCGAGGCGATCGGCCAGAACGACGACGCGAACAGCTCCCACGTCTCGTTCACGGCGCGCGCCCCGCGGCGGGTCCGGGCCGCGCCGTCAGCGCGTCACGTCCTCGCCGAAGTACTTCTCGGAGATCTCGGCGAGCGTGCCGTCCTCCGTGAGCGTCGCGAGCGCCTCGTCGATCCGCTCCTTGAGCGCGTCGGCCCCCTTCGGCAGTGCGAACGCGCTTTGCGAGGACTCCTCGGTCTCGACCGCGATCGCGAGGCCCTCGGCCCCGCCCTCCTGCTGCGCGTCGAGGAACGTGAGCTTGTCGTTGATCGTGGCGTCGACCCGGCCCTGCTGGACGAGCGCAGCGGCCTGCGCCCAGCCCTCGACGGCCTCGATCGTGGCGCCGGACTCCTCCGCGAGCGTGTGCCAGTTGCTCGTGAGCGACTGCGCGGTGCGCTTGCCCGCGAGATCCTCGAACGACGTGATGCCGGTCTCGCCCTCCGGCACGACGATCACCCCGGTCGACACCGTGTACGGCGTCGAGAAGGTGTAGGACTCCTCGCGCTCCGGGGTGATCGAGACCTGATTCGCGATGACGTCGAACCGCCCGGCCTCGAGGCCCGCGAAGATCGCGTCCCACTGCGTCTCCTCGAACTCGACCTCGACGCCCATCTCCTCGCCGACGGCGCGCGCGACCTCGACGTCGAACCCGGTGAGGTCGCCCGACCCTCCCTCGTGGAACGAGAACGGGCGGTACGTGCCCTCGGTGCCGACCGTCAGGGTCCCCGAGTCGAGGACCTGCTGCAGCGAGTCGTCCCCGCCACCGGTCGCGGGGCTCGTCCCGGAGCCGGCCTCGGGCTCGCCGGACGAGCACGCGGCGAGGGACAGGGCGACGGCGGTGGCGACAACGGCGGTCCGGATCAGGGCGTTCGTGGGCATGGTCCGATTCGACCACACGCGCGCGGGAGGCGCCGGGGATGATCGGCTGGCGGTCGCGTGCGGATCCTCACGTCGCCGCCGGGGAATATCCGCGGGTGTCAGGCGGCCACCTCCTCGCGGACGACCACGAGCGCCTGGCCCGGACCGACCTGGTCGCCGGGGGCCACGGCGACGTCGACGACGACCCCGGCGGCGCGCGCCGTCACGGGTGCCTCCATCTTCATCGCCTCGAGCGCGAGCAGGACCTGGCCGGCCTCGACCCGGTCGCCCGGCGCGACGTCGACGCGGAACACCGTGCCCACGAACGGCGCGTCGACGCTCGCGCAGCCCGGGGGCAGGGCCGCCGCCTGGGGAGCCACCGCGAGCGCCGGCTCGGGCCGCGGGTCGAACTCCCCGGCGGCCTCCCACGCGGCCCGCTCGTCCGCGAACGCCGCCGACTGCCGCGCCTGGAACTCCGCGATCGAGCCGGCCTCGTCGCGCAGGAAGCGCTCGTGGTCCGCGAGCACGAACTCGCCCTCGTCGATCCGCACGTCGAGCCGCCCGGCGGCCATGTCGGCGCGCATGTCGAGCAGCTCGTCAGCCTCGACGGGGAACCACCGGATCCGGTCGAAGAACCGCAGCAGCCACGGCGTGCCCGGCTCGAACGGCCCGCGCTGGCGGTGCGTGTCCCAGACCTGCACGGTGCGCCCGACGAACTGGTAGCCGCCCGGGCCCTCCATGCCGTAGATGCACAGGTAGGCCCCGCCGATCCCCACGGCGTTCTGCGGGGTCCAGGTCCGCGCCGGGTTGTACTTCGTGGTGACGAGCCGGTGCCGCGGGTCGAGCGGCGTCGCGACGGGCGCGCCGAGGTACACGTCGCCGAGCCCGAGCACGAGGTACTCCGCGTCGAAGACGGTGCGGTGCACGTCGTCGACCGAGCCCAGGCCGTTGATGCGGCGGATGAACTCGATGTTCCACGGGCACCACGGGGCGTCGTCGCGCACGCCCGCCATGTACCGCTCGGTCGCCTCGCGCGTCGCGGGGTCGTCCCAGCTGAGCGGGAGGTGCACGGTGCGCGACGGCACGACGAGGTCGCTCGTCGGCGGCAGCTCGTCCTCGGCCTCCTGGACGAGGTCGAGCATGGTGCGCAGCGGGAGGACGTCGGGGTCGAGGTGCACCTGGAGCGAGCGGATCCCGGGCGTCAGGTCGACGATGCCCGCCCGCCCGTCGGCGGCGATGCGCTCGGCGAGCGCGTGCACCCGCAGGCGGGTCGCGAGGTCGAGCTGCATCGGCCCGTACTCGATCAGGAGGTTGTCGTCGCCCGAGCGTCGGTAGGTCACCGCCGGGCGGTCCGTCGAGGCGTCGAGCCGCCCGAGCACGCCGCCGTCGTGGTGCGCCGCGCGGGAGGACACCGGGACGGTCAGCGGCGCCTGCCGCAGGACCTCGGCCCCCGGCTCGTCGACCGGCACGAACTGCACGGTGTCGCCCGGACGGAGCTGCCCGAGCTTCCACAGCTGGCCCACGGCGACCGTCGCGGGGCACGTGAAGCCGCCGAGGCTCGGTCCGTCGGGGCCCAGCAGGATCGGGACGTCGCCGGTGTAGTCGACCGCGCCGACCGCGTACGGGGTGTCGTGGATGTTCGACGGGTGCAGGCCGGCCTCGCCGCCGTCGGGCCGTGCCCACACCGGCTTGGGCCCGACGAGCCGGACGCCGGTGCGCGCCGAGTTGAAGTGCACGGACCAGCGCGCGGCGTAGAACGCGGTCACGTCGTCGGGCGTGAAGAACTCCGGGGCCGCGTGAGGGCCCTCGAGCGCGCCGATCTGCCACGCGTCGGTGACCGCCGGGCGACCGTCCGCCGGAACGCCGGCGGGTGCGGGCGCCGCGGCGTCGGGGGTCCCGAGGGCCAGCAGGTCCCCGGGCCGCAGCGGCCGGCCGGTCGCGCCGCCGATCTCCCCGAGGTCGAACGTCGCCGCGGAACCGAGCACCTCGGGGACGTCGAGCCCGCCGCGGACCAGCACGTACGCGCGCATCCCCGCGGTCGCCGTGCCGACGTCGAGCACGCCGCCCGCGGGCACCTCCACGGGTTCCCACTGTGCGACGGGCTCGCCGTCGAGCGTCACGGGCGTCGGCGCGCCCGCGACCAGCACGGTCGCCGGGGTCGCGAAGCGCAGCGACGGTCCCGTCATCGTGCACTCGAGCCCCGGCGCGCCCTCCGCGTTGCCGAGCGCGCGGTTGCCGAGCCGGAACGACAGGTCGTCCATCGGGCCCGACGGCGGGATGCCGACGTGCCAGTACCCGGTGCGCCCGGGCCAGTCCTGCACGGTCGTGAGCATCCCGGCGCGCAGGACCTGGACGCGCGGCGAGGCGTCGCGCACGTGCGCGAGCGTCGCGGTCGTGTGCGTCGCGGCGAGCACGTCGCCGTCGCGGGCGATCGAGCGCAGCAGGCCGACGTTGGTCGCGACGCCGTCGACCCGGGTCCCGGCCAGGGCCTCGCCGAGCGCCGCCCAGGCCGCCGCACGGTCGTCGCCCGCGACGACGACCTTGGCGAGCAGGGGGTCGTAGTGCGTGCTGACCTCGCTGCCGGCCTCGACCCAGGTGTCGACCCGCACGCCCGCCGGCGTCCGCACGGAGGTGACCGTCCCGGCGCTCGGCACGTGGTCGTGGTCGGGGTTCTCGGCGTAGACGCGCGCCTCGACCGCGTGGCCGCGCGCGACGAGCGGGGTCCCGACCACCGACGTGTCGCCCTGCGCGAGCCGCAGCATCCACGCGACGAGGTCGACCCCGTACACCGCCTCGGTCACCGGGTGCTCGACCTGCAGGCGGGTGTTGACCTCGAGGAACGCGACCTCCTCGCGCTCGGCGTCGTAGACGTACTCGACCGTGCCCGCCGAGCGGTACGCGACCGAGGCGCACAGGTCGTGCGCCGCCGTCGCGATCGTGCTGCGGACGTGGTCCGGGAGCGCCGGCGCCGGCGCCTCCTCGCACACCTTCTGGTTGCGGCGCTGGAGCGAGCAGTCGCGGTCCCCGAGCGTCACGACCGTGCCGAGCCCGTCCCCGAACGCCTGCACCTCGACGTGCCGAGCCGCGGTGATGAGCCGCTCGAGGAAGACCCCGGCGGTTCCGAAGCTCGCGCCCGCGACGCGGCGCACGGCCTCCCAGGCGTCCGTCAGCTCGTCCGGCCCGTGGCACGCGCGCATGCCGATCCCGCCGCCGCCCGCCGTCGCCTTGAGCATGACCGGCCAGCCGATGGTCTCGGCCGCGGCGAGCGCCTCGTCGAGCGTCCCGAGCAGACCCGTCCCCGCGAGCATCGGGACGCCGACGGCGCGGGCCGCGTCGCGCGCGGTGTGCTTGGACCCGAACAGCTCGAGGTGCTCGGGGCGCGGGCCGACGAACGCGATCCCGGCGGCCTCCGCCGCGCGCGCGAAGCCCGCGTTCTCCGAGAGGAAGCCGTAGCCGGGGTGGATCGCGCCGGCGCCCGTCGCGAGCGCCGCTTCGACGATCCGGTCCGCGCGCAGGTAGCTCTGCGCGGCGGGGGCGGGGCCCAGCAGCACGGCCTCGTCGGCCAGGTGCGTGTGCGCCGCGCCCGCGTCGGCCTCGGAGTACACCGCGACCGTGCGCAGCCCGAGCTCGCGTGCGGTGCGCAGGATGCGGACGGCGATCTCGCCGCGGTTCGCGACGAGCAGCGTGTCGAACGTCATGGGTCAGCCCTCGCTCGGGTCGGTCACGACCATGCGGACCGGCGTCGGGTCGAAGCCGTTGCACGGGTTGTTGACCTGCGGGCAGTTGGAGACGACGACGAGCACGTCCTTCTCCGCGCGGAGCGTGAGGCTCAGGCCCGGCGCCGAGATGCCGTCGACGATGCCGAGCGCGCCGTCCGGGTCGACCGGCACGTTCATGTACCAGTTGATGTTCGAGACGAGGTCCCGCTTGCCGAGCCCGTGCCGGCCGCCCTCGGCGAGGAAGTTCTCGACGCACGCGTGCTGGCCTGCGGTGTGGTGGCCGTAGCGCAGCGTGTTCGACTCCTTCGAGCACGCACCCCCGAGCGTGTCGTGGCGCCCGCAGTCGTCGGCGACGAGCGTCATCATCGGCGCGTGCTCGCAGTCCCGGAGCACGCTGCCCGTCGTGAGGAACACCGAACCCTGCGCCTGGATCGTGTCGGGCGCCGAGTACCGCAGCGACGTGTCGTGCGCGTCGAAGGCGAGGAAGTCGACGGCCTGGTTACCGCCGAGGTCGATGATCGTCAGGAGCTGCCCGCGCCGTACGACCGCAGACCACGGCGCGCGTGCGGGGACGACGGCGTCGAGCACGACGGCGCCGGTCGCTGCCGCCGGCAGCGCCGCGGGAGCGCTCGGTCCGGTGCCTTCGGGGGCGGTACCTGCCGGTGCGGTGCCCGTCGGTGCGGCGGCCCCCCGTGCGGCGGGCGGCAGGGCGGGGGTGTCGGTGGTGGTCATCGGGTGGCTCCTGCCGTCGGGCGAGCGGTGCGGGCGGCGACGTGGGCCGCGGTCCTGTCGAGCGCGCGCCGGCCCTCGGGGGTCGCGTCCCAGCGCGGGTCGGACGGCGCGGTCGGGTCCCCGCGCCACGCGAGCACCTCGAGCGGCGTGCACGTGAAGCGCTCGCGCGGGTCGAGCGGGTGCGCGGTGTTGGCGACCAGGAGGATCAGCGGCAGCTCCGCGACCAGCGTGACGGCGGCCCCGGCGCCGGCCGAGCCGCGGTGCTGCGGGGCGCCGTCGTCGTCGACCCGCACGCCCTGGAAGAACGAGATGCTCGGCGGCAGGTCGCGCCGCGTGAGGTCGTGCTTCGCGCCGGCGAGCGCGAACAGCTCGCGCCCGGCGGGGGAGGGGCCGTGCGCCGCGCCGTCGCCGTACCGGGCCTCGTTGCGGGCCCGCGTCGTGGTGCCGAACAGGGTGTCGTGGTGCCCGGAGGTGTCCGCGACGACGCTCGCGAGCGCGCGCCCCTGGTCCGAGAGCAGCAGGTGCCCGGTGGTCAGGTACACCTGCCACTGCACCTTGACCGTGTCGGCGACGTTGAGGCGCTCCCACGGCTGCTCGGCGTGGAACGCGAGCACGTGCGCGCACGCGTCCCCGTCGAGGTCGGTGAGCCGCACGTGCGTGCCCCGGGCGACCGCCAGGTGCGTGTACCCACCGCCCGCGACCGTCTCGGCGTGCACCAGGTCCTCGGGGGACACGCCGTCCGGCGGGGTCGGCCATGCGCTCGCGGGCACGACCGGCCGGGTGCGCACCGTCCCGGCGGCGGCGCCCTCCTGGGCGCGGGCGTGCTCACGCGCTCCCGCGGTCGTGGACGTGCTGGATGCCGTCATGGCGGCCCTCCCCGTGGTTCCTGTCGGCTGACAGGAACACAGTGCGAGGCGCGCGTTCCCGCGGGGTCACCGCCGTGTGTCCGGTGCGTTAAACCCTCGCGGGGCCGGTGACGGCGCCCGCCGCAGGTCGCCCGACGCCGGCACCGCGCGCCGACGGCGCTGCCGTGCCCGTTCGCCTCCGGGGGCGCCCCAGCGGCGGCCGCTGCCCGCGACCGTCAGGCCGTGCGGCGGGCGTCCGACGCGCGCTCGATGCGCACCAGCCCGGCCTCGTCCCAGCCGAGCACCCGCAGCGCCGAGCGCGCCACCGTCGTGACCAGGACGCCGCTGTCGAGGACCGGTCGCGCCCCGCCGTCCGCGCCGCCGCCATCCCCCTCCGTGCCGCCCGCCTCGCGCCCCCGCACGCCGATCACGCTCTCGACGAGCCCGAACACGACGTCCGTCAGCACGTCGAGCGGCCCGAGCATCGCCCCCGGTGCCGCCGCCTGCTCGACGAGCGTGCCGTACGCGTCGCGCAGCCGGGCGCGCTGGGCGCGGAAGTCGGCGAAGCGCTCGGCCCGCACCTCGGGCAGCAGGTACAGCGCGCCGACGTTCGCGGGGGCGTCGAGCAGCAGGCGGCAGTCGACGGTGACGAGCTCGTGCAGCCGGACCGCGGGGTCGCCCCCGTCGGCGAGCAGCCGCTCCGCCGCGTCGAGCGACGGCGTGACCGTCCGGCTCAGCAGCTCCGCGAGGATGTCGGCCTTGCTCGCGAAGTGGTAGTAGAGCGACGCCTGCCGGATCCCGACCGCCGCCGCGATCGCGCGCGTCGACGTCGCGTCGTACCCGCAGTCGACGAAGAGCTGCGCGGCGGCGCGCAGGATCTGCTCGGGCGCCGGGAGGTCGGGGTGGGCCGAGACGCCCACGCGGGGACGGCCCTTGGCCGGTGCTGGTGCCACGGTCGCCATGCTAGGTGCCGCCGTCGGGGGCCCCGTGCGCCGGCGGCGGGGGTGGGCGAGGCGCGGGGAGCGGCGTTAACACGCTTGTTTCGTGGCGGCAGCACCGCCGACACGGCCCGGGTGGTCAATGTTCCTGTCACTTGACAGGCACACGTCCCTCGGAGGACCCATGATCATCGCCGGTGTCGGGCTCAGCGTCCTCGCAGTCGTCCTCGTCGGGATCGTCGTCGCCCGCAAGGTCGACGGCGACAGCGCCAACTACCTCGTCGCGGGCCGCCGGCTCGGGACCCCGCTCGTCGCGGCGTCGCTCATGGCGGCCGCCGTCGACTCCAACGCGACGGTCGGCAACACCGACCTCACCGCCTCGTTCGGCTTCTGGTCGGGTGCCTCGCTCGCCCTCGGCCTCGCGATCTGCCTGCTGCTGACCGGGCTCTTCCTCGCCCGGCCCATGAACCGCATGGGCCTGTTCACGCTCGCCGACTTCTACCGCCTGCGCTACGGCCGCGGCGTCGAGGTCGCGTCGTCGGTCCTCATGATCTTCGCCTTCGCGATCCTCATGGCCGGCAACCTCGTGGCCTGCGGGTACCTGCTCGAGCGCTTCCTCGGGCTCGACTACACGCTCGGCGTGCTGCTCGCGGTCGCCCTCGTGCTCGTCTACACGGTCGGCGGCGGGATGTTCTCCGACGCCTACACCGCCGCGATCCAGATCGCGATCACCGTGGTCGCGACCGTCGCGCTGCTGTGGTGGGTCGGCGCGACGATCGGCTTCGAGATCCCCGAGGGCATGGGCCCGTTCGACCTCGGGCAGCTCTCCTCGACCGACCAGGGCGCGCCGATCAACTGGGCCACGCTCGTCTCGCTCGGCATCGGCGACATCGTCGCGATCGACTTCATGCAGCGGATCTTCGCCGCGAAGAACCCCGAGGTCGCGCGCCGCGCGTGCCTGACCGGCGCCGCGGGGACGGCCGTCGTCGGTGTCGCGTACGCGCTCGTCGCCCTGAGCGCCGCGTCCGTGCTCGGGCTGTCGATGGACGACGGGCCCGTGCTGTTCCAGCTGCTCGACGACCACGCCCCGACCGGACTGACGATCCTCGTCCTCTCGGGCATCGTCGCCGCGTCGTTCTCCACCGCGTCCGGCGCGATCCTCGCGACCTCGGCCGTCGCCGTGCGCAACATCCTCGGGGTGCGCCGCGTCGTCGACGCCGGCCCCGACCCGCTGCTGCGCTGGACGCGCGTCGCGATGGTGCCGGTCGTGATCGCGGGCGTGCTCGTCGCGCTGCGGGTCGCGCAGACCGGGATCCTGCTCACGCTCGCGTTCGACCTCATGCTCGCGGGGCTCGTCGTGCCGTTCCTGCTCGGGATGTTCTGGAAGCGGGGCGGCACCCGGGCGGCGGTCGCGGCGCTCGTCGTCGGCCTCACGGTGCGCATCACCCTGTTCGTGCTCACGCCGACCATGTACGGCGTGCCGAACGACGTGCTGCACGTGCCGAACACCCTGGTCGACGCCTCGTTCGACGGGTGGCCCACGTTCTACGGGGCCGTCGCGTCGCTGCTCGCGTACGTCGTCGCGGCGCTCGTCTGGCCGCGGACCGTGACGGAGGAGGCCTGGGCGCTCGCGGACGGGCTGCCCGTCGAGGCGGACGCGGCGGACGCCGCTGCACAGACGGAGCCGGTGCCCGCCCGCGAGGCGTCCGCCCCCGTCACCGCGTGAGCGCGGAGGTCCTGCCGGCCGGGTGCCGGCGCGGCCCGGGTCCGCGAGGCCGGCGGACGTGCGGCGCGCGGGTCCGGACGCGATGACGGGCGGGTCGGCACCTCTCGGTGCCGGCCCGCCCGTCCTTCAGGTGCTCACGTCAGCCCGCGGGACCTGTCCCGTCACGAGGGCCCGTGAGGCTCGGGGTGACCTGCCTCAGGAGGCGCTGCAGGTCACGCGCGGCCAGGTCCAGTCGCCGCCGTGCAGCACGGTGAAGCCGAAGCTCGTGGTCTGACCCGCCGCGAGCGTGCCGTTGCCGGCCGGTCGCATCGTCATGACCTTGCCCGAGCTGTCCCAGCTCGGCGTGCCGCTCCAGGTCGAGGTGATGCGCTGCGCCTGGCTGACCGTCACGGTCGACGTCCAGCTCGTGATCGCGCTGTTCGCCCGGATCGTGACGACCCCGTTGAAGCGGTCGCCCCACTTCTGGCCCTCGGAGTACGTCGCGGTGCAGCTGCCCGTGCCGGTGACCGGGGGAGTGGTCGTGGTGGGCGACGGCTGCGGCGTCGTCGGGTTGGGCGTCGGGTCCGGCGTCGTGGTGCCGCCCGCGTTCAGGGCGTTGAGCGTCGAGGTGTACGCGGCCTTCTTGTTGCCGGACCCGTCGAAGAGCAGCGGGGTGCCCGACGCGCGCCAGGAGTCGGTGTCCCGGACGCCCCAGACCGTGACGCCGGTGCAGCGCGCGACGGAGAGGCACGCCTGGTGGACGCCCGCGTACTGCTGGGCCTGCGAGCTGCCGGAGCCCTCGATGTCGAGCTCGGTGATCTGCACGTCGACGCCGAGCGCGGCGAAGTTGCGCAGGGTCACGTCGTAGTTCGACGGCACGGGGTTGCCGGAGTTGAAGTGCGCCTGGAAGCCGACGCAGTCGATCGGGACACCACGCGCCTTGAAGTCGCGGACCATGGTGTAGACGCCCTGCGTCTTGGCGTGGCTCCAGTTGTCGGTGTTGTAGTCGTTGTAGCAGAGCTTGGCGGCGGGGTCGGCGGCCCGGGCGGCGCGGAACGCGGCCTCGATCCAGTCGTTGCCGGTGCGCTGCAGGTTCGAGTCACGCCGCGCGCCCGACGAGCCGTCGGCGTACGCCTCGTTGACGACGTCCCACGCGTAGATCTGGCCCTTGTAGTGCGTCGCGACCTGCGTCACGTGGTTGAGCATCGCGTTGCGCAGGGCAGTCCCGGACATGTTCTGCATCCAGCCCGGCTGCTGGGAGTGCCACGCGAGGGCGTGGCCGCGGACGCGCTTGCCGTTGGAGCGGGCCCAGGACACGATCCGGTCCCCGCTGGAGTAGCTGAACTGGTTCTGCGACGGCTCGGTCGCGTCCATCTTCATCTCGTTCTCGGCCGTGATCATGTTGAACTCGCGGTTCGCGATGGTCGTGTAGGTCGAGTCGCTGAGCTTGTTCGCGGCGATCGCGGTGCCGTAGTACCGGCCGCTCTCGGCGGCGGCGGCCTGCAGCGTGCTGCCGGCTCCCTGGGCGGGGAGCGTGGCGCCGGCGAGGGTGACGGCGAGCGCGGCGACGAGGACGGCTCCCGTCCGGCGGCGGTGGGTCGAGCTCGGGGGGCGGAGCCCTGATCGGTTCATCGATTCCTCCATCTGTACCGCCGGGGACGACGATGACCCCGGCGGGGACGACAGAGTTGTGCACGCTCACAATTCCCGTCAATAGCGGCGAAAGTTGCGACAACGAGGTCAGGGCGGCGCAGGTCGCCGGTGGGAACCCTCCCAGGGTATGTGACCTGCGGTGTTACCTGACCTGCGGAAAGACGTGCCTAAACGATTTTTCCACACAACTGCTGACCGCCGAAACTATCGGCGGCCGCTGTCGGTCATGGTTCGATCGTCGCGGGACGCCCGCGGGCGTGCCCCAGCCAGGCCGCGCGAGCCCCTCACCAGCGGCGGGACCCTCAGATGGAGCCGTCGCCCGGCTCCGAGCGACCGGCCGCCTGCACCGCGGCGTCCACGACGTCGTCCCCGCTCACGAGCTCGAGGACGAGCCCGATGCTCGACGCCTCGTCGAGCAGGGACAGCAGGACCGCCGCGACGTCGTCCCGCGGGACCGACCCGCGTCCGACCTTCGGCTCGAGGGAGACGCGCCCGGTCCCGGGGTCGTCGGTCAGCCCGCCGGGACGCAGCACCGTCCAGTCGAGCGGGCGGCGACGCACCTCGTCCTCGGCCGCCGCCTTGGCGCGCAGGTAGGCGGCGAACACCTCGTCCTGCACCCCGTCCACCTCGTCGACGCCCATCGAGGACACGAGCACGTACCGGCGCACGCCGGCGAGCAGCGCGGCGTCCGCGAGCAGCACGGCGCCCCCGCGGTCCATCGAGTCCTTGCGGGCCGCGCCGCTGCCCGGGCCGGCGCCCGCCGCGAAGACCACGGCGTCGGCGCCGACGAGGTGCGCCGCGAGCTGCTCGGCGCTCGCACGCTCGAGGTCGAGCACCACGGGGACGGCGCCGTCGGCGGTCACGTCCGCGGTGTGGTCGGGGTTGCGGACGAGCGCGACGGGCTCGTCGCCGCGGGCGGACAGGAGACGGGACAGGCGGCGGGCGATCTGGCCGTGGCCACCGGCGATGACGATGCGCATCCGGCCACGCTATGCCGCGCCTCCCGGCCGTGCCCGGTGGTGGTCCCTCGGTGCGGCACGATGTGCGGGTGGACGCCGACCCAGCCGCACCTGCCGAGCCGCTCGCGCTGCGGGCCGACTGCGCGCGGTGCGCGGGCCTGTGCTGCGTCGTGCCGGCGTTCGTCGCGTCGTCGGACTTCGCGTTCACCAAGCCGGCCGCGACGCCGTGCCTGCACCTGCAGCCCGACGCGCGCTGCGGCATCCACGCCCGGCTGCGCGAGCGCGGCTTCCCGGGGTGCACCGTGTACGACTGCTTCGGCGCGGGTCAGGACGTCGTGCAGCTCACCTTCGGCGGCCGCGACTGGCGGTCCGACCCCGCGCTCGCCGAGGAGATGTTCGCGGTCTTCCCGGTCGCGCGCCAGCTCCACGAGCTGCTCTTCTACCTCACGGCCGCCCTCGATCTCCCCGGCGCCGCCCCGGTGCACGCGGAGCTCGCCCGCCACCTCGCCGAGACCGAGCGGCTCGCGCGGTCGGCCCCGTCGGTGCTGCGCGCCCTCGACGTCGGCCCGCACCGCGACGACGTCGCCGCGACGCTGCGCCGGGCGAGCGCGCTCGTGCGGTCGGCCGTGGGCCCGCGGACCGCCGACCACCGCGGAGCGGACCTGCTCGGCGCCGACCTGCGCGGGGTCGACCTGCGCGGTGCAGCCCTCGCCGGGGCGCTGCTCGTCGGGGCGGACCTGCGCGGCGCGGACCTGCGGCTCGCCGACCTCGTCGGTGCGGACCTGCGCGGTGCCGACCTCGCGGGAGCCGACCTCACCGACACGCTCTTCCTCACCCAGTCGCAGGTGAACGCCGCGCGCGGGGACGCCGCCACGCGCCTGCCGACCGGGCTCGAGCGGCCCTCGCACTGGTCGGCCGAGCGTCTGCCGGTCCCGCCGCGCTCGCGCGCCACGAGGTCCCGGCGCGCGCGGCGCTGATCCCGCGCCTACGCTCACGCGGTGATCGAGTTCGAGGGCCCGGGCGGCCTCTTCGCTGCCATCGGCCTCGCGACCCTCGCGGCCGCCCTCCTGCCCCGCATCCTCGGCCGGGCGCCGGTGTCGATGCCGATGGTGTTCCTCGCCGCCGGCTTCGTCGGCTTCACGGTCCTGCCCGGGCTGCCCGACCCCGACCCGCTCGAGCACGGCAGCATCACCGAGCACCTCACCGAGGTGTGCGTGATCGTCTCGCTCATGGGCGCGGGGCTCGCGCTCAACCGCCCGCTCGGGTGGCGGACGTGGTCGACGACGTGGCGCCTGCTCGCGATCGCGATGCCGCTGTCGATGCTCGCGGTCGGCGTGCTGGGCTGGGCGGTCCTCGGGCTCGGCGCCGCGAGCGCCGTGCTGATCGCCGCCGCGCTCGCCCCGACCGACCCGGTGCTCGCGACGGAGGTCCAGGTCAGCGAGCCGGTCACCGACGGCGAGGCCGCGGACGACGAGGCACGCTTCGCGCTCACGTCCGAGGCCGGCCTCAACGACGGCCTCGCGTTCCCGTTCACGTACCTCGCCATCGCGCTCAGCGCGGCCGCCGCGGCACAGGAGGGACCCGGTGAGTGGGTCCCGGAGTGGCTGCTGGTCGACGTCGCCTGGCGGATCGGCCTCGGGGTCCTCGCCGGGGTCGCGGTCGGCTGGGCGCTGGGGCGCATCTTCTTCTCGACCGTCGCGGACAAGCTCGGGCTGACGGAGAAGGCCGAGGGGTTCGTGGCGCTGGCCGCGACGTTCCTCGCGTACGGCGCCGCCGAGCTCGCGGAGGGCTACGGGTTCGTCGCGGTGTTCGTGTGCGCGTGCACTCTGCGGACGGCCGAGCGCCAGCACGGCTACCACGCGGTGCTGCACAAGTTCGTCGAGCAGATCGAGCGGCTGCTGACCGTCGCCGTCGTGGTGCTGCTGGGCGGGGCGGTCGCGCGCGGGCTGCTCGACGAGCTCGGCTGGGCGGAGGTCGGGGTCGCGGCGGCGTTCCTGCTCGTGATCCGGCCGCTCGCGGGGTGGATCGCGCTGACCCCGGGGAAGACCGGGCCCGGCGAGCGCGCGGTGATCGCGTTCTTCGGGGTGCGCGGCGTCGGGACGCTCTACTACGTGGCGTACGCGCTCGAGCACGCGACGTTCCCCGGCGAGGGCGAGCTGTGGGGGATCGCGGGCCTCGTCGTCGTCGGGTCGATCGTGCTGCACGGCATCGGCGCGACGCCCGTGATGGCCGCGCTCGACCGCCGCCGCGCGCGCGCCGCCGACGAGAAGGACGAGGTCACGATCGCGGGCACGCCGGTCTGACAGCGCGGGCACGCGGGTCCGGCCTCGCGGGCACGCGGGTCCGACGTCGCGGGCACGCGGGTCCGGCGTCGCCGGAACGCGGGTCCGGCGTCGCGCCTCGTGCGCGGGGGCGTGCGGGCGGGCCGGTGCCGCGCCCGCGCGGCTGTCGCCCGGTGGAGCCGGCGCTCAGGACGCGACGAGCGCGGCGTGCGGGACGAGCTCCCCGACCGGCACGGGGGCGTCGAGGGTGTTCTCGGGCGGCGCGAGCGGGCACGCCCACGCGGGGTCGTAGGCGCACGACGGGTTGTAGGCGAAGTTCAGGTCGACGACGACGCGAGCGCCGGGGCCGCCGGTGCTCCCGAGGTCGGCGCCCTTGGTCGTGTCCAGCACGTACCGGCCGCCGCCGTAGGTGCCGCCGGGCCGACCCGCCGTGGCGTCCTTGCACGGCACGAACAGCCCGCCGCCGTAGCTGCGCAGCGCCCACAGCGACAGCGTCCCGAGCGCACCGAGCGCGACCCGGCCGACCTCCTCGAACGGCACGACGCCGTCGGTCCCCGTCGGGACCTCGAGCCGGCGGCCCGGTGCCGTCAGCACCTCCGCCTCGAAGCGGAACGCCGGGTCGTACGGCGCGACGTCGAGCCCTGCGAACGCCGCCCTGGCGGCCGGGTCGAGGGGCGACGCCGGGTGCTCCGCGAACAGCTCGTCACGGCCGGTGACCCACAGCGCGTGCCCGACGACCGGGTCGTCGACCGCGGCGTGGCGCACCTCGGCGTAGAGGCGGGCGACGCGGCGCCGCCAGTCGACGACGTGCAGCGCGTCGTGCGCGGGGGAGGTGGTCACCGGCCCACGGTGCCACGTCCGTGCCCGGCGCGGGTGTCGAGGGGCGACCCGGCCCGAGGGCCTGTGCGCCGGACGACGCCACGACCTCGGTCATGGGCCTGCGCCGCACGCGGGGTGGGGCCGCCGGTGGTGCGGCGCCCCACGCACAGCGCACCGCACGCGCAGCGGCGCGGACGCGGCGGTGCAGCGGGCGCCGGACGCCCGCCTCGCTCACGCCGGGACGGCGTAGACGACGACGTTGTCGGCGTAGTGCCCGGTCCGGGTGTCGAACGCGCCGCCGCACGTCACGAGCACGAGCTGCGGCGCGCCGTCGGTGCGGAAGAGGTCGGTGGGCAGCCCGTCGTCCTTGCTGAACGTGCGGCGCGCCGCGACCCGGTACGTCGCCGAGCCGCCCTGGCCGTCGGTCAGCGTCACCGTCGCGTCGACCGGCAGCACCGCGAGCGCGCGCATGACGCCGAGGTCGCCCGGGACGTCGAGGTGCCCGACGAGCACGGTGCTGCCCGCCGCGGCGCCCACGCCGGGCCCCGACTGCCACCAGCCGAGCACGTCCGGGTCGTCCGGGACGACGATCGCGCCCGTGGGCTCGACCCCGACCGGGACGACCTCGACGGGGCGGTCCCGCCCCGCCACCTCGAGGTGCACGGGCACCGCAGCGGGCTGCGCTGCGGGCACCGCGACAGGCTGCGCCGCGGCGGGCGCGGGGGCCGGCGCGGCGGGCGCGGGCGGGGCGGGCAGCCTCGTGACCCACGACGGCCCGGAGGTGCGGGGGTCCGCGTCGCCCCGCAGCGGTGGCGAGGCGGCCACCCCGGCCGGACCCCGGTCGTCGAGGCCACCGCTCGTCGTGCCCGAGTCGGGCACGACCCCCGCGTCGGCGGCGGCGAACTCGCCGGGCTGCAGCGCCAGCCAGCCCCCGACCGCGACGGCGGTCACACCGGCGGCGGCGGCGAGCCGCACGCCCAGGCGCCCCGGTGCGCGGTCCGGGGCACCGGGCGGGGGCACGCGGCCGGCGGGCGGACCCGTCGGCCGCGTGCCGGTCATGCCCGTGCCGTCCCGCTCACGCGTGCCGGCGACGGACCGCGACGAGCGCGGTCAGGGCGAGCACGAGGAGACCGGCGCCCGCGACCGCGAGACCGAGGTCCTGCGTCGAGGTCGCCGCGTCGCCGCCCGACCCGGCCGGGACCGACGTCGGCACCCCGAGGGCACCCGCCGCGGCGAGCGCCATGTCGAGGTGATGCTGCACGACCGGTGCGGACGCCGTCGCGAGCGCCTGGACCGACGGCTCGGCGCCCTCGGCGAGCTCCTCCTGACCCAGCGCGAGCGTGGCCCGGTGGGACTCGATCTGCAGCGCGACCCACGCCTTGTCGAACTCGGCCCCGCTGAGCGACTGCACGCGCGCGAGCGCGGCGGCCTGGCTCGCGCTCGGGGCGTCGGGCAGGGTGACCGCGAGCTGCTGGGCGACCGGCACGAGCTGCCCGTCGAGCGTCTGGTGGTCGGTGATGAGCATCTGACCCATCTCCTTGACCTGCGGCGTGGTCGCCTGAGCGAGAGCGGCCTGCCCCGCGGCGATCTCGGCGAGGTTGCCCTGGTGGGCTCCGACGAGGAACTCCTGGTCCTGCGCGTTGGGTGCGGCGGCCGCGGGCCCGGCCGCGAGGGCGATGCTGCCCACGGCGGCGACCAGGACGACGGCGGTACGGCGGAGGAGGTGCATGGGGACCCCTTGCGTGTCTTCATCGACGACGCCACGTCTGCCCGAGCGACCCGTCCACTGTGCAGCACGTCCGCCGCGAGCGCGCGCCGTACGCCGCGGGTGCCGTGGGTCCGGTGGGTCCGGGCTAGCGTGGGCGACGCCGCACGGCAGGCGCGGGACGGCGCCCACGGCGGCACGCACGGTGCGGCGACGGGCCCGGCTCGCGGGGCACGGCACGCACGACGGAGAGGGGCGGGACGTGGCGACGAGTGCGGGGCTGCTGCTGCACAGGCGCGTCGACGGGCGCGTCGAGGTGCTCCTCGGCCACATGGGCGGGCCGTTCTGGGCGCGCAAGGACGCGCGCGCGTGGACCATCCCGAAGGGCGAGCACGCCCCGTCCGAGGCGCCGCTCGACGCCGCCGTGCGGGAGTTCACCGAGGAGGTCGGTCAGCCGCCGCCGCCCGGCCCGGACGTCCCGCTCGGCGAGGTGCGCCAGCGCGGCGGCAAGGTCGTCGCGGTGTGGGCGCGCGAGGGCGACCTCGACCCGGACGCCGGCACACCCGGGACGTTCACGATGGAGTGGCCGCCGCGCTCGGGCCGGCAGGCGACGTTCCCGGAGCTCGACGTCGTGCGCTGGTGGCCGCTCGACGAGGCGCGCCCGCGGGTCGTGGCCGCGCACGAGGAGTTCCTCGACCGGCTCGTGGCCCACCTCGGGGACTGACGCGGCCGCCCGGACCCACGACACCACCGCCTCACGACGGCCCGACGGACCTCGCCTCCGCGGCGGCCGCCCGGACGCCCCCGGTCCACGGCTCGCCGTGCCCCGGCAGCACGAGTCCCGCGCGGGTGCGGGCCAGCGCGTCGAGCGAGCGCAGGGCGAGCCCGCTGTCGGCGGTCGCCGCGCCCGCGATGATCCGGGGGCCGGTGTGCGCGGTGTAGGGGTCGAGCGTCACGAGCGCGTCGCCGGAGAACAGCACGTCGCGGTCGCGCACGTGCAGCGCGCAGTGCCCCCACGTGTGCCCGGGGCTGAACACGACCTCGGGCTCGCCGGGCACCGGCAGCCGGACGCCGGTCGGCATCGGCCGGACCTCGCGCACGGCCCGGACCTGGAGCGCCCCCGCGCGGACCATGCCGCCGAGGATCGGCACGGCCCTCGGGTGGCGGAACGGGTACGACGCCCGGGTCCGCTCGTGGTCGTAGCGGTAGGGGTGGCGCGCGAGCTCGTGCTCGTGCAGGTGGCCCCACACGGTGACGCCGCGCCGGCGCAGGCGCTCGGCGATCCCGAGGTGGTCGAAGTGCGCGTGGGTGAGCACGACGGCGTGCAGGTCCTCGGGCCGGCGCCGCAGCTCGCGCAGTGCCGAGCCGAGCACGGGCCAGACGGCGGGCAGCCCGGCGTCGACGAGCGTGAGCCCACCGCCCGAGCCCTCGAGCAGGTAGCAGCTGACGTGGCCGACGTCGAGGCGGTGGACGCCGTCGGCGACGTCGCGGTGGAAGCTCATGGCACGAACACCGACCTCACGCAGCCGTCCTGCTTCTTCTTGAACAGCTCGTAGCCCTTCGGACCGTCGTCGAGGGACATGACGTGGGTCGCGAGGTGCTCGGTGACGAGCTCGCCGCGCTCCATGAGCTCGAGGAGCCGCGGGATGAAGCGCTGCCCGTGCATCTGCGAGCCCTTGACGGTCAGCCCCTTGTTGACGATGGCCCCGAGCGGGAACGTGTCGACGACGCCCGCGAAGACGCCGAGCACGAACACCGTGCCGCCCTTGCGCGCGTGGTAGACCGCCTCGCGCACGGCCGTCGGGCGGTCCGACTGCAGGCGCAGCCACTGCTTCGCCTTGTCGTACGCGTAGGCCGGCCCGGTCGAGTGGGCCTCCATGCCGACCGCCTCGATGCACACGTCCGGCCCGCGCCCGCCCGTCGCCTCGAGCAGCGCCTCGCCCACGTCGACGCGCGAGTAGTCGAGCACGTCCGCCCCGATGTGCCGAGTGACCTGCTCGAGGCGCTCGGGCAGCCGGTCGATCACGAGCACGCGCTCGGCGCCGAGCAGCATCGCGGCGCGCGCCGCCATCTGCCCGACCCCGCCGGCGCCCCAGACCGCGACGACGTCGCCGGGGGAGACCCCGCCGTCCTCGGCGCCCATCCACCCGGTCGGCGCGGCGTCGGACGCGAAGACCGCACGCTCGTCGCTCACGCCGTCCGGCACCCGGAACGCCCCGACGTCCGCGAACGGGACGCGCACGTACTCGGCGTGGCTGCCCGCGTTGCCGCCCATCGCGTGCGAGTACCCGAAGCAGCCGCCAGGCGCGAAGCCCCACAGCGTCTCGCCGATCACCGGGTTGGTGTTGCCGTTGTCGCACGCGGCGTACAGGCCGTGCGCGCAGTACCAGCACCGCCCGCACGAGACGAACGAGCACACCACGACGCGGTCGCCCACGTGGTGCGTGCGGACGCCCGGGCCGACCTCGACGACCTCGCCCAGGAACTCGTGGCCGATGACGTCGCCCGCCTGCATCGTCGGCATGTAGCCGCTCAGCAGGTGCAGGTCGGAGCCGCACGTGACGGTCCGCAGGACGCGCACGATCACGTCCTGGTCGTTGAGGATGCGCGGGTCCGGGACCTCCCCGACGGCGAGCTTGTTCACGCCCTCCCACATCAGCGCCTTCACAGCCGGCCTCCCGTCTTGGCCTTGCGCAGCGCGAGCCGCAGGGGGAAGTTCGTGAGCGTCGCGCGGGACGTGCCGAGGTCGTCGGGCCGCAGGACCTCGCCCGTCTCGAGCAGGCAGCGCGTGTCGCGCAGCGCCCGCCGCACGTGCTCGTCGAGGTCGCGCGCGTCGGACCCGGACAGCCCGCTGTCGGGGCGCACCCGGGCAGCGAGCTCGGTGCCGCGGTCCCCGGGGGCGACGGAGACGCGCAGCTCGACCGCCTCGCCGAGCTCGGCGAGCGGCCGGGGGCGGCCCGCCGCGGTGACGTCGACGTCCGCCGGGTCGCGGTGGATCGTGACGACGTGCCAGCGGTCGGGGACGGCGCCGCTGCGGCTCCGGGCGGCGGCGAGGGCGCCGAGCGCGAGGACGCCGGCGACGGCGCCCAGGGTGGTCCTGCGGGTCATGGAGCTCCTTCGAGCGTGGGCCGGACGGGGCCTCCGCGCTGCAGGAAGGACTCCTCACGCTGCCACCGCGCTCCGGGGGCTGCAACCGAGAGGATCCGGGAGAAGCCGGGCGTTGGGTATACCGTCGAGGGGTCCGCTCCTGGGGCAGGAGGCACCGTGGCACCCGAGGTCCCCGCTGGTGACCAGCTCATGACGGTGTTCGCGCGCATGGGCGGGCTCCTGCTGTCGGAGGACACCGTCGGCTCGACGCTGACCCTCCTGACGTCCGTCGCGACGCACGCCGTGCCCCGTGCGGCGGGCGCCGGGGTGACGCTCACCGGCTCGGGCGGCGGACCGCAGAGCGTCGCCGCCTCCGGCCCGCTCGTCCTGACCGCCGACGCGCTGCAGTACCAGCTCGACGAGGGCCCGTGCCTGGCGGCGTGGGCGGACCGCGCGGTCGTGCGGGCCGACGACCTGGGCGCCGAGGACCGCTGGCCGCGGTGGACCCCCGCCGCGCGCGCGGCCGGCGTGCACGCCGTCGTCAGCGCCCCCCTCGTCGCCGGCGACGCGGCGGTCGGTGCCCTCAAGGTCTACGGCGCGTCGCCCGGGGCGTTCACCACGGGCGACGAGCACGTGCTGGCGCTGCTCGCCGCCCAGGCCGCGGTGCTCGTGACGAACGTGCAGAGCTACCGCCGCGCGGGCCGGCTGGGGGAGGACCTGCGGGCGACGCTGCGGAGGCGGGACGTCGTCAACCAGGCCAAGGGCGTGATCATGGGCCGCGACGGGACGACCGAGGAGGCCGCGTTCGCGCACCTGCTCGCGCTCGCGCACCGCGACGGCGTCTCGGTGCACGACGCGGCCACCCGGCTCGTCACGGGCGCGCACCGCCGGACGCGCTGAGCCCGCCGTGACCGTCTCGGAGAACCGCCAGCGGCACGCGATCCGGGCGGTCATGCAGCGCGCGGGGCTCACCACCGAGGACGTCTGGGTGCGCTGCTTCGCGCTCGGGGGCGACGCCGACCCCGTCGAGCTCGACCTGTTCCTCGACGGCCTCGGCACGCTCCCGGCCCTGGAGCGGGACGTCGTCGCGTCGGTCGTCAACGAGGCCCTCGACGAGCTCGCGCCGGCCGCCCGGGCGCCGTACGTCCGCCGCGGCCGGGAGCCCGCTCGCGACGCCGGCGCGCTCCCGGCGCTCGTCGAGCTGCTGCGCGGGGCGCACCTCGCGCCGCCGGACCGGCTCGCGACCGTCGTCGACCGCGCCGCGCAGGCGCTCGGCGTGCGCGCCGTGCTGTACCTCGTCGACTACGCGGGCACGCGGCTCGCGCCGGTCCCGGGCGGCGCCCACGCGGGCGGGCGCACCACGCTGAGCCTGCACGGGACGCTCCCGGGCCGCGCGTTCCGGATGCTCGAGGCGCAGTCCTCGACGTCGGGTGGCCGGGCGCGGCTGTGGATCCCGGTGCTCGACGGCGTCGAGCGGCTCGGCGTCCTCGACGTCATGGTGCCCGACGCCGCCATGCTCGAGGACCCGGCGCTGCACGAGCAGTGCTGGTGGTTCGCGCACTACCTCGGGCACGTGCTGACCGGCGTCAGCCGCTACGGCGACGGCCTCGACGGCGTGCGGCGCAGCGAGCACCGCACCGTCGCGGCCGAGCTCGTCTGGCAGCTGCTCCCGCCGCTGACGTCGGGGACGGACCGCGTGCTGGTCAGCGGCCGGCTCGAGCCGTCCGGGTCCGTCGGCGGGGACGTGTTCGACGTCGCGCTGTCCGAGGAGCACGCGCACGTCGCGATCTTCGACGCCACGGGCCACGACCTCGGCTCTGGCCTGGTCGCCGCGACCGCGGTCTCCGCGTACCGCAACGCGCGGCGCGAGGGGCGCTCGCTGTTCGACCAGGCGCAGGCGGTGCACACCGCGCTCGTCGACCAGTTCGGGGGCGCGACGTTCGCGACCGGGGTCGTCGCGCGGCTCGACCTCACGACCGGGCGGCTGCGCTACGTGGCCGCGGGCCACCCGTACCCGCTCGTGCTGCGCGACGGGCGCGTCGTGCGCACGCTCCAGGACGGTCGCCGGACGCTGTTCGGGCTCGAGGCGACGCACGTGTCCGTGGGGGAGGAGCAGCTCGAGCCCGGCGACATCGTGGTGCTGTACAGCGACGGGATCACCGAGGCCCGGGACGCGCGCGGCGTCCCGTTCGGGGCCGACGGGCTGCGCGGCTACCTGGAGCGGCAGTCGGGCACCGGCACGCCGCTGCCCGAGGTCGTGCGCCGGCTGTGCACCGAGATCCTCGCCCGGCAGCGGGGCGTCCTGCAGGACGACGCGACGCTCGTGCTCGTGCACTGGACCACCGAGGGTCAGCTCCGGCTGGACCCGCGCCCGGGCTCCGGGGGCCCGCCGGGCGCCTGAGTCCCGCTCAGAGCCACTTGCGGGCCCGGAAGACCGCGAACAGCGCGAGCGAGCCGGCGACCATGAGCGCGAGCGCGAGCGGGTACCCGTAGCGCCAGTCGAGCTCGGGCATGTGCTCGAAGTTCATCCCGTACACGGTCCCCACGAGCGCGGGCGCGAACAGGATCGCCGCCCAGGAGGAGATCTTCTTGACCTCCTCGTTCTGGTCGAGGCTCGCCTGCGTCATCGCGCGCATCTCCTCGTTCTGCCGCTCGGCGACGACGGTCGCGTTGACGGTGAGCGCGTTCTGCAGCAGCGCCCGGAACGCGTCGACGCGCTCCACGACCCGTACGACGTGGTCCTGGACGTCGCGCAGGCTGCGGCGCAGCTCCTCGTCGACGTCGTACTTCGAGGCGCCGGCCGCGAGCCCCTCGAGCATGTCGAGCAGCGGGTGCGTCGCGCGCTGGAACGCCATGACCTCGCGGAACAGCTCGTAGATGCGCCGCGAGACGTTCGGGTCGCCCGCGAACAGCTCGTCCTCGATCTCGTCGATGTCGTTCTGCAGCCCCGCCACGACGGGCGCGTACTCGTCGACGACCTCGTCGAGGATCGCGTAGAGCACCGCCTCGGACCCGCGGGCGAGCAGCCCGGGCGTCGCCTCCATGCGCCGGCGCACGCGCGCGAGGTCGGGCGACTCGGCGTGCCGGACGGTCAGCACGAAGTCGCGCCCGGTGAACACGTGCAGCTCGCCGAACTCGACGCGCTCCTCGGAGTCGATGTACCGCGCAGGCCGCAGCACCGTGAAGAGCACGTCGCCGTAGCGCTCGAGCTTGGGGCGCTGGTGGGCCTTGACGGTGTCCTCGACCGCGAGCGGGTGGATGTCGAACTCGTGCGCGACCGAGGTGATCTCGAGCGTGTCGGGCCGGTACAGGCCGATCCACGCCATGCCCTTCGCCTCGCGCAGCGTCTCGAAGGTCTGCGACAGGGAGCGGGGCTCGCTGTGCCGGCGCCCGGTGACGTAGACGGCGTTGTCGACGACGGTCATGGTGCTGCCTCCCTCGCGGCGCGCGGCGCGGCCGGCCGTGCTGACGGCCGGCCCGGCGCCGGCGCCCCATCATCCCCCGGGCACGCGCTCCCGGGCCGCGGACGCGCGCCCGGGGGGTCGGCGGCGCGGCCGAGGTCAGGCCGGGCGGACGAGCCGGGCGCTCAGGTAGCGCAGGCTGCCGTCCGCGAAGCCCTCGTGGTTGCGCGTGCCCTCGAGCCCGGCGAACGGCCGGAAGACGCGCTGGAACGGCCGCGGGATCCACGCGCGCACGAGCTCGGCCTTGCGCGCGTCGTCGAGCCGGAGCGCGTGCAGCACCTCGGCGGTGATGTCGCGCTGGCGGACCGGCACGAGCCCGCTCGACGCGAGCTGCGCCCGGGTGGCGACGACGTCCTCGGCGCTGCGCAGGTCGGCCCACACGAAGGTCCCGCCGGGGCGCAGCACGCGGTGCACCTCGGCGACGAACTGCTCCACCGAGCCGTAGCAGTGCGACGACTCGACGTTGACCACGACGTCGAACGAGGCGTCCGGGAACGGCATCGCCTGGGCGTCCCCGCGCACGAACCGCAGCCCCGGGCCGCGGCGGTCGCGCCGGGCGAGCCCGACCGCGGCGCCCGAGAAGTCGAGCCCGGTCGTCGACCGCGGGGCGAGCGACCGCGCGACCCACGACGCCCCGCCCCCGCGCCCCGAGCCGACCTCGAGCACGTCGGTGCCCGCGACGTCGACGCCCTCGAGCGTGTGCGCGTAGAGCTGGACGCACAGCCGGTCGACCTCGTCCGCGGGCTCGAGCACGAGCGGTGGAGCCGCGTCCTCGAGCGGGGCGTAGCCGTAGTTCATGAACGCCCACTCGGGGCGCCGCACGCGCGCCGCGAGCAGCTCGTAGCAGGCCCGCCAGGCGAGCTGTCGCAGTCGCATGCCGGGCACGCTACCCGCGGGCCACGTCCCACCCGAGGGGCGTCCGTTTGTTCAGGTCACGATCGTGCATCGAGATGGTCTC
This sequence comes from Cellulomonas cellasea, assembly GCF_006538745.1. Taxonomy (GTDB): domain Bacteria; phylum Actinomycetota; class Actinomycetes; order Actinomycetales; family Cellulomonadaceae; genus Cellulomonas_A; species Cellulomonas_A cellasea. The sequence continues at coordinate 1,820 of NZ_BJLR01000027.1, read as the reverse complement.
GGGTCGACACCACGCGTTTACATACTTACTGACTCCTCGGTAAGTTCACGCCGCGCACCCTCATCGTGGAGAGCGCCCTGGGGTCGCGGCCGCACCGCACCCCGCACATCGAAGGAGAAGCAATGAAGCTACGGTCCTCCCTCGTCACCCTGAGCGTCGCGACGGCGCTCGTGCTGACCGCCTGCGCGTCGGGACAGGACGGCGCCGCCGACAACCCTGCGCAAGAGGGCGCCGCCCTGACGATCGCGAAGCCGGACGGCGCGATCACCACCGAGTCCCACAACCCGTACCTGGGCGACTCGTCGGCCTCGAAGTACGGCTACGCCAAGGTGATCTTCGAGCCGATGGCGCTCGTGAACCCCACCGGCGACCTCGGCACCACCCCGTGGCTCGCGGAGTCGGTGGAGTGGAACGACGACTACACCGAGCTCACGGTCGTCCCGCGCAGCGGCGTGACGTGGAGCGACGGCACGGAGTTCACGGGTGAGGACATCGTCTTCACCTTCGACCAGTACCTCAACGGCACGCTCACCGACACCTCGGGGCTGAACTACGAGGGCGCGACGGTCGACGGCGACACCATCACCCTGAAGTTCGCGAACTCCCTCTACACCGCCCAGGCGCGCGCGCTGCACACCCCGATCGTGCCCAAGCACATCTGGGAGAACATCGCGGACCCCAACACGGACCCGCTGACGGAGGACGGCCTGGCCGTCGGCACCGGTCCGTACGTGCTGGACTCGTGGTCCACCGAGTCGGTCACGCTCACCGCGAACCCGACCTACTGGGGCGGCGAGCTCGCCGTGCCCGAGCTGCACTACATCTCCTACGGCGACAACGCCGCCCTCACGACCGCGCTCGTCTCCGGCGACGCCGACTGGGCGCAGGCGTTCATCCCGCAGATCGAGGACAGCTACCTGTCCGCCGACGAGGACAACCACTTCCTGGCCTCGCCCACCGCGGGCTCCGGCACGCTGTTCATGAACCTGCAGACGAAGCCGTTCAACAACGTCGCGCTGCGCAAGGCGCTCGCGTGGACCATCGACCGCCAGGACTACGTCGACGTCGCCCGTGAGGGCGCGAGCGAGCCCGTCTGGAGCGTCACCGGGCTCGGTTCCGTGCTGGCGGACGAGATCGTCCCCGAGCTCGCGGACGAGTCCTACTCGGTCGACGTCGACAAGGCCCGGCAGATCCTCACCGAGGCCGGCTACACCTGGAAGGACGAGGCCCTGATCGACCCCGACGGCGAGCGGGTGTCCTTCTCGATCTCCGTGCCCGCCGGCTGGAGCGACTGGAACACGGAGCAGGCACTGATCGCCGAGGAGCTGAACGAGGCGCTCGGCATCGAGGTCGTCGTGGACCAGCCCGACTGGGGCGGCTGGGACGCCGCCCGCCAGGAGGGCACCTTCCAGGCGATCATCCACTGGCTCGAGGACACGGGGAACGCGTACGGCCTCTACACCTCGACGATGGACCCCAAGTGGATCGTCGACGGCAAGGCGCAGTTCAACTTCGGCCGCTTCGAGGACCCCGCGGTCACGCAGGCGCTGAACACGTACGCCACTGCGGCCTCCGACGAGGACCGGGCGGCCGCCTCCGCCGTGCTGCAGAAGGCGTTCGTCGAGCACGTTCCGGCCATCCCGCTCGGCTCGCACCCGCTGCTCGGTGAGTTCAACACCCGCAACTACGTCGGGTGGCCGTCGGAGGAGGACGCGTACGCGTCCGCCGACCCGACGCAGCCGGGGATCGTCCAGGTCCTGACGAACCTGGAGCCCGCCGAGTAGATCCGGTCCACGACGGGGCGGGTGCCGTGCGCACCC
>NZ_BJLR01000026.1 GCF_006538745.1 Cellulomonas cellasea | reverse complement strand
CGTGCGCACCCGCCCCGTCCTCGACAACCACGAGAGCGAGCACGCACCCATGCGCGATTCGTTGCTGAGCGTCCGCGACTTCTCCGTCGTGTACGACGTCGACCCTCCCGTCGAGGCGGTCAAGAACGTCACCCTCGAGCTCCGCCGCGGCGAGATCCTCGGGCTCGCCGGGGAGAGCGGCTGCGGCAAGACCACGCTCGCGTACGGCCTGCAGCGCCTGCTCAAGGCGCCCGCGGTCATCACGAGCGGCTCGGTGGTGTTCCACGACAGCTCGGGCGAGGACGTCGTCATCGACCGACTCGACGCCGAGCAGATGCGCCGGTTCCGCTGGGACAAGATCTCGATGGTCTTCCAGGGGGCGATGAACGCGCTGAACCCCGTGGCCACCGTCGGGTCGCAGCTCGAGGACGTCTTCGAGGTGCACCGTCCCGCGATGTCCCGGGCGGAGCGCCGCGAGGCCGTCGACGAGGTGCTCGAGATCGTCAAGGTCGGCCGGCAGCGCCGGCGCTCGTTCCCGCACGAGCTGTCGGGCGGCATGCGCCAGCGCGTGATGATCGCGATGGCGCTCGCCCTGCGCCCGCAGCTCATGGTGATGGACGAGCCGACGACCGCCCTCGACGTCCTGGTGCAGCGCGAGATCCTCCAGCAGATCTCCCAGCTGCGGCACCGGTTCGGCTTCACCGTCGTCTTCATCACGCACGACCTGCCGCTGCTGCTGGAGATCAGCGACCGCATCGCGATCATGCGCGCGGGGGAGATCGTCGAGCTCGACACCGCGGAGAACATCTGGACGAGCCCGCGGGACGCGTACACGAAGACGCTGCTGTCGTCCTTCCCCCGCCTGACCGGAGAGAGAGGAGTGGTCGCGCGATGACCGTCCTGGAGTTCGACCGCGTCACCAAGACCTACGCGGTCCGCGGCGCAGGCCACATCAAGGCGCTCGACGACGTCAGCTTCACCCTGACGTCCGGCCAGACGATCGGGCTCGTCGGCCAGTCCGGCAGCGGCAAGTCGACGATCGCGAAGATCCTCACGCAGCTCGAGACGCCGACGAGCGGGCAGGTCCGCCTCGACGGGGAGCCGATCCCGCGCCGCGGGGCCGGGCTGCGGGCCTACCGCCAGAAGCTGCGCATGGTCTTCCAGGACCCGTTCGCGTCGCTCAACCCGTACCACTCCGTGCGCTACCACCTCGAGCGCCCGCTGCGCCTCGACGACGTGGTGCCCCGGGCCGGGCTGGACGACGAGGTGCGGCGGCTGCTCGAGCGGGTGCGCCTCGACCCCGACGTGGTGATCGACCGCCGTCCGCACGAGCTGTCGGGCGGCCAGCGGCAGCGCGTCGCGATCGCCCGGGCGCTGGCCTCCCGGCCGCGCCTGCTCGTGGCCGACGAGCCGGTCTCGATGCTCGACGTCTCCATCCGCCTCGGGGTGCTCAACCTGCTCGCCGACCTGCGACGCGAGGAAGGGCTCGGCGTGCTCTACATCACGCACGACCTGGCGACCGCGCGGCACTTCAGCGACGAGATCATGGTGCTCAACCAAGGACGGGTCGTCGAGAGCGGCCCGGCCGACGACGTCATCCTCCGTCCGCAGGACCCCTACACCCGCGCCCTGCGCGCGGCGTCGCCCGACCCCGAGACGCACTTCGCCTCGGTGTCCGGCGTGGACGGGGGCGTCCGGTGACCGCCGTCCAGCCCCAGCTCCCGACCGAGGACGCCGTCGAGGCCGGCACGACGGCGACCACCGCCGTCCGGGGCCGCTCGCGCGTCCCGTGGCGGTTCCTCGCGGGACGCGCCGCGTTCTACCTGTTCACCCTCTGGGCCGCGGTCACGATCAACTTCGTCCTGCCGCGCATGATGAAGGGCGACGCGGTCAGCCAGTACCTGTCCCGCAACCGCAACGTCAGCCCGGAGGCGGCCGACGCGCTGCGCTCGCTGCTCGGCCTCGACACCGACAAGACCCTGGTGCAGCAGTACGTCGACTACTGGGTCCTGCTGCTGCGGGGCGACCTCGGCGTCTCGCTGCTGCACGGGCTGCGGCCGGTCACCGAGGTGATCAGCCAGGCGCTGCCGTGGACCGTCGGCCTCGTGGGCTTCGCGACCGTCGTCTCGTTCGCGGTCGGGACGGTCGGCGGGGCGGTCGTCGGCTGGCGCCGGGGCAGCCGGCTCGACGCGCTCATCCCCGTGACCACGTTCCTCGCCACGATCCCGTACTTCTGGCTCGGGCTCCTGGGGATCGCGCTGTTCTCGGTGAACCTCCGCTGGTTCCCCATCGGCAAGGCCTACGGCGTGGGGATGCGGCCCGAGTGGTCGGCGGAGTTCGTCGGCCAGGTCATCCACCACGGCACGCTGCCCGCGGTGACCATCGTCATCGCCTCGCTCGGCGGCTGGATGCTGGGCATGCGCAACATGATGCTCACGGTGCTCGACGAGGACTACGTCACGGTGGCGCAGGCCAAGGGTCTGCCGAACAGCCGCGTGCTCTGGCGCTACGCCGCACGCAACGCCGTGCTCCCGCAGATCCAGAGCTTCGCGCTGTCGATCGGGTTCATCGTCGGCGGCACGATCGTCATGGAGATGGTCTTCAGCTACCCCGGCGTCGGGAAGCTGCTCCTGGACGCCACCAACGCGAAGGACTACGCCCTGATGCAGGGCGTGTTCCTCGTCATCACGCTGTCCGTGCTCGTCGCCAACATCCTCGCCGACGTCGCGTACGCGTTCCTCGATCCGCGCACCCGCCAGACGGAGGCCTGAACCATGACCACCGACCTCCGCACGGAACCGGCGCCCGGCCTCCCGACCGAGCGCGCACCGCGTCCGAGGGCGTCGGCCCGCGCCCGCCTGGGCTCCGCCTTCGCGATGTTCCGCAACCGCAAGTCGATCACCGGCCTGGCGATCCTCGGGTTCTTCGTGCTCGTCGCGGTCCTCGCCGACGTCCTCGCGCCGTACTCGCCGACCAAGGTCGACAACACCGCGCGCCTGCAGCCGCCGTCGGCGGAGCACTGGCTCGGCACCACCCACCTCGGCGAGGACGTGCTCAGCCAGGTCGTGCACGGCACCCGCGGGGTGATCGTCGTCGGCTTCCTCGCCGCGATCATGGCGACGATCATCGCGGTCGTCGTCGGGGTCGTCGCGGGCTACCTGCGCGGCTGGCGCAGCGAGAGCCTCTCGGCGCTGACGAACGTCTTCCTCGTCATCCCGGGCCTGCCGCTGATCATCATCGTGGCCTCGATGTTCGACGACCCGCCGCTCGTCGTGATCGCCGCCGTGCTGGGCCTCACCGGCTGGGCGTGGGGGGCCCGGGTGCTGCGCGCGCAGACGATGTCGCTGCGCAACCGGGACTTCGTCCAGGCCGCCCGCGCGAACGGCGAGCCGCTGCGCCGCATCATCGGCCACGAGATGCTGCCCAACCTCATGGCGCTCATCGCCGCGAGCTTCGTCGGCACCGTGACCGCCGCCATCCTCGGGCTGACGACGCTCTCCTACATCGGGGTGATCCCGGTGAACACCTACAACTGGGGGACGATCCTCAACTGGGCCAGCGCCCAGGGGGCGTTCCGGCAGAACCAGTGGTGGTGGTTCCTGCCGCCGGGGCTGTGCATCGCCGCGATCGGCGTGGCGCTCTCGCTCATCAACTTCGGCATCGACGAGTACGTCAACCCGCGCCTGCGGTCGGCCGGGGAACGCGCCCGCGCGATGAAGAAGCGGGGCCTCGACGTCAACGACGCCGTGACGGCCGTGCGGACCACGCCGTCCGCCCGGGAGGACGCGTGACCGCCACCGACGTCGGCACCGCCCCGTACCTCGACCCGGCGCTGCCGGTCGACGAGCGCGTCGCCGACCTGGTCTCCCGCATGAGCGTGGAGCAGAAGGTCGGGCAGATGATGCAGCTCGACGCGCGCGAGGGCATCGACGACCAGGTGCTGGAGCGCCACGTCGGCTCGATCCTGCACGCGTCGCCCGAGCACCTCGCCCGCCAGCACGAGCTCGTCGCCCGCACGCCGCTGCGCATCCCGCTGCTGGTCGCGGAGGACTGCATCCACGGCCACTCCTTCTTCGAGGGCGCGACGATCTTCCCGACCCAGCTGGGCATGGCGGCCGCGTGGGACGCCGGGCTCGTGGAGCGGGTGGCGCGCGCGACCGCCATCGAGGCGGCCGCGACCGGCATCCACTGGACGTTCTCCCCGGTGCTCTGCATCGCCCGCGACCTGCGGTGGGGCCGCGTCGACGAGACGTTCGGCGAGGACCCGCACCTCATCGGCGAGCTCGCCTCGGCGATGGTGCGGGGGTACCAGGGCGGCGGGCTCCACGACCCCACCGCCGTGCTCGCCTCGGCGAAGCACTTCGCCGGTTACTCCGAGACGCAGGGTGGCCGGGACGCGAGCGAGGCGGACCTGTCCCACCGCAAGCTGCGCTCGTGGTTCCTGCCGCCGTTCGAGCGGGTCGCCCGGGAGGGGTGCCGCACGTTCATGCTCGGCTACCAGACCCTCGACGGCGTCCCGATCACGGTGAACGAGTGGCTGCTCACCGAGGTGCTGCGCGGCGAGTGGGGCTACACCGGCATCCTCGTCACCGACTGGGACAACGTGGGCCGCATGGTGTGGGAGCAGAAGGTGCAGCCGGACCTCGCGCACGCCGCCGCCGCCGCGGTGCGGGCCGGCAACGACATGATCATGGCCACGCCCCGGTTCTTCGAGGGCGCGCTGGAGGCCGTCGACCGCGGACTGCTCGCGGAGCCCGACCTCGACCGCGCCGTCGCCCGCATCCTCACGCTCAAGTTCGAGCTCGGGCTGTTCGAGGACCCGCGCGTGCCCGACGCGGCGCGCATCCGCGCGTGCGTGGGTGCGCCCGAGCACGCGGCGCTGAACCTCGAGGTCGCCCGCCGGTCGCTCGTGCTGCTGCGCAACGACGGCGTGCTGCCGCTCACCCCGGGCACCACGGACACCACGGGCCGCGCGGTCGGGCACGGCCCGGCCCGGCGCGTCGCGGTCCTCGGGCCGCTCGCCGACGACGCGCAGGCGCAGCTCGGCGACTGGGCAGGCAGCTCGGGCCAGGTCGACTGGATGCCGGACGGCCACCCCCGCTCGATGATCCGCACGGTGCTCGACGGGCTGCGGGCGACGGTCCCGGCGGGCTGGTCCGTCGACCACGCCCGCGGCGCCGAGATCCTCACGCTCGAGCCCGACCCCGAGGGGGACCGGTTCCCCGACGGGCAGCCGCGCTGGCCGGTCGTCGTCCCGGCGCCGGTCGACGAGGACCAGCTCGCCGCCGCGGTCGAGGCCGCGGCCGCGGCGGACGTCGCCGTCGTCGTCGTCGGTGACCGGATCGAGCTCGTCGGTGAGGCGCGCTCGACCGCCACCCTGGAGCTCGTCGGGTCGCAGGTCGCGCTGCTCGACGCCGTCGTGGCCACGGGGACGCCCACCGTGGTCGTCCTGCTGGCGTCGAAGCCGCTGGTGCTGCCTCCGTCCGTCGACCGCGCCGCCGCCCTCGTGTGGGCCGCGAACCCCGGTATGCAGGGCGGTCAGGCGCTGGCCGAGATGCTGCTCGGCGTCGTCGAGCCCGCGGGCAGGCTGCCGGTCTCGTTCGTCCGGCACGTCGGTCAGCAGCCGACGTACTACAACCAGATCCGCGGCCAGCACGGCGACCGGTACGCCGACCTCACGCAGCGGCCGGCGTTCCCCTTCGGTCACGGCCTCGGCTACAGCGAGGTCGTCTACGAGGACCTGCGGCTGGACGCCAACGAGTACACGGTCCGCGACACCGTCCGCGCCCGGGTCACCGTCCGCAACGTCGGGGAGCGCCCGGCCCACGAGGTGGTGCAGCTCTACGTGCGCGACGCCGTGGCGTCCGTGAGCTGGGCGGACCGGGAGCTCAAGGCGTACCGGCGGGTGGAGGTGCCGCCCGGCGCGGCCGAGACCGTCGAGCTCGTGCTCCCCGTCGCGGCGTGCACCGTCGTGGACGCGGCGGGGAACCGGGTCGTCGAGGCCGGGGCGTTCGAGGTGCTCGTCGGGCCGTCGTCGCAGCCGGAGGCGCTGCTGACCGCGCGCTTCGAGGCGCGGCTCTGACCGGTCTCCGGTGCCCGACGCCGCCGACGCCCGGGTGCAGGCGGGCGGCCAGGGCTGGGCGCCGGTGACGGTGGCCCCGCGCGGGGCGGTGCGACCGCCGAGGCCCCGCGGGGGTGCCGGGGGGGTCAGCGCCGGGCGCGTCCGGTGCCCGCGCCACCGAGGCGCGCGGTGGGGACGCCGAGCGGGACGACCTCGACGGTCAGCGGCAGCTCGCGCACGGAGCGACCGATGCGTGCGCGGTACCGCACGGGCGGCGTGGTCCACCGGCGGCGGGACGCGTCCCAGACCTCGAACGTGCGCCGGGGCAGCCGCACGGTCGCGGCGGTGCGGGTCCCGGACTCGGCCGTCACGGTCGTGTGCCCGGCGAGCCAGCGCTCGGGGCGGTCCAGCCCGTCGACCGGCTCCGCCTCGAGGTACACCTCGACGGTCGCCGTGCCGCGCCGCGGGCCGGTGTTGGTGACGTCGACCTCGAGGCGCACCGCGTCGGCCTCGGCGGCGAGCACCTGGTACGCGTCGTCGTACCGCCAGGTCGTCCAGCCCGGCTCCGAACCGGGCGCGGCGGGGGAGTGCGTGGTCGTCACAGGGTCTCCGATGCGGGCGTCGTCGCCGGACAGAGGCCATCGAATCACGCATTACTAACCTGTCAGTAATGACCTGGGTCACAGTATGGTGACGGTCATGTCGACACGTGCGCCACGACGCGCCCAGCGGCCCCGCGAGGAGACCGCCCGACGGCGCGAGGACATCCTGCGCGCCGCCATCACCACGTTCGGCAGCCGGGGGTACAAGAACGGCTCGCTCGCGGAGATCGCCGACCAGGTCGGCATGACGCACGCGGGCGTCCTCCACCACTTCGGGTCCAAGGACCTGCTGCTCCTCGAGATGCTCGACTTCCGCGACAAGACGGACGTCGAGCACCTCGAGGGCCAGCACATCCCGGGCGGCCTCGACCTCTTCCGGCACCTCGTGACGACCGCGCGGCTCAACGCCGACCGTGCCGGGATCGTCCAGACGTACGCGGTGCTGTCCGCGGAGTCGGTCACCGAGGGCCACCCGGCGAAGGACTGGTTCCGGCACCGGTACACCCAGCTGCGCGCCGACGTCGGGGCCGCGCTGCACGAGGTGTGCGATCCCGACGACCCGCCGGCCGACCGCGAGCTCGACGCCGCCGCCGCCGCGGTCCTCGCCGTGATGGACGGGCTGCAGGTCCAGTGGCTGCTCGACCCCGAGGCGGTCGACCTCGCGCACGCGTCGGCGTTCGCGATCGACGCGATCCTCACGGCGGCCGTCGCGGGCCGGAGCCGGCGCTCGCTGCTCTGAGCGGTCGGCCGGCTCGCGCCGTTCGTGCGAGCGGGGCGCCGGCGGCACCGCGCGGTGCCGGTCAGCGCGCGGCGCGCACCGGCAGCCGGTGGAGCTCGACGTCGTGCAGCGCGCCGTCCTGCGCCCGCGCCGTCAGGTAGGTGCACGCGGGCTGGCGCCGGCGGTCGGTCGGCGAGCCGGGGTTGAGCAGCCGGAGCCCGCGCGGCGTCGTGGTGTCCCAGGGGATGTGGCTGTGCCCGAACACCAGCACGTCGAGGTCCGGGTAGGCCGCGTCGGCGCGGGCCTCGCGCCCGGTCGAGGCGCCCGTCTCGTGCACGACCCCGACGTGCAGCCCCCCGAGCTGGACGCGGGCGACCTCCGGCAGGCGCGCCCGCAGGGCCGGCCCGTCGTTGTTGCCCCAGCAGCCGACGAGCCGCCGGGCCCGCTGCTCGAGCGCGTCGAGGAGCGTGACGTCGACCCAGTCCCCGGCGTGCAGCACGACGTCCGCCGCGTCGACCGCCGCCCACACCTCCGCCGGGAGGTCCCGCGCCCGCGTCGGCAGGTGGGTGTCGGCCAGCAGCAGGAGCCGCACGCCGGGGTCGGGGGTCAGCGGCGCTCCCGGCGGGTGTCGCCCGCGCGTCCCTGCTCGCCGTCGGCGTCCCCGCTCGACGGCCCCTTGCCCTCGGCCTCGAGCTCGGCGGCCCGGCGGCGGCGCAGCGAGCGGCCGTCCTCGACGTCCTTCTCGGCCTTCTTCGCCTTCTTGTCGCTCGCGCGCGTGTCGCGCGGCGGCAGCTGGATCGACTCCTCGGCCGCGATGCCGGCCTCGAGCTCGCGCCCGCGCTCGACCTCGGCGTCGAACTCCGCGCCGAAGAGCAGCGCGAGGTTCGTGATCCAGAGCCACAGCAGGAAGATGATCACGGTGGCGAGCGAGCCGTAGGTCTTGTCGTAGCTGCCGAAGTTCGCGACGTAGAAGCCGAAGGCCGCGGACGCCAGGGCCCACACGACGATCGCGATGAGCGCACCCGTGCTCATCCAGCGGAACTTCGGCTGCTGCACGTTCGGCGTCGCATAGTACAGGATCGCGACCACCACGATGACGATCGCGAGCAGCACGGGCCACTTCGCGATGTTCCAGATCGTCACGGCCTGGTCCCCGAGGCCGACGGCGTCCCCGATCGCCTGGGCGACGGGCCCGCTGACGGCGAGGATGAGCGCGCCGAGCGCCGTGAGGATCACGCTGATCAGAGTCACCAGCAGCATCACCGGGCGGAGCTTCCAGATCGGGCGGCCCTCGTCGATCTCGTACATGCGGTTCATCGCGCGGCTGAACGCCCCGACGTACCCCGAGGCCGACCACAGGGCGCCCGCGAGGCCGAGGACGAGGCCGAGGCCCGCGCCCTGGTTCGTCTGCAGCCCGTCGATGACGCCCTTGATCGTGTCGGTCGTCTCCGCGGGGCCGAGCCCGCCGGCGAGCTCGACGAGGGCGTCGGTCGTGCTCTTGCCCTGCCCGAACACGCCGAGCACCGAGATGAGCGCGATGAGCGCGGGGAAGATCGCGAGCACCGCGTAGTAGGTGAGCGCGGCGGCCAGGTCGGTGCACTGGTCGTGGCCGAACTCGCGCACCGTGCGTCGGAGCGAGTACTTCCAGCCCCGCTTGCTCATGTCCGTCGGGTCGTCCGGCTTGCGCGGGTCCTCCGGGTCGGGGGCCGTCTGTGCCTTCGTGGTGCTGCGGCGCTCGCTCATCGTGCGTCCCCTCGCTCCGGTGCGACTCGTCCCTCATGCTGCGTGGTCATCGGAGCTCTCCTCTCGCCCGCGGGCGGAGCGCGGCGCGCGGCCGCGGTCCCGGGCCTGCGGTGTCGTAGCACCGATCCTGCGGGGGGTGCCCGGGGTCGGCAACCGCGGCGGTGGACGACGCGGCCGGTGACAGCCGTTCCCGGGCCGCGCCCGGGCGTCCCCGAGGCACTGTGAGGGCCCTGAGAGCACCTTGCAGCGCATCGGGGCGGCTGTTTGGGTGAGGACGTGCGCTCACCGCAGCGGCGTGCGCCGAGGTCCGCGGTCACGGACGCCCCCGACCGCAGCACGTGCTCCTGAGCCACGCCGCGAGCGGTACACCGCGGACCCGCCCGGGACGACGCCCCGCGACGCCTCCGCACCGTCGTCCGACGTCCCGGGAGAGGGCCCGACATGAGTGCAGTCATCGACGTCCGCGAGCTCACCAAGTCCTTCGGCCGCGTGCGCGCGCTCGACGGTCTCGACCTGACCGTCGAGCGCGGGGAGGTGCACGGGTTCCTGGGGCCGAACGGCGCCGGGAAGTCCACCACCCTGCGGGTGCTGCTCGGCCTGCTGCGGGCCGACGGCGGGTCGGCACGCGTGCTCGGCGCAGACCCCTGGGCGGACGCCGTCGCGCTCCACCGGCGCCTCGCCTCCGTGCCCGGCGACGTGAGCCTGTGGCCCTCGCTCACGGGCGGCGAGGCGATCGACGTGCTCGCGGGGCTGCGCGGGACGGTCGACCCACGCCGGCGTGCCGAGCTGCTCGACCGGTTCGACCTCGACCCGGGCAAGAAGACCCGCGCGTACTCCAAGGGGAACCGCCAGAAGGTCGCGCTCGTCGCGGCGCTCGTGAGCGACGTCGAGCTCTACGTGCTCGACGAGCCGACCTCGGGCCTCGACCCGCTCATGGAGCTCGTGTTCCAGGAGTGCGTCGGCGAGGTCGTCGCGCGCGGCGCGACGGTGCTGCTCTCGAGCCACATCCTCGCCGAGGCCGAGCGCCTGTGCGACCGGGTCACGCTCGTCCGCGCGGGGCGTGCCGTCGAGAGCGGGACGCTCGCGCAGCTGCGCCACCTGCACCGCACCGACGTCCGGGTCGTGTGTGCGGCACCCGCGGCGCAGGTCGTGGCGCGGCTCGCAGGTGCGCCGGGCGTGCACGACGTGCGGGTCGAGGGGGACGAGGTGCGCCTCGCGGTCGACGACGGCGCGGTGTCCGCGGTGATGGCGCTGCTCGCGCAGTCCGGCATCGTCCACCTCGTCGCGGCCCCGCCCAGCCTCGAGGAGCTGTTCGTGCACCACTACGAGCCCGCCGTCGACGCGCCGAGCCGCTCCGGGGCGCGCGCGGCGTCCGGCTCGCCCGCGGCAGGTGCTCGGTGACCGCCGCGCTGGCCCGACCGGCGCCGCGCACGGGAGACGCCGCCACCCCCCGCGCCGACGCCGGCGCCGCCCGGTTGCTGCGGTTCGCGCTGCGGCGGGACCGCGTGCGGATCGCGGTCTGGGCGCTGAGCCTCGGTGGGCTCGTCGCCTACTTCGTCGTCGCGCTCCCGAGCGTCTACCCCGACGCCGCGTCGCGCCGGACGCGTGCCGCGATCATGGCCGAGCCGGCCGGGGCCTTCCTCGGCGGCCCGGGGTACGGGCTCGACGACTACACGCTCGGCGCCATGGTCGCGAACGAGATGCTCGGCATGCTCGCGGTCGCCGCGGCGCTCATGTCGGTCTTCCTCGTCGTCCGGCACACGCGTGCGGAGGAGGAGTCCGGCCGGGCCGACCTCGTGCGAGCGGGTGCGGTCGGCCGCGGGGCGCCGCTCACGGCCGCGCTCGCGGACGTCGTGGTCGCGAACCTCGTCGTCGGGACGGCGGTGGTGCTCGCGCTGCTCGGGGCCGGGCTCGCCGCGCCCGACTCGGTCGCGCTGGGCGCCGGGGTCGCCCTCGTCGGGTGGGTGTTCGGCTCGCTCGCCGGGGTCACGTCGCAGCTCGCGCAGCACGCGCGCGCGGCGTCCGGCACGGCCGGTGCGCTGCTCGGGCTCGCGTACGTGCTGCGGGGGATCGGCGACGCGCGCGAGGTCGGCGGCAGCGCGCTCTCGTGGGCCTCGCCGGTCGGCTGGGCCCAGCAGAGCCGGGCGTTCGTCGACCTGCGCTGGTGGCCGCTCGCGCTCTGCGCCGTGCTCGCGCTCACCCTCACCGCGCTCGCCCACGCGCTCGTGCGCCGCCGCGACGTCGGGGCCGGCCTGCTCGCGACGCGCCCGGGCCGGACCCGCGCCCGCGCCGCCCTCGTCTCCCCGCTCGGGCTCGCGGTGCGCCAGGGGCGTGGCGCGGTGCTCGGGTGGGCGGTCGGGCTGGCCGCGTTCGCGCTGCTCACGGGGTCGCTCGCGGAGAGCGAGGTCGCGAGCTTCGAGGCGCAGCCCGAGCTCGCCGAGATGTTCGCGGGCGGCGGCGGCGACCTCGTCCGGGCGGCGCTGTCGTCGTTCCTGTCGTTCTTCGCGATGGCCGTGGTGGTCCACGCTGTCGTCTCCGTCCACCACCTGCGGCGCGAGGAGGCCGAGGGCCGCGCCGGCGGGGTCCTCGCGTGCGGCGTGAGCCGGACCGCCTGGCTCGGGCAGCACCTGCTCGCCTCGCTCGGCGGCTCGGTGCTCCTGCTGCTCCTCACGGGGCTCGCGCTCGGCGCGGGCGCCTCCGCGTCGCTCGGCGACCGGGACCTCGTGGGCGAGCTCACGCTCGCGAGCCTCGCGTACGTGCCGGTCCTGGCGTGCTTCGCCGGGCTCGCGGTGCTCGCCTACGGGCTGCGTGCGCCCACGTGGGTCGTGTGGGTCGTGCTCGTCACCTCGATCGTCGTCGGGATCTACGGGCCCCTGCTGGACCTCCCGCAGGCCGTGCTCGACGCCGCGCCGTTCGGGCTCGTCCCCGCCGTGCCCGCCGCGCCGCTCGACGCCGCGCCGCTCGTGGCGATGGCGGTCGTCGCGCTCGTGCTGACGGCGGCGGGTGCCGCGGCCTTCCGGCGGCGCGACCTCGTCGCGTAGGCGCCGGTGGGGGACCCACGAGCGCGCGGGTCGCCCGCGGTCAGTGCTCCGGGCGCTGGTAGACGTCCGGGATGCCGTCGGCGTCGTCGTCCACGGACTCGAGCTCGTGGATCCGTCGGTACGCCCGGTTGCGGGCCCGCAGCAGCACCGTGGCGAGCAGCGACGCGAGCACCGAGCCGGCGAGCACCCCGACCTTCACGTGCTCGTCGCGCTCGCTGCCCGCGCCGAACGCGAGGTCGCCGATGAGGAGCGAGACGGTGAAGCCGATGCCGCCGAGCACCGCGACGCCGAGCACGTCGAGCCAGCTCAGCCCCTCGTCGAGCCGTGCGCGCGTGAACCGCGCGACGAGCCACGTGGTGCCGAGGATCCCGACGGCCTTCCCCACCACGAGCCCGGCGACGATCCCGAGCGCGACGCGGTCCTGCAACGACTCGGCGAGCCCGCTGAGCCCGCCGACGCCCACGCCCGCCGCGAAGAAGGCGAACACGGGGACCGCGACTCCCGCGGAGATGGGCCGGAAGCGGTGCTCGAAGTGCTCGGCGAGGCCCGGGCCCGCCTCCGGCCCACCCGCCGCGCGGCTGCGGATCACGGGGACCGCGAACCCGAGCAGCACCCCGGCGACCGTCGCGTGCACGCCCGAGGCGTGCATGAGCGCCCAGGTCGTGAAGGCGAGGGGCAGCAGGAGCCACCACGAGCGGATGCGGCGCTGGACCGCGACCGTGAACAGCGCGAGCGGCACGAGCGACGCGAGGAGCATGACGACGTCGAGCTCGCTCGTGTAGAAGATCGCGATGACCGTCACGGCCAGCAGGTCGTCGACGACGGCGAGCGTCAGCAGGAACGTGCGGAGCGCGGTGGGCAGGTGCGTGCTCACGACCGCGAGCACGGCGAGCGCGAACGCGATGTCCGTCGCGGTCGGGATCGCCCAGCCGCGCAGCGCGCCGTCGCCCGTGCCGGCGTTGAGCGCGACGTAGACCAGGGCCGGCGCGACCATCCCGCCGACGGCCGCGAGGATCGGCAGCGCCGCCCGCCGCGGGTCGCGCAGGTCGCCCGCCACGAACTCGCGCTTGAGCTCGAGCCCGACGACGAAGAAGAAGATCGCGAGCAGGCCGTCCGCGGCCCAGGTGCCGAGCGAGAGGTGCAGGTGCAGCGCCTCCGGACCGACCTCGAGGTCGCGCAGCGCGGTGTACGAGCCCGCGGCGGGCGAGTTCGCCCAGACGAGTGCCGCGACGGTCGCGACCAGCAGCAGGGCGCCGCCGACCGTCTCCTTGCGCAGGACCTCGGCGATACGGGACGCCTCGGCCCAGGAACCGCGGGTGAGCAGCGGTGAACCGGGGGAGCGCAGTGTCATGAGAAACCTCTCGGCAGGGTCGACGACGACGTTGCCGACCAGACTTCCCGGCGCACCTGACGCCCATCGTACGGGGCTCCGAGCACCCCGTACGGGTGACGGGCCGCTGTCCCCGGGCGGCTCTCCGGTGGCGGACACCTGCGGGTGTGCATAGCGTCGTCAACGTCCCCGGACGGCGTCCCACGGCGCCGAACGGGCAGCACGAAGCACCGACGCAGGCAAGTCGTCGGCGCCACCCAGGGAGGGTTCGGGTGGGTGTCCCGCATGCCGCGGAGACGTCTCCGACCCCCCAGCACACGACGGATCCCGTCGACTCGGAGGGATGACGATGACGAACGACTACGGAACTGCTCAGCCGGCAGACGGCTCGCAGGGATCGACGGCACAGGCCGTCCGCGAGGAGGCGTCGGGCGTCGCCCACAGCGCCGCGGAGAGCACGCAGCATCTCGCGCAGGAGGCGAAGAGTCAGGCCCGCGAGGTCGCCCACGAGGCGAAGAGCCAGGTCAAGGACGTCTTCGGCCAGACGCGTGCGGGGCTCGCCGACCAGGCGCGCAGCCAGCAGAGCCGCGTCGCGAGCGGCGTCCGCACCTTCGGGAGCGACCTCGGCTCGATGGCGGACAGCTCGCAGGGCGGGCTCGCCTCGGACATCGCCCGGCAGGTCGCGGGCCGGACCGACTCGATCGCGTCCTGGCTCGAGGCACGTGAGCCGGCGGACCTGCTCGACGAGGTCAAGACGTTCGCCCGGCGCAGCCCCGGCACGTTCCTCGCGATCGCCGTCGGCGCGGGCGTCCTCGCCGGGCGCCTGACGCGTGGCGCGAAGGACGCGGCCAAGGACACCACGACGGACAGCGCCTCGTACGCGGACACCACGACGCCCTACCCGGCGACGACGACCGAGTACGCCACGACGGGCACGGGCTACGGCCTGACCGACACCGCGGCGGCGACGACGACGGGCTACGAGACGAGCGGTGGCACCTACGGGACGACCGGCTCGACGTACGGCACCGGCCCGGTCTACGGGACCGAGGAGGTCGACGAGAGCACGGGTGCCCACCGCGCCCCCGGCGCCCCCTCGACAGGGCTCGGCGGCACGGCCGCGGGTGACCCGCTCGGCGGGGTCACGGTGGAGGACGGACGATGAGCGTCGACCCCAGGACCGGGATCGACCCGCGGGCCGCCGACGGCCCGACCAGCGGACCGTCGCTCGGCGAGATGCTCGGTGAGATCACGAAGGACCTCTCGACGCTCATGCGCCAGGAGGTCGCCCTCGCCAAGGCGGAGCTGACGCAGGAGGGCAAGAAGGCCGGCAAGGGCGCCGGGATGGGCGGGGGAGCGGCCGTCGCCGGCCACATGGCTCTCGTCTTCCTGTCCGTCGCCCTCTGGTGGGCCCTCGGCGACCAGATCGGCCACGGCATCTCCGCCGTGATCGTGGCGGTTATCTGGGGCATCGTCGCGGCCGTCCTGGCCGCGCGTGCCAAGGCGGAGTTCCAGAGGATCAACGGCGCCCCCCAGACCGCCGAGACCGTCAAGAAGATCCCCAACGCGCTTCAGGGACACGAGGAGAGGAACGCATGAGCAACGACCCGGACCAGATCCGAGCGGACATCGAGCGCACGCGGGCCGAGCTGAGCCAGGACGTCGACGCGTTCGGCGAGCAGGTGCGTCCCAGCAACGTCGCGCACCGCCAGGTCGAGAAGGTCAAGGGTTCCGCCCTCGGCCTCAAGGACCGCATCATGGGCTCGGCGCAGGACGCCAAGGACAAGGTGGCCGGCTCGGCGCAGGACGCCAAGGACCGCGTGAGCGGTTCCGCGCACGGCGCGACCTCGTCGGTCTCCTCGACGGCGTCGAGCGCCGCGCACGCCGTGGGGGAGACCCCGCAGCTCGTCCGGCGCCAGACCGAGGGCAACCCCCTCGCGGCCGGCCTGATCGCCTTCGGCATCGGCTGGCTCGCGTCGTCGCTGCTGCCCTCGACGCGCGTCGAGCAGCAGGCGGCGCGCCGCGTGCAGGACTCGACCTCGGGCCTCGTCGACGAGGTCAAGTTCGCCGCGCAGGACGTCGCGGAGAACCTGCGCGAGCCGGCGCAGGAGGCGGTGCAGGCCGTCAAGGACCGCGCCGCCGAGGCCGCGTCCTCGCTCAAGGACGAGGGCACCACGCAGGCCCAGGGCCTCGCGGACGAGGCCAAGGGCGCCAAGGACTCCGTGCAGGAGTCCCGCCAGCAGTACTGATCCACCAGCGGTACTGATGCACCAGCGGTACTGATCCACCAGCAGCACTGATCGACCGGCTCGACCGCCGGGCGACCAGGACATGCACCGCCGTCGGCCCCCTGCCCCCGTGGGCACGGGGCCGACGGAGGTGCGCCCCCCGGGCGGCGAGCCCGGACCGCGTCGAGACACGTGCGCGACACTCAGGCACAGCTCTGGACGGAGAACCACCATGTCGTCTCCCGCAACGGCCCGCCGGGCCCGCACGGTCAGCCAGACCCTCGCGCTCCTCATCGGGGCCGTCTACCTGCTCGTCGGCATCCTCGGCTTCTTCGTGACCGGCTTCGACGGCTTCACGGAGCACGACCACAGCCAGACGCTCCTCGGATTCGCGGTCAACCCGCTGCACAACATCGTGCACCTGCTGATCGGCGGGCTGGGGCTCGCGCTGTGGCGCACCGACTCGGGCGCCCGCACGTACGGCTGGATCCTCGCGATCGGCTACGGCGCGACGAGCATCTACGGCCTGGTCGTCGCGAACAACCCCGACGCCAACATCCTCAACATCAACGGCGCCGACAACGGCCTGCACATCGCGAGCACGCTCGCGGGCCTCGCGATCGCCCTGTGGCCGCGCCGCGACGCGACGGCGCGGCGCTGACGTGCCGCACGGCACGAGGGGTGCCCTCCAGGGCCGGCCGGTGCTCGTCCGGGCGACGGCGGCCCTGGAGCGGCTCACCGCGCTCGACGGGGCCGTCGACGCCGTGCGGCCGCTCGCCGCGCGGCTCGTCGGCGGACCCGCCCGGCGCTGGGTCCTGCACGGCCGCGGTTTCGGGCACGCCGTCCACCCGTTCCTCACCGACGTCCCGCTCGGCGCGTGGATGTCGGCGTCGATCCTCGACCTGACGCCCGGGGTCCGCGGCGGGCGCGCGGCGCAGACCCTCGTCGGCACGGGCCTGCTCGCGGCCGTCCCGACCGTCCTCACCGGGTGGGCCGAGTGGTCGGCCGCCGACCGTGAGACCCAGCGCGTCGGCGTCGTGCACGCCGGCGCGAACACGGTCTCGGTCGTGCTGTACGGCGCGTCCTGGCTCGCGCGCCGCCGCGGGAGCCACGCCGCGGGCTCGCTGCTCGCGCTCGCCGGGGGCGCCGTCAGCGGCGTCGGCGGGTACCTCGGGGGCCACATGGCGATCGCCCGCAACGCCGGCACCCGCGACCGCGCGTTCGCCCCGCCGGGCAACGGCACGGCGCACCGGGACGGCTGACGCCACCGCGCGCGGGCCGCTCGAGCCCGTGCGTGACGACGGCCGGTGCGGCGGTTGCGACGACGGCCGGTGCGGCGACGGAAGGTGCCGCGACGGCCGGTGCGGCGACGCGCGTGCCGCTCCGTCCGGCGCGGCGGGGACGCTGCGGGCGTCGTGGCACGAGTACCGTGCCCGGTGGCGGGGTCGGCCCTCCCCACGGCGGGAGGTGGCGGCGATGGACGTCCGGGAGACGAACCGCCGGGTGATCGCGCAGTTCCGGGCGGGTGGCGAGGTCGAGGGCATGCACCGCGACCGGCTCCTGCTGCTCACGACGACCGGCGCTCGCTCGGGCCGGCCGCACACCGCACCGATGATGTTCCACCGCGAGGGCGACCGGCTCCTCGTCGTCGCCTCGGCGATGGGCGCTCCCACGCACCCCCACTGGTACACCAACCTCGTTGCGCGGCCCCGCGTGCGCGTCGAGCTCGGGGACGAGGCGTTCGACGCGGTGGCGACCACGCTCACCGGCGAGGAACGCGACCGCGTCTGGTCCCGTCTCGTCGCGCTGTACCCCTTCTTCGCCGACCACGCGGCCGCGACGGCGCGCACGATCCCCGTCGTCGAGCTCACGCGGGCGTGACGCCGGCGCGCGACCGCCGATGAGTTCCGGGCACCGGACCGGTCTGCCCTGCACCAGCAGCCGACAGGTCCCGGAGGCCCCGCGTGAGCTCGATGGTGTTCGTCAACCTTCCCGTGCGTGACCTCGCGAGGTCGACCGCGTTCTTCACCGCGCTCGGGCTCGACCTCGACCCGCAGTACAGCGACGAGAAGGCGGCGTGCGTCGTCCTCGGCGCCGAGAGCTTCGTGATGCTGCTCGCCGACCCGTTCTTCGCAACCTTCACGACGAAGCCCGTCGCGGACGCCACCGCGGGGACCGAGGTCATCGTCGCGTTCTCGGTCGAGTCCCGCGCGCGCGTCGACGAGGTCGTCGAGGCGGCGGTCAGCGCGGGCGGGAGCCCGTCGACCCCGGCGATCGAGGAGGGCGGGATGTACTCGCGCTCGTTCCAGGACCCGGACGGTCACGTCTGGGAGGCGATGTTCATGGGGGCGTCCGGTGCTGCGGGCTGATCCGGTGCAGGCCGACCTGATCGAGCGTCCGGGAGGGTTGTCCCGGGACGTGACGCACTGTCAGGATCGAGAGGTCGTGGGCAGCCGCAGCCCCGACGGCGGGCGCCGAGCCCACCCCGGACGTCGAGAGGTCCCCGTCGTGACCGGTCTGGTCCCCGCAGACGCCCCCGCCGCCGCACGCACCCCCGTCGCGACGCCCGACCAGCTCGAGCTGCACCGCCGCGAGCTCACCGGGTTCTGCTACCGGATGCTCGGGTCGATCTACGACGCCGAGGACGCGGTGCAGGAGGTCATGGTGCGGGCCTGGCGCGCGCTCGACCGGTTCGACGGCCGCTCGAGCCTGCGCTCGTGACTCTACCGGATCGCGACCAACGTGTGCTTCGACTCGCTCGACGGCACGCGCCGGCGTGCGCTGCCCATGGACCTGTCACCGGCCGCCTCGCCCCCCGTCGAGGCGTCCCTCGGCGAGAAGCTCGGCGACCCCACGTGGCTGGGCCCGGCCCCCGACGAGCGCGTGCTCCCCGAGTCGGGCGACCCCGCCGACGTCGCGGTGGCCCGCGAGTCCGTGCGGCTCGCGTTCGTGGCCGCGCTGCAGGAGCTCCCGCCGCGCCAGCGTGCGGTGCTCATCCTGCGCGAGGTGCTGCGCTGGCGTGCCGAGGAGGTCGCGACGCTGCTCGGTTCGACGGTCGCGTCGGTCAACAGCGCGCTGCAGCGGGCCCGGGCGACGCTCGCGAACGGCGCCGCGGAGCGCGGGGCCAGCGCGCCCGACCCGCTCGACCCGGAGCACGCGGCGCTCCTCGACCAGTACGTCACGGCGTTCGAGGCCTATGACATCGAGGCGCTCGTGCGCCTCCTGCACGCCGACGCGACCCAGTCGATGCCGCCGTGGGCCCTGTGGCTCAGCGGGCCGGTCGACATCGGCCTGTGGCACCTCGGCCCGGGCGGGGGCTGCCGTGGGTCGCGCCTCGTGCGGGTCGACGCGAACGGGTCGCCGGCGTTCGCCCAGTACAAGCCGAGCGCCGTCGCCGGGCGGCTCGAGCCCTGGGCGATCCACGTCCTCGAGATCCAGGACGACCGCATCTCGAGCATCACGAACTTCGTCGACCCCCGGCTGTTCACGGCCTTCGGACTGCCCGACCACCTCGACGTGGCGGACGCTCCGGCCTGAGCCGGTCGTCGCGCGCGTTCCCGCCCGGGGCCGGGGCGTCCGGCCGACCCGGCGTGCCTGGGCGCGGACGCCGCGGTCCCGGGAGCCGCCCGGTTCAGCCGTTCCCGCGACCGGCCGGCCGGCGGATCGGCGCCACGACGGTCTCGACGCGCAGCACGTCGACGAGCCCCGCGAAGCGCAGGAGCTCGACCAGCTCGTCGCTCGCGCCGCACAGCACAGTGGACCGCCCGGCGCGCAGCGCGTCGAGCTGCGCGCGCGCGAGGGCGTCGACGCTCGCCAGGTTCGCTGGGAGCCCGCTCGCGTCGCGCGCGGCGGTGCGCGCGGCGACGGCAAGCATCAACCGGACGCGCGAGCACACGGCCGGCTCGCGTCGTGTCGGTGCGGTCTCGTCGGGCATGCGCGCCTCCAGGTCGGTCTGGAGGGGAGACCGACCCGCCGCGCCGGACTCATCGGTCGGGGCGCGCCGATCGACGTGTGCCGAAGGTCAGAGACGCTCGAGCTTGGAGCTCGCGAGGGAGACGCGACGGCGGTCACCACCGCCGAAGTCGACGATCACGTCGCTCTCGCCTGAGAGCGCAACCACGCGGCCGAGGCCGTGGCGCTCGTGCGAGACGCGCTCACCCACGGGGATGCGCTCGAAGACCGCTGCCGCTGCCGCGCGTTCGCGGGCGGCGTTGAAGGGACTGTTGGGGAGGTGCCGGCGGGGACCGGTCTGCTGGGGGGCCACCCCTCGATCATCCTCCTGTTCCGCCCTGAGCGGAACCACCGCCCCCCGCTTGCCGTACGGGAGTCCGTCCTCGCTCTGCCTCGCGGGCGGACGCGGGTGGCACGATGGGCCGATGAGCGCGTCCGCGGTGCCCGCACCGACCACCGCGGCCGTCCCCGGCACCGGGGTCGGTGCAGCCGTCGGTGCGGCCCTCGACGCGAGCCCCGGCCCGGTCGACGGGCGCGCCGCGACCTACCGGCCCGCGGCCCCCGTCGACCTGGTCCAGACGCTCCAGCGGCTCGCGCACGGGCGCTTCGACCCGACGCAGCAGCGCACGCCGGACGGCGCGCTGTGGCGCACGACCCGCCCGCCGTCCGGGCCGGCGACGCTGCGCCTCGCCCAGCGCGGACCGCACCAGGTCGACGCGCTCGCCTGGGGCCCGGGCGCGGAGGAGGCCCTGGCGTCGGTGCCGGAGCTGCTCGGGGACCGCGACGACCCGTCGTCGTTCACGCCGTTGCGCGCCGACCTGCACGACGCCCACCGCCGGCACCCGGGCCTGCGCGTGCCGCGCACGGGGCGCGTGCTCGAGGCGCTCGTCCCGGCGGTGCTCGAGCAGCGCGTCATCGCGAGCACCGCGTTCAGCGCGTGGCGGTGGCTGCTTGACCGGCACGGGTCACCGGCCCCCGGCCCGGCACCCGTCGGGATGCGGGTCGTGCCCGACGCGCACGGCTGGCTCGGCGTGCCCGAGTGGGACTTCCACCGCGCGGGCGTCGACCCCCGGCGCGCCCGCACCGTCCTGGCGTGCGCGCGGGTCGCCGGCCGCCTCGAGGAGGCCACCACGATGGCGCCCGACGACGCGGCGCGGCGCCTCCAGGCCGTCCCGGGGGTCGGCGTGTGGACCGCGGCGGAGGTCGCGCAGCGCGCGCTCGGCGACGCCGACGCGGTGTCGGTCGGCGACTACCACCTCGCGAAGGGCGTGGGCTGGGCGCTCGTGGGCCGGCGGGTCGACGACGCGACGATGCTCGAGCTCCTCGCGCCGTGGCGCCCGCACCGGTACCGGGTAATCCGGCTCCTCGAGCTCACGGGCCGCGCGTTCGCGCCCCGACGCGGGCCCTGGCTCACGGTGCAGGACCACCGTCGCGGCTGACCACCACCGCGCATCGGATGCGGGGCCGCCCGGCCGGTGGCACCGTGAGGGGCATGAGCGAGAACACGGAGAGCACCCGCGACCAGACGCCCGTGAACGAGTCGGAGAAGCCGTACGACCCCGACACGGACACCGACACCGACCCGGACAACCTGAACCCGCGCGACACGACGTCGGACGTGGGCGGGGAGTACGCCGACCCCGACGCGGACCCGAGCAACCTCAACCCGCGCGACCCGGGCACGGTCTGACGCACCTCGGGAGCGCACGCGAAGGGCCCGGCAGGACGACCTGCCGGGCTCTCGTGCGTCTGGCTGGGTCAGCCGCGGTAGACCCAGTGCCAGGGCTCGCGGGGGGTGTCCTCGACGAACCCGAAGCGCCCGCCGTTCGCCCGCATCCAGGCCTGAGCCGTGGCGTCGAGCTTGAGGTCGACCGCGAGGCCCCAGCCGTGCGGGCTGGTGCCGGGCTTCGCGGCGAGACCGCCCTGCGAGTACAGACCCTTGCGCTGCGCGACGTCGACCTGCGCGTCGAACGAGCGGTACGAGTCGGTGATGCCGATCGTCACGCCGTCGCGCGCGGCCGCGGCGAGCACGTCCTCGAGCGCCCCGGCGGCGGGGGCCCACAGCTTGTGGCCCGTCGACCCCACGGGCTCGAGCGCGTCGGCGGGGACGCGGCCGTTGCCGTACGGGGCGAGGTCGGCCGGGACGCCGTCCACGAAGACCGCCGCGGGCTTGATCGGCGCCGCGGGGGCCGGGGCGGGGGCGCTCCGGGCGACCGCCTGGTCGAGCACCGCGCCGAACGCGGTCGCCGACGCCGGGTTGGCCGCGGGTTTCGGCGCGGGCGGGGCGAGCGTCGCGACGGTCGCCTGGATGGCCGCCATGCGCTGCGTGATCGCGGTGATGCCGTCCATGCGTCTCCTCGTCCGGCGTGGTCGGGGACCCGATCGGCGGGACCGGCGCCCATGTGAGGGGTCGGCGACCGGCTGCTGTGCGGGCGCGCGGGGGTGCAGGCCTGCAGCGTGCGGGCAGACTGGGTCCGTGCGCGTCGAGCCGGTGACCCCCGACGCGCTCGTCGCCCACGTCGTCGGGCTCCTCGCCGGCCGCGACCGCAGCCGCCACGTGCGGGTCCTGGTCGACGGCCCGCCGCCGGCTCGGGCCGAGGTCCTCGCCGACGCGCTCGTCGACCCGCTGCGTGCGGCGGGTCGGCCCGTCGTGCGGGTGCGGGCGCGCGACTTCCTGCGGGCCGCGTCGGTCCGGCTCGAGCACGGGCGCGAGGACGAGCTCGCGCTGTACGACGACTGGGTCGACCTCGGTGCGCTCGACCGCGAGGTGCTCGGGCCGCTCGGCCCGCACGGGTCGGGGGAGTACCTGCCGAGCCTGCGCGACCCCGTGCGCGACCGGTCCACGCGTGCCCGGCGCGAGCTGGCCGACGCGGGGACGGTGCTCGTGCTCGACGGGAGCCTGCTCGCGGGGCGCGGGCTCGACGTGGACGTCACGGTGCACCTCGCGCTGCGCACCGCGACGCTCGAGCGCCGGACGCCGCCCGAGGAGCGGTGGACGCTGCCGGCGTACGCCCGGCACATGAGCGAGTGCGACCCCGAGGCGACCGCGGACGTCGTCGTGCGCGTCGACGACCCCCGGCACCCGGCGCTCGTGCACCGCTGAGGACCGCGCGGGCCCTCAGCGGGCGAGCGCCTCGACGATGGTGCCGTAGAGCCGCGGGGACGAGCGGGCGACGGGGACGATCGCTCCGCGCGCCGGGGAGGTGGCCCAGGCGACGAGGCCGGTCGTGAGCACGCGGTAGCCCCGGGTCGCCTGCGCCCAGGACCGCTCGTAGGCCGCAGGGTCGTCCAGGTGGCGCACCGCCGCGGCGGCCTGGGCGAGGCCGACGCGCAGCCCCTCGCCCGTGAGCGCGTCGACGTAGCCGGACGCGTCGCCCACGAGCCGCACGGCGCCGCTCGTGCGCCGCAGCGTGCGCTGGCGCAACGGGCCCGCGCCGCGCACCGGCCCGGCGGGCTCGGCACCCGCGAGCCGCTCGACGAGCTCGGGGAACGTGGCGAGCGCGGTCGCGAAGTCCACCCCGGCGGGCCCGAGCAGCGCGACGCCCACCAGGTCGTCGCTCACCGGGGTCACGTACGCCTCGACGGCACGCCCCCAGTGCACCTCGACGAGGTCGGTCCACGCCGCGACGTGGAAGTGCCGGCGCAGGCCGAACCGGCGGACCGGGGCGCGGGCGCCCGACCGGCGCGGCTCGACCTCGAGCCCGGTGAGCCGCCGCACCGTCGAGTGCAGGCCGTCGCACGCGAGCAGCCGCCGCGCCCGCAGGCCCGCGACCTCGACGCCGTCCGCCGCCTGCTCGACGTGGTCCACGCGCGCGGTGACCCGGCGCGCGCCGAGCTCGTCGGCCCGCTCGCGCAGCGCGTCGTGCAGGGTCGTGCGGCGCACCCCGCGGCCCGGCGTGCCGCGGAAGCGGTGGTCCGCGTGGTGGGCGCCGCGCCGGTAGCTGATGCCCGCGAGCGCGTGCCCGGGCGGGTCGACCCCGAGCCGTCCGAGCGCGGCGAGCGCGCCCGGCATGAGGCCCTCACCACAGGCCTTGTCGACCGAGCCGGTGCGGGGCTCGACGACCACGACGTCCAGGCCGGCGAGCCGCGACTCGATCGCGCACGCGAGCCCGACGGGCCCGCCTCCGACGACCACGACGTCGGCGTCGAGCGGCGTGCTCACGCGCGGTCGGGCCGGCGCGCGGCCGGGTCGGTGCCGACGCGTCCGGTGGGGGCACCCGCCCCGTCCTCGGCCCCGGGCGCAGCCGTGCCGGCGGCGTCCGCGTCGAGCAGGCCGAGCGCGCGCTCCTCGCTCGGGATGCGGAAGCCCAGCAGCAGCACGGCGTTGAGCACCGTGAACACGAGTGCGGTGACCCACGCGGTGTGCACCAGCGGGAGCGCGATGCCCTCGACGGCCACGACGACGTAGTTGGGGTGTCGCAGCCACCGGTACGGACCTCCCGTGACGAGCGGCAGACCCGGCACCACGATGATCCGCGTGTTCCAGCGCGGGCCCAGGGTCGCGATGCACCACCAGCGCAGCGCCTGGCTCGCGAGCGTGAGGACGAGCGCGGTCCAGCCGAGCACCGGCACGAACGGCCGGTCCGCGACGAGGACCTCGACGGCGCACGCGACGAGCAGCCCCGCGTGCAGCGCGACCATCGGCGGGAAGTGGCCGCGCCCGTGCTCGGTGCCGCCGCGCGCGAACGACCAGCGCGCGTTGCGCGTCGAGACGACGAGCTCGGCGAGGCGCTCGAGGGCCGTCGCCCCCAGCAGGACCAGGTAGACGGTCAGCACGATCGGTTCTCCGTCCCCGCGCCGCGGAGCAGGACGAGCTCGGCGCTCACCCCGGGTCCGAACGCGAACAGCACAGCGGGTTCGCCGGGGCTCGGGGCGCCGTCGGCGAGGGTGTCGGCGAGCACGTGCAGCACCGACGCGGACGACAGGTTGCCGACGCGCGCGAGCGAGGACCAGCTGCGGTCGAGCGCGCCGTCCGGGAGCCCGAGCGCGCGCTGGGCCGCCTCGAGGATGCGCGGCCCGCCCGCGTGCCCGACCCACGACGCGACGTCGGCGTGCGTCAGCCCGTGCTCGTCGAGCAGCGCGGCGACGTCGCCGGCCAGGTGCTCCTCGACGACGTCCGCGAGCCCCGCGCCGAGCACGATGCGGAATCCGGAGCCCCCGATGTCCCACCCGAGGGTCGCGGCGCTGTTCGCGTAGACCGCGCTGCGGCTGCCGACGACGTCGACGCCGGCCGGCGTCCCTCCGGCGGCCGCGTCGGTCTCCCGGGCGCGCTCCTCGCCGACGAGGACCACCGCGGCGGCGCCGTCGCCGAACAGGCCGCTCGAGACGAGGTTCGCGGTCGAGTCGTCGCCGTGCTGGATCGTGAGCGAGCACAGCTCGACCGACAGCAGCACCGCGACGTCGTGCGGGTGGCCGACGAGGTAGTCGTGCACCCGCGCGAGCCCTGCGGCCCCCGCGACGCACCCGAGCCCGAACGACGGCAGCCGCTTGACGTCCCGGCGCAGGCCTATGCGCTCGACGAGCAGCGAGTCGATCGACGGGGCCGAGATGCCCGTCACCGAGGTGAAGAGCACGAAGTCGACGTCGGACGGCTCGAGCCCCGCGGAGTCGAGGGCCGTGCGCAGCGCCCGCTCGGCGAGCTCGGCGCCGATGCTGATGAACAGGTCGTTGCCCTGGTCGAACGAGGTCAGCGCCGCGTACTTCTCGAGCGGCAGCGCGAAGTGCCGGGTACTGACGCCGGACGCGCCGTGGAAGCGGTCGAGGAGCGCGCGCCGCGCCGGGCTCGGGGCGAGCAGCGGGCCGATCTCCGCGGTGATGTCCGCCTGCGCGTACACGTGGTCGGGCACCACGGGTGCCACTGCGACAAGTCGGGACATTGCGGCATCGTTGCACGTGGCAGGCGGATCGGCGCGTCCGGTTGCTAGCCTCGGCCGCCGGGCGGAGGGAGCGGGTGTGCAGCGAGCGGGACGGGTCGCGCGTGGCCTCGCGCTCGCCTGCCATCCGGGCCCCGCGGCGGTCGTCACGGTGCTCGCCGCGTCGCTCGCGCTCGGCCTCGGCTCGGGGGTGCGCACGACCGTGCTGGTCACGGCCGCGGTGCTCGCCGGGCAGCTCTCCGTGGGCTGGTCGAACGACTGGATCGACGCGGGGCGGGACCTGGCGGTCGCCCGGCCCGACAAGCCCGTCGTCGCGGGTCTCCTCGACGCGGGCGTGCTGCGGCGCTGGGCGTTCGGCGCGCTCGCGGCGTGCGTCCCGCTGTCGTTCGCGACCGGGCTCGTCCCCGGTGCCGTGCACGTCGTGGCGGTCGCGAGCGCCTGGTCGTACAACGCGTGGCTCAAGCGGACCGTGTGGTCGTGGGCGCCCTACGCGGTGTCGTTCGGGCTGCTGCTGATGTTCGTCGCGCTCGCCCAGCCGGGGCGCGGGCTGCCCAGCGCGTGGGGGGTGCTCGCCGCCTCGCTGCTCGGCGTCGGCGCGCACGTCGCGAACGTGCTGCCGGACCTCGAGGACGACGCCGCGACGGGCGTCCAGGGCCTGCCGCACCGGCTCGGGCGCAAACGGGCGACCGCCGTGGCGCTCGGCGCGCTGCTCGCGGCGATCGCGGTGGTCGTCCTCGCGCCGCCCGGCGGACCGGGGACGGCGGCGTGGGTCGGGGCTGCCGTGGCGCTCGGGCTCGCGGTCGTCGCCGGGGGGGTCGCGCTCGTGCGTCGCCGCAGCAGGCTGCCGTTCACGCTGAGCATGGCGGTCGCGGGCGTGTGCGTCGCCCTGCTCGTCCTGGCGGCCCCCGACCTCGTCGCCGCCGCGCCCGCGACGTGACGGGCCGACCGGCGGGTACGGGCCCGCGTGCGCGGACGAGCGCGCCGGGAGAGGGTCGGGGCGTGCCCGCGCTCACCCTGTCCGTCGTCATCCCCGTCAAGGACGACGCGGTCGCGCTGCGCGCGTGCCTCGCGCACCTCGACCGGCAGACGCGCCCCGCGTGGGAGGTCGTCGTCGTCGACAACGGCTCGACCGACGACAGCGCCGCGGTGGCCGTCGCCCACGGCGCTCGGGTGGTGCCCGAGTCGACCCCCGGGATCCCGGCGGCGGCGGCGGCCGGGTACGACGCAGCGCGCGGCGACGTCATCGTCCGGTGCGACGCCGACACGCTCGTGCCGCCCGACTGGCTCGCGGACGTGGCCCGGCACTTCGAGTCCGACGGCGCGCTCGACGCCGTGACCGGCACCGGGGTGTTCTACGACGTCCCGCGCTGGCGCGCGCTCCTCGTCGGCGGCCTCTACCTGCGCACGTACTACGCCGCGATGCACGCCGCGATGGCGCACCCGCCGCTGTGGGGCTCGAACATGGCGCTGCGGCGCACGGCGTGGCTCGCGGTGCGCGACCGGGTGAACCGGACGGACGCCGAGAGCCACGACGACGTCGACCTCTCGTTCGCGCTCGGCCCGGGGGCCCGGCTGCGGTACGACCGCGGGCTGCGGGTGCGGGTCTCGGGCCGCTCGCTGCGCGGTGCGGCGCAGGGCCGGCGGCGGTTCGACCGCGCGTGGCGCTCGCTGCGGCGCGGGTGGGACGTGCAGCCGCCGTGGGAGCGCTGGGCGCAGCGGTTGCGGGGCTCTGCCGGCGGCGGACCCGGGCGAGGCGCGGAGGGCTGACTCCGCCGGAGGAGCGCGTGCGCCTGTCGGTGCCGCGTGGTGGGGTCGGGGGCATGACCGAGCCGTACGAGCACGCGTTCGACCCCGACTTCCTGGGCGTGCGCGCCCCGCTGCCCACCGCCCCGGCGGACGCCCCGCTCCGGGAGCTGACGTACACGCACTTCACGGTGCTGCTGGACCCACGCCGCCGGCTCGCGGCAGCGACGGGCGTGAACATCGACGGCGCCGGCCTGCTCGACCTCGGGCGCGGGGACGACTGGCACCTCGACCCGCGGGTCGGTGCCGACGAGCAGGCCGGCCCCCAGCTGTACGCCCGCAACGACCTCGACCGCGGTCACCTCGTGCGGCGCCGCGACCCGGTATGGGGCCCCGCGCCCGTCGCAGGCCGGGCCAACGCCGACACCTTCGCGTACCCGAACGCAGCGCCGCAGGCCGCGCGGTTCAACCAGTCGAAAGAGCTCTGGAACGGGCTCGAGGACTACCTGCTCGAGCCCGCGCGCGCCCACCGGCTGCGGCTCACGGTCCTCACCGGGACGGTCCTGGACGCGGGCGACCCGGTGTACCGCGGCGTCGGGATCCCGCGGCTGTTCTGGAAGGTCGCGGCGTGGGCCGACGTGCCCGGGGACGCGGACCCCGGCCCCGGCGCACGGCTCGCGAGCACCGCCTACGTGCTCGACCAGACGCCGCAGCTCGACGAGATCGACCTGCGGGCCGCGACGGCGCAGGCGCTCGCCGCGGGGGACGTGCCGCCGCTCGGGCCGTTCCGGACGTTCCAGGTGCCGGTCCGCGACGTCGAGGCCCTGACCCGGCTCGATCTCGGGCCGCTCGTCGCGGCGGACCGGCTGGCGGCCGTCTCGACGCAGGACCACGGCCCGGCACTGCGGGACGGGTGGGTGTCGCTCGCGAGCGCGCAGGACATCCGGCTCTGACGGGCGTCGGCGTGCGCGAGCGGGCACTCGGCCGCAGCATGGTCGAGGGCGCGCGCGACGTGCGTCCTCGACAGTGAGGAGACCGACATGGGCATCGACGACCTGGCGGGCAAGGCGGAAGGCGCGCTGGACAGCGAGAAGGGCGAGAAGGCGAGCGACGCCGCGCTCGACAAGGGCCAGGACGCGGCCTCGAACGCGACGGGCGGCAAGCACGACGAGCAGCTCGAGAAGGCCGGCGACGCCGCCGACCAGCACCTGGGGCAGTAGCACGTCCCACCCACGACCGCAGGCAGGGCCCCGGCGCGTGCGTCGGGGCCCTGCCGCGTCCCGGTGCGCCGTGCTCGCGTCGCGGGGCGTCGCTCACTCCCCGAGGTGGTGCACCGCGAAGGCGGTGAGGAAGCCCAGCGCGGTGACGAGGCCCGTGAGCGCGTGGGTCCGCTCGAACGCCTCGGGGATCATCGTGTCCGCGACCATCGCGAGGATCGCGCCGGCGGCCACCGCGGTGATGACCGCGACGGTCGTCGGCGACGCACCGCCGAGGGCGGCGGCGCCCAGCGCGGCGGCCAGCCCGCTCACGGCGGCGATCGCACCCCACACGCCGAACACGTAGCGCGCGCCGCGGCCCGCCCGCTTCATCCCGGCCGCGCTCGACAGCCCCTCGGGCACGTTCGAGAGGAACACCGCGACGAGCACGCCGAGCCCGACGCCCTCGCCGCCGAGCAGCGACAGCCCGAGGACGACCGACTCGGGGACGCCGTCGAGCAGCGCGCCCACCGCGATCGCCGCCCCGCTGCCCGCGGCCTCCTGCTCCGAGGGCTGGTGACCGCCCGAGCGCTTGCGGTGCCGGGCCCCGCGCCGCGCGAGCCACTCGTTCGCGGCGACGTACGCGACCGCCCCGCCGAGGAACCCGGCGACGGTCGGGCCGAGACCGCCCTGCTCCTCGGCGGGCGCGACGAGCTCGAAGGCGAGCGCCGAGAGGAGGACGCCCGCACCGAACGCCATGACACCCGCCACGACGCGCTGCGGCACGCGGACCCGCCACGCGACGAGCGCGCCGAGCACGAGCGCACCGCCCGCGACGAGGCCCCACAGGCCGGCCTCGAGCCACACCGGCACGCCGCTACGCCCCGTGCGTGCGGCGGCACGTCGGTGCCGTCCCCGGGCTCACGCGTCGTTCTCCGCCGACACGCCCGCCGGGTCGTGCTCCGCCTCGTGCGCGCGCTGCCGGTCGAGGTGGTCCGTGGCGCGACCCGCGCCCGGCTCCTGTGCGAGCCCGCGGCGCATCTGCTCGACCTTCTCGGTGGGCTGGCGCGGCGCGAGCAGCGGCGTGTCCGGGTCGACGACGGCCTCGATCAGGCAGGGGCGGTCGGCGCCGAGCGCGGTGCGCCACGCGGCATGGACGTCCGCCGGGTCGTCGACGCGGATCCCGGTGAGCCCGAGCATCTCGGCGTAGGCCGCGTAGGGGAACGGCGGCACCGTCTGGGACGTCGGGAAGCGTGGGTCGCCCTCCATCTCGCGCTGCTCCCAGGACACCTCGGCGAGGTCCCCGTTGTGCAGCACGAGCACCACGAACCTCGGGTCGGCCCAGTCCCGCCAGCGCGCGGCGACCGTGATGAGCTCGGAGAGGCCGTTCATCTGCATCGCACCGTCGCCCGCGAGCGCGACGACGGGCCGGTCCGGGTGCAGCAGCTTGGCGGCGATGCCGTACGGCATCGCCGACCCCATCGACGCGAGCGTGCTCGACAGGTGCGCGGGGACGCCCCGGGGCAGCCGGAGGAACCGCGCGTACCAGTAGACGACCGAGCCGACGTCGAGGGAGACCTGCGCGTCGGCGGGCAGGTGGTCGCTCAGCGCGCGCAGGACGAGCTGCGGGTTGAGCGGGTCGGCGGGCTCGGCCGCGCGCCGTCGGGCGACCTCGTGCCACGCCGCGACGCTGCGCTCGACGTCGGCGCGCCAACCCTCGCGCGCACGCAGGCGCGGGAGCAGCAGGTCCAGGGTCTCCGCGGCGTCGCCGGCGAGCCCGACCTGCACGGGGTACTTCGCGCCGAGGTTGCGCGCGGCGACGTCGATCTGCACCGTCCGGACGGTTCCCGGCGGTGGGTAGAACTCGGTCCACGGGTCGCTGCTGCCGACGATGAGGAGCGTGTCGCAGCGCGCGAGGAGGTCCGCGGACGCGGTCGTCCCGAGGTGGCCCATGACCCCGCAGTGGTAGGGGAGCCCCTCGTCGAGGACCGGCTTGCCCAGCAGCGACGTCGTGATCCCCGCGCCGAGCCGCTCCGCGACGGCCCGGACCTGCTCCGCCGCACCGGCGGCCCCCTGCCCGACGAGGAGCGCGACCCGCTCGCCGGCGTCGAGCACCTCGACCGCCCGGTCCAGCGACGCCTCGTCGGGCAGCACGCGCGAGGGCGCCCACGTCGCGGACGACGCGACGACGCCGTGCGTGTGCTGCGCGTCCTCGGGGAGGTCCTCCTTCTGCACGTCGTGCGGCACGATCACGCACGTGGGGCTCGACGTCGCGAGCGCCGTGCGGATCGCGTTGTCGAGCACCAGCGGGAGCTGCTCGGGGCTGTGCACGGTCTGGACGTACTGGCCGCACACGTCCTTGAACAGCGTCTGCAGGTCGACCTCCTGCAGGTAGCCGCTGCCGAGCGCCGTGGAGACGACCTGCCCGACGATCGCGACGACCGGCTTGCGGTCGAGCTTGGCGTCGTAGAGCCCGGTCAGCAGGTGGATCGCCCCCGGGCCCTGCGTCGCGAGGCAGACGCCGACCCCGCCGCCGTACTTGGCGTGACCCGTCGCCATGAACGCGGCCATCTCCTCGTGGCGCGCGGTCACGAGCTCGACCGTCCCCGACGCGCGGTGCAGCGCCGCCAGCAGCGGGTCGATCCCGTCGCCCGCGAAGCCGAACACGCGCCCGACGCCCCACTCCGCGAGCCGCGCCACGATCCCGTCCGCCACCGTCGCCATCTCGACCCCTCCCGCGCGGGACCCTCGGGTCCCCGGTGCGTGCGCGACGTGTCCCGACGCACCCGGCCATCGTCGGGGGGTGCACGCCGCGGCGCATCCGGGCCGCGTGCGCACGGCTCCGGGAGGACGGCGGCCCTGCGCCGGAGGCGCCTCCCGGGCCGCGTCGGAGCGGGAGGCCCGGACCCGGCCCCGGGCGCGCCGAGGGTCGCGCCAGCGGCTCGGTCGGTGCGCCGACAGGCGGGAGAACGCCCGTTGTACCGCAGAGTAACTTACGCCCTTGACCGCAGTCATAGCCGTGTTTACCGTGAGTCGCACGTCGCCCCGAGCGGCGTCCCGGACCCTCGGGACGCGCGGCCGACGCGACGACCGCACCCCGCAGCCGAGAGGCAGATCCTTCATGCAGCACACCTTCACGCGGCGCCCCGTGGCCGCCGTCGCCGCCGGCGTCCTCCTGGCGTCGTCCTGGGCGCTGGCCCCGCACGCCGTGGCCGCGACCTCCGAGGGGACGGCACCGGACGCATCGGCACCCGCCGTGCAGGCCCCGGCGGGCAGCACCGGCACGGACCGGATCATCGTGCGCTACCGCACGCAGCCGCTCGGGGCGAGCGCCGGGAGCGACGTCCAGTCCGCCCGGCAGGACCGCATCGCGCGGGCCGCCCAGGCGCGGGGAGCTGCCGTCGAGTACGTGCGCGACACCGCTCAGGGCGCGCAGGTCTGGGCGCTGTCCGCGCCGCTCCCGCTCGCCGACGTCGAGGCGCTCGCCGCCCAGGTCGCCGCCGAGGACCCCGGGGTCGAGTACGCCGAGCCCGACCGGATCCTCACCGCGTCCGCCGCCGCCCCGAACGACCCCAGCTGGTCGAGCCTGTGGGGCCTCCAGACGAGCGACGTCGGCATCGGCGTGCTCGGCGCGTGGGACGTGACCCGAGGTGCCGGCGTCAACGTCGCGGTGATCGACACCGGCTTCCGCCCGCACGCCGACCTCGCGTCCGCAGTCGTCGGCGGGTACGACATGATCAGCGACACCCAGGTGTCCAACGACGGGAACGGCCGGGACGCCGACGCGAGGGACCCCGGCGACCACACCGCCGCCGGCGAGTGCGGCGCGGGGACGCCGGCGAGCTCCTCGAGCTGGCACGGCACGCACGTGGCGGGCACGATCGCGGCGGTCGCGGGCAACGGTGCCGGCGTCGCGGGCGGGGCGCCCGAGTCGAAGATCCTCCCGCTCCGCGTGCTGGGGACGTGCGGCGGCTACACCTCCGACATCGCCGACGCGATGGTCTGGGCGTCCGGCGGCACCGTGAGCGGCGTCGCGGCGAACCCGAACCGCGCACGCGTGCTCAACCTGTCGCTCGGCGGCAGCGGCGCCTGCGACACGACGAGCCAGCGGGCCATCACGGCCGCCCGCGCGAACGGCGCGGTCGTCGTCGTGGCGGCGGGCAACGAGCGCACGAACGTCTCGACGTCGAGCCCCGCCAACTGCTCGGGCGTCATCGCTGTCGCCGCGTACGGACCCACGGGGGCGCGCGCGTCGTACTCGAACTACGGGACGCTCGTCGACATCGCGGCCCCGGGGGGCGAGATGAGCGGGGGCCAGACGCGCGGCATCCTCTCGACGCTCAACTCGGGCGCCACCGGCCCGGGCGCCGACACCTACGCGTACTACCAGGGCACGTCGATGGCGACGCCGCACGTCGCCGCCGCCGCCGCGCTCGTGCTCGCCGCCAACCCGGCGCTGACGCCCGACCAGGTCGAGAGCACGCTGAAGTCGACCGCCCGGCCGTTCGTCGCGTCGTGCACGAGCTGCGGCGCGGGCATGGTGGACGCGAACGCCGCGGTCCGGGCCGCCACCGGCGGGACGAACCCGACGCCGACCCCGACGCCTACGCCGACCCCGACGACGACGCCGGTCGCCACGAGCGAGGTCGAGCCGAACAACACGCGCAGCGCGGCGAACGCCGTCGCGTCGGCGCGCACCCTGTCCGCCACGATCGGCTCGAGCACCGACACGGACTACTTCGCCGTCGCCGTCCCGCCCGGGGCGACGCTCACCGCGAGGCTCACGCCCAGCTCGAGCACGGCCGACTACGACCTGTACCTGTACGGCTCGTCGAGCCAGCCGCTCACGAGCAGCACGCTCGGTGCGGGCCGGATCGACACGGCGTCGGTGCGCAACACCGGCACGACGACGGCGACGTACTACGCCCGCACCACGTACTACCGCGGTGGGACCGGCGCGAGCGCCGGTGCGTACACGATCCAGCTGAGCTGGTGACCTGACCCGTGGTCCCCGGCCGCCCTGCACCAGGGCGGCCGGGGGTCACGTGCGGGGGCACACCGCGGCGCCGACCGCCCACGTCATCGAGCTCCGGCCGCGGGACCCCGGCTCGGCCCCGGATCAGCCCCTCGACACCCCGGGTGTGAGCTGCCGGTCCGCCCACGCACCGACGTCGCCCTTCGCCAGCGCGACCGCGAGCAGGTCGGGGAACGCGTCGGGCGTGCACGCGAACGCGGGCACCCCGAGCTCGACGAGCGCCGCCGCGTTCTCCCGGTCGAACGACGGCGCACCGGAGTCCGACAGCGCCAGCAGCACGACGACCTGGACGCCGGCCGCGGTGAGGTCGGCCACCCGGCGCAGCAGCTCGTCGCGCACCCCGCCCTCGTACAGGTCGCTGACCAGCACGAGCAGCGTGTCGGCCGGCCGGCGGACGAGCCCCTGGCAGTAGGCGACCGCACGATTGATGTCCGTGCCGCCGCCGAGCTGGGTCCCGAACAGCACGTCGACCGGGTCGGCGAGCAGCGGGGTGAGGTCGACGACCTCGGTGTCGAAGACCACGAGCGACGTCGACAGCGCGCGCATCGAGGCGAGCACCGCACCGAACACCGAGGCGTACACGACCGACTCCGCCATCGAGCCCGACTGGTCGATCGCGAGCACGACGTCGCGCGCGACGACCTGGCGGCGGCGGCCGTGGCCCACGAGGCGCTCGGGCACGACCGTGCGGTGCTCGGGGAGGTAGTGCCGCAGGTTGGCGCGGATGGTCGCGTCCCAGTCGACGTCCCGCAGGTGGGGGCGGTGCGTGCGGCTCGTCCGGTCCAGCGCTCCCGCGACGGCCGACCGCGTCCGGTCGGCGACCCGCCGCTCGACCTCCGCGACCACCGTCGCGACGACCTGGCGTGCCGTGGCCCGGGTCGTCTCGGGCATGACCCGGTTGAGCGAGAGCAGCGTCCCCACGAGGCTCACGTCGGGCTCGACGGCGCTGAGCAGCTCCGGCTCGAGCAGCAGCTGGCGCAGGTGGAGGCGGTCCACGGCGTCACGCTGCATGACCTGCACCACGGTGCTCGGGAAGTACGTGCGGATGTCTCCGAGCCAGCGGGCGACCCGGGGCGCCGACGCGCCGAGTCCGGCACCGCGCGGGCCGCCCGGACGCGGCCCCCCACGGTCGTCGGCGTCGTAGAGCGCCGCGAGGGCGGCGTCCATCGCGGCGTCGGGGCCCTGCAGCGGCGCCGCCCCGGGCTCGCCCGCGGCGCCGAGCACGAGGCGCCACCGTCGCAGCCGCCCCGCCTCGTCGACGGGTGTGCCCGGTGCGCTCACGGGTGCCCTCCCAGGATCGTCGTGACGGTGCGCAGCGCGGGCAGCGCCCGTTCCTCGTCGAGGCCGGTGGGTTCCGCGGGGCCGGCGGGACGCCGGGTGCCGTGCGCCGCGGCCTGCCTCACCGCGCGCCGCTCGGGCGCCGAGAGGGCACCGAACGTGCGGCGCAGCAGCGGGAGCACGTCCGTGAAGTCCCGCTCCGGCAGGCCCGCGAGCCACGTGTCGAGGACGGTGAGGAGCTCGTCGTCGCGGGCCAGCAGCAGCCCGCCGCCGTCGAGGAACCCCTCGACCCAGGCCGCCTTCGCCGGTGCGGGGGCGCCGACCGACAGGGCCCGAGCGAGGCGGACGGGCGCGTCATCGAGGCGTCCGCCGTCGCGCAGCAGCCGGGTCGCGCGCCCCGCGAGCAGCCCCGAGACGTCCCCGCGGTCGGCGAGCGACGCGAGCGCCGCCCACCAGAGGCCGGCGCCGGCGGGCTCCTCCCGCAGCAGCACCGCGTCGTGCACCGCGTCGAGCGCCGTGCGCAGCTCGCGTGCGGCCTCGTCGTCGAGCGCCGTGACCGCCGACGGCAACGCCGCGCAGACCCGCACGAGCAGCGCGTCCGCGACCCGCCCGACCTGCTCGACGTCGGTGCCGCGCACGCCGGGGTAGCGGTGCGCGCGGACCAGCGGGGGCAGCGCCGTCATGAGGTGCACCACGTCGACGTCGTGCGCGGCGCGTGCGTCCAGCGCGGCCAGGAGCGGCGTCATCGCGGCGGGCAGGTCGGCGAGCAGAGCGTCCTCGACGAGCCGGGTCAGCCCCGCGAGCGACGCCGGCCCCGCAGCGGCGCCGAGACGCGCAGCCGCGGCCGCCTCGACCGTCGTGCCCCACAGCGCCGCCTCGATGACCGCGACCGCGAGCTCGGGCCGCCACACGAGCGTCCACGGCTCGCGGAACGTCCCGGTGCTGCGGCGGGTCGCCGCGGCCGGCACGCCCCAGTCGACGTCGAGGACGCGCAGGCGGTGCAGGAGGCGCGAGCGCTCGCGGTCGGTGTCCTTCCGCACGTCGAGCTCGAGCGTGCGGGCCAGCGGCTCGACCTTGAGCCGCAGCCGCCGTGCGGTCGCGCGCAGGTCGCTCGCGAGCGGGACCGTCGGCACCGACTCGGGCACGGTGCCGAGCGACTCGCCGACGACGAGGCGGGCCGTGACCAGCGCGAGCACCGCGTCGTCGCCCTCGCACAGCACCGCGCGCGTCGCCTCGGTCACCTCGTCGAGCCCCGCGAGGGGGCGCCCGCGCAGGGTCGCGAGCGCGTCGGCGAGGCGGACCGCCTCGATGACGTGCGCCGACGAGACCGGCAGGTCCTGCGCGCGGAGCACGCCCGCGACGCGCGTGAGCCACCGCGCGACGACGTGGTCCGGGGCCGTGAACAGGTGGTGGTACCAGCCGGGAGACGTGATGCCCGCGCCGTAGCTCGACGCCGTCGCGAGCCGCGAGGACGTCCACGGCACCCACGTGACCGACGTGGCCCGCCGCGGCAGTCCGCGCAGGACGCGCACGTCGGCCGCGGCCGGGGGGAGCCTGCCGTCGAGGGCCGGCGCGTGCCACGCGCCGCAGACGACCGCGACGCGCCGCGCACCCGCACGCAGCTCGGCGCGCAGCGCCTGGCGCATGTGGGCCTCGCGGCGGTCCTCGTGCAGCTGGCGCGCGGGCGGCAGCGGCTCCGCCGACCAGCGCAGCTCGGCCATCGCCTCGGTCAGCACCGGGAACGGGGTGGGGGAGTCGAGCCGGTGCTCGACGACGTCGTCCCACCATCGCTCGGGGTCGTCGTACCCGGCAGCGGCGGCGAGCGCGGCGACGGGGTCGCGCCGCAGCGCCGCGGCGCCGTCCGCAGACGGGTCCTCCGGCTCGGTGTCGTCGTCCGCGGACGGGTCCTCGCGCTCCGCGGCGTGCGCGCCGCCCGGTGCCTCGGCGGGCCGGTGTCCTTGCGCCGGTCGCAGGCTCTCCGGCTGTCCGGGCCCGGCCGCCGGTGGGGGCGCTGCCGTCGTGGCCGGCTGCTGCCCGGCCACGCCCGCGGGCTCGAGCGTCTCCGGGCGCTGCCCGGACACCGCCTCCGCGCCGCCGCGAGCGAGCACCGCGCCCGAGGGCAGGTCGCAGAACCGGACCCGCACGCCGTGCTGGGCGGCCCAGCGCAGCGCCTGCCACTCGGGGGAGAACACGGCGTACGGCCAGAAGACGGCCGTCGCCGGGTCGTCGTTCGCGTACGCGAGCATCGCGACGGGCGGCACGAGGTCCGGGTCGCCCGCGAGCGGCGCGAGCGCGTCGGCGTCGGCGGGGCCCTCGACGAGCACGACGTCCGGTCGCAGGCGCTCGAGCGCCGCACGCACCGCGCGCGCCGAGCCCGGGCCGTGGTGCCGCACGCCCATGACCTCGACGACCGGGGCGCCCTCGTCGTTCGCGGGGTCCGACGGCGTCGCCGCCGCCTCGTGCGCCGCGGTGGCCACCATCATCCGCTGACCTCGCGGCACGCGGCGTAGAACTCGTGCCACCCCTCGCGCTCGCGGGCCACCGCCTCGAGGTACTCGAACCACACCGCCCGGTCGGCGACGGGGTCCTTGACGACCGAGCCGACGATCCCCGCGGCGATGTCCGACGGCTGGAGCGTCCCGTCGCCGAAGTGCGCCGCGAGCGCGAGCCCTTGGGTGACCACCGAGATCGCCTCGGCCGTCGAGAGCGTCCCCGACGGCTGCTTGAGCGTGGTCCGCCCGTCGAGCGTCCGGCCCGAGCGCAGCTCGCGGAACACCGTCACGACCCGGCGGATCTCCTCGGCGGCCGCCGGGACAGGCGGGAGCTCGAGCGCCGCGCCGAGCTGCGCGACGCGTCGGGTGACGATGTCGACCTCCTCCTGCTCGGTCGCGGGCAGCGGGAGGACGACGGTGTTGAAGCGCCGCCGCAGAGCCGAGGACAGCTCGTTGACGCCGCGGTCGCGGTCGTTCGCGGTCGCGATGACGTTGAACCCCTTCGCCGCCTGCACCTCGGTGCCGAGCTCGGGGACCGGCAGCGACTTCTCGGACAGCACGGTGATGAGGGCGTCCTGGACATCGGACGGGATGCGCGTGAGCTCCTCGATGCGCGCGATCTTCGCCTCGCGCATCGCCGTCATGACCGGTGAGGGGACGAGCGCCGCCGGGGTGGGGCCCTCGGCGAGCAGCCGCGCGTAGTTCCAGCCGTACCGGATGGCGTCCTCGCCCGTGCCGGACGTGCCCTGGACGAGCAGCGTCGAGCGGCCGCTGACCGCGGCCGTGAGGTGCTCGCTGACCCAGGTCTTGGCGGTTCCGGGCACGCCCAGGAGCAGCAGCGCCCGGTCCGTCGCGAGCGTCGCGACCGCGACCTCGACGAGCCGGCGCGGCCCCACGTACTTGGGGGTGATGACGGTCCCGTCCCCGAGCGTGCCGCCGAGCAGGTACGTCACCACGGCGCCCGGCGAGAGCAGCCACGCGGGCGGGCGCGGCCGGTCGTCGAGGGCCGCGAGCGCCGCGAGCTCGTGGGCGAACGCCTGCTCGGCGTGCGGGCGCAGGAGCGCGTCGGCGTTCCCGGACGCGTCGGCGAGCGGGGCCTGAGGGGTGGTGGTCAACGGAGCTCCTCGGTCATGTGGCGTCGGTCGTGCAGCGTGTCGGCGACGGTCAGCACGCGCGCCCGCCACGGGTCGTCGACGCCGCGGGCGAGCCCGGCGGTCCGCACGGCCTCCTCGGTGGCCGCGTCGGTCGGCAGCCGCATCGCGACGGTCCGCAGCGCCCAGTCCGCGTGCCAGGTGTCGGTCGAGCGCTCGCGGGCGAGCCAGCGGAGCACCGCTGCTGCCAGGACGGGCGGCCAGGGCCGGGGGCAGGTGCCGAGCAGCGCGTCGACGTGGGTGAGCGCCGCGCGTCCGCCCTGCTCCGCGAGCGCGTCGACCGCGGCGGCGACGTGCTCGGCCCGCTCCTGGACGTCGAGCACCGGGAGGAGCGCGACCCGCTCGCCCGGGTCCGCGTCACGCAGGAGCGCCCGGGCCCACGCCGCGTCGGCCTGGTCGCGGGCGGCGCCGAGCCAGCGCGCGCGCAGCCGGCCGCGCAGGTCGTCCGCGACGGGCAGCGCCACGAGCTCGTCGGGCGTCGCGGCGAGCGCCTCCTCCCACGTGCGCAGCGGTGTGGCCAGGACGAGGTGAAGGAGCAGCCACACGCGCGCGCCGGTCCCCGACGGTGCGGCCGGCAGCGCCCGGTCGTCCCGCTGGGCCGGGTCCACCTCGGGGAGGTCGACGACGAGCACGCGCCGCAGCCGGCGTCGCTCGACGCGCACGAGCGGGACGGCGCGTGCCGCAGCGCGGGACGCGAACTCGCTCCCGGGCAGCCGCCGGAGCATCGCCGCGGCGGCGGTCCGGACGTCCTGGCGGCTGTCGTCGAGCGCGCGCTCGAGCAGCTCCTCGTCGGCGGGTCCGAGGCCGTCCGCGAGCACGCCGTAGAGCTGCGCGCGCTCCTCGCCCCGCAGCGTCGACGGGTCCGCGGCGAGCAGCAGGTCGCGCGCCGCGGCAGGGTCGCGCCGACGCACCGCGAGGAGGTGGTCGCGCCGCTCGGCGGCCGTGCCGTACGTCCCGAGGTCGCCCGGCTCGGGCGCGGGTGCGACCGTCGGCGCCCAGTCGGTGCGGTGGCGCGCGAGCCAACGTCCCCGCTCCCCGAGCACGGGTGCCACGCGCTCGGCGCGGTCCCGGCGGACCTCGCCCCGCTCGCCGCGCGCGCTCGCCCAGTCGAGCAGCCGCGGTAGCTGCGCGGGCGGGACGAGGAGGCCGCGACCGGCGGCGAGAGCGAGCCACTCGTCGAGCAGGCGCTCGGCGAGCGGGTCGGTCCGCGCGAGGAGGGCGGCGAGGCGGGCGCCCCCGGCGGCGGACACCGGAGAGGCCGCCTCGGGGGGCGCGGCGGGACCGGGCGGGGGTGCGAGGAGCGGGCCGCCGCCGGCCCGGCGGAGCGTGGTGAGCAGCGCCGCCGCGTCGAGCAGCCGGCCGGGGGCGTCGGCGTCGGGGAGGGTCCCCGCGAGGCGCCCCACCTCCCCGGGGAGCGCCGCGGGGTCGACGGGTCGCCGGGCCACGCCGAGCAGCGCGGCGGTGACGAGGTCGTCCCAGCCGAGCACGCGCCGCGCTGCCGGCACACCGGTGCTCACACGACCACCAGCGCGCCGTCGGGGAGCACGGCCTCGGCCCGCACGCCGCCCGGGGTCAGCGCCCCGACGAGGGTCACGGGACGCCCGCCGGAGACGGCGAGGACCGTCCAGAGCCCGGGCGCCGCCACGAGCGGGAGCGCGTCACCGGCGGTGTCCGCGACGAGCCAGCCGGCCGGTGCGCCGTCGGGCGCCGGGAGCACGTGCACGTCCCCGAGCACCACGGGCAGGTCGCTCGTCCACGGGTCGGCCGCGAGGGCGCGCGCCCACGCCGCGAGCACGTGGCGCACGGGGACGCCCGTGACCGCGGACAGCGGGCAGGGCTCCCCGTGCCGGGCGCCGACCACCGCGCGCAGCCCGAGCGCACCGGGGTGGAAGTGCAGGTCGGCGTCGAGGGCCGTGCCGGGCACGAGCGAGACGTCGAGCACGTGGCCCGGCCCGGCGAACGACAGCACGAGCGCGTCCCGCCCGGTCGCGGCGCCGCGCACGTGCACGCGCCGGGTCGTGAGCCGCCCGTCCGAGGAGTCCCGCAGCGCGAGGACGTCCCAGCGGTCCCGCACGGGGGGACCGGCGAGCACGTCCTCGGTGCGCACGGTGGCGCCGACGCGCGTGCGGACGGTGGCCGCGAGGTCGGCGGGGAGCTCGGCGAGCCGGCGGTGCGCCGTCGTCAGCAGGTGCACCAGCGCGAGCTCCTCGAGCAGCCGCCCGGGCCACCCCTCGCCCGACGCCGCGACCGACGCGAGGCGGCGCACCGCTCCGGCCAGGCCGGGCGCCTGCGCGTCGACGAGCCGGGCGGCGACCGGGTCGGTCAGCGCGTACCCCGCGGTGTCCGCGGACGCCACACCGGTGCGGACCTGGTCCCGCAGCCAGCGGTCGAGCTCGGCGACGCCGGCCGAGACCCGCTGCTCGCGCTGCTCGGCACGCCGCTCGGCGGGACGGGGGTCCGTCGTGGTCGTGCGCTCGGCTCTGGCCTCCGCACGCTCGGCACTCCGGGCGGCACGGGCTGCCCGGGCCTCGAGCCACGCCGCCGCGGCGTCGGCCGGCTCGTCGTGCTCCGCCACCTCGCCGCCCGCCCACCGCACGAGCAGCGCGAGCGCGTGCTTGCACGGGAACTTCCGGCTCGGGCACGAGCAGCTGAACGCGGGCTCGGTGAGGTCGACGACCGTCTGGTACGGCACCTTCCCGGAGCCCGCGCACGACCCCCACACGACGCCCGGCGCCGCACCGGCCGCGGTCCACGACCCCGAGGCGGCGAGCCGGCGCCCCGCTGCGGCCGACGACGCGTCGGGGGCGAGCGCGAGCGCCTGCTCGACGGTCCAGCGCGGGGGCATGGCGTCACGGTAGCCACGTCGTCCGACACGGGTCGACGGCTCGCCCGAGCCGCGTGACGTGCAGCCGAACGCCGGCGGGCGAGCCGGCGAACCTGCGTCGACGCGCCGGCGGACCCGCGCCGTGACCGCGCGGGTGCCCCGGACCACGGGTCGGGCGCCGGGTGTGCACCGACATGTCCGGCCCCTAGTCTCGAAGCATGAGCGCTGACGGATTGGACCAGGCCCGCCAGAAGATGACGGACGCAGGGGTGGCGCCCACTGCGATCGACGTCTTCGCCCGCTTCTACGGTCTCCTCGAGTCGGGGGAGACCGGCGCGATCGCCGAGAAGGACGTGCGCCCGCTGACCGACGTGCCCCACCTGGCCGACCTCGACGTGCCCGACGAGGCGGCCCGCGAGGCCCTCGCCGTGACGGCCGTCATCAAGCTCAACGGGGGCCTCGGCACCTCGATGGGCATGGACCGCGCCAAGTCGCTGCTGCGCGTGCGCGGCGAGCAGACCTTCCTCGACGTGATCGCCCACCAGGTCCTCGCCGCACGCGCCGCGACCGGTGCGCGGCTCCCGCTCGTCCTGATGAACAGCTTCCG
Source organism: Cellulomonas cellasea (assembly GCF_006538745.1). Lineage (GTDB taxonomy): Bacteria > Actinomycetota > Actinomycetes > Actinomycetales > Cellulomonadaceae > Cellulomonas_A > Cellulomonas_A cellasea. The sequence goes on along the minus strand of NZ_BJLR01000026.1, from coordinate 42,573 downwards.
CACGCGCGAGGACACGATCGAGGCTCTCGCGCCGCACACGGAGCTCGCCGTCGAGGGCCTCCCGCTCGACTTCCTGCAGAACCGCGAGCCCAAGCTGCGCGCCGACGACCTCACGCCCGTCGACTGGCCCGCGGACCCCAGCCTCGAGTGGTGCCCCCCCGGGCACGGCGACCTGTACACCGCGCTCTACGCGTCGGGCACGCTCGAGCGCCTGCTCGACGCCGGCTACCGGTACGCGTCCGTGTCGAACTCCGACAACCTCGGTGTCTCGCCCGACGCGCGCATCGCCGGCTGGTTCGCCTCGACGGGTGCGCCGTTCGCCGCGGAGGTCGCGCGCCGGACGCCGGCCGACCGCAAGGGCGGCCACCTCGTGGTACGCGCCGCGGACGGCCGGATCGTGCTGCGCGAGACGGCGCAGACGCTGCCCGAGGACGCCGAGGCGGCCGCGGACATCGAGACGCACCCGTTCTTCAACACGAACAACCTGTGGCTCGACCTGCGCGCCCTGGCCGACGAGCTCGAGCGCACGGGGGGCGTGCTCGACCTGCCGCTCATCCGCAACGACAAGACCGTCGACCCGACCGACTCCTCGTCGACGCCCGTGGTGCAGATCGAGTCGGCGATGGGCGCGGCGATCGAGGTGTTCGACGGCGCCGTCGTGCTCGAGGTGGACCGCTCGCGCTTCCTGCCGGTCAAGACGACGAACGACCTGCTCGTGCTGCGCTCGGACGTGTACCGCTCGACCGCGGACCACCGGCTCGAGGCCGTCGTCGACGCGCCCTTCGTGGACCTCGACCCGAAGCACTACAAGACGATCGGGAAGTTCGACGACCGCATCCCCGTCGCCCCGTCGCTCGCCGGTGCGTCCGCGCTGCGCGTGCAGGGCGACTGGACGTTCGGTCGCGACGTCGTCGTGACCGGCGACGCGGCGCTCGCCGACCCTGGTACGCCGTCCACGCTCCCGGACGGCGCGCGGATCGGGCCCGACGGGATCGCCTGACCGTCCGCCCGGGCGTACCGGGCACACACCGGGTAGCTCACAGGCCGGCGTCTGTCGACGCCAGCCTGTGGTGTGCCCGGGCTACGGGCGGCAGACACCTGGGGAGCGGTGCCTCCGCCGGCTCCGCGCACGTCGGCGCGCCGAGAGCCCCGGGCTTTCGGCGCGCCGACAGCCGGGCGGTTCACCGCGGGATCCGCAGAAACGTCATTGATCGGGGAATACTGACGCAGATGCGGATGGCGATCACTGCTGCGCAGCGCGACGCACACGAGCGGTCGCGGTGCGCGCGTGAGCGTCTCTGCGACGGCTGCACCGAACGTCGTTGAAGCGGTTCGACTGGTGTCGCACTCGGTGGGTGACCACGAGCAGCGCGAGCAACGTCGACGCCGCGACCGATATGCCTGGACATCGCAGCAGGTCAGCGACCAGACTCGCGGAGGAACCCGTGCCGAGCGTCCGTGACGCAGCCGTGGCAGGCCGGTTCCGCAGGGGTGCGTGACGCACGGGAACGCCGCTCCTCGCTGCCCACAGTCGTAGCGCTTCGACGAGGAGGCTCCATGCAGAAGACGGTCCGGCGGCTGTGTGCCGCGACCCGCGAGCGGACCGCGCTGCTGGCGCTGCTGCCGGGAGCCGGGCGGCCCCTGCTCGCGGTGCTCGTCGCGGTGCGCGTGCTCCAGGCGCTGCTCCCGGCGGCGACCGCCCTGGTGACCGCCCGGCTGCTCGACGCCGCCGCGACGCCCGGCGCGGGGACCGCCGGCGCGGTCCTGCTCGTCGGGGCCGTGCTGCTGCTCGGTCAGACGTGCAGCGTCTTCCAGCGCCCGCTCGTGACGCTCGTCCGCGGACGCATCGACGCGCGCCACCGGGCCGACGTCATGCGGCTGCTCACCCGGACCGCCACGCTCGACGTCGTCGAGAGCGCGGAGGTGCAGGCCCTCGTGCGGGCCGCAACCGCTGACCCCCGCGAGTGGGTCGAGAAGACGCCCGCGGAGGGTGCGCTCGGGCAGCTCAGCGTGCTCGTCCGGTGGGTCGGGCTGGTGTCGACCGCGGCCGTCGTCGCGGCGTGGTCGTGGTGGCTCGTCCCGCTGCTCGTCGTCCCGGCGGTCGTCGTCCGCCACCTCGTGCGGGGCCAGTGGGTGCGGCACTTCCGCATCTGGGTCGACGGGCTGCCCGAGAACCGGCGTGCGCACTACTGGGGGGAGCTCACGAGCGCGCCCGCGGAGGCCAAGGAGCTGCGCACGTTCGGGCTCGGCGCCTGGGTCGTCGACCGGCGCCAGCGGCACCTGCACGCGCAGCTCGACGACGTCTGGGCGGACGACCTCCGGGCCGCCCGGGAGAAGTGGTGGGTCCTGCTCGCGGCCGTCGTGCCCCTCGGCGCCGCCTTCGTCGTCGCGGCGGTCGGGACGACGCGCGGGCACGGCACCGTCGGTGCCCTCGCCGGGCTCCTCGCGGCCGGGTGGGGCGTGTTCAGCGCCGTCACCGGGACGGGCGACGCGCTCATGGTCGAGGGCGCGCGCCCGGTCGTCCGGGCGGCCGAGGCGCTGCGCGCGCGGCTGACCGAGCCGGAGACCGAGACCGTGCCCGGCGCCGTGAGGGAGATCGAGACCGAGACCCGGCACGTGCCCGGGACCGCGACGGCGCCCGAGCCGGCCGCCCCGCACGTCCGCCTCGAGGGTGTGACGTTCGCCTACCCGGGCTCGAGCGGGCCGGTGCTGCGCGGTCTCGACCTCGAGATCCGGCCGGGGGAGCTGCTCGCGGTCGTCGGGCTCAACGGCGCCGGCAAGTCGACGCTCACGAAGGTGCTCGCCGGGCTGTACGAGCCGAGCGCCGGGCGGGTCACCGCCGACGGCGTGGACGTGCGCGCGATCGGGGCGCGCGCGTGGCGGCGCCGTGTCACGGTCGTGCACCAGGACTTCGTGCGCTACCAGCTCTCGCTCGAGGACAACATCGCCCTCGGGCAGGTCGGCGGGGACCGGCCGTGGCCCGACCCGGATGCGGTCCGCGGCGCGGCGACCGACGCCGGGCTGGGGCCGGTCGTCGACGGGCTCCCGGCGGGCTGGCGGACGCCGCTCGCGCGCAGCCGCACCGGCGGGGTGGACCTGTCCGGCGGGCAGTGGCAGCAGGTCGCGCTCGCCCGGGCGCTCTACGCGACGCGTGCGGGGGCGCGCGTCCTCGTGCTCGACGAGCCGACGGCGCACCTCGACGTCCGCACCGAGGCCGAGCTGTTCCGCCGGCTCGCCGGCATCACCCAGGGGGTCTCGACCGTGCTCGTGTCGCACCGGCTGTCGACGGTCCGGCTCGCGGACCGCATCGTCCTGCTCGCCGACGGGCGCATCGCCGAGAGCGGCACGCACGACGAGCTCATGGCGCTCGGCGGCTCGTACGCGCACATGTTCGCGCTGCAGGCGCAGCGGTTCGCGCGCGGCTACGACGACCGGCTCGAGACGGGGGTGCTCTCGTGAGGGTGCGCGCACGCCTGACCGGCGAGCTCATGGCGCGGTGCTGGCGCGCCGAGCGGGCGCTCACGCTGCTCGTGCTCGCGTGCATGGCGGTCGGCACCGTCGCGTTCGCCGGGCTGGGGCTCGCGTCGAAGACCGTGGTGGACGCCGCGGTGGAGGGCGACCTGCGCCTGCTCGTGCTCGCCGCCGTCGTCACGGCCGTCGCGTACGTCGTCGACTGGGTCGTCGACGACGTCGGCTTCACGATGCGGATGCACGTCGTCGAGCGTGTCGCCCAGACGGACGTCGAGCCCGAGGTCATGCGCGCGTGCACGGACGTGGACGAGATCGACCACCTCGAGCGCACCGACTTCCTCGACCGCATCACCGCCGTGCGGGGCCGGGCGTGGGCCGTCGTGGACTCCGCCTGGTCGGTCGTGGAGGCCGCTGCGCTCGTGCTGCGGCTCGCGCTCACGGTCGCCCTGCTCGGCAGCGTCAGCCCGTGGCTCCTGCTGCTCGTGCCGTGCGCCGGGGTGCAGCTCGTGCTCGACGCCGCGGGGCGCCGCCGGTCGACCGCCGCCGAGATCGCGACCTCGGAGGACCAGCGGCTCCAGCGCCACCTGTTCGAGCTGTGCACGAGCCCGGCCACGAGCAAGGAGATCCGCGTGGCCGGCGCCGAGGACGAGCTCGTCGCGCGGCAGCAGGCGACGGCGCTCGGCGTGGTGCACGCCCGCGCCCGGGCGCTCCTGACGGCCGCCGCGCTGAGCACCGCCGGGTGGGCGGTCTTCGCGGCAGGCTTCACGGCCGCGCTCGCGCTCGTCGTGCGGTCCGCGGGTCAGCCCGGCGGCTCGCTCGGCGACGTGGTGCTCGCCGTGGCGGTCGGCTCGCAGCTGCGCTCTGTGGTGCAGCAGGCGGTCGGGCGCGCGTCGGACGCCGGCGGCTACGGGCGGATCGTCGAGCCCTACCTCTGGTTGCGGGCGTTCGCCGCCGAGCGGCTCGCGGGCCAGGTCGCGACGGCGGCCCCGCCCACGGCGCTCACGGAGGCGATCACGCTCGAGCACCTCGCGTTCACCTACCCGGGCGCGGCCCGGCCGGCGGTCGACGACGTCAGCGTCACGATCCCCGCAGGGACGGTCGTCGCGGTGGTCGGGGAGTACGGGTCGGGCAAGACGACGCTCGTCAAGCTCCTCACGAAGCTCTACCGGCCGGACACGGGCCGGATCACGGTCGACGGCACGGACCTCGCCGAGATCGGGACGCCGGGGTGGCGCGCCGTCACGAGCGCCGCGTTCCAGGACTTCGGCCGCTACCAGACGACGTTCGACGAGGCCGTCGGGCTCGGCGACCCGGCGCGGATGGCCTCGAGGGAGGCCGTCGACGCCGCGGTCGCCGCCGCGGACGCCGGTGCGCTGCGCTCGCGGCTGCCAGCCGCTGGGGCGTCGCTGCTCGGCAGCCGGTTCGACGGCACCGAGCTGTCCGAGGGGCAGTGGCAGAAGGTCGCGCTCGCGCGGGCGTGCATGCGGACCCGGCCGCTGCTGTTCGTGCTCGACGAGCCCACCGCGTCGCTCGACGCCCCGAGCGAGCACGAGATCTTCGCGCGGTACATGGAGCGGTCGCGGCGGCTGGCGCGGGACTGCGGCGCCGTCACGGTGATCGTCTCGCACCGCTTCTCCACGGTCGCCGGCGCGGACCTGATCCTCGTCATGGAGCACGGCCGGCTCGTCGAGCACGGCACGCACCCGGACCTGCTCGCGCGGCCCGGGGGCGGTGTGTACGCGGAGCTGTTCGGCATCCAGGCGACGGCGTACGCGGACAGCTGAGCCCACGATAGGCCGGCCGGACGTCGGTGCGACGTCCGGCCGCCCCGCGCAGTCAGCGCTGGACCGGGCGCGGTGCGGCGTCCTCGGTCGACCCGGCCCGGCGCAGCACCTCCCGCGCGTGCGCGAGAACCGGCCCGTCGACCATCCGGCCCGCGAAGCGGAACACGCCACGCTCGCGGGACGCCGCGTCGAGCAGCCGCCGGGCCCGCTCCACGGCCGCGTCGTCGGGCCGGAACGCCGCCCGCACGACGGCGACCTGGCTCGGGTGGACGCACGCGGTGCCCACGAATCCTGAGGCGGCGGCGTCCGCGGCCTCGCGGGCCAGGCCGTCGAGGTCGCCGATGTCCATGTGCACCGCGTCGTACGCGGGCTTGCCGTGCGCGCCGGCGGCGACGAGGACGGTCGAGCGTGCGTGCAGCGCGACGTGCCGCCACCGTCCGTCGGGGTGGCGGCTCGCGGTCCCGCCGAGCGAGGCGACGAGGTCGTCGGCGCCCCAGTGCAGCGCGACGACGTGCGGCACTGCGGCGATCTCCGCGGCGTGCAGCACCCCGGCGGCCGTCTCGACGAGCGCGATCGTCGCGAACCCCTCGAGCGCGTCGAGGTCCGCGGCGCTCGCGGTCTTGGGCAGCATGACGGTCCGGTACGCGGTCCGGCGCAGCGCGTCGAGGTCGGCGTCGAGGTCCGCGGTGCCCGCGGCGTTGACCCGCACGACCGTGCGTGCGGGGTCGAGCGGGGTGTCGACCAGCGCGGCGCGCGCGGCGGCCTTGGCGGACGGCGCGACGGCGTCCTCGAGGTCGAGCACGACGGCGTCGGAGCGCTCGGCGGCCTTCGCGTAGCGGTCGGGGCGGTCCGCCGGGCAGAACAGCAGCGCGGGGCCGAGCGTGCGGGCCGTCACGGCTGGGCACCCGCCCGCCACACCAGCACGGTCCGCGTCGCCGTCGCGACCACGGTGCCGTCCTGGTTGCGGCCGGTGTGCGCGAACGTCACGACGCCCTGGCCCTCGCGCGAGGCGGACAGGCGCTTGCCCGTCACGACCGTCTCAGAGTACAGCGTGTCGCCCGGGAACAGCGGGTGCGGGAAGTCCACGTCGGTCAGCCCGAGGTTCGCCACGAGCGTGCCCTGCGTGAGCTGCGCGACCGAGCTGCCGACGAGCGTCGCGAGCGTGAGCATCGAGTTCACGAGCGGGCGACCGAACGGCTGCCCGGCCGACCACGCCGCGTCGAGGTGCAGCGGCTGGGTGTTCATCGTCATCGTCGTGAACGCGACGTTGTCGGCCTCCGTGAGCGTGCGGCCGGGGCGGTGCAGGTAGCGCACGTCGGTCTCGAGCTCCTCGTACCAGAGACCGCGCTGCACGGCGTCGCGCATCAGGGGCGTCCTGCCAGGCCGAGCTCGCGGGCGATCACCATGAGCTGGACCTCCGTGGTGCCCTCGCCGACCTCGAGGACCTTGGAGTCGCGGTAGTGCCGGGCGACGGGGTTCTCGTTGAGGAAGCCGTAGCCGCCGAAGATCTGGGAGGCGTCGCGGGCGTTGGCCATCGCCGCCTCGCTGCCGATGAGCTTGGCGAGGCTCGCCTCCAGCTTGAACGGGCGCCCCGCGACGATCCGGTGCGCGGCGTCGAGGTAGGCGAGGCGCGCGGCGTGCGCGCGGGCCTGCATGCGGGCGATCGTGAACTGGGTGTGCTGGTTCTCCCCGATGGTCCGGCCGAACACCCGGCGCGTCCCCGCGTACCGGATCGCCTCCTCGAGGCAGCCCTGCGCCGCGCCCGTGCAGAGCGCGGCGAACGCGACGCGGCCCTCGTCGAGCGTCTGGATGAAGCTCGCGAACCCGCGGCCGCGCTCGCCGAGCAGGTTCTCCTCGGGGACGCGCACGTGGTCGAGCACGAGCGGGTGCGTGTCGGAGGTGTGCCAGCCGACCTTGTCGTAGGCCGGCCCGACGTGCAGCCCCGGGGTCCCGGCCGGCACGAGGAACGCGGTCAGCTCCTTGCGCACCGAGCCGTCGGGTCGCATGCTCTCGCCGGTGACCGCCGTGACGGTGACGAGTCGTGTGATCCGCGTCCCGGAGTTGGTGATGAACTGCTTCGAGCCGTCGATGACCCAGTCGCCGCCGTCGAGCACCGCCGTCGTGCGGGTCCCGGCCGCGTCCGAGCCGGCGTCGGCCTCGGTGAGCCCGAACGCGGCGAGCGCCTCGCCGCGCGCGAGCATCGGGATCCACTCCTTCTTCTGCGCGTCGGTCCCGCTCCGCCAGACCGGCATGGCGCCGAGCCCGACGCCCGCCTCGAGGGTCACGGCGATCGACTGGTCGACGCGCGCGAGCTGCTCGACGGCGAGGCACAGGTCGAGGTAGTCCCGGCCCTGCCCGCCGTACTCACGGGGGAACGGCAGTCCGAACAGCCCCATCTCGCCCATCTGCGCGAGGATCTCGTAGGGCAGCTCGCGCTTCGTGTCGTACTCGTACGCGGCCGGTGCGACGACGGTGTCGGCGAAGTCGCGCACCTCGTCGACGAGGCGCTGCTGGGCGTCGGTGAGCTCGTGGCTCATGGTCGGGTCCCTTCCTCGGCGGGCGCGGTGGTGTCCTGCCCGGTGCGGTCGGTGCCGTGCGGCGTGATCGTCGCGAGCACCTGGTCGAGCGCCACCCGGTCGGCCGGTCGGGCCTGGAGGGTGACGACGCCGTCGGTCGTCGCCGTGAGCCGGTGCTCCATCTTCATCGCCTCGACGGTGAGCAGGGGCTGGCCGGCGGTCACGTGGTCCCCGGTCGCGACGTCGACCGCGACGACGGTCCCGGGCATCGGGGAGCGCACCACGGGGTCGGCCGCCCCGGCCGGCCGGTCGTCGCGCGCGCGCGCCGCGGCCAGGGCGTCGAGGCGGCCCATGACCCGGAGCGCGACGGCGGAACCGTCGTGCCCGACCCACGTCGTCGCGCCGTCGGACGCGACGCGGACCGTGCGGACCACGCTTTCGACCGTGAGCTGCGCGGTCGTGCCGTCGACCGGCGTGAGGCGCGCACGCACCGGCGGCGCGTCGTCGAGGCGGACCTGCGCGTCGTGCGCGGGCCCGAGCACCGCGACCTCGGTCCGCTCGCCGTCGGCGGACGTCACGACGTGCAGCGTCGGGAGGTGCTCACCGAGCCGCCAGCCGTCGGGGCCCCACGCCGAGCCGGCGGACGCGGCGCGCGCGGCCGGTGCGGCACGGTCGGCGGTGGCCCGGAGCGCCGCGACGAGCGCCGCGTCCGGCACGTGCGCCGGTGCGGCCAGCTGGTCAAGATGGCGCTCGATCAGGCCGGTGTCGAGCCGGCCCGCGCGGACCTCGGGGTGCGCGACGAGGCGGCGCAGGAACGGGACGTTCGTCGTCACGCCGAGCACGGTCGTCGAGGCGAGGGCCGCGTCGAGCCGCGCGAGCGCCGTGGCCCGGTCGGGCCCCCACGCGGCCACCTTGGACAGCATCGCGTCGTAGGTGGACCCCACCTCGCTCCCGACGGAGAGCCCGCTGTCGACCCGCACGCCGTCGCCGGCGGGCTCGTCGAGCACGAGGACCTGGCCCGCGGTCGGCAGGAACGCCCGCGCGGGGTCCTCGGCGTAGACGCGGGCCTCGACCGCGTGGCCGGTGAGCCGCACGTCGTCCTGGGTCAGCCCGAGCGGCTCGCCCGCGGCGACGCGCAGCTGCAGCTCGACGAGGTCGAGGCCGGTCACGAGCTCGGTGACCGGGTGCTCGACCTGCAGGCGCGTGTTCATCTCGATGAAGAAGAAGTCCTCGGGTGCGGCGGCCTCGGCGAGCAGCTCGACGGTCCCGGCACCGACGTACCCGACCGACCGTGCGACCGCGCACGCGGCCTCACCCAGCCGGGCGCGCGTGCGCGCGTCGACGACCGGCGAGGGCGACTCCTCGACGACCTTCTGGTGGCGCCGCTGGAGCGAGCACTCCCGCTCGCCGAGGTGCACGACCGCGCCGTGGGCGTCCGCGAGCACCTGCACCCCGATGTGCCGCGGCGCGGCGAGGTAGCGCTCGAGCAGCAGCGCGTCGTCCCCGAACGCCGACGCCGCGACCCGGCGCGCCGCCGCCAGGGCCGCGGGCAGCTCGTCGGGCGTGCGGACGACCGTCATGCCCTTGCCGCCGCCGCCCGCGGACGGCTTGACCAGCAGCGGGTAGCCGACGTCGGCGGCGCGCGCGACGAGCGCGTCGTCCGAGAGCCCGGGCTCGGCCGTCCCCGGGACGACCGGCACCCCGGACCGCGCGACGTGCGCCTTCGCGCCGATCTTGTCGCCCATGACCTCGAGCGCGTGCACGGGCGGGCCGACGAACGCGATGCCGGCGGCGGCGCACGCGCGCGCGAGTGCGGGGCTCTCCGACAGGAACCCGTACCCGGGGTGCACCGCGTCGGTCCCCGTCGCCTTCGCGGCGCGCAGCACCGCGTCGACATCCAGGTAGCTCGCCTGCGGCTCGGCGGGTCCCAGCCGGACCGCGACGTCCGCGAGGCGCACGTGCGGCGCGCCGGAGTCGGCGTCGCTGAAGACCGCGACCGAGCGGATCCCGAGCCGGCGCAGCGTGCGGATCACGCGGCACGCGATCTCGCCGCGGTTCGCGACGAGCACGGTGCGGAACGGGGGAGCGGGCGGGGCCGAGGTCGTGGCGGGCACGGCGGTCACATCCGGTACACGGCCGCGGCGCGCGGCTCCAGGGGGACGCCGCGGCACACGTCGAGCGCGAGCCCGAGCACGCGCCGGGTGTCCGCGGGGTCGAGGATGCCGTCGTCCCACAGGCGGGCGGTCGACCAGTACGGCGAGCCCTGCCGCTCGTACTGCTCCCGGATCGGGGCCGCGAACAGCTCCTCGTCCTCCGCGGACCACGTCTCGCCCCGGGCCTCGAGCTGGTCGCGGCGCACCGTCGCGAGCACCGCCGAGGCCTGCGCCCCGCCCATGACCGAGATCCGCGCACCGGGCCACATCCACAGGAACCGCGGGGAGTACGCGCGCCCGCACATCGAGTAGTTGCCGGCGCCGAACGACCCGCCGATCACGACCGTGAGCTTCGGGACGCGGGCCGTCGCGACGGCCGTGACCATCTTGGCGCCGTGCTTCGCGATGCCGCCCGCCTCGTAGTCGCGCCCGACCATGAAGCCGACGACGTTCTGCAGGAACACCAGCGGGATGCCGCGCTGGTCGCACAGCTCGACGAAGTGCGCACCCTTGAGCGCCGACTCCCCGAACAGCACGCCGTTGTTCGCCACGATCCCGACCGGGTGGCCGTGCAGGCGCGCGAAGCCCGTCACGAGCGTCGTGCCGTACTCGCGCTTGAACTCGTGCAGCTCGCTCGCGTCGACCAGGCGCGCGATGACGTCGCGCACGTCGTACGGCTCCTGCAGGTCGACGGGGACGACGCCGTACAGCTCCGCCGGGTCGGCGAGCGGCTCCCGGACCTCCGTGACGGCCCAGGCGTGCTCGCGCGGGGAGGGGAGCGTCGCGACGATGCGCCGGACGATCCGCAGCGCGTCGGCGTCGTCCTCGGCGAGGTGGTCCGCGACCCCCGAGACGCGCGTGTGCAGCTCGCCCCCGCCGAGGTCCTCGGCCGTGACGACCTCGCCGGTCGCGGCCTTCACGAGCGGCGGGCCGCCGAGGAAGATCGTGCCCTGGCCGCGGACGATGACCGTCTCGTCGCTCATCGCCGGCACGTACGCCCCGCCCGCGGTGCACGAGCCCATGACGCACGCGACCTGCGGGACCCCCGCGGCGGAGAGCCGGGCCTGGTGGTAGAAGATCCGCCCGAAGTGGTCACGGTCCGGGAACACCTCGTCCTGCATGGGCAGGTACGCGCCGCCCGAGTCGACGAGGTAGACGCACGGCAGCCGGTTCTCGAGCGCGACCTCCTGCGCGCGCAGGTGCTTCTTGACCGTCATCGGGTAGTAGGTGCCGCCCTTGACCGTCGCGTCGTTCGCGACCACCACGACGTGCCGGCCCGCGACGAGGCCGATGCCGGCGACGACGCCTGCGCCGGGCGCCTCGTCGCCGTACATCCCGTGCGCGGCGAGCGGGGCGAGCTCGAGGAACGGGCTGCCGTCGTCGAGCAGCGCGTCGACGCGCTCGCGGGCGAGGAGCTTGCCGCGGGCGACGTGGCGCTCGCGGGACGCCGCCGGACCGCCCTGGGCCGCCGTCCGCAGGCGCGCGCGCAGCTCGTCGACGAGCGCGCGCTGGGCGGTCTCGCGCGCGGCGGCGGGGGGCGCGACGGGGTCGGCCGTGCTCGTGATCGTCGTCATCGACGCTCCTGTCCGGGAACCGCGGGTCTCCGGTTCGAGTGAACACCCATTCACTGGATTCGGCTAGAGTTCGTTCACCGGATGTGCGCCCCAGGGGGGCGGACGAGCGAGGAGCGGCATGAGCGGGGAGCGTCACGAGCGCGGTGCGAGCACGCTGCTCCCGGTCGCGCCGAGCCGATCGGGCAGCGCCGATCGCACCGGCGATCCGGGCGACCGAGCCTCGGGGCGCGAGGGACCGCGCGCGGCGGGCACGGCCCGAGGGCGAGCCAAGGCCGAGCGGCGTGCTGCTCTGCTCGCGGCGGCGGCCCGCCTGTTCGCGCTCCGCGGCTTCGAGGGCGTGTCGATGGAGGACCTCGGCGCGGCCGCCGGGGTGAGCGGCCCCGCGGTCTACCGGCACTTCCCGGGCAAGCACGCCGTGCTCGCCTCGCTCCTCGGCGGGGTCAGCGCGGAGCTGCTCGACGGGGGCCGCACCGTCGTGGAGCGGGCCGCCGCCGACGACGAGGCGCTCCGGGGGCTCGTCGCGTTCCACGTCGAGTTCGCGCTCGCCGACCCCGACGTCATCCGCGTCCAGGACCGTGACCTCGAGCAGCTCGCCGAGCACGACCGCCGGTCCGTGCGCACCCTGCAACGCCGCTACGTCGAGCTCTGGGTCGACGTGCTGGCGCGGCTCGACCCGTCCGCCGAGCGGTCCGAGCTCCGGCTGCGCGCGCACGCGACCTTCGGGCTGCTCAACTCGACGCCCCACAGCGCCCGGGCGCTGCCCCGCGGCCGGGTCGAGGCGCTGCTCGCCGAGATGGCGCTCGCGGCCCTCGGGCACCCGGTCGGCCTGGGGCGCTGAGCTCCCACGCGGCCCGGCGCCGCCGGCGCGGCCCGGACGCGTAGCGTCGGTCGCGTGAGCCGCCGAGCAGTCGACGCCTGGACGTCGCTCGTGGTCGCGCTGCTGCTGTCCGTCGCGGCGTCCGTGGCGCTGGTCGTCACGGTCGTGCACGACGCCGATCTCGTCCGGCACGGCACCCGCGCGGCGGCGCGTGTCGTCACCATCGAGCAGGGCCGGCGCGTCCCCGACGTCCTCGTGGTGGAGGTGCTCGAGACCGGCACCACCGCGCGGATACCGCTCGACGGCGGCGGGGCCGACCTGCGGGCGAACGAGCGGGTCGACGTGCTGGTCGACCCCGCCGACCCGGGCTCGGCCGTGCTCGCCGACGTCACGCCGTTCGGTCTGCTCGATGCCCTGCTCCTCGGCCTGGCCGTGACGGGGCTGGTATGCCTGCGCCGGGCGTGGGGTGACGTGCAGCGGTCACGCCGCCGGGGCGTGCCCGTGATGCTGGAGCCGCGCGCGGGGCGTGTGCCGACTCCGGCCCGCCGTGCCGGACGCCGCGGCGGGCACCGCTGAGCCGCCCGTCACACCATCGCGAGCACCGACCCCGGGTTGGCGAGCACCGCGCCGACGTCCGAGACGAACCGGGCCGCCTGCTCGCCGTCCACGACGCGGTGGTCGAACGTCACCGCGAGCGTCACGACGCTGCGCAGCGCGATCCGGTCCCGGTGCTCCCACGGCCGGCGCCGCACCGCGCCGACGGCGAGGATCGCGGACTCGCCCGGGTTGAGGATCGGGGTTCCCGCATCGATGCCGAAGACCCCCACGTTGGTGATCGTGATCGTGCCGCCGACGAGGTCGGCCGGTGGCGTCGTGCCCGCACGCGCCTGCTCGGTGAGATGCGCCAGGGCGTCCGCGAGCGCGTCGAGGTGCAGCCCGTCGGCGTCCTTGACGTTGGGCACGAGCAGCCCGCGGGGGGTCGCCGCGGCGATGCCGAGGTTCACGTAGCGCGGCCGCACGATCTCCCCGGCGGCCTCGTCCCAGCGGGAGTTGACCTCGGGCGTGCGGGCGACCGCGATCGTCACGGCCTTGGCGACCACCGTGAGCAGCGTGAGGCGGTGGCCTGCCAGCGCGCGGTCGCGGCGCAGGTCGTCGAGCAGCTCGAGCGTCGGGGTCACGTCGACCGTGAGGAAGACCGTCGCCTGCGGGGCGGTGAACGCGCTCGCGACCATCGCGGCGGCGGTGCGGCGGCGGACTCCCGTCACCGGCGTGCGCTCCTCGCGCGGTGATCCCTGCGACGTGACCGACGCGACCAACGTGGCCGAAGCGGCCGGTGCCTGTGCCGCGTCCGTCGGTGAGCCGGCCTGCGCCGACCCGCCGTCCGGGTGTGCGCGGGCCAGGACGTCGTCGCGCGTGATGACACCGTCGGGTCCGGTGCCCACGACGCCCGTGAGGTCGACGCCGAGCTCGTGCGCGAGCTTGCGCACCGGCGGGTACGTGCGTGGCCGCTCGGGGGTGCCCACGGGCCGTGCGGTGCGGCCGCCGGTGCCCGCGTGGTCCGTCGGCGCCGGGTCCGCCGGTGCGCGCCCGGTGTGCGGTCCCGGGGCACCCGGTCGCAATGTGCGGGGACGGCGTCGTGGTCGGTCCGTCGTGCCGACCGTCGGCCCGTAGCCGACGAGCACGGACGTGCGCGCGACCACCGGCGACGGGGCACCGGCGTCTGCCGCGGACGACGACGCGCCGTTCGCCGTCGTGGGCAGACGCTCGGCGGTCGCGGGTGCGGACGCGGTTGCGGCGCCAAGCGCGGCACCCGCCGCCGCGGACGACGCCCCGGCCCCGTGGGCCGAGAGCGTCCCCTCGACACCCGCCGGCGCCGTGTCGACCGCGAGGATCGGCGACCCGACGAGCACGGTCGTGCCGGGCTCGACGAGCAGCCGGGCGACGACCCCCGCGTACGGCGACGGCAGCTGCACGGCGGCCTTGGCCGTCTCGACCTCCGCGATCACCTGGTTGAGCGCGACGGTGTCGCCCTCGGCGACCTCCCACGACACGAGCTCCGCCTCGGTCAGGCCCTCGCCGAGGTCCGGCATCGCGAACTCCTCGACCGCCATGTCAGCCCCTCCAGCCGGTCAGCGAGTGCTCGCGCCCGAGCACGCGGTCGACCGCGTCGAGGATCCGGTCGAGGTCGGGCAGGAAGTGCTCCTCGAGCTTCGCGGCCGGGTACGGGACGTCGAACCCGGTGACGCGGACCGGGGGAGCCTCGAGGTGGAAGAAGCACCGCTCGGTGATGCTCGCGGCGATCTCGGCGCCGAGCCCGCCGTGCTGCTGCGCCTCGTGCGTGATCACGAGCCGGCCGCTCCGCCGCACGGACGCCTCGACCGTGGCGAGGTCGATCGGCGACAGCGAGCGCAGGTCGATGACCTCGACCGAGATGCCGTCGTCCGCGGCGGCGAGCGCGACGTCGCGCGCGGTCATCACGAGCGGCCCGTAGGCGACGAGCGTCACGTCCGTCCCGGGCACGACGACGCGGGCGGCGTGCATCGGCGCGGTCGAGCCGTCGATGACGTCGTCGACCTCGCCCTTGACCCAGTACCGCCGCTTGGGCTCGAAGAAGATCACCGGGTCGTCGCACGCGATCGCCTGGCGCAGCAGCGTGTGCGCGTCCTGCGGGTCCGCGCACGTGACGACGCGCAGGCCCGGGGTGTGCGCGAAGTACGCCTCGGGCGACTCCGAGTGGTGCTCGACCGCGCCGATGCCGCCGCCGTACGGGATCCGGACCGTGATCGGCATCCGGATCGCGCCGCCGGTGCGGTGGTACAGCCGTGCGACCTGCGTGACGAGCTGGTCGAACGCCGGGAAGACGAAGCCGTCGAACTGGATCTCCACGACGGGCCGGTACCCGCGGTACGCGAGCCCGACGGCCGTCCCGACGATGCCGGCCTCAGCGAGCGGGGTGTCCATGACGCGGTCGGCGCCGAAGTCGCGCTGCAGCCCGTCGGTGACACGGAAGACCCCGCCGAGCGTGCCGATGTCCTCGCCCATCAGCACGACCTTGGGGTCGTCCTCGAGCGCGCGCCGCAGCGCCGCGTTGAGCGCCCCGCCGAGGGTCAGCGCCGTCATCGGGTGCCCCCCGCCGTGCCCTCGTCCGCCGCGTCGTCGCCCGCCGTGCCGCCACCTTCTGAGCCGTCGCCCGCCGGGCCGTCCCCGGTGCGCTCGTCGAACATCGCGAGGTACGCCGCGTACTGGCTGCGCTGGCGCTCGAGCCACGACGTCGGCGTCGTGTACACGTGGTCGAACACGCTGAGCGGCGGCGGGGGCTCGAGCCCGTGGCAGCCCGCACGCATCTCGGCGGCCGCAGTGTCCGCCCGCGCCGTGACGGTGCCCGTCAGCTCGTCGGTCAGCCGGCCGCGGCGCTCGAGGTACCGCTCGACGCGCGCGATCGGGTCGAGCGCGACCCACCGCTCGTGCACCGCCGGGTCGACGTAGCGCGTGGGGTCGTCCGACGTCGTGTGCGGACCGCGCCGGTACGTCACGGCCTCGACGAACGTCGGCCCGCCGCCGGTGCGCGCCCGGTCGAGCGCGACGCGGGTCACCGCGGTCACGGCCAGCACGTCGTTGCCGTCGACGCGCACGCTCGGGATGCCGTACCCCGGCGCGCGGTCCGCGAGCGGTCGCCGCGACTGCAGGCCCACGGGCTCCGAGATCGCCCACTGGTTGTTCTGGCAGAAGAACACGACGGGCGCGCGGTACGACGCCGCGAAGACCATCGCCTCGTGCACGTCGCCCTCGCTCGTCGCGCCGTCGCCGAAGTATGCGACCGCCACCGAGTCGACGCCGTCCTTGGCGCAGCCGATCGCGTACCCGGTCGCGTGCAAGGTCTGCGCGCCGATGATGATCGTCGGGGTCGCCATGCCGACCGCGCGGGGATCCCAGCCCGTCGCCGCGGTGCCCTTCCACACGCGCACCAGGTCGGTCGTCGACACGCCGCGGCACCACGCGACGGCGTTCTCGCGGTAGCTCGAGAACACGAAGTCGTCAGGTCGCAGCGCGCGCGCCGAGCCGACCTGCGCGGCCTCCTGGCCGAGGAGGGGCGGCCACAGCCCGAGCTGGCCCTGGCGCTGCAGCGCAGTCGCCTCGATGTCGAGCCGGCGCACGACGACCATGTCCTCGTAGAGGGCGACGAGCCGCTCGTCGTCGAGGTCGGCGACCCACGGGTCGTGCTCGGGGTCGGGGCGGCGGGTGCCGTCCTGGGCGAGCAGCTGGACCATCGCGGGGGCCGGGCCGGGGTCGGGACGCGGGCCGGTCTCGTGGTCCGGACCTGCGGCCGTCGGCCGGGGGAGGACGTCGCCGGGGGTGGTGGTGGCCTGCTCGGCGGTCGGGGGGTCGGTGTGCGGGGTGAGGTCTGGACGCAGATCTGAACGCAACATGGTGTGCTCCGTTGTTCGGCGGAGCCCGCGCCCTCGTGAGGTCTGGGCTCCATCGCCCGATGTGCTGCCAGCGTACGACGACCGGGGTTACGGTGCTCCGAGGAGGTGCGCGCGTCGCTCACGAGGCTGCGGTGCACGTGCTGGCACGCAGTGGTGCGAGGAGGCACGCCCATGGACAAGGTCGTCCGGTCCGCCCAGGAGGCGGTCGCCGACATCCCCGACGGCGCGACGCTCGCGGTCGGGGGGTTCGGGCTCTGCGGCATCCCGAGCGTGCTGATCGGGGCGCTGCTCGACGCCGGCACGCACGACCTCGAGGTCGTGAGCAACAACTGCGGGGTCGACGACTGGGGCCTCGGGCTGCTGCTCCAGGCCCGCCGGGTGCGCCGCGTCATCGCGTCCTACGTCGGGGAGAACAAGGAGTTCGCCCGCCAGTTCCTCGCGGGGGAGCTCGAGGTCGAGCTGACGCCGCAGGGCACGCTCGCGGAGCGCCTGCGCGCGGGCGGCAGCGGCATCCCGGCGTTCTACACCGCGACGGGCGTCGGGACGCAGGTCGCCGAGGGCGGGCTGCCCTGGCGCTACGACCCCGACGGGGGCGTGGCGGTCGCGTCGCCGCCCAAGCCGGTCGACCGGTTCACGGTCCGCGGCGTCGAGCGCGAGTACGTCCTGGAGCGGGCGATCACCGCCGACTTCTCGCTCGTGCGGGCCTGGCAGGGCGACCGCGCCGGCAACCTCGTGTTCCGCGCGTCGGCCCGCAACTTCAACCCGCTCGCCGCGGCGGCCGGGCGGGTCGCGCTCGCCGAGGTCGAGCACCTCGTCCCGGTGGGGGCGATCGACCCCGACGCGGTGCACCTGCCCGGCATCTTCGTCGACCGGGTCGTCGCGCTCACGCCCGAGCAGGCCGCCGACAAGCGCATCGAGCGCCGCACCGTCAGCGCCGGCTCCACTGGAGGCACGTCGTGACCGGGCGGCTCACGCGCGACCAGCTCGCCGCGCGCGCCGCGCAGGAGCTCGTCGACGGCACGTACGCGAACCTCGGCATCGGGCTGCCGACGCTCGTGCCGAACCACGTGCCCGACGGGGTCGAGCTCGTGCTGCAGTCGGAGAACGGCGTCCTCGGCGTCGGCGCCTACCCCGCGGAGGACGGCGTCGACCCCGACCTCATCAACGCCGGCAAGGAGACCATCACGGTCGAGCCGGGCGCGAGCTTCTTCGACTCCGCGACGAGCTTCGCGATGATCCGCGGCGGGAAGGTCGACGTCGCGATCCTCGGCGCGATGCAGGTGTCGGTCGGCGGGGACATCGCCAACTGGATGATCCCCGGGAAGATGGTCAAGGGCATGGGAGGGGCGATGGACCTCGTGCACGGAGCCCGGCGCATCGTCGTGCTCATGGAGCACACCGCGCGGGACGGCTCGGCGAAGCTCGTGCGCGCGTGCACGCTGCCGCTCACCGGGCGCGCGGTCGTCGACCGCGTCATCACCGACCTCGCGGTGGTCGACGTGACCCCCGCGGGCCTCGTCCTGCGCGAGCGCGCGCCGGGCGTCAGCGTCCAGGAGGTCCTCGACGCGACGACCGACGTGGCGCTCGCGGTCGAGGGCGACGTCCCCGAGATGGTGCTGCGATGACCGGGCGGGACGTGGTGCTGGTGGCGTTCGCGCGCACGCCGATGGGACGCCTCGGCGGCGGGCTGTCGACGCTCAGCGCGGCCGAGCTCGGGGCCGTGGCGATCCGCGGCGCGCTCGACCGCGCGGGGGTCGCGCCCGAGGAGGTCGACCAGGTGCTCATGGGCCAGGTCGTGCAGGCGGGCGCCGGCCAGAATCCCGCACGCCAGGCGGCCCGCGGCGCCGGCCTCTCCTGGTCGGTCCCGGCGGCGACGGTCAACAAGGTGTGCCTGAGCGGGCTCAGCGCGATCATCGACGCCGCGCGCACGATCCGGCTCGGCGAGGCCGACGTCGTCGTCGCGGGCGGTCAGGAGTCGATGAGCCAGGCCCCGCACCTGCTGCCCGGCTCGCGCCGCGGCTGGACGTTCGGCGACGTGCGGGCGGTCGACTCGCTCGCGCACGACGGGCTCACCGACGCGTTCGACCACGAGTCCATGGGCGCGTCGACCGAGCGGGGCAACGCGGCGCTCGGGATCACGCGCGAGGAGCAGGACGAGGTCGCTGCGGAGAGCCACCGCCGCGCCGCGCTCGCCGCGAAGGACGGCGTGCTCGCCGAGGAGATCGTGCCTGTCGACGTCCCGCAGCGCCGCGGGGACCCGGTCCGGGTGGCGGCGGACGAGGGCATCCGGCCCGACACGACCGCGGCGACGCTCGCTCGGCTGGCCCCGGCGTTCGCCCCTGACGGCACGATCACCGCCGGGAACGCCTCGCCGCTCACGGACGGCGCGGCGGCCGTCGTGGTCATGAGCAGGGAGGCCGCCGAGGCGCGCGGGCTGCCGTGGCTCGCGGAGGTCGGCGCGTCCGGCCAGGTCGCGGGGCCCGACACGTCGCTGCACTCCCAGCCGTCCGCGGCGCTCACGGCGGCCCTCGCGCGCGCCGGGTGGGACGTCGCCGACCTCGACCTCGTCGAGATCAACGAGGCGTTCGCGTCGGTCCTCGTCCGGTCGCTCGCCGACCTCGGCTACCCGCACGAGCGCACCAACGTGCACGGCGGGGCGATCGCCCTCGGCCACCCCATCGGCGCGTCCGGGGCGCGGCTCGCGGGGCACGCGGCGCTCGAGCTCGCGCGGCGCGGGTCGGGACGCGCGGGCGTCGCGCTGTGCGGCGGCGGGGGACAGGGCGAGGCACTGCTGCTGCGGCGGTAGGCGCACGCACGACGGGACCGGGCCGTGCGCGGGGTCGGCCGCGGGGCCCGTGTCCGCACCCTGCCCGACCACCAGCCCCACCACTAGACGAGCTGCGCCACGACCGGCGCGAGCGTGTCGGCGGAGTTCGAGCCGATGACGACGTAGGTGAAGCCGGTCTCGTCACGCCGGCGCTGAAGCTCGTCCACCGCAGCGGACGGGTCGTCGGAGAGGTACGCGAGCGAGTCGGCAGCCCGCAGCTCGGCCGGCACGGTGTCCGGCCCCGTCATGAACGGAGCGACGGTCTCGCCGACGACGGAGACGTGCAAGGCGAGCGCGATGTCGCGGACGTCCCGGAACTCACGCGCGATCCTCTCGATCTTGTCGCGGCGGTCGGCGGGCAGCATGGCGATCGTGACGATGTCCGCCACCTCTGCGGCAAGAGCCCGCGCCTGGGGTCCGCGTACTGCCATGGCCACCGGCGTACGCACGTCAGGCCCGTCCAGCCTCCGCAGGTCCTCGACCGCCGCACGGATGCGTTCGAGACGCTCGCGGGTACGGACCGGCGGCAGGCCGAGGTCGCGGACGAGGTCCTCGATGCCGGGCCGTCCCGTCCCGATCCCGAGCTCGAAGCGGCCCTCCGTGAGCTGCGTGAGCGAATGTGCCTCCCACGCGATCTCCCATGCGGGACGCACCGGAGACGCGTAGACCCAGGTGCCGACGCGAAGGTCAGTGATGCTCGCGGCGACCGCCAGCGTCGGCGCCGGTGACGGCTGCCAGCCCGGGACGTCGGGCATGAGGACCGTGCAGTAACCCTGGTCCGCGATCCGCCGCACCTGCTCCCGCCACGCGCGCATGTCGGTCGTCACCGGCGCGACGACGCCGAAGCGAAAGGGCCTGAGCGCTCCCGTCATCCCCGCACCGCTTCTCCGGTAGGGCCGACCTCGACCCGCCCGTCGTGCTCGTCGAGGACCCAGACGCGCGTCGTCCGGGCCCGGTAGAGCCGGAACTGCGCCGCGCCGGTGACGTCGTCCTCGGTCCACGCGCGCAGGCCCTGCTCGGCGGTGCGCCGGTTGTACACCGCGAGCGCGGCGGCCCGGCCGTCGGGACCGATCTCGGCGGCCTCGGCCTCCACGTAGACCGCCGCCGCCTCGCCCACCGCGGCCGCCGAGTCGAAGACGACGACGGCCACGGCGGGCCGCGCGGCGATGTTGACGGAGTGGCGGGCGCCGGGACGCGACACCCAGACGAGCTCGGCGCAGTCGCGGGCGGCGAACCACACGGGGGTCGCCCACGGCCGCCCCTCCGCGTCGGCGGTGGCGACGGTCAGGTACGTGGCCGCCGACACCACGCGCCGCACCTCGTCCGCCACCGTCGCGTCGTCCGCTCCGTCGTCGACCGCCATGGTCCCGCCTCCCGGGCTCGAGCATCTCGTCGCGGGGCTGACGCGCCGGCGGGCCGGAACTTATCGGTCGGGCGGGGAGCCGGGCGCTCCGCGGCGACGGCCGCCGGCGCCGACCGCCGGGCTCAGTCCTGCTTCGCGGCGCCCCAGCCGTGCCAGCGGTCGATGCGGACCCGCACGCTGACCCGGGGACGGTCGCGCGTCGGGTACGGGCGTCCCGTGTAGTGCGTCGAGAGGCGGTCGATGTCCACCAGCTCCGGGTCGTCCTCGATCGACACGACCGTGCCCTGCACGCTGACGTGCGTGTACCAGCTGCTCTCGTCGAGCGCGGTGAGCGAGACCCGGGGGTCGGTGCGCAGGTGCGTCAGGCGCGCGCGGGACGCGTCGAGGTTGAGCAGCACGGTGCCGTCCTCCTCGACGAGGTACCACGTCGCGACGGTCACGGGGCGGCCGTCGGACGCGACGGTCGCCATGACCGCCGCGTTCGGGCGGGCGAGCAGAGCAGCGACGTCGTCGGGCAGCGGGGGGACGGGCACGGGGATCCTCCGGGTCGGGTCGTCTCAGGGCGGGTCGGTCCGGGCGGCGGGTGAGCGCCGCAGGGGCACCGGGCGGCGGGTGAGCGCCGCACGGGCACCGCCCATCATGCGCGGCGCCCGGCCGCGGTCCCACGCGGTCCCGTTGCGTCTCGCGCTGTGGGACGGTCGTGACCGCGGTCCGCGCGCCCGGGATCGTCCGGGACCGCGTCACCCCGACCCGCCGCCGGGCTCGCGATCGGCGGGTCCGCGGGTCGCCCGACCGCCGGACCTAGGCTGGGCGCACGCCCTCGCCGCGTCGCGCGCCGGGGTGCCCGGACCGCGCACGCGCAGGAGAGGACGGACATGGCTGCCCCGACGTCGCGACGGCGAGCCTCCGTGATGGACGTGGCGCGCGAGGCGGGCGTGTCCGTCGGCACAGTCTCGAACGTCCTGAACCGCCCGGACGTCGTCAAGGACGAGACCCGGGCGCGCGTCGAGCAGGCCATCGCCGCTCTGAGCTTCGTGCCGAACGGCGTCGCGCGCCAGCTCCGGTCGCGCACCGTGACGACGGTGGGCGCGCTCGTGCTCGACATCCGCAACCCGTACTTCACGGACGTCGCGCGCGGCATCGAGGACCGGCTGAGCCTCGACGACCACACGCTCATGCTCGCGAGCTCGGACGACGACCCCGAGCGCGAGCGGCGCTACCTGCGGCTGTTCGAGGAGCACGGGGTGCTGGGGATGCTCGTCGTCCCCGGCTCGGCCGGCACGCGCGCCGTCGAGGAGGTGCACGCCCGCGGGACCCGCGTCGTGCTGCTCGACCACCCGTCGTCGATCCCCGGGATCCCGTCGGTCGCGGTCGACGACCGGGCCGGCGGTGCGCTCGCCGCCGGGCACCTGCTCGAGCGGGGCCACGACCGGCTCGTGCTGCTCAACGGCCCGCACACCATCCGGCAGTGCGTGGACCGGCAGCGCGGGGTGCGGGACGCCGTCGAGCGGGCGGGCCTCGACCCCGACGAGGTGGTCCGCGAGGTCACGGTGTCCGGCATGGACGCACGCGGCGGCGACGACGCGATGCGGCGTCTGGTCGCGGACCGGGACGGGGCGGCGCCCGAGGCCGTGGTGTGCGTGAACGACCTCGTCGCGATCGGCGCGCAGCGCGCGCTGCGGGCCCTGGGCGGCACGGCGCTGCTGCGCTCGACGGCGCTGGTCGGCTACGACGACCTCGACATCTCGAGCGAGCTCGCGTCGCCGCTCACGTCGGTGCGCCAGCCGGCGCTCGAGATGGGCTACCGCGCGGCGGCGATCCTGCTCGAGGACGACCGGTCCGTCGAGCAGCACGTCGTGTTCCAGCCCGAGCTCGTCGTGCGCGACTCGAGCACTTACGCCGGCTGACCCCGCCTCCTTCTCGCGGGGTCTTGTTGCGCGTGGACGTGGGCCGCTACGCTATGAATCGATTCAAAGACGAACGAAGGACCACCGTGACCGCTCCCGCGTCCCCCGACCTGCCCGCCGCCGGGCTGCCCGACCGTCGCCCCGCCACGCTCGACGACCTCGCGATCGAGCTGCCCTCCTGGGCGTTCGGCAACTCCGGCACGCGCTTCCGGGTCTGGCCGTCGCCGGGCACCCCGCGCACCGTGCAGGAGAAGCTCGCCGACGCCGCGCAGGTCCACCGGTACACCGGGCTCGCGCCGACCGTCGCGCTGCACATCCCGTGGGACGCCGTGGAGGACTACGCCGGGCTTCGCCGCCACGCGGACGACCTCGGGGTCGGGCTCGGCACGGTCAACTCGAACACGTTCCAGGCCGAGACCTTCAAGTTCGGCTCGCTCGCGTCGCGGGACGCCGCGGTGCGCCGGGTCGCGGTCGACCACCACCTCGAGTGCCTCGCGATCATGGCGGAGACGGGGTCGCGCGACCTCAAGATCTGGCTCGCCGACGGCACGAACTACCCGGGCCAGGACGACATCCGCGCCCGTCAGGACGCCCTCGCGGAGTCGCTCGCCGAGCTCTACGCGCAGGTCGGCGACGACCAGCGGCTCGTGCTCGAGTACAAGTTCTTCGAGCCGGCGTTCTACCACACCGACGTGCCCGACTGGGGGACCGCGTATGCGCAGGTCACGGCCCTGGGCGAGCGTGCGGTCGTGTGCCTCGACACCGGCCACCACGCCCCCGGCACGAACATCGAGTTCATCGTGGCCCAGCTGCTGCGGCTCGGGAGGCTCGGCTCGTTCGACTTCAACTCGCGCTTCTACGCCGACGACGACCTCATCGTCGGCGCCGCGGACCCGTTCCAGCTCTTCCGCATCCTCGTCGAGGTCGTCCGCGGCGGCGGGCTCGGCCCCGGCTCGGACGTCGCGCTGATGCTCGACCAGTGCCACAACGTCGAGGACAAGGTTCCGGGCCAGATCCGCTCGGTGCTCAACGTCCAGGAGATGACCGCCCGGGCGCTGCTGCTCGACCGCGAGGCGCTCGCGGCCGCGCAGGCGGCCAACGACGTGCTGGGCGCCCACGGGGTGTTCATGGACGCGTTCTATACCGATGTCCGGCCCGCGCTCGCCGCGTGGCGCGAGGAGCGCGGGCTGCCCGCCGACCCCATGGCCGCGTTCCTCGCGAGCGGCTACCTCGCACGCATCGCCGAGGACCGCGTCGGCGGCACGCAGGCCGGCTGGGGCGCCTGAGCCCCCGGCGACGCGAACCCCGGGCCCGGAACTCCCCGCACGCACCGCACGGACACCGAACCGTCGGGCCACCGCGCCCGCACCCCTGACGAGAGGACACGTCGGATGACGCACCCCACTGCGGCCGACCTCATCGCCCGGTCGAACCGCCTCGGCGCCGACCCGCGCACGACCAACTACGCGGGCGGGAACACCTCCGCCAAGGGCACCGCAACCGACCCGGTGACCGGCGAGGACGTCGAGCTGCTCTGGGTCAAGGGCTCGGGCGGCGACCTCGGCACGCTCACCGAGCAGAACCTGGCCGTGCTGCGCCTCGACCGGCTGCGCGCGCTCGCGGACGTCTACCCGGGCGTCGAGCGCGAGGACGAGATGGTCGCGGCGTTCGACTACTGCCTGCACGGCAAGGGCGGTGCGGCGCCGTCGATCGACACCGCGATGCACGGGCTGCTCGACGCCGCGCACGCGGACCACCTGCACCCGGACGCCGGGATCGCGCTCGCGACCGCGGCGGACGGCGAGGCGCTGACCCGCGAGATCTTCGGCGACCGGGTCGCCTGGGTCCCGTGGCGCCGGCCGGGGTTCCAGCTCGGGCTCGACATCGCCGCGATCGCGGACGCGAACCCGCGCGCGATCGGCTGCATCCTCGGCGGCCACGGGATCACCGCGTGGGGCGCCACGTCCGACGAGGCCGAGGCCCGCTCGCTCGAGATCATCGCGGCGGCGGAGGGCTTCATCGTCGAGCGCGAGCGCCGGCTGGCCGCGCAGGGGCGGCACGCGTTCGGCGCCGTCGTCCCCGGGCGGGAGGCGCTCCCGCGGGCCGAGCGGCGCGCCCGTGCGGCGGCGCTGGCCCCGGTGGTCCGCGGCCTCGCGAGCACCGACCGCCCGCAGGTCGGCCACCTCACCGACTCGGACGTCGTGCTCGACTTCCTGTCGCGCGAGCGGCTCGAGGTGCTCGCCGCGCTCGGGACGTCCTGCCCCGACCACTTCCTGCGCACCAAGGTCACGCCGCTCGTGGTCGACCTGCCCGCGGACGCGCCGCTCGAGGGCGTCGTCGCGCGCCTCGCCGAGCTGCACGCCGCGTACCGGGAGGGCTACGCCGCGTACTACGCGCGCCACGCGACGCCCGACAGCCCGCCGATGCGCGGCGCGGACCCCGCGATCGTGCTCGTGCCCGGCGTCGGGATGTTCTCGTTCGGCAAGGACAAGCAGACCGCGCGGGTCGCGGGGGAGTTCTACGTCAACGCCATCAACGTCATGCGCGGCGCCGAGGCGATCAGCACGTACGCGCCGATCGACGAGGCGGAGAAGTTCCGGATCGAGTACTGGGCGCTCGAGGAGGCCAAGCTCCGGCGCATGCCGAGGCCCCGGCCGCTCGCGACGCGCGTGGCGCTCGTGACCGGCGCCGGGTCCGGCATCGGGCGCGCGATCGCGGAGCGCCTGGCCGCCGAGGGCGCGTGCGTCGTCGTCGCGGACCTGAACCTCGACGGCGCGCAGGAGGTCGCCGCTTCGCTCGGCGGGACCGACGTCGCGATCGCCGTGCGGGCGGACGTGACGTCCGAGGTCGACGTGCGGGCGATGGTCGACGCGGCGGTCCTCGCGTTCGGCGGGGTCGACCTCGTCGTGAACAACGCCGGGCTGTCGATCTCGAAGCCGCTGCTCGAGACCACGGCCCGCGACTGGGACCTGCAGCACGACGTCATGGCGAAGGGCTCGTTCCTCGTCTCGCGCGAGGCCGCCCGGGCGATGGTCGCACAGGGGATGGGCGGCGACGTCGTCTACATCGCGTCGAAGAACTCGCTGTTCGCGGGCCCGAACAACATCGCGTACTCGGCCACGAAGGCCGACCAGGCGCACCAGGTGCGGCTGCTCGCCGCCGAGCTCGGCGCGCACGGGATCCGGGTCAACGGGGTCAACCCCGACGGCGTCGTGCGGGGCTCGGGGATCTTCGCCGGCGGCTGGGGCGCGCAGCGCGCGGCGACGTACGGGGTGCCCGAGGAGGAGCTGGGCCAGTACTACGCGCAGCGCACGATCCTCAAGAAGGAGGTCCTGCCGGAGCACGTCGCGGCCGCGGTCTTCGCGCTGACCGGGCCCGACCTCGTGCAGACGACCGGGCTGCACGTGCCCGTCGACTCCGGCGTCGCCGCCGCGTTCCTGCGCTGAGCGCCGTGCGCACCTACGTCGCCGTCGACCTCGGCGCCACGAGCGGGCGGGTCATCGCGGGCCGGGTCGAGGGGGGCCGGCTCGTGACGGAGGAGACCGGGCGGTTCCCCAACGTCCCGGTCAGCGCGCCCGGGCCGGGGGGGCGGGCGACGCTGCACTGGGACGTGCTGCGGCTGTGGGCGGGCGTGCAGGACGGGCTCGCGGCTGCGGCCCGGCGGTTCGGCGCGGTGACGTCGGTCGGGATCGACGGCTGGGCGGTCGACCACGGGCTGCTCGACGCCGACGGCGCGCTGCTCGGCAACCCGGTGCACTACCGCGACCCCCGCACCGCGGACGCCCCCCGCCGGTTGTTCGAGCGGATCACCCCGGAGCGACACTACGCACTCACCGGCGTCCAGCTCCAGCCGTTCAACACCGTCTTCCAGCTCGTCGCCGCCGCCGGCACGGCGCAGCTCGCCGCCGCACGGCGAGCGCTGCTGATCCCGGACCTGCTCGCGTCCTGGCTCACGGGGGAGCAGGTCGCGGAGCTGACCAACGCCTCGACGACCGGTCTGCTCGACGCGACGACCCGGACGTGGAGCACCGAGGTCACGGCCGCCGCCTCGGCGCTCGCGGGCGTCGACGTCGCCGCGCTCCTGCCGCGCCTGGTCGCGCCCGGCTCCGTCGTCGGCGCCGTGCGTCCCGAGGTGGGCCGTGCGCTCGGCCTCGACGGCACCACCGTCGTCGCGGTCGGCTCGCACGACACCGCGTCGGCGGTCGCGGCGGTCCCCGTCGCGGGCCGGGACGCGGCCTGGATCTCGTCGGGCACGTGGTCGCTCGTCGGCCTCGAGCTCGACGCGCCCGTCCTCACCGAGGCGAGCCGCGCCGCGAACTTCACGAACGAGCTCGGCGTGCACGGGACCGTGCGCTACCTGCGCAACGTCACCGGCCTCTGGCTGCTCGAGCAGGCGCTCGCGACGTGGGCCGCGCAGGGCCGCCCGCAGGAGCTCGAGCCGCTGCTCCGCCAGGCCGCGGACGTGCCGGGGCTGCGGTGCGTCGTCGACGTCGACGACCCCGCGTTCGCCGCCCCCGGGGACGTCCCCGCGCGGATCGCCGACGTGGCGCGCGCCACGGGACAGCCGGCCCCGAGCGGGCCCGCCGAGGTCGTGCGCGTCGTCCTCGACTCGCTCGCGCTGGCCCACGCCCGCGCGGTGCGCCAGGCGGCCGGGCTCGCGGGGCGCGACGTCGCCGTCGTGCACCTCGTGGGCGGCGGCGCGCGCAACGCGCTGCTGTGCCGGCTCACCGCGGACGCGACCGGGCTGCCCGTCGAGGCCGGCCCCGCCGAGGGGACGGCGACGGGCAACCTGCTCGTCCAGGCCGCCGCCGCGGGCGACGTCGGGGACGACCTCGCGGCGATGCGGGCCGTCGTGCGCGCCTCGACGCCCACCCGCCGCTACGAGCCGTCCGGCGACCACGCCGCCTGGGCGCGCGCCGAGAAGAGCCTCCGGGGCTGAGCCCAGCCCCGGCCGACCGACGAAGGATCCGACATGCCCGACGCAGGACCGTTCCCCGAGCTCGACGAGCTGCTGCGCTCGATGGGCGCCGCCGGGAGCCGCATCAGCGACATCGACGCGAGCGAGGCAGGCGCCGGCAACATCTCCGTGTACGCCGGGTGGGACGTCGAGCTGCGCCACCGCTTCCCGCAGCAGGAGGACGTCGCGCTGCCGCTCCCCGTCCCCGCGCTCGCGGGCCGCACGCTGCTCGTCACCGGCTCGGGCCGGCGGCTGCGCCAGATCCACCAGGACCCCGAGGCCAACGTCGGGGCGCTCCGGGTGCACGGGGACGGCCTGACGGCGACGCTGTTCACCTCGCCGCGCCGGCTCTTCGAGCAGCTCACGAGCGAGCTCAACTCCCACCTCGCCGTGCACCAGGACCACGTCGCCCGCCGCGGGCTCGACCTCCACGCCGTCGTGCACGCCCAGCCGATGCACCTGACGTACCTCTCGCACATCCCGGCGTACCGCGACACCGCGGCGTTCAACGCGCGCGTGCTTCGCTGGGAGCCGGAGAGTATCGTCGCCCTGTCCGAGGGGATCGGGGTCCTGCCGTTCCTGGTCCCCGGGTCCGAGGGGATGATGAAGGCCAACGTCGAGGGGCTCCGGGAGCACCAGATCGTGCTGTGGTCCAAGCACGGCATCATGGCGCGCTCGGACGTCTCTGTGACGCGCGCGGTCGACCGGATCGAGTACGCCGAGACGGGCGCGCGGTACGAGTACATGAACATCGTCGCGGGCGGTGCCGCGGAGGGGCTCACGGACGCGGAGATCTCCGAGGTCGCCGCCCAGTTCGGGATCGTCTCGCCCTGGGTCCACTGAGCCGACGTCCGCCCGGAAGGGGACCGCATGCGCATCGCCCTGTTCACGACGTGCCTCGTCGACGGCCTGTTCCCGCACGCCGCCGCGGCGACGGTGCGCCTGCTCGAGCGCCTGGGCCACGAGGTCGTCGTGCCGCCCGGTCAGGCGTGCTGCGGGCAGATGCACGTGAACTCCGGCTACCCGGCGCAGGCCGAGCCGGTCGTGCGCAACCACGTGCGGGCGTTCTGGCCGGTCGTCGCGGGGGAGTGGGACGCGGTCGTCGCCCCCTCGGGGTCGTGCGTCGGGTCGACCCGGCACCAGCAGGCCCGCGTCGCGCGGCAGGCGGGCGACGAGCGGCTGGCCGTCGCCGCCGAGCGGGTCGCCGCGCGCACGTACGAGCTGTCGGAGCTGCTCGTCGACGTGCTCGGCGTGACCGACGTGGGGGCGTGGTTCCCGCACACCGTGACGTACCACCCCACGTGCCACTCGCTGCGGATGCTCCGGGTCGGCGACCGGCCCACGCGGCTCCTGGGGCAGGTCGACGGGCTCCGGCTCGTCGACCTGCCCGACGCCGACCAGTGCTGCGGGTTCGGCGGCACGTTCGCGCTCAAGAACTCCGCAACGTCGGTCGCGATGGTCTCCGACAAGGCCGACTGCGTGCAGGCCTCAGGCGCCGAGGTCGTGACGGCGGGGGACTGGTCGTGCCTGATGAACATCGACGGCGCGCTCTCGCGGCGGGGAGCGGGGGTCCGCGCGGTCCACCTCGCGGAGATCCTGGCCGCGACGCGCGGAGAGCCGTGGCGACCCCCGGGCACGCGCCCCGCAGCAGCCCGGAGCGCCTCGTGAGCACCTACCTCGGCATGCCGGGCGTGCCGCCGAAGCCCGCGGCCGAGCCGCTCGACCCGCTCCGCTGGGGCCCGACGTTCCCCGAGGCGGCCCGCGGGACGCTCGGGGACGCCCAGCTGCGCACCAACCTGCGCCGCGCGACGCGCACGATCCGCGACAAGCGCGTCGCGGTCACCGCCGAGCTGCCCGACTGGGAGGCGCTGCGCGACGCCGGGGCCGCGATCAAGGCCGACGCCATGGAGCGGCTCCCCGAGCTGCTCGAGCAGCTCGAGGTCACCGTCACCGCGCGCGGCGGGACGGTGCACTGGGCCCGCGACGCC
Organism: Cellulomonas cellasea; assembly: GCF_006538745.1. Lineage (GTDB taxonomy): Bacteria > Actinomycetota > Actinomycetes > Actinomycetales > Cellulomonadaceae > Cellulomonas_A > Cellulomonas_A cellasea. Next base: position 12,789 of record NZ_BJLR01000026.1, on the reverse strand, counting down.
GCGGAGGCGAACCGCATCGTGACCGACCTCGTGCGGGCGGCCGGCGCGCGCGAGGTCGTCAAGGTCAAGTCGATGGCGACCCAGGAGATCGGCCTCAACGAGCACCTCGAGGCGGAGGGCATCGCGGCGCACGAGACCGACCTCGCCGAGCTCATCGTGCAGCTCGCGGGGGACCGGCCGTCGCACATCCTGGTGCCCGCGATCCACCGCAACCGCGACGAGATCCGCGACGTCTTCCGCACCCGGATGCCCGACGCCCCCGCGGGGCTGACCAACGAGCCGGCCGCGCTCGCCATGGCCGCCCGGGCCCACCTGCGGGCGCTGTTCCTGCGGGCCGACGTCGCGATCAGCGGCGCGAACCTCGCGATCGCCGGGACCGGCACCGTCGCGGTCGTGGAGTCCGAGGGCAACGGCCGCATGTGCCTCACGCTGCCCCGGACCCTCGTCACCGTGATGGGCATCGAGAAGGTGCTCCCCGACTTCCGTGACCTCGAGGTCTTCCTCCAGCTCCTGCCCCGCTCCTCGACCGGCGAGCGCATGAACCCGTACACGACGATGTGGACCGGCGTGACCCCCGGCGACGGCCCGCAGGACTTCCACCTCGTGCTGCTCGACAACGGCCGCACCCGCGCGCTCGCCGACGAGATCGGGCGCCAGGCGCTGCACTGCATCCGCTGCTCGGCGTGCCTCAACGTGTGCCCGGTCTACGAGCGCACCGGCGGGCACGCGTACGGCTCGGTGTACCCGGGCCCGATCGGCGCGATCCTGACCCCACAGCTCCTCGGGCTCGACGACGCCGACGAGGCCACCGCGTCGCTGCCGTTCGCGAGCACGCTGTGCGGCGCGTGCTACGACGCCTGCCCGGTCAAGATCGACATCCCCACGGCGCTCGTGCACCTGCGCGACCGGGCGCTGCACGACGGCGCGCCGCGCCGCCCGACCGCCGCGGGCGCCGCGATGGGTGCCGCGGCCGCGGTGCTGTCCTCCGGACCGCGGTTCCGCTGGGCGCTGCGGGCGTCCGCGCTCGCGGGCCGCGTGCTCGGCGGTCGCCGCGTCCGCCGGCTGCCGTGGCCGGGCTCGCTGTGGACGGCCGGGCGCGACCTGCCGGCGCTGCCCGTGCGGTCGTTCCGTGACGCGTGGGCGCGGGCCCGGCGCACCGACGGGCGGGGACGGCCGTGACCGCGCGCGAGGAGGTGCTCGCCGCGGTGCGGGCGGCGCTCGGCCGGGGGCCGGACGGGGAGCCCGCGTCCCCCGTGCCCGGCGGGCCCCGCGCCGTCCACGTGCCGCGCGCGTACCGGGTCGCAACGGGCACCGCGCCGGGCTCCGTGGCCGCGTGCGACCTGCTCGAGCACCGGCTCCTCGACTACCGGGCGCGGGTCACGCGGTGCGGGCCGGACGACGTCGCGGCGACCGTGGCGCGCGAGCTCGCCGGCGCCGCGTCCGTGGCCGTCCCGCACGGGCTGCCGGAGGCGTGGGTCGACGCGGTCAGGGTCGGCGGGGCGAGCGTGCTGGCCGACGAGCCCGGGCGGCCGCTCGGTGCCGCCGCGCTCGACCGGACGGACGCCGTGGTCACGGGCTGCCGGGTCGCCGTCGCCGACACCGGGACGATCGTGCTCGACGCCGGGCCGGGGCAGGGCCGGCGCGTCCTGACCCTCGTCCCGGACCGGCACGTGTGCGTCGTGCGGGCCGACCAGGTCGTCGGCTCGGTCCCGGAGGCCGTGCGCCTGCTCGAGGCGCACCCGGATCGGCCGCTCACCTGGATCAGCGGGCCCAGCGCGACGAGCGACATCGAGCTCGTGCGTGTCGAGGGCGTGCACGGTCCGCGCGACCTGCGGGTCGTCCTCGTCGGTCCGTGACGGTGAGGGTCGTCCGCGTCGGTCCGTGACCGTCAGCGTGTCCGCGTCGGTCCCCGAGCCTCGGCGTCCTCGTCGGTCCCTGGCCGTCAGGGCCGTCCGGACGCCCGCTCGGCGGCCGGCGCCGGGCCCGACGTGGCGCCCACCCCACCCGGTCCTCCCGCGCCGGACGGGGCGCCGCCCGGGGCGGGCGCGGGTCCGGCGGGCTGCCCGCCCGCGGGGGCGGGTGCCGCCGGAGCGGGTGCGGCCGGGACAGCGGGCGCCGGAGCGGCCGGCCCCGGTGCTGCCGGTACGGGCCGTGCCGGTGCGGGTGCTGCGGGCGCAGGCGCAGCAGGTCCCGCGGGGGTCGCCGGAGCGGGAACACCCCCGGCCGGTGCCGGGCTCGTCACGACACCGGGGTCGAGCACGCAGTCCCGCAGCGTCGCGCCCCGGAACGTCGTCGGGCCGAGCGTCGCCGCCCGGAAGGTCGAGGACGTCACGAGCGCGCCGGTGAGGTCCGCGCCCGTGAGGTCGGCGCGGTCGAACGTGCTCCCCGAGACGACCGCGCCACGCAGGTTCGCCCCGGTCAGGCGCGCCCCGGTGAGGTCGACGCGCGTGAGGGTCGCGCCGCTCAGGTCGGCGCCGGCGAGGTTCGCGCCCCGGAGGTCGCCGGTGAGCCGGCAGCGGGAGAGCGCCGCACGCGCGAGGTCGGTGGCTCCGCCACGCGCACGCCGGCACGCGGCGGCGGCGGACTCGGACGGTACCGGGGTCGCACCGGGACGAGCTCCGGGCACACCGGTGGTCGAGCCGTCGTCGGCGCCCGAGCCCGGGCCCGTGCTCCCGAGGCCGGCGACGGTCGTCCCGTCCTGCCCCGCGCCGGCGCCCCGGCCGGGACCGTCGGTGCCCAGCCCGCCGGGAACCGCGTCGTCGGACCCGGCCCCGCCGGACCCCGCGCCCCCCGAACCGCCGCCCGAGCCGGCCTGCGCCGCCTCGGCATCGGCCCGGGCCGACGCGGTGACCGACGACCCGCCGCCGCCGAGCGGCGCGAGCAGCGGCGTCCCGGGAGCGACGACCGCGAGCACGAGCGCGACCCCGGTCGCGAGGGACGCCGCCCCCGCCGCCGGTCCCGCCACGGTGAGCCGCGAGGCCGCACCCGCGAGGTCGGGCCACGGCATCGAGCGCAGGCCGGGGACCGCCGCGACGAGCGACGCCGGGCCAGCGACGGCGCGCAGCCGGCCCAGCCCGACCGCGAGGAACGCGCGGACGACCTCGGGGTCGAACTGCGAGCCGGCGCAGCGCGCGAGCTCGGTGCGCGCGGCGCTCGCGGACAGCGGCTTCTTGTAGGACCGCGCCGAGGTGATGACGTCGAACGCGTCCGCGACCGCGATGATCCGGGCGCCGAGGCTGATCTGCTCGCCCGCGAGCCCGTGCGGGTACCCGGCGCCGTCCCAGCGCTCGTGGTGCTGCCCGACCGCGTCGACCCACGGCCCGAGCCACGGCGACAGCGGCGCGGCGAGCGCCTCGCCGTGCTCGGGGTGGCATGCCACGACCCGCCACTCGTCGTCCGTCGGGCGACCGGGCTTCGTGAGGATCTCGCGCGGGACCTCGAGCTTGCCGATGTCGTGCAGGAACGCCGCCCACCCGAGCTGCGCCGCCTCGACGCGGGAGAGCCCGAGCTCGGTCCCGATCAGCGCGGCGAGCGCCTGGACACGCTCGCTGTGGCTGAACGTCCCCCGGTCGTGCGCCCGCAGCCGCGCGACGAGGGCGAGGAGCTCGGCGCCGTGCGCGGCCTCGTCGTCCGTCCCGAGCAGCGGGCGGCCCTCCTCGAGGCGGGCGTGCAGCACCGCGGGGGAGTGCCGGCGGCGCGCGACGGCGAACCGCGACGCGGCACGGTCGGGCAGGAACAGGCTGAGCCGCAGCAGGACGTCGAGCGGCAGGAACCGGCGCACGGCCCACGCGGCGAGCAGCAGCACCGCGGTCGAGCAGGTCACCTGCAGGGCGAGCCAGACCCACGGGTGCAGCCCGACGCGCGCCGGTGGGAGCCACCGGTACGCCGCGAGGCCGGTCGCGAGCGCGATCAGCAGGGGCGCGAGCCCGACAGCCGCGCGCACGACCGCCGCGAGCGCAGGGTGAGGTCTCCAGCTGCCGAGGGTCGCGTCGTCGTAGTTCTGCGTGGGTCCCGCGGCCATAGGTCGTTCATCGGTGCGGGTCGGGCCCCGGTGAAGGCCCGGCGCCCGACCCGTCCGAGTGAACCCGCCTCCCGACGGCTCAGTCGCCTGCGCGGACGGTGAACGACGCACGCAGCAGGTCCTCCGAGCGCGACGACGGTCCGACGAGCAGCTCGAACGCGCCGGGCTCGACGAGCCGGCGGCCGTGCGCGTCGACGATCGTGCACGCGGCGACCGGCAGCTCGAGCGCGACGACCCGCGTCTCGCCGGGTGCGAGGTCGACCTGGGTGAACGTCTTGAGCTCGCGGTCGGCCCAGCTCGCGGACGTCACGGTGTCGCTCACGTAGACCTGGACGGTCTCGCGCACCGGACGTGCGCCGGTGTTGCGGACGGTGACCCCGCCGCGCAGGACGTCCGCGGCGGCGACCTCGTCGGCGTCGAGCCGCAGGCCGGAGTACTCGACCGTGCTGTACGACAGGCCCTCGCCGAACACGAACGCCGGGCGCTGCGTGAGGTCGGCGTAGCGGGTGCCGTGCTGCCCGCGGATCTGGTTGTAGTAGGTCGGCTGCTGGCCGACGTGCCGCGCGAACGAGATCGGCAGGCGCCCCGACGGCTCGACCACACCGAGGAGCAGCTCGGCGATCGCCCGCCCGCCCTGCATCCCCGGGTTCGCGACCCACACCAGGGCCGCGGCGGCGAGCGCGGACTCGGGCAGGACGAGCGGCTTGGAGGCGAGCAGGACCACCACGAGCGGGGTCCCGGTCGCGGCGAGCGCGTCGAGCAGCGCGACCTGGCTGCCGACGAGCTCGAGCGTGGCGGTCGAGCGGCCCTCGCCGACGAGCTCGACGCGGTCGCCGACCACCGCGACGACGTAGTCGGCCTCGTGGGCGCGCGCCACGGCGTCAGCGAGGAGCTGCTCGTCGGGGGTCGCGGGCGCGACGAGCGGCGGGCGCGGCTGGCCGTCGGGGAAGAACGGGCCCTCGGGGTCCGGGGTGATGTCGAGGATCTGGGCGCCGGGGGCGTGGGTGACCGTCCAGCCCTCGGGCACGTGCGCGCGCAGGCCGTCGAGGACGGTCGTGATGAGCTCGCGCGGCTGCCCGTCGCGGAGCCAGTCCGCCTGGCCGGACGACCCGGCCCAGTCGCCGAGCTGGGTCTGCGCGTCGTCGGCGAGCGGGCCGACGACCGCCACCGTGCGCCGCGGCCCGGCGACGGCCGCGCGCCCTGCCGCGTCGGTCGGGCTCCCCGGTGCGTGGCCGCCCGCGAGCGGCAGGACGCCGTCGTTGCGCAGCAGCACGAGCGAGCGGCGGGTCACGTCGAGGTTGACCTCGGTGTGCTCGTCGGCGCCCACGACGGCCGCGATGCGCTCCGGGTCGGGGCGGCGCGGGTCCTCGAAGAGCCCGAGCTCGAACTTGAGCGTGAGGATCCGCCCGACGGCCGCGTCGAGGTCGTGCTCGGCGATCAGGCCGCGCCCGATCGCCTCCTGCGCGCCGTCGAAGAACTGCGGCGTGGTCATGATCATGTCGTTGCCGGCCCGCACGGCCGCGGCCGCCGCGTGCGCGTGGTCGGGCTGGACCTTCTGCTCCCAGACCATGCGCCCGACGTTGTCCCAGTCGGTCACGAGCGTCCCGGTGTAGCCCCACTCCTCCCGCAGGACCTCGCTCAGGAGCCAGTCGTTGACGGTGATCGGGACGCCGTCCATCGTCTGGTAGCCGAGCATGAACGTCCGGCACCCCTCGCGCGCGACGCGCTCGAACGGCGGGAGGAACCACGAGCGCAGCTTGCGGCGCGAGATGTCGGCCTCGGACGCGTCCCGCCCGCCCTGCGTCTCGGAGTACCCGGCGAAGTGCTTGGCGGTCGCGAGGATGGCGGTCGGGTCGGCGAGGCCGTCGCCCTGGTACCCGCGGACCATCGCGGAGGCGAGCTCGCCGATGAGCAGGGGGTCCTCGCCGAACGTCTCGTCGACGCGGCCCCAGCGCAGGTCGCGCGCGATGCAGAGCACGGGCGAGAAGGTCCAGTGGATTCCGGTCGCGGCGACCTCGACGGCCGTGACGCGGGCGACGCGCTCGACGAGCGCCGGGTCCCAGGTCGCCGCCATCGCGAGCTGGGTCGGGAAGATCGTCGCGCCCCGCCAGAACGAGTGCCCGTGGATGCAGTCCTCCGCCACGAGCAGCGGGATGCGCAGGCGCGTGCCCGCCGTCAGCTCGTGGGCGCGCAGGACCTGCTCGGGCGCGGCGTGCAGGATCGAGCCCGCGTGCAGGTCCTCCACGAGGTGCCGGACGTCCCCCTGGGCGTCGAGCTGGAGCATCTGCCCGACCTTCTCGGGCAGGGTCATGCGCTCGAGCAGGTCCTTGACCCGCTGCTCGACGGGCAGCTGCGGGTCCTGGTACGGGGCGCCGGTCACGGCTGCTCCTTCACGTCGGGCGGGACACCGCAGCGCGGTGAGAGGGCGGGCGGCAGTTACTTACTCGTCCGTAAGTCTACGGGCGGCGCGCTCGGCCGCGGCGACCCCCAGTCTGGCGTGCCGCTGCGTCGGGGTCACGTCCAAACCTGCCCGCGGCGCCTCAGCCGTCGTACGAGAAGAGCACCCCGCCCGCGTCGTCGCGCACGACGGCGCGGTGGCCGTCCGTCAGGTCGAGCTCGACGTGCAGCACGTCCGCGGCGCCGGCTCCCCGGGCGGTGTACGCGTAGCGCGTGTTCGTGAGCTCCGTCGTGGTGGTGGTCGCGCGCACGAGCCACGGGTGGCGCCGGCGCAGGCCGAGGAGCTGCTGGTGGACGCGGAACATCCACCCGCCCGACGGCGCGAGGTCGGCGGGCGTGCCCGGCATCGCGGGCCGGACCGCGTCGTCGCCGCCCACGCGCTCCTCCTTGGTGCCGGTGAACGCCTGCTCGTCGCCGTAGTACACCGACGGCACGCCGGAGACGGTCATGAGCACGACGAGGGCGAGGACCGCCCCCTCGGGGCCGACGGTCGTGGCGATGCGGGTGACGTCGTGGTTGCCGACGAACGTCGCCGGGAGCTGGCCGCGGCCGAGCTCGACGTGGCGCGCGAGGGCCCAGTCGAGCTCGAACAGGTTGCGGTCCAGGAGGCTGCTCCAGATCGCCTTCCACAGCTCGTACTGCGTGATCGAGTCGATCCCGGACGCGGCGGCGTACGCGGCGTGGTCGCCGTGGATGACCTCGCCGAGGAACCAGGCGTCGGGGTGCCGGGAGCGCACGCGCGGCAGCACCTCGGCCCAGAACGGCGCGGGCACGGCGTAGGCCGCGTCGAGCCGCCACCCGTCGACGCCGCGGTCGAGCCACGTCGACATGACGTCCGTGACGTGGTCGGCGACCGCGGGGGTCGCGTGGTCGAGCGCGACGAGCGAGGAGTGCCCCTCGAAGTCCGCGGGCCGGGGCGACCGGGGGTCGGACCAGTCGATCCGGAAGAACCGGGCGTACTCGCCGTCGGGTCCCTCGGCGAGCGCGCGCCGGACCCACGGGTGACCGGCGCCGACGTGGTTGAAGACCCCGTCGAGCGCGACCCGCAGGCCCCGCTCCCGGCACGCGGCGACGAGCCGGTCGAAGTCCGCGAGGTCACCGAGGCGGGGGTCGATGCGGTACTGGTCGACGGAGTCGTAGCCGTGCGTCTCCGACGTGAAGACGGGGCCGAGCAGCAGGCCCGACGCGCCGAGCTCGACCGCGTGGTCGAGCCACGCCCGCACGTGCTCCAGGCGGGGCCGGGCGTCGTGCGCGGTGCGGATCGGCGCCCCCGTGAAGCCCAGCGGGTAGACGTGCCACCAGATGGCGTGCTCGAACCAGGTCATGTCGTACCTCCGTTAGTGAGTCGGACTCACTAAAGCGCGACGCTACCCGACGCCGCGATCGACCCGCAAGCGCCTCGCCCGCTGCCGAGTCGGCAGGCGGCAGGCGGCGGGGTCCACGTCCGGACCGCGTCACGCGCCCCAGTCGCCCAGCGCCCCCTCGAGCGCCCCGACGGAGGCGTCGAGCAGCGGCTGCCGGTCGTGCTCGGGGCAGCCGTCCCGCACCCAGCGCAGGCACGCGGCGTCCAGGAAGCCGAAGAACCCCCAGAGCGCGTACTCGTGACGCGCGGCGCCGCTCGGTGCGAGCAGCCCGCGCAGCCGCTCGACGTGGTCCGCGCGCGCCCGCAGGCGCAGCTCCGCGGTCGCCGCCGGCTCGCTCGCCGCGCCGCTCAGGGGCAGCGCCCACGCCCGGGGGTGGTCCGCGACGTGGTCCAGCAGCACGCGCGTGGCGGCGAGCACGCGCTCCCGCACCGGCGTGCCGGCCGGGAGCCCGTCCAGCGCGGCGGCCTGCGCCGCGAGCAGCTCCTCGACCGCGAGGCCGACGACGGCGGTGTACAGCTGCTCCTTGCCCGCGAAGTACCGGTAGAGCAGCGCCTCCGAGGCCCCCGCGAGCCGGGCGACGGACGCGAGCGTCACGTCGGCGTAGGGCTCGCGCGCGAACGCCTCGGCCGCCGCGGTCAGGATCGCCTCGCGGCGGGCGTCGGGGTCGAGGCGCCGGCGCGGCACCCGGTCCGTGCGTGGCATGCGGCTCACCCTAGCCACGGCCCGACGACCCGGCACCGGACGCCCGGCCGACCCGTCCGCGAGCAGGGGAGCGAGGAGCGGGCGCCGGGAGCCGGCACCTAGTCGTGGTGGGCGCCCTCGTGCGGACGGTGCCCAACGGGTTCGAGCTGGAACGTGCAGTGCTCCATCGCGAAGTGCTCGCCCAGGCACGCGTCGAGGGCGTCGAGGACCTCACCGGGCCGGCGCCGGTCGATGCACGCCTCGTCGACGACGACGTGCGCGGACAGCGCCGCGACGCCGCTCGTGATGGTCCAGGCATGCAGGTCGTGCACGTCGACGACGCCCGGGACGGCACGGATGTGGTCGCGGACCTCGTCGAGGTCGAGCCCCCGCGGGGTGGCCTCGAGCAGCACGTCGACCACCTCGCGCAGCAGCGACCAGGCGCGCGGGACGATCAGCAGCCCGATCGCGACCGAGGCGATGACGTCGGCCCGGACGTACCCCGTGGTCGCGACGACGACGCCGGCGACGAGCACCGCGGCGGACCCGACGAGGTCGCCGAGCACCTCGAGGTAGGCGCCGCGCACGTTCAGGCTCTCGCGCTGACCGCCGCGCAGCAGGAGCAGGCTCGCCAGGTTCGCCACCGCGCCGACGGCGGCCACGGCGATCATGAGGCCGGTCGCGACCTCGGGCGGGTCCGCCCACCGCCCGACGGCCTCGACGACGACCCACACCGCGAGGCCGCCGAGCAGCAGCCCGTTGGCCAGGGCCGCGAGGATCTCCGCGCGCTGCAGGCCGTAGGTGCGCTCGTTCGTCGCCGGCCGGGTGGCCAGGGTGCTCGCGACGAGGGCGACCGCGACGCCGGTGGCGTCGGTGAGCATGTGCCCGGCGTCCGCGAGCAGCGCGAGGGACCCGGAGAGCAGACCGCCGACGACCTCGATCCCGACGACGCCGAGCGTGAGGACCAGCACCGCGACGAGCCGTCGGCGGTGCTGCCCGGTCGCGGTGCCGTGACCGTGGTCGTGGCCGGTGCTCATCCGGGCCCCTCGGACCCCCCGACCGGGGCCTCTGCGTCGTGGTGGTGGTCGTGGTCGTCGTGATGGTCGTGGACGAGCTCGCCCTCCCAGGCCTCCCGGCCCTCGTGCACGGCGAACGCCGCGATCACGAACGCCGCCACCGGGTCGAGCCACGCCGCGCCGGTGAGCTGGAAGAGCACGACCCCGGCGAGCGTCGAGATGCTCAGCAGGACGCAGATGCGGGTCTCGGCGGCGTCGGCGAGGACGAGGTTGTCGCCGAGCGCGAGGCCGACCCTGCGTTTGGCCGCTGCCAGGACCGGCATGACGACGATCGAGGCGACGAGGAGCACCACGACCGGTGCCGACGTCTCGGGCGTCTCGGCGGTGACGAGGCTCCGCACGCCCTCGAACGTGACGTAGCCGGCCAGGAGGAAGAACGTCGCGGCGACGAGCCTCAGCGTGGTCCGTTCCTTGCGCTCGTCCGGCTCGCCGTGCCGGAGCCGGGCCGCCAGGCGCAGCCCGACGAGCACCGCGGCGATCGACTCGATCCCGGAGTCGATCCCGAACCCGACGACCGACACGAGCCCGGCCAGCAGTCCGAGGGCGATCGCGGCCGCGCCCTCCACGACGTTGTAGGCGACGGTGAGCTGCGCGAGCCGGAGCCCACGGCGCGTGAGCCGCTCGACCTCGGCGGCGTCGAGCTGCCTCGTGGCGCTCATGCGGTCAGCCGGTCCGGTCCCGTGCCGGCGGCCGCACCAGTGCCGGACGTGGGGCACAGCGTGACGGCGTCGCCCGTGAGCCCGAGCAGCCGCTCGGCCGCCGACAGGACGTCGAGGAGCGCCTCGGGGTGCGTCAGCCGGTGCACCGACGCCCGCCCGTGCGGACGCGAGGTCACGAGGCCGCAGTCCCGCAGGCACGCGAGGTGCTGCGACACGGTGGACTGCGCGAGCCCGAGGTGCTCGGTCAGGTCGACGACGCGGTGCTCCCCGAGCGCGAGGTGGCGCAGGATCCGCAGCCGCGACGGGTCGCCGAACCCGCGGAACAGGCAGGCGGCCGCCTCGAGCGCGGGCCCCTCGTCGGTGTCGACCGGATCGCTGAGAGCCTGTGTCATCGCCATGTGACGATGCTAGCCGGTCAGCGCTTTGTCCGGGGCCCGTCGCGCGGCTGGTGGGGGACGGTCAGCCGCGCGGCGCGTACATGATCACCGCGACGCCGAGCAGGCAGGTCCCGGCGCCGAGCGCGTCCCAGCGGTCCGGCTCGAACCCGTCGACGACCATGCCCCAGGCCAGGGACCCGGCGACGAAGATGCCGCCGTACGCCGCGAGGAGCCGCCCGAAGCTCGCGTCGGGCTGCAGGGTCGCGACGAACCCGTACGCGCCGAGCGCGAGCACGCCGGCGCCGACCCAGAGGGCGCCGCGGTGCTCGCGCACGCCCTGCCAGACGAGCCACGCACCGCCGATCTCGGCGAGGGCCGCGACGGCGAACAGGACCAGGGAGCGCAGGACGGTCATGGGAGCAGTCTGGCCGGATGCTGTGACGCCGTGCCGTCGCGCGGGGCGCCGAAACAATTTCGACGCCAGCCGTTCCGCCGGGTGGCTCGTTCGTCCGCGCTCGCGCGCGGGCCGTCGCGCGCATGCGGACCCTTGACGCCCGAGTCGGCCGCTGGCTACTGTCCGGGAGCAGGGACATATTGCGAAACTGTTTCCACCCTTCGACGGCGAAGGGCAAGAGCGGTGGCCGTGCCCGCGACGATGCGGGACCGGGTGGGACTCCAACGAAGGGGAACTGTCGTGAAGCCTCGTAGGTCGGCGCTCGCCGCCGCAGCAGGAACCCTGGCTCTCGTCCTGACGGCGTGCTCGGGCGGTGGGGGCGGCGCCGACGCGGGGTCGCAGGACCCGGACGCCGAGGTGACGTTCTGGTCGTTCACGGGGATCGGCGCCCAGGACGGGCTCGAGGAGTACCTCGCCAAGAAGCCCGACGCGAAGGTCAAGCTCTCCGAGGTCGGCAGCACCACCGAGACCGCCACGGCCCTCACCGCGGCGCTCGCGGGCGGCGAGGTGCCCGACCTCGTGATGATCCAGAACGACGACCTGCCGAAGTTCGTGGAGAACCCGGACAACTTCGTCGACCTGCGCACGCTCGGCGGGGACGACCTGGGGGACGACTACCTGGACTGGGCGACGAGCTTCGCGACCGCCGAGAACGGCGCGCTCATCGGGGTCCCGACCGACGTCGGCGGACTCGGCCTGGCGTACCGGGCGGACCTGTTCGAGGCGGCCGGGCTGCCGACCGACCCCGCCGAGGTCGCGGCCGCGTGGTCCACGTGGGACGACTTCATCGCGATGGGGACCGCGTACACCGAGAAGACCGGGCAGCCGTTCGTCGACAACGTCGAGACGACCGTCTTCTTCGCCACCGTCAACCAGGTCGAGGAGAAGTACTACTCCGACGACGGCGAGCTGATCTACGACACCAACCCGGAGGTCGAGGACGCGTTCCAGGTCGCCGTGGACGCCTACGAGGCCGGCCTGAGCGCGGACATCGCCGCCTGGTCCTCCGGCTGGGACCCCGGCCGCGCGAACGGGTCGTTCGCGGTCTCGATCGCGCCCTCGTGGATGCTCTCGCAGATCAAGAACGCCGCCCCGGACACCGCCGGCAAGTGGCGCGTGACGTCCGTGCCCGGCGTCGGGGGCAACTGGGGCGGCAGCGTCATCGCGATCCCCGCCCGCGCCGAGAACAAGGCCGGGGCCTGGCAGTACATCGAGACGATGATGTCGCCCGAGGCCCAGGCCGAGCACTTCGAGAAGACCGGCACGTTCCCCGCCGCCAAGGAGGCGCTGACGACCGAGGCGGTCCTCAGCCACACCGACGAGTTCTTTGGCGACTCGCCCATCGGGAAGGTCATGAGCGAGTCGGTGCTCCAGGCCAGGTCTTCTCACAACGGGCCCGACACGGGCGCGATCGGCGGCGGCCTGCTCAACGCCCTCGCGGACATGCAGACCGGCAACACCGCTCCCGAGGACGCGTGGGAGACCGGCCTGAAGAACGTCGAGGAAGCGATCGGGGGCTGACCCGACCGCTCGACCACTCCGGCTGCACCGACCAGGTGGGTGGCCCGGCCCGCGCCGGGCCACCCACGGACGGAGGAAGCGCGTGTCCACGACCCTCACCCCGGCCCACCGGACCGAGCCGCGCCGTCAGCGAGGCGACGAGCCCGTCCGGCTCAGGACCTCGCTGCTGGAGCGGCTCC
>NZ_BJLR01000025.1 GCF_006538745.1 Cellulomonas cellasea | reverse complement strand
CGGCTCGCCCCGTACGCGTACGTCGCGCCGTTCTTCGTCGTCTTCGGCGTCTTCGGCCTGTTCCCGCTGCTCTTCACGTTCTACGTCGCGCTGTTCGACTGGAACCCCATCGGCGACCAGACGTTCGTCGGCGTCGCGAACTTCGAGCGCCTGTTCGCCGACTCCCGGTTCTGGAACGCCCTGGTGAACACGTTCGGGATCTTCGTGATCTCGACGGTTCCCCAGCTCGTCCTCGCGCTGGGCCTGGCCCACCTGCTCAACCACGCCCGGCTGCGGTGGGCGGCGTTCTTCCGCATGTCGATGCTGCTGCCATACATCACGTCGGTCGCCGCGACGGCGATCGTGTTCGGGCAGATCTTCGACCGCAACTTCGGGCTGATCGGCTGGGGGCTGGAGGCGGTCGGCCTCGAGCCCGTCAGCTTCCTCGCGTCGCGCTTCGGCTCGTGGGTCGAGATCTCCGCGATGGTGATGTGGCGCTGGTTCGGCTACAACACGCTCCTCTACCTCGCGGGCCTGCAGGCGATCCCGCGGGAGATGTACGAGGCGGCGTCGGTCGACGGTGCGAACGGCTGGCAGCAGTTCACGCGGCTGACCATCCCGTCGCTGCGCCCGATCATCATCTTCACCGTCGTCATGTCGACGATCGGCGGCCTGCAGATCTTCACCGAGCCGCTCCTCGTCGCCCCGGAGTCCGGGCTCACGTGCGGGGCGGCGCGCCAGTGCCAGACCCTCGCCCTCTTCCTCTACGAGCAGGGGTTCGGCCAGTTCGAGTTCGGCTACGGCTCCGCGGTGGGTGTCGTGCTCTTCTTCGTCGTCGTGATCGCCGCGGCGCTCAACTTCTTCCTGGCCACGCGCACCCGAGGAGGTCGCTGATGCCCGACACGACCGTGGCCGCCCCCGTCGCGGCACCGCTGCCGACCCGCCGGCACGGAGGCCGGCTCGGCACCGTGCGCTGGTACACCTACGTGCTGCTCGTCGGGGCCGTCGTCGTGTCGGCGTTCCCGCTCTACTACATGTTCGTCGTCGCCTCGGTGGGCGCCACCGCGATCACGTCGTCCCCGCCGCGGCTCCACCCCGGCACGAACCTCCCCGAGATCGCGGCCAAGGTGTTCGAGCGGGTGCCGTTCGTGCTGTCGCTGCTCAACAGCCTGATCGTCTCCCTCACGATCGCCGTGGTCTCGGTGCTGCTGTGCGCGCTCGCCGGCTTCGCGTTCGCCAAGCTGCGCTTCCCGGGCCGCGACGTCCTGTTCCTGCTCGTGCTGCTCACGATGACGGTCCCGGCCCAGCTCAGCGTGATCCCGCAGTACCTCATCGTCTCGGAGCTCGGCTGGGTCGACACCCTCCAGGCGATCATCGTCCCGGGCCTGGCGAACGCGTTCGGGATCTTCTGGATGCGCCAGCACATGGCCAGCACCGTCACCGACGAGCTCATCGGGGCCGCCCGGATCGACGGCTGCAGCTCGTGGCAGATCTTCCGCCGCATCGCGTTCCCCGTCGTGCGGCCCGCGGCGTTCGTGCTCGGCCTGATCACCTTCACCGCCGTCTGGAACGACTTCATGTGGCCGTTCATCGTCCTGAAGTCGCCCGAGCTGTTCACCGTCCAGATCGCGCTCAAGCAGCTCCAGGCCAACCGGTCGATCGACATCGCCCTGGCGATGGGCGGCTCGTTCCTCGCGACGCTCCCGCTGCTGATCGCGTTCGCGTTCGTCGGGCGCCGGATGGTCGCGGGGATCATGGACGGCGCGTTCAAGGGCTGACGGGCGGCCGTCGCGACCGCCGTGCGTCAGGCGTCGTCGGCCGGCGCCGTCGACTCCCGGACCACGAGCGAGGTGGCGAGCTGGACGTACCGGGACGCCGGCGCGGTGCCCACGGCCATCGCGAGCACTGTCTCGACGGCCACGCGCCCCATGCCGCTCAGCGGCTGGTGCACCGAGGTGAGCGGAGGCGTCGTCCACGCGGCCTGGGGCGTGTCGTCGAACCCGACCACGCTGAGCCGCCCGGGGACGGGCACGTCGAGCGCGCGGGCGGCCCCCAGGACGCCGACAGCGATCTCGTCGTCACCGGTGATGACGGCCGTCGGCGGGTGCGGCGCGGAGAGCAGCTCGTGGCCGCAGGCCCGGCCGGTGTCGACGGAGAACGGCCCGTGCCGGACGAGTCCCGGCTCCACGTCGACGCCCGCCGAGTCGAGCGCCGCGCGGTAGCCGTGGAAGCGCTCGCGGGCGGCGGCCGAGGTCTCCGGGCCGCCGACCCACGCGATGCGCCGGTGCCCGAGGGTGAGGAGGTGCTCGGTGGCGGTGCGGCCGCCGGCCCAGTTCGTCGACCCGACGCTCACGACGTCGGGGTCGTCGAGGTCCACCGGGTCGACCATGACGAACGGGATGCCGGCCTCGGCGGCCGCCTCGAGCAGCGCGCCCGGCGTCCCGAGGGTCAGGCCGACGATGCCGACGACGCCGGCCGCCTGCTGCTCCGCCACCCAGGCGCGGGCGGCGGCCCGGGTGTTGCGGACGGCCCGGTCGGGGGCGAGCCGGACCAGCAGGCTCGTGTCGGCCGCCGTCGCGGCGTCGAGGATCCCCTGCAGCACGTGGGTGATGTAGGGGGAGTCGAGGGCGTCGAAGACCGCGGCGAGGGTCCGCGCCCGCGGCAGGTTCCACTGCGACGACGGCGGCCGGTAGCCGAGCTCGTCGACCGCAGCGAACACGCGCGCGCGGGTGTCGGCGGCGACGTCGCTGCGCTCGTTGAGCACCTTGGACACCGTTCCCTTCGTCACCCCCGCCAGGCGGGCGACGTCGTCGAGCGTGACGCGCTGCTGGGGGCGACCGACCACGGGGTGCTCCGTTCTCGAAACGAGTTTCGATGGTACCGAGCGTCGTAGCGGGCGGTCAATCGCGCCGATGACGCGGGGCGCCCGATGCACGTTGACGCTCGTCGGCGCGCGTCGGTAGGGTCGACTGAGCCGCGACGTTGCGAAACTGTTGCGCTCGTTCCGACCTCGGGGAGACGACAGATGACGCCAGCACGACCTCGCATCGACGGCCACGACCTCGAGGGGGGCGAGCTCCCGCACGTGTGGAGCCACTGCGTCGGCGCGGGGCGCGCGAACGAGGCGCTGCGGGCCGACTGGCAGGCGCACTTCCGGGAGGCGGTCACGGTCCTCGGTGTGCGGCACGTGCGCTTCCACGGCCTGTTCCACGACGACATGTTCGTCTACCGCGCGAGCGACGGCGGCGGCTTCGGACCGCCCACGCCCTTCGCGGAGCCGCGGTTCACGTTCGCCTACGTGGACAAGGTCTTCGACATGATCCTCGCGACGGGGGCACGGCCCTTCGTCGAGCTCGGCTTCATGCCGCGCGACCTCGCGACGCAGACCGAGACGCTGTTCTGGTGGAAGGCGCACTGCAGCCCCCCGACGGACATGGCGCGCTGGGTCGACCTCGTCACCGCGACCCTGGAGCACTGGGTCGAGCGGTACGGGCTCGCGGAGGTGCGGGAGTGGCGGTTCGAGATCTGGAACGAGCCGAACCTCGTCCCGCACTTCTGGACGGGGACCCGGACCGAGTACTTCGAGCTCTACGAGGCGACCGCGCGGGCCGTCAAGGCCGTCGACCCGGGGCTCCGGGTGGGCGGGCCGTCGACGAGCGTCTTCGTCCCGGACGACCGCTACCGGGGCGAGTACGAGGACCGCGCCGCCCAGCACGCGACGGCCGTCGCCGCCGACGTCGACGCGCTCGAGTGGCGCCCCGTGTGGATCGAGGAGCTGATCGCGTGGTGCGCCGCGCGCGACGTCCCGCTCGACTTCCTCTCGACCCACCTGTACCCGACGGACTTCGCGTTCGCCTCGGACGGTGCGACGCGCCACATCCATCGTCACGTCGACGCGACCCACGACGACCTCCTGCTGCTCGCGCGGCTCATCGAGGACAGCCCGTTCCCCGACGCCGAGCTCCACGTGACCGAGTGGTCGAGCTCCCCGTCCAGCCGCGACGCGATGCACGACACCGTGTTCGCCGCGACGTACGTCACGCGGGCGTTCCTGCGCGGCGCGGGCGTCGCCGACTCGATCGCCTACTGGACGTTCACCGACGTCTTCGAGGAGGGCGGCGCGGGAGTCGGACCCTTCCACGGTGGCTTCGGCCTGGTGAACGAGCAGGGCATCCACAAGCCGACGTTCCACGCGTTCGCGATGCTGGCCCGGCTCGGGGACCGGGCGCTGCTCTCCGTGCCCCACGGGGTGATCACGCAGGACAGCCGCTCCGGGGACGTCGCCGCCGTGTTCCTCAACTACCCGGACGACATGGGCACCCAGGGCATCGGCTCCGCGACGTCGTACGAGGCGACGCGGCGGCTGGCGGAGCGCGGACCGCGCCGTCGTGTCCGGCACACCGTCGCCGGCCTCACGCCCGGCGCCGCGTACCGGGTCGAGCAGCTCGACTGGGACCACGGGAACGTCGCGGAGGCCTGGCACCGGCTGGGGGAGCCGTTGAACCTCACCCGCGACCAGGAGTCGCACCTGCACACCGTGGCGGACGACCTGCTCGTCAGCGACCTGACGGTGTCCGCCGACGGCGTGCTCACGATCGACCTGGACCTGCCGCCGTGGGCAGTCGTCTCGCTCGCGCCGGCCCGCTGACGCCGCGCCGCCGCCGCACCGATCAGCGGTGTCCGCCTCACCGGGCCGTGAGCACCACGGTCAGAGCGGTCCCCGGGGGCTCGAACCCGCTCGGGACTACCTGCGGTCCGTCGAGCCGCGCGAGGTGACCCACCCGTACACGGTCGTCGCCGCGAGCAGGACGAGCGCCACGACGCTCAGCCAGAGCAGCCCCTCGATCACCGCGCCCACCACGGACAGCACGATCCAGGCGACCACGAGGACGAGCAGCAGCTTCTTCATGCCCGACACGCTCGCACGGCCTCGTGGCCCCGGCACGTCGACGCCCGATCCGCCCCGAGTCCTGAGCGCACCCCGCTCGGGTCGCCCCAGCCCGCTGCGCGGCGCACGCTGAGCCCGTGACCCACCCACCCTCGACCCCGTGGTCCGAGCTCGTCGTGCCGCTGCCGGCGCCGCCCGAGGGCGACGTCGAGCCGGTGGACCCGGCACTGCCGATCCGGGTCACGACCCGCCTGCACAACGGGTCCACCGCGACGCTCGACGTCGAGATCGTGGCGCGCTCGGCAGGCCTCGTGCGGGTCGCGCAGCCCTGGACCGACGGTCGGCACTGGCTCGCGTGGATCCCCGCGGCGGACGTCCAGGAGCCCGGGCGGGGCGCGACGCACCATGACGCCGTCCCCGACGCGGCGGACCTGCCGCAGCCCCGGCCACCGTCCGAGTGACGCAGCGCTCACGCGGGGCCCCGGCGGACGCTGCTGAGCTCGGTGAAAGACTGCGACGCCCTCCTCCGGAGTTCGCAGGAGCACTGACGGCGTCCATGGACCAGGCCGGGTGCGACGAGCGTCGCTCGCACGTCCCGGCCCGTGCGGCAGGCTGTGTGCTGTGACGCTGTCCGTGTGGATGCAGGGTGCCCGACCCGCGGACGGCGGCCTGTACGTCCCGGGTCGCCCCGGCGCCGGGGGCGTGCGACCTGCTGCTCCACCCGCACGGAGCCTGGGTTCGCGCCGGTGAGCGCTCGGTGCATCTGCCGTTCGAGGCGTACGCAGCCTCGGGCGAGGACATGTGGGCGTACGAGCCGTGGGCTGCTCCCGACGGTGGCGACGCCTGGATGCTGGGGGAGTGGACGCACACGCGTGGGGGCGGCCCGATCGGCATCGGCGTGCGCGCAACGGGCCGCTTCGCCGTTCCCGTCGCCGACCTGCGCACGCGGCGTCGCACCTTCACGAACCTCGTGGACCGCCTCGTCGACAGGTCCGACGTCGCACCCCTGTACGCGGCCCGGACGATCAGGACGCCCGCCGACGCCGACCGGGACGCCCTCCACGTGCTCTGCCTGACCCTCGCACGCAAGCCCCGGTGGCGACCGCAGCTCGGCGACCCCGGGCGCGTCACCCAGCTCCTGCACGACCTCGCCGACCAGGACCATGCGTCGGTCACGCCCTCGACAGGTCTCCGGCGACGGGCCATGGAGACGTTCCTCGTGATGCAGCGGCTGGGGTACCAGCACCGGGTGCACGGCCGAACGCTGCCGGACGAGAGCCGCCCCGACGCCGGTGAGGTCCTGAACGCCGTGCTCCGCGGGCTCGCCGGGAACCGGTACGCCCTTCCGCCGCGCGAGGACGACGTCCACGCCCTGGTGCACCGTCACTACCTCGACGTCACCCCGTGGCCCTTCGCAGCCCTCCTGCCGGACGTACCTGGCACGCAGGGGACCGTCTGAGCCCGGTCTCCGCCACGGGGACCTGACGCCCGGTGGACCCGGAACGTGCTGCGGCGCACCAAGGCCCGCCGTGGCGGTCGCGTGAGAGATGTGGTGGGGCCCGGCGGCGATGTACGGCCGTTCCGTGCCTGTGCGCTGGACGTGTCGGCGCGGGTCACCCGAAGCGGACGATGCGGCGCGCCGGTCGGGCGCGGAGCGCCGTCGCGGCTCACCCGAGACGTACGAGCAGCTCCTTGACCCCGCCGTCGTGAGAGCCGCGGGGCCGGCCTCGCCGGGGAGGGAGCAGGCGCCCGGCTGGGCCGGTACCGCCCGGGCAGCAGCGCTGCACGGGGCGGTGAGCACGACGTCGCTCGGCAGCCCCGTGCAGAGCCGGCGTGGCGGTTCTGCTGTAGGACTGGGGCATGACTCAGGTGCACCGAGAGGTCGAGCTGAAGTTCGCCGTCGACGACGACGACCAGGTGCCGAGCCTGATCGAGCTCGCCGGGCCGGCGGCAGACGGCACGGCCTTCATCGTGGGCGAGCCTGAGCAGCACGTGCTGCGCGCCACCTACTACGACACCGCGGACCTGGACCTGGCGCGCCACGACCTGACGCTGCGGCGACGCGTCGGCGGGCAGGACGGCGGCTGGCACCTCAAGGTCCCGGGCGGTGAGTCCGAGCGGTCGGAGGTCCGGCTGCCGCCCGGGCGCGCGGGCAGCGCGATCCCCGAGGTGCTGCAGCGGCTCGTGCGTGCGCGCACGCAGGGCCGGCCGCTCGTCCCCGTCGCCAAGATCACCACGCGGCGGACCGTCCACCGGCTGTTCGACGCCACCGACCGGCCGCTGCTCGAGCTGGCGCACGACCGGGTCAGCGCCCGACGGGTCCTGCCGCTCGGGGGATCGGGCGACGCGACGGGGCCGGAGATCACCTGGCAGGAGATCGAGGTCGAGGTCCTCGACGGGGACGAGGAGACACTGACGGCCGTCGCCGGCGAGCTGGCCGCACGCGGGCTGGCGGCGGCACCGCACACCTCGAAGCTCGCGCGCGTGCTCGGGCCCGACGGACGCACCGCGCCGGCCCGCCCGAAGAAGGCGAGGCGTCGCCCGACGAAGGCCCCGACGAGCGGCGTCGCGCTCGCGTACGTCGGTGACCAGCTCGAGCAGCTGCGCTCGCAGGACCTCCTCGTGCGGATGGACAGGCCCGGGAGCGTGCACAAGATGCGCGTGGCGACCCGTCGCCTCCGCAGCGCCCTGGACACGTTCCGCTCGTCGTTCGCCCCCGACGCGGTCACGGCGCTGCGCGCGGAGCTCCGATGGCTCGCCGGCGTCCTGGGCGAGGTCCGGGACGCCGAGGTGATGCACGAGCGGGTCGTCGGCGTGCTGCGGACCGAGCCGGCGGTCGACGCCGGCCCCACGGAGATGGTCGACGCGGGCCCTCCGGACGGGGACGACGCGGGCCCCCCGGCCGCGGGCGAGGCCGACGCACGGCTGCGGTCCGCGCACCGAGCCGCGCGCGAGGCGCTCGTGCACGAGCTCGACGGTGAACGGTACGACCGCCTCCTCGACGCCCTCGACGACTTCGTCTCGAACCCGCCCACCACGCAGCGCGGCAGCCGACCCGCCGGGAAGGCGTTGCGGCGTGGGGTGGCGCGGCAGTACGCGCGGGTGCGGCGGCTCGTCGAGCGCGCGGGGGCGGCCACCGACGCCGACCAGCGCGCCGAGCTGCTGCACGAGGCCCGCAAGGCAGCGAAGCAGACCCGCTACGCGGCCGAGCTCGCCGGCGACGTGTTCGGCGGCCGGGCCCGGGCGTTCGCCGCCGCGATGGAGCGCACCCAGGAGCTCCTCGGTCAGCACCAGGACTCCGTCGTCCTGCGTCAGCGCCTGCGCGAGCTCGCCCAGGCCACGACCGACCCGGTCGCCGCGTTCACCTACGGCCGCCTGCACGCCCTGGAGGAGGTTCGCGCGCGCGAGGCCGAGGAGCGGCTGCCGGCGGTCTGGTCCAGGACCAGCAAGAAGCGCCTGCGCCGGTGGCTCCGCTGACGGGGCGGCCGGTGGACGTCAGCGGTGCGGACGTCGACGCGAGGCCACCGCGCTCGATCTCGCACGACCTGAGGACGGTGCCGGACGTGGACGACCCCCCGGCGGCCTCGCCCCGCACGTCCCGGGGTGACGCTGCCCCGAAGACCTGGAGCGACGCGCCCGGCAGCCGATGGGGCGACGTGCGCACCCACGAGCTGCTCGGCCCCCGCGACGCGGTCGCCGCCGGGCGGACCGCCTCGGTCATGTGCCTCGCGGGGGGCGTCGCGACCGTCGCGCTCGAGACCCTCCCGCAGGTGCTGGGCGACTACCGCGGTTCCGCGACGAGCGCCGCGTGGACGGTGGTCGGTGCGCTCCTCATGTTCGGTCTCGCGCTGCTCCTGCGCCGCCGTCCCGAGATCGTGCCCGGACCGACCTACACGGCGCTGTGCCTGGTCGCGCTCGCGGTCAACACCACGACGTCGAACCTGACCGGGAACTCGACCTTCGGCGGCCTCGCCTGGTTCATGTTCCCGGTGATCTTCGCCGCGGCGCACCTGCGCCGCCTCGTCGCCTGGACCGTCGCCGGTCTCGCCCTCGTCGGGTCGTCCACGATCATCCTCTCGACCCAGCCCTCGGGGTCGGCCGCTGCCGACCTGGCGTCCATGACCGCCGTCGTCGTGATGACGACCGCGGCGCTGCTGGCGGCGGTCCGGCACCAGGACCGGCTCGTCCGCCGGCTCAACGAGGTCGCGTCGAGCGACTCGCTCACAGGGCTCGCCACCCGGCGCGTCCTGGAGCAGGCGGTGGAGCTCCTGCGGACCGAGGCGGGCACGACGGCGCAGCGGCGCTCGGCGGAGCCGGCCGCGGGTGCCGGCCTCGTCCTCGTCGACCTCGACCGCTTCAAGGAGCTGAACGACAGCCACGGCCACCCCGTCGGCGACGCCGCGCTCGTCCACGTCGCCCGGCTGGTCCGGTCCGTCGTGCGCAGCGGTGACACGGTCGCTCGGATCGGCGGCGACGAGCTCGCGATCCTGCTCCGGGGCTCGCGCGCCGGCGTGGTCGAGCGGGCGCGAGCGGTGCACGCCGTCGTCCGCGACACCCCGTTCACCGCCCGGGCGCGGGAGATCCCCATGACGGTCAGCATCGGCGTCGCGCACACGCTCGAGCCGGGCGGCCTCGACCGCCTCTACGCCGCCGCGGACGCCGCGCTGTACGAGGCGAAGGTCGCCGGACGGGACCGGGTCGTCGTCGCTGATGTCGACCCTGGTGGGATCGAGCACCGCTGAGCTGCACGCCCTCGTCCGTGCGGCGGGTGCTGACGCGGGAACCGTGAGGACGTCACGCGTGGCCCTGAGCAACGGCTGCCCTCGGTCCGCATGCGGGTAGACGCTCTGACCGTGACGAGGATCACCCGGCTATCAGCGTCGGGCGGCCGCTCCATCGCCGTCCGCCACGCCTCGCGGCGTCCGTCGCACCGGCGCGGGAAGCGCGCGGGGGTGTGGGAGTCGACAGAGACCACGAAGGCCGCCCCGGATCTCTCCGGAACGGCCTGTGACCTGCGGTGATGCTGGTGGGCGATACTGGGATCGAACCAGTGACCTCTTCCGTGTCAGGGAAGCGCGCTACCGCTGCGCCAATCGCCCAAGGCTGTGCTGCGAGGTGGAGATGGGATTCGAACCCACGTATACGGCTTTGCAGGCCGCTGCCTCGCCTCTCGGCCACTCCACCCTGAGACCGCAGTCCTCAGCGACCCTCGCGGGTCGATCAGGAGTGTCTGCCTCCGAGCGGACGACGGGATTCGAACCCGCGACCCTCACCTTGGCAAGGTGATGCTCTACCACTGAGCCACGTCCGCGCGACACTTCCTCCGGCTCTCACCGGCGTTCCGTGTGCGTGCTGAACATTAGCCGACGTTTTCGGGAAGAGTCCAACCGGCTCCCCGTCCGCGCGTCGGCCGGGGCCTCGGTAGCGTGTCGGACGTGCAGGTCAGCGCCCCGATCGGACCGCCCCACGTCACCCCCCGAGGTGCCGGCGAGGCGTGGTTCTCGGGCGTCCGGGCGTGGGGCGCGGCCGAGTGCGTCGATGTCGTCATCGAGCCGGAGCGGCTGCGCGAGCCGGGCTTCTGGGCGGTCGTGGGGGAGTTCGAGGGGCGGGTGCGGGCCTGGCGGTTCACCGAGGTCGAGCGTGCTGACGCCGACGCCGACGCCGGCCAGGCCGACGCAGCCGCCGCCCGTGCCGACGCCGGAGCCGCCCTGGCCGACGCCCCAGAGGCGGCCGTCGCCCCGGACGAGGCCCGGGCCCGCGCGGCCTCGGCGTGGCGGGGCCCGGCGGCGTCCGCGTGGACGTCCTCGCTCGACCAGCACGGCTACGAGGCGGCCGTGCGTGCGGTGCAGGACGAGATCCGGGCCGGCGAGGTCTACCAGGCCAACCTCTGCCGGGTCCTGTCCGCCCCGCTGAGCGGCGCACCGGGGGAGCCGGAGCCCGACGCGCGCGCGCTGGCGGCGGTGCTCGCGCAGGGGAACCCGGCTCCGTTCGCGGGCGGCGTCCACGTGCCTGGCGGGTCCGGCGTCGACCCCGTCTGGGTCGTGTCCGCGTCGCCCGAGCTGTTCCTGCGGGTCGAGGGCGACGTCGTGACGTCGAGCCCCATCAAGGGCACCGCCACCACGGCCGAGGGCCTGTCCGCGAAGGACGAGGCGGAGAACGTCATGATCACGGACCTGGTTCGCAACGACCTCCAGCGGGTCAGCGTGCCCGGGACGGTCGAGGTCACCGCGCTGCTCGCGCTCGAGCGCCACCCCGGCCTCGTGCACCTCGTCTCGACCGTGCAGGGCCGGCTCGCGCCGGAGGTGCTCGGCTCGTCGCAGCTGTGGCGGCACCTCCTGGACGCGACGTTCCCGCCGGGATCGGTGTCGGGGGCGCCCAAGAGCTCGGCGCTGCGGATCATCCGGCGGCTCGAACCGGTCCCGCGCGGCCCGTACTGCGGTGCCGTCGGCTGGGTGGACGTCGCGGAGGACGGCTCGGTGCGTGCGGAGCTCGCGGTCGGGATCCGCAGCTTCTGGTGGGAGCGCCGGCCGGGGGTGCCGGTGCGGGGCCGTCGCGGGCTGCCGGTGACGCACCCGCCGGAGGACCCGGGGCCGCGTGTGCCGGCCGGCGCGGGCACGCTGCGCTTCGGCACGGGCGCCGGGATCACGTGGGGGAGCGACGCCCGCGCGGAGTGGCGCGAGACCGAGCTCAAGGCTGCCCGCCTGGTCGCCCTGGCCTCCCGCGGCGGGCCTCCGGTGGGAGACTGGGCGCCATGAGCACCCTGCTGTGGTCACGAGGCCGCCTGTACGCCCCCGACGAGCCCCTCGCGACCGGGATCGACCACGGCCTGACCGTGGGCGACGGCGTCTTCGAGACGTGCGCGGTGTACGGGGGACAGGCGTTCGCGCTCACGCGCCACCTGCGCCGCCTCGCGCGCTCGGCGCACGGGCTCGGGCTCGACACCCCGGACGAGGACGAGGTCCGCGCGGGCGTCAAGGCGGTGCTCGAGGCGGCGACGCCCGACGTCGGCCGCCTGCGCATCACGCTCACGGCCGGCCCGGGTCCCCTGGGGTCCCACCGCAGCGAGCCGGGTGAGTCGCGGCAGACCGTGATCGTGCTCGCGGGCCCGGCCCCGCAGATGACCGTCTCGCGCGCCGTGCGCGTCCCCTGGGTGCGCAACGAGCGCTCGGCGGTCGCGGGCCTCAAGACGATCTCCTACGCCGAGAACGTCGTCGCGCTGGCCCGCGCGCACCACCACGGCGCCGACGAGGCGATCCTCGCGAACACCGTCGGCGAGCTGTGCGAGGGCACGGGCTCGAACGTGCTCCTCGAGCGCGGCGGCGAGCTCGTGACCCCGCCGCTGTCGAGCGGCTGCCTCGCGGGCATCACGCGCGAGCTGCTGCTCGAGTGGTCGGCCGAGGCCGGCCTGCCGGTGCGCGAGGCCCTGCCGGGCGAGCTGCCCTACACGGTCCTCGACGACGTGCTCGCCGGTGACGCGCACCTCGCGCTGAGCGGGTCGATCCGCAACGTCGTGCCCGTCGTCTCGCTCGACGAGGTCGACGTCGTCGCCGGAGAGGTGACCCGGGCGGCGCAGGAGCTCTTCCAGGCGCGCCTCGCGGACGACCTCGACCCCTGAGCGGCCCCTGAGCAGCCCTGCCGCGTGAGCGGCGCGGAGGACGACGCCGGACGACGACGAAGGCCGACCCCCGAGGGGGCCGGCCTTCGTCGGTGCGTGCGGTGCGGCTCAGGCGGTGAGCAGGGCCGCGATGAGTGCCGAGATCTCGGTCTCCATGCGGTCGCTCTCGGAGCCGATCGGGACGAGGTCCTCGGTCGTCGCCAGGAAGCGCTCGAGCGGCTCGGCGGGCGCCGCGAGGAGCGCGCTGCCCTCGACGCCGCTGAGCGAGATGAGCAGGAAGTCCGGGTCCTCGTCACGCCAGACCTGGACGTCGCCGTTGCCGGCGGGTGCGTCCGAGGCGGCCAGCAGGCCGTGCACGAGGAGCTCGCGCCCGAGCAGCCAGGTCGACATCGTGTGCTGGCCCGTGAAGACGGTGCGCACGGTGTACGGGTCCGAGACGCGGAAGGAGAACTCGGCGTTGACCGGGATGACGCTGGCGTCAGAGCTGATCAGCTGCATGGTGACAGCTTCGACGACGTCGTACGACGGTTGCGTCATCGGCGTCCTCCTGATTCGCGCGGTGGTGGGGTCTCCATCATGGCAGCCGGAACGCCTTCCTGGCGGGAAATCGGGGCGGAGTTCACCCGGTAGGCCCCGTCATACCCGTGACGTCCACCGTCACAGGGCCTGCCGTCCACCCGCACGTGGCACTCGTCCACCCGATCGAGCCGTCCGGCGAGCCGGCGGCGTCCGCTGCGTGCTCCCGGGGAGTCGCCACGACCCCGCCAGGAGCCCGGTTCGGAATATCGCCGCGCGTTGGGTAGCATCCTACTTCGACGTCACCGACGGTGCACGGTACGGGCCTCGTTTCTTCCCGGTCCGGCCGTACCCGCAGGACGACGGGCGATTGGCTCAGTGGTAGAGCGCCTCGTTCACACCGAGGAGGTCACTGGTTCGAACCCAGTATCGCCCACCAGCACAGCCCCGGTCCGCCTCGCGAACCGGGGCTGTCGTGCGTCCGGGGTCCACGCGGCGTCGGTAGCATCGACGTGCGCCCGCACCGCCTGAGTGCGGGCCCGACGCAAGGAGATCCCTCTCGTGCCCGAGCTCATGACCCTCACCGTCGACGGCGTCGCGACCACGGTGGAGCCAGGGACGACGGGCACGGACCTGTACGGCTCGCGCCGCGACGTCGTCGTCGTCCGCGTCGACGGGGAGCTGCGAGACCTGCACCTGCCGCTGAGCGACGGCGCCGTGGTCGAGGCCGTGACGATCGACTCGCCCGACGGGCTCGCGGTGCTGCGCCACTCCGCCGCGCACGTGCTCGCGCAGGCGGTCCAGGAGGTCAACCCGAAGGCGAAGCTCGGCATCGGCCCACCGATCACCGACGGCTTCTACTACGACTTCGACGTCGAGACCCCGTTCACGCCCGAGGACCTCAAGGCCCTCGAGAAGGTCATGGGCCGCATCATCAAGGAGGGCCAGACCTTCCGCCGGTGGGACGTCACCGAGGACGAGGCCCGCGCGGAGCTCGCCGACGAGCCCTACAAGCTCGAGCTCATCGGGCTCAAGGGCACCCCGGGGGGCGAGGACGACGGCGCGTCGGTCGAGGTCGGCCTGGGCGGGCTGTCGATCTACCAGAACGTGCGCGGCGCCGGCCGCGAGTCCGAGCAGGTCGTCTGGCAGGACCTGTGCCGCGGCCCGCACCTGCCGAGCACCCGCCTCATCGCCAACGGCTTCCAGCTGACCCGCTCGGCGGCGGCGTACTGGCGCGGCTCGGAGAAGAACCCGCAGCTGCAGCGCGTGTACGGCACGGCGTGGCCGACCAAGGACGAGCTCAAGGCGTACCTCGAGCGGCTCGCGGAGGCGGAGCGCCGCGACCACCGCCGGCTCGGCGCGGAGCTCGACCTGTTCTCCTTCCCCGACGAGCTCGGCTCGGGCCTGCCGGTGTTCCACCCCAAGGGCGGCATCATCCGCATGGAGATGGAGGACTACTCGCGCCGCCGGCACGTCGCGGCGGGGTACTCGTTCGTCAACACCCCGCACATCACCAAGGGCCACCTGTACGAGATCTCGGGTCACCTCGACTGGTACCGCGACGGCATGTTCCCCCCGATGCACGTCGACGCGGAGCTGAACGACGACGGCACGGTCCGCAAGCCCGGCCAGGACTACTACCTCAAGCCGATGAACTGCCCGATGCACAACCTGGTCTTCGCCTCGCGCGGGCGCTCGTACCGGGAGCTGCCGCTGCGGCTGTTCGAGTTCGGGTCGGTGTACCGGTACGAGAAGTCGGGCGTCATCCACGGGCTGACCCGCGTGCGCGGCATGACCCAGGACGACGCGCACATCTACTGCACCCGCGACCAGATGCGCGACGAGCTCACGAGCACGCTGCAGTTCGTGCTCGACCTGCTCAAGGACTACGGGCTCGACGACTTCTACCTCGAGCTGTCGACCCGCAACCCGGAGAAGTCGGTCGGCTCGGACGAGATCTGGGACGAGGCGACCCGCACGCTCGAGGAGGTCGCGACCGCGTCGGGCCTCGAGCTCGTCCCCGACCCGGGCGGCGCCGCGTTCTACGGGCCGAAGATCTCGGTGCAGGCGCGCGACGCGATCGGGCGCACCTGGCAGATGTCGACGATCCAGCTCGACTTCAACCTCCCCGAGCGCTTCGAGCTCGAGTACACGGCGAGCGACGGCAGCCGCCAGCGGCCCGTGATGATCCACCGCGCGCTGTTCGGCTCGATCGAGCGCTTCTTCGGCGTCCTGACCGAGCACTACGCGGGCGCGTTCCCGGCGTGGCTCGCCCCCGTGCAGGTCGTCGCGGTGCCCGTCGCCGAGCCGTTCAACGACTACCTCGCGGACGTCGTCGCACAGCTGCGGGCGCAGGGGATCCGGGCGGAGCTCGACACGAGCGACGACCGCTTCGGGAAGAAGATCCGCTCGGCGAGCACGCAGAAGATCCCGTTCGTGCTCATCGCGGGCGGTGACGACGTCGACGCGGGCGCGGTGTCGTTCCGGTACCGCGACGGCCGCCAGGACAACGCGGTGCCCGTCGCCGAGGCGGTCGAGCGGATCGTCTCGGCGGTGCGGGACCGGGTGCAGGTCTGACGCACGTGAGCGCGGAGCAGGGTGACGGGCACGGCGACGAGGTGCAGGTCGAGCGCGCGGGCGACCACGCCGGCGTGCCCGACCGCCTCGAGCGGCTGTGGACGCCGCACCGCATGGCGTACATCGGCGGCCAGGACAAGCCGACGGACTCCGACGCGGGCCCGGGCTGCCCGTTCTGCCGCATCCCCGGGCTCGGGGACGAGGAGGGGCTCGTCGTCGCGCGCGGCGAGGTGGCCTTCGTCGTGCTCAACCTGTACCCGTACAACTCCGGCCACCTGCTCGTGTGCCCGTACCGGCACGTCGCGGACTACACCGACCTGGCGGACGACGAGGTCGCGGAGGTCGCGTCGATGACGCGCACCGCGATGCGGGTCCTGCGCGAGGTCTCGGCGCCGCACGGCTTCAACCTGGGCATGAACCAGGGCGAGGTCGCCGGCGCCGGGATCGCCGCGCACCTGCACCAGCACGTGGTGCCGCGCTGGGGCGGGGACTCCAACTTCCTGCCGATCGTCGGGCGCACGCGTGCCCTGCCCGAGCTCCTCGGCGACACCCGCGACCGGCTCGCCGCGGCGTGGCCGGCCGCCCAGAAGGGATGACCGACCCGTGCTGAACCGGTTGCGCAGCGGGATGACGCGCGTCCTGACCCCGGTCGCCACGGCCCTGCTGCGGCTCGGGGTCTCGCCCGACGCGGTCACCGTCGCCGGGACCCTCGCGGTCGTCGCGGCGGCCCTGTGGCTGTTCCCCACGGGTCACCTGCTCGCCGGGGCGCTCGTCGTGTCGTTCTTCGCGCTCACGGACTCCCTCGACGGCGTCATGGCGCGCCAGGCGGGGCGGTCCAGCAGCTGGGGGGCGTTCCTCGACTCGACGCTCGACCGCTTCGGCGACGCCGCGATCTTCGGCGGGCTCGTGCTGTGGTTCTACGGCGGCGGGGACCATGAGGTCACCGCGGTGCTCGCGCTCGCCTGTCTCGTGCTCGGCTCTGTCGTCCCGTACGCCCGGGCGCGCGCCGAGGGGCTCGGCATGACCGCCGCCGTCGGCATCGCCGAGCGGGCGGACCGGCTCTTCGCGGTCCTCGCCGCGGCCGCGCTCGTCGGGGCCGGCGCACCCCGGGTCGTCCTCACGGTCGTCCTCGCGCTGCTCGCGGTCGCCTCGGCGGTCACGGTCGTGCAGCGCATGGCCACGGTCCGTCGCCAGTCGCTCGGGGCGTCCTCGTGAGGCGCCCCGACCCCGCGCGGCTCGTCGTGCTCGGCTGGCGCGTCGCCGGCCGGGTGCCCGGACCCGTGCTGCGCGGTGCGTGCACGCTCGCCGCGGACCTCGCCTGGCTCCGGCGCACCGGGGGCGTCCGCCGGCTCGAGGCGAACCTGGCGCGCGTCCGGCCGGGGGCGACGCCGCGCGAGCTGCGCCGGCTGAGCCGCGACGGCATGCGCTCCTACATGCGGTACTACGGCGAGGCGTTCGCCCTGGACACCCTCCCGCCGGCGCAGCTCGCGGCACGCGTGCGCGCCACCGGGCTCGACTGGCTGCAGCCCCGGCTCGACGCGGGCGAGGCGATCGTCCTCGCGCTGACCCACATGGGGAACTGGGACCTCGCGGGGGCGTGGGCGACCGTGCACCTCGCGCCCGTGACGACCGTCGCCGAGCGGCTGCGGCCCGAGGAGCTCTTCCAGCAGTTCCTGGCGTTCCGCGAGGGCCTCGGCATGACGATCATCCCGCTCGGGGACGGCGGCGGCGGGGACGTCTTCCGCGAGCTCGTCGGCGCGGTGCGCACCGGACCACGCCTCGTCCCGCTGCTCGCCGACCGTGACCTCACGGCGCGCGGCGTGGAGGTCGACCTGTTCGGGACGCGCGCCCGCGTCGCCGCCGGACCCGCGGCGCTCGCGGTGTCCGCCGGCGCGACGCTCGCCCCCGCGACGATCCACTACGAGCGGCTCGGCGGCGAGCGCCGCCGTGCCGCCGGGTCGCCCTGGGGTGTCGTCATCCAGTTCCTGCCGCCCGTGACGCTCCCCGACGCGGTCGCCCGGCCCGACCGGGTGCGGGTGCTCACGCAGGCGTGGGTCGACGCGATCGCGGCGGTGATCGCCGAGCACCCCGAGGACTGGCACATGCTGCAGAAGGTCTTCGTCGACGACCTCGACGCGGCGCGCTACGCCGCGACCGTCGCGGGCGAGCGTGCCGGCGCGGGGTCGCCCACCGGCGCCGGGTCACCCGGTGCGGCGACGCCCGACCCGACGGCCCCCGCTGCGCCCACCGCGCCCTCCCCGGTGGAGACGCCGTGACCGCCGACATGACGGGCACGCACCGCCCCCTGCGCGTCGGGATCGTCTGCCCGTACTCGTTCGACGTCCCCGGGGGCGTGCAGTTCCACGTCCGGGACCTCGCGGAGGCGCTCATCGAGCGCGGCCACACCGTCTCGGTGCTCGCCCCCGCCGACGACGACACCCCGATCCCGGAGTACATGACGTCCGCG
The DNA here is from genome assembly GCF_006538745.1 of Cellulomonas cellasea. GTDB lineage: Bacteria > Actinomycetota > Actinomycetes > Actinomycetales > Cellulomonadaceae > Cellulomonas_A > Cellulomonas_A cellasea. The sequence goes on along the minus strand of NZ_BJLR01000025.1, from coordinate 176,425 downwards.
GGCCGCGCGGTGCCCGTGCGCTACAACGGCGCCGTCGCGCGCATGACCTTCGGGCCCGTGACCGCCGCGCGCGTGCGCCGCTGGCTCGCCGCGGGGGAGTTCGACGTCCTGCACCTGCACGAGCCCGTGACCCCGAGCCTCGGGATGCTCGCCCTGTGGATCGCCGACGGACCCATCGTCGCGACGTTCCACACCGCGCTGCTGCGCTCCCGCCCGCTGCAGATGGCCTACCCGCTCGTGCGGCAGTCGCTCGAGAAGATCTCCGCGCGCATCGCCGTCTCCGAGGACGCCCGCCGCACCCTCGTCGAGCACATGGGCGGCGACGCGGTCGTGATCCCCAACGGCGTCTACGTCGACGCGTTCACCGGAGCGACCACCGACCCGCGGTGGACCGGCACGCCCGAGGCGCCGACGATCGCGTTCCTCGGCCGCCTCGACGAGCCCCGCAAGGGCCTCCAGGTGCTGCTCGGCGCGGTGCCCGAGGTGCTGCGCACCCACCCCGGCGCACGCTTCCTCGTCGCCGGCCGCGGCGACACCGGCCCCGACGAGGTCCGCGAGCTGCTCGGCGACGACGCACGCGCGGTCGAGTTCCTCGGCGGGATCACCGACGACGAGAAGGCGAGCCTGCTCGCGTCCGTCGACGTGTACTGCGCGCCGCAGATCGGCGGCGAGAGCTTCGGGATCGTCCTCGTCGAGGCGATGAGCGCTGGCACCCCGGTCGTCGCGAGCGACCTCGGCGCGTTCCGCCGCGTGCTCGAGGAGGGCGACGCGGGCGTCCTGTTCCGGACCGGCGACCCCGCCGACCTCGCCCGCACGCTCGTGCGGGTGCTCGGCGACGCGCCGCTGCGCGCAGCGCTCGTCGAGCGCGCGTCCGCCGCCGTCCGGCGCTACGACTGGTCGTCGGTGACGCACGAGGTCCTCACCGTCTACGAGATGGTCGTCGAGGCCGCCGACGCGCCCGTCCGCGAGGACCCCTCCTCGTGGCGCGGCGCCCGCCTGCGCGACCTGCGCCGCGTGCGAGGAGAGGCCCGATGACCTGGTCCGAGACCGCGGTGCTCGTCGCCGCCGTCCTGCTGCTCGTCGGGTGGCGCGTGTGGGTCGCCGCGACGCGCCTCGACCGGCTGCACCGCAAGGTCGCCGCGTCGCGCGCCGTCGTCGAGACCCAGCTCGTGCGCCGGGCGTCCGCCGCCGTCGGCCTGTCGTCGTCCGGCCTCATGGACCCGGTCAGCTCGCTGCTCGTCGGCGAGGCCGCGTGGGCTGCGCTCGCGGCCGGCGGGCCCGAGGTCGACGGGCTCCGCTCGCTGCCCGAGGACGTGCGTGCGCTCGCGGACGTCCCCGACGTGCTCACGCGGGCGGCCGTCCAGGACCGGGGCCTCGTGGAGAGCGAGCTCTCCCAGACCCTGCGCGCCGCGCTCGACGACCCTGAGGAGGTCGCGGCGATGCGGGACGAGCCCGACGGCGCCGAGCTCGTCGAGGCGCTCGCCGCGTCCTGGTACCGCGCGCAGCTCGCCCGGCGCTTCCACAACGAGGCCGTCGCGCAGGCCCAGCGGGTCCGGCGCTCGTGGGTCGCGCGCAACCTGCGTCTCGCGGGTCGCGCCCCGATGCCCCGCACGCTCGAGCTCGACGACGCGTGGCCCGCCGCGCTCGGCCGCCCGGGGGAGCCCGCGCCCGCGACCGCCCTGCGGGACCGCCCGTCGGAGCCGTGAGGGCGACGGTCTAGACTGGGACCACGGAGCACGCGAGCGTCTGCGTCCTCTGCACACCCCCTCCACCGCGACCTGTGAGGCACAGCGTGACCAGCGAGAGCACCCCCAGCACCCCGTCGCACACCCCGGCCGCGGGCGCGGTCGGCACGGCCCGCGTCAAGCGCGGGATGGCCGAGATGCTCAAGGGCGGCGTCATCATGGACGTCGTCACGGCCGAGCAGGCGAAGATCGCGGAGGATGCCGGAGCGGTCGCCGTCATGGCGCTCGAGCGGGTCCCCGCGGACATCCGCGCCCAGGGCGGCGTCGCACGCATGAGCGACCCCGACCTGATCGACGCGATCATCAGCACGGTGTCCATCCCTGTCATGGCGAAGGCGCGCATCGGCCACTTCGTCGAGGCGCAGGTGCTGCAGAGCCTCGGTGTCGACTACGTCGACGAGTCCGAGGTGCTCACGCCGGCCGACTACGCGCACCACATCGACAAGTGGGCCTTCACGGTCCCGTTCGTGTGCGGCGCGACGAACCTCGGCGAGGCCCTGCGCCGCATCACCGAGGGCGCGGCGATGATCCGCTCGAAGGGCGAGGCCGGCACGGGCGACGTCTCGAACGCCACGACGCACATGCGCACGCTGCGCGACGAGATCCGCCGCCTGACGTCGCTGCCCGAGGACGAGCTGTACGTGGCGGCCAAGGAGCTCCAGGCGCCGTACGAGCTCGTCAAGGAGGTCGCGACCGCGGGCAAGCTCCCCGTCGTGCTCTTCACCGCGGGCGGCATCGCCACCCCGTCGGACGCCGCCATGATGATGCAGCTCGGCGCCGAGGGCGTGTTCGTCGGGTCCGGCATCTTCAAGTCGGGCAACCCGGCCGAGCGCGCGAACGCGATCGTCAAGGCGACCACGTTCTACGACGACCCGGACGTCATCGCCAAGGTCTCGCGCGGCCTCGGCGAGGCCATGGTCGGCATCAACGTCGACGACGTGCCCGTCGGGCACCGCCTGGCCGAGCGCGGCTGGTGACCGGCCCCGTCCCGGGCACCCCGCCGACCCAGGCCCGCGGCCTGGGGGACGAGTGGGTGCTCGGGGCGGACGGTCTGCGCTTCCGGCGCGCGGCGCGCGTCATCCTGCTCGACGACGCCGACCGCGTGCTCCTGCTGCGCGGCCACGACCTCGACCAGCCCGAGCGCAGCTGGTGGTTCACCGTGGGCGGCGGGATCGACGCCGGCGAGGACGCCCGGACGGCCGCCGTGCGGGAGGTCCGCGAGGAGGCCGGGCTCGTCCTGGACCCCGCCGACCTCGTCGGGCCGGTGCTCACGCGGTCGGCGATCTTCGACTTCTACGCCGAGCACTGCCGCCAGGACGAGGTGTTCTTCCTCGCGCGCGTCGAGGGCCGCGAGCTGACGGACGCCGCGACGTCGAGCCGCGAGGGCTGGACGCAGGTCGAGCTCGACGTGCTCGACGAGCTGCGCTGGTGGGACCTCGACGAGCTCGCCGGCGTCGAGCTCGAGGTGTTCCCCGAGGGGCTCGTCGACCTCGTCCGCCCCCTGCTGAGCGGCTGGGACGGCACGACCCGGCACCTGGGCCTCGCGCGCGAGTGACCCCCGCCCGGCCCACGCCGCGGTCGCGGGCGCTGGACGGTGCCGACGTTCCGTAGGATCGGCCCACGTGAGCCCCACCATCGGTGTCCTGGCCCTGCAGGGTGACGTGCGCGAGCACGCGCGCGCGCTCGAGGAGTGCGGCGCGGACGCGGTCCCCGTGCGTCGTGCGAGCGAGCTGGCCGCGGTCGACGGGCTCGTGATCCCCGGCGGGGAGTCCACGACGATCGACAAGCTGCTGCGCGCGTTCGACCTCTTCGAGCCGGTCCAGCAGCGCCTGCGCGACGGCCTGCCCGCGTACGGGTCGTGCGCCGGGATGATCCTGCTGGCGGACCGCGTGCTCGGCGGCATCGAGGGCCAGCGGACGCTCGGCGGCCTCGACATCACGGTGCGCCGCAACGCGTTCGGGCGGCAGGTCGACTCGTTCGAGACCGACCTCGTGATCGACGGCGTCGAGGACAGCGCCGCGGACCCGCTGCACGCGGTGTTCATCCGGGCGCCGTGGGTCGAGGAGGTCGGCGAGCAGGCGACCGTCGTGGGGCGCGTCGAGTCGGGTCCCGCCGCCGGTAGGATCGTCGCGGTGCGTCAGGGCCCGCTCCTGGCGACCTCCTTCCATCCGGAGGTCACCGGCGACACGCGGGTGCACCGTCTGTTCGTGCAGATCGTCCGCGACAGCCTCTGACCCCGTACGGCGCCCTCGACGGCGCGGCACGTCCGGGGTCCGCGCCGCGGGCGGAGACGAAGGGGTAGCGAGACCATGTCGGGTCACTCCAAGTGGGCCACCACGAAGCACAAGAAGGCCGTCGTCGACGCCAAGCGGAGCAAGCTCTTCGCGAAGCTCATCAAGAACATCGAGGTCGCGGCCCGCACGGGCGGCGGTGACCTCGCGGGCAACCCGACGCTCTTCGACGCGGTCCAGAAGGCCAAGAAGAACTCGGTCCCGATCGACAACATCAACCGCGCGGTCAAGCGCGGGTCGGGCCAGGAAGCCGGCGGCGCCGACTACCAGGGCATCATGTACGAGGGTTACGGCCCGGGCGGCATCGCGGTGCTCGTCGAGTGCCTCACGGACAACCGCAACCGTGCCGCGTCCGACGTGCGGGTCGCCTTCACGCGCAACGGCGGCCAGATGGCCGACCCCGGCTCGGTCTCCTATCTGTTCTCCCGCAAGGGCGTCGTCATGGTCCCCAAGAACGACGGGGTCGACGAGGACGGCGTCATGGAGGCCGTGCTCGACGCGGGCGCGCTCGAGGTCAACGACTTCGGCGACGCGTTCGAGGTGCTCTCCGAGGCGACGGACCTGGTCCCGGTGCGCACCGCGCTCCAGGAGGCCGGCCTCGAGTACGACTCCGCGGACGTCGTGTTCTACCCGGCGACGCAGGTCGAGGTCGACGCCGAGGGTGCGCGCAAGATCCTGCGCCTCATCGACGCGCTCGAGGACAGCGACGACGTGCAGAACGTCTACGCCAACTTCGACGCGTCCGACGAGGTCATGGCCGAGCTCGACGCGGACGACTGACCCGAGCCCTGCGCCGGGCGCCCCGCGGCGCCGGGTGCGGACGGCCGGCTGCGGCGCGCCGCGCGAGGTGCGCCGCGGCGGGCGGCGGGGCTGGGAGACTGCGGGCGTGCGCGTGCTCGGAGTCGACCCAGGCCTGACCCGTTGCGGCCTCGGCGTCGTCGACGGGCTGTCCGGCCGGCGGGCCCGGCTCGTGGCCGTCGGGGTGGCGCGCTCCGACCCGGGCCTCGACGTGGACCAGCGTCTCCTCGCGATCGCGACGAGCATCGACGCGTGGCTCGAGGAGCACGCCCCCGACGCGGTCGCTGTGGAGCGCGTGTTCGCGCAGCACAACGTGAGCACCGTCATGGGGACCGCGCAGGTCGCCGGCATCGCGATGCTCGCGGCCGCCCGGCGGCGCATCCCCGTCGCGCTGCACACGCCGAGCGAGGTCAAGGCCGCGGTCACCGGCAGCGGCCGCGCCGACAAGCCGCAGGTCCAGGCGATGGTCACCCGCCTGCTCGCGCTGACCGAGGTCCCGAAGCCCGCCGACGCGGCCGACGCGCTCGCGATCGCGATCTGCCACTTGTGGCGTCCGGCCGGGGCGCTCGGCACGCCGCAGCGCGCCCCCGGTTCGCTCACGCCCGCGCAGCTCGCCTGGGCGCAGGCCGAGCAGTCGGCGCGGCGCGGCGCGCGCTGAGCGTGTCCGTTCGTACACGTGTTCGTCCGCGTGGCATAGTGCGTGCCGACCCCGGGCGGGGGCCCGCCGCTGTGCGGTGCGCCGCCCGGGCGGCCAGGACCAGCAGGAGGAGGAGCGCGTGATCGCGTCGGTACGAGGGACCGTGCAGACGGTCCGGCTGGACGCGGCGATCCTCGAGGTCGGGGGAGTGGGCCTGCTCGTGCAGGCGACGCCCGCGACGCTCGCCTCCCTGCGCGTCGGGGCCGAGGCCGTGCTCGCGACGTCGATGGTCGTGCGGGAGGACTCCCTGACGCTCTACGGCTTCGCCGACGCCGACGAGCGCGAGGTCTTCGAGGTCGTGCAGACGGTCAGCGGCGTGGGCCCGCGTCTCGCGCTCGCGATGCTTGCGGTGCACACCCCGGACGGGCTGCGCCGGGCCGTCGCCGCGGAGGACCTCGCCGCGCTCAAGCGCGTGCCGGGCATCGGTCACAAGGGCGCCCAGCGCATCGTGCTCGAGCTCGCCGACCGGCTCGGTGCCCCGACGCCCGCGGGCGTGCCGGACGGGCCGCCCGCGCCGGCGGGCGACCAGCGCGGTCAGGTCGTCGACGCGCTCGTGGGTCTGGGCTGGAACGTGCGCGCGGCCGAGGACGCGGTCGCCGGGGTGCTGCCCGACCCGGCAGTGACGATCGGCCCGGACGACGTCGCGGGCGTGCTGCGCGCGGCGCTCCGGGCGCTCGGCGGCGGCCGTGGCTGACGCGTACGGCGCCGACGACCACGAGGAGCTCACGACGGAGCGCATCCCCGCTCCCGGCGGGGACGACCCGTCGCTCGTCCGCTCGGCCGCCGACGACCTCGAGCGCGCCGCCGAGGCCGCCCTGCGCCCGCGCCGGCTCGAGGAGTTCGTCGGGCAGCGCGTCGTGCGCGAGCAGCTCTCGCTCGTGCTCCAGGCGGCGCTCGGCCGCGGCCGGGCCCCCGACCACGTGCTCCTCTCCGGCCCGCCGGGGCTCGGCAAGACGACGCTCGCGATGATCATCGCCGCCGAGCTCGGCGCGCCGCTGCGCGTCACGAGCGGGCCCGCGATCCAGCACGCCGGCGACCTCGCCGCCGTGCTGTCCTCGCTCGACGAGGGCGAGGTGCTCTTCCTCGACGAGATCCACCGCCTCGCCCGGCCCGCCGAGGAGCTGCTCTACGTCGCGATGGAGGACTTCCGGGTCGACGTCGTCGTCGGCAAGGGCGCCGGCGCGAGCGCGATCCCGCTGAGCCTGCCGCCGTTCACGGTCGTCGGCGCCACGACCCGGGCGGGGCTGCTCCCCGCGCCGCTGCGCGACCGGTTCGGCTTCACCGGGCACCTCGACTTCTACTCGTCCGAGGAGCTCGAGCGCGTGCTCGTGCGGTCCGCCGGGCTGCTGGGCGTGCCGCTCGCGGCCGACGCCGCCGCCGAGATCGCGGGCCGCTCGCGGGGGACCCCCCGCATCGCGAACCGGCTGCTGCGCCGCGTGCGCGACTGGGCGCAGGTCCGCGGCGACGGCACCCTCTCGCTCGCCGCGGCCCGCGCCGCGCTCGAGGTGTACGAGGTCGACGCGCTGGGCCTCGACCGGCTCGACCGCGCGGTGCTCACCGCGCTGTGCACGCGCTTCGGGGGCGGTCCGGTGGGGCTCACGACTCTCGCCGTCGCGGTCGGCGAGGAGCCCGAGACGGTCGAGACGGTCGCCGAGCCGTTCCTCGTCCGCGAGGGGCTCGTCGGACGCACGCCGCGCGGACGCGTCGCGATGCCGGGCGCCTGGGCGCACCTGGGCCTCACCCCGCCGGCGGCGGGGAACACGCTCTTCGGCTGACCGCTCCGGGCGTCCGCCGGGGAACCGCGCACCGCCGGCGGACGTTAGGTCCGAGGAGCCGCTGCGCCTAGACTGCGGCGGACATCTCGACCAGATCCGGAGACCCACCCCGTGGACCCCACGTTCCTGCTCTTCATCGCCATCGCCTTCGGCGCCATGTGGCTCATGACCAGCCGCACGCGCAAGCAGCAGAAGCAGGCGGTCGACTTCCGGGCGAACCTCGCGGTCGGCCAGGACGTGATGACCGGCTCCGGGATGCTCGGGACGGTCGTCGCGATCGACGGGGACGAGATCACGCTCGAGTCGACGCCCGGCAACCGGTCCCGGTGGTTGCGCGCGGCGATCGCGAAGCTCGTCGAGGCCCCGGTCGCGGCGTCGGCGGAGGAGGACGTGACGGTGGTCGACGAGGACCCCGAGCCCACGACCGCCGGCCCCTCGCTCGTGAAGGGGACCCCGGCCGCGTCGTACGACGTGCCCGACGACCTGTCGACGCTCCCGCCCGCGCGGGGGGACGACACGCCCGAGAAGAAGTAGCCCGCAGGCCCGCCCCGGCACCGACGCCGGGACGGACCACGATCCCACCGCCGCGCTCGTGGCGGTGCGCGCACGAGAGAAGACACTCCGTTGGCTCAACCCACACGCCGTCACCGGCCGCTGCGCTCGCTGATCATCCTCGGCGGGCTCGTGCTCGCGCTCTTCGGGTCCCTGCTCGCCGGCTCGCGGTGGTCCGACGCGTCGCTCACCCCGAAGCTCGCGCTCGACCTCGAGGGCGGCACGCAGATCATCCTGCAGCCCGTCACCGAGAACGACGAGGAGGTCACGCCCGAGACGATCTCGGAGGCGATCGCAGTCATCCGCCAGCGCGTCGACTCCTCGGGCGTCGCGGAGGCCGAGATCACGAGCCAGGGCGGCCGGAACATCGTGGTCGCGCTCCCGGGCCGCCCCGACGCCGAGACGCTCGCGCTCGTGCGCACGTCGGCCCAGATGGAGCTGCGACCGGTGCTGACGGTCTCGGGCCCGGCACCGGTCGAGGACCCGGCGGAGGCCGACCCGGCCGCCGACCCCGCGGCGACCGCCGCGCCCACCGACGGCGAGCCGGCAGCCGCGGACGCCGCCGCGACGCCGGCCGCCGACGCTGCGGCGACGCCCGCGCCCGCGCCCGAGGCAGCGGCCACGCCCGCGCCGACGGAGACGGCCGCGCCCTCGGACGAGCCGGGCAAGGAGGCGCCGGACAACGCGAGCGACCTCACGTACTACGCGACGCCCAAGGTGCAGGCGGACTTCGCGGCGCTCGACTGCACGGACCCCGCGAACCTCACCGGCGGCGTTCAGGGCCCCGCGGACCGCGCGCTCGTGACGTGCGACCCCGACGGCACCGCCAAGTACCTGCTCGGCCCGGTCGAGATCCAGGGCACGAACATCGCGAACGCGACGTCCGGCCTCGAGGTCACGCAGACCGGTGCGACGACCAACAACTGGGTCGTCAACATGGAGCTCGACGGCGAGGGCACGCGGATCTTCCGCGACACCACGACCCGTCTGCAGGCGCTCACGCAGCCGCAGAACCAGTTCGCCATGGTCCTCGACGGGCTTGTCATCTCGGCGCCGAGCCTCGCCACGGGCGTCATCATCTCCGACGGCAAGGCGCAGATCTCCGGCGACTTCACGCGCGAGACGGCCGCGACGCTCGCGAGCCAGCTCAACTTCGGTGCGCTCCCGCTGACCTTCGAGGTGCAGAGCGAGGAGCAGATCTCTGCGACGCTCGGCGCCGAGCAGCTCGAGAAGGGCCTCATCGCGGGCCTCATCGGGCTCGGCCTCGTCGTCGTGTACTCGCTGTTCCAGTACCGCGCGCTCGGTCTGGTGACGGTGGCCTCGCTCATCGCCGCCGGCGTCCTCACGTTCGGCGTCATCTCGGTGCTGTCGTGGACGCAGGGCTACCGGCTGTCGCTGCCCGGCGTCGCCGGCCTCATCGTCGCCATCGGCATCACCGCCGACTCCTTCATCGTCTACTTCGAGCGCATCCGCGACGAGCTCCGCGACGGGCGCACGCTCCAGGCGGCGGTCGACAAGGGCTGGGAGCGCGCGCGGCAGACGATCCTCGCGTCCGACGCCGTCAACTTCCTCGCCGCGATCGTGCTGTACCTGCTCGCGGTCGGCGGGGTCCGGGGCTTCGCGTTCACGCTGGGCCTGACGACGATCATCGACCTCGTCGTGGTGTTCCTCTTCACCCACCCGCTCATGCTGCTGCTCGCCCGCACGAAGTTCTTCGGCGAGGGTCACCCGCTCTCGGGCCTGGACCGTCGCCGGCTCGGCGGGACCGCACCGCGGTACGCCGGCCGCGGGCGCGTCGTCAGCGCCGGCAACGCGGGCACGGCGTCGCTCGAGAGCACGTCCGAGCCCAAGGTGCCGGTCACCGCGGGCGTCGGGGGCTCCGGCCAGACGATCGCGCAGCGCCGCGCCGCAGCAGCGGCCGCGGCACGGACCACCGAGCCGGGACCTGATGCGGCCGCACCGGACCCGTCCCCAGGGGACGGCGCCGCCGAGCCGACGTCCGGACGCACCGAGGGGAACGAGCACTGATGGCCTCCGGATTCGCCCAGTGGGGCAACGACCTGTACACGGGACGACGCTCGTACGACATCGTCGGCAAGCGGCGCCTGTGGTTCCTGATCGGCGCGGTGCTCGTCCTGATCTCCGCCGTCCTGCTCGTGCGCCCGGGCCTGAACCCCGGCATCGAGTTCCGGGGCGGCTCGGAGTTCCGGATCAACGAGATCGTCGACCCCGCGGAGCAGCCCGCCATCGACGCCGTGACCGCGGTGTCGGAGGAGGAGGAGGCGCGCGTCAGCCGCATCGGCTCCAACGCGCTGCGCGTCCAGACGGCGACGCTGACGTCCGAGGAGGTCGAGGAGGTCCGCACGGCCCTCGCCGAGGCCTACGACGTGTCGACCGACCAGGTCACGAGCTCGTTCATCGGCCCGACGTGGGGCGCCGACGTCTCCGACAAGGCGATCCGCGGCCTGCTCGTCTTCCTCGGCCTCGTCACGGTCGTGATGACGCTGTACTTCCGCAACTGGCGGATGGCGGCGGCGGCGCTCATCGCGCTGTTCCACGACCTCGTCGTCACGGTCGGCGTCTACGCGGCCGTCGGCTGGGAGGTCACGCCCGCGACGGTCATCGGCTTCCTGACGATCCTCGGGTACTCGCTGTACGACACCGTCGTGGTGTTCGACAAGGTGCGCGAGAACACGGTCGGCGTGCTGGACCAGTCGAAGGCGACCTACGCCGAGCGCGCCAACCTCGCGGTGAACCAGACGCTCGTGCGCTCGATCAACACCTCCGTCGTCGCGCTGCTCCCGGTCTCGGCGATCCTGTTCGTCGGTGCGTTCATCCTCGGCGCCGGGACGCTGCGCGACATCGCGCTCGCGCTGTTCGTCGGCATGGCGATCGGCACGTTCTCGTCGATCTTCCTCGCGACGCCGTTCGAGGTCGCGCTGCGCCAGGGTGAGCCGAAGATCAAGGAGCACACCGCCCGGGTCCTGCGGTCGCGCACCGCCGCGTCCGAGGGCGGCGAGCCGGCTCTGGCGGCGGCAGCACGCGCGTCGGGGCAGATCCGCCCCGGCACGCACCTGGGCACGGCCGCGCAGCCGCGCCGCAAGCCGAGCAAGCGGTAGGCGCCCGGATGACGTCGGTCGACCTCACCGGCCCCGCGCTGCTCGCACGCATCACGGAGCTCATCCGTGACGTCCCGGACTTCCCGACCCCGGGTGTGGGCTTCAAGGACATCACCCCGGTGCTCGCCGACGCGGCGGCCTTCTCGGCGGTCGTCGCCGAGATGGCCGCGCGCGTCGACGGCCCGGTGGACCTCGTCGTCGGCATGGAGGCGCGCGGGTTCATGTTCGCGGCCCCGGTCGCCGTGGCGCTCGGCGCGGGCTTCGTGCCGGTGCGCAAGGCCGGCAAGCTGCCCGGCCCCACGGTCTCGCGCGAGTACAGCCTCGAGTACGGCACCGCGACGGTCGAGCTCCACCCGGCGGACATCCCCGCCGGGTCGCGGGTGCTCGTGGTCGACGACGTCCTGGCGACCGGCGGGACGGCCGCCGCGACGGTCGAGCTGCTCGAGGGCTGCGGCGCCGAGGTCGTCGGCCTGACGTTCCTCGTCGACCTCGAGTTCCTCGGCGGGCGCGCGCGCCTGCACGGCCGCCGTGTCGAGGCGCTGCTCGGCGTGAGCTGAGCCCGTCCCGCCGTACACTTCACGGATCGGGTCGGTGGGGACCCGGCGGGCCGCGCCCTCGCACCGGGCGCCGACCCGACGGGCGCCCGCCGGATGGGCGCGGGGAGGGGGTGTGCGGTGACCGACGAAGCACGCCAGGAGCCGCCGACGGCGCCCGGGGAGGTCTTCGCGGGCGGCCGCGTCCGCTCGCGGCTCGCGCGCTTCGGCACACGCGGCCCGGGGACGTCACCCGCGCTCGAGCCGTTGCTGCAGGCGATCCGCACCAACCACCCCAAGGCCGACCTCGGGGTCATCGAGCAGGCGTACGTCGTGGCCGAGCGCGCCCACCGCGGCCAGATGCGCAAGAGCGGCGACCCGTACATCACCCACCCCGTCGCCGTCGCGACGATCCTCGCCGACCTCGGCATGACGCCGCCGACCCTCGCGGCTGCGCTGCTGCACGACACCGTCGAGGACACCGAGTACTCGCTCGACCAGCTCCGCACCGAGTTCGGTCCCGAGATCGCGATGCTCGTCGACGGCGTCACGAAGCTCGACAAGGTGACGTACGGCGACGCGGCGCAGGCCGAGACCGTCCGCAAGATGGTCGTGGCGATGTCGCGCGACATCCGCGTGCTCGTCATCAAGCTCGCCGACCGGCTGCACAACGCGCGGACCTGGAAGTTCGTCGCGTCGGGGTCCGCCGAGCGCAAGGCCCGCGAGACGCTCGAGATCTACGCCCCGCTCGCGCACCGGCTCGGCATGAACACGATCAAGTGGGAGCTCGAGGACCTGTCGTTCGCGACGCTCTACCCGAAGGTCTACGACGAGATCGTGCACCTCGTCGCCGAGCGGGCGCCGGCACGCGAGGAGTACCTGGCGGTCGTGCGCGACCAGGTCGGCGCGGACCTGCGGACCTCGAAGATCAAGGCGACGGTCTCGGGCCGGCCGAAGCACTACTACTCGATCTACCAGAAGATGATCGTCCGCGGCCGCGACTTCGCGGACATCTACGACCTCGTCGGCGTGCGCGTCCTGGTCGACTCGGTGCGGGACTGCTACGCGGCGCTCGGCGCGCTGCACGCGCGGTGGAACCCGGTCCCGGGCCGGTTCAAGGACTACATCGCGATGCCCAAGTTCAACCTCTACCAGTCGCTGCACACGACCGTGATCGGCCCCGGCGGCAAGCCCGTCGAGATCCAGATCCGCACGCACGACATGCACCGCCGCGCGGAGTACGGCGTCGCCGCGCACTGGAAGTACAAGGAGAACGCCAAGAACCAGCCGGCCGCCACGGACGCGGCGGGCAACGACATGACCTGGCTGCGCCAGCTCGTCGACTGGCAGAAGGAGACCGCGGACCCGAGCGAGTTCCTCGACTCGCTGCGCTTCGAGATCGCCGGCGCCGAGGTCTACGTGTTCACCCCGAAGGGCGACGTGATCTCGCTGCCCGCCGGGTCGACGCCGGTCGACTTCGCGTACGCGGTGCACACCGAGGTCGGGCACCGCACGATGGGCGCGCGCGTGAACGGCCGCCTCGTGCCGCTGGACTCGGCGCTCGAGAACGGCGACGTGGTCGACGTCTTCACGTCGAAGTCCGAGACCGCGGGTCCGAGCCGGGACTGGATGGGCTTCGTCAAGAGCCCCCGCGCGCGCAACAAGATCCGGCAGTGGTTCTCGAAGGAGCGCCGCGAGGAGGCCATCGAGCAGGGCAAGGACGCGATCGCGAAGGCGATGCGCAAGCAGAACCTGCCGATCCAGCGCCTGCTGTCGCACGAGTCCCTCGTGGGCCTTGCGAACGAGATGCGCTACGCCGACGTGTCCTCGCTGTACGCGGCCATCGGCGAGGGCCAGGTGTCCGCCGCGAACGTCGTCCAGCGGCTCGTGCAGTCGATGGGCGGGGAGCCGGGCGCCGAGGAGGACCTCGCCGAGACCGCGCGGCCCGGCCACACCGCGCGCCGCATCCGCACGGGCGACCCCGGCGTCGTGGTCAAGGGCGTCGACGACATCTGGGTCAAGCTCGCGAAGTGCTGCACCCCGGTCCCCGGCGACGAGATCATCGGGTTCGTCACGCGCGGCGCCGGTGTGAGCGTGCACCGGACCGACTGCATCAACGTCGACGGCCTGCGCCAGCAGCCCGAGCGGATCGTCGACGTGAGCTGGACCCAGGGGAGCAGCGCGCTGTTCCTCGTCCAGATCCAGGTCGAGGCGCTCGACCGCAGCCGGCTTCTCTCGGACGTCACGCGCGTGCTGTCCGACCACCACGTCAACATCCTGTCCGCCTCGGTGTCGACATCGCGCGACCGCGTGGCGATGTCGCGCTTCGTGTTCGAGATGGCCGAGCCCTCGCACCTCGCGTCGGTGCTCGGGGCGGTCCGCAAGGTCGAGGGCGTCTTCGACGTCTACCGGATCACGGGCGCCAAGGCGTCCGAGGAGCCTGCGATCCGCGCCTGACGCGGCGCGTGCGCGGTCCCGGGGCTCGGCGGCGGAGCCTGCGCCGCCCGGTCCTGCGGTCGCGGTCCCGGGGTGGTGGGAGCCAGCGACGCGAGCAGGTCCGCCGCGGCGAGGGTCCCGGCGTAGCCGTGCAGCCGCGCGAGGTCCGTCCGGGCGTGCACCGGGTCGAAGCCGGCGCGCAGCAGCGAGCCGAGCAGCGTGGACGCCTCCTCGGCCGGGAACCAGCGGGCCACGTCGAGACCGGTGCGCTGGACCGTCGTCACGCGCACGCCACCGAGGTCGACCACGTCGGCCTCGGGCAGCGCGCACTCGTGCGTCGTGCGGCGCGGGTGGGGGTCCGGGCGCCGGCTCCGTGGGCCGACGAGGACGTCGACGCGCCGCGGTGTGTGCTCCCCGGTGTGCACCCAGACGGCCGACCGCCGACCGACGACGGCCCGCGCCGGCACGAGCCCGCGGAACGCTGCGGCGCGCAGCCGCGGGCCCACGGGGACGTCGGCGGGCACCGCGAGGTCGCCCCAGACGACGTGAGCTACGCCGTCACGCACAAGCGTGCGGTGGGTGAGGGGGCCGACGTTCGACGGGCGCAGCTCGAGCGGCAGGGGCGGAGCGGGGCGGGGCATCCACGGTGCGGGGCGCATCGCGCCAGCATGGCCCCACGGGCGACCGGCCGTGCGGACCGTGCACAGGGTCCGCCGGCCGCCGGCCGCCGGCCGCCCGCCGCCCGCCGCCCGTCACAGCCTCGGCAATCGACGGCGACGGGGGCGGACGCGCCGACGGGGCGGTGCGGGCCGACGCCCGCACCGCCCCGTCGAGGCTCGCTCAGCCGCGCGCGTCCTGCGCGGCGCGCTGGACCTGCTCGAGCCAGGAGCGCCGGGCGTCGAGCGCGGCCTGCGCCTCGCGGATCCGGCGCTGGTCGCCCTTCGCCTGCGCCTTGGCGAGGTCGTCCTCGAGACCGGCGATCGCCGCCTCGAGCTGCGCCGCCGCGCCCTCGGCCCGCGCGCGCGTCTCGGGGTTGCTCCGGCGCCAGTCGCTCTGCTCGGCGTCGCGCACGGCCGTCTCGACCGCCCGCATGCGCGCCTCGACGCGCTGCACGTCGGCGCGCGGCACCTTGCCGGCGGACTCCCAGCGGTCCTGGAGGCTGCGCAGCGCCGCCTTCGCGGCACGCAGGTCCGTGACCGGGACGAGGCGCTCGGCCTCGGCGAGGAGCGCCTCCTTGACCTCGAGGTTCGCGCGGAACTCGGTGTCGGTCGCGGCTGACGCGGCGTCGCGCGCGGCGAAGAACGCGTCCTGGGCGCTGCGGAAGCGGGCCCACAGCGCGTCGTCGTCCGACCGGCTCGCACGGCCGGCGGCCTTCCAGCGCGTCATCAGGTCGCGGTACGCACCTGCGGTCGCACCCCAGTCGGTGCTCGTCGCCAGGGCCTCGGCCTCGCGGACGAGCGCCTCCTTGGCCGCCTTCGCACCGGCGTTGCGCGACTCGAGCTCGGCGAAGAAGTGCCGGCGCTCACGGTCGAACGTCGTGCGCGCGTGGCTGAACCGCTTCCACAGCGACTCCTCGGTCGGCCGGTCCAGGCGCGGGCCATTGCGCTGCGCGTCCTTCCACTGGTCGAGCAGCAGGCGCAGCTGCTCACCGGCGGGCCGCCACTGGATGCGGCTCGGGTCGGTCGCCGCGATCTTCTCGGCCTGCTCGACGATCGCCGTCCGCGACGCCACCGCCGCCTCGCGCGCCGCGGCCCGCTCGGCCTCGGCTGCCGCCCGACGCTCCGCAGCGACACCCCGCAGCGCGTCGAGGCGCGCACGCAGCGCGGCGAGGTCGCCCACTGCGGCGGGCTCGGCGAGCTCGTCGGTCAGCTTCGCGAGCGTCTGGTCGATCTCCTTGACCGCGAGGTCCGTGGCGCCGAGGCGGGCCTCGAACAGCACGACCTTGGCCTGCAGGTCGAGGAACCGGCGCACGTAGAGGGCGAGCGCCTCGTCGTGACCGGCGCCCGGGAACTGCCCGACCACGCGCTCGCCCGACTCCTCGCGGACGTAGACCGTGCCGTCCTCGTCGACCCGGCCGAAGGTCGCGGCGTGCGCGGCCTCGGCGGCGTCCTGCGGGGGCACGACGGCCGCGGGGACGGCGGGAGCACCGGCAGGCGCCCCGGCCTGGGGGACGGCGACCGGGCGCGCCGACGGGCGCGGGACGGGACGCGGCACGGGGCGGGGCGTCGGACGGGGCGCCGAGGCACCCGCGGATGCCTCGGTGTCGCCCTCCTCCGCGGGCGCGGCATCGGGCGTCGGGGCCTCGGCCGTCTCGTCGACGGTGGTCTGGTCGGTCGACGCGACATCGGAGGACGCCTCGTCCGCGGGCGCGACGTCATCCGTCGCCTCGGCGTCGGTCGCCGGGCGGGACTCGGTGTCGGCAGCTGCCGACGCCTCGTCCACGCTCTCGTCGGAGCCCGTGACCTCGTCCGCCGGCTCGGTGGCGGCCGGAGCCTCGCCTGTCGCGTCGTCCGGTGCCGCGTCGGGTGCGGCGTCGTCCACCGGGCTCGGCTCGGCGTCGGCCGGAGCGACGTCGTCGGCGGGAGTCACCTCGTCGGCGGCAGGAGCCTCGTCGACGGGGGCAGGAGCCTGGTCGACGGGAGCCACGTCGTCGGCCGGAGCCTCGTCGGGCGCGGTCACGCTGGTGTCGGCCCCCGCGGGCTCGTCCGGGGCCGTCTCGGGCGTCGTCTCTGCCGCGGTCGCCGCGTCGTCGGCGACGAGCTCCTCGTCGGGCACGGCGTCCTCGAGGGCCGGGGCCGCCTGGAACTCGCCGGCGTCGGCGATGTCCGCCGCGATCTGCGCGTCGAGCTCCTCGCCGCCGCCGGACGCGATGTCCTCGGCGGCGGGCTCGACGCCCTCCGGTGGTGTGGACTCCGCGACGTCGTCGGTCTCGGGCTGCCGGGCAGCCGGGTTCTCGGTCACTGGGTCTCCACTCCCTCGATGATGACGTCGGAGGCCGGTGCCGTTCCGTCGGCACCGATCCCGCCGTCAGCGATTGCCTGCACCACGTCCAGTCCGGAGGTGATGCGGCCGAACACCGTGTACCCGCCCGCTGCGTCGGACGGGATGGTCGAGTCCTCGTAGACGAGGAAGAACTGGCTGCCCATGGACTCGCCGCTGCCGCCGACGCGGGCCATCGCGATCGTGCCCGCGGGGTAGACGTCGTCCGCCGGGGCGTTCTCGATCGGTCCCCAGGTGTAGCCCGGGCCGCCCGTGCCGGTCGCGGTCGGGTCGCCGCACTGCAGCACCTTGATGCCCTCGGTCACGAGCCGGTGGCACTTCGTACCGTCGAAGTAGCCCTCGCGCGCGAGCGTCACGAAGTTCGCGACGGCCTGCGGGGCCGCGGCGCCGTCGAGCTCGATGCCGACCGCGCCGGTGTTCAGCGTGACGGCGCCGGTCCAGGTCCGGGCCTCCGCGGCCGCGGGGTCGGGCACGACCCCGCCGTTGCCGGTCCGCGCGGGCAGCGCGCTGGCCGAGGCCTCGGGCGCGGGCGACCCCGTCGCGGTCGGCGAGGCGTCCGCGGTGGCATCGCGGCGGGTGAGGATCACGGCGGACACGACTCCGAGCCCGAGCACGAGGACACCGACGAGCGAGATGGCGATCACCCTGCGTCGACGCTCGCGGTTCGCGGCCTGACGCTGCTGCCACTTCTCGTAACGGCGACGCTCGTACTCACGCTCGCGCTTGCTGGACGACACGCAGACTCCTCGACGACGGGCGACCGGCTGACGCTGTGGCCTGCCGCGTCGCACTCTGGACCTCCGACAGTCTAGGCAGGGGACACCGCGCGTTCGCCACGCGGCGCGTCGTGCCGGGGCGCCGAAGGTCACGGTCTGGTCTCGGAACCGCGCCGCTACCGTGGTGACGTGCAGATCCTCACCGTCGTCGCCCCCGTGTTCGGCACCAACTGCTACGTCGTCGTGGCCGACGACGGCACGTGCGTCGTGGTCGACGCGGGTGCGGGCGTCGCGGGCCCCGTGCGCGACGCGGTGACCGGGCGCGGCCTGCGCTGCGTCGCGGTGCTCGCGACGCACGGGCACGTCGACCACACCTGGGACGCGGCCGAGCTGTCCGAGGCGTTCGACGTGCCGGTGCACCTGCACGCGGCGGACGCCTACCGGCTCGATGACCCCTTCGGCACGCTCGGGCTCGGAGCCTCCCACGACCCGGGCGGCCCGCTCGCGCAGGCCCTCGCGTCGGCCGGCGCACGGCCCGAGTCCTACCGGCGCCCGGAGCGGGTCGAGCCGTTCGGCGGCGCGGCGGGGGAGGGCGGCCGCAGCGCGGACGTGGTGCTCGCGCTGGGCGGCGTGCGGGTCGTCGCGCGGCACGCCCCCGGGCACACCCAGGGGTCGACGCTGTACCTGCTCGGCGCGGTGCCCGACGCGGTCGACGGCGCTCCGGCTGCGCGCGCCGGGAACGCAGGGACGACCGACTCCGCTGCGCCGGCAGCCGCGGGCGGCGACCTGGTCGCGCTCACGGGGGACGTGCTGTTCGCCGGGACGATCGGCCGCACCGACCTGCCGGGCGGCGACGACGCCGTGATGGCCGTGACGCTGCGGGACGTCGTCGCGGCGCTCCCGCCGCACACCGTCGTCCTGCCCGGGCACGGGCCGACCAGCCGGGTCGCGGCCGAGCTCGCCGGCAACCCGTACCTGGCCCGCTGACACCCCCCGTCGCACGCGCCGCTCAGCTCAGGTGCGCGGGCGCGAGGTCGCGCACCACGGCACGGTGCTCCGGGGCGTCGGCGGGGCCGAGCCGTGCGTGCGGGCACCCACGGCCAGGACGGGCCCGGCAGCGGGGACGCGCGCGGAGGTCGCCATCCCCCGAGCCTCACCCCGCGGCAGCGCCCCCGCAACCGGGTGCGCCCGGAATCAGGAGGCCGTCGCCCGGGCCTGCCCCACTAGACTCGTCCGGGCGCCCGCGCGGCGCCATCCCCTGGACGTCCCGGAAGGACCCTCTCGTGCTCCGCACCCACTCCGCCGGCTCCCTGCGAGCCGAGCACATCGGTACGACCGTCACCCTCACCGGGTGGGTGGACCGGCGCCGCGACCACGGTGGGGTGGCCTTCATCGACCTGCGCGACGCGAGCGGCATCGCCCAGGTCGTGATCCGCGACGAGCAGGTCGCGCACGGGCTGCGCAACGAGTACGTCCTGCAGGTGACGGGCGAGGTCGGGCGCCGGCCCGAGGGCAACGAGAACGCGCACCTCGCGACCGGCGAGGTCGAGGTCGTCGCGCAGCAGGTCGTCGTCCTCAACGAGTCCGCGCCGCTGCCGTTCCAGGTGTCGTCCGCGCTCGACGAGACGATCGGCGAGGAGGCGCGCCTCAAGCACCGGTACCTCGACCTGCGTCGTCCCGCCC
The DNA here is from genome assembly GCF_006538745.1 of Cellulomonas cellasea. GTDB lineage: Bacteria > Actinomycetota > Actinomycetes > Actinomycetales > Cellulomonadaceae > Cellulomonas_A > Cellulomonas_A cellasea. The sequence continues at coordinate 157,080 of NZ_BJLR01000025.1, read as the reverse complement.
CCGCCCGCGCGCTGCGGCTGCGCTCGCAGGCGAACCAGGCGGCGCGCCGCGTGCTCGACGCCGAGGACTTCGTCGAGGTCGAGACCCCGACGCTGACCCGCTCGACGCCCGAGGGCGCCCGCGACTTCGTGGTGCCCGCGCGCCTCGCGCCCGGCTCGTGGTACGCGCTGCCGCAGTCCCCGCAGCTGTTCAAGCAGCTGCTCATGGTCGCCGGCCTCGAGCGGTACTACCAGATCGCCCGCTGCTACCGCGACGAGGACTTCCGCGCGGACCGGCAGCCGGAGTTCACGCAGCTCGACGTCGAGATGAGCTTCGTCGAGCAGGACGACGTCATCGCGCTGGGGGAGAAGATCCTCGTCGCGCTGTGGGACCTCATCGGGTACACGGTCCCGACGCCGATCCCGCGCATGACGTTCGCCGACGCGATGGCGCGCTACGGCTCGGACAAGCCCGACCTGCGCTTCGGGCTCGAGCTCGTCGAGCTGACCGACTACTTCAAGCAGACGCCCTTCCGGGTGTTCCAAGCCCCGTACGTCGGCGCGGTCGTCCAGCCGGGCGGGGCCTCGACGCCGCGCCGCGGGTTCGACGCGTGGCAGGAGTGGGCCAAGCAGCGCGGGGCCAAGGGCCTGGCGTACGTCACCGTCGGCGAGGACGGCGAGCTCGGCGGTCCCGTCGCCAAGAACCTGTCCGAGGACGAGCGCGCGGGCCTGGTCGCCGCCGTGGGCGCGAGCCCGGGCGACGCGGTGTTCTTCGCCGCGGGCAAGGTCTCCGACGCCCGGGCGCTCCTCGGTGCCGCGCGGCTCGAGATCGGCCGCCGCGGCGGGCTCATCGACGAGGACGCGTGGAACTTCGTCTGGGTCGTCGACGCGCCGCTGTTCAAGCCCACGGGCGAGGACGACGACGTCGCGGTCGGCGAAGGCGCCTGGACCGCGGTGCACCACGCGTTCACGTCGCCGACGCCCGAGTGGCTCGACCGGTTCGAGGAGGACCCGGGCCAGGCCCTCGCGTACGCCTACGACATCGTGTGCAACGGCAACGAGATCGGCGGCGGGTCCATCCGTATCCACCGCCGCGACGTGCAGGAGCGCGTCTTCCGGATCATGGGGATCGGCGAGGAGGAGGCCCAGGAGAAGTTCGGGTTCTTGCTCGACGCGTTCCAGTTCGGCGCGCCGCCGCACGGCGGGATCGCGTTCGGGTGGGACCGGATCGTCGCGCTGCTCACGCGCTCCGAGTCGATCCGCGACGTCATCGCCTTCCCGAAGTCCGGGGGCGGCTACGACCCGCTGACCGGCGCGCCGGCCCCGATCACCGCGGCCCAGCGCCGCGAGGCCGGCGTCGACGCGAAGCCGAAGGCCGCGCCGCCCGCGGAGTGAGCACGGCGCCGTCGGCGCAGCGAGAGGGGCAGCGGCCCGCCGGGCGACCGGTGCGGGCGCTGCCCTTCGTCGTGCAGGACTACGGGTCGCGCGTCCGGGGCGCACCGGCGGGTGCGCCCCGGGGACCGGTGCGACCGGTCAGTGGTCCAGTCCGACGCGCGCGTGCAGGCGCTTGAGGAAGCCCGGCGCCCACCAGTTCGCGCGCCCGAGGATCGTCATGGTCGCGGGGACGAGCAGCAGGCGCACCACGGTCGCGTCGATGAGCACCGCGACCGCGAGGGCGAAGCCGACCTCCTTGATCACGAGGAGCTTGCCGGCGACGAAGCCCGCGAACACGACGATGATGATCGCCGCCGCAGACGTGATGATGCGCCCCGAGCGCTGCAGGCCGAGCCGCACCGCCTCGTCGTTCGGCAGCCCCGCGTCGTGCAGCTCCTTGATGCGCGAGAGCAGGAAGACCTCGTAGTCCATCGCGAGCCCGAACGCGAACGCCACGACGAGCGCGAGCACGTATGTCTCGATGCCCCCGGTCGACACGAAGCCGATGAGCCCCGACAGGTGACCGTCCTGGAACACCCAGACGAGCACGCCCAGCGACGCGGCGATCGACAGCAGGTTCGTCAGCAGCGCCTTGACGGGGATCACGACCGAGCCCGTCATGAGGAACAGCAGCACGAGGCTCGCGACGGCGACGATGCCCGCGGCCCACGGCAGGCGCTCGACGAGCGAGTCCGCGAAGTCCATCTGGCCCGCGGCCTGGCCCGTGACGAGGACCGGGAAGTCGGCGTCCAGGTCCCGGATCTGGGTGACGACGCCGCGGGCCACCTCGTCGCCGGGGTCGTCGGTGTCCGGCCGGACGCCGATCACGACGTGCGCGCCGCTCGGTGACGGCGGGTCGACGCCGGCGACGTCGTCGAGCTCCGCGATCGACGCGGCCCACGCCGTCGCGGCCTCGAGCGACGTCTCGGCGACCACGATCACCCCCGGCGAGGACGCGGCGGGGTAGTCGTCGGCGAGCGCCTCGACGTACTCGCGCTGGGTCGTGCCCGACGGCAGCAGCTGCGTCGTGGAGTTGCGCAGCTCGAGCTGGGTGAGCGGCAGGGCGAGCACCCCGAGCAGCGCGACCGACCCGAGCATCACGACCCAGGGGTGGCGCTGGACGCGGGTCGCGAGGCGCGAGAAGACGCCCTCCTCCGACTGCACGTCCGCGGTGCGCGCGAGCAGCCCCCGCAGCCCCGGGACGCGCGAGACGAGCCCGGGGCGCACCAGCCGGCGGCCGAACAGCACGAGCATCGCCGGCACGAGCGAGAGCGCGGTCGCGACCGCCACGACGATGACCGCGACACCGGCCGCGCCGAACGCCCGCAGGATGTCGGGTCGGAACGCGAGCAGCCCCGCGATCGAGATCGCGACCGTGACCGCGGAGAACGCGACCGTCCGGCCCGCCGTCGACATCGTGCGGGTCAGGGCGGTCACCACGGCGCCGTCGCCGCGCCGCCGACGCGCGCCGGCACCGCCGTCCTCGTCGACGAGGTGGTGCAGCTCCTCGCGGAACCGGGACACGATCAGCAGCCCGTAGTCGATCGAGAGCCCGAGCCCCAGGATCGTCACGACGTTGACCACGGACGAGTCGAGGTCGAGCACGTAGGAGAACCCGAGGAGTGCGCCGAGCCCGCCCGCGATCGACGCGATCGCCCCCACCATCGGCATCGACGCCGCGAGGAAGCCGCCGAAGACGAGCACCATGATGACGAGCGCGACCGGCAGCGCGATCGTCTCGCCCGTCGCCAGGTCCTCCTCGACCTGGCTCGTGATCGCCTCGACGATGAGCGACGTCCCGCCGACCAGCCCGCTCGCGCCGGGCGCGACCGGCTCGAGCACCGCGGGGACGCCGTCGAGCGTGCGCTCGACGGACCCGAGCGCCTCGTCCTGCGCGGCCTCGCCCAGCCCGGGCTCGAGCTCGACGACGACGAGGAACCCGCTGCCGTCCTGCGCGATCAGCGGCGCCGCCGCCGGGTTCGCCGCGCCCTGGGGCAGCACCAGCGGGTCGATCACGGACGCGACACCCTCGATGGCCGCGAGCTCCTCGTGCACGGGCGCCATCGCCTCGGCGACGCCCACCGTCGTGGGGTCGACGTCGCGCAGCACGAGGGTCAGGCTCGCGCCGCGCTCGTCGGAGTCGCTGAGGATCTCGTTCGCGCGCGAGCTGTCCGAGCCGGGCACCGCGGGCTCACCCGTCGACAGCCGCTCGAACAGGTTCTCGCCCTGCACGCCGACGACGGCGAGGCCGAAGCCCAGCACCGTCAGGACGAGCCAGACGGCGACCGTGAGGCGGGGGTGGTGGGCGATCGCGCGGCCCAGGCTCTCGAACACGGCGTCAGCATCGCAGCAACGCGCGCGCGACCGCACACCGGGCGTCCCGCGTGGGCGCGTTCGGGGGGCCGGACCGTCCCGCCGGGCGCGCGTCCGGCGGACGGGCCCGTCCCGCGGGAGCGCGTCGGGCGGGCCGGGCACGTGGGCGGCGGTGCGTAGGCTCGACGCCATGGACCTGTTCGACGCGGTCAGCTCGACCGCGCAGGGGCTGCCGACGGTCTCCGCCGGTGCCCCCCTTGCGGTGCGCATGCGTCCGCGCACCCTCGCCGAGGTCGCCGGCCAGGGGCACCTGCTCGTCGCCGGGTCGCCGCTGCGGCGCCTCGTCGAGCCCGGGGGAGAGGCCTCCCGCCGCGCCGCGCCCAGCTCCGTGGTCCTGTGGGGGCCGCCCGGGACCGGCAAGACGACGCTCGCGTACCTCATCGCCGCGACGTCGGGACGGCGCTTCGTCGAGCTGTCCGCGGTCACCGCGGGCGTCAAGGACGTGCGCGCCGTGATCGACGACGCCCGCCGCCGGCTCGCGGGCGACGGCAGCGAGACCGTGCTCTTCATCGACGAGGTGCACCGTTTCACCAAGGCCCAGCAGGACGCGCTGCTGCCGAGCGTGGAGAACCGCTGGGTCACGCTCGTCGCGGCGACGACCGAGAACCCGAGCTTCTCGGTGAACTCCCCGCTGCTGTCGCGCTCGCTCCTGCTGACCCTCCAGCCGCTCGGTGTCGAGGACGTGCGCGCGCTCGTGCGCCGAGCGGTGCTCGACGAGCGCGGGCTCGGCGGAGCGGTCACGCTCGACGAGGATGCCGAGGAGCACCTCCTGCGGCTCGCGGGCGGGGACGCGCGCAAGGCGCTGACCATCCTCGAGGCCGCGGCCGGTGCGGCGCTCGCGGACCACGACGAGCGCCCCGACGAGGACGAGCGCCCCGACGAGGACCAGCGCCCGGACGAGGACGCGCGCCCGGACGACGGCCCCACGGGCGCACCCGCACCCGCCGTCGTCGACCTCGCGACCGTGGAGCGCGCGATCGACGTCGCCGCGGTGCGCTACGACCGCGACGGCGACCAGCACTACGACGTCATCAGCGCGTTCATCAAGTCGATGCGCGGGTCCGACGTCGACGCGTCGCTGCACTACCTCGCGCGCATGATCGCGGCCGGCGAGGACCCCCGCTTCATCGCCCGCCGCATCGTCATCGCCGCCGCGGAGGACGTCGGCATGGCGGACCCGAGCGCGCTGCAGACCGCGGTCGCCGCCGCGCAGGCCGTCGCGCTCATCGGCATGCCCGAGGCGCGGATCATCCTCGCCGAGGCGGTCGTGCACCTCGCGACGGCGCCGAAGTCCAACGCGGCGTACACCGGGATCGACGCCGCGCTCGCGGACGTGCGTGCGGGGCGGATCGGATCGGTCCCAGCGCACCTGCGCGACGCGCACTACGCCGGCGCGAAGGAGCTCGGCCACGGGAAGGGCTACCGGTACGCGCACGACGCGCCGCACGCGGTCGCCGCGCAGCAGTACCTGCCCGACGAGCTCGTCGGGACGCGGTACTACACGCCGAGCGACCGCGGCTTCGAGCGGTCGGTGTCCGAGCGGCTCGAGCGCATCCGGGCGATCCTCGCGAGCGACGGCTGACGCGATTGGGTGCACCGGCGTGCACCCGCTAGTCTGTACAGGTTGCCCGGCGGGCGACGGCACGGTGCGGCCCGGGAGACCGGGGAGCACGCGCCGTCCCGACGAGCCGGACGACCACCTGGGGCCTTAGCCGCGCGACCGACACGGGTCGCGCACCGAAGGTCGGCCCCACCCCGCCGGAGTCCTCCGCGTCGGGTGTGACGTCTACAACGACAGGAAGTACGTCTGTGAGCAGTGTGACCCGCTCGCGTCGCCAGGTGCGCCTCTCGCGCGCCCTCGGCCTCGCGCTGACGCCCAAGGCTGTCAAGCACTTCGAGAAGCGTCCCTACCCCCCGGGCGAGCACGGCCGCGCGCGCCGTCGGACCGAGTCCGACTACGCCGTCCGTCTCCGCGAGAAGCAGCGCCTGCGTGCGCAGTACGCGCTCCGCGAGAAGCAGCTCGCCCGTGCGTACGAGGACGCCCGCAAGGCCCCGGGCCTGACCGGTGAGGCGCTCGTCGAGAACCTCGAGACGCGTCTCGACGCGCTCGTCCTGCGTGCCGGCTTCGCCCGCACGATCCTCCAGGCCCGCCAGGTCGTCGTGCACCGTCACGTGCTCGTCGACGGCAAGATCGTGGACCGCCCGTCGTTCCGCGTGAAGCCGGGCCAGACCCTCCAGGTCAAGCCGAAGAGCCAGGCGACCGTGCCGTTCCAGGTCGCCGCCGCCGGTGCGCACCGCGACGTCCTGCCGGCCGTCCCGGGCTACATCGACGTGCAGCTGGAGAAGCTCAGCGCGGTCCTCGTGCGCCACCCCAAGCGCGCCGAGGTCCCCGTGACCTGCGAGGTCCAGCTCGTCGTCGAGTACTACGCGCGCTGACACCGGCGCGTCGCAGCACCTCAGCGCCCCGCGCGTGCCGAACCCGGCGCACGCGGGGCGCTGTGCTGTCCGGGTAGGGTTTCGCAGGATCGGGCGGGCGCCCGGTCGCACGCTTCCAGGAGGGTCGTCATGCTCGGAGACATCGCAGGGATCGTGGCGGCGTCTGCCTTCCTCATCCTCGTGGGCGTCCTGGCGGTGCCGCTCGTGAAGCTCGGCCGGACCTTCGACGAGGCGACCGTGTCGCTGCGCAAGGTCACCGAGCACACGCTCCCGGTGATCGACGAGACCGCGGCCGTCGTGGCGTCCACCAACGGCCAGCTCGAGCGCGTCGACCAGATCACCACGTCCGCGGCGCAGGTCTCCGCGAACGTCTCGGCGCTCACGTCGCTGTTCGCGGCGACGGTCGGCGGCCCGATGATCAAGGTCGCTGCGTTCTCCTACGGCGTGCGGCGGGCGCTGTCCGGGCTCGGCGCGACCGCGAAGGCGTCGAGGACCCGCTGATGCGGCGCCTGTTCTGGGTCGCCGTCGGCGCGACCGTGACGCTCGTGGCGGTGCGGCGCGCGCGCGACGTCGTGACCGGGTACCTGCCCGCCGGCACGGGGGAGGCCCTCGGCGTCGTCCAGCAGGTGACCACGGCCGCCCGCACCGCCCGCTCCGAGTTCCTCGCGGGGCTCGCGGAGCGCGAGGAGCAGCTCACGCACGACCTCGTCGGCGACGTCGACGTGGACGCGCTGCGCGAGGAGCGCGCCCGCCGCCGTGCGGCGGAGGACGCCGAGCCGGCCGCGCGCGGGCGTCGCGCGGCGCACCGCCGGCCCGCCACCGAGGACCCGGACGACGCCGACGGGGACCTGCCCTACTCGTTCTACTGACCGACGTCCTCCTGACGGACGCGGACGGCCCCGCGGAACTGACCGGGGCCCCCGCACGTCAGACTGACATCACCGCCGACAGCGACCGGCACACACCGAAGGAACCGAGAATCCCATGCGTACCGCCGAGATCCGCCAGCGCTGGCTCGACTACTTCGAGGGCCGCGGGCACACCGTCGTCCCGTCGGCCCCGCTCATCTCGCCCGACCCCTCGACGCTGTTCGTCATCGCGGGCATGGTGCCGTTCATCCCGTACATGCTCGGCGAGCAGACCGCGCCGTGGCCGCGTGCGACGAGCGTGCAGAAGTGCGTGCGCACGCTGGACATCGAAGAGGTCGGCAAGACGACCCGGCACGGCACGTTCTTCCAGATGAACGGCAACTTCTCGTTCGGCGACTACTTCAAGGAAGGCGCCATCACGTACGCGTGGGAGCTCGTCACGGGCTCCACCGCGGACGGGGGCTTCGGGTTCGACCCCGAGACGATCTGGGTCACCGTCTACCACGACGACGACGAGGCGGCCGCGCTCTGGAAGCGCATCGCCGGGCTGCCCGACGAGCGCATCCAGCGCCGCGGGATGAAGGACAACTACTGGTCGACGGGGGCGCGCGGCCCGGCCGGCCCGTGCTCGGAGATCTACGTCGACCGCGGGCCGGAGTACGGCGCCGAGGGCGGGCCCGTGGTCGACGAGGACCGCTACATCGAGATCTGGAACCTCGTCTTCATGCAGTACGAGCGGGGCGACGGCGGCGGCAAGGAGGACTTCCCGATCCTCGGGGAGCTCCAGCAGAAGAACATCGACACCGGCATGGGGCTCGAGCGCGTCGCGTACCTGCTGCAGGGCGTCGACAACATGTACGAGATCGACGAGGTCTTCCCGGTCATCCAGGCGGCGCAGGAGCTCTCGGGCCGCCGCTACGGCGCCGATCGCGACGACGACGTCCGCATGCGCGTCGTCGCCGACCACGTCCGGAGCAGCCTCATGCTCATGGGCGACGGGGTGACGCCCTCGAACGAGGGCCGCGGCTACGTGCTGCGCCGCCTGCTGCGCCGCTCGGTCCGCGCGATGCGCCTGCTCGGCGTCGAGGACCTCGCGCTGCCGACGCTCCTGCCGGTGAGCAAGGACGCGATGAGCCCGTCCTACCCCGAGCTCGCGGAGCGGTTCGACCGCATCAGCACGGTCGCGTACGCCGAGGAGGACGCGTTCCGCCGCACGCTCGCCGCCGGCACGACGATCCTCGACACCGCGGTGCGCACGGTGAAGACCCAGGCCGGAGGAGACGCCCCGTCGGCGACGCCGCTGCTCTCGGGCGAGCAGGCGTTCCAGCTGCACGACACGTACGGCTTCCCGATCGACCTCACGCTCGAGATGGCCGCGGAGCAGGGCGTGTCGGTCGACGAGACCGCGTTCCGCTCGCTCATGCAGGCCCAGCGCCAGCGCGCCCGCGCCGACGCGCTCGCGAAGCGTGCCGGGCGCGCGGACACCGCCGCGTACCAGGAGCTGCACTCCACGCTCAGCAGCGAGAAGGCCGGCCCGGTCGAGTTCCTCGGCTACACCGACACCACGTCGCGCTCGCGCGTCGTCGGGCTGCTCGTCGACGGCGTGCCCGCCCCCGCGGCGACCGCGCCGGCCGACGTCGAGGTCGTGCTCGACCGCACGCCGTTCTACGCGGAGTCGGGCGGCCAGCTCGCCGACCACGGCGTGATCGTGCTCGACGGCGGCGCGCGGATCGAGGTCGACGACGTCCAGGCGCCCGTCAAGGGGCTGTCGGTGCACCACGGCCGGCTGGTCGACGGCACCGTCACGTTCGGCGAGGCCGGCACCGCGACGATCGACGTCGTGCGCCGCAAGGCGATCAGCCGCGCCCACACCGCGACGCACATGGTGCACAAGGCGCTGCGCGAGGCGCTCGGTGACACCGCGACGCAGGCCGGCTCCGAGAACGCCCCGAGCCGCATCCGCTTCGACTTCCGGTCGAGCGCCGCGGTGCCCGCGGGTGCGCTCTCCGAGATCGAGGAGCGCGTCAACACCCAGCTCGCGGAGGACCTCGACGTGACCGACGAGGTCATGCCGATCGCCGAGGCGCGCGCGCTCGGGGCCATGGCGCTGTTCGGCGAGAAGTACGGCGACCGAGTGCGCGTGGTGTCGATCGGCGGGGACTGGTCGCGCGAGCTGTGCGCCGGGACCCACGTGCGCCGCTCGGGCCAGCTCGGGCTCGTGACGCTGCTCGGGGAGTCCTCGATCGGCTCGGGCGTCCGGCGCGTCGACGCGCTCGTCGGCGACGGCGCGTACGGGTTCCAGGCCAAGGAGCACGCGCTCGTCGGCCAGCTCTCGGGCCTGCTCGGCGCCCGGCCCGACGAGCTGGGCGACCGCGTGTCGTCGCTGCTCACGCGGCTCAAGGAGTCGGAGAAGGAGCTCGCGGCGCTGCGCCAGGCGCAGGTGCTCGCGGGTGCGGCCGCGCTCGCGTCCGGCGCGGTCGACGCGGGCGGGGTCCGGGTCGTCGCGCACGACGCCGGCGAGGTGTCCTCGGCGGACGACCTGCGGACGCTCGTGCTCGACGTCCGCGCGCGCCTCGGGGAGTCGGCGCCGGCGGTCGTGGCGGTCGGCGGCGTCGCCAAGGGCCGCCCGGTCGTCGTCGTCGCGACGAACGCGGCCGCGCGCGAGCGCGGGGTGCGGGCCGGTGCGCTCGTGAAGACCGCGTCCGGCGTGCTCGGCGGTGGGGGCGGCGGCAAGGACGACCTCGCGCAGGGTGGCGGCACGGACGCGAGCCGGCTCGGAGCCGCGCTCGACGGCCTGCGGGCCGAGATCGGCGCGGCGGCCTGAGGTGCAGGGATCCGCTGCACCGGTCACGCGCGGGAGCCGCCTCGGGGTCGACGTGGGGAGCGTCCGGGTCGGGCTCGCCTCGAGCGACCCCGACGGGCTGATCGCGACCCCGGTCGACACCGTGCCCCGCGACACCCGCCGGCCGGCCCCCGGGGCGCTGCCCGCCGACGTGCGGCGCATCGCCGCGGAGGCGGAGGAGCGCGCGGCCGCTGTCGTGTATGTCGGACTTCCCCGACACCTCTCCGGAGTCGAAGGTGCCGCATCCGAGGCCGCGCGCGCGTACGCTGTGGTGCTGGCGCAGGCCGTCGCACCCGTCCCGGTGCGGATGGTCGACGAGCGGATGAGCACGGTGTCCGCCCATCAGGCGCTACGCGCGTCCGGCCGGGCCGGGCGCAGCCACCGGCAGGTCGTCGACCAGGCGGCCGCGGTGGTGATCCTGCAGACCGCGTTGGACGCGGAGCGGGTCACGGGTGCACGGGCGGGGGAACGGGTCGACGCGGACCCGCCGGTGGTCGCGCGTGACGCGGGTGGCTGCGGGGACGGACGGACGAGACTGCAGGACGGTGCAGATGAGCGGCACGACGGACCGACGAGCCAGGGATCGGAGGGAAGAGAACGTGAGTGACCTCTTCCTCGGCGCACCGACGCAAGCCGCGAGCGAGCCCGCCGCGTCGCGCCGTGCCCGCCAGCGCGGCAAGGCCCGCAAGGCCAAGGAGCGCCGCAAGCGCCGCCGCCGCAGCATCGTCGTGATCGTCATGGCCCTCGCCCTCGTGCTCGGTGCCGGGTACGTCGTCTGGAGCGTCGTCGGCCCCATGCTGTCCAGCGGGGGCGGCGAGGACACGGTCACGGACTACCCCGGCCCCGGCAGCGGCGAGGTCCAGGTGGCCGTCGCGCAGGGCGACTCCGGCGGTGCGATCGGGCAGAAGCTCGTGGACGCGGGCGTCGTCGCCACGACCAGCGCGTTCACCGCAGCGTTCACCGCGAACCCCGACGCCCCGAGCATCCAGCCCGGCACGTACACGCTCCAGCTCCAGATGAAGGCGAGCGACGCGGTCGCGGCCCTCCTCAACACCGCCAACCGGGTGTCCCTCAAGGTCACCGTCGCCGAGGGGCTCTCGCGCGACGACGTCTTCACGCGGGTCAACGAGGTCACCGGCATCCCGGTCGACGCGCTCAACGCCGCGGTCGCCGACCCGGCCGTCGGGCTCCCCGCCGAGGCCGGCGGCAACGTCGAGGGCTGGCTGTACCCCGCGACGTACCAGATCGAGCCGGGCGCGACGGCAGCGAGCGTCGTCAAGCAGATGGTCGACCAGACGGTCGGGGTCCTCACCGCGAAGCAGATCCCGCGCGAGCAGTGGCAGGACGTGCTGATCCGCGCCTCGCTCGTCGAGCGGGAGGCGCGCCGCGACGAGGACCGCGGCAAGATCGCGCAGGCGATCCAGAACCGGCTCGACAAGGACATGATCCTGCAGATCGACGCGTCGCTCGCGTACGGCCTGGGCAAGCCGGGGACCGGTCTGACCACGGCCGACAAGAGCGTCGAGAACCCGTACAACCTCGAGATGAACACCGGCCTGCCGCCGACGCCCATCGCGTCGCCCGGCGAGAAGTCGATCGACGCGGTGCTCGCACCGACACCCGGCCCGTGGATCTTCTGGGTCGCGATCAACCTCGAGACCGGCGAGACGATGTTCTCCGAGACGTACACCGAGCACCAGGAGAACGTCGCGCTCCTGCGCCAGTGGCAGAAGGAGAACCCCACGTCGTGACGGACGCGCACGCAGCCGACGGCGGCGCGGGCCGCCGGGCGGCGGTGCTCGGGCACCCCGTCGCGCACTCGCTGTCGCCGGTGCTGCACCGTGCCGCGTACGCCGCGCTCGGGCTCGACGACTGGCGCTACGACCCGGTCGACGTGACCGAGGACGGCCTCGCCGCGTTCGTCGGCGCGCTCGACGCCTCGTGGGCGGGTCTGAGCCTGACGATGCCGCTCAAGCAGACGGTCCTGCCGCTGCTCGACCACGTCGAGCCGCTCGCGGGCGTCGTCGGCGCCGTCAACACGGTGCTCGTCCAGCCCGCTCGCGGGACGCCGGTGCTCACGGGCGCCAACACCGACGTGTACGGGCTCGTGACGGCGCTCGGCGAGGGGCTCGGGACCGGCGGGGGACCCGTCCGGCGGACCGCGGCCGTGCTCGGCGGCGGCGCGACGGCCGCCTCGACGCTCGCCGCGCTCGCGCAGCTGGGGTGCACGACCCCCGTGGTGTACGTCCGCTCGATCGCGCGCGTCGGCGGGCTCATGCGGGCCGCGCACCGGATGGGTGTCGAGCCGCGGTACGCGCCGCTCGAGACCGCCGCGCGCGAGGTGCCCGGCGCCGACGTCGTGGTCTCGACGCTCCCGCCGCGCGCCGCCGACGACCTGGCCGCGGAGCTCGACGGCGTGCCGGTCCGCGGCGTGCTGCTCGACGTCGCCTACGACCCGCGGCCGACCGCGCTGTCCGTCGCCTGGGACCGCAGCGGCGGACCCGTCGTCGGGGGCGAGCGGATGCTGCTGCACCAGGCGGTCGAGCAGGTCCGGCTCATGACCGGGCGACCCGGGCCGGTCGAGGCGATGGACGCGGCTCTGCGGTCGGCGCTCGCGTCGACACCCGCGACCCGCTGACCCGACCGTCGCGCGCCGCGGACCCCAACCCCGCGACCCGCTGACCCGCCGCCGCGCGCCGCGGTCCGGCACCCGGCGCACGTCGGGACGTCCGACCCCTCACGACGCACCCGGTGCGTGCCGATAAGTCCTCTGGGCACGTACGCGCGCGATCCCTGGGCGCGCCCGCGACGAGAGGACGACCGTGAAGCAGCTCGGCGAGATCTTGCTGGACGAGGGTCTGGTCACGGAGTCCCAGCTCATGGCCGCGATGGACGAGCAGCTCACGCGCGGGCAGTCGCTCGGGCGCACGCTCGTCGAGATCGGCATCCTCTCCGAGGGGCAGCTCGTCGCCGCGCTCGCGCGCCAGGTCGGCATGGACTTTATCGACCTCGACGAGTACCCCGTCGACCGCTCGGCCGTGAGCGTCGTGCCCGCGGCGCTGTGCCGGCGGTACACGGTCCTCCCCGTCGGCTTCGCGAACGGGTCCCTGGTCCTCGCGACCGCGGACCCCGGCAACGTCGTGGCGGTCGACGACGTCCGCACGATGTCGGGCCTGCAGGTCACGCCGGTCGTCGCGACCTACGACAACCTCACGCGCGCGATCGACCGGTTCTGCCGCGCCGACGGCGAGATGGACGACCTGACCTCCGCGTTCGAGGAGGAGCAGCAGGCCGCGACGGCCGAGGCCGACCTCGCGCGCGTCGGGGAGTTCGTCGACGACGACGCGCCGATCGTCCGGTACGTCAACCTGCTCGTCTCGCAGGCGATCACGGACCGCGCGTCGGACATCCACATCGAGCCGAGCGAGCACGACCTGCGGGTGCGCTACCGCATCGACGGCGTGCTGCACGAGATGCAGCGCTCGCCCAAGCAGATCACCGGCGGCGTGATCAGCCGCGTCAAGATCCTCAGCGACATCGACATCGCCGAGCGGCGCAAGCCGCAGGACGGCCGCATGTCGATCAACCACAACGGGCGCAAGATCGACCTCCGCGTCGCGACGCTCCCGACGGTGTGGGGCGAGAAGATCGTCATGCGTATCCTCGACAACTCCACCGCGAGCCTCGACCTGCGCGACCTGTCGTTCCTCGACCAGAACTACGACGTCTACCGCGAGGCGTACACCAAGCCCTACGGCATGATCCTCGTGACCGGGCCGACCGGCTCCGGCAAGTCGACGACGCTCTACGCGACGCTCAACGCCGTCTCGCGGCCCGAGATCAACGTGATCACGGTCGAGGATCCTGTGGAGTACCGGCTCGCCGGGATCAACCAGGTGCAGGTCAACCCGAAGGCCGGCCTGACGTTCGCCGGCGCGCTGCGCTCGATCCTGCGCTCGGACCCCGACGTCGTGCTCCTCGGTGAGATCCGTGACCACGAGACCGCCCAGATCGCGATCGAGGCGGCCCTCACCGGTCACCTCGTGCTCTCGACGCTGCACACGAACGACGCCCCGTCGGCGATCACGCGCCTCGTCGAGATGGGCATCGAGCCGTTCCTCGTCGGCTCGGCCCTCGACGCCGTGGTCGCGCAGCGGCTCGCGCGCAAGCTCTGCGACAAGTGCAAGGAGCCGTACCGGCCCACGCCGACCGAGCTCGTCGCCGCGAGGTTCCCGTGGGTCGAGGGTGAGGAGATCCCCGTGCTCAACCGGCCCGCGGGATGCGTCTCGTGCTCCAAGACGGGGTACCGCGGCCGCATCGCGCTGCACGAGGTCATGCGGGTGACCGAGGAGATCGAGCGCCACGCGGTGTCGCACTCGTCGGCTGCCGACATCGCCGCGACCGCGCGCAAGCAGGGCATGATCCAGCTCCGCGACGACGGCTGGCACAAGGTCGCCCTCGGGATGACGTCGATCGAGGAGATCCTGCGCGTCGTGGCGTGACCCGGGCCGCCGGCTCGCGCTGACGGTGCCGTCCGGACCGGCGCGGGCACTGTCGACCGGCGCGGGCACCGTCGTTCGTCCGGGCCGTCGACCGTCCCGGCCGTCGTCCGTCCCGCACGGCGTGCGTCCCATCCGTCGTCGCCCGCGCCCCGCTCGCAGAGCCCGCGGCGTCACTCGCCGTGGACCTCGGTGCCCCTTGTCCCTCAAGACCCGGGGGCCGCCGGCCGATGAGACGACAGAGCGCCCTGAGTGGGCCTCGACCGCCGGGCGTGCCCGGCGACGTGCGTTCCGAAGACGTGGAGGCCATTCAGTGAGCGACTCGTACCAGGCCCGCGGCGCCGACCCGACGCGGCCGCTGCCGCCGTACCGGCCGGCGGGTCCGCAGGCCGGCCCCCCGAGCGACGCCCCCGTCACGGGACGGCCCACCTACATGCCGGTGCCCTCGCAGGGCAGCGCGGGTGCCGCGCCGCCCGTCGGCCCGCCGGCGCCCCTCCCGCCGCCGCCCGGCAGCTACCCGCCGCCGGCCGCCGCCGGCTACCCGCCGCCCCCGCCGGGCGCGTACCCGCCGCCCGCCGCACCCGGCGGGTACCAGCCCGCCGCGCCGACGGCCGCGCCGCACGCTCCGCCCGTCGGAAGCCCCCCCGGGCGCCCCGCAGGTGCCGCGGCGCCCGCCGGAGCCCCGCGCGGCGAGGTCCCCACGCCACCGACCCGCGCCGCCGCGCGCAGCTCGCGCATCGGCATGAGCCAGGAGTCGCACGACGACGACCTGCAGCTCGACCAGGCGCTCGTCGCGATGATCAAGACCGGTGCGTCCGACCTGCACCTGACGTCCGGCGCGCCGCCGATGATCCGGCTCAGCGGCTCGCTGCGCCCGCTCGAGGGCTTCGACCGGCTCATGCCCGACTCGCTCCAGCGTTCGCTGTACTCGGTGCTCACGCAGAAGCAGCGCGAGACGTTCGAGGAGAACCTCGAGCTCGACTTCGCGTACTCGGTGCGCGGCCACGCGCGGTTCCGCGTGAACCTCTACCAGCAGCGCGAGGCGATCGGCGCGGCGTTCCGTGTCATCCCGTACGAGATCAAGCCGCTCGAGGACCTCGGCGTCCCGCCGATCGTCGGGACGTTCGCCGGGATGCCCCGCGGGCTGGTCCTCGTCACCGGGCCGACCGGCTCGGGCAAGTCCACGACGCTCGCCGCGATCGTCGACCTCGCGAACCGCACGCGCGAGGACCACATCATGACGGTCGAGGACCCGATCGAGTTCCTGCACAAGCACAAGAAGTCGCTGATCAACCAGCGCGAGGTCGGCGCGGACACGCACTCGTTCGCGAACGCCCTCAAGCACGTGCTGCGCCAGGACCCCGACATCATCCTCGTCGGCGAGATGCGTGACCTCGAGACGATCTCCGTGGCGCTCACCGCGGCGGAGACCGGTCACCTCGTCTTCGCGACGCTGCACACGCAGGACGCCGCGCAGACGATCGACCGCATCATCGACGTGTTCCCCTCCCACCAGCAGGCTCAGGTGCGCACGCAGCTCGCCGGCGCCCTGCAGGGCGTCGTGTGCCAGACGCTGTGCAAGCGCGCGGACGGTCCGGGGCGCGCGGTGGCGACAGAGGTCCTCGTCGCGACGCCGGCGATCCGCAACCTCATCCGCGAGGGCAAGACGCACCAGATCTACTCCTCGATGCAGGCGGGCGCCCAGCAGGGCATGCACACGCTCGACCAGCACCTCGCGGACCTCGTGAAGACCGGCCGGATCACCCACGAGACCGGCCTCGAGAAGTGCCACCACATCGAGGACTTCAACCGCCTGACCGGCCGTTTCTCAGGCGGGGTGCAGGGCGGCCAGGCCGCGATGGCGACGATGAACGGGCAGGCGTACTGATGGCGGACGCGACCACGACCTACGAGTACGCGGTCCGGGACCGCTCGGGCAAGCTCGTCAAGGGCCGGATCGAGGCGCACAACCAGGCGGCCGTCGCGAACCGTCTCAAGGGCATGGGGCTGGCCCCCGTGTCGATCGAGGCGGTCTCGAACGGCGGCCTGAACAAGGAGATCACGCTCTTCGGCATGGGCGAGAAGATCTCGCTCAAGGACCTCGCCATCATGTCGCGGCAGCTCGCGACGATGATCAGCGCGGGGCTGTCGCTGCTGCGCGCGCTGTCGATCCTCGCCGAGCAGACCGAGTCCAAGCCGCTGTCGAAGGTGCTCGCGCAGGTGCGCAGCGACGTCGAGACGGGCGTGGCGTTCTCGAACGCGCTCGCGAAGCACCCCAACGTCTTCCCGCCGATCATGATCAACATGGTCAAGGCCGGCGAGGTCGGCGGCTTCCTCGACGAGGTGCTGGTCTCGGTCGCCGACAACTTCGAGACCGAGGTCAAGCTCCGCGGCAAGATCAAGTCCGCGATGACCTATCCCGTGGTCGTATTCGTGATCGCGATCCTGGCGACGGTCGGCATGCTGCTGTTCATCGTGCCGATCTTCGCCGGGATGTTCGCGACGCTCGGCGGGACCCTGCCGCTGCCGACGCGGATCCTGGTGATCCTCTCGGACATCCTGAAATGGACGATCGTGCCGACCGTCATCGCGCTGGGGGTATTCGCGGTGTGGTGGGGAAAGCACAAGAACGACCGCGCGATCCGCGAGAAGGTCGACCCCTGGAAGCTCAAGGTCCCGGTGTTCGGCAAGCTCTTCCAGAAGATCGCGGTGTCCCGCTTCACCCGCAACTTCGGGACGATGATCCACGCGGGCGTGCCGATCCTGCACGCCCTCGACATCGTGGGGGAGACGAGCGGCAACCTCGTGATCGAGCGGGCCGCGAAGGCCGTCGAGGAGTCCGTGCGCCGCGGTGAGTCCCTGACGGGCCCGCTCTCGCAGCACCCCGTGTTCCCGCCGATGGTCGTGCAGATGATGGCGGTCGGTGAGGACACGGGCGCGCTCGACACGATGCTCGACAAGATCGCCGACTTCTACGACCAGGAGGTCGAGGCGACCACGGAGCAGCTCACGAGCCTCATCGAGCCCATCATGATCGTCGTCATCGGTGGCATCGTCGGCGGAATGATCATCGCGATGTACATGCCGATCTTCGGCATCTTCAACCTGATCGAGTAATACAAAACGGGCGCGCGCCCGCCGAACGGGTGAACCGCGAGTGAATCGCGGCCCAGGCGCTCAAGGGGACGGGGGAGGCGCCCGATGAATCGGGTGCACCACCTGATCCGGCCCCGGCCGGCACTGAGCTGGAAAACCGACTCGCACGACACCACCGAACGGGAGCACGACGTGATCGCTCGCATCCGCAAGTCCATGCAGGAGAAGGACCAGGGCTTCACCCTGATCGAGCTCCTGGTCGTCATGATCATCATCGGGATCCTCGCGGCCATCGCGATCCCGGTGTTCCTCAACCAGCGCAAGAAGGCGAACGACACCGCCGCCACGTCGGACGTCTCGACGCTCGGCAAGGAGATCGCCACGTACTACGTCGACGCGAAGGACCCCATCGCGGCGGGCGCCTTCGGCGTCGGCTCCACCGACAGCAAGTGGTCGATCGGCACGGGCACGACGGCCATCGCCGACATGGGCGTCAAGAGCGGCCCCGTCTCCGGCGCGACGCTGTCGTACACCGGCACCGGTGGCGCCACCATCGCGAACGCGGCCGTCAACTGGTGCGTCACGCTCACCTACACGGGCGGCACGCGCACGACGGTCTTCTACTCGGCAGCCAAGGGCCTGAACAAGGAAAGCTGCTGACCCAGGCTGGACGCACCGACAGGGCAGGAGGCGCTCGCCTCCTGCCCTGTCGGTGAACCCGTACCCAGAACGAACCCCACCGTCGTCGACCGCTCGAGAGGAGCGTCGTGCTGAAGAGGCTGGTCCGCCGCGTCACGGCGCCCCGGGAGGACACCGGGTTCTCCCTCATCGAGCTGCTCGTCGCGATGATGATCATCACCGCGGTGCTGGTCATCCTCATGGCGGTCCAGACGTCCGCGCTCGTGACGACCGCGCAGTCGCGTCAGCGCACGCAGGCCACCGCGGTGAGCAACCAGATCCTCGAGGAGCTGCGCTCGCTCCCGTGGCTCGTGCTCAGCCGCGGGCTGCACACGAACTTCGCCGGCGCCGCGGGCGGGGACGCGAACGTCGCGGGCGGGAGCCTGCGCCCCGTGGCGGACCCCTCGATCAACGAGGTGCTCGTCACGTCGAGCAGCCAGGCGACCGACGTCCCGCCGCTGTCCGGCACCGGGGGGAGCAACAAGACCGTCTCGGCCGACGTCTCGGGCGTCGGGACGCCGTTCACCTCGCGCGTGTACGTGTCGCGCTCGTCGGCCACGACCACCGACGTGCTCACGCTGACCGTCATCACGACCTGGACGCGCTCGGGCAGGTCGACCGCGGCGTCCGTGATCGCCCGCTCGCAGGCGTACGCGCCCGACGGCGGCTGCGGCGACCCCGCGAACCAGCCCTTCCTCGGCGCGTGCCAGGCGCTGCTGTCGAGCTCGGGTGGCGCGCTCGGCCCCTCCATCACGCTCACCGGCCAGGACCCCGCCACGACCGTCGTCGGCCCGGCCGCCCCTCCGGCCCCCGGCCCCGGCCCGTGGCCGCTCCTGCCCGGCTCGAACGCGCTCACCGCGACGCTGAGCCTGTCCCGCGCGGGGAGCAGCTCGACCTCGCAGCAGGCCACCGCGACCGACTCGGTCGTGACGCACGGCGGCGTCGTCGTCGAGGGCGTCGACCCCGCGACCCCCCTGGCCTCGGACGGTTCCGGCAAGCTCACGAACGCTGCGTCGAACGACGTCGGTGCGTCGGGCGCCGCGCCCGCCAACCCCGCTGACGTCGTCGGCACGGGCCCGGTCGCGACGACGAACATCCCCGCCGGACCGGCGAGCCTGAGCCTGACCGCCGGCACCGGCACGAGCGGCACCGCCCGCGCCTCGACGACCGCGTCGTGCCGCACCGGCATCCCGGCCGGCCAGCCGTGCTCCGCCGGGCTGCTCAGCTCGGGCAGCGCGTCGAACGTGACCCTCTCGCTGCCGACCGGCTCCGTCTCGGTCTGGGGCTACGCGGGCGGCGGCTCCTCCTCGACGTTCACCGGACGCTTCACGAACGCCCCCGGCACGGCGGCGGTCGGGTGCGCGACGCTCGCGGGCGCCGGCTGCACGTCGGCCGGCTCGCAGCGCACGCTCGGCGGCTCGACGTTCGGCGTCGGTCCCTGGGACGGCGGCGTCGCCGCCGCGAACGGCCTCGTCCGCGTCGCGTCGTACACCGACTCCGTGCTCGTCGAGCGCGGCTCCTCGCAGCGCACGACCGCGGCCACGGCGACGCGCAGCGCGAGCGTCCAGTACTGGGACGGCGCCGGGTACCAGACCCTCACGGTCACGCCGAGCACGAACCAGACCGTCAACGGCGGCCAGGTGACGTGGACGACCCCGAACGGGACCGTGACCGCGAAGGCCACCGTGGCGGTGACCCCGGCGATGTCGATCGCGTCCAACCCGGACCCGCTGCTGTGCAAGACCGACGGGTGCTCGCTCGACGCCGAGGCGGGGACGCTCACGGTCACGGTGACGTACACGCTGAGCACGCCGCTCGGCTCGAGCGCGTTCACCGCGGTCGCGACGTACGGCACGGCCAACGCGAACGCCGGCTACAAGGCGGCCCCCGATGCGTGATCTCCTGCGGGCCCGGCTCGCCGCGGCGCGCCGCCGACGCCGGGGCGACGAGGGCTGGACCCTCGTCGAGCTCATGGTCTCGATGACGATCTTCGCGGTGCTGCTGACGATCGTGTTCTCGATCCTCATCTCGGTGAGCACGCAGACGCGGGACAACCTCGCGCGCAACCGCGCGGTCGAGGAGGCGCGCCTCGGCCTCATGCAGATCGACCGGCAGGTGCGCTCGGGGAACGTCATCTCCGACCCCGCGGCCGAGACCATCGCCGGCTCGGGCGTCGCGCCGTACTACTCGCTGCGCGTGCACACGCAGACGGACGGCGTGTACCAGTGCGTGCAGTGGCGCGTGATCTACCCGGCCGGCTCGGAGTTCGGTGACCTCGAGTACCGCTCGTGGCGGCCGGACTGGCAGGCCGTGGGCGGGGTCGAGGACTGGCGCGTCGTCGCGCACAACGTCGTCAAGCCGACCGGGACCGGCTTCGTGGAGTCCGACCCCACGACCTGGCCGCCGTTCTACGTCGACCCGTCGTCCGCGGCCCAGGCGAGCTCCGAGGCGCAGACGATCCGGGTCACGCTGCGGCTCAAGGACCCGGCCCAGCGGGCGTCCTCGAAGCCCGCGAGCGTCACGTCCGTCCTGACCGGCCGCAACACCGTCTTCGGGTACCCCGCCGACAAGTGCGCCACCATCCCCACCCCGTGACCGACCGAGGAGAACCGATGCTGAGAGCGCTGCGTCACCGTGTGACGGGCGACGACCGGGAGCGGGGTGCCGCGCTCGTCGCCGCGGTCGCCGTCGCCCTGATCGGGATCGCGCTGGCGTCCGTCGTGGTCGCGAACACCATCGTGACCGCGAACGACTCCGGGCGGGACCGTGCTCGGACCGTCCAGGTGCACAGCGCCGAGGGCGCGGTCGACGCGGTGTTCGCCGAGCTCGAGACCTCCACGCCGTGCCAGTGGCCGGCGAGCGGGACGTTCTCGTCGGGCACGTCCCCGAGCACCACGACCGTGTCCGCCGCCGTGACGTACTACGACGTCAACAACGTCCAGCTCCCGTGCTCGGCCGGCGCCGTGACCGGCAGCCCGACCCTCGCCGTCGTGACGGCGACGTCGACGTCCCCCCAGGTCGGGTCCTCTACGCCCAGCCGACGCTCCGTGCAGTCGAAGGTCAACCTCACGCCGCTGAGCGTGCCCGGGCGCGGCGCGGCGATCTTCGCGGCGAGCTCGATCATGACGACGAACGGCTTCACGCTCGAGACGTCGCTGCCCGACACCGAGGTCGACGTGTGGGTCGACACGGGCGACGTCAACTGCAACTCCAACGTCAAGATCGACGGCAACCTCATCGTCGTCGACGGCAAGGTCGACATCTCGAACGCGTGCCGCATCACCCAGAACCTGTGGAGCAAGAAGGCGCTCACGGTGCACAGCGCGCAGTCCGCCGGCCTGACGACCGTCGGGGTCGACACGTACGCGTCCGCGGGCGCCACGCTCGCGGGCGGGTCCAAGTACGGCCGTGACGTCATGATCGTCGGCGGCCTGAGCACGTGGGGCGGCGGACCGCAGGCGGGTGGCTCCGTGCGCACCGGCGTCGCGGCGAGCTCGATCCCGCAGTACGTACCCGTGAAGCTCCCCGAGGTCAACTACCGGCTGAGCGACTGGACGGGCTTCGTCACGTCCGGCGACCGCTCGGCGGCCTACCGCCAGTGGGTCATCGACAACGCGGTGGCGAACAACGCCCCGACCTGGTCGGACGCGCGCAACCCGGCGAAGACCCAGTGCACCGTCGCGGGGGAGAGCTACGGGGTCAACGGCCCGCTCGTGGGGCCCGCCGTCCCGACGGTCTTCGACACGCGGCACTGCGCCCAGACGATGTTCCAGGGCGGGCTCGACATCCAGCTCCGCTCGGACCTCGTGATCTTCGCCAACGACTTTTACGCGACCGGCAACTTCAAGATCACCTCGAAGGACGGCGCGCAGCACAACGTCTGGATCATCATCCCGGACCCCGACCCGACCCCCAACGGGCTCGCGGAGTGCGGCAAGACGGTCGGCGGCAAGAAGTCGGGCAACTTCAAGATCGACTCCGGCAGCCTCGCGATCGCCCCGATCACGCTGTTCGTCTACACCCCGTGCACGCTCGAGACGAACAACACGGCCACGTTCTACGGCCAGCTGTACGGTGGCAACGTGATTCTCCGGAACAACATGACGCAGCGGTACGTGCCCATCGGCATCCCGGGCGTCACCTTCCCGAGCACCACGCCCACCGCGGCCTCGGGCTTCCGCGTCGACGTCGTCTACAAGCGCGAGGTCAAGCCCGCGAGCACGCCCGCGCCGACGCCGTGACGCTCCCGCTCGTCCTGGTGGCCGCACTCTTCGGTGCGGCCATCGGGTCGTTCCTCAACGTCGTCGTCTGGCGGGTGCCGCGCCGCGAGTCGGTCGTGCACCCGCCGAGCGCGTGCCCGGCGTGCGGGCACGAGATCCGCCCGCGCGACAACGTCCCGGTCGTGTCCTGGCTCCTCCTGCGGGGCCGGTGCCGCGACTGCGCGGCACCGATCTCGGCGCGCTACCCGCTCGTCGAGGCCGGCACCGCGGTGCTCTTCGCGCTCACGGCCGCGTGGCTCGGCCCGTCGTGGGCGCTGCCCGCGTTCCTGTACCTCGCCGCGGTCGCGGTGGCGCTCGCGCTCATCGACCTCGACACGCACCGCCTGCCGAACGCGATCGTGCTGCCCTCCTACCCGGTGGCGGCGGTCCTGCTCGCGCTCGCGAGCGCGAACCCCGGGGGAGCGAGCGACTGGCCCGCGCTGCTGCGCGCGGCGATCGGCTGCGCCGTGCTCTACGCCGTGTACTTCCTGCTCGTGCTCGTCTACCCGGCCGGGATGGGCTTCGGGGACGTCAAGCTCGCCGGCGTGCTCGGCCTGTACCTCGGCTGGGTCGGCTGGGGCGCTCTCGTCGTCGGCTGGTTCGCGGCGTTCGTGCTCGGGGGCGTGTTCGGCGTCGCGCTGCTCCTGTCGGGGCGCGCGGGCCGCAAGACCGGCATCCCGTTCGGGCCGTGGATGCTCGTGGGGGCCGCGGTCGGCCTGCTCGCGGGTGAACCGCTGCTCGACGCGTACCTCGACCTCCTCTGAGCGTCAAAGTCGCTCGCACGGCTCCTCAAGAAGCCCCGCCCACCGCCCGATAGAGGGAACGGAAGCGTGTGGCATCGAAAGGGGCACCTGTGGCCAGCACCCGAGTTATCGGGCTCGACATCGGCACGACGTGCGTGCGTGCTGCGGAGCTCGAGTTCCGCAGCGGCGCGCGCACGGGCACACCGACCCTCGTGCGCTACGGCCAGGTGCCGCTGCCGCTCGGCGCGGTCCGGGACGGCGAGGTCGTCCAGCCCGAGACGGTCGCGAGCGCCCTGCGCCAGCTCTGGGTCGCGGCGAAGTTCGACTCCAAGGAGGTCGTCCTCGGCGTCGGCAACCAGCGCGTGATGGTCCGTGAGCTCGACCTGCCGTGGATGCCGCTGCCGCAGCTGCGCGCGTCGCTGCCCTACCAGGTGCACGAGCTGCTGCCCATGTCGACCGACGACGCGCTGCTCGACTACTACCCGACGAGCGAGTTCGACGGCCCGCAGGGGCGCACGGTCCAGGGCATGCTCGTCGCCGCCCAGCGCGACACCGTGAACGCCAACGTCCTCGCGGTCGAGGGCGCCGGCCTGCGCGCGAGCATGGTCGACCTCAACGCGTTCGCCCTGCTGCGTGCCGTGGCTCGCGGGGACCTCGCGGACCGCGTCGTGGCGCTCGTCGACATCGGCGCGAGCGTCACGAACGTCGTGATCTCGGCGCGCGGCGTCCCGCGCCTGGTGCGCACGCTGCCCGCCGGCGGGCAGAACGTCACGGCGGCCGTGGCGTCGGCGCTCGGGATCGCGGCCGCGGAGGCCGAGGTCATCAAGCGGACCATCGGCGTCGGCTACGCGGTCGAGGCCGAGCACGAGGCCGCCGCCGAGGCGGTCGCGAACGTGACCCGCACGCTCATCGAGTCGGTCCGCAACACGTTTGTCTACTACGCCGGGAACAACCCGGGCGCGCTGATCGAGGCCGTCGTGCTGACCGGCGGCGGATCGCACCTGCCCGGCCTCGGCCAGTACCTGTCGAGCGCGAGCCGGCTCCCGGTGACCCTCGGCGACCCGCTCGCGGGTCTGAAGATCGGCAAGACCGTGGCGCGCGAGTCGCTCACGGGCCTCGAGTCGTTGGTCGCCCTCCCGGTCGGCCTGGCCTACGGAGTCGCCGCATGACCGCCCTGACCGAACGCGCCCGCCGGGCCAAGCCGAGCAGCGCGGGGTCGCTCGTCGGCACCGGCTCGCTCCCGCAGGTCAACCTGCTCCCGCCCGAGGTGCGCGCCGCACGCGGCCTCAAGGCCATCAAGAAGTGGCTCGGCGTGAGCCTGCTCGGTGTGCTCACCCTGTGCGTCGTGGCCTACGCGATCGCGCTCGTCGACGTGTCCGCGGCGAGCCGGGAGCTGACGTCCGCGCAGGAGGAGACCTCGCGCCTGCAGGCCGAGCAGCAGAAGTACGCGGAGGTCCCGCAGGTGCTCTCCGCGCTCGAGCTCACCCGGCAGGCGCGCGAGACCGGCATGTCGACCGAGATCCTCTGGAAGGGCTACCTCGACGCGGTCGGCGCGGTCCTGCCCGCCGAGGTCAGCCTCGAGACGCTGCTCGTGACCGGCGCGACGCCGGTCATGGCGCCCGCCGCCCCGACGGACGCGCTGCAGGGCCCGAGCGTCGGGCAGATGCAGTTCACCGGGCGCACGGCGACCCTCCCGGACACCGCGGCGATGATCGACGCCCTCAACGGGGTCCCCGGCCTCGCCGACGCGTGGGTGTCGACCGCGGTGGTGTCGGACAGCGGGTCGTCGTACTACACGGTCTCGGCGACCGCCCAGATCACCGACGTGGCGTACGTCCAGCGCTTCGCCGCCGTGGAAGGAGCGAGCTGACATGGCTGGAGCGAAGAAGAGCACGTGGATCGGCGGGACCGCGTTCGTCGCGGTGGCGATGCTCGCGGCCGCGTGGTTCCTGCTGGTCTCGCCGACCGTCGCCACCGCGTCGGAGTCGCGAGAGCAGACCGAGTCCGTGCGGGCGCAGAACGACCTGCTGGAGCTGCAGCTCGCGCAGCTCGAGGCCGACTTCGCGAAGCTGCCTGAGCACAAGGCCGAGCTCGCCGCGCTCCGGGTGCAAATCCCGACCCGGGCCGAGCTCGCCGCGTTCCTGCGGCAGCTCGACGAGGTCGCGAAGGCCAGCGGCGTGACCGTGATGTCCGTGACGCCGAGCGCGCCCACGGCCGTGGTCCCCGCCGTGTCCGTCGCGGCACCGGTCGCGCCCGCCACGACCGAGCCCGCCGAGGGCGGCGCGACCGACCCGGCAACGACGGCACCCGCCCCGGCGGGCCCGGCGCCCCTCACGGGCTTCGTGCAGGTGCCGGTCTCCATCACGGTGCTCGGCGGCTACGAGCCGACGCTCGCCTTCGTCGACGCGCTCCAGCGGGCCTCGCGGCTGTTCCTGGTCACGGGCCTGCGTGCCACGGGCCAGAAGGTCGCGGAGGGGGGCGGCGGTCGCCCTGCGACGGAGCTCGGCCACGTCGAGCTCGCGGTCGACGGCGTCATGTACGTCCTCACCGACCCGACGGTCCTCCCGACCCCGACGGACCCGGCCGCGCCGGCGCCCGTCCTGCCGGGCGCGGTGCCCGGCAAGAATCCGCTGATCCCGGTCGGCGGCGAGGACTGAGCACCCCCGCGTCGGCCCGGTCCACCCACCGGGCCGACGCGCGGGACCTCGCCGGGCTCGTGGAAGGATGTCGGCCATGCTGCGTTGGTTGACGTCGGGTGAGTCCCACGGTCAGGCGCTCGTCGGGATCCTCGAGGGCCTCCCGGCCGGCGTCGAGGTCACGACGAGCGACATCCAGGCGGCGCTCGCGCGCCGGCGCCTCGGCTACGGCCGCGGGGCGCGGATGAAGTTCGAGCAGGACGAGGTCCGGGTGCTCGGGGGTCTGCGCCTCGGCCTGACGCAGGGCGGTCCGCTCGCGGTCGAGATCGGCAACACCGAGTGGCCCAAGTGGGTCGACGTGATGTCCGCCGACCCGGTCGACGACCCGGAAAAGCTCAACCGCGCGCGCAACGCGCCGCTGACCCGGCCGCGGCCCGGCCACGCCGACCTCGTGGGCATGCGCAAGTACGCCTTCGACGACGCGCGGCCGGTGCTCGAGCGGGCCAGCGCCCGGGAGACGGCCACGCGCGTCGCCCTCGGGACCCTGGCCGCGCGCTTCCTCGAGCAGGCGGCGGGGATCCGGCTCGTCTCGCACGTCGTCGCCATCGGGCCCGTCCAGGCGCCCGAGGACGCCGCGCTGCCGCACCCCGACGACCTCGCGCACCTCGACGCGGACCCGGTGCGCTGCTTCGACGCGGAGACGTCGGCGGCGATGGTCGCGGAGATCGACGCCTGCCATGCGGCAGGGGACACCCTGGGCGGCGTCGTCGAGGTGCTCGCGTACGGGCTGCCCTCGGGCCTCGGTTCCTACGTGCACGCTGACCGCCGGCTGGACGCGCGGCTCGCCGGCGCCCTCATGAGCATCCAGGCGATCAAGGGCGTCGAGGTCGGGGACGGCTTCCGCACCGCCGCCCGGCGCGGGTCTGCGGCCCACGACGAGATCGAGCGCGACGCGTCGGGCCGGATCGTGCGGCGCACCAACCGCGCCGGCGGCGTCGAGGGCGGCATGTCGAACGGCGAGATCCTGCGGGTGCGCGCCGCGATGAAGCCGATCTCGACCGTCCCGCGTGCGCTCGACACCATCGACACGACGTCCGGCGAGGCCGCGAAGGCCCAGCACCAGCGCTCGGACGTGTGCGCCGTGCCGCCCGCGGCGGTCGTCGCCGAGGCGATGGTCGCGCTCGTGCTCGCGGATGCGCTGCTCGAGAAGGCCGGCGGCGACTCCGTCGGCGAGGTGCGCCGCAACCTCACGACGTACCTGGACGCGGTCCCCGAGCTGCAGCGCTGAGGCGCGCCGCGGCGGGGGCGCCCGTCCCGGCGCGTCCGCTGCGGGGCGGTGCCTCGGACGCTTGCGGGCGCCGTCCTCGCGAACCCGGGTGCGACGGGCCGTGCGTGCACCTCAGGTCCCGTCCGCACATGCCGATGTACAGGGCGGTAGCAGCAGAACCGGCGAAGGTGTGCACACGTGCGCGTGACCAGTGAGATCGTGCCCGGGCCGGAGACCTCTTCGTCCCCTACCTGGCTCGAGCGCGAGACCGCCCGGCTGCACACCGACAGCCCCCGGCTCGCAGCGGGCCTGCAGCACCTCGCGGAGCGCCCCGCGCTCGTCCTGCTGCCGCTCGCCGTGGTCATCCTCGGGACGCTCGGTGCGGTCGTCCCCGGCGGTGACGCGGAGTGGTTCCGCATCGCGGGACTGAGCATGCTCGGACCCCGGCTCCTCGACGTGTTCGGTGCACCCGGTCTGCAGATCGGCCCGCTGTACTTGCTGTCGCTCGGCGCGGCGACCGCCGCCACGGACTGGCTGCCGGAACCGTCGATGCGGTTCGTGCTCGCGGCCGGTCAGGGCGCGCTCGTCCTCGCGTACGCCCTCGCCGTCACCCGGCGCGCGGCGTCCGCCACCGGCGCGCGCGCACTGCCCGCCCAGTGGGCGGTCGGCCTCGCCCTGGTCCTCGGCGGGCTGCTCGCGGAGTCGGTGGGCAACGGGCACCCCGAGGAGATCCTTCTCGGCCTGCTCCTCGCGCACGCCGCGCTCGAGGCGGCACGGGCCCGGCCCCGCACCGTCGGGGTGCTGCTGGCGCTCGCGGTCGCCGTCAAGATCTGGGGCGTGCTCGGTGCTCCGGTCGCCCTTGTCGGCCGTCGGCCCCGCACCGTCGTCGTCGCGGGTGCGGTGGGCGGCCTCCTGGCGGCGCTCGTCTACGGACCCTTCTTCCTGTGGGGCGACGTGCAGACGTTCTCGTTCAGCTGGGGGATCCCGCAGGAGACCGTCCTGGCCCGTGTCGTGGGCCCGGAGGCGTCGGACTGGGGCCTGCGCGTCGCCCAGGCCGGGGTCGCGGTCGCCACGGGCGCGGCGGTCGCTCTGCGTCGCGCAGGCTCCCCGCTGACCGTGGTCCTCGCGGTGATCGGCACCCGGCTGCTGCTCGATCCGCTGTTCCTCACGTACTACGCCGGTCCGTTCCTCGTGGTCGCGCTGCTCTGGGCCTGGACGAGCAACGCGCGCCCGGGTCCCGCGCTCCGGGCGGCGTGCTGGTCGCTCGTCCCCACAACGGTGCTCGTCCCGTACCTGCTCGACCGGACGGTCTCGCTCGTCACCCTGCGGCTCGTGGTGGTCGTCGTGGCGGTCGTGGCCCTGATCCTGGACCGCCGAGCGACGCGCCCCGGGCTGCCCGTCCTTGGGGGCCCGGACGTCGTCAGCACGCCGTGATCTCGTAGAGCCGGGCGCTGCCGCCGGCGTCCAGGAGGCGCACGCCACGGTCCGGGGCCGTGAGCGGGTTCACGTGCGTGGGCAGCCAGTTCCACGGGAGCGGGTCCGCGTACAGGTAGCCGACGCCCAGGCGACCGAGCGCGGCGCAGACCTCCGGGTCCTGCCCGAGGTCGTCGAGGTGCAGTCGCAGGTACCGCAGGTCTTCGTTCTCGACCGTGAGGTATGTCGGCGGCACGACCCGCTGCCCGTGCAGCCCGTAGAGGTGCGTCGCGCCCGAGAACGACGAGCCGAGCACGCCGACCTCGGGGTCGAGCAGCTGCCCGGCACGGACGAGCATGGCGAGCTCCGCGTCGTCGGCGACCTGCGCCTCCTCGGCGGGGACGCCGTCGCCGAACGTGTACCGGCTGAGCCCCGACAGACCCACCCCGGAGCTCACGGCCGACATGAGCAGCACGGCGACGGCGAGCAGCGCGCCACCTGCGCGGACTGGTCGGGCGCTCGCGGGGGAGCCACGGGCACGGCGCGCGGCATGCAGCCGGAGCGCACCGGGAAGGGCGTCGAGAGCGCGTGAGGCCAGGGGCACGAGGACCGCGACCATGACGGGCGCGAACCGCCGGGGCTCGCCGTACCAGACCCGGTCGACGTCCGTCAGCACGGGTACCGGGGACGTGGCCGCGACGTACAGCGCCGCCAGGAGCGCGGACGCGAGCACGAGCCAGCGCGCACGCGGGGACCGCCACGACAGCGCCCCACCGACCAGCGCGGCGAGTACGACGGGCACCCCGGCGCCGCAGCCCATCCCGGTCGCGTCACCGGTGAGCAGCGCGACGGCGACGTCTCCCGCCCGGCGGGGCGGCTCCGGCTCGTACGCGTAGACGGCACGCACCGAGTCGGTCCCGGCGAACCACGCGACGGCCCCGACGGCCACCGCCGACGCCACCGCGAGAACCGCCCGGCCCGTGCGTCCGCGCAGCAGCCGCACCACCCGGGGACGCGCGCGCAGGACGGCCCAGGGCAGGACGACGAGCGCGCCCGCCGCGGCCGCGTTCGGGTGGGTCAGCGCGAGCCCCGCGGTACCGAGCGCCAGGACGCACCACCGTGCAGGGGACAGACGCGACCACGGCGCCGTCACCAGCGCGGCGAACGACGGCACGAGGGCCACGGCCACCGCGTTCGCGATCATCCCCTCCGGGCGCATCACCAGCAGCACCGGCAGCGCGACGCCCGCACCGGACGCCACGGCCGCGAAGCACCAGGCCCGCGGGCGGGACGGGAACGTGCTCATGGTCAGGGCAACGAGACCGAGGGTCCACGCGAGGGCGCACGGCACGAGCACCGCGGTGTTGAACACGGTCGACGCGTCCGGGACGTCGCCCAGCAGCGCCGTCACCGCGTGCCACCCGGCGCCGTAGAACCCCTGGGTCGTGCCGTCCAGCGTGTGCGCGTCCGAGATCCGCAGGCTCGAGGCGACCCCGGACTCGCGCGCGAAGCGGACCATCGTGAGGTGCGCGACCGCGTCGTGCCCCGTCAGGAGCCGCCCGGGTCGCCCCATGCCGACCGCGACCGGGACGAGCTGCGCCAGCACGCCGGCCAGGACCGACACGAGCAGCCACACGCGGGTCGAGCCCTGCGCCCGGGGTACCGGGCCGGCCGGCGGCGCGTCGCGCCCCCGGGACGAGCACGCCCCCACGAGACCGGCGGTCACCAGCACCGCGACCGACGCGCTGGCGGCGTCCCACGGGACCCCGAGGAGAGCGACGGCGATCGCTGCCGGGCCGGCGACGCCGAGCGTGAGGAGGGGGGCGGCGGCGAGGAGCCCGAGGCCACGCAGACGGGCCGCCCAGCCGACGAGCAGACCAGGACCCCAGAACGCGGCGACGACAGCGCACGCGACGGCACCCGCACGAAGCCACTCCACGCCCTCCGATCGGCACGCCGAGTCCGGATCTGAAGGTCCTGGCCCTGCGCACCTGACGAGCGCACGGACGCACCCGCACCGCCCGGCACGTCCGAGGTACGGTGCCGTTCGTGCGCGCACCCCACCCGCCGACCGGTCCCGGCCCGCTGCTCGTCCTCGTCGGCCCGCCCGGCGCGGGCAAGAGCACGGTCGCGTCCGCGCTCGGCGTCCGGTGCGGGCTCGCCGTGCGGGACACCGACTCCGACGTCGAGCGTCGCGCGGGAAAGCCGATCAGCGCGATCTTCGTCGACGACGGCGAGCCCGCCTTCCGTGCGCTCGAGCGGGCGGCCGTCGCGGACGCCCTCGCCGAGCACGACGGGGTCCTCGCGCTCGGCGGCGGCGCCGTGCTCGACGCCACGACGCAGGAGCTGCTCGCCGGCTACCGGGACGCCGGCGGCACGGTGGTCTTCCTCGACGTCAGCCTCGCGCACGCCGCGCCCCGCGTGGGGTTCAACCAGTCGCGCCCGCTCCTGCTGGGCAACCCGCGCGCGCAGTGGCAAGCGCTCATGGACGCTCGGCGACCGGTGTACGAGGCCGTCGCGAGCATGCGCGTGTCGACCGACGGGCTGCGCCCCGCGGCGGTCGCCGAGCTCATCCACGACCAGCTGACCGTCGCACCCGAGCAGCGTGCGAGCAGCCCGACGAACAGGAGGCCGGGAGAGTGACCGCCGACGAGAGCGCACGGACCGTCAGGGTCGAGGGCGACCAGCCCTACGACGTCGTGATCGGCCACCACCTGCTGGGCGCGCTGCCCGGCCTGCTCGGCGACGGCGTCCGCCGCGTGCTCGTGATCCACCCCACCGCGCTCGCGGCGTCCGGCGAGGCCGTCCGGGAGGACCTCGCCGCGCACGGCTACGAGGCCCTGGCCGCCGAGGTGCCCGACGCGGAGGCGGCCAAGACGGCGCAGGTCGCCGCGTTCTGCTGGCAGGTGCTCGGTCAGGCGGACTTCACGCGCTCCGACGCGATCGTCTCGCTCGGCGGGGGAGCGACGACCGACCTCGCGGGATTCGTCGCCTCGACGTGGCTGCGCGGCATCCGGGTCGTGCACCTGCCGACGACGCTGCTCGCGATGGTCGACGCCGCCGTGGGCGGCAAGACGGGGATCAACACCGCCGAGGGCAAGAACCTCGTCGGGACCTTCTTCCCGCCCGCCGGGGTCCTGTGCGACCTCGCCGCGCTCGAGACCATGCCCAGGTTCGACTACGTCGCCGGCCTCGCCGAGGTGCTCAAGTGCGGCTTCATCGCCGACCCGCGCATCCTCGACATCGTCGAGGCTGCCCCCGACCTGGTCGCCGACCCCGTCCGCGCGGCGGGGTCGCCCGAGCTGCTCGAGCTCGTCGAGCGCTCCGTCGCCGTCAAGGCGCGGGTCGTCGGCGAGGACCTCAAGGAGTCCAACCTGCGGGAGATCCTCAACTACGGGCACACCTTTGGGCACGCCATCGAGCAGGTCGAGCGGTACTCGTGGCGGCACGGCGCCGCGGTGTCTGTCGGGATGGTCTTCGCCGCCGAGCTCGCACGCCTCGCCGGGCGTCTCGGAGACGACGACGTCGCCCGCCACCGTGCGGTCCTGACCTCGGTCGGACTCCCCGTGGGCTACCGCGGTGACCGCTGGGAGCAGCTCCTGGCCGCGATGCGGCGGGACAAGAAGACCCGTGGCGACCTGCTGCGCTTCGTGGTCCTGGAAGGCGTCGCACGCCCGAGCCGGCTCGAGGGCCCGGACCCGACGCTCCTGGCGGCGGCCTACGCCGAGGTGGCGGAAGGCGCGCCCGCTCCCACTCGGGCGGTCGCACTGTGAACCGCGTCCTGCTCCTCAACGGCCCCAACCTCGGCCGCCTCGGCGTGCGGGAGCCGGACGTCTACGGCTCGGCCTCCTACGCCGACCTCGTCGCCGCCTGCGCACGGTGGGGCGAGAGTCTGGCGCTCGCGGTCGACGTCCGCCAGACCGACTCGGAGTCGGAGCTCGTCGGCTGGCTGCACGAGGCGGTGGACACGCGGAGCCATGTCGTGCTCAACCCGGCCGCGTTCACGCACTACTCGTATGCGCTGCGCGACGCCGCCGCCCAGGTGACGAAGGCCGGCCTCGTGCTCGTCGAGGTGCACCTGTCCAACCCCTACGCGCGCGAGGAGTTCCGGCACACGTCCGTCATCGGCGCGGTGGCGACGGGGACGGTGGCCGGATTCGGGTTCGACTCCTACCGCCTGGCGCTCGATGCGGTGCGCCATCACATGCTCCTCCTGCCACAACCCTGAGGCATTGTGATCGACCTAACAATGTCATAGCCTTGTCTTATGTGGGCGCTCACGATCGACCAGATCGACAGCCGGCGCGTCGGTGATCGCGTCGAGCCGTTCCTCGCGCGTGTGCACCGCCGGCTCGACGACCTCGGGGCGGGCATGCATGTCGTCCGGGCGTTCGAGCGCACGGTCGGCGACGAGGTGCAGGGGCTCCTGTCCGATGCTGCGCTGGTCGTCGACCTCGCCCTGGACGTCGTCCGGCACGGGGGGTGGAGCGTGGGCATCGGCGCGGGGGAAGTCGACGAGCCGCTGCCGTCGTCGACGCGCGCCGCGACCGGCTCGGCGCTCCTGCTCGCGCGCGACTCGGTCGAGGCGGCGAAGCGGCGGTCGCGCCCCGTCCCGCTCGCGGTGCGGGGAGTCGACGAGGCCGCTGCCGCCGACGCGGAGGGGGTGCTCGTGCTCCTCGCGGCCACGGCTGGGCGGCGGTCCGTCGCCGGCTGGGCCGTGGTCGATGCCGTACGGGCGACACCGGGACTTCGGCAGGAGGAGGTCGCGGAGCGGCTCGGCATCACGCAGCAGGCCGTGAGCCAGCGGCTGCGGACGGCGCTCTGGCACGAGGAGCAGGCCGCCCGTCCGGCCGCGGCGCGGTTGCTCGCCCTTGCCGCCGCCCCGCCGACCACCGGGCGTCGCGTCCTGTGACGTCGGCGCCGAAGCCGGCGTCGGGACGAGAGCGGAGCTCGGGCTGCGCTCCTCGCACGCCCGGAGCCGGTACGGTCGGGGCCGCCGGCGCCTCGCCGGCGACGGTCGAGAGGGAGCGCGCATGACCCCGGTCCTCCAGCTGCTCGTCGTGGTCGCGATGCTCGCCGTGAGCGTCTTCGGCGGCTGGGTGCTCACGTCGGGGGTGCTCCGGCTCGCAGGGCGGTCCTCGGATGCGGGGACCCCCGACGGCGGCCCGGGGCCGGGCGGCGCGGGTGACGGTTCCGGCGGTCCCGCACCCGACTCGGTCAGCGACGGGCCCGACGGCGAGCGGGCGCGTGCCGCGCTGCGCGGCGGGACGTGGATCGGCGTGCTCGAGCGGTTCGCGGTCACGGGGCTGGTGCTCGTGGGGGAGAACGAGGGAGTCGCGCTCGTGCTCGCGGTCAAGGGTCTCGGGCGCTACCCCGAGCTGCGGGAGAACCCGGGCGCGTCCGAGCGGTTCGTCATCGGGACGCTCGCCTCGCTGCTGTGGGCGGGGATCGTCGGCTACGCGGGACGCGTGCTGCTGTTCGTCTGAGGCGCCGGGCGCCGGCCCGGTGCCCCGGGTCCGGTGCCACGGGTGCGGGGGAGCGCACGGTAGGATGGTCGGCGGTCTTGCCGCGCCCGGCGTCTCGCGACGCCTGCAGCCGGCACGCAGATTCTCAACTCGACAGGAAGCAGCGATCGTGGCGACCACCAACGACCTGAAGAACGGCACCGTGCTGAAGATCGACGGCCAGCTCTGGACCGTCGTGGAGTTCCAGCACGTCAAGCCCGGCAAGGGTGGCGCGTTCGTCCGCACCAAGCTCAAGAACGTCCTGTCCGGCAAGGTCGTCGACAAGACGTTCAACGCGGGCCTCAAGGTCGAGACGGCCAACGTCGACAAGCGCGACATGCAGTACCTGTACAAGGACGGCACCGACTTCATCTTCATGGACACCGCGACGTTCGACCAGCTGCCCGTCGCCGAGGCGACGGTCGGCGACGCCGCGAACTTCCTGCTCGAGAACCAGAGCGCGCTCGTCGCGACGAACGAGGGCGTGCCGCTCTACGTCGAGCTGCCCCCGTCGGTCGTCCTCGAGATCACGTACACCGAGCCGGGGCTCCAGGGCGACCGTTCGACCGGCGGCACCAAGCCGGCGACCCTCGAGACGGGCTACGAGATCCAGGTCCCGCTGTTCCTCGAGGCGAACACGCGCGTCAAGGTCGACACCCGGGACGGCAGCTACCTCGGCCGCGTGAACGACTGACGTGGGTGCCCGGACCAAGGCGCGCAAGCGCGCGCTCGACGTGCTCTTCGAGGCCGAGCAGCGGGGGATCGACCCCGTGACGCTGCTCGGCACGCGCATCGCGGAGCCCGGCACCGAGGCGGCCCTCCCGCAGTACTCGGTCGAGCTGGTCGAGGGCGTGACGGCCGAGCGGGTCCGCATCGACGAGCTCATCTCGACGCACGCGCACGGCTGGACCATCGAGCGGATGCCCGCGGTCGACCGGGCGCTGCTGCGCCTCGGGTCGTGGGAGATCCTCTACAACGACGACGTGCCCGACGCGGTCGCCGTCGACGAGGCCGTCGAGCTCGCCCGCAGCCTCTCGACCGACGAGTCGCCCACGTTCATCAACGGCCTCCTGGGCCGGATCGTGGACCTCAAGCCGACGCTGCTCGCCTGACAGCACGCACGACCCGCGCGGCCGCGACGGCCCCGGTGACCCCGT
Organism: Cellulomonas cellasea; assembly: GCF_006538745.1. GTDB lineage: Bacteria > Actinomycetota > Actinomycetes > Actinomycetales > Cellulomonadaceae > Cellulomonas_A > Cellulomonas_A cellasea. The sequence goes on along the minus strand of NZ_BJLR01000025.1, from coordinate 121,896 downwards.
CCCGCTCTGCGGATCGCGCGGTCGCCGGGGCCGTCCCGCGTCTGCGGCCACCGCGCGATCCAATAACGGAAACACGCGCCGCCCAAGCGCCGGACAGGCGACAAGCCCAGCCGGGGACCACGGGGGTCGGGGCGTCGACTCCATGCCCGGCGCATCCGGGAGCTCGGCGCACCCGACAGGTCCGGCGAGCGGGCAGCGACTCCGACCGCCGGGGGTGAGGGCGTGCATCGGCCCAGGCCCGGGCGCGGCGCCCCGACGAGGCGCACGTCCCGGGTGGGCACGCCGCCCGAGGCGGTCAGAGCACCCGCACCGGCCGACGCCCGCGCGGACGCGGCCGGGGACCGCGCACGGGCAGCGTGGCGGAGGCGCGCCCGAGCAGGTTGCCCTGCACGCGGGGCACGCCGAGCTCCGCGAGCGCCGTGAGCTCGGACGCCCGCTCGACGCCCTCGGCGACCACGTCGAGGCCGTGCGCGTCGGCGAGCGCCAGGATGGCGCGCAGCACGGCCTTGCCGCGACGCGTGCGGATCTCACGGACGAACGCTTGGTCGATCTTCAGCACGTCGACAGGGAGCGTCGCGAGCCGGGACAGCGAGCTGTAGCCGGTGCCGAAGTCGTCGATCGCGATCTTGACCCCGCGCCGGCGCAGCTCCGCGAGCGTCCCGGCCGCGGCGGCGCTGTCGTCGAGCAGCGCGCTCTCGGTGACCTCGATCGTGAGCTGGGTCCAGGCGCCGTCGCCCCACGAGCGCTCGACGTGCCGCAGGAAGTCGGGCTCGGCGAGCTGGCGCGCGGCGACGTTGACCGCGACGGGCAGCCGGAACTTCTCGTACCCCGCGCGCGAGCTCGCGAGCAGCGCCTGGCCGATGGGGACGATGAGGCCGGACTCCTCGGCGAGCGGGAGCCAGTCGGACGGCATGAGCACCTGGCCGCCGCGCGTCCACCGGGCGAGCGACTCGAGGCCGACGACCTCGAGCGTGACCGTGTCGACGATGGGCTGGTAGTGCGCCTCGAACTCGCCGTCGGCGACGCCCTCGTCGAGCGCCCGGCGCAGCTGCGTCTCGGCGTTGACGCGGTTGCGGAGCTCCCGGCCGAAGAAGACGACGCCGGCGCGCGTGCGCTTGGCCTCGAGCATCGCGGTGTCGGCGTGCTGCAGGAGCTGGTCGGGGGCCACGGTCTCGCCCGGCTCGCGCACGGCGACGCCGACGGTGAGCCGCGGGGGGTTCTGCTCGGGCGAGGTCCCGCCGAAGCCGGCCCGCAGCTCGCGCCCGAACGCCATGAGGTCGTCGTAGGTGCCGGCGCGGGGGATCACGGCGACGAACTCGTCGCCGCCCAGCCGGGCGACCGTCGTCCCGGGGGGAGCCGCGGAGCGCAGGTGGTCCGCGACCTGCACGAGGAGCTGGTCGCCCCAGGCATGCCCGTGGTGGTCGTTCGCGCGCTTGAACCCGTCGAGGTCGCAGTACACGAGCGCGACGCGGGTCCGCTCGACGTCGGCCTGGTCGAGCGCCTCGGCGAGGTGCTGGTCGAGCGCGTGCCGGTTGGGCAGGTGCGTGAGCGAGTCGGTGAACGCCGCCTGGCTGAGCCGGGACGCGAGCGCGTGGCGTTCGGCCGCCGCGGAGACGATCTGCGCCAGGTCCATCAGGAAGCCGCGCTCGCGCGTGCTCCCGGCGTCGTGCTCGACGGAGAAGAGCTCGGTGACGAACCGGCCCCGCGCGAGGGGGCGCAGCGAGCCCTCGATCGTCGGGTCGTCGAGCAGGCGGCGGCTCTCCTCGCGGGCCCGCAGGAGCAGCGCCTCGGGGTCCTTGATGAACCAGGCCGCGTTCGCGATGCGGGCGACGGCGTCGCGCATCTCGTTCTGGCGCACGGCGTCGCCCTGCGCGCGGCGGAGCCGGTCGAGCCCGAGCACCTCGAGGCCGAGGCCGAGGGGCAGCGCCCACATGGTGGCGAAGCCCTCGGCGGTCGCACGGTCCGCGACGAGGTGCGAGGCGACGAGGAGCGCGACGGACACGATCCCGGACGCGAGCAGCAGGATCCCGACCGGCGTGATGCGCAGCTTGCCGACCGCGCGCACCACGTAGAGCGCGACGACGACGACGGGGGCGAGGAAGGTCGCGGCGTCGAACGGGCCGTACACGGGCAGGCCCTGGACGTACGAGTGGGTCATGACGACGTCGGTCGTGACCCACAGCACCGCGCGGACCAGGCCGAACGCGCCCGCGACCAGCACGTAGCGCCGCACGGGCGGGCCGGCGGCGTAGGCGCGCGTCGCGGGCAGCGCGAGGAGCACGACGGCCACGAAGAGCTGGGCGCGCACGAACAGCAGCACCGAGCCCGTGGTGCCCTCGGGCGCCATGGCGAGCAGCCCGTTCGCGACGAAGCCGAGCGCGAGCACCGCCGACCACAGCAGCGTCCACTTGGCGCCGGCCTGCCTCAGCTCGCCGCGCCACCAGACCCACTGGAGCACGCACGAGCCACCCAGCACGCCCGCGAGGAAGAACTGGAGAGCCGCCGGCCAGGTCGAGGCGGTTCCGTCCATGTCGAGTTGATCGGCCGTCCAAGGGCTGGGGGTGAGTCGGCAACCGGGTGATCGACGCCACGGACGGTGGAAACGTGGACAGCCCGGCCGCTCGCGCGACGCCACGGTAAGGTCGGCGCCTGACAGACATTCCTTTAAGGCCCGTCCTGTGAGGCGGGGAAGGAGGTCGCCGGATGAGCTCTGGCACCGCTGTGCCGGCCGACGGCACACCCACCGGGGCGGCTCGCACCGAGCCCGCCCCCGCAGCCCCCGACGCGACGGTCGTCCTCGGCCCCCCGGAGATCTCCCGGGCGCTGACGCGCATCGCGCACGAGATCCTCGAGCGCAACCGCGGCGGCTCGCGCCTCGTCCTGCTCGGCATCCCGACCCGCGGCCTGCCGCTCGCGCATCGGCTGGCCGCGCGCCTCGCCGACGTCGAGCCCGGCCTGGACGCCGCGGCGCTCGTCGGCAGCCTCGACGTGACGATGCACCGCGACGACCTCGCGCACCACCCGACCCGCGCGATCGGCGCGACCGACCTGCCCGCGGCGGGGATCGACGGCAAGGTCGTCGTCCTGGTCGACGACGTGCTGTTCTCGGGCCGGACGATCCGCGCCGCGCTCGACGCGATCAGCGACCTCGGCCGGCCCGCCGCGGTCCAGCTCGCCGCGCTCGTCGACCGCGGGCACCGCGAGCTGCCGATCCGCGCGGACTACGTCGGCAAGAACCTGCCGACGTCGACGTCGGAGCGCGTGCGCGTGCTGCTCGAGGAGACCGACGGCCGCGACGCCGTCCTCATCGAGGGGGCGCGATGAAGCACCTGCTCTCCGCGGGCGACCTCAGCCGCGACGAGGCGGTCCGGGTGCTCGACACGGCCGCGCAGATGGCCGCGACCCAGGCGCGCGAGATCAAGAAGCTCCCGACGCTGCGCGGGCGCACGGTCGTCAACCTGTTCTTCGAGGACTCGACGCGCACCCGCATCTCGTTCGAGACGGCCGCCAAGCGGCTCTCGGCCGACGTCATCAACTTCTCGGCGAAGGGGTCGAGCGTCTCGAAGGGCGAGTCGCTCAAGGACACCGCGCTCACGCTCCAGGCGATGGGCGCCGATGCGGTCGTGATCCGGCACCACGCGTCGGGCGCCCCGCACACGCTGGCCCGCTCGGGCTGGACGCAGGGCGCCGTCGTGAACGCGGGCGACGGGACGCACCAGCACCCGACGCAGGCGCTGCTCGACGCGTTCACCATGCGCCGCCACCTCGTGGGTGACGGCGGCCGCGCGGACGTGGCGGGCCGCGACCTGGGGGGCGTGCGCGTGGCGATCGTCGGCGACGTGCTGCACAGCCGGGTCGCGCGCTCCAACGTCCAGCTCCTGCACACGCTCGGGGCCGAGGTCACGCTCGTCGCGCCGCCGACCCTCGTGCCCGTCGGGGTCGGCTCGTGGCCCGCGCGCGTGTCCTACGACCTCGACTCGATGCTCGCGGACGGACCCGACGCGGTCATGATGCTGCGGGTCCAGCGCGAGCGGATGTCGACCTCGGGCGGCGGGTTCTTCCCGAGCCCGCTCGAGTACACGCGGAGCTACGGCCTCGACGCGCGCCGCATCGGGCTCCTGCCCGAGCACGCGATCGTCATGCACCCCGGGCCGATGAACCGCGGCCTGGAGATCTCGGCCGACGCCGCCGACTCCGACCGCGCCGTCATCGTCGAGCAGGTCTCGAACGGTGTCGCGGTCCGGATGGCGGTCCTCTACCTGCTGCTCGCGGGGGAGACGACGAACGTGAAGGTGGACGGCAAGTGACGACGTACCTGCTCCGCTCGGTCGCACCGCTCGGCGGCGAGCCGGTGGACGTGCTGCTCGCGGACGGCGTGGTCGCGGCGATCGGCCCCGACGCCGGTGCGCGCGCGGGCGAGGCGACGGTCGTCGAGGGGGAGGGGCTCGTCCTCCTGCCCGGGCTCGTCGACCTGCACACGCACCTGCGCGAGCCGGGCCGCGAGGACGCCGAGACCATCCGCTCGGGCACCCGCGCCGCCGCGGCCGGGGGCTTCACCGCGGTGCACGCCATGGCGAACACGACCCCGACGCAGGACACCGCGGGCGTCGTCGAGCAGGTGTGGCGGCTGGGCCGCGACGCCGGCTGGGCCGACGTGCACCCGGTCGGCGCGGTCAGCGTCGGCCTCGCGGGGGAGCACCTCGCCGAACTGGGCGCGATGGCGTCCTCCGCCGCACGCGTGCGGGTGTTTTCGGACGACGGGAAGTGCGTGCACGACCCGGTGCTGATGCGTCGCGCGCTGGAGTACGTCAAGGCGTTCGACGGCGTGATCGCCCAGCACGCGCAGGAGCCTCGGCTCACCGACGGCGCCCAGATGCACGAGGGTGTCGTGTCGAGCGAGATCGGCCTCGCGGGCTGGCCCGCGGTCGCCGAGGAGGCGATCATCGCCCGCGACGTGCTGCTCGCCGAGCACGTCGGCTCGCGCCTCCACGTGTGCCACCTGTCGACCGCCGGCTCGGTCGAGATCATCCGCTGGGCCAAGTCCCGCGGCATCGACGTGACCGCCGAGGTCACGCCGCACCACCTGGTGCTCACCGACGAGCTCGCGCGCGGCTACGACCCCGTGTTCAAGGTCAACCCGCCGCTGCGCACCGCCGAGGACGTCGAGGCGGTCCGCGCGGGCCTCGCGGACGGCACGATCGACATCGTCGCGACCGACCACGCGCCGCACACGCGCGAGGACAAGGACTGCGAGTGGGCTGCCGCGGCGTTCGGCATGACGGGGCTCGAGACGGCGCTGGCCGTCGTGCAGGAGACGATGGTCGACACCGGCCGACTGACCTGGGCCGACGTCGCGCGCGTCCTGTCCGCGGCGCCCGCAGCGATCGGCCGCGTCGAGGGCCAGGGTCGCCCGATCGCCGTCGGTGAGCCCGGGAACCTCGTCCTCGTCGACCCGTCGGCGCGTCGCACGGTCGAGCCCGCCGAGCAGGCGACCGCGAGCGGCAACTCCCCGTTCCGCGGCCGCGAGCTCCCGGGCCGGGTCGTCGCGACGTTCCTGCGCGGGCGTGCGACGGTGCTCAACGGCGTGCTGCAGGACGACGCGGACGGCTCACGCCGGGCGGCCGGACGGGGGGTGGGCGCCTGATGCGCGTGCTCCTCACCGTGCTGGTCATCGTCGCGCTCGTGCTGCTCGCGCTGTGGGGCATGCGCCGGGGCTGGAACAAGCGCCGGGCCGCGACGACCGCCGTCGTCCCCGCGTTGCCCGTCGCGCCCCCGGAGGGCGAGGGCCCGGGCACGCTCGGCCGCGCCCGCACCGAGCCGATCGAGGCGACCTACGTGTCCTCGACGCGCGCGGGGGACTGGCTCGACCGCGTGGTCGCGCACGACCTCGGGACCCGCAGCCCCGCGGTCGTCCAGGTCCGCGATGCGGGCGTGCTTGTGCGCCGCACCGGTGCGCGCGAGGTGTTCGTCCCCGCCGGCTCGCTGCGCGCGGTCGCCACCGCCCCCGGGCAGGCCGGCAAGTTCGTCGGCCGCGACGGGCTCGTCGTCCTGACGTGGCGCACCGGACCCGACGACGAGCGCGGCCTCGACACCGGCCTGCGCGTGCGACGACGGGCCGACCGGGCCCGCCTGGTCGCCGCCGCCACGACCCTGATCTCGCAGAACCCGCCGCCTGCCGCACCGCAGGCGCAGAAGGAGCAGTCATGACCGACGCAGTCCTGGTCCTCGAGGACGGGCGCACGTTCCACGGCGAGGCCTACGGCGCGCACGGGACCACCGTCGGGGAGGTCGTCTTCAACACCGGCATGACCGGCTACCAGGAGACGCTCACCGACCCGAGCTACCACCGCCAGATCGTGGTGATGACAGCGCCGCACATCGGCAACACGGGCGCCAACGACGAGGACCCGGAGTCGGGCCGCATCTGGGTCGCCGGCTACGTGGTCCGCGACCCCGCCCGCCGCGCGTCGAGCTGGCGCTCCGTGCGCACGCTCGACGAGGACCTCGCCGCCCAGGGCGTCGTCGGCATCTCCGGCATCGACACCCGGGCGCTGACCCGCCACCTGCGTGAGCGCGGCGTGATGCGCGCCGGGATCTTCTCGGCCGACGCGCTCACCGGCGACGCCGGCGTGCGCCGCTCCGACGACGAGCTGCTCGCGGTCGTGCTGGCCGCCCCGGCGATGCAGGGCGCCGACCTCGCCGGGGAGGTCACCACGAAGGAGGCCTACGTCGTCGAGGCGCTCGGCCCGGACGGGTCCCCGCTCGACGAGCCCGTCGCCACGGTCGCCGCGATCGACCTCGGCATCAAGGCCATGACGCCGCAGCGGCTCGCCGAGCGCGGCGTGCGGGTGCACGTGCTGCCGGCGAGCTCGACGATCGACGACGTGCTGGCCGCCGGCCCCGACGGCGTGTTCTTCTCGAACGGCCCGGGCGACCCCGGTGCGGCGACGCACGAGGTCGAGCTGCTCCGCGAGGTCCTCGACCGCCGGATCCCGTTCTTCGGCATCTGCTACGGCAACCAGATCCTCGGGCGCGCGCTCGGCTACGGCACCTACAAGCTCGGCTACGGGCACCGCGGCGTGAACCAGCCGGTGCTCGACCGCGCGACGGGCCGCGTCGAGATCACCGCGCACAACCACGGCTTCGCGGTCGACGCCCCGCTCGAGGGCGAGTCCGTGGCACCGCACGACGGCGGGCGCTACGGGCGCGTCGTCGTCTCGCACGTCGACCTCAACGACGACGTCGTCGAGGGCCTCGCCGCGCTCGACCTGCCGGCGTTCTCCGTCCAGTACCACCCCGAGGCCGCCGCGGGCCCGCACGACGCCGCGTACCTCTTCGACCGTTTCCTCGACCTCATGCGCGGTGCGCCCACGGGCGCCGACGTGCAGCTGAACCAGAAGGGTGCGGACGCCTGATGCCCCGCCGGACCGACCTCCACAGCGTCCTCGTCATCGGCTCCGGGCCGATCGTCATCGGCCAGGCCGCCGAGTTCGACTACTCGGGCACGCAGGCGTGCCGCGTGCTCAAGGAGGAGGGCCTGCGGGTCATCCTCCTCAACTCCAACCCGGCCACGATCATGACCGACCCGGAGTTCGCCGACGCGACCTACGTCGAGCCCATCACGACCGAGGTGCTGACCTCGATCATCGCCAAGGAGCGCCCCGACGCGGTCCTGGCGACCCTCGGCGGCCAGACGGCCCTGAACGCCGCGATCGCGCTCGACGAGGCCGGCGTGCTCGAGGAGTACGGCGTCGAGCTCATCGGCGCGAACATCGCCGCGATCCAGAAGGGCGAGGACCGCCAGCAGTTCAAGGAGGTCGTCGAGGTCTGCGGCGGCGAGAGCGCCGCGTCGGAGATCATCCACTCGGTCGACGAGGCGCTCGACGCCGCCGGGCGGCTCGGCTACCCGATGGTCGTGCGCCCGTCGTTCACGATGGGCGGGCTCGGCTCGGGCCTCGCGTACGACGAGACGGACCTGCGGCGCATCGTCGGGCAGGGCCTGCACTACTCGCCGACGTCGGAGGTCCTGCTCGAGGAGTCGATCCTCGGCTGGAAGGAGTACGAGCTCGAGCTCATGCGCGACCACGCGGACAACGTCGTGGTCGTCTGCTCGATCGAGAACGTCGACCCCGTCGGCGTGCACACCGGCGACAGCGTCACGGTCGCGCCCGCGCTGACCCTGACCGACCGCGAGTACCAGCGCATGCGCGACATCGGCATCGCGGTCATCCGCGAGGTCGGCGTCGACACCGGCGGCTGCAACATCCAGTTCGCGGTCGAGCCGGACACCGGGCGCATCGTCGTGATCGAGATGAACCCGCGCGTCTCGCGCTCGTCGGCCCTCGCGTCGAAGGCCACCGGCTTCCCGATCGCGAAGATCGCCGCGCGCCTCGCGATCGGCTACACGCTCGACGAGATCCCGAACGACATCACGGGCTCGACCCCGGCGTCGTTCGAGCCGACCCTCGACTACGTCGTGGTCAAGGTCCCGCGGTTCGCGTTCGAGAAGTTCCCCGCGGCCGACGCGACGCTCACGACCACCATGAAGTCGGTCGGCGAGGCGATGGCGCTCGGGCGCAACTTCACCGAGGCCCTCGGCAAGGCGATGCGCTCGATCGACCGCGCCGGCTCGGTGTTCCACTGGGACGGCGAGCCGCTCACGGGCGACCCGCTGGACGCGCTGCTCGCGACGATCTCGGTGCCGACCGAGCACCGGCTCATCGACGTGCAGCAGGTCCTGCGTGCGGGCGTCCCGCTCGAGGACGTCTACGCCCGCACCGGCATCGACCCCTGGTTCCTCGACCAGCTCGTGCTGGTCAACGAGGTCGCCGCGAAGACCGCCGACGCCCTCGAGCTCGACCGCGCCGTCCTCGTGCGCGCCAAGCGCCACGGGCTGTCCGACGCGCAGATCGGCGCGCTGCGCGGGATCGGCGAGGACGCGGTCCGCGCCGCCCGGTGGGAGGCCGGCGTCCGCCCGGTCTACAAGACGGTCGACACCTGCGCCGCGGAGTTCGCCGCGCTGACCCCGTACCACTACTCGGCGTACGACGACGAGACCGAGGTGCGTCCCCGCACGCGCCCCGCGGTGCTCATCCTCGGCTCGGGCCCCAACCGCATCGGGCAGGGCATCGAGTTCGACTACTCGTGCGTGCACGCCGCGCTGGCCCTCAAGGGCGAGTTCGAGACCGTCATGGTCAACTGCAACCCCGAGACGGTCTCGACCGACTACGACACCTCCGACCGGCTGTACTTCGAGCCGCTCACGTTCGAGGACGTGCTCGAGGTCTACGAGGCCGAGCTCGCCGTCGGGCCGGTCGAGGGCATCATCGTGCAGCTCGGCGGCCAGACGCCGCTGTCGCTCGCGCAGCGCCTCGCCGACGCCGGCCTGCCGATCCTCGGCACCCCGCCCGAGGCGATCGACGCCGCCGAGGACCGCGGCGCCTTCGGTGCGGTGCTCGAGGCGGCCGGGCTCCCGGCGCCGTCGTTCGGGACGGCCACGACGCTCGAGGGCGCGCGCGAGACGGCCCAGGGCATCGGCTTCCCGGTGCTCGTCCGCCCCTCCTACGTGCTCGGCGGGCGCGGCATGGAGATCGTGTACGACGACGCGCAGCTCACCGAGTACGTCGAGCGCGCGATCGCCGCCGCAGTCAACACCACGGGCCGCGGCACCGAGATCCCGCCGCTGCTCATCGACCGGTTCCTCGACGACGCCATCGAGATCGACGTCGACGCGCTCTACGACGGCACCGAGCTGTTCCTCGGCGGCGTCATGGAGCACATCGAGGAGGCCGGCATCCACTCCGGCGACTCCGCGTGCGTGCTGCCGCCCGTCACGCTGTCGCTGTCCGAGCTCGAGCGGATCCGCCGCTCGACCGAGGCCATCGCCAAGGGCGTCGGGGTCCGCGGCCTGCTCAACATCCAGTTCGCGCTCGTCTCCGACGTGCTCTACGTCCTCGAGGCCAACCCCCGGGCCTCGCGCACCGTGCCGTTCGTGTCCAAGGCGACCGGCGTCCCGCTCGCCAAGGCCGCCGCGCTCGTCATGACCGGCCACTCGATCGCGGACCTGCGCGCGTCGGGCGTCCTGCCGGCGACCGACGCGAGCGTGCTCGACCTCGACGCGCCCATCGCCGTCAAGGAGGCCGTGCTGCCGTTCAAGCGGTTCCGGACGCACGACGGCACGGTCGTCGACACGGTGCTCGGGCCGGAGATGCGCTCGACGGGCGAGGTCATGGGCTTCGACGTCGACTTCCCGACGGCGTTCGCGAAGTCCCAGGCCGCGGCGTTCGGCGGGCTGCCGACGTCGGGCACCGCGTTCATCTCGGTCGCCGACCGGGACAAGCGCTCGATCGTCTTCCCGGTCAAGCGGCTCGTCGAGCTCGGCTTCGAGATCCTCGCCACCGAGGGCACCGCCGCGGTGCTGCGCCGCAGCGGCATCGCCTCGCGCGTCGTCCGGAAGTTCTCGCGCGGCCGCGGTCCGGCGGGGGAGCCGACGATCGTCGACCTGATCTCCTCCGGCAGCGTCGACATCGTCGTGAACACCCCCTCGGGCCAGGGCGCGCGCGCCGACGGCTACGAGATCCGGGCCGCGACGACGGCCGCCGACACGGCGATCGTCACGACCGTGCAGCAGCTCGGGGCCGCGGTGCAGGGCATCGAGGCCGCGCTCGCCGGACCGTTCACCGTCACGAGCCTCCAGGAGCACGACGCGGCGACGCACGCGCGCCGTGCGGCGGCTGCGGCCGCTGCCGGAGCGGTGGCGGCGGCGGCGGGCGGGACGGGTGCGGGTGCGGGTGCGGGTGCGGGCACGGTGAGCGCGTGACCGCGCCGTTCGGTGCGCGTCTCGCGGCCGCCATGGACGTGTACGGCCCTTTGTGCGTCGGTCTGGACCCGCACCCCGGGCTTCTCCGCGACTGGGGCCTGGCGGACGACGTGGCGGGGCTGCGCGCGTTCAGCCACGGCGTGCTCGACGCCCTCGCGGGCAAGGTCGCGGCGCTCAAGCCGCAGTCGGCCCTCTACGAGCGGCACGGCGCGGCGGGCGTCGCGGTGCTCGAGGAGGTCGTCGCGGCGGGCCGGCGGACCGGCACCCTCGTGATCGTCGACGCCAAGCGCGGCGACATCGGCTCGACGATGGCCGGCTACGCCGACGCCTACCTGCGCGACGGCTCGCCGCTCGCCGGCGACGCGCTCACGGTGTCGCCGTACCTCGGCTTCGGGTCGCTCACGCCCGCGGTCGAGGCGGCCGCTGCGTCCGGGCGCGGGCTGTTCGTGCTCGCGCTCACGTCGAACCCCGAGGGTGCGTCGGTGCAGCACGCGACCGGGCCGGACGGGACCGCGGTCGCCGCCGCGGTGGCGGCGCAGGCCGCCGCGCTCAACGCCGCGGAGCTCGCGTCGACGGGCGGCACCCTGGGGTCGGTGGGCCTCGTCGTCGGCGCCACGACGGGCGACGCCGCCCAGCGCCTCGGGGTCGACCTGGAGGCCGTCCGCGGACCCCTCCTGGCCCCCGGTGTCGGGGCGCAGGGCGCGGGTGTGCCCGAGCTCGCGCGCGTCTTCGGGACCGCACGCCACGCCGTGCTCGCGTCGTCCTCGCGCGCGGTCCTCGCCGCCGGACCCGACCGGGCGTCGTTGCTGGCAGCGGCGCAGAACGCCGCCCGAGAGGCCGCGGGGGCGCTCCGCTGAGCGTCGCGTTGGCGGTCCCGCCCGGCGGTCGCTAGGTTCGGACCACGATCACATCCCGCGGACGAGAAGGTGACTCGAGTGGCTCTTCCCCCCTTGACCCCCGAACAACGCGCAGCAGCACTCGAGAAGGCGGCCGCGGCCCGGCAGGCTCGGGCCGAGGTCAAGAACCGACTCAAGTACTCTCAGGGCACGCTCTCCGAGGTGATCGCCCAGGGCCAGGCGGACGAGACGATCGGCAAGCTCAAGGTGCTCGCGCTCCTCGAGTCCCTGCCGGGCGTCGGCAAGGTCAAGGCGCGCGCCATCATCTCCGAGATCGGCATCTCCGAGACACGGCGCGTCCGAGGCCTGGGTCCGCACCAGGTCAAGGCGCTCGTCGACCGCTTCGGGTGAGCCCGGAGGCACGTACCGTGTGCCGCTGACCACCCGGATCCACGCACCAGGCCAGGAGCACCGCAGCACCCATGACGACGCCAGCCCGGCTCACCGTTCTCGCCGGACCGACCGCCGTCGGCAAGGGCACGGTCTCCGCCGACATCCGCGAGCGCTACCCCGAGATCTGGTTGTCCGTCTCCGCGACGACGCGTGAGCCGCGACCCGGCGAGGTCGAGGGCGTGCACTACCACTTCGTGTCCCCGGCCGAGTTCGACGCGATGGCCGAGGACGGGGAGCTGCTCGAGTGGGCCGTCGTGCACGGTCGCAACCGGTACGGCACGCCGCGACGCCAGGTCGAGGAGCGCCTCGCCGCGGGGGCGCCGGCACTGCTCGAGATCGACCTGCAGGGTGCCCGTCAGGTGCGCTCGACGATGCCCGGCGCGCGCTTCGTGTTCCTCGCACCGCCGTCGTTCGAGGAGCTCGAGCGCCGGCTCGTGGGCCGGGGCACCGAGGGGCCCGAGGAGCGGGAGCGCCGGCTGGCGACGGCGCGCGTCGAGCTCGCCGCCGAGCCCGAGTTCGACCACGTGATCGTCAACGACGACGTCCGGCGGGCGACCGACGAGCTGGTCCGGGTCATGGGACTGCCGACCAGGTAGACTGGCGTCAGTCCCACCCCTTCGTCTTTGCGGGAGTCCACCGTGTCCGGAACCGTCGCTGCACCCGTCGGCATCACCGACCCGCCCATCGACCAGCTGCTGGAGCGCGCCGACTCCAAGTACGCGCTCGTGATCTACGCCGCCAAGCGCGCGCGCCAGATCAACGCCTACTACTCCCAGCTCAACGAGGGCCTGCTCGAGTACGTCGGGCCCCTCGTCGAGACCCGCCCGCAGGAGAAGGCCCTCTCGATCGCGATGCGCGAGATCGACGGCGGGCTGCTGACCGTCGAGGCCACCGAGGGCTGACCTCGGTCTCGTCCCTCCCGGCGTCCCGACCATGCGGATCGTCCTCGGCGTCGCCGGCGGCATCGCGGCGTACAAGGCCGTGCTGCTCCTGCGCCTCCTCTCCGAGGCGGGGCACGACGTGCGCGTCGTGCCGACGGAGTCCGCGCTCGAGTTCGTGGGTCGCGCGACGTGGGAGGCCCTGTCCGGCGAGCCCGTGACGACGCGCGTGTTCGAGGACGTCGACCAGGTCCCGCACGTGCGGCTCGGCAAGACCGCCGACCTGGTCGTCGTCGCCCCCGCCACCGCGGACCTGCTCTCGCGGGCCGCGACCGGCCGGGCCGACGACCTGCTCACCGCGACGCTGCTCACGGCGCGCTGCCCGGTGCTGCTCGCCCCGGCGATGCACACCGAGATGTGGGAGCACCCGGCCACGCGCGCGAACGTCGAGACGCTGCGGGCGCGGGGCGTGCACGTGCTCGACCCGGACTCCGGCCGCCTCACGGGCGCGGACACCGGGCCCGGCCGGCTCCCGGAGCCCGAAGCCATCGCTGCGGCAGCCCTCGCGCTCGTGCGGACCGCGCCTCAGGACCTCGCCGGGCGGCACGTCGTCGTCTCGGCCGGCGGGACGCGCGAGCCGCTCGACCCGGTGCGCTACCTCGGCAACCGGTCCTCGGGCCGCCAGGGCTACGCGCTCGCGCGGGCGGCGGCGGCGCGGGGTGCCCAGGTGACCCTCGTCGCCGCGAACGTCACTCTGCCGGCTCCCGACGGCGTCGCCGTGGTCCCGGTCGAGACGTCCGCCGAGCTGCGGGACGCGGTGCGGGCCGCCGCCAAGGACGCCGACGTCGTGGTCATGGCGGCCGCGGTCGCCGACTTCCGGCCCGCGACGTCCGCCGAGACGAAGATCAAGAAGGACGCCGACGGCGCGACGCGGGCGCTCGAGCTCGTCCAGACGACCGACATCCTCGCGGAGCTGTCCGCGCCTCGGCTCCGGGCGGGCCAGCTCGTCGTCGGATTCGCCGCGGAGACCGGCGACGCCGAGGGCACGGTGCTCGACCACGGCCGCGCCAAGGCCCGGCGCAAGGGCGCCGACCTGCTCGTCGTCAACGCCGTCGGGGGCGGGCGGGGCTTCGGGACGGCCGACAACGACGTGACGATCCTCGACGGGAACGGCGACGTCGTGGCCGTCGCGGCGGGCTCGAAGGACGACGTCGCGCACGCCGTCTGGGACGCCGTTCTGCTCCGGGGCTGAGCGCGCGGCCAGTAACCTGTGCGCATGACCGAGCCTGACATGCGCCTGTTCACGTCCGAGTCCGTGACCGAGGGGCACCCCGACAAGATCTGTGACCAGATCTCCGACGCCATCCTCGACGCGATCCTCGAGCAGGACCCCACAGCCCGGGTGGCCGTCGAGACCATGGTCACGACCGGCCTGGTGCACGTCGCCGGCGAGGTGACCACGAGCGCGTACGTCGAGATCCCGCAGGTGGTCCGCGAGGTCGTCCGCGGCATCGGCTACACCTCCTCGCACATCGGCTTCGACGGCGACTCGTGCGGCGTGTCCGTCTCGATCGGGCAGCAGTCGCCCGACATCGCCCAGGGCGTCGACAAGGCGCTCGAGGTCCGCGTCGACTCGGGCGACCTCGACCCGCTCGACCTGCAGGGCGCAGGCGACCAGGGCCTCATGTTCGGGTACGCGAGCGACGACACCCCGAGCCTGCTGCCGCTGCCGATCTGGCTCGCGCACCGCCTCGCCGAGCGCCTGGCGGCCGTGCGCAAGGAGGGCGTCGTGCCGGGCCTGCGCCCCGACGGCAAGACCCAGGTGACCATCGGCTACGACGGCGACCGCGCGGTGCGCCTCGACACCGTCGTCCTGTCCACGCAGCACGACCCGGACGTGCACCTCGAGACGACCCTCGCGCCCGCTATCGCCGACCTCGTCGTCAAGCCGGTCGTCGCCGAGCTCGACCTCGACGTGAGCGACTTCCGCCTCCTCGTGAACCCGACGGGCACGTTCGTCGTCGGCGGGCCGCAGGGTGACGCGGGGCTCACCGGCCGCAAGATCATCGTCGACACCTACGGTGGCATGGCCCGTCACGGGGGCGGCGCGTTCTCGGGCAAGGACCCGTCGAAGGTCGACCGCTCGGCCGCCTACGCGATGCGGTGGGTCGCGAAGAACGTCGTCGCCGCCGGACTCGCGCGGCGCTGCGAGGTGCAGGTCGCGTACGCGATCGGCAAGGCGCACCCCGTCGGGCTGTACGTCGAGACGTTCGGCACGGGCACCGTCCCGGTCGGGCGCCTGACGGCCGCGATCCGCGAGGTGTTCGACCTGCGCCCGGCCGCGATCATCCGCGACCTGGACCTGCTGCGCCCGATCTACCAGCAGACGGCCGCGTACGGGCACTTCGGCCGCGACCTCGCCGACTTCACGTGGGAGCGCACGGACCGCACCGCCGACCTGATCAGCGCCGTCGGCTGACCTCGCTCGGGGCGCGTCCGGGCGCGCGTGCGTCATGGACGCGGGCCCGTGTGCGCGCGGGTCGTGGTGCCGGACGCGGGACCGCGCACGTGCGGCGTCGTGCCGGACGCAGGCCCGCGCACCCGTAGGCCGCGCCCGCGCGCCGCGCCCCGGAGCAGCCCACCTCGCGCCTCGGCGCGGCCACGCCCGCCCGCTCGGCCGTCACCCGGCCGGGCGGGCGGTCGTCGTCCGGGGAGCACAGCGCGCCGCTCGGCATGGTGGCGGCGGTGGCGGTGGGGCCGCGCGCGCCTGGACCGCCGCGGAGCCGCCGGTCGACCGGTGGACGACGCGGACCGCGGGGTCGGTGGCGGATGGTGAGATAGAGGCGTGGAGGCGACGGGCGGAGCAGCGGGGGAGCAGCTGACCCTCGCGGGGCTGCCGGAACCCGTGCTCGGCGGCCGGGGGCGGTCCGCGGCCCGGCGCCGGACCCCCGAGGGTCTCGAGCCCGCGGCGTCGCTGCCCGTCGCGCGCCTGTGCATCGACCTCCCGCCCGCGCACCTCGACCGGGTGTTCGAGTACCTCGTCCCGGAGCAGCTCTCGGCCGCCGCGGTCCCGGGCACGCGCGTCAAGGTGCGGTTCGGCCGCCAGGACGTCGACGGGTACGTGCTCGCGCGCACCCCGGACGCGGAGCACGACGGGGCCCTGCAGCCGCTGCGGCGCGTCGTGTCCGCGGAGCCGGTGCTCAGCGACGCGGTGGCGCGGCTCGCGCGCGCGGTCGCGGACCGGTACGCCGGGACGCTCGCCGACGTGCTGCGCCTCGCGATCCCTCCGAGGCACGCCCGGGTCGAGTCGGAGCCGGCGCCGCCCGGCGGTCCCGCGACGGGACTGCCGTCGGGCCCGGAGACCCCGTCGCCGGTGCACGGGCGCCTGTCCGGTGAGGCGTGGCTCCCGTACCGGGGTGGTCCGGCGTTCCTCCAGCACCTCGCCGCAGGCTCGGCGCCGCGCGCGGTGTGGACGGCGCTGCCGGGGCCGGTCGGCGCCCGCTGGCCGGACGCTGTTGCCCAGGCCGTCCAGGCCTGCCTCGTGTCCGGTCGCGGGGCGCTCGTCGTCGTCCCGGACGCGCGCGACGTCGCGCAGGTCTGCGAGGCGCTCGACCGCGCCGAGGTGCCCGCGTGCACGCCCGACGCGCCGGGCGGGTACGTCCGCCTCGCCGCCGAGGACGGCGCCGCCCCCCGGTACCGGGCGTTCCTCGCGGCGCTGCGCGGACGGGCCCGGGTCGTGGTGGGGACGCGCGCGGCGGCGTTCGCCCCGGTCGCCGACCTCGGGCTCGTCGTGTGCTGGGACGACGGCGACGACCTGCACGCCGAGCCGCGGGCCCCCTACCCGCACGTGCGAGAGGTCGTCCGGCTGCGCGCCGAGCTCGAGGACGCCGCGGTGCTGCTCGCCGCGCACGCCCGCAGCGTCGAGTCCCAGGCGCTCGTGGAAACCGGGTGGGCGCGCGAGGTGAGCGCCGACCGCGCGGTGCTGCGCGCCCGGACCCCGCGCGTGCGTGCGCTGACGTCCGTCGAGCTCGCGCGCGAGGGTGCCGCGGCGTCGGCGCGGCTTCCCGGCGAGGCGTGGCGGGCGATCCGCGAGCACCTCGCGCACGGGCCGGTGCTCGTCCAGGTGCCCCGCGCGGGCTACGTGCCGGCCGTCGCGTGCGGCCGCTGCCGTGCGCTCGCGCGCTGCACCGCGTGCCACGGGCCGCTGTCGCTCACGTCGGCCGACGGCGTCCCGCAGTGCGGGTGGTGCGGGCGGCTCGCGACGGAGTGGCGGTGCGCCGAGTGCGGCGCGGGCGCCCTGCGGTCGGTGCGCGTCGGCTCGGAGCGCACCGCGGAGGAGCTCGGCCGGGCGTTCCCGGGCGTGCCGGTGCGCTCCTCGGGTGCCCGGTCGGCGACGGGGGTCCTCGCGAGCGTGCCCGCCACCCCGGCGCTCGTCGTCGCCACGACGGGGGCCGAGCCGGTGTGCGACGCGGGCTACGCGGCCGGGGTGCTGCTCGACGCGGCGGTCGCGTCCGCGTCGACGTCGCTGCGCGGCGCGGAGGACGCGCTGCGGCGCTGGCTCGCCGCCGCGGCGCTCGTGCGGCCGAGCACCGACGGCGGGGTCGTCCTCCTCGTCGGCGACGGCGCGCCGCGCCCCACGCAGGCGCTCGTGCGGTGGGACCCCGCCGGGCTCGCCGCGCGCGAGCTCGCCGAGCGCCACGAGCTCGCGCTGCCGCCGTCCGTGCGGGTCGTCGCGGTCACGGGCGGGCGCGAGGCCGTGCGGGCGGTCCTCGCCCGGCTCGAGCTGCCTCCCGGCGCCGACGTGCTAGGTCCGGTGCCCGTCGACGAGGGCTCGGGCGTGGTGCGGTCGGGGGTCGCGTCCGGGCGCGGGCGGGCCGCGGCCGCGCCGGCGCAGGGCTCGTTCGAGCCGGAGGTGCGGGCGCTCGTGCGGGCGCCGGTCGCGGCGGGGGACGCGCTCGTGCGCACGGTCGCGGCGTCGGTCGCGGTGCGCAGCGCGCGGCGCGAGGGCGGCACGGTGCGCGTGCAGGTCGACCCGTCGGAGATGCTGTGAGCGTCCGGGGCGTCCGGGGCGTCCGGGGCGTCCAGGGCGAACGGGGCGTCCGGAGCGGCCCGGGGGCGCGGGGCGCGAGCGGCGTCGACGGCGCCGAGACCACGACCCTCGACCCGCGAAGGAGACACCCATGACCGCCGCGTCCGTCGAGGCCGTGGTCTTCGACCTCGGCAACGTGCTCGTCCGCTGGGACCCGTACGGCCCGTACGAGGGGCGCCTGCCCCGCGCGGACGTCGACGCGTTCTTCCGGGACGTCGACTTCCCGGCGTTCAACCACCTGCAGGACGCGGGACGGCCGTGGGCGCACGCGCGCGCCGACGTGCACGCCCGGCTGCCGCAGCACGTGCCGGCGCTCGACCTGTACGTCGAGCACTTCCGCGCCGCGCTGCCCGGGCCGGTGCCGGGCTCGGAGGAGCTCGTGCGCGACCTCGTCGCCCGCGGGGTGCGGGTGCTCGGCCTGACGAACTGGTCGGCGGAGACGTTCCACCACGCGGAGCCGGCGGCGCCCGCCGTGGGGCTGCTCGAGGGCGTGCTCGTCTCCGGCGAGGTCGGGATCGCCAAGCCGGACCCGCGCATCTACCGGCTGCTCGCGGAGCGGTTCGCGCTCGACCCCGCCCGGACCGTGTTCCTCGACGACAGCGCGGCGAACGTCGAGGCTGCGGCCGGCGAGGGGTTCGACGCGGTGCTCTTCACGACGGCGGCGGCGGCCCGTGCCGAGCTCGCCGCCCGCGGCGTCCGCGTCTGAGGCGGCCGTCGGGCGCCGCCTAGGATCGAGCCCATGCGCCTCCTCTTCGCCGGGACCCCGGACGTCGCCGTCCCGGCTCTCGACGCCCTGCTCGCCTCCCGGCACGACGTGGTCGCGGTGCTCAGCCGTCCCGACGCCCGCTCGGGACGCGGCCGCACGCTCGCGCCGAGCCCGGTCAAGCAGCGCGCGCTCGACGCCGGCCTCGAGGTGCTGACCCCGCGGTCCCCGCGCGACGCCGACTTCCAGGCGCGCCTCGCCGAGCTCGACGTCGACGCCGCCCCGGTCGTCGCGTACGGCGCGCTGCTGCCGCCCGCGGTGCTCGACGTCCCGCGGCACGGCTGGGTCAACCTGCACTTCTCGGTCCTCCCGGCGTGGCGCGGCGCTGCGCCCGTCCAGCACGCGCTCCTCGCGGGCGACGAGGTCACGGGGGCGAGCACGTTCCGGATCGAGGAGGGCCTCGACACCGGGCCGGTCTTCGGTGTCCTCACCGAGCAGATCCGCCCCCGCGACACCTCGGGCGACCTGCTCGGGAGGCTCGCCGTGGCCGGGGCGGGCCTGCTCGTGAGCACGCTCGACGCGATCGAGGACGGCATCCTGGCACCCGTCCCGCAGGCGTCCGAGGGGGTCAGCCACGCGCCGCGGCTCGAGGTCGAGGACGCCCGCGTGCGCTGGGAGCACCCCGCGTACGCGGTGGACCGCCGGGTGCGCGGCTGCACGCCGGCGCCGGGCGCCTGGACCCGCACCCCGGACGGCGCCCGTCTCGGGCTGGGCCCCGTCACTCCCGAGCCCGACGTGACCGACCTCGCGCCCGGTGAGCTGCGGGCGGCGAAGGACGCGGTGCTCGTGGGCACCGCGACGCACGCCGTGCGGCTGGGGGACGTGACCCCGGCCGGCAAGCGCACGATGCCGGCGGTCGACTGGGCCCGCGGTGCCCGCCCGGCGCACGGCACGGTGCTTGGCGCAGCCCTGGTGGAGCAGGCGTGAGCGGCGCGGGTGGCGCGGGCGAGCGACCCCGCGGCGGGGCGGACCGGCGCGACCGGCAGGGCCGCGAGCGCGGGGCCGCACGCGCCCAGGGCCGGGGCGCCCGGACGGCCGCCGCGCCGTCGGCCCGCCGGCGGGCGGGGGACCCGGCGCGCGGCGCGGCGTACGACGTGCTGCGGGCCGTCGACACGAGCGACTCCTACGCCAACCTCGTCCTGCCCCCGCTGCTGCGCGAGCGCCGGGTCGCGGGTCGGGACGCGGCGTTCGCGACCGAGCTCGCGTACGGGACCCTGCGGCTGCGCGGGCGCTACGACGCGGTGATCGAGCTGTGCGCGTCGCGCCCGGCCGCGTCGATCGACCCGCCCGTGCTCGACCTGCTGCGCCTCGGGATGCACCAGGTGCTCGGGATGCGCGTGCCCGCGCACGCCGCCGTCTCCGAGACCGTGGGCCTCGCGCGCGAGCGGGCCGGGACCGGCGCGTCGCAGTTCGTCAACGCGGTCCTGCGCGCGGCGTCCCGCGAGCCGCTGGACACGTGGCTCGAGCGCATCGCCGAGGCAGCGCAGCCCGCGGACGACACGACCCGCCTCGCCGTCACCGAGAGCCACCCGGCCTGGGTCGTGCGCGCGCTGCGCGAGGCCCTGGCGGGGTCGGGGCGCCCGGTCGCCGAGCTCGAGGACCTGCTGCGCGCGGACAACCAGGCACCGCAGGTCACCCTCGTCGCCCGGCCCGGCCTCGTCGACCCGGACGAGCTCGCCGCGGACGCCGGCGCACGCCCCGGGCGGTGGGCGCCGACCGCGCTCGTGCTCGAGGGCGGCGGCGACCCGGCGGCGCTGGCCGCGGTCCGGGACGCGCGGGCCGGCGTGCAGGACGAGGGCAGCCAGCTCGTGACGCTCGCGCTGACCGGTGCGCCGCTCGACGGGCCCGACGAGCGATGGCTCGACCTGTGCGCGGGGCCGGGCGGCAAGGCGGGGCTGCTCGGCGCGATCGCCGCGCAGCGCGGGGCCCGGCTCGTCGCCAACGAGGTCCAGCCGCACCGTGCGCGCCTCGTCGAGCAGGCCGTCGCGGGGCTGCCCGCCGGCGCGGTCGAGGAGGTCCGCACGGGCGACGGGCGCACCCTCGGGGCCGACGAGCCCGGTGCGTACGACCGCGTGCTCGTCGACGCGCCGTGCACGGGGCTCGGGGCGCTGCGCCGCCGCCCGGAGTCGCGGTGGCGGCGCAGCCCCGCCGACCTCGCGGGTCTGGCGGAGCTGCAGCGGGCCCTGCTGACGTCGGCGCTCGCCGCGGTCCGGGTCGGTGGCGTCGTCGCGTACGTCACGTGCTCCCCGCACCTCGCGGAGACCCAGCTCGTCGTCAAGGACGTCGTGCGCGCGCGGACGAGGGCGGGGGACGGCCTCGAAGTCCTCGACGCCCGCGCCGCCGTGCTGGCCGTCGCCCCCGGGATCGACCTGCCCGAGCGTGACGACGTGCAGCTGTGGCCGCACGTGCACGGCACCGACGCGATGCACCTGACCCTGCTGCGCCGCACGTCCTGACGGGCGCGGGTCCGCGTCGCGACCTCGGCGCGCGGACCCGTGCCCGCGTCGGACACCGTCGCGGCGGCGCACGCGTCCCTCGGGAGCCGGCGGGCGGCGCGGGAGGTGCCGCCCGGCCGCACGCTGCGCCGCGGCGTGACTACGCTGACCGGGTGCGCGCGCTGATCAACCCGAGCATCCTGTCCGCCGACTTCGCCAACCTCGAGCGTGACCTGGCCGCGATCGCGGGCGCCGACTACGCGCACGTCGACGTCATGGACAACCACTTCGTGCCGAACCTCACGATCGGGCTGCCCGTGGTGCAGCGGCTCGTCGAGGCCTCGCCCGTCCCGGTCGACGTGCACCTCATGATCGAGGACCCCGACCGGTGGGCGCCCGCGTTCGCCGAGGCCGGCGCGGCGTCCGTGACGTTCCATGCCGAGGCCGCCCAGGCGCCCGTCCGCCTCGCGCGCGAGCTGCGGTCCCTCGGGGCGCGCGCCGCGGTGGCCGTGCGGCCGGCGACGCCCGTCGAGCCGTACCTCGACCTGCTCGACGAGCTCGACATGATCCTCGTGATGACGGTCGAGCCGGGGTTCGGCGGCCAGTCCTTCATCGAGGGCACCCTGCCGAAGATCCGCCGCGCCCGTGCCGCGATCACCGCGGCCGGCGCGGACACGTGGATCCAGGTCGACGGCGGGGTGTCGCGCAGCACGATCGAGCGCGTCGCGGCCGCGGGGGCGAACGTGTTCGTCGCCGGGTCCGCGGTCTACGGGGCGGACGACGTCGCGGGCGAGATCGCGGCGCTGCGAGACCTCGCCGAGCAGGAACTGCGCTCCGCGGGGTGAGCGAGCGCGCCCGGGCGGGACGGTCCGGTGCGCGACGTGCGTGACGTGCGCGCGACGTCGGCGGCGGCCCGACCGGCCGTCCCGCGGCTCCCGTGCGCCCGAAACCGCGGCGTGTCGGCCCCCGGACACCCCGGCGGGCGGGAATGCGAGGTGTGCCATGATCGTTGCGCAGCAAGAACACGCACACACGTGCTCCGGGGTCGGTGCAATTCCGAGCCGGCGGTGACAGTCCGCGACCCGTGAGGCTCCTCGTGAGCCGAGCGGTTGACCTGGTGGAACTCCAGGACCGACGGTGAAAGTCCGGATGGGAGGAGACGTGGCGTGCGCGCGGCCGACGGTCGTGCGCACGTGGCAGCGGCGACCCCTGGGGTCGTCCTCCGCCGAGACCCCGGAGCCCTGACCGGCACGGGAGGACGGCGATGGGCCCCGAGATCCAGGACGGCGCGACGCTCGTCGGCGAGCGCACCTCCGCCGGCGCGCCACGCACCGCGCCCGCCTCCCACGCGGCGCCCAGCACCGCGCCCGCACCGGCCGACCCCCACCGGCCGCCCGCACCGGCCGACGCCTCGCCCGTGCGCTCGCACGCGTCCCCCCGTCCCACCACCGCGCCGGCGGACGCACCCCCCGGCCCGGCCGCCGCACCGCACCCGGGCGCGACCCCCGCCGAGACCGGCGCCCTGCGCCACGCCCTGACCCTCGCCCGCCGAGGACCGGCCCACGGCCCCAACCCGCGCGTCGGCTGCGTGCTCCTCGCCCCGGGTGCCACCACGGACGCGTCCGGCGCACCCGACCCCGCCGCCGTCCTCGGCGAGGGCTGGCACCAGGGCGCCGGGACCGCGCACGCCGAGGTCGCCGCGCTCGCTGACGCCCGCCGCCGGGGCCACGACGTGCGCGGCGCGACCGCCGTCGTGACGCTCGAGCCGTGCGACCACACCGGGCGCACCGGCCCGTGCAGCCGCGCGCTCCTCGACGCCGGGATCGCCCGCGTCGTGGTGTCCGTGGCCGACCCGAACCCCGCGGCCGCCGGGGGAGCGGACCGCCTGCGCGCCGCCGGTGTCGACGTCCTCGAGGGCGTCCTCGCCGAGCAGGGCCGCGAGACGCTCGGCGCGTGGCTGCCCGCCGTCGAGCGCGCCCGCCCCTTCGTCACGCTCAAGCTCGCCACGAGCCTCGACGGGCGCGTCGCCGCCGCGGACGGCTCGAGCCGCTGGATCACCTCGCCGCAGTCCCGCCGGCACGCGCACGACCTGCGCGCCGACGTCGACGCGATCGTCGTCGGCACGGGCACCGCGCTCGCGGACGACCCGTCGCTGACCGCCCGGACCGCCGACGGCGCCCTGACCCACCACCAGCCGCTGCGGGTCGTCGTCGGCCACCGCGACGTGCCCGCCGGCGCCCGCCTGCACGGCCCGGGCGGCGAGCTCGTGCACGTGCGCACCCACGACCCCCGCGAGGTCCTGCGGGTGCTGCACGAGCGCGAGGTGCGCCACGTCCTGGTCGAGGGCGGCCCGACGCTCGCCGCCGCGTTCCTGCGCGCCGGGTTCGTCGACGAGGTGCACGCCTACGTCGCGCCCGTCCTGCTCGGCGCCGGGCCGCCCGCGCTCGCGGACCTCGGCGTCACCACGATCACCGGCGCGCTGCGCCTGACCCCCCGCGAGGTCGTCCACCTCGGCCCCGACGTCCTCGTCGTGGCGACCCCGGACGCCCCCGCACCCCCGACCGGCACGAGCACGACCAGCGAGGAGAGCTGATGTTCACAGGCATCGTCGAGGAGGTCGGCGCGGTCGTCGCGCTGCACCCGGGCACGACGGACGGCGGGGACGGCGCCGAGCAGGACGCCCGGCTCACCGTGCGCGGGCCGCTCGTCGCGTCCGACGCGCGCCTCGGGGACTCGATCGCGGTGTCCGGGGTGTGCCTCACGGTCGCCGAGCTCGGGGAGGACGGCACCTTCACGGTCGACGTCATGCCCGAGTCGCTGCGCCGCACGGCGCTGGGCGACCTCACGGCGGGCAGCCCGGTCAACCTCGAGCGCGCGCTGCGGGCCGACGCGCGCCTCGGCGGGCACGTCGTGCAGGGGCACGTCGACGGGGTCGGGACCATCCGCGCCCGCCGCCCGGGCCCCCGGTGGGACGACGTGGAGATCGCGCTCGACCCGCACCTCGCCCGGTACGTCGCCGAGAAGGGCTCGATCACCGTCTCCGGGGTGTCCCTCACGGTCACGCACGTGGCCGACGACGCGTTCGGCGTCTCGCTCATCCCCACGACCCTCGAGGCCACGACCCTCGGCACCCTCGCCCCGGGCGCCCGGGTGAACCTCGAGGTCGACGTGCTCGCCAAGTACGTCGAGCGCCTGCTCGCGACCGGCACGGCGACCGGCAGGGTGACCCGGTGAGCGCGCCCGTGCGCCTCGGCACCGTCGAGGACGCCCTCGACGCGCTGCGCGCGGGCCGCCCCGTGCTCGTCGCGGACTCCCCGGAGCGGGAGAACGAGGCCGACGTGATCCTCGCCGCGCAGTCCGCGACGCCCGAGTGGGTCGCGTGGACGATCCGGCACTCCTCGGGGTACCTGTGCGCGCCGATGCCGGCGGCCCGCGCCGACGCCCTCGAGCTGCCGCTCATGGTGCCGCGCAGCGAGGACCCGCGGCGCACGGCCTACACCGTCACGGTCGACGCCGCCCGCGGGGTCACGACCGGCATCTCCGCGGCGGACCGCGCGCACACGCTGCGCACCCTCGCCGACCCGTCGTCGGGCCCGGAGTCGCTCATCCGCCCGGGGCACGTCCTGCCGCTGCGCGCCGTGCCCGGCGGGGTCCTGCACCGGGCCGGGCACACCGAGGCCGCCGTCGACCTGTGCCGCCTCGCGGGCCTCGAGCCCGTCGGCGCGATCGCCGAGCTCGTGAACGACGACGGCACGATGGTCCGGCTCCCGGAGGCCGCCGGGCTCGCCGAGCGCGACGGCCTCGTGCTCCTGACGATCGAGGACCTCGTCGCGTGGCGCCGCCGGCACGACCCCGTCGACGCCCCTGGCGCCGACGACACCGGTCACGGGGGAGGCGCAGCGGGGGTACCGGCCCAGCCGCGCGTGCACGCCACCCACACCGCCTACCTGCCGACCCGGCACGGGGACTTCCGCATCCACGGGTACCGCGACCTGCGCACCGGCGCCGAGCACGTCGCGCTCGTGTCCACCGCGGGCCTGGCCGACGAGCCCGTGGTGCGCGTGCACTCCGAGTGCCTCACCGGCGACGCGTTCGGGTCCGCGCGCTGCGACTGCGGACCCCAGCTCGACGCCGCCCTCGCCCTCGCCGCCCGCGACGGCGGCGCCGTGGTGTACCTGCGCGGGCACGAGGGCCGCGGCATCGGGCTCCTCGCCAAGGTCGCCGCGTACGCGCTGCAGGACGCCGGCCGGGACACCGTCGAGGCCAACCTCGACCTCGGCTGGCCCGCCGACCGCCGCGAGTACGGCGCCGCCGCCGCGATCCTCGCCGACCTCGGCGTCACCCGCGTGCGGCTCCTGACGAACAACCCCGCCAAGGTCACCGGGCTGCAGGCCCACGGGGTCGCCGTGACCGAGGTCCGCAGCCTCGAGGTCGGCCGCACCCCGCACAACGAGGCGTACCTGCGCACCAAGGCCACCGCCATGGGGCACGTGCTGCCCGGCCTCGACGCCCGCGGCGCACCCCCGGTGCGGACCGACCCCGTGCGCGTCGACCCCGTGCACGCCGCCCCGCCGCGCCCCGGCACCGACACGACCGACCACGTCCTCGACGCCACCCCCGACCCCACCCCCGCACCCACCCTCACGAACCAGGAGACCCCCGCATGAGCGGCGCCGGAGCCCCCACCCTCACCGTCGACGGCACCGGGCTGCGCGTCGTCGTCGTCGCCGCGAGCTGGCACACCGTCGTCATGGACGGCCTGCTCGCGGGGGCGCAGCGCGCGCTCGCGGACGCCCACGTCAGCGACGTCACCGTCGTGCGCGTCCCGGGCACGTTCGAGCTGCCCGTCGCCGCCCGGCACGCCGCCGAGCACGGCGCGGACGCCGTCGTCGCGCTCGGTGTCGTCATCCGCGGGGGGACGCCGCACTTCGACTACGTGTGCCAGGCCGCGACCCTCGGGCTGACCGACGTCGCCGTCCGCCACGGCGTGCCCGTCGGCTTCGGGGTGCTCACGTGCGACGACGAGGCGCAGGCCCTCGACCGCGCCGGGCTGCCCGGCTCGCACGAGGACAAGGGCGCCGAGGCCGCGCAGGCGGCGGTCGCGACCGTCGTCGCGCTCCGGGGCTCGCTCGCGCAGTCGCCCGGTCAGCCGCTCGGGGGGACCCGGTGATCGACTGGCTCTTCGACGCCCAGCTCGTCGTCGCCGGCGCGCCGATCCTCGTCCGGGAGGTCGTCGGCAACCTGTTCGGGCTCGCCTCCGCGGTCGGCGGGCTGCGCCGGCGCGTGTGGGCGTGGCCCGTCGGCATCGTCGGCAACGTGCTGCTGTTCACCGTGTTCCTCGGCGGGGTCTTCGACACCCCGCAGGCCAAGGACCTCTACGGGCAGGCTGGGCGGCAGGTGTTCTTCGTCGTCGTCGCCGTCTACGGGTGGGTGCGCTGGCGCCAGGCCCGCGGCGCGGGGGACGGACCGGCGATCGTGCCCTCCTGGGCGGGCACCCGCGGCCGGGTCCAGCTGCTCGTCGCCGCCGTCGTCGGGACCGTCGTCACGGCGCTCGTGTTCCAGGCGCTCGGGTCGTGGGGGCCGTGGGCCGACGCGTGGATCTTCACCGGCAGCCTGCTGGCCACCTACGGCATGGCCCGCGGCTGGACCGAGTTCTGGCTCGTGTGGATCGCGGTCGACGCCGTCGGCGTCCCGCTGCTCCTGCAGGCCGGGTACTACCCGTCGGCCGTCCTGTACGCCGTGTACGGGGGCGTCGTGCTCTACGGGTTCACCGTGTGGGTCCGCGCGCAGCGCACCGGGCAGCCGCAGGAGGTCACCGCCGCGGGCGGGGCCGGCACCCTCGCGGTGGACGTGCCCGCCCCCGACCGCGCGGGCGTCTAGGCTCAGCGCGTGAAGACGTTCGACTCGCTGTTCGCCGAGCTGGCCGAGAAGGCCACCACCCGCCCCGCAGGATCCGGAACCGTCGCCGAGCTCGACGCCGGCGTCCATGCGATCGGCAAGAAGATCGTCGAGGAGGCGGCCGAGGTCTGGATGGCCGCCGAGCACGAGGGCGACGAGCGCACCGCCGAGGAGATCTCGCAGCTGCTCTACCACCTGCAGGTGCTCATGCTCGCGCGCGGCCTCACGCTCGAGGACGTCTACACCCACCTGTGACCCCGGCACGACCCGCCCTCCCCGCGTGCACACCGTCCGCGCCCGGGCGGCCACCCGCCCGACCCCCGACCACCCCGTGAGGACCACGTGCTGAGGATCGCCGTCCCCAACAAGGGCTCCCTGTCCGAGCCCGCCGCCGACCTGCTCCGCGAGGCCGGCTACCGCCAGCGCCGCGACTCCCGCGAGCTCGTGCTGCCCGACCCCGACAACGACGTCGAGTTCTTCTTCCTGCGCCCCCGCGACATCGCCGTGTACGTCGGCGAGGGGACCGTCGACGTCGGCATCACCGGGCGGGACCTCCTGCTCGACTCCGCCTCCACCGCGACCGAGCACCTGCGCCTCGGCTTCGCGCGCTCCACCTTCCGCTTCGCCGCCCCCGCCGGCCGGCTCACCGACATCGCGCAGATCGCCGGGCACCGCGTCGCGACGTCCTACCCGGTCCTCGTGGCCGATTACCTGCGCGAGCACGGGGTCGAGGCCTCCGGCATCGTCCGCCTCGACGGGGCAGTCGAGACCGCCATCCGCCTCGGCGTCGCCGACGTCATCGCCGACGTCGTCGAGACCGGCACCACGCTCCGCGCCGCCGGCCTCGAGATCTTCGGCGAGCCGATCCTGCGCTCCGAGGCCGTCCTCGTGTGCCGCGCCGACGGCGACGAGCCCGCCGGCCTCGACGTCCTCACCCGCCGCATCCAGGGCGTCCTGACCGCCCAGCAGTACGTCCTCATGGACTACGACGTGCCGCTCGCGCTCGTCGACCAGGCCGTCGGGATCACCCCCGGCCTCGAGTCGCCCACCGTCTCCCCGCTGCACAACCGCGAGTGGGCCGCCGTGCGCGCCATGGTCCGGCGCGACGAGACCAACCGCGTCATGGACGCGTTGTACGACGTCGGTGCGCGCGCGATCCTGGTGACCTCCATCCACGCGTGCCGGCTCTGACCCGCGGCACGCCACCCCCGGAGTGACGCCATGACCCC
This sequence comes from Cellulomonas cellasea, assembly GCF_006538745.1. Classification (GTDB taxonomy): domain Bacteria; phylum Actinomycetota; class Actinomycetes; order Actinomycetales; family Cellulomonadaceae; genus Cellulomonas_A; species Cellulomonas_A cellasea. The sequence goes on along the minus strand of NZ_BJLR01000025.1, from coordinate 93,496 downwards.
CGGCGACCCCACCGGCGACCGCATCGCCGGGCTCTACGCGACGTTCCGCCCCCGCCTCGCCCGCGTCGTCACCCTCGGGCTCATGGTCCTCGTCCTCGGCCTGACCGCCGCCCTCGTCATCGCACTGCCCTCCATCGGCCCCGAGGGCGAGTCGTTCGGGGACCAGCTCGGCATGGGCCTCCTCGGCGCGGGGATCGCCTGGTTCTGCTGGCGCCAGGCCAGCGTCCAGGCCCGGGTCGACCACGACGGCGTCACCGTCCGCAACCTCCTGCTCACCCGGCGCCTCACCTGGGCGGAGATCGTCTCCGTGCGGTTCGGCCAAGGGCGGCCCTGGGTCCAGCTCGACCTCGCCGACGGTGACACGCTCGCCGTCATGGGGGTCCAGCGCTCCGACGGCGCCTACGCCGACGCGCAGGCCCGCCGCTTCGCGACTCTCGTCGCCCTGCACTCCCGCACCCCGCGCGACGACTGACCGCACGCACGCCGCCACCGGGTGGCCGACACGCGTCGGGCAGGCGCGCTGTGCCCGGCGCGGGCGCTCGCGGGCCGTCCGGCTCAGGCGCTCGCGGACCTCGCGGCCAGCCGCTCCGCGTGCACCCCGGCGGCGGCGACCGCGAGGAACGACGCCGGGTCCCCGTCGATCCCGCGCCCCATAGTCGAGAGCCGCACCGGCGTCCCGCGCAGCGCGTCCAGCAGGTCCGGCCCGGTCGGGACGTCGACGAGCCGGTGCCGCCCGGCCGGCGCACCGAGGGCGCGTGCCTGCGTCCGGACCCGGTCGTCGAGCTCGTCGAGACCGGCACCGGCGGCCGCGAGCCCGGGCACGACGACGTCGGCGGGGGAGAGCGCCACCCGCCCGTACGCGGTGGTCGAGTGGTGGGAGATGCCGAGGTGCCGCTCGCGCGCGTCGGCGCCGGAGACGCGCAGCGACGCCACGGCGCGCCCGCCGAGCACCCCGGCGGCGTTGACGGCCTCGCCCGCGGCGACCCCGGAGAACCCCCACCGCGTCCCGGTCCCGAGGTTGCCCGGACCCTGTGCGACGACCACGAGGTCCGCGCCCGCGACGAGCCGCGCCGCGAGCAGCCCGGTGTGGACGGTGACGGCCTCGAGGTCGCCCCCGAACGCCTGCCCGGTGGTCACGCACGCCTCGATCCAGCCGGCGTCGCGCAGCCCGGCGACGGTCCGGGAGAACCACGCGGGCAGCGCGCCGCCGTCGGTCATGACGTAGACGACGCGCGGCGCCGGCCGCCCGTGCACCGCCGCGGCGTGCCGGGCGCCCGCCACGACCGCCGGGAGCGCGGAGTGCAGGTCCGCGACGACGACGGGCAGCCCGGCGAGGTCGTCCGCGTCGCGCAGCAGCTCGTGGTGCTCCGACTCCTGGTCGTCGACGCCGAGCACGGTCGCCTGCAGCGCGGTGTACCGGGCCTTGACCAGGTGCCCGGGGCCGGCCGGCGGGTCGGCGGGCACGCGGTCGCCGAGCGCGACGACCATCGCGTACCCGCCCGTGCCGAGCCCGCGCGCGAGCGCCGAGACGTTGAGCAGCACCCGGTCCCCGACGCGCGGCTCGCCGACGAGCTGTGGGTAGGCCAGCGCCCGCACGCGCCCGTCCGCGGGGAGCCCGCCGACCGGCTCGCCCTCGAGCTCGACCTGCATCTCGACCGCGCCGGGCCACGACGCGCCGCCCGACACCACGACACCCGCACGCCACGTGATCACCGCTGCAGGCTACCGGCGACTACGGTGGAGCTGATGCCCGACCAGATCCACCCCGCCGAACGGCTGCTCAACCTCGTCATCGCCCTGGTCAACACCTCGGCGCGCATGACGAAGGAGCAGATCCGTCGCAGCGTCGCGGGGTACGCCGACGCCCCGTCCGACGACGCGTTCGAACGCATGTTCGAGCGCGACAAGGACACGCTCCGCGACCTCGGCATCCCCGTCCTCACGGTCACCGGCGCAGGCCACGGCGACGACATCGGCTACCGCATCGACCAGGAGGCCTACGCCCTCCCGCCGGTCGACCTCACCGCCGCCGAGCTCGGTGTGCTCTCGCTCGCGTCGGAGTTCTGGCAGGACAAGTCGGTGCGCAGCGACACCGAGCGCGCCCTGACCAAGCTCCGCGCCGTCGGCGACGCCCCTGAAGCGTCCGACCTCGTCGCCGGCCTCGCCCCGCGCGTGCGCGCCGCCGGGGGCGCGTTCGGCCCGCTGCTCGACGCGGTGCACGCCCGCCAGGCCGTCCGCTTCACCTACCGCGCCGCGAGCACCGGGGAGGTCCGCGAGCGCGTCGTCGAGCCCTGGAAGCTCCTCGCCCGGCGCGGGGGGTGGTTCCTCGTCGGCCACGACCGCGACCGCGACGCCCCGCGGTCCTTCCGGCTCAGCCGCATCGAGGGCAAGGTCCGCACCGTCGGGTCGCCCGGCGCGTTCCCCGAGCCCGACGCCGCCCGCCTCGGCTCCGCCCTGCACAGCTGGACCGCGGGGGAGGAGCGCATCGCGACTCTCGCGATCCGGCCCGAGCGCGCCGAGGCGCTGCGCGTGCGCGCCGTCCGCACCCCCGCGACGACGCCCGACGACGTCGACCTCGACGACCCTCGCGTCGCGGCCGTGCTCACCGAACGCGACGTCGTGCGCATCCCGTTCACCGCGCTGTGGGACCTCGCTGAGGAGATCGTCGGCTACGGCGACGCCGTCGTCGTGCTCGCCCCCGCACCCCTGCGCGCGACCGTCCTGCGCCTCCTGCGCACCGCCGCCGCCCTCGTCACCCGGGGAGCCGACCATGGCTGAACGCGCGAGCGACCGCCTCCTGCGCATGCTCGGCATGATCACCTACCTCGACCGCCACGCCGGCGTCCCCGTCGAGCAGGTCGCCGAGCAGTTCGGCGTGACCCCGGCCCAGGTGATCGACGACGTCGACACCCTCTGGATGACCGGCACCCCCGGGTACTTCCCGCACGACCTCATCGACTTCGACGCCGCGTCCTACGAGGCCGGGGTCGTCCGGCTCACCGAGTCCCGTGGCATGACGCGGCCCCTGCGGCTCGGGACCCGCGAGGCCGTCGCGCTCGTCGCCGCCCTGCGCGCCATGGAGGAAGCCCTCGGCCCCCGCCTCGAGCCCGCGCGCGCCGCCGTGCTGTCCTCCGCGCTCGCCAAGCTCACCGCTGCGACCGGCGAGGCCGCCGCGACCATCGACGTCCGCCTCGCCGTCGACGGCGCCCCCGAGGTCGTCGAGGCCCTGTCCGCCGCGCTGCGCGACGGCCGGCGCCTGCGGCTGCGGTACGTCAACGCCGCGGACGTCGCCAGTACCCGTGACGTCGACCCGATCCGGCTCGTCACCGACGACGAACGCTCCTACCTGCTCGCCTGGTGCCTGCGCGCCGACGACGAGCGCCTCTTCCGCGTCGACCGGATCCTGCGCGCCGACGTCCTCGGCGAGGCCGCCCAGCCGCACCGCGTGCGCGCCGACGCCGAGGTGTTCCGGCCCGACCCGTCGGGCGGGCTCGTGACCCTGCACCTGACCAGCCAGGGCCGCTGGGTCGCCGAGAACGTCCCCGTCGAGGCCGTCCGCAACCACGACGACGGCACGTTCGAGGTCGACCTGCGCATCGCCAACCGGGCGTTCCTGCGCCACCTGCTCCTGCAGGCCGCCGACGACATCCTCGAGGTCCGCCCCGCCGACGCCGCCGCCGACGTCTCCGCGGTCGCCCGCGCCGCGCTCGACGCGTACGGCCCTCTCGCCGACTGACGTCCCACGGGTCGCCGAGCCGACGCCCACCGGACCGGTCCCTGCTCCCGCGGCTAGGCTGGCCCGATGCTGTGGTTCACCGTGTGGACGGTCCTCGTGCTCGGCGCCGGGACCGGCGCCTTCCTGCTCGGGCGCAGCCTCTGGCGCAAGGTCCAGGACCTCGGCGCCGCCGCGGCCGAGGCCTCCGACGCCTTCGCCCGCCTCGCCGACCAGGTGGACGCGCTCGCGGAGGCGGCGGGCCGGGCGGAGCCGGTGCGGGCGGACCTGTTCGACGACACGCAGGCGCTGCGGGAGCGCGTCGCGGGGCTGCGCCGGGAAGCCGCCGGCCGGCGCGTCGTGCGGCAGCTGCGGCACCAGGAGACCTACGCGCGGTGGCGGGCGTACAGCCGCTGAACAGATCACGGGAACGACGGTCGAAGCGCTTCGACGGGGTTAGGATCGTCTGACCCACCGATGTTCGAGGGAGAGCACCCCATGTTCGGCAACGCTGTGAAGCCCACGCACATCCTGATCCTGGTGATCGTGATCATCCTGCTGTTCGGGGCGAAGCGGCTTCCCGACCTCGCCCGCAGCGTCGGCCAGTCCCTCAAGATCTTCAAGAGCGAGGTCAAGGACCTCACGGACGACAAGGACAAGGGCACCCCCGTGCCCGGGACTCCCGCGTCCTACACGACGCCGGCGACGCCCCCCGCGTCCTACACGACGCCGGCGACGCCCCCCGCCCCGTACACGAACGGCGGGATCCCCGATCCCGTCGTCGCCGCGGAGCCCGTGCGCCCCGCCGAGCCGCCCGTCGAGGGCGGCGGCCAGCCCCGGGTCTGACGCGTCGTGCCTGCTGAGCGCCGCCGGGGCGAACCCGGCGGCCGGATGCCGCTGCGCGAGCACCTCCTCGAGCTGCGCAAGCGGCTGTTCCTCGCCGCCTGTGGGCTGGTCCTCGGTGCCGTCGGCGGGTGGCTGCTCTTCGACCCCGTCTTCGAGGCGCTCCAGGAGCCGCTGCTGAACGCGGCCGCCGCACGCGAGGCGACCGCGGCGGTGAACTTCGGTGGCCTGGCGACCGCGTTCGACATGCGCGTCAAGGTCTCGCTCTTCCTCGGCGCCATCGTGACGAGCCCCTGGTGGCTGTACCAGCTGTGGGCGTTCGTCACGCCCGGCCTCACGCGTCGCGAGCGCCTGTTCGCGGTCGGCTTCGTCCTGGCCGCCGTGCCGCTGTTCCTCAGCGGCTCGTACCTCGCGTGGACGACGATGCCCACCGCGGTGCGGGTCCTCACCGACTTCATCCCGCCGGACTCCACGAACCTCGTCGACGCCCAGACGTACCTGAGCTTCGTGATGCGCTTCATCCTCGCGTTCGGCGTCGCGTTCGTGCTCCCGGTCATCATGGTCTGCTTGAACCTGGCCGGGCTCGTGCGGGCCGCGACGTGGGGTCACGGCTGGCGCTGGGCGGTGCTGCTCGCGTTCGTCTTCGCCGCCGTCATGACGCCGACGCCGGACGCCGTGACGATGATCGTCATGGCGCTCCCGATCTGCGGGCTCTACTTCCTCGCGCTCGGGGTCTGCCTCCTGCACGACCGCCGGGTCGACCGCAAGCGGCTCGCGGAAGGCCTCCCGCGGCTCGACGGCTCGGTGCCCGGCGAGGGCCTCACCACGTCGTGAGCGGGCCCCGCAGCACGCCGGCGCTCGACCACCGCGCCGCCGATCAGGACCGCACCGCCGGTCCCCACCCGGTGACCCGCCCCGTGCGGCGTGCTCCCGGCCGGGCCGGGGGTCCGCGCGCGTGAGCCGCCTGGGCGTCGTCGTGAACCCCACCGCCGCCCGCGGGCGGGGTGCCCGCGTCGGGGCGGCAACGGTCGCGCGGCTGCGGGCGCGCGGGCACACCGTCCTCGACCTGTCCGCCCCCGACGCCGAGCGGGCGCGCGCCTCCGCACGGCACGCCGCGGTCGAGGGGCTGGACGCGCTCGTCGTGGTCGGCGGCGACGGCATGGTGCACCTCGGGGCGAACGTCGTCGCCGACACCGACCTCCCGCTCGGCGTCGTCCCGGCGGGCACCGGCAACGACCTCGCCCGGGCGCTCGGGCTCGCGCGGGGCGACGTCGACGACCACGTCGCGGCCCTCGAGCGCGGGCTCGCCGTCGGCCCGAGGTCCATCGACGCGGTGAGCGTCGGCCCGCCCGAGCACAGCGCGCGCGAGTGGTACCTCGGGGTCCTCTCGTGCGGGATCGACGCCGCGGTCAACGCGCGCGCGAACACCCCCACGTGGCCACGCGGGAGCGCCCGCTACGTCCGCGCCCTCGCCGGCGAGCTCGCGCGCTTCCGGCCCTACGGTTACCGCCTCACGCTCGACGACGTCGTCTGGGAGTCCGCCGGGACCCTCGTGGCCGTCGCCAACGCGCCGTGGTTCGGGGGTGGCGTGCACATCGCCCCCGGCGCGGTCCTCGACGACGGGCTGCTCGACGTCGTCGTCGCCGGACCCTTCACGAGGCCGGGCGTGGTGCGGATCTTCCCCGGCATGTACGCCGGCCGGCACGTCACCCACCCCGCGGTGCAGGTCTTCCGGTCCCGGTCGGTGCTCATCGAGCCCGTCGCGCGCCTCGGCGCCGAGCCGCCGCACGCGTTCGCCGACGGGGAGCGCCTCGGCCCGCTCCCGCTGCGCGCGGACGTCCACCCCGGCGCCGTCCGGGTGCTCGGCGGCACCAGCGCCTAGGGTTGTCGGGTGGCACGCACCGGACGACCGCGACCCGCGTCGCACCCAGAAGCAGGCTCGGCGGCGCTCTCCCCGGCCGAGCGGTACGCGGCAGCCCGGCGGCGCACCGCCGCGGAGCGCACCGAGCTCGCCCGCTTCGCGGAGGGCTTCGAGTTCGGTCTCGACCCGTTCCAGGTCGAGGCGTGCGAGGCCGTCGAGCGCGGCAGCGGCGTGCTCGTCGCGGCCCCGACGGGCGCGGGCAAGACCGTCGTCGGCGAGTTCGCCGTGCACCTCGCGCTCGCGTCGGGGCGCAAGGCGTTCTACACGACGCCGATCAAGGCGCTGTCGAACCAGAAGTACGCCGACCTCGCCCGGCGGCACGGCGCGGACAACGTCGGTCTCCTCACCGGCGACACGTCGGTCAACGGCGACGCACCGGTGGTCGTCATGACGACCGAGGTGCTGCGGAACATGCTCTACGCGGGCTCGCGCGCGCTCGACGGGCTCGGCTACGTGGTCATGGACGAGGTGCACTACCTCGCCGACCGCTTCCGCGGCCCGGTCTGGGAGGAGGTGATCATCCACCTGCCCGACGACGTCCAGCTCGTCTCGCTCTCGGCGACCGTCTCGAACGCCGAGGAGTTCGGCGACTGGCTCACGATGGTCCGCGGCGACACCCAGGTCGTGGTGAGCGAGCGCCGGCCCGTCCCGCTGTGGCAGCACGTGCTGATCCGCGGCGACCTGCTCGACCTCTACGCCGGTCAGGTCGACCCGACCGACCCGGGCCCGAACCCCCCGATCAACCCGGAGATCACCCATCTCCTGCGCCGCGAGGACCGCATCGACGGCCCGCACCGGGGCCGCCGGGGTCCGGGGGACCGCGGGTTCCGCGGGCGCGGCCACGGGCCCTCCAACGCGCTCGGAGGCAACCGCCCGACCCCGCGCTTCGCGGTCGTCGACGTGCTCGAGCAGGCCGAGCTGCTGCCCGCGATCTTCTTCATCTTCTCGCGCGCCGGGTGCGAGGGCGCCGTCTCGCAGTGCCTGGCCGCCGGGCTGCGCCTGACGAGCCCGGCGCACGAGGCCGAGATCCGCCGGGTCGTCGAGGAGCGCTGCGCGTCGATCCCGCCCGAGGACCTCGAGGTGCTCGGCTACTGGGCGTTCACCGAGGCGCTCGCGCGCGGCATCGCGGCGCACCACGCGGGCATGCTGCCGGTGTTCAAGGAGACGGTCGAGCACCTGTTCGCCCGCGGCCTGGTGCGCGTCGTCTTCGCGACCGAGACCTTGGCGCTCGGCATCAACATGCCGGCGCGCTCGGTCGTCCTGGAGAAGCTCGTGAAGTGGGACGGGTCCAACCACGTCGACATGACGCCGGGGGAGTACACGCAGCTCACCGGGCGTGCGGGACGGCGCGGCATCGACGTCGACGGGCACGCCGTCGTCGTCGCGCACCCCGGGCTCGACCCGGTCGCGCTCGCCGGCCTCGCGTCGAAGCGGCTGTACCCCCTCAAGTCGAGCTTCCGGCCCACGTACAACATGGCCGTCAACCTCGTCGCGCAGGTCGGCCGGGACCGCGCGCGCGAGGTGCTCGAGACGTCCTTCGCCCAGTTCCAGGCGGACCGCGGCGTCGTCGGGCTCGCCCGCCAGGCGCAGGCGCACACCGAGGCGCTCGACGGGTACGCGAAGGCGATGAGCTGCCACCTCGGGGACTTCTCCGGGTACGCGGCGATCCGCCGGGCCATCACCGCACGGGAGCGCACGATCGCGAAGGAGTCGTCGGCCGCGCGCCGCGCCGACGTCGTCCGCTCGCTCGAGGGCCTGCGGGTCGGCGACGTGATCGAGGTGCCGTGGGGGCGTCGTGGCGCGCACGCGGTGGTGCTCGACCCCGGCACCGCGGGCGGGTTCGACGGCCCCCGTCCGACGGTCCTGACCACGGACCGCCAGGTCCGCCGGCTCGCCGTCGCCGATGTCGGCACCGGCGTGACGACCGTCGGGCACCTGCGCGTGCCGAAGGGGTTCAACGGGCGTGTCGCCGCGGCCCGTCGCGACCTCGCGGCGACGCTGCGCGACTTCGTGACGGACCTGCCGTCGACGGACGGCGCGCGCCGCGACGGGGGTCGCCGGGCGCGCGGGCGGTCCGGCGCACGCGAGGACGCGACGCTCGACGAGCTGCGCCGCACCCTGCGCGCGCACCCGTGCCACCAGTGCCCCGACCGCGAGGAGCACGCCCGCTGGGCCGAGCGCTGGGAGCGGCTGCGCGCGGAGCACGACGCGCTCGTGCGCCGCATCGAGGGCCGCACGGGGTCGATCGCGAAGGTCTTCGACCGCACGTGCGACGTCCTGCTCCGGCTCGGCTACCTCTCGACCGCCGCCGAGCCGGCCGCGGAGCCCGCCCCGGACGTCGACGCGGACCCCACCGCGTCCTCGGACGGCGACGGGTCCTGGCCGCCCCGCTCGGTGCGTGCGCCGGCGACCGGCCGCGCGGGCGCCGGGACCCGCACCGTCGTGACGCCCGAGGGCCGCTGGTTGCGCCGGCTCTACGCCGAGAACGACCTCCTGCTGGCGGAGTGCCTGCGCCGTGGGGCGTGGGACGAGCTCGACGCCCCCGGTCTCGCGGCGGCCGTCTCGTCGCTCGTCTACTCGGCGCGGCGCGACGACCGCGAGGCCGAGCCGGGCATCCCCGGCGGTCCGGCCGGGACGCTCGGGCGCGCGCTCGACGAGACGGTGCGCATCTGGTCCGAGCTCGAGGACCTCGAGCGCGAGCACCGCCTCGAGACGCTCGCGCCCCCCGACCTCGGGCTCGTGCAGTCCATCCACCGGTGGGCGGCCGGACGCAGCCTCGACGCGGTGCTGCGCGGCAGCGAGCTCGCGGCGGGGGACTTCGTGCGCTGGTGCAAGCAGGTGATCGACCTGCTCGACCAGCTCGCGCAGGCGGCGCCCGACCCGCACGTCCGCCAGACCGCCGGTCGTGCGGTCGGGGCGCTGCGGCGCGGCGTGGTGTCCTACTCGTCCCTGTGACGCGGGCGGGCCCCGGGAGCCCGCCGGGCCCGCGGTGAAGCGATTCGGCACGGCACGCGGCGGACCGAGGTGCCCGCATGCCCGCTCGTGCGGGCTCCTTCGCAGGTCAGACCCGGTCAACCTGGCTATCGTGCGGGTGTGACCTCCACCCTGTACCGGCGCGGCGTCGTCCACTCGTCCGCGGACCCCTTCGCCGAGGCGCTCGTCGTCGAGGACGGGACGATCGTGTGGATCGGTGCGGACGACACGGCCGACGGGCTCGCGGACCGCGCCGACGAGGTCGTCGACCTCGACGGCGCGCTCGTCGCCCCCGCGTTCGTCGACGCGCACGCCCACGTGCTCGAGACCGGCTTCGCGCTCGAGGGCGTCGACCTGTCGGCCGCGGCCGGCGTGACGTCGCTCGATGCCGCGCTCGCCGCGGTGCACGCCGCCGCGGAGGAGGTCCGGGCGGCGGGCGGCGAACGCGCCGGGCTCCCGCTGCTCGGGCACGGCTGGGACGAGCTGGCGTGGCCCGAGGGACGCGCGCCCACCCGCGAGGAGCTCGACCGGGCCGCCGGCGGCGCACCCGTGTACCTCGCGCGCGTCGACGTGCACTCGGCCGTCGTCTCCACCTCGTTCGCCGAGGCCCTCGGCCTGCCCGCCCTCCGCGGCTGGCGCGACGACGGCCTCGTGACCCTCGACGCGCACCACGCGGCCCGCGACGCCGCCCGGGACGTCGACGCGGCACGTCGGGACGCGCTCTACGCCCGCGTGCTGCGCGCCGCGGCCGCCTCCGGCATCGTCGCGCTGCACGAGCACAGCGCCCCGCACGTCGACACCCGCGAGGGCCTCGTCGCGCTGCTCGCGATGACCGCCGACGCCCGCTCGGGGCTGCCCCACGTCGCCGGGTACCGCGCGGAGCTCTGCGTCACGAGCGACGACGCACGCGAGCTCCTCGCGGCGGTCCCCGGGCTCACCGGCATCGGCGGCGACCTCTCGGTCGACGGCTCGCTCGGCTCCCGCACCGCGGCGCTGCGCTCGCCGTACGCGGACGCGCCCGCCGGCTCCGAGCACCCGAGCGGGGTGCTGCACCTCGATGCCGGCCGGCTGAGCAACCACGTCGCTGCGGTGACCCGCGCCGGGTCGCACGCCGCCTTCCACGTGATCGGCGACCGCGCCATGGACGAGGTCCTCGTGGGCCTGCGCGCCGCGGTGGACGTCGAGGGGGTCGGGGCGATCCGGGGCGCCGGCCACCGGCTCGAGCACGCCTCGATGATCGACGCCCCCACGCTCGCGGCGCTCGTGCTCCTCGGCGTGCGCGTCAGCACCCAGCCGGCGTTCGACGCCGCGTGGGGCGGGCCCGGAGGCATGTACGCCCGGCGGCTGGGGGAGGGGCGTTCCGACGCGCTGCACCCGCTGGCCGACCTCGCCGCCGCGGGCATCCCGCTCGCGTTCGGCTCCGACTCGCCCGTGACGCCGTTCGACCCCTGGGGCGCCGTCCGGGCGGCCGTCACGCACCACGCGCCCGACCAGCGCATCTCCGCACGTGCGGCCTTCCGCGCGCACACGCGCGGCGGGTGGCGCGCCGCCGGGCTCGACGACACCGGCGCGGGCGAGATCCGTCTCGGGGCACCCGCGCATCTCGCGGTGTGGCGCGCCGAGCACCTCACCGTGCAGGCGGCCGACGGCCGGGTCTCCGCGTGGAGCACCGACGCGCGCGCGGGCACGCCGCTCCTGCCGGACGTCAGCCCCGGTGCCCCGGCGCCGCGCTGCCTGCGCACGGTCCGTGCCGGTGTCGTCCTGCACGACGAGCTCGCCTGACCGCCGGCGGGAGACCACCCCAACGGGCGGACGTCCCGGGCCTGCGGGCGACACACCGGGCGACACGCCGGGAACCCCCGGGGCGACACGCCGGGGTGGGGGTGGCTGACCAGCCGGTAGACGCATGACCTGGGACAACGCGGCCTTGACACGTGCCGGACAGCCGGTAGGTTCACGTGGTGTTCCGCTCTGGCGGACGACGGTCGGTCCGGAGATGCGTTCAGCACCCAGGGCCCGCCGCCCGTACAGGAGGACCCGGCTGGGCCCGCGTGTTCAGTAGAAAACGTACGCCGCACCTCACGGTCGTGGCGTCCGGCACGAAGGACACGCGGGCCGGTCGGCCGGGTCACCCGGCTGACGTAGGCTTCTGCGGTGCCAGCCCGTGAGCCCTCGCGCGTGCTCAGCCTCGTGCTCGCCGCCCTCGGTGGCGTGCTCGCCTGGGCGGCGTTCCCCGACCTCGGCTGGTGGGGCACGGCGTACCTCGCCGTCGCGGCCCTGTTCCTCGCGATGCGGCGCGACAGCGCCCGGTGGAACGCCCTGCTCGGCCTCGTCTGGGGGCTCGTCTTCTTCCTCCCGCACATCGCCTGGGCCGACTACGCCGTCGGCCCGGTGCCGTGGGTCGCGCTGTCCGTGCTGGAGGCCGGCTTCGTCGCACTCTTCGGTGCCGCGTGGAGCTGGGCGCGGCGCGGCAACGCCGTGTGGCGCAACGCCGGGCTCCAGACGGTCGTCTTCGTCGTGCTCTGGGTCGCCGTCGAGGAGCTGAGGTCCGCCTGGCCGTTCGGCGGCTTCCCGTGGGGGCGGCTCGCCTTCTCCCAGGCGGACTCGCCGGTCCTGGCCTACGCATCCTGGGGTGGCGCGCCGCTCCTGTCGCTGCTGACCGCCACGATCGGCGTCCTGCTCGCCCTCGGGCTGCTCGCGGCACGCCGGCTCGCGGTCGGGAGCACGGCGCTGCGGGTCGGTGCCGCGCTCGTCGTGATCGTCGGTGGGCTCCTCGTGCCGCTCCCGTCCGGCGCCGAGGTCGGGCGGCTGGCTGTCGGAGCCGTGCAGGGCAACGTCCCGACGCCAGGCCTCGACGCGTTCGCCCAGCAGCGCGAGGTGCTGCACAACCACGCCGTCGGGACCCACGCGCTGCTCGAGCAGGTCGAGCCCGGGGAGCTCGACCTCGTGCTGTGGCCCGAGAACGGCACCGACGTGGACCCCCAGGTCGACGCGGACGCGGCGGACGAGATCGACGCCGCCGCGCAGGCCGTGGGCGCACCGATGCTCGTCGGGACCGTCGAGTACCCCGAGTCCGGCGGCCGCTACAACACGGCCGTCTTGTGGGAGCCCGCACAAGGCGTCGTCGCGACCTACTCGAAGCAGCACCCCGCGCCCTTCGCCGAGTACATCCCGCTGCGGTCGCTCGTCCGGCCGTTCTCTTCCGCGGTCGACCTCGTGCGCAACGACATGCTGCCCGGCACGAAGGTCGGCCTCGTCCCGCTCGAGTCCGAGCGGCTCGGCCGGGTCGTCGGGATCGGGGACGTCATCTGCTTCGAGGTCGCCTACGACGAGCTTCCCCGCGACGCGGTGCGCGCCGGCGCCGAGCTGCTCGTGGTGCAGACCAACAACGCTTCGTTCGGCTACACCGCCGAGTCGACCCAGCAGCTCGCGATGTCGCGCGTGCGGGCCGTCGAGCACGGGCGCGCGACGGTGCAGATCTCGACGGTCGGCGTCAGCGGGGTCATCCAGCCGAACGGGGTCGTGAGCCGGCGCACCGGGCTGTTCACCGCCGAGCAGCTGGTGGCGTCCCTCCCGCTCCGGGAGTCCCTCACGCTCGCCTCACGCCTCGGCGCCTGGCCCGCGTGGGTCGTCGACGCGCTCGCGCTCTGCGTCGTGGTCACCGGGATGGCGGGCGCACGTCGCCTCCGGCGGGGGGAGCGGCCCGACGGCGTCGGGTGAGGCTGCCGATCGGCCCGGCACAGTGGGTGAAGCCTCTGGTCGGCCCGGCAGGGCTTGACGAAGGGCGGGCATGACGAAGGGCGGGTTCCGGCTGCTGCCGGGACCCGCCCTTCGTGGTGTCTCACCTCATCGCGGTGCGGACGCCGTCACGGCGTCACGCGCTGCGGCGCAGCTTGCCCGCCCGGAGCAGGCCGAGACGTTCGTCCAGGAGCTCCTCGAGCTCCTTGACCGTCCGGCGCTCGAGCAGCATGTCCCAGTGGGTGCGCGGCGGCTTGCCGGCCTTCGGCTCCGGACGCGACGCGTCGCGCAGGAGCGCCTCCTCACCGCAGCGGCACTCCCACACGAGCGGGACGTCGGCCTCGACGGAGAACGGGAGGATGATGGTGTGACCGTTGGGACAGTCGTAGTGCGCCTGGAGACGAGGGGCGAACTCGACGCCGTCCTCGGTCTCCATGCTGTGAGAACCGATGCGCATACCGCGCAGTGACCGGTTCGACATCTGTGGACCTCCGTGCTGTTGCCTTACGAGATCTTCCACCGGGCTCAACGATGGAGGGACCCTGGGTGTTCCAGTCTGCCGTGAAGGTCTCGTGAACGCGCGCGGGGCCAGGAGCAGCACGGATGCCGAGCCGGGCATACCCGGACGAAACCCCGCAGGAGCAGGCGCCCGGGTGTGACGGACGTCTCGCGGGCCGGTCGGCGCCGCCCCGTCGAGCGGCCTCCCGAGCGCTCCGCGGTCACCCGGCGGCTCTCACCAGCGGGGGTCCACGACCCTCGCGCGGTCCTGGCCGACGGCCGCCTCCGCCCGGATCCGCACCCCGGCGCGCATCGCTTCCTCGTGCAGGACGCGGGACCAGCCGGACTCGAACGCCCCGCGGTCGCCGCCTCCCCGCCGCACGTACGCCACGAGCAACGAGCCGCCCGGCGCGTCGTGCGCGAGCACGGACGCCAGGACGTGGACGAGGTTCGACGCCACGACCGGGTCCGCGACGAGCGGGACCTCAGGGATCGGGAGCACGACGGGCAGCACCCGGTCGTGCGCGTCGAGCAGCACGAACCAGAGGGCCGGCGGACCCGACCGGTCACGGCCGACGAGACCGAGGAGCAGCGCGAGGGCGTCGTCGGCGCTCTCCAGGGTCCGGCCGACCTCGTCGGGCGCCTCGTGCGGGGGCAGGTGCAGGCCGTGCCAGTCGTCGGTGGGGTGGTGCGTGGGCAGGTCCGCACCGGACGGCCGGCGCGGGTCGAGGGCGTGGGCGTCGGTCGGGTCGGGCGTGGGGGAGCGGGGCTCGGTGCCGGCGGGCGGCAGGTCCTCCCGGTGGGGACGCGGGCGGGGCAGCAGGTGGTCGTCGGAGCTCATGGTGCGACGCTCGCGGGTCGGGCCGCCCGGTCGGCGGTGCGGCAGCGGCGTCCGAGGTCGCCGGTGCGCGCGGCGGGTCTGTGGGTGGCGGCGGTCCGAGCGGTCGTGCTCGGCCGCTGCCCTGCCGGGCGGCAGCGCCGCCACCACGGCACGGCGAGGACGGGTGCGTTCAGGCGTGCGGGGGAGCCGGCTGGGCGAGGACGACCCCGTCGGTGAACATGACGCCGTCGGAGAACCGCGCCTCGACCCGACCGCCGCCGAACTGCTCGGCGTACAGCCGCGCGTACAGCCCGTCGGGAGCGGTGACGAGCTCGTCGTGCGAGCCGCGCTCGACGACCCGGCCGTCGTCGACGACGAAGATCACGTCCGCGTCGCGGATCGTCGAGAGCCGGTGCGCGATCGCGAGGGTCGTCCGCTGGCGCACCGCACGGGCCAGGGCGCTCTGGACGAGCCGCTCGGACGCGGTGTCGAGCGCGGACGTCGCCTCGTCGAGGATGAGGACGCGCGGGTCCTTGAGCAGCACGCGCGCGATCGCGATGCGCTGCTTCTCCCCGCCGGAGAGCCGGTAGCCGCGCTCACCGACGAGGGTCCGGTACCCGTGCTCGAACGCCTCGATCCGGTCGTGGATGTTGGCGGCCCGGCACGCCTCGACGAGCTCGTCGTCGGTCGCGTCCGGGCGGGCGTAGCGCAGGTTGTCCGCGATGGTCGCGTGGAACAGGTACGGGTCCTGCGTGACCATCCCGACGGTGTCGGCGAGGCTCGAGAGCGTGAGGTCGCGCACGTCGTGTCCGTCGACGCGGACGGCACCCCGGTCGACCTCGTACAGCCGCGGGACGAGGTAGCTGAGCGTCGTCTTGCCCGCGCCCGAGGGGCCGACGAACGCCGCGAGCTGCCCGGGCTCGACCACGAGCGAGACGTCGCGGACGGCCCACGCGCGCCGCCGGGAGCCGGCGAGGGCGTCGTCGGTCGCCGGCTCCGGCTCGTCGCGCGGCAGCCGGACCACCCCGGCCGCGCCGCCGGGGTGCCTGCCGCCGGAGGGCGCGGCGAGACCGGCCATCGCCCCGCGCATGCCGAACCCGCCGCCCCTGCGCCCACCGGGCGCCGGCGGGGGCTGCGTGAGCCGCGGCGGCGGCGGGTACCGGAACCACACCTCGTCGAGCTCGACCCGACCCCGCGTCTGCTCCGGGTCGAGGTGCACGGCCCCGGGGCGGTCGGTGATCGCGGGCGTGAGGTCCAGGTACTCGAAGATGCGCCGGAACAGCGCGAGCGACGTCTGCACGTCGAGGGCCACGCGCATGAGCGAGATCACCGGCATGAGCAGTCGCGCCTGCAGCGTGGAGAACGCGACGAGCGTCCCCGCGGTCAGCGTGTCCGTACCGGCGCGGCCCGTGATCATGTAGCCGGCGACGAGGTAGACGAGCGCGGGCGTGATCGCCATGAACGCGGTGACGACGCCGAAGAATCCCTGGCCGGCCATGGCCTGGCGCACCTGCAGCGTGACCTGGCGGTCGTTCTCGGCGCGGTACCGGGCGATCTCGGTGTCGGAGCGGTTGAACACCTTCGTCAGCAGGACCCCGGAGACGCTCAGCGCCTCCTCGGTGATCGCCGTCATGTCCGACAGCGACTCCTGCGTCTGGCGCGCGATGACCTGCCGCCGGGCGCCGACCCGGCGCTGCAGCACGACGAAGACGGGCATGAGCGCGACGGCGACGACCGTGAGCTGCCAGCTGAGCAGGAGCATCGCGACGAGCGAGGCGAGCACCGTCACGGTGTTCGACAGGATCGAGGACGCGGTCGTGGTGAGCACGGAGCGCACGCCGCCCACGTCGTTCGCGAGGCGCGACTGGATCGAGCCGGTCTTCGTCGCGGTGAAGAACGCGAGCTCCATCCGCTCGAGGTGCTCGAACAGCCGGCCGCGCAGCTCGGCCATCGCGAGGTTGCCGATCTTCGTCGTGAGGTACGTCTGGCCGACGCCGATGGCCGCGCTCAGCAGCGGGATGACGATCATGGCCGCGACGAGCCACGTGAGCAGCGGCAGGTCGACGCCCGACCCGTCGACCGGGAACAGCGCGTCGTCGAACACGCGCTGCGTGAGGAACGGCGTGACGATGCCGAGCACGGACGCGACGACGATCGACAGCGCGACGAGCAGCAGCGCCCCGCGGTGCGGCGCGAGCAGCGCACCGATCCGCCGCAGGAGGGCGGCGTCACCGGTGCCGGGCCGACCGCGCCCGGATCCCGCCACGGCGGCGCCGCCCGCGGCGTCCTCCGGGGACGTGGCCTCCGGTGCGGTCCCGGCATGGTGGGCCCGCTCGCCCGGGCGCGGGGTCCCGGACTCGGTGCCTGCCGGCGTGCGATCGACGGGGCGCGGGGTGCCGGGGATGCCGTCCGGCGGGGAGGTCATGGGACCAGTCTCAGGCAAGCGTCGCCTCGACCGCGCGCGCGACGAGCGCCGAGTCGTCCGCGCCGCCGTCGCGCCACCGGCGTTGCTGGATCGCTCCGTTGCCGCGCGCGAGGACCTCCTTCACGTGGCTCGAGACCCACTCGAGGTCGCCCGAGGCCTCGAGCGCGGGCCGCACGTGGGCGAGGAGCTCGGCGACGACGTCCGCGGCGGGCGCCGAGGTACCGAGCCCCGGGCTCACGAGGACGCCGCTCAGCCCCGAGCGCGCCGCCCGCCACGCGGCGACGCGCATGACCTCGGTCCGCGGCTGCTCGAGGTCGGTGCGTCCCGCGTGCTCGACGGCCGTGTCGGCGAGCGCCCGGACCAGCGCGCCCTGCAGCACCGCGTCGGCCGGGTCGAGGCAGACGTCCGGCACCCGCACCTCGACGGTGGGGTACCGCGCCGAGAGCCGGGCGTCGAAGTAGATCATCCCGTCGTCGAGGATCGTGCCGCTCGCGAGCAGGTCGCGGACGACCGAGCGGTACGTCGCGACGTCGCCGAACGGGGCGGTCGGGCCGGCCGTCGGCCAGCGGCCCCACACCTGCGACCGGAAGCTCGCGTAGCTGGTGTCCTCGCCCTGGTGGTAGGGGCTGTTCGCGCTGAGCGCGAGGAGCACGGGGGTCCACCGGCGCAGGTGGTCGAGGATGACGACGCCCTCGTGGTCGTCCTGCACCTCGACGTGCACGTGGCACCCGCACGTGAGCTGCTCGCGGGCGACCTGGCCGAACTCGGTGCGGATCTGCCGGGCGCGGTGGTTCGCGATGACGGTGGCCTCGACGCGCTGGGGTGCGGTGGCGAGGGCCGCGACGCGCGCGCCCGCGTGCTGTGCGGACGCGTCGGCGCGCGCGCGCCCCGAGCGCACCTCGGTCAGGAGCGCGTCGAGGTCGGTGCACGGGTGCGTCGAGGTCTCGACCTGCTCCTGCGTGAACTCCTTCTCGAGCTCGCCGCCGGGACCCGCGTCCTGGGCCGGCTCGGGCGTGCGCGCCGACGCGTGCTGCAGCACCGCCGCCGCGACCGCCCGGGGCGTTCCGTCGGGGGAGACGAGCAGGAACTCTTCCTCGATTCCGATGCTGCGCATGCGGCCAGTGTGGTGGTGAGCGGGAGGTGTGTCCTGCGCAGTCGTCCCGCAGGGCCCGCGCGGGGGCGCGTACCACCCGACCTGGTGACCGTGGCCGGCCCGGCCGGGCGAGGCGGAGCGGGTCGAGGGACGCATGCCGGGAGAGGGGAACGGGTTCGCGTCAGGGCCGCACCGATCTTCTCTGGACGCTCCAGGACAGGCCGCGTCCTGCCGATGGAGAAGGTGAAGGAGAGCAGCACACGATAACGGAAACATGCGTAGTCGTTCCTCGTCCCTGCCGCAGTTGGGCCGGCCCGGCGCGCGCGCTGCGCACGCCAGCAAGGACAGGGGGAGCGAGAGGCTAGTTTCCGTTATCAACGGCCGATCCCGGGACGGGCCGTCTTGTGGTGTGGGTGAGACGCGGTACACCTGTGCCATGAGCAGCGCGGGCCGGTCCCTGAGCATCCACGACGCGACCGAGCGCTACCTCGCAGGGCTCGAGGGATCCGCCTCGACGCAGCGGCAGCGGCGGTGGGCCCTGCGCGACCTGTGCGAGCACGCCGAGGAAGCCGGCCGGGGAGCCGCGCACGACGCGTTGCAGCCCGAGGCCCTCGCCGCGTGGCTCACCGCCCGGGAGGCTCCCGAGGACGGGCGTCCCGCGTCCGTGGCCGGCGTCCGGGCCCGCGCGAGCGCCGCGCGAGCCCTCACCGAGTTCGTCCGCAGCCACCACCTCGTGCCCGGGCTCGCGGATCCCGCCGACGCCCTCAGCCGGCCCGACACCGCAGCCGCCGTGCACGACCCGCGCGCCGGGCGGTACCTGCTGTCGATGGCTTCCTCCGGCAGCCCGTGGGGCGTTCCGGCGGCCGTCTGGGCACGCTTCTCCGCCCACGTGCACCTGCTCGCCGCCACGGGAGCCGGCGAGAACGACCTCGCGCGGCTGCGCGTCGAGGACCTTGCACCGGGCCACGACGCCGTGACGCTGCGCACGGGCACCGTCCCGCTGTCCGACCCCGCCCGGCGCTCGCTCGACGTGTGGCTCGCCGCCCGCACCGACGTCGTCCGCCGGCTCAGTGGCTCCGACCCGGCCGCGCTGTGGATCCGGATCCACCCGGGCAAGGACCGCCGCACCGGGGTCATCGCACCCGCGGGGCTCGCGATCAGCGCGCGAGGGCTGCGGCTGTCCTTCCAGACCGTGCGTGCCGCGCTCGCCGCCGAGGACCCGCGCGTCGCCGAGGTCAGCGTCCGGGACGTCCGGGCGCTGGGGCGCCTCGAGGACGCGCGCGCCTGAGACATGTGCCGGTGTCGCAGCCGGGGCGTCCGGCTGCACGGACCGTGCCGGGCGTCGGGCTGCCCGAGCCGATCGGGGCGTCCGGCTGCGCGGGCCGATGGCGGCCGGCTCGACCGGGTGGGTCGCGGCCGGCTCAGCGCGTCGGCGGCGGCCGGCTCAGCGCGCCGGGCGCGCCTCGGCGACCGCGTCCGGGCGGGTCACCTCGTGGACCAGGTGCGCGCCGGGGTTGGCCTCGACCGCGTCGCGCAGGCCGTGCCCGACGGACTGCAGGTACCGCTTCGTCGTGTCGAGGCTCTCGTGGCCGAGCAGCTCCATGACCTCGACGATCGACGCCGAGCTGTTCACGAGTTGCGTCGCGAACGTGTGCCGCAGCGCGTGCACGCACGACTCCCCGCGCGGTGTGATCCCGGCGCGGGCGTACCAGCGGTAGACGAGGTGCTGCATCGCGCGCGGCGTGAACGGACGGCCGTCGCGGTGCACGAAGAGCGCGTCGGACGCCCGCGACGGACCCAGCCCGTGCCCCCGCTCCGCGAGGTACGTCTCGAGGGTCCCCACCGTCGACCGGGCCAGCGGGACGGTGCGGTGCTTGTTGCCCTTGCCGAGCACGTGCAGGTGGGGCGCCCCGGTCGCGTCGCGCAGGTCGCCGACGGTCACGGCGCAGGCCTCGGCGAGGCGGATCCCCGAGGTCAGCAGGACCGACGCCAGTGCCAGGTCGCGTGCCGGCCACGGACGGCGCGAGGTGCGGGCGACGTCGGGCTGAGCGACGGTGCGCAGGAGGCGCTCGGCCTCGTGGAGCTCGAAGGGCGTGGGGGAGTAGGTCGGCTTGGGGCCCTTGCTGATCCGCGGGTCCCGCATCGGGTTCGCCGCGAGGAGCCCGTGCGCACGGGCGTGCTCGCACAGCGCGGTCCAGGCCGCGGCGGCGCGCCGACGCGTCGCCGCACGACGAGGCTCGGTCTCGATCCCGGGCCGGACGACGCGGCGCCGGTCCGGTGCCGACGACCCGAACACCGCGAACGCCTCCGCGAGGTGGCGCGGGTGCAGGTCGCCGAGCGTGAGCGCCGAGACCAGCCGGACGGTCTCGCGGTACGTCGTCGGGCTCACTCCGGCCGGGACGCGCTCGACCGGCACGTCGAGCGCCGGTGGCACGGCACGCCCGAGCACCTCCGTCAGCGCGCGCGCCACGAGCTGGACGTCGGCAACGTACGCCCGGACGGTGGCCCGGGACTTCTCGCCGGTGAGCACAGTGACCCAGTCGACGAAGACCGGCAGCAACGGCGAGTCGGCACTGACATCGACCTCGTCCGCGAAGCTCAGGCCGCCCATGGGTGCAGTCTGCCGCCCACCACCCACACGGCCCGTCCGACGCGGGCAGCGGCGGGCTCTCCGCTGCGCGGCCGTCCGAGGCTCACCTCGGGCGCAGGTCCGGCACGCGTCGCGGGGCCCGGACCTGGTACTTCACCCGGATCCGGGGGAGCCGCGCCATCTGCTCGCGGTCGGAGGGCAGGGGAGTGGCGCCGGGAGCGGGCCCCGGGGGACGGGCGTCAGGAACGTGAGCGGAGCGCGCTGCCGGCGGGCACCGAGTGGCAACGAGTCAGAGGGGAGGGCTGTCGGATCACCTGACACGCGGCTAGAGTCATATGATCGTCCGCCGTGGGTAATGCGTAGATAATGTCCGTTATCTACGCATTACGAGACGAGCGGGGTCCGAGCCCGTAGACGGAGAGCGCGACTCGACCAGCGCATGTCGTCTTCGCAGCCGGTGTCGGCTCGAGTCCGCGAGCGCTGGGGCGTCGAGCCGGGCGAGCGCCGGCGTCCACGCTGGGCCGGGAGTATTCGGCGAGGCCGGCCCTGAGACGTGCCACGTCGACAGGGCCCATGCGCCAGGACATCCGGCGCGGTCGCACCCGACATGTCCAGCGTCGTCAGGAAGCCGGCGCCCGTCCGTCGCACGAGCACTGGCATGCGGCGTGAGCTGCACGCGCTGCGTGACCACCCACGGCGTCGGCGCCGAGGTTCCGAGGCGCCAACCGCAGCGAGTCCGTCGCGGCTCGCGCACCGCACCGCCTGGCGGACGGCGCGGCTCGCCCTCGGCGTAGATCGAGCCGCGGTGTGCGATGTTCAGTGCCTCATGACCCGCGGCGCCCAGAACCCCTCTCGGGCTCCCATCCTCATCCATGGCGTAACGCCGATAATGTATATTATGACATTACGGCGTGACGAGAGCCCCTCCTGCGGCCCGCTCAGCCCCAGTTGTCGACGCGCACGTCCCGCGGCGCAGGCGCAGCGGCTCCGGTCTCCACGAGCAACTTCAGGCTCAGGAGGAACGACGCCCACTTCGTGCTGCAGTGGTGCATGAACTCGACGGGCTCACGCCAGCCGCGGTGCGCGAACAGCACGACCACGTACTCGCCGTCCTGCCGCAGCTCCCACTCGATCGTCGTGCCGACCCACTCCGCCGGGCCGTCGATCACGCGCCACACGACGCGCTCGTCCGGCACCAGCTCGACGACCTCCATGTCGAAGCCGCCGGTCGGGAACCGGAACTCGAGCTTGTCGCCGATCGCGTCGCCGCTCCCCCGCGTCTCCTCCGTCCACCAGCCCGCGAGCGCGTCGACCTTCGTCAACGCCTCGTACGCCGCGGCCGGCGCCGGGGCCACCGCCCCGATCCTGTGCAGGATGTCCACCATCTCGTCTCTCCTCCGTGTGTGCTCGGTACTGCGTGTGGTCGGCACTGCGTGCGCGCAGCGCTACCGGGCGTGCTGCAGGCACAGCGGGGCGCATCGGCTGCACCTCACCGGGGTGCTGCCGCTCGCCAGGTCGTGGCCCGAGGGCGCGACCCGCGCTCCGCCGCTCCCCCGCCGGCCCTCAGTCCTGCTGGGCGCGCTCGATCGCCTCGGCGATCCGCTTGATGCGCTGCAGGCGGGCGTCCCAGGCCGTCCCGACCGACGTGAGCTGCGCGACGGCGCGCGCGAGCTGCGCCTCGTCGACCTGGTAGCGCTTCTCCCGCCCCGCGGGCGCCGCGGTGACGAGGCCGACCCGGTCGAGCACCGCGAGGTGCTTGGCGACGGCCTGCCGGGTCACCGGGAGGTGCTGGCTCAGCGTCGTGGCGGTTCCTCCCCCGCCGGCGAGGAGCAGGTCGAGCATGCGCCGCCGCGTCGGGTCGCCGACGGCCGACCAGAGCTGGTCGTCGACGACCTCGGCCACGCCGGCGCTCACTGGCGCACCTCGAGCGTCGCCACGTACGGCGCGAGCCGCGGCAGGAAGAAGTCCCAGCCGGTGACGTGCTCGTTGTACTGGTGCTCGAGGACCGCCGCCTCCCAGCCCATCTCCCGGAAGCCCGTCTCCGTCATCCGCAGGAGCGTCCCGCTGCCCGACGACCTCAGGTCGAACGTGACGAGCAGGGAGTTCCCCTCCACGGCGGTCTGGCCGGCCGGGTGCGTCCACCGGAACGAGAACGTCCGGGGCGGACGGGACTCGACGACGGTGAAGGACGCCACGACCCCGCCGTCCGCGGGATCGCCGAAGACGATCTCCCCCGGCGCGCCGGGCACCAGCTCGTAGTGAGCGTCGTCGGGCCACCAGCCCGTGATGTGCTCCGGGCTGCTCACGACGTCGAAGACCACCTCGGGTGAGGCGTCCACGTAGATCTCGCGCTCGATCGTTCCCAGCTCCACGGCTTCCTCCTGCAACGTTTGGCTGCAAGTGACGGTACGCCGACGGAGCACACAGTGCAACCATCAGTTGCACAAGGCCTGGCGAGAGCGAGGAGGATGCGGGAGGTCGACGCCGTGCACCTCGACGACGCCCGTCCCGACGGCCGCTTCCGGGCCTGGGTGAGTGCGCACGGGTCAGGCGGTCGCGGCGCTCCCCGGCACGAGCGCCCGGACGTAGCGCAGCTCGACGAGCCCGTCGTGCCCCGGGACCGGGTGCCTCTCCCCCGTCGGCTCGAAGCCCAGGCCGTCGTACAGGCGCAGCGCGGCCGCGTTGTCCTCCCGGACCCACAACGAGAGCGTCTCCGCCCCGGCGCCCAGAGCCTCGCGCTCGACCGCGTCGAGCAGCGCCGTCCCGACACCGCGCCGACGCGCCTCGGGTGCGACCCACAGCGCGACGACGTGGCGGTCCGTGCTGGGCGACCCGGGCTCCTCGATCAGGCAGGCCAGCCCGACGGCCTCGCTGCCCTCCTCCGTGACCAGCCACCACGGGCTCGAGCGCAGCCGCATCCGCCAGTGCTGCTCCCGGAAGAGCTCCTCGCGCGCGAGCGACGACGCGAACGCCTCCGGGTCGCTGCGCAGCGCACGCAGGCGGATCTCCGCGAGCCGTTCCCAGTCGTCCTCGTCGAGCCGGGCGACCGCTGCGGTCACGGCAGCTCGCGCGCGGTGACGCCGGCCTCGGGCGTGCCGCCGTGGCCGTCGGGGTCGGGCACCGAGCGAGCGACGTCGGCGATCTCCTCCTCGGGGCGCGGCGGGACGGTCTCGTCGACCTCGAGGAGCTCCACCTCCTCGGACGCTCCCGGAAGGGTGGCCGGCTGCGCGGCGTCGGGGCTGTCGGGGACGGGGATCGTCACGGTGTGCTCCTTCGGGTCGGTTCCGTCCACGGTAGTGCGCACGCGCCCGGTGAGCAGCGCGGCGCACTCAGACCCGGCGCGTTCGGAGGTGGTGCGTCCGGGCGTGGTGCGTCCGGGCGCAGCGCCGCGTCCCGGTCAGCCGAGCGTGAACCCGGCCCCCATCGACAGCCGCCGGTACTCCCCCGGGGTGAGTCCCGACAGCAGCCGGTCGACCATCGCGTTCCCCGCGCCGCTGAGGTGGGCGTCGTGGATCGGGACCAGCACGCGCGGGCCGACCGCTCGGGCGAACTCGACCGCCTCGGCGAGCTTGAGCCACGGGGCCGCGACGGGCAGGCACAGCACGTCGACGCCCTGCGCAGCGTCGGGGACGTCGAACGCGTCGCCCGGGTGCAGCACGGTGCCGTCCACGAGGTAGCCGACGTTCGCGATCCCGGGGACGTCGGGGTGGATGACGGCGTGGCTCCCGCCGACGACCGCGACGTCGAAACCCCCGGCGGCCACGCGGTCCCCCGCGACGACCGTGTGCACGCGCGCGTCGGCGCCCGTCACACCCGCGAGCTGCTCGGTGACCGGCGCCGGGGCCCACACCTCGAGGTCCGGCTGGGCCTCGAGCGCGGCGCGCAGCTGGTCGGGGACGACGTGGTCGGCGTGCTCGTGCGTCACGAGAACCGCCTGGGCGCCGGTGAGGGCGTCCGGGGAGCTGAACGACCCCGGGTCGACGACGAGGCGCCGGCCCTCCCGGTCGAGACGGATGCAGGCATGGCCCCAGAAGCTGAGCTCGGTCGTCATGCGCCCAGCATGTCCCCCGCGAGGTGACGCGCGCCACGCGAGGTCGGCCGCCGGACGTGCACGGCCGACCTCCGCGGGGGTCAGGCGACGACCATCACCAGGTCGCCGCCCTCGAGCTGCTGGACCGCACCGATCGCGAGCCGCTGCACCTTGCCGGCGATCGGCGTCGTGATCGCCGCCTCCATCTTCATGGCCTCGACGGTCGCGACGGTCTGGCCCGCCTCGACCGACTGGCCCTCCTGCACGACCGGCGTGACCGCACCGGCGAACGGCGCCGCGATGTGACCCGGCGTGCCGGGGTCGGCCTTCTCGGCGGTCGCGATGTCGACCTCGACCGTGCGGTCGCGGACCTGCAGGGGTCGGATCTGCCCGTTCAGCGTGAACATGACGGTCCGCATGCCGCGCTCGTCGGCCTCGCCCACGGCCTCGAGCCCGACGAGGAGCCGCACGCCGCGCCCGAGCACGATGTCGACCTCGTCGCCCGCGGCCATCCCGTACAGGTAGCGCGTCGTGTCGAGCACGCTCACGTCGCCGTAGGCACGGTTGAAGGTCTCGTACTCCTTGGTCGGACCCGCGAACAGCAGGTGGTTGAGGCGGTCGCGCCGCGTCGCGGAGTCGCCGTCGAGATCCTGGCGGTCCTGGTCGCTGAGCGGCGTGATCGCCGTCCGCACCGTGCGGCCCGCGAGGGCGCGCGAGCGGAACGGCTCGGGCCAGCCGCCGGGCGGGTCGCCGAGCTCCCCGGACAGGAACCCGATGACCGAGTCGGGGATGTCGAAGTCCTGCGGGTTCGCCGCGAACTCCGCCGGGTCGGCGCCGCGCGCGACGAGGTGCAGGGCGAGGTCGCCGACGACCTTGGACGACGGCGTGACCTTCACGAGGCGGCCGAGGATGCGGTCCGCGGCCGCGTAGGTCGACTCGATGTCCTCGAAGCGGCTGCCGAGGCCCAGGGCGATCGCCTGCTGACGCAGGTTCGACAGCTGCCCGCCCGGAATCTCGTGCTCGTAGACGCGCCCCGTCGGACCCGGCAGGCCCGACTCGAACGGCCGGTACAGGCGGCGCACGGCCTCCCAGTACGGCTCGAGGTCGCACACGGTGCGCAGGCTCAGGCCCGTGGCCCGCGGCGTGTGCTCGAGCGCGGCGACGAGCGCCGACATGGGCGGCTGGCTCGTCGTCCCGGCCATCGCGGCGCTCGCCGCGTCGACCGCGTCGACCCCGGCGTCGGCAGCCGCGAGCAGCGTCGCCATCTGCCCGCCGGTCGTGTCGTGGGTGTGCAGGTGGACCGGCAGGTCGAACCGCGCCCGCAGCGCCGTGACGAGCTTCGCGGCCGCCGCCGGGCGCAGCAGACCCGCCATGTCCTTGATCGCGAGGACGTGCGCGCCGGCCTCGACGATCCGGTCCGCGAGACGCAGGTAGTAGTCGAGCGTGTACAGGTTCTCCGCCGGGTCGAGCAGGTTGCCCGTGTAGCACAGCGCGACCTCGGCGATCGGCGTGCCCGCCTCGCGCACCGCGTCGATCGCGGGACGCATCTGCTCGACGTCGTTGAGCGCGTCGAAGATGCGGAAGATGTCGATGCCCGTCGCGGTCGCCTCCCGGACGAACGCCTCGGTCACCTCGGTCGGGTACGGCGTGTAGCCGACCGTGTTCCGGCCGCGCAGCAGCATCTGGATCGCGAGGTTCGGCATGCTCTCGCGCAGCGCCGCGAGGCGGTCCCAGGGGTCCTCGCCGAGGAAGCGCAACGCGACGTCGTACGTCGCACCGCCCCACGCCTCGACCGACAGCAGCTGAGGCAGCGCACGGGCCTGGGTCGACGCCACCCCGAGCAGGTCGTGCGTGCGCACGCGCGTCGCGAGCAGCGACTGGTGCGCGTCGCGGAACGTCGTGTCCGTGACCGCCACCGCGGTCTGCTCGCGCAGCGCCCGCGCGAAGCCCTCGGGACCGAGCTCGAGCAGGCGCTGGCGGCTGCCGTGCGGGGCGGGAGCCGTCAGGTCGACCTTCGGGAGCTTGGTCCGCGGGTCGATCGCGTCCGTGGGCCGGGGGCCGTGCGGGCGGTTGACCGTCACGTCACCGAGGTAGGAGAGCAGGCGCGTCCCGCGGTCACGGTTCTCGCGCGCCGCGAGCAGCTCGGGCCGCTCGTCGATGAAGGACGTCGAGACCTGCCCCGCCGCGAACTCGGGGTCGGCGAGCACCGCCTGCAGGAACGGGATGTTCGTCCGGATGCCGCGGATGCGGAACTCGGCGAGCGCGCGGCGCGCCCGGCGGACCGCCGTCGGGAAGTCCCGCCCGCGGCACGTGAGCTTGACCAGCATCGAGTCGAAGTGGCCCGAGATCTCCGAGCCCGCGGTCGCCGTCGCGCCGTCGAGGCGCACGCCGGCGCCGCCCGGGGAGCGGTAGGCGATGATCCGGCCGGTGTCGGGCCGGAAGCCGTTCGCCGGGTCCTCGGTCGTGATGCGCGTCTGCAGCGCCGACCCGTTGACCCGGACGGTGTCCTGCGAGATGCCGAGGTCGGCGAGCGTCTCCCCCGCCGCGATGCGGATCTGGGAGGAGACGAGGTCGATGTCCGTGACCTCCTCGGTCACCGTGTGCTCGACCTGGATGCGCGGGTTCATCTCGATGAAGACGTGCTCACCCGCACGGTCTCCGACCGTGTCCAGGAGGAACTCGACGGTGCCCGCGTTCTGGTAGCCGATGCTCCGCGCGAACGCCACGGCGTCCCGGCACAGCGCGTCACGGATCTCGGGGTCGAGGTTCGGCGCCGGCGCGATCTCGACGACCTTCTGGTGGCGCCGCTGCAGCGAGCAGTCGCGCTCGAAGAGGTGGACGACGTTGCCCTCGCCGTCCGCGAGGATCTGCACCTCGATGTGCCGCGGGCGCAGCACGGCGCGCTCGAGGAAGACCGTCGGGTCGCCGAACGCCGCGTCGGCCTCGCGCATCGCCGCGGCGAGGGCGTCGGGCAGGGCGTCCCGGGTGTTGACGCGACGCATCCCGCGCCCGCCACCGCCGGCGACCGCCTTGACGAAGATCGGGAAGCCGACCTCGTCCGCCGCCGCGATGAGCTCGTCGACGTCCTTGGACGGCGCCGTCGACGGGAGCACCGGGATGCCGGCGTCGCGGGCGGCCTGCAGCGCGCGGACCTTGTTGCCCGCGAGCTCGAGCACCTCCGGCGGCGGGCCGATGAACGTGATCCCGGCGGCCTGGGCGGCGCGCGCGAGGTCCGGGTTCTCCGACAGGAAGCCGTACCCGGGGTAGATCGCGTCGGCGCCCGAGTCGTGCGCGACGCGGATGATCTCCTCGATGTCGAGGTAGGCGCGCACCGGGTGACCCGGCGTCCCGATCGGGTACGCCTCGTCGGCCTTGAGCCGGTGCTCGGAGTTCCGGTCCTCGTGCGGGAACACGGCGACCGTCCGCGCGCCCAGCTCGTACGTCGCGCGGAACGCACGCACGGCGATCTCTGCGCGGTTCGCGACCAGCACCTTGGAGAACACGA
The DNA here is from genome assembly GCF_006538745.1 of Cellulomonas cellasea. Lineage (GTDB taxonomy): Bacteria > Actinomycetota > Actinomycetes > Actinomycetales > Cellulomonadaceae > Cellulomonas_A > Cellulomonas_A cellasea. The sequence goes on along the minus strand of NZ_BJLR01000025.1, from coordinate 65,348 downwards.
CTCACCCCATCCGTAGGTTCGGCAGCACCGTAGCGACCGGCTCGGGGGCCGGTCATGACCAACCGCATACCGAACGCCGGTGCGGGGTACCGGTCGGAATCCTGCCACGGTTCTGAATCGGCGCAGGGATTCGTGCACGGACTGATCACGGCGTTACCGTGGCGCCGTGCTGGTCCTCGGAGTGTGCAGCCTCAAGGGCGGTGTCGGGAAGACGTCCGTCACGCTCGGCCTCGCCTCGGCGGCGCTCGAGCTCGGCCTGCGGACGCTCGTCGTCGACCTCGACCCCCAGGCCGACTGCACGCTCGCGCTCGGCGCGGGCGTGGACGGCCAGGACGACGTCGCCGCGGTGCTCGACGACCCCAGCGCCGAGACGATGCGACGCGCCACGGTGCCGAGCTCGTGGGCCGACGACGGGCTGGACGTGCTCGTCGGCTCCCCCCGGTCCGTGCGCCACGACCGCGTCGACGACGCCGGCGCCGGCCTCGACGGCCTGCGGTTCGCGCTCTCGTGGGTCAGCGGCTACGACCTCGTGCTCGTCGACTGCCCGCCGTCCCTGGGCGGCCTGACCCGCACGGGCCTGGTCGCGAGCGACCGCGCGGTCATCGTCACCGAACCAGGGCTGTTCTCGGTCATGGCCGTCGGGCGCGCGATGCGCACGATCGACGAGCTGCGCCGCGGCGCCGCGCCCTCGCTCCAGCCGCTCGGCGTGGTCGTCAACCGGGTGCGGTCGAGGTCGGTCGAGCAGGCGTTCCGGCTCGAGGAGCTCCGCACGCTCTACGGGCCGCTCGTGCTCGCGCCGCAGGTGCCGGAGCGGGCGGCGCTGCAGCAGGCGCAGGGCGCCGCCCAGCCGGTGCACGCCTGGCCCGGAGCCGCAGCCGCCGAGCTCTCTCAGGTGTTCGAGGACCTCCTCGAGCGCGCCCTGCGCGCACCCGGCGCGCGCTGACCCGTCCGCGGTGCACGACCACGGCGCGGTCGCCGCGGGTGCGCACGCAGCAGGACCCGGCCGCGTCGAGCGCGTCCGGGTCCTCGGTGCGTGGTCCGCCGGCTGTTGGTCAGCCGGCGGTGCGGGCCTGGCGGCGGGCGGCGAGCTCGTCCGCGGCGCTCGGCTGGGCCGGGACGGCGTCGTGCGTGTCGTCGTCCGCGCGCTCGGTCGGCAGCTGCGCGAGCGTGCCCTCGACCTCGCGCCAGACGCGCCCGACGGCGATGCCGAAGACGCCCTGCCCACCCTGCACGAGGTCGATGACCTCGTCGGCGGACGTGCACTCGTACACGCTCGCGCCGTCGGACATGAGGGTGATCCGCGCCAGGTCGTCGACGCCGCGCTCGCGCAGGTGACCGACCGCCGCGCGGATCTGCTGCAGCGAGACCCCGGTGTCGAGGAGGCGCTTGACGACCTTCAGCACGAGGATGTCGCGGAAGCTGTACAGGCGCTGCGTGCCTGAGCCCGTCGCGGGCCGGATCGTCGGCTCGACGAGGCCGGTCCGCGCCCAGTAGTCGAGCTGGCGGTAGGTGATGCCGGCCGCGCGGCACGCCGTGGGCCCGCGGTACCCCGTCGCCGTGTCCAGGTCCGGCAGCTCGTCGCCGAACAGCAGCCCCTGTGCGCGCTGCGGGACCCCGCCCGCGACCTCCACGCTCTCCCCGCTGCCGCTCACGCGTCCTCCACTCACGCCCGCACCCGCCCTGATCGGCGCCTGCTCAGGAGGCCGCGTCTCACGCAGCGGCGCCGTCCTGCCTCGGATGTCTGACCTTGCAACGCTAAGCCTGCACCCTGGGGGCGTCAACGACGCGGAGCGACGCGCCGAACCGGCGTGTCGTCCCGGCGTGTCTCACCCGCTGCTTGAGGGTCGGCTCACCCTCCGGGCCGCTGCTCGGGGTCCTCGTCCTCGTCCTCCTCCTCGCGGGCGCCCGGCTCCCCGGCGGGCCCCGGCTCCTGACCGGTGAGGAAGTCCTCCGCGCTGACCTGCTCGAGGAACGCCCGGAAGCGCTCGACCTCCTGCTCCGACGGGCCGTCCGACGCCTCGATGCCGGCGACCGCGACGACCTCGGCGGCACACAGCACCGGGCACCCGACCCGCACCGCGACCGCGATCGCGTCGGACGCGCGCGAGTCGACCCGGACCCCCGACGCGAGCACGAGGGCCGCGTGGAAGACGCCTTGCCGCAGCTCCGTGATCTCGACCGTCGCGACCGCGGACCCGAGCGCGGCGACGACGTCGCACAGCAGGTCGTGCGTCATCGGCCGGCGCGGCACGATGCCCGCCTGCGCCGACGCGATCGCGGTCGCCTCGGTGGGGCCGATCAGGATCGGGACGAACAGCTCCGCGGCCGGGTCGAGCAGGAGCACGACGAGCTCGTCGTCCACGAGGTGCTGACGCACCCCGACGACCTCCACCTGCACCAGCTGCTCGTCGTCCGCCACACCCTCACGCTACGACCCGAACGGCCGCGCGTCTGCACGAGAACCACCGCACGCTCGGGCGGCGACCCGACGCCGTCAGGAGGTGAGGCCGGAGACCGCGGAACGGAGCAGCGCGGTGTGCAGCTGCGTGCACAGCTCGCCGACCTCGGCGGCCAGCGTCCCCGCGCGCGCCCGGGACGACGCGGCGTTGTGACCGCGCCAGGGCGCGACGATCTGCTCGACGAGGTCCGCCTGACGGTCCGCGGCCGCGCGGAAGACCCGCAGGTGACGCGCGTCGACCCCGTGCTCGCCGAGCGCCGCCGCGAGCACCACGACGTCGCGGGCCCACGGGTCGAAGTGGCCGGACACGCTCGGGCGCAGGACGCCGGAGCGCACGAGCTCCTCGACGAGCGCGACGTCGACACCGGCCTCCCGGGCGAGGGCGTCCCCGGTGTAGCGCGCGGCGACCGCGGGGCCCTGCACCACACCGTCACGCGTCGCGAGCTGAGCGCGCGGGGCGGGCTCGTCGTCGTCCCCCGCGTCGAGCGCGGCGAGCTGCTCGCCGATGACCTTGAGCGGCATGTAGCGGTCGCGTTGCTGGCGCAGCACGTACCTCAGCCGTTCGATGTCCGCGGGGCTGTACTGCCGGTAGCCCGCGGGTGTGCGGACCGGCTCGACGAGCCCCTGCTCCTCGAGGAAGCGGAGCTTGCTGTTGGTGACCGCCGGGAACTCGATCCGCAGCGCGGCGAGCACGTCGGAGATGCGCATCGACGCGCGGCGCGAGATGCCGCGGGGCCACGGCTCGACGACGGCGCCCGCGCCCACCTGCGGGTCAGGCGCGCCCGCCCGGGTCGGTGCGGGACCCTCCGAGGCTGCGGCGAGCCGGGACGTGCGCTCGCCCGCCCTCATGACCGGGCGTCGGCAGAGCTCGCAGGGCCGCGACGGTCGCCGTCCCGAGCCGGGCTCGGGTGGAACGTCAGGCGGTACTTGCCGATCTGGACCTCGTCGCCGGCGCGCAGCGCGGCTGCGTCGATCCGGCGGCGGTTCACGTACGTGCCGTTGAGCGAGCCGATGTCGCGCACCACGAAGTCGTCGGCCTCGCGGACGAACTCGGCGTGCTTGCGCGAGACCGTCACGTCGTCGAGGAACACGTCCGCGTCCGTGCTGCGCCCCGCGACGGTGCGCTCCGCGTCGAGCAGGAAGCGCGCGCCCACCGACGGCCCGCGCTGCATGATCAGGAGCGCCGACGTGGGCGGGAGCGCCTGGACGGCGGCGAGCTCGTCGGCCGTGAGGCCCGAGGGGGCGACCAGGTCGAGGTCGACCGGGTCGAGGTTGCCGAAGCTGATCGTCGTGTCCGACGACGTCCGGGCGCTCTGCCGGGCGTCCTGCGCACCACGCTGCTCGGGCAGGTGCCGTTCGTCGCTCATGCCGCCTCCCGGGACTCGTCGTGCCGACGACCACGGCACTGGTGCCGGGTCGCGCACAGCCTATGCGGACGTGAGCCCTGCGTGCAGCACGCGACGCCGGTCAACCTGCACCGACGCCGCCGCAGCGGCGCCAGGTCAGCCCTCCTCGGGCGCGAGCGGGGTCGCGAACCGCGGCTCGGGCACCGTGCGGGTCGCCGGGATGCTGAGCTCGTCCTGCTGCACCGCCGTCGGGCGCCCCCCGTCGTTGCGGATCGTCGCGAACGCCCCGCCCGGGATCTCCATCGCGTTGCCCATCGTCGCCGGGTCGCCGATCACGAGCCACCGGTACGGCGGCTCGACCGCGACGCCGTCGACCACGACGCCCCGCCCCTCGCCCTCGACGACGTAGCTGCTCGCCGTGATGCGCAGGTCGTTGAGCTGGACGGCCTCGGCGCCCGCGTTGCGCAGCTCCTCGAGCAGGTTGAGCAGCGACCGGGCCGCGACGACGCCGTCCGGGTCCGTCACGGTGATGGTCAGTCCCGGGCCCTCGGCGGGGAGCCGGCCCGCGAGGATGCCCTGCGTCGCGGCGCTGCTCATCGCGGCGTCCAGCGCGGCCTGGCTGCTCGTCGAGCCGGTGAGCAGCTTCTGGCGCGTGCGCTCGAGGGAGTCCGCCTCCCGCTCGAGCTCGTCCCCCTGCCGGGTCGTCTGGTCGAGGATGCCGACGAGCTCGGACTGCCGCAGCGTCGAGAGCCCCTCGTCGTGCGTCTGGCGGACCTGCACGACGACCGCGAAGCCGAGCATCCCGCACAGCACGCCCGCGAGGACCTGGGCCCGGTTGGCGCGCGGGCGCAGGCTGCGGCCGAGCGTGCGCCACGCCTCGGGGGGCTCGGCACCGGCGGGCGCGGGCGCGGCGTGCTCCGGTGCCGGGGCGGGCGCCGTCGCACCGGTCGGCCCCGGCTCGCGCTCGTCGACCGGGGTGCCCGGCACCGGGCGAGCGGGCACCGACGGGGCGTGCTCGCCGTCGTCCGACGACGGGTCGGACGGGTCGGCCGGGTCCTCGACGGCCGGGTCCGGGTCGGGCGGGGCGGAGTCGTCGTGGGGCAGCCCGTGCGGCTGCCTGTCGTCCGGACTCGGGCCCGGTGTCGGCGCGATGTCCGGGACCTCCGCGTCGCGCTCGTCGGCGGGGGTGGGCGGGACGCCCGCGTCGAGCGCATGCCCGGCGCGCGGCCCGTGGTCGGAGGTGCGCGCGCCGTGCGGCCCGGGCTCGTGGTGGTCGTGCGGGCCCGTGTCGTCTCCGGGGCCCGGGTCAGCGGCGTCGTGGTCGAGGAGCGCGCCGGGGTCGTCGCCCGAGATGGGGTCGACCTCGTCGGGCCGTCCGGGGAGCTCGAGGGGCGGCCAGGAGAGCCGGGCGCCGGGCGCGGAGGCCTCCCACGGGTCGACCCCGGGCGGGAGCGCCGGCCTGGGGACCGCGTCGTCGTCCGCCTCGGTCGTGTCGTCGTCGTGGGCACCCGCAGCGGCGTCCGGCAGCCAGCCGGACGAGCAGGCGGGCTCGTCGTCGGTGACGAGCGGAGGGGGCTCGACGCGCGGCACCAGCCGGGTGGGGGGCGCTGTCTCGTCGCCCGGAGTACCGACCAGAGCGCCGGCACCCTGCACGCCGGCACGCTCGTCGTCCTGCGGGTCGTCATGGCGCTCGGGCACCTCGAGCGCAGCGGCGCGGGCCGCCCGTTCCCACGCTGCCTCGTCGGACGGCACGTCGTTGCGCCGCTCGTCCGCGACCGTGTCGTCCGGCACCGTGTCGTCCGGCCCCGCGTCGTCGGGGGCGAGGCCGTCCGGCACGGCGTCGTCCGGGGCGAGGCCGTCGGCGGCGAGGTCCTCAGGCGCCGGATCGTGCGGCGCGAGGCCGTCGGGCCCCACCTCGCCGGACCCGACCTCGCCGGGCTCGACCCCGTCGGTCACGAGGTCGCGCGGTCCGGACGCCCCGCCGGTCCGGGCAGGCAGCGCGACGGGTCCGGTGCGGGCGTCGACCGGCTCGTCGGACTCGGGTGCGCGCGTCATGCCTTGAACAGGTGGCGACGGATGGACGCGGCGTTGGAGAAGATCCGGATGCCGAGCACGACGACGACGCCGGTCGAGAGCTGCGTGCCGACCCCGAGCTGGTCACCGAGGAACACGATGAACGCGGCGACCACGACGTTGGACAGGAACGACACGAGGAACACGCGGTCGTCGAAGATCCCGTCGAGCAGCGCGCGCAGGCCGCCGAACAGCGCGTCGAGCGCCGCCACGACCGCGATCGGCAGGTAGGGCTGCAGTCCCACGGGCACCGTGGGCTGCACGAGCAGCCCGGCGACGACGCCGACGACCAGGCCGATCACTGCGATCACGGACAGCTCCTCCTCGTGCGCGTCATCCCCCGGACCCCGCCGGGTCCTGCTGCTCGTCCGTCACGGTACCCGTCGGCGTGCCCGTCCCGACCGGGCCCTGCGTCGCGCCACCCAGGAGGGGGACGCCGAGGGGCACGCTCGCGGACCGCAGGCCGGGGCGCGCGGCGGACGGGAGCTCGAGCTCGGACTGCGACGAGATGTCCACCCCGATGCCCCAGCTCACCGTCAGGTCGCTCAGGTACGTGCCGACGCTCGACCGCGCGAGACCGGTGTGCAGCTTCTGCGTGTCGCCGATCGCCTCGACGACGTAGGGGCCCGACAGCGGCACGAGGTCGACGAGGATCGCGCTGCCGGCGCTGCGGATCGCGGTCGTCGACGTCAGGCGCTGGCCGTCGACGGCGATCGCCTCCGCGCCGACCGCCCACAGCCCGTTGACGAGGATCTGCAGGTCCTGGTCCTGGACCCGCGAGAGCGCCTCGTCCCCCGGCGCTCGCGGAGGTCCGTCCTTGATCGTGATCCGTAGGCCCGGCCCGGTGACCGGGACCGCACCGGAGACGAGGGAGTCGGCGGCGATCCGCTCGAGCAGCTCGGTGTCCTCCGCGGCGAGCACTGCGGCCTGCAGCTCCGCGATCTCCCGGCTGCGGTCGGCGTTCTCCTCACGCAGCCGCTCGACCGCAGCCGTCCGCTCGGTGATCTGCTCCTCGAGCAACGAGCGGGCCGCGAGCACCGACGGCTCGGGCGCCCGCAGCGCGAGGGTCGCTGCGGTCGTCGCCAGCCCGAGCCCGACGGCGGTGAGCAGGAGCACGACGCGGCGCGGCGTGGAGCGCGGGGGGTCGCCCTGGCTGCGGCGGCGCTCGGCGACCATCGCGTAGCCGGGGTCCAGCGGGCGCCGGATCACCTCGTTGAGCAGCGTCATCGACGCGTCCGCCACCCGGGGCACGGTCGGCACGGGTGCGGGACGGTGCCGGGACGTCATGCGCCGGTGCGCCCGTCGACGGCGAGCAGCCGACGCGCCTGGACGACGTAGATCAGGCCGGCGAACCAGTAGAGCGCGATCCCCCACCAGGCGAACGCCCACCCGAGGACGTAGGAGACGGTCCCGATCGGTGCACGCCACTCAGCGAGCAGCAGGAGCGGGAACGCATAGAGCAGGGCGAACGTGCCGGCCTTGCCCGCGAGGTGGACGGGGAGCGGGCCGTAGCCGTGCCGCGCGACCACGGCGAACAGCCCGAGCAGGAGGACGTCGCGCGCCACGAGCACGGCGACCAGCCACCACGGCACGAGGTCGCGCCACGCCAGCCCGAGCAGCGTCACGAGGATGAAGAGGCGGTCCGCCGCCGGGTCGAGCATCTGGCCGAGCTTCGAGACCTGGCCGAGGCGCCGCGCGAGCACCCCGTCGAGCCAGTCGCTCGCACCGGAGACCGCGAGGACGACCAGGGCCCACCCGTCGTTGCCGACCGCGATGAGGACCGCGAACACCGGCACGAGGACCAGCCGCACGAGGCTGATCACGTTCGGGACGGTCAGGACGCGATCCGAGACGGCACCCTGCTCGGTCACTGCCTCCCCTGACGTCGACCCGGATGGACGGGGACGATCCTATGGTGCCGGTGCGTGGGCACGGACCGGCACACGCGGTGATCAGGTGGACGACGTGAGCAGGTGTCGGGTCAGGCCTCCGCGAGGGCGTGCCGGACACCCGGCCGGTCGGGTCAGGGGCGCGCAGGCTCCGCGGCCCGCACGTCCGCGTCGAGCGTGAAGCGGACCTCGCGCGTGTCGACGTCGGCCCGCACCAGCCGCACCCGGACGCGCTCCCCGACGGGGAGGTCCTCGCCGTCGCACCGCGCCACGACGGCGGGGTCGGCGAGCTGCACGGTGTCGTGGTCGAGCGCGACACCGTCGAAGACCGTACCGACGTGCAGCGCCAGCACGGCGGCCTCGACGACGTCGGTGCACGCGCGGTCCACCGCGGACGACCGCCGCGCGGCCGTCGCCATCTCCTCCCCGAGCGTGGGCAGCGCGGCCGTCACCCACTCCGGGACCGGCGTCCCGGCGTGCGCCGCGAGGCTGACCTCGAGCCCGTACCGGTCGACGAGCCGGCGCAGCGGCGCGGTCACGTGCGCGTACGGCGCCGCGATGGCGCCGTGCAGCGGCTGCGCGGGCGGAGTGCCGTCGAACGGCGTCCAGGCCGCACCGCGGAACAGCGCCGTCGCCGCGGAGAGGAACGCGGCCGTCCCCGGCTCGGTGTGGTCGAGCCGCGCGAGGACGTCGCCGTACTCCTCGCCGTCGGCCCACGCCACCCCGAGCGCGCGTGCCTGCCGCCGCAGCCGGGCGAGCGCCTCGGCGTCGGCCGGGGGCATCGTCCGCAGGATCCCGGCGCCGGCGTCGAGCATCAGCCCCGCGGCAGCCATGCCGGTCAGCAGCGAGATCTGCGCGTTGTGGTCCTCGACCGGCAGCGGCGCGCGGTACTCGAGACGCCAGCCGGTGCTGTCGGGCACGACCTCCTGCTCCGGGCGCCCGAGCGAGACGCCGCCGCGGGCCCGCTCCTGCCGGGCGCGCAGCGTGCCGATCTCGGCGAGCAGCGCCGGCAGGTCGTCGCGGCCCGCCGAGGCGAGCTGCGCCTGGACGCCGGCGTAGTCGAGCTGCTCGCGGCTGCGCACCCGTCCCCGGCGCACGTCGGTCGACGCCACCGCTCCCTCGGCATCGAGGTCGAAGGTCCACACCACGGCGAGCCGCTCGACGCCCGCGAGCAGCGACGCCGCACCCTCGGACAGCTCCGCGGGGTGCAGCGGGATGCGCCCGTCCGGGCAGTAGACGGTCTCCCCGCGCCGGTGCGCCTCCGCGTCGATGGCGCCGCCGGCCCGCACGAACGCGGCGACGTCCGCGATCGCGTACCGGACGCGGTAGCCCGTGCCGCGGCGCTCGAGGTGCACCGCCTGGTCGAGGTCGGTCGACCCCGGCGGGTCGATGGTCACGAACGGGACGTCGCGCAGGTCGGTCCGCTCGCCGTCGTACGGGTCCTGCGTCGACGTCGCGGCCGCGTGGGCCTCGGCGAGCACGTCGGCGGGCAGCTCCTCGGGCACCTCGAGCTCCCGGCGGACGGCGGCGAAGGCCCCGCGCAGGACGTCACCGTCGGCGGCCAGGGTCAGCGATGGTCTCGGCACGCCCTCACAGTAGGGCCGGCCCGCGGGGCCCGCCGGGCGCCGGGCGGCGTGCCCACGCGGCGGTGCTGGGCGCCGCGCCCCGGTGCGCGGTGCGCCGCCTCCGCGTGCGGCGTCCCGAGCGAGCCCGGGCGCTGTGCCGGACGGGGCGCTGTGGTTCGCTGGGTGGGTGAGCCACGTCAACGACCCCGAGGTCATCCGCCGGCTCCTGACGACCCCGGCGCGCTGGGCGGTCGTCGGGCTGTCCACGAACCGTGCGCGGGCCGCGTTCGGCGTCGCGGCCTACGTCCAGGGCACGCTCGGCCACGAGATCGTCCCGGTGCACCCCCGGGCGGAGACCGTGCACGGCGCCGCCGGGTACGCCGCGCTCGCGGACGTCCCCGGGCGGGTGGACGTCGTCGACGTCTTCGTGAACTCGCGGCTCGCGGGCGCCGTCGTCGACGACGCGATCGCGGCCGGGGCGGGCGCGGTGTGGCTCCAGCTCGGCGTCGTCGACGAGGAGGCGTCGCAGCGCGCGCTCGCCGCGGGTCTCGACGTCGTGATGGACACGTGCCCCGTGATCGAGGGGCGGCGCACCGGCCTCGTCTGACGCTGCCCCCGGGCCCCCGGCACTGCTCGCGGCGTCGCGTCGGAGGACCGCGCGAGGTCCCCGTGTGCCCGACGTCACCCCCGGTCCCCACGCCAGGACGGCGGTGGCCCGGTAGGCTGGGATCACCCCCGGAGTTTGTCGCGCTTCCCTCGTGTGTCTGTGCCGGTGTCCGCACCGTCGATGTGTTCGGGACAAGCGACCTCCTGGACGGCCCCCCTGGCCGGCCACGACGCCACTCCCCCGCACACGATCGGTGATCCCACATGACCTTGACCGACCCCACGCTGCCCGCGACCTCCCCCACCGGCCCCGCCTTCGCCGACCTCGGCCTGCCCGAGGCGCTCGAGCGCGCGATCGCCGACCTCGGCTTCGAGATCCCCTCCGCGATCCAGGCCGAGGCCATCCCGGCGCTCCTCGCCGGCCGCGACATCACGGGCGTCGCCCAGACCGGCACCGGCAAGACCGCCGCGTTCGGCCTGCCGCTCCTCGCCGCGATCGACCCCGAGCTGCGCCAGGTGCAGGCGCTCGTCCTGACCCCGACGCGCGAGCTCGCGATGCAGGTCGCCGAGGCGATCGAGTCCTTCGCGCGGCACCTGCCGGGCGTCGAGGTCGTCGCCGTGTACGGCGGCTCGCCGTTCCTCCCCCAGCAGCGCGCGCTGGCCCGCGGCGCCCAGATCGTCGTCGGCACGCCCGGCCGCGTCATGGACCACCTCGACCGGCGCACGCTGCGCCTCGACGACGTGCGCTTCCTCGCGCTCGACGAGGCCGACGAGATGCTCCGCATGGGCTTCGCGGAGGACGTCGAGAAGATCTTCGCGTTCGCGCCGGCCCAGCGTCAGGTCGCCCTGTTCTCCGCGACGATGCCGCCCGCGATCCGCCGCGTCGCCGCGCACCACCTGACCGACCCGGTCGAGATCACCGTCTCGCGCCAGTCGTCGACCGTGACCGACATCCGCCAGACCTACGCGGTCGTGCCGTTCCGGCACAAGACCGGTGCGCTCGCGCGCGTCCTGGCCGTCTCGGACGCCGAGGCCGCGATCGTCTTCGTGCGGACCCGCGGCGCGGCCGAGGAGGTCGGCAGCGCGCTCGTCGAGCGCGGCATCCCCGCGGCGTACATCTCGGGCGAGGTCGCGCAGGGTGACCGCGAGAAGATCGTCGAGCGCCTGCGCAACGGCACGCTCGACGTGCTCGTCGCGACCGAGGTCGCTGCGCGCGGGCTCGACGTCGACCGCATCGGGCTCGTCGTGAACTTCGACGTCCCGACCGAGCCCGAGGCGTACGTGCACCGCATCGGCCGCACCGGCCGCGCCGGGCGCACGGGTGAGGCGCTCACGTTCGTCACGCCGAGCGAGCAGCACCGCCTGCGCGCAATCGAGCGGACGACCCGCCAGCGCCTCGAGGAGATCCAGATCCCCTCGCCCGCCGACGTCTCCGCGCACCGCGTGACCAAGCTGCTCGGGCAGGTCGAGGAGCGCACCGCGCTCGGCCGGCTCGACCTCTACCGCACCGCGGTGAGCGAGTACCTGGGCGCGAACCCGGGCGTCGACCCGGTCGAGCTCGTGGCGGTCCTCGCGGCGCTCGCGGTCGGCGACACCGGCCCGAGCGCACGCCCCACGCAGGGTGACGACATGGACGACGCGCTCTCGCGGGCGTCGCTCAGCCCCGAGCGCGACGGCCAGCGGTCGTCGGCGTCGGGCTCCGGCCCGCGGCGGACCAGCCACCGTCCCGACGGTGCGCTCCGCTACCGCATCGCGGTCGGGCACACGCACGGCGTGCAGCCGGGCGCGATCGTCGGTGCGCTCACGAACGAGGGCGGGCTGACCGGCAAGGACCTGGGGAAGATCGACATCTTCCCGAGCTTCTCGCTCGTCGAGATCCCCGGCGGCCTGACGCCCGAGGCGTTCGACCGCATCGGGCGCGCGCGCGTCGCGGGCCGTCCGATGCGCATCCGGGTCGACGAGGGACCGGGCCCGCGCAGCGGCCAGGGCGCCTCGCGACCGACCGGCCCGAGCACGCACCGGGGCGAGCGTCGTCCCGAGAACCGCTCGGACTCGCGCGAGCGCCACGCCCGCCCGCACGCCGCCCGCTGAGCCCGCGGGCCTTCGGCCCGACACTCGGCGAACGACCTCCCCGGCCCCCGGCCGCCCTCGATCAGCGCACGGTCGAGCGGCGCCGCGGGTCGGGCTGCGTCTGCGCCCGGAGCAGCGCGATGTCCGCCTCGCGCAGGGCGTCGTCGGCGTCGTGGAAGCGCTGGATGCTCGACAGGACCCCGACGGCGACGTCGACGCCGAGGTCGGTCCGCACGTGCGTCAGGAGCTCCTCGACGCGCACCGGGTCACCGCCGGCGCCCACGTCGTCGAGCAGCACCGCGAACTCGTCCTGGCCGAGCCGCGCCGCCGAGTCGCCCTCGTGCAGCGCTCGCCGCAGCCGGCGCACGACCTCCCGACGCACCTCGACGTCGCCGTCGCCCAGCTCGGTGCCGTCGTCGCGCAGCGGGTGCCCCGGCTCGGCGACCACCCGCAGCAGCACGACCGTGCAGTCGAAGTGCCCCGAGCGGCGGGTGCGTTTGATCGCGGCGCCCAGCCGGTCGAGGAACAGCATGCGGTTCGCGAGCCCGGTCTCGGGGTCGCGCAGCGCGTTGCGGCGCAGCGCGAGCTCCTGCTCCTTGCGCTCGGTCATGTCGACGAGCGCACCGACGAGGCGGGCCGGGCAGCCGGCGTCGTCGAGCACCGTGACCGCGCGGCACATCATCCAGCGGTAGTCGCCCGACGACGTGCGCACGCGGTGCTCGAGCTCGAGCGGCGTGCGGGCACCACCGAGCTGAGCGGCGATCGACGCCGAGAGCTCGTCGCGGTCGTCGGGGTGCACCCGCTCGAGCCACTCGGTCGGCGAGGAGCCGATCTCGTCCTCCTCGTAGCCGAGCGTCTGCTTCCACCGGGGCGAGTAGTAGACCGTGCCCGCGGAGACGTCCCAGTCCCACGTGCCGTCCTGCGCCGCCATCGACGCGAGCGCGTACCGTTCCTCGCTCGCCCGGACGGTGTCGGCCAGCGCTCGCTCCCGGGCCGCCGCCTGCTCGAGCGCGCGGCGCTGGTCCCGCAGCGAGGCCACGAGCCGCTCCTGGTCGAGCGCGACCGCGAGCAGCGCCGCCCAGTGGTTGTACTTGTCGCGCGCGCTCGTCATGCGCGTCTCGACGTTCCCGTCGATCGCGAGCAGGCCCCAGTCGCTCCCGCCGAACGTCACGGGGATGACGAACGTGAGCTCGGTGCTCCCGATCGTCCCCGCCCGCGTCAGCGCCGGCGGCGGGAACTGGCTCGCGGGCGTGCGCAGTCCGATGAGGCGCGAGAGCGTGCCCGACGTGTCGTTGACGCCGACGATCTCGATCTCCCGGTCGCCCGGGGACCGCTCGTGACCGACCCACAGGCCCAAGCACGCCGGCCCACGCACGGCCCGTGGGAGCCAGGTGAGCGCGCGGGGGCTCGGCCCCTTGCCGCGCAGGAGGTCCATGTCGACCTCGTACTGGTCCGCGATCGTCCGCTCGAGGTACCCGCTGCGGGCGAGCATCGGGCGCGTGCAGCCCTTGGTCAGGGTCAGCAGCACCTCGGTCGTCACGCGACGCAGCACGGGGTGCCGGTCGGACGTCGGTGGGAGCGCGCCCATGAGCTCGCTCTCGAGGTCCCGGACCGCCGAGACGAGCTGCTCGAGCGCCTCGGGGTGCGGTTGCAGCGCGGACGTGAGGTCCGCCAGGCGACCGAGGGCGACCCCGGACGGCGCCGAGCCGCGCTCCGCGGCCGCGGCGACCGGGTCGACCACCGCGTGCAGCCAGCTCGTGCGTGCCTCGTCGCCCGCACGCCGGGTTCCGGCGGCCGCAGACGGACCTGCGAAACCGGTGTCGGACAGGCGCCGCAGCCGCGCCCGGGCCGGCGTGGAGCCGTACGTGTCGAGCGAGCCGTCCTCGTGGCACGCGTCGGGCGTCGTGCTGGGCTCGCCGCACCCGCACGACTCCCGGGTCACGAGCGTCGCCGGCGCCCGGTGCGCACCCGTTGCGACCTCCTCGCCGCGCAGCCGCGCGAGCAGCAGCTTGACGGCGAGCTCGCCGACACGGTCGTTGTGCGGGTCGACCGTCGACAGGCGCGGGACGAGCCGGGCGCCGCTCTCGGTGTGGTCGAACCCGACGACCGCCTGGTCCCGCGGCAGGACGAGCCCGCTCGCGCGCAGCGCCCGCAGGAAGCCGATCGCGTTGCGGTCCGTCGCCGCGATCGTCGCCGTGGTCGGCACGCCCGCCGCGAGGAACCGGGCCGCCGCGTCCGCGCCGCCCTGCTCGTGGTTGTCGACGGTCTCGTAGAACCACTCGGGGTCCGGCTCGACGCCGTGCTCGGCGAGCGTCGCGCGGTACGCCTCGTAGCGCTCGCGGATGTCGCGCTGGGCGAGGCTGCCGACGAACGCGATGCGCGTGTGGCCGTGCTCGAGCAGGTGCTCGACGGCCGCGCACACGCCGCCCGCGTTGTCGGGGACGACCACGGGCGCGGGGAGCTGCGTCTCGTCCTCGCTGATCATGACGACCGGGCGGCCCCACTCCTGCACCGACGCGAGCCGGTCGTGGCGCACCGCCTTCGCGATGATGATGATGCCGTCGACCGCGCCGAGCGCGACCGGCACCTCGAGCAGGGGCTCGTCGGGGTAGCGCTCCCGGTCGAGGCCCGCGGGGTAGGTCTGCACCGCCACCACCCGGTGACCCGACGTGCGTGCCGCGCGGGAGACGCCCGCGATGAGCCCGCCGAAGTAGAAGCCCCCGACGACCGGGGACAGGACGCCGATGGTGCGCCGAGCGCTCGCCGCCACCGGGCCGCGCCGAATCGTGCCCATGCACACTCCTCGTCCACGTCATCGGAGCCGAGACGATGCGCTCGCACGCATCGGGCGACACACTAGGCGATTGTGGTCACACCCGCAGCAGACAGCCCAGGATCGCTCTCCCGCCGCCCCACGATCTCCGACGTGGCGCGCGCGGCAGGGGTCTCGATCGCCGTCGTCTCGTACGCGCTGAACGGCAGGCCGGGGGTCTCGGCGGCGACGCGCGAGCGCGTCCTGCGGGTCGCCGACGAGTTCGGGTGGCGCCCGAGCGCGGCGGCGCGCTCGATGCGGACCGGTCCACGAGCCGTTGGTCTCGTGCTCAGCCGCGGGGCGGGGGCCGCCGCGCACGCGACCTCGTTCCTCGACTTCGTCACGGCGACGCAGGACGTCGTCGCGCAGCGCGGGCTGGCCCTCGTGCTCCAGATCGTGGACTCCGCCGAGGCCGCCGTCACGACGTACCGCGAGTGGTGGGCCGAGCGGCGGTTCGACGTCATGGTCGTCACGGACGTCCTGACGCAGGACCCGCGCGTCGAGGCGCTGCGCCGCATGCGCGCACCCGCCGTGGTGCTCGGGCCGCCGTCGGTCGCGCAGGGGCTCGCGTCGGTCTCGCTCGACGAGGACGAGGCGTACACGCGCGTCGCGAACTACCTGCTCGAGCTCGGCCACCACGACGTCGCCGCGGTCACCGCACCGGCGACGCTGCACCGCACGCGCCTGCGCCTGGACGCGCTGGGGCGGGCGATGGACGCGGTCGGCGGCCGGCTCGTGCACGAGCCGACGAACGCCACCCCCGAGGAGGCGGCCGCGGCCACGCGGCGGCTGCTGACGGCGCCGGTCCCCCCGTCGGTCATCGTGTACGACTCGGACCAGATGGCGGTCGCGGCACTCGACGTCGCCCGTCGCACGGGGCTCGAGGTGCCGTGGGACCTGTCGATCCTCGCGGGCAGCGACTCGGCGCTGTGCCGGCTCGCGACGCCCTCGATCACGACGCTGCCCCTGCCGCTCGGTGACCTCGGCACGGCGGCGGGCGAGGCCGTGCTGGCGGTGCTCGACGGCACCGCGGACATCGAGCGCACGGTGCCGATCGGCGGCATCGCGGTGCGCGGGAGCACAGGGCCGCGCTCGCGCTGACGGCGCACGACGACGCACCGGGGGCGGGCGTCCGCGGCAGGGATGCCCTGCTGCGGGTGGCCTTTCCCGGTGTTCGGCGTGGCCTCGGCGCCGGCCGCGTGAAGGTCACGATTAGGTAACGCGGAAACGCCTAATCGCTTCACCCGCTGCCCGGCCTGCGGCGCCGCGTGTGAGGTTCACGGCAGTCGCCGAGGACTCACCCCGGGCGACTCGTGCCTGGGCCCTCCTGCTTGGGACCGGCACGCCGATCCCAACCCGGAGGACCGTGTGTCCAAGATCCCCAAGCGGCTGAGGGCCGCCACCACCGCCGCAGCTGCAGCGGCGCTCGTCGTCGCGCCGCTGACCTTCGTCGCCACCGGCGCCCAGGCGGCCGAGGCGCACGTCGACAACCCGTACGCGGGTGCGACGCAGTACGTGAACCCGACCTGGTCCGCTGCGGTCGAGGGCGCAGCGACGCGCGTCTCGGACCCGGCGCTCGCCGCGAAGATGCGTGCGATCAAGAGCATGCCGACAGCCGTGTGGATGGACCGCATCAGCGCCATCAACGGCAACGCGGACGGGAACGGGCTGAAGTTCCACCTCGACAACGCGGTGGCCCAGAAGAAGGCCGGCACCCCGCTCGTCTTCAACCTCGTCATCTACGACCTGCCGGGTCGCGACTGCTTCGCGCTCGCCTCGAACGGTGAGCTGCCCGCCACGGACGCCGGGCTCGCGCGCTACAAGACCGAGTACATCGACCCGATCGCGGCGCTCCTCGCAGACCCGAAGTACCAGGACATCCGCGTCGCGGCGACGATCGAGCCGGACTCGCTGCCGAACCTCATCACCAACATCGCCGAGCCGACGTGTGCGACCGCGGCTCCGTACTACCGCGAGGGCGTCAAGTACGCGCTCGACAAGCTGCACGCGATCCCGAACGTCTACAACTACATCGACGCGGCCCACTCGGGCTGGCTCGGCTGGGACTCCAACGCGGGTCCGGCGGCCAAGCTCTTCGCCGACGTCGCCAAGACGACCAAGGCCGGCTTCGCGTCGATCGACGGCTTCGTCACCAACACGGCGAACTCGACCCCGCTCGAGGAGCCGTTCCTGACCGACCCGACCAAGCAGGTCGGCAGCGGCCAGGTCCGCTCGTCGAAGTACTACGAGTGGAACCCCGACTTCGACGAGATCGACTGGACGGCGCACCTGCACCGCCTGCTCGTCGCCGAGGGCTTCCCGGCCACCACCGGCATGCTCATCGACACGTCGCGCAACGGCTGGGGCGGTGCTGCCCGTCCCACCGCCGCGTCGACGAGCACGACGCTCGACACCTATGTCGACCAGTCCCGCATCGACAAGCGCACGCACCGCGGCGCCTGGTGCAACCCGCTCGGTGCCGGTATCGGTGAGCGCCCGAAGGCGACGCCGTCCGGCTACGCCGCCTCGCACCTCGACGCGTTCGTCTGGATCAAGCCTCCGGGCGAGTCCGACGGTGCCTCGTCGGAGATCGCGAACGACCAGGGCAAGCGGTTCGACCGCATGTGCGACCCGACGTTCAACTCCCCGAAGCTCGCCGGCGCGCTCACGGGCGCCACGCCCAACGCCCCGCTCGCGGGTCAGTGGTTCGAGGAGCAGTTCGTCACGCTCGTGAAGAACGCCTACCCGGTCATCGAGGGCAACGGCACGGTCGACCCGACCGACACCGTCGCCCCCACGGTGCCCTCGGGCGTCACGGCCGGTGCGGTGACGAACACCTCGGTCGCACTCTCGTGGACCGCCTCGACCGACGCTGTCGGCGTGGCCGGTTACGACGTCTACCAGGGCACGACGCGCGTCGGCACCTCGGCGACGACGAGCTTCACGGTGACCGGTCTGACGGCCAACACCGCCTACTCGTTCACCGTCCGCGCCAAGGACGCCGCCGGCAACGTCTCGTCGCCGTCGACCGCGGTCTCGGCCCGCACCACGAACGACACGACGGTCCCGCCGCTCGACACGACCGCTCCCACGGCGCCTTCGGGCCTCGTGGCCGGCACGGTCACGCAGAACTCGGCCGCGATCTCCTGGACCGCCTCGACCGACGCGGTCGGCGTCACGGGCTACGAGATCTTCAACGGCACCACGTCGGTCGGCACCTCGACCACGACGAGCTTCACCGCGACCGGCCTCACCGCCGCCACGGCGTACTCGTTCACCGTCAAGGCCAAGGACGCGGCGGGCAACGTCTCGGCGTCGTCGACCGCGCTGTCGGTCACCACGAAGCCGGCCGACACGGTCCCGACCGGTGGCTGCTCGGTCACCTACTCGGCCAACAGCTGGAACTCCGGCTTCACGGCCTCGGTCAAGGTGAAGAACACCGGCACCACGCCGCTGGCCAACTGGAAGCTGACGTTCTCGTTCGCGAACGGCCAGACGGTCCAGCAGGGCTGGAGCGCCACGTGGAGCCAGTCGGGCACGGCGGTCACCGCCACCGGCGCGTCGTGGAACTCCACGCTCGCACCGGGCCAGAGCGTCGACATCGGCTTCAACGGGAACCACTCGGGCACGAACAACGCCCCGACCGGGTTCGCGGTCAACGGTGCGGCCTGCACGAACGGCTGACACCGCAGCCCCCCGTGCGTGGTCCCCGCTCCTCGCGAGCGGGGACCACGCACGGCCCCCGCTCCCCACCTCCCCCGGTCGCACCGCGGCCCACCCCGTACCCCGGAGGTACTCCGTGTCACTCGCTCCCTGGTCGACGGCTCCCCGTCGCGTGCGCGCCGCCGTGTCGGCGCTCGCCGCGGCCGCGGTCGTCGCCGCCCCGCTGGTTCTCGCCCCTCCGGCGCAGGCCGCGCCCGCGCAGGACTGGCTCCATGTCGAGGGCAACCAGATCGTCGACGAGGCGGGCCAGGAGGTCTGGCTCACGGGCGTGAACTGGTTCGGATTCAACGCGAGCGAGCGCGTGTTCCACGGTCTGTGGTCCGCGAACCTCGAGCAGACGACGAAGGCCATGGCGGACCGCGGCCTCAACGTCGTGCGCGTGCCGATCTCCGCGCAGCTGCTCCTCGAGTGGTCCCAGGGCAAGACCGTCGCGGCGCCGAACGTCAACACGTTCGCGAACCCCGACCTGGTGGGCCTGAACAACCTCCAGATCTTCGACCGGTTCCTCGAGCTGTGCGAGAAGTACGGCCTCAAGGTGTTCCTCGACCTGCACAGCGCCGAGGCGGACAACTCCGGGCACGTGTACCCGATGTGGTGGAAGGGCTCGATCACCACCGAGAAGGTCTACGAGGCGTGGGAGTGGGTCACCGCGCGGTACAAGACCAACGACACGATCATCGGCGCGGACGTCAAGAACGAGCCGCACGGGTCCTTCTCCGAGCCCGAGTTCGCGAAGTGGAACGACACCACCGACGCGGACAACTTCAAGCACTTCGCGGAGACCGCCGGCAAGCGGATCCTCGCGATCAACCCGAACCTGCTGATCTTCGTCGAGGGCACCGCGGTGTACCCGAAGGACGGCGCGAGCTGGACCTCGAAGAACAAGGACGACTGGTACAACACGTGGTGGGGCGGCCAGCTGCGCGGCGTCGCCGACCACCCGATCGACCTCGGGGCGAACCAGGACCAGCTCGTGTACTCCCCGCACGACTACGGCCCGCTCGTGTTCGAGCAGCCCTGGTTCACGGGCACGTGGGACGCGACGACGCTCGAGCGCGACGTGTGGGACCCGAACTGGCTGTACATCCACAAGCAGGACATCGCTCCGCTGCTCATCGGTGAGTGGGGCGGGTTCATGGACGGCGGCCCGAACCAGAAGTGGATGACGGCGCTGCGCGACCTCATCGCGAAGTACCGCCTGCACCACACGTTCTGGGTCCTCAACCCGAACTCGGGCGACACCGGCGGCCTCCTCGGGAACGACTGGGTCTCGTGGGACGAGGCCAAGTACGCGCTGGTGAAGCCGGCGCTGTGGGCCGAGGGCGGCAAGTTCGTCAGCCTCGACCACCAGGTCAAGCTGGGCGGCGCGGCCAGCACCACGGGCATCTCGCTCAGCGAGGCGACGGGCGGCGGCGGCGAGCCCGCGGACACCACGGCGCCGTCGGTCCCGACCGGCCTCACCGTCGCGGCGACCACCGCCTCGAGCGTGTCGCTGACCTGGACCGCGTCGACCGACGCCGGCTCGGGCGTCGCGGGCTACGAGGTGTACCGCGGTGCGACGCGCGTCGGCACGTCCACGACGACGTCGTTCACCGCGACCGGCCTCACCGCCGACACCGCCTACTCCTTCACCGTGCGGGCCACCGACCGCGTCGGCAACATCTCGGCCGCCTCGGCCGCCGTGGCCGCACGCACGAGGACCGGGACCACCCCGACCGACACGACGGCGCCCAGCGTGCCGACGGGTCTGCGGGCCGGCACGGGGACGTCGACGTCGGTGGCCCTCGCCTGGGACGCCTCGACGGACGAGGCGGGCGGCAGCGGGGTCGCCGGGTACGACGTGTACCGCGGCACGACGCTCGTCGGCAGCAGCACGACGACCATGCTCGGGGTGAGCGGGCTCAGCCCCGCCACGGCGTACACGTTCACCGTCCGCGCCAAGGACGCCGCCGGGAACGTCTCGGCCGCGTCGGCGCCGGTCGCGGTGACGACCCCGCCGGACCGGGCGACGGGTGCGTGCGCGGTCCGGTACACCGCGAACGGCTGGAACGCCGGCTTCACGGGGACCGTCCGGCTCACCAACACCGGCACCTCGGCCCTCTCGAGCTGGACGCTCGGGTTCGCGTTCCCGTCCGGCCAGACGGTGACGCAGGGCTGGAGCGCGACGTGGGCGCAGACCGGGACCGCCGTCACCGCGACGTCGCTGCCCTGGAACGGCACCGTCGCTCCGGGCGCCAGCGTCGAGGTCGGCTTCAACGGCGCCCACGGCGGCACCAACACCGCACCGACCGCGTTCACGCTGAACGGCGCGACGTGCACGGCCGGCTGACCGCCGGCCCCTGAACGCAGGTGCGGGGGGCGGGCGGATCGCCCCCCGCACCTGTTCCCACGTGTCACCCTCCCGTGATCTCCGGGTGACAGCACGAGGCCCCGCGCGACCGGACCCCCACCGGTTGCGCGGGGCCTCCTGCGTGCGCCCCCGCGGCGCGCGCGGGTTCTCCCCGGCGACGCGTCAGACCCGGGCGAGCTCGCCCTCGAGCGCGGCGACGAAGCCGTCGACGTCGTCCTCGGTCGTGTCGAACGAGCACATCCACCGCACCGAGCCCGTCGCGGGGTCCCAGTCGTAGAACCGCCGCACCTCGCGCAGCCGCTCCGCGACCGGCGGCGGGACGACCGCGAACACGGCGTTCGCCTGCGTGGGCAGCATGAGCGTGACGCCGTCGAGGCGCTCGACGCCGGCGCGCAGCCGGGCCGCCATCGCGTTGGCGCGCCGGGCGGAGCGCAGCCACAGGTCGTCCTCGAAGAGCGCGACGAGCTGGGCGGACACGAACCGCATCTTCGACGCGAGCTGCATGTCGATCTTGCGCAGGAACTCGACGCCCGTCACGGCCGCGGGGTCGAGCACGACGACGGCCTCGCCGAACATCGCGCCGTTCTTGGTCCCGCCGAGCGACACGAGGTCGACGCCCGCGTCGGTCGTGAACGCGCGCAGCGGGACGTCGAGCCACGCGGCGGCGTTGGCGATCCGCGCGCCGTCCACGTGCACGCGCATGCCGAGGCCGTGCGCGTGCTCGGTGATCGCGCGCACCTCCTCGGGCGTGTAGGTCGTCCCCAGCTCCGTCGACTGCGTGAGCGACACGACGCCCGGCTGAGCACGGTGCTCGTCGCCCCAGCCCCACGCGTGCCGGGCCACGAGCTCGGGGGTGAGCTTGCCGTCGGGCGTCGGGACGGTCAGGAGCTTGAGCCCGCCGACGCGCTCGGGGGCGGCGTTCTCGTCGGTGTTGATGTGCGCGGTCTCGGCGCAGATCACGGCGCCCCAGCGCGGGAGCGCGGACTGCAGCGCGAGCACGTTGGCGCCGGTGCCGTTGAACACGGGGTACGCGTGCGCGTCGCCGCCGAAGTGGTGGGCGACGACCTCCTGGAGGCGCGCGGTGTACGCGTCGCCGCCGTACGCGGTCTGGTGACCGCCGTTCGCCGCCGCGATCGCGGCGAGGACCTCGGGGTGCACCCCGGCGTAGTTGTCGGACGCGAGCTCGCGCCGCTCGGTGTCGTGCAGTCGGTTCACGCGTCCCAGTCTCCCCCACGCCGGTCGGTCGTCCGCGCGGGGCGGGCGCGACCGGGCGTCGCGACGGGCCGGGGTGCTCAGTGCGTGGCGCTGCGGGCGGCGCGGCAGTCGGCGCACGTGCCGACGAGCTCGATCGTGTGCTCCACGTCGACGAACGCGTGCGCCGCGGCGATCTGGTCGGCCCACGTCTCGGCCGCGGGACCGTCGATCTCGACGGTTCGCCCGCAGTACCGGCACACGAGGTGGTGGTGGTGGCTGCCGCGGCGCTCGCACCGGCGGTACACGGACTCGCCGTCCTCGCTGCGCAGCACGTCGACCTCACCGCTCTCGGTGAGCGACTGCACCGCGCGGTAGACGGTCGCGAGGCCCGTGGACGACCCCCGCGCCCGCAGGAGCTCGTGGAGCTGCTGCGCGCTGCGGAACTCGTCGAGCCCGTCGAGGAGCGCGAGGATCTCCGCGCGCTGGCGCGTGTTGCGCTGGATCACGGCCACGGGTTTCCTCCGTCCGGGTCACGCGGCGGGCTGGGGCACGGCGGGGACGACCCCGCCGCACGGAAGATTCTAGGCGAGCGGCCCGCGGGCACCCGGGTCGGGGGCGTGCGCGGGCACGGCTCGGGCCCCCGTGCGGTCAGCACGAGGGCCCGGACCGGGTCCGGGCGCCCGGATGCGGCGCCCGAGGGGACGACTACTTGGCGACGGCGCGCTTGAGCGCGCTGCCGGCCGTGAGCTTCACGCGGTAGCCGGCCGGGATCTCGAGCTTCTCGCCGGTCTGGGGGTTGATGCCGGTACGAGCGGAACGGTCCGCACGGGAGACTGCGAGCAGCCCGGGGATGGTGACGCTCTCGCCGGCGGAGAGCTGCTCGACCAGGACCTCCTGGAAGGCCTTGAGCGCCGCGTCGGCGGCGGTGTTGGTCAGACCCGCCTTGGCGGCGATGGCCTGGACGAGCTCGGTGCGGTTCACGCTCACGGGATGTGCTCCTTGTAGGTCGGACGTGCCTGCCCGGGCGACACGCCCGGACGTTCAGGCCGCACCCGTGGCGGCGGGGTGGGGACCCCTCCGCCGTCGGCCTGTCGCGGACGACCTTAGTGGCCGCTCAGGCTCGCGCACGCCAGGACGGGCGTCGAGCGCGTCACCCGACGCGCCGTTCCGCGCGGTCGAGGAGCCGCTCGACCGGCCACGTGCACACGATCCGCTCGGGCCCTAGGTCGTGCTCGACGGCGCGCTCGCACCCCGCGACCTGCCAGTCGAGCTGCCCGGGGGCGTGCGCGTCCGAGTCGATCGAGAAGACGCAGCCGGCCTCGATCGCGACGTCGAGCAGCGCGTGCGGCGGGTCGAGCCGGTCGGGGCGGCTGTTGATCTCGACCGCGACGCCGTGCTCCGCGCACGCCTCGAAGACCGCACGCGCGTCGAACTCGCTCTCGGGCCGTGGCCGGCCGGTCAGGCGGCGGCCCGTGCAGTGCCCGAGGACGTCGGTGCGCGGGTCGCTGACCGCCGCGACCATGCGCCGGGTCATCTCCTCGCGCCCCATGCGCAGCTTCGAGTGCACCGACGCGACGACGACGTCGAGCTCGTCGAGCAGGTCGGGGTCCTGGTCGAGGGTCCCGTCGTCGAGGATGTCGACCTCGATGCCCGTGAGCACCCGGAACGGCGTCACCGCACGGTTGAGGGCCGCGACCTGCTCGAGCTGGACGCGCAGCCGTGCCGCGCTCAGGCCGTTCGCGACCGTCAGGCGCGGCGAGTGGTCCGTGATCGCCAGGTACTCGTGGCCCAGGTCGACCGCCGCGAGCACCATCTCCTGCAGCGGGCTCGACCCGTCGCTCGCCTCGGTGTGGGAGTGCAGGTCCCCGCGCAACGCGGCCCGGAGCGCCGCCCCGGGACCGGCGTCCGACGCGCGCGTCCCGAGACGCTGCTCGAGGTCCGCGAGGTAGTCGACGGCTCCCCCGGCGGCCACGTCCGCCGCGACCTGCGCCGTGCGGGCGCCGACGCCCGGGAGGTCCGTCAGGGTCCCGGCGGCGACCCGGGCCGCGACCTCGTCGGCCCCGAGCCGCTCGACCGCGCGCGCCGCCCCACGGAACGCCTCGGCCCGGTACCCGCTCTCCTGCGCCCGCTCCAGCAGGAACGCGACACGCCGCAGCGTCGCGACGACCCGCTCGCGCAGGTCGCCCGTCGAGGCGTGCCCCACGGCCTCAGGACGCCCGACGACGCGACGCCGCCTTCGCGGGCTCCTTCGCCGCGCCCGACCGCGCGGTCGACGCGCGCTTCTTCGGTGCCGCCGGCTCGCCGTCGTCGTCGGCCTTCGCGCGGCGCGACCTCGTGCTCGCCGCGGGGGCGTCGTCCTTCGCGCTCGCGGACGCCTTCGACGCGCGCTTCGCCGCGGGCTTGCGCCCGGCACCGGGGTCGCCGTCCTCGTCCGACGACGACGCACGCGCGCGCTTCGCGGGTGAGGTCTCCTCCGTCGCCTCCTCCGTGTCCGCCGCCGCTCCCCCACGCCCCGCGCGCGCCTTCTCGACGCTGCGCTGCAGCGCAGCGAGCAGGTCCACGACCTCGCCGCCGGTGCTCTCGTCCTTCGCCGCCGTCGCCGGGACCTGGCGCGTGCTGCCCGAGGAGACCTTCGCCTCGATGAGCGCCTCGAGCGCCGCCTGGTAGGAGTCCTCGAAGCCCGACGGGTCGAAGTCCCCCGCGAGGGACTCCACGAGCGAGGAGGCCATCGCGAGCTCCTGCGGGCGCACCGTCACGTCGGTGTCGAGGATCGGGAAGTCCGCCTCGCGCACCTCGTCCGGCCACAGCAGCGTCTGCAGGCAGATCACGTTGTCCCGCACCCGCAGCACGGCCATCGACTCGCGCTGCCGCAGCGCGACCTTGACGACCGCCATCCGGTCGCTCGCCTCGAGCGCCTCGCGCAGCAGCGCGTACGGCTTCGCCGACGTCTTCTCCGGCTCGAGGTAGTACGTCTTGGCGAGCAGGATCGGGTCGACCTGCTCGGCGGGCACGAACTCGACGACCGAGATCTCGCGCTCGGTCGCGAGCGGGAGCTCCGCGAGGTCCTGGTCGGTCAGCACGACGAGCTCGCCCTCGTCGGTCTCGTAGCCCTTGGCGATGTCGCTGAACTGGATCGTCTCGCCGCACACGCTGCACACCTTGCGGTAGCGGATCCGCCCGCCGTCGTCGCGGTGCACCTGGTGCAGCGGGACCTCGTGCTCGCCCGTGGCCGCGTAGAGCTTCACCGGGACGTTGACCAGACCGAAGGCGACGGCACCCTTCCAGATGGCACGCACCGACGACCACCTCCTCGAGCTCCGTGACGCGCAGCCTCGCCGGTCCGCAGAGCGCGCTCGAGCGCGCGCCGAACACGGCCTACCTGGGCAGGATGGACCCGTGCAGCCCATGCTCGCCACCCCTACGACCTCCGGGTCACCCCTGCCGAGCGGCCCGGACTGGGCGTTCGAGATCAAGTGGGACGGGGTCCGCGTGCTCGCCGACACCACGAGCGGGCGCCTGCGGCTGCACGCACGCAGCGGGCGGGACGTCACCGTCGCCTACCCCGAGCTCGCCGCGCTCGCGGGCGTCCCCGGCGCGGTGCTCGACGGCGAGGTCGTCGCGATGGCCGACGGGATCCCGTCGTTCGAGGCGCTCGCCTCCCGCATGCACGTGCGCGACGCGGCCCGCGCGGCGGCGCTCGCGCAGCAGCTGCCCGTCAGCTACCTCGTGTTCGACGTCCTGCAGCTGTACGGCGTGGACGTGACCCGCCGGACGTTCGACGAGCGTCGCGCGACCCTCGAGCGCCTCGACCTGCCGGCGCCCGCGACGCTGTCCCCGGTCTACCCCGACGGCCCCGAGCTCTGGGAGGTCACGCGCGCGCACGGGCTCGAGGGGGTCGTCGCCAAGCGCCGGTCCTCGACGTACCAGCCCGGGCGACGTTCACCCGACTGGCTCAAGGCGGCGCACCGCTCGACCCGCACGGCGCTCGTCGCGGGCTGGCGTCCCGAGACGACGGGCTCCGGGCGGCTCGGCGCGGTGCACCTGGCCGCCCCCGCCGCCGACGGCCGGCTGCGCTACCTCGGTCGCGCCGGCAGCGGGCTCGCCGGGGAGCTCGGGCGGGAGCTGCGGCGGCTGCTGGAGCCGCACGCGCGCGCCGGCTCGCCGCTCGACGACGAGATGGCGACCGTCGACCGGCGCGACACCCACTGGTGCGAGCCCGTGGTGCAGGTCGACGTCGCGTACCTGGGCCGCACGGGCTCGGGACGGCTGCGTCACCCCGCCGTCCGGGGGGTGCGCGACGAGGTGCCGGTCGACCCGTGGGAGGACCTGTGACGCCGCAGGGTGACGTCCAGGTCGTCGACGTGGGCGGGCGTCCGGTGCGGCTGACGCACCTCGATCGCGTCATGTACCCGTCGACGGGGACGACGAAGGGCGAGGTGCTGCACTACGTCACGCAGGTGGCACCCGCGCTGCTGCGGCAGCTGCGGGACCGGCCGGTGACCCGCATCCGGTTCACGGGCGGCGTCGACGGCGAGACGTTCTTCGAGAAGAACCTGCCCGCGTCGGCGCCCGACTGGGTCCGGCGCCAGACGCTGCGGGCCGCACCCGGGGCCGACGACGAGGGCAAGGAGCTGACCCTGCCCTTCCTCGACGACCTCGCGTCGCTCGTCTGGGCGACGAACCAGGGCGCGCTCGAGCTGCACACCCCGCAGTGGCGCGTCGGACCGCGCGGCGGCGTGCGTCACCCCGACCGGCTGGTGATCGACCTCGACCCCGGGCCGCCCGCGGGGCTCGACGCGTGCGCCGAGGTGGCCCTCCTCGTGCGCGAGCGGCTGCGTGCCGACGGGCTCGCGTGCCTGCCGGTGACGTCGGGCAGCAAGGGCATGCAGCTCTACGCGCCGCTGCCGGGGCGGCGCAGGGTCATGGAGGTCCGCGCGTACGCCCGCGACGTCGCGCACGAGCTCGCGGCGGCCCACCCCGACCTCGTCGTCGCGATCATGCGCAAGGAGCTGCGCGGCGGGAAGGTCCTGCTCGACTGGAGCCAGAACCACCCCGCCAAGACGACGATCACGCCGTACTCGCTGCGCGGGCGCGAGCGGCCGTCCGTCGCGGCACCGCGCCGGTGGGACGAGATCGGCCCCGGGCTCACGCAGCTGGGTCCCGACGAGGTCGTCCGTCGGCTCGAGGAGGACGGCGACCCGCTCGCCTGACCGGGGTGCGGCCGTCGCCCGGGATGGGATGCTGACCGCATGCTCGAGGCGCTCACCGGCACGGGCCTGGCCACCGCGGCGGGCCTCAACGCGTACGTCCCGCTGCTCGTCATCGGGCTGCTGGGTCGCTGGACCGACCTCGTGGACCCGCCGGTCGGCTGGGAGTGGCTGTCGAACGAGTGGGTCCTCGTCGTGCTCGGGGTGCTCCTGCTGCTCGAGGTCGTCGCGGACAAGATCCCCGGCGTCGACTCGGTCAACGATGTCGTCCAGACGGTCGTCCGCCCCGCTGCCGGCGGCATCGCCTTCGGTGCGGGCTCGACCTCGCAGACCGCCGTCGTGAGCGACCCGGGCGCGTTCGTCGAGTCGGGCCGGTGGGTTCCCGTCGTGATCGGGATCGTGCTCGCGCTGGTCGTGCACGCGGCCAAGGCGACCGCCCGGCCGGTGCTCAACGCCGCGACGCTCGGGATGGGTGCCCCGCTGGCCAGCACGGCCGAGGACGCGACGAGCGTCGGCCTGTCGTTCGCCGCGATCCTCGCTCCGGTGCTCGTACTGCTGCTGCTCGTCGGGCTCGGGTTCGTGTGGTGGCGCCTGCGGCGACGCCGGGCGGCGCGTGCGCGGACCGGCGTCGAGGCCGACGGGGCACCGCCGCCGCTCGTCGGCTAGGAGACGCGCGACGCCGCGCGTCACGCCGTGGTCGTCCTGGGCCGGCGGGACGCGGCCCCGCCCGAGCCGGGCACCTCGACGGTGCGAGGGTTGAGGCCGGAAGCGAGGCTTCACGCCAGGAGCGAGGCTCCCGGCCGGGCGCGAGGGATCAGGCCGGTGGCTCGACGGCTCGCAGGGCGAGCCCGTCGAGGAGCAGCGCGAGGCCGAGCTCGAAGCGCTCCCCCGCGTCGTGCCCGGTCTCGGCGCCCGCCGGGGCCCCGGCCACGAGCTGCGCGTGCGCCTGCTCGTGCGCGGTGTGCCCGAGCACGTAGTGCACGAGCGCGGCCGCGCCGGCGGCCGCCAGCGCCTGCGGGACGCCCGCCGCACGGATGCGGTCCGTGAGCGCCGAGACGGTGGGGTCCTGGTCCGAGCGCAGCGCGTAGGCCGTCGCGACGACGTCGGCGCCGTCCCGGTGCCCGAGGAGCGTGCGGCGCAGGGCGCGCGCCCAGCCGGCGACCCCCGCGAGGGCCTCCGGGGCGGCCGAGGCATCCGGGGAGACACGGTCCTCCGGCGCGTCGAGCGCGTCCGGCGCGGCCGGCGCGAGCCCGGGAGCGTCGGCGGTCGTGAGCCCGGGAGCGTCGCCGGTCGTGAGCGCCGGGAGGTCGGCGACGATCGCGTCCGCGACCTCCGCGAGCAGCGCCTGCTTGTTCGCGACGTGCCAGTACAGCGCCCCGGGCTGCACGCCGAGCGACGTCGCCAGGCGACGCATCGTGAGGTCGCCCAGACCGTACTCGTCGAGGATCTCGAGCGCGGCCGCGACGACCTGGACGCGACTGAGGGCCACGCTCCCTCCCCTCCAGACCGTCGGTCACGCGCAGCGACCGGACCGGCTGCGCGCCTTGACGCTACTGCAGGCCGACGCTAACTTGAACGCCGTTCAGGTCGCCTGAACGATGTTCAATCGTCCGGAGGCCCGGTGGACAGGACCTCGCACGATCGCAGACGCCGGGCGGTCGTCGAGGGGGCGGCGACCGAGCGGACGGCGGTGGACGACGCTCCCCCGCCGGTCGTCGCGCGCCGGCCCGGCGCGGGCACCGCACTCGGCCGAACGCTTGACCCCGTCCCTCCCGACCACCACCCGCACCGACCCGAGGAGCCCCATGACCACCGTGAGCCTGTCCGCACCACGCCCGCACGTCCTCGCCGACCTCGTCCCGGCGGTGCGGGCCCGAGCGGCCGTCGACGCCGCGCTCGTGGTCACGGGGACGCTCTTTATCGCGGCGTTCGCCCAGCTGACCATCACGCTGCCGTTCACCCCGGTCCCGATCAGCCTCTCGACGCTCGCCGTGCTGCTCGGCGGCGCCGCGCTCGGTGCCCGGCGCGGCGCCCTGAGCGTGCTGCTCTACATCGCCTGCGGCGTCCTGGGTGCCCCGTTCTACGCGGACGGGAACAGCGGCTGGGCGATCGCGTCGTTCGGCTACATCCTCGGCTACCTCCCGGCGAGCGCGCTCGCGGGCTACCTCGCCCGGCGCGGCGCCGACCGCGGGCCGGTCCGGGCGTTCGGCGCCGTCGTGCTCGCCTCCGCGGTCGTGTACCTCGGCGGGGTGCCGTGGCTCATGGCCTTCCTCGACGTCGACCTCGCGACCGCCGCGCAGCTCGGGGTGTGGCCGTTCCTCGTCGGCGACACGATCAAGGCCGTCCTCGTCGCGCTCGCCCTCCCGGGCGCCTGGCGCCTCCTCGGACGGCACACCGGCACCCTCGCAGCGGCCCCCGGACCCGCCGCCGCCGGACCCGACGACCAGGGCTGACCCGCCACCGCGAGACCCGCCTCCGCCCGCCCGCGACGCGCCCACCTGCGCGCTCGCGGGCGGGCGGCGCTCCTGCGGTCGGCGACGCCCGGATGCGACGCCGTCGCAGGTAGGGCACGGTGGAGGCACACGAATCCAGGCGCCAGCACGGCGCCGGACACGAGGAGGCACCCCACCATGGCCCGTCGTACAGGTCTGCCCAAGTTCACCGTGCCGTCGATCTCCCCCGAGGACGGCGCCCAGCTCGCCGAGATCCTGCAGACCCGCCTGAACGCCCTCAACGACCTGGCGCTCACGCTCAAGCACATCCACTGGAACGTGGTCGGCCCGCACTTCATCGCGGTCCACGAGATGCTCGACCCGCAGGTGGAGGCGGTCCGGGCGATGGTCGACGCGATCGCCGAGCGCATCGCGACCCTCGGTGTCCCCCCGCGCGGCACGCCGGGCGCGCTCGTCGCCGAGCGGACCTGGGACGACTACTCGATCGGCCGCGCCGGCGCCATTGAGCACCTGGGCGCGCTCGACGAGGTCTACCAGGGCGTCATCACGGACCACCGCAAGGCGGCCAAGGACACCGAGGAGCTCGACGACGTCACGAACGACCTGCTCGTCGGGCACCTGCACGAGCTCGAGCTGTTCCACTGGTTCGTCCGCGCCCACCTCGAGTCGGCGGGCGGCGTGCTGAGCACCGACGGCGCGACGACCGAGAAGGCAGCGGCGAGCAAGGCCGGCTCCGCCGCCAAGGGCGCGGCAGACCGCTGAGCGCTCCGATGACGCACCACGCGCGACCCGCCGCGACCACGACCCAGCGCCCGCACCGCGCGGCGCGCTACGAGGACGCGCTCAACCGGCGGGTCGCGCGCTGGCTGTCCGGCCGCGGGTGGACCGCCCGGATCGAGCCCTACGTCGGCTACGGCTCGTCGGCCGGGTGGGTCCGCGTGCTCGCGCGCGTGCTCCTCGCCTCGCCGGCCGTGCCCGACGCGGACCTCCCGGGTGCCGGCACCGTGACGAGCGAGCGCGACGCGCGCGACGTCGGCGCGGTGCGCGGCTGGCGGTCCTTCGCGACCGCGCAGGTGCCCGAGGCCCGCGTCGAGATCGAGGTCTCGGGCCGGACCTTCACCGCGGTCGCGGACCGCGGCGGGTACGTCGACGCGGTCGTGGAGGCCGAGCTCGCTCCGGGCTGGCACGACGTCACCGTGCGGGCGCCCGGCGGGGCGAGCCAGTCGGTCCCGGTCCTCGTGATCGACCCGGCTACGCCCTACGGGCTCGTGAGCGACATCGACGACACGATCATGGTCACGCGCCTGCCGCGTCCCCTGATCGCGGCCTGGAACAGCTTCGTGCGGCACGAGAACGCGCGCGAGCCCGTCCCGGGGATGGCGTCGCTCTACCGCGCTCTGCTGACGGACCGCCCGGACATGCCGGTGATCTACCTGTCGACCGGCGCCTGGAACGCAGCCCCGACCCTCGGCCGGTTCATCCGCCGCCACGAGTACCCCGTCGGGCCGCTCATGCTGACCGACTGGGGGCCCACCAACACCGGCTGGTTCCGCAGCGGGCAGGAGCACAAGAACCAGACCCTGCGCCGGCTCGTGCAGGACTTCCCCGAGATGCGCTGGGTGCTCGTCGGGGACGACGGGCAGCACGACCCGGAGATCTACGCGAGCCTCGTGCGCGAGCGGCCGGACCGGGTGCGCGCCGTCGTGATCCGTCAGCTGACGGGGGCCGAGCACGTGCTCGCGCACGGTGCGCCGACCTCGACCGACCAGGCGAGCCGGGCCGAGGGCCGCACGCAGGCCGAGGGCGTGCCGGTGGTCCAGGGCGCCGACGGCAAGGCGATCCTGCAGGAGTGGCGGTCCCGGGGCGTCACGCTGACCTGACTTGAGCCGGCGGCCTGACCGCACGCACGGATGCGCCCGACCCCTCACCGGGGGTCGGGCGCATCCGTGCGTGCGGGGCTGTGCTCAAAGACGCGCGGGGTCGTCCCACTCCTCCGTGGCGGCGATCGCCTCGTCGTCCGCCTGCTGCTCGGTCGCGGACAGCGAGTGCGGGGCCCGGCTCGGGTCTCCCCCGGTCCGCGCGTCACCGGCGAAAGCCTCCGCCTCGGTGAGGACGCGCTCGGCGCGGTGGTCGGCGGCGGTGTCGGACGTCAGGTCGCGGGGCA
This sequence comes from Cellulomonas cellasea, assembly GCF_006538745.1. Classification (GTDB taxonomy): domain Bacteria; phylum Actinomycetota; class Actinomycetes; order Actinomycetales; family Cellulomonadaceae; genus Cellulomonas_A; species Cellulomonas_A cellasea. The sequence continues at coordinate 33,438 of NZ_BJLR01000025.1, read as the reverse complement.
CGGTGCTCATGGTCTGGTTCTACCGTCTCGGACGCCCCGCCGCATCCGGCCCCCGGTCGTCCTGAGCTGGTTGTGGCTTGTTGCTGTTGCGCCGTCGGCGGCGCGTGTTTCCGTTATCGTGCACGGACTTGGACGCCCGGTCGAGACGGCCTGCCCCGTTGACACCCTGTTGAGCCCCTGTTGAGCGGCGTCGGACACGCTGCCCCCATGACGACGACAGCCACGCGTCCGGCGACCCAGCGTCCCGTTGCACCGGTCGCCGACCGCACCGCCCACGACAGGCCCACGCACGACCGTGCCGCCCACGTGCGCCCCGAGCCGCTCCCCCGCGTCCACGTCGCCGTGCACTGCGACGACGCGCTCAGCGCCGCCGGCCTCGAGACCCTGCTGCGCGACTGCGCCGACCTCGTCCTCGTGCCGCGCCCCGAGCGGGGCGCGGCCGACGTGCAGCTCCTCGTGCTGGACCACGTCCGCGCCGAGGACCTCGCGTCGGCCGACCCGGGCGGTCGCCAGCGGGCACGGCGCGTCCTCGTGGTCACCGAGCTCGACGCGCAGGACTTCGCGCTCGCCCGGTCCGCCGGCGTCGTCGGGGTGCTGTGGCGCCGGGACGTGACGCGCGCGAGCCTGGCCGCGCTCCTGCGGGCGGCCGCCGCCGCGCCTGCGCCGCACGCGGCGCCCGCACCGCATGTCGCACCCGTGGCGCAGGGAGCCGGTGAGCACGCGGCCCCCGCGACGAGAGCCGGTGCCGGCCCGGCGCTGAGCGAGCGGGAGATCGAGGTCCTGCGGATGCTCGCCGCGGGGTCGGACACGCGCGAGATCGCGCACCGGCTCTGCTACTCGGAGCGCACCGTCAAGACCGTGATCCAGGACATCACGCGGCGCTTCGGCCTGCGCAACCGCTCGCACGCGGTCGCGTACGCCGTGCGGCACGGCCTGGCGTAGTCCACCGGTCGCTGGCACGCGCGGGGCGCCTGGGCTCTCTGCTCTACGCAGGGCCGGGCAGGGCTGGGCCAGGCAGGGCACGGCTACGCAGGGCTGGGCCGGCTGGGTGGGCCAGGTCGGGCGGGGCGGCTGGGCTCAGGAAGGTGTCCGCCGCGGCACCGACCCGACGAGCGGACCGGCCGCGCGCACCGCACGCACCGGCGCCGTGCGGGCGCCGTCCTCGACCGTGCGCGACGCGGCGCCGGACCGCGCCGGCCCGGGACCGACGAGCACGTCGAGCTCGCGGAGGATCCCGGCGTACGCACGCCGGGCCGCCGCCGCGGCCGCCGGCTCCCCGGCCTCGTCGAGCGAGAGGGCGAGCCGCTGCCACAGGCCGTCCTGGTAGGCGTCGACCGCGAGGCCCCGGCGGCACACCTGGATCGCCGCCGCGTGGTCGCCCGCCCGCGCGTACCGGTCGGCGAGCACCCGGCACGCGGACACGGCGGCGGTGCGCAGCCGCTCGCGCTCGTGCACGACCCACTCGCTCACGCCGTCGTCCGGCAGGAGGTCCGCGGGGTAGGCGTCGACCGCAGCCTGGTAGAGCGCGGTCCCCGCCGCGCCGTCGGCGGCGATCCGGGCGTCGTGCAGCAGGCGCTCGAAGGTGCGGGCGTCGTGCTCGTCGTCGGGCCCGAGCTGGAGGCCGTAGCCCCCGGCGTCGCGGCAGATCACCGAGCCCCGCGCGCCGGGTGTCGCCGGCTCGAGGAGCTTGCGCAGCTCGCTGACGGCGACCTGGAGGCTGTGCTGCGCGCGCTCGGGGTCCCGCCCCGGCCAGAACCACTCGAGCAGCCGGTCGCGGTTCACCGGGGCACCGGCGTGCGCGCACAACGCCCGCAGCAGCTCCTGGTGCTGGGGGCGCAGGTGCACGAGCGGCACCGGGCGACCGTCCCGGTCGAGCGAGAAGCCCCCGAGGCACCGGACGACGAGACGCGTGCCGCCCACCGCGGGCGTCACCGGCGGGCCGGGCGTCGCCGGCGCAGGGACGAGTGCGTGCGGTCGCGTCGCGACGTCGAGCGCCGCGACCCGTCCGAGCGCCGCGACCGGTCCAGGGGGCTCGAGCCCGGCCCGGCCGACCCACGCGTGCACGGGCACCGGACCACGCGGGACGGCGCGCCGATCCCCGGTCAGCGGGACGACGCCGGCGGACCCCGCGGTGCCGCGCCGCGCTGCTCGGCGCCCCGACGACTCCAGCGTCCGGGCCACCGCGTCGAGCCAGCCGCGCGCGGACGCCCCCGACGCGTCGCCCCCCGCCGTGAGCCGCGCGGAGCCCTGGCCGCCGGGCACCGACGCCGGGACGGCCGTCGCGCCGGTGCTCGCGAGCCGGACGAGGGCCGCCGGGACACCCGTCGGCTGCGGGGCGTCCTCCGCCGCCACGAGGCCCGGCTCGCCGGTGTCGCGGTGGCGGCCGACGGCACGCGCCAGGGGCCGCCCTGCGGCGTGCGCGCGTGCCACCGCGGAGATCCCGGTGCACCAGGCGGCCGCCGCCGGTGCGTCGAGGGCCGCGAAGCGGGCACGCAGGTCGTCGGCGTCTCCGGGCGTGGCCGCCCGGCGGGTCAGGTCCGCGCACAGCGCGAGGAGCCGGAGCACGGCGGCACCCCAGTCGTCGCCGGCGGCGTCGGCGCACTCCGCGAGGTGCCGCAGCGCGCGCCGGTGCGGGCGCGGGCGGCACGCGAGGTCGAGTCCCTCCGCGAGGCGCTCGAGCGCCGCGCTGCCGAGCAGGTGCGCCGCGGTGCTCGCGCGGGTCCGGGCGTCGTGCGCCGCGGCGTCCCCGGTGAGGCTGAGCGCCGCGGCCCGGCCGAGGAGCGCGAGCGCCTCGACCACCGGTGTGGCCGCGCCGGCGTCGACGACGGCGCCCAGCTGGTCGGCGCTGCGGCGGGGGTCGCCCGCGACCAGCTCCGCGAGCCCGCGGGCGACCGTGGGCCGGTCACCGGAGGTGGCGCCCGACCGGCTCCGGTCCGGCGCGACGAGCGCCGCGCGGGCCGGCTCCCGCCGGAGGGCCAGGCGGTCGGCGCCGGGCACCCACGCGAGGACGCACGCGAGCTCGCGCTGGACCCCCGCACGGTCGGCCGCGGTGGCGGCGTGGTCGAGGGCCGCGCGGTAGGCGTGCGCGGCGGCGCGGAGGTCCCCGTCGGCGACGCTGCGGCGCGCACCCGCGAGGAGCGCCCACGGGTCGCTCGCGCGCAGCACGTCGGGGAGCTCGTCGAGCCAGGGTCCGGGGCGTCGCGCGAGCTCGGGGCCGTCGACCGCGAGGAGGTGGTGCACCGTCGCGTGGTCGTGGGCGCGGCACGCGGCGTCGAGCGCGTCGTGCGGGTCGCCGTCGGCGGCGGCGAGGCGCGCGGCCGCCGCGTGCAGGGCGCGCGTGCGGGCAGGGCCGTCGCGCCGCTCGAGCGCGTCGAGCAGGTGCGCGCGCAGCGGCCCGGTGCAGCGGAACCGGCCGGGGTCGTCGGGCGCGGCGCTGACGATCCCGAGGTCCTGGGCGGCGTCGAGGTGCTGACGCGCGTCGCCGTCGACGAGCGCCGTGCAGCGGGCGACCGTCAGGTGCGCGAGGACGCTCGTCGTGACGAGGAACTCGCGGGTGGCGTCGGGGACGTCGGCCAGGACGTGCCAGCTCAGGTACTCGTGCTCGAGGCCGGTTCCCTCCCCCGCGACGTCGCGCCGTCGGGAGGCGGGCAGGCGGCGCGTCGCGAGGTCGAACAGCTCGACGCCCGCGGCCCACCCTCCGGTGCGCCGGGTGAGCGCCACGACCTCGCGGGCCGTGACCGGCGAGCCGTGCGTCCGCGCGAGCTCGGCGACCTCCCAGGTCCGCAGCCGCAGGTCGTCGGCGTCGAGCTGGGTCGCCGTGCCGCGCAGGCGCCGCGTGAGCAGAGCGGCCGGCGTCGTGCGCGAGGCGAGCAGCACGCGCAGCCGGGCGGGCTGGTGGCGCAGCAGCAGCGTGACGGCGTCGGCCGCGGGACCGGCGCCCAGGGTGTGCACGTCGTCGAGCACGAGCAGCCCCGGGGGCCCGGACTCGTGCAGCGCGGCGACGGCGTGCTCCGCCGTCGTCCACGGCGCGGGCGCGTCGGTGAGGGCGGCGCACGCGAGGCGCAGGTGCTCGAGCAGCGCGGTGAGGTCGCGGAGCCCCGGGTCGAGGGTCAGCCATCCGCGAGCGCCGGTCCACGTCGTGGTGGCGTCGGCGAGGAGGGTGGTCTTGCCCCAGCCGGCGGGAGCGACGAGGGCGGCGAGGTGGGGGGTGTCGGGGGCGAGGAGGGTGTGGAGGAGGTGGGGTCGGTGCAGGGTGGGTGCGGGGGGCGGCCAGGTGCGGCTGCGGAGCAGGGCCGGTTGGCCTGATGTGGTCATACGCACCTCGCCTGGGTGTCCCGTTGCGTCGTTGCAACTGCCCTCGTGCCCCTCGTGCCGCGTACCGGTGCACAGTATCGGGTGGGCGTTTCGGGGGGAATGGGCGCTTCGGGGTGCGCTGAAATGTTTCGTGGCCTCGTGGTCGTCGAACCGCTTCGATACGGTCGGGCGCCGCCGCAGCCCACTGTCCGGGTCCCGGGGGCACCTCACCGTTCCCGAAGGAGTGAACCGGATGCGTGTCCTACCAGTGATGGCGCCACTGACGGCGATCGGCCTGGTCGCTGCGGCGGCGGTCGGCGTGAGCGCGGCGGACGTCGCCTCGGCCCCCGGGGCGGCTGCGGCCACCGGGTACGGCTGGGGCAACGTGGAGGTCGTGGGCGGGGGCTTCGTCCCCGGGATCGTCTTCAACCAGTCGGAGAAGGACCTGGTGTACGCACGCACCGACATCGGGGGCGCGTACCGGCTCGACAAGGCGACGCGGCGCTGGGTGCCGATCACGGACCACGTGGGGTGGGACGACTGGGGGCACAACGGCATCCTGAGCCTCGCGACGGACCCGGTGGAGACGAACCGGGTGTACGTCGCGGCGGGCACCTACACGAACGGCTGGGACCCGAACAACGGGGCGATCCTGCGCTCGACCGACAAGGGCGAGACGTGGCGGACGACGGTCCTGCCGTTCAAGGTGGGCGGCAACATGCCGGGGCGCGGCATGGGTGAGCGGCTCAGCATCGACCCGAACAAGAGCTCGATCCTGTACTTCGGGGCCGAGAGCGGCAACGGCCTGTGGCGGAGCACCGACTACGGGGCCACCTGGAACAAGGTCACGAGCTTCCCGAACGTGGGGAACTACGTGCAGGACGCGTCCTACGACTACACCGCCGACAACCAGGGCGTGCTGTGGACGACGTTCGACCCGACGACGGGGACGAGGGGTCAGGCGACGAGGACGCTGTACGTCGGGGTCGCCGACAAGGAGAACAGCGTCTACCGCTCGACCGACGCCGGCGTGACGTGGGAGCGGGTGGCGGGTCAGCCGACCGGGTACCTGCCGCACAAGGGCGTCTTCGACCACGTCGGCAAGCAGCTGTACGTCGCGACGTCGGACACGGGCGGCCCGTACGACGGCGGCAAGGGTGACGTGTGGCGGCTCGACACGACGACGGGCGCGTGGACGCAGATCAGCCCGGTCCCCTCGTCGAGCACGGACAACACGTTCGGGTACTCGGGCCTGACGATCGACCGGCAGGACCCGGACACGATCATGGTCACGACGCAGGTGTCGTGGTGGCCGGACATCAACGTGTTCCGCAGCACCGACCGCGGGGCGACGTGGACGCGGATCTGGGACTGGGCGGGCTACCCGGCCCGGACGCTGCGCTACACGCAGGACATCAGCGGCGCGCCGTGGCTCACGTTCGGCAAGCAGTCGGTCGAGCCGGAGCTCAGCCCGAAGCTCGGCTGGATGACGGAGTCGTTCGAGATCGACCCGTTCGACTCGGACCGCGCGCTGTACGGGACGGGCGCGACGATCTACGGCACCGACAACCTGACACGGTGGGACGCGGGCGGGAAGATCGACATCACGGTGCGGGCGCAGGGGCTCGAGGAGACCGCGGTGCTCGACCTCGCGGCGCCGCCCGGTGCGGTCGAGCTCGTCTCGGGGCTCGGGGACATCGGCGGGTTCGTGCACACCGACGTCCGCACGGTCCCGTCGAGGATGTACACCCAGCCGTACCACGGCTCGGTCACCGGGGTGGACTTCGCGGCGCTGAAGCCGGCCACGATGGTGCGGGTCGGGCAGGCGGTCGACGGCGCCGTCGAGTCGCACATCGGCGTCTCGACGAGCTCGGGCAGCAGCTGGTGGGCCGGGCAGGAGCCCGCGGGCGTCACGGGCTCGGGCACCGTCGCGATGAGCGCGGACGGCGGGGCGATCGTGTGGAGCCCCGAGGGCACGGGCGTGCACGTCTCGACGACGTTCGGGTCGTCGTGGACGGCCTCGACGGGGGTGCCGGCCGGTGCGCGCGTCGAGTCGGACCGCGTGAACCCGAAGACGTTCTACGCGTACGCCGCCGGGAGGGTGTACGTCTCGACGGACGGCGGGGTGAGCTTCTCGGCGTCGGCCGCGACGGGTCTGCCGACTGAGGGCAACCTGCGCTTCGCGGCGGTCCCGGGCGTCGAGGGCGACGTGTGGCTCGCGGGCGGCGCAGCGACCTCGGCGTACGGCCTGTGGCGCTCGACGGACTCCGGGAAGACGTTCACGCGCCTGGGAGGCGTCGACCAGGGCGACGTCGTGGGCTTCGGCAAGGCGGCCCCGGGGACGACGTACCCGGCGGTGTACACCTCCGCGAAGATCGGCGGCGTGCGCGGCATCTTCCGGTCCGACGACGCGGGCGCCACGTGGGTGCGCATCAACGACGACCAGCACCAGTGGGCGTGGACCGGCGGGGCCATCACGGGCGACCCCGACGTGTACGGCCGGGTCTACGTCGGCACCAACGGGCGCGGCATCGTGATGGGCGACCTCGACGGGACGGTGCCGACACCGACCGCGACGCCGACGTCCACCGCGACTCCCACGGCGACGTCCACCCCGACGCCGACCGTGACCCCGACCGCCACGCCGACGGCCACCTCGACGCCGACGCCGACCCCGACCTCGACGGCCACCATGGCCCCCGGGGCGTGCCGGGTGACCTACACGACCAGCGACTGGGGCTCCGGCTTCACGGCGTCGGTCAAGATCACCAACACGTCCGCGAGCGCCCTGCAGTCGTGGCGGCTGGGCTTCTCCTTCGCGGGGAACCAGAAGGTCACGAACGGGTGGTCGGGCGAGTTCGCGCAGAGCGGCACGGCGGTGACGGTGTCGAACGCGGCGTGGAACGGCGCCCTCGCGGCGGGGGCGACGGCCGAGGTGGGGTTCAACGCCTCGTACTCGGGCGCGAACGCGCGGCCGTCGGCGTTCACGCTGAACGGCACGGCGTGCACCACGGGGTGAGCTGACCCCGGCGCGCACCGCCGTCGCGGCGCGCGGGGCCCGATCTCGGCGGAGCACGTCGGCCCGTCCCGGACCTCCGGGGCGGGCCGGCGTGCGTGTGGGGGGCGTCACCCCGGCAGGGCGTGACGCCTGCCGCGGTGGGCGCGCGCCTGAGACAGTGGGGGCGTGACGAACCTCGACGTGCGCCCCGACGAGACCCTGTGCCACCCCGTGCTGCAGCGCGGGCCGGTGCACCGGCTCCTCGAGCCGCGGGACGTGCCGCTCGGTGGGCTGCGGGCGATGCACGTGAGTCGCACGCTCCCGCAGCGGGACCTGCCCCTCGTCGGCGCGTGGTGCTTCCTGGACCGGTTCGGCCCCGACCGCACCGACATGCGGGTGCTCCCCCACCCCCACACCGGGCTGCAGACGGTGACCTGGCCGCTCACCGGGGAGATCCACCACCGGGACAGCCTGGGCAGCGACGTCGTCGTGCGGCCCGGGGAGCTCAACCTCATGACCGCGGGCCACGGGATCGCCCACTCGGAGATGTCGCTCGGGGACGGCCCGATGCTCGACGGCGTGCAGCTGTGGGTCGCGCTGCCCGCGAGCGCCGCGGACGGCCCGGCGGCGTTCGCCCAGCACCGGGACCTGCCGCGGGTGAGCGGTGACGGGCTGGTGGCCACGGTGCTGGTGGGTGAGCTCGGCGGGGCGGGGTCGGCGGCGGTCGTGCACACCGCCCTGCTCGGGGCCGACGTCGAGGTCGCCCCCGGTGCGACCACGCAGGTGGGGCTGCGCCCGGACTTCGAGCACGCGGTCCTGGTCCTCGCGGGTGACGTCACCGTCGACGGGGCGGTGCTCCCCCCGGGGCCGTTGCTGTACCTGGGGGCGGGCCGGGACCGGCTCGCGGTCGCGAGCGGGTCGGGGGGCCGGTTCCTGCTGCTCGGCGGGGAGCCGTTCGCGGACGAGATCGTCATGTGGTGGAACTTCGTGGGGCGCAGCCACGACGAGGTCGCGCGGGCGCGGCACGACTGGGAGCACGCGCGGGAGGAGCGCTTCGGGGTGGTCGACGGGCACGACGGGGCGCGCATCCCGGCCCCCGAGCTGCCGAACGTGCACCTGACGCCGCGGCGGCGTCGCGCGGACTGACCCTCAGCGCAGGTGCACGCCGACCTCGGTCGCCTTGACGGACAGCCACACCGGAACCCCGGGGCGCAGGCCGAGCTCGGCGACCGACGCGGGCGTGACGTCCGCGACGACCTCGGGCCGCCCGCTCGTGCGGACCCCCACGGCGGCGCCGCGCGGCTCGAGCGCGACCACCGTCGTCGGCCACACGTTGCGCGGGCTGGCGTGCACGGGCTCCTCAGTGTGCACGGACACCGCCGCGGGGGCGAACACGGCGGCCGCCGCGACGCCGTCGGGCACGGGGTCCGTCCCGCGCAGCAGCCGGCCGTCCGCGGCACGCACGGCGCCCCGCTCCCCGGTGCCGACGACGAGGTTGACGCCCGCGAGCGCCGCGGTGAACGGGTCGCGCGGGGCGGCGAGCACGGCGCCGGTCGGGCCGTGGTGGACGGCGCGGCCCGCGTCGAGGACGAGGACCCGGTCGGCGAGGACGACCGCGTCGAGCACGTCGTGGGTCACCAGGACGGTCGTGGTCCCCGTGCGGGCGACCTGCTCGCGCAGGAGCTGGCGCACGAGGGGGGCGTGGGCGGCGTCGAGGGCGGCGACGGGTTCGTCGAGCAGGAGCGCGTGCGGGCGTGCGGCGAGGGCGCGGGCGAGGGCGACCCGCTGGCGCTGCCCGCCCGAGAGCTCGGCGGGGCGGTGCGCGGCGAGGTCGGGCAGCCCGACGGCGTCGAGCCAGGCGGCGGCGTCGGCACGCGCGTGGGCGGGGCGGGCGCCGCGGGCGCGGGGCCCGAAGGCGACGTTCTCCAGGGCGGTCAGGTGCGGGAACAGCCGCGGGTCCTGGCCGAGCAGGCCGACGCCGCGCTGCTCGGGGGGAACCGCGGCGTGGACGCGGCCGGCGGGGTCCACGTGGGTCAGCGCCCGTCCCGCGAGGTGCACGGTCCCTCCGCTCGGGCGCAGGAGCCCGGCCAGGACCGCGAGCAGCGTCGACTTGCCCGCCCCGTTGGGGCCCACGACGGCGAGGACCTCCCCGGCGCCGACGTCGAGCTGCACGTCGAGCGTGAACGCCGCGGTCCCCTGGCGCGCGGCCCGGTGCACGCGCACGTCGGCCTGCAGCCGGCGCCCGGGCACCGTGACGCCGGCGGCAGCGGCCCCGCCGCCCGGACCGGCACCCCCGCCCGGACCGGGACCCCATTCGTGTCGTGCACCCCCGGCGCGGCGGCGCGGGAACCTCATGCCCGCACCCCCGGTCGCCACGCTCGCGCCAGGACGAGGATCACGACCGCGGCCCCGACGAGGAGCAGCGACAGCGCGACCGCGGTGTCCGGGGACACCCCCGCGCCGTTGAACGCGGTGTAGATCGCGAGCGGCATCGTGCGAGTGACCCCCGGGACGTTCCCCGCGAACAGCGCCGTCGCCCCGAACTCCCCGAGGGCCCGCGCGAAGCACAGGACCGTCCCGCTCGCGAGGCCCGGGGCCGCGAGCGGGAGGGTGACCCGGCGCAGGACCATCCAGCGGCCCGCCCCGAGGGTCGCGGCGACCGTCTCGTACCCCGTGCCGAGCGTGCGCAGCGACCCCTCGACCGCGAGCACGAGGAACGGCAGCGCGACGAACGCCTGCGCGAGGACCACCGCGGCGATCGTGAACGGGACCCGGACCCCGAGCAGCGCGTCGAGGTGCTCGCCCACGAGCCCCTGGCGACCCAGCAGGTAGAGCAGCGCGATCCCCCCGACCGTCGGGGGCAGCACGAGCGGCAGCGTCACGAGCGCGCGCACCACGTCCGCGGCGCGACCCTGCGAGCGGGCGAGCAGCACCGCGAGCGGGAAGCCGAGCACGACGCACAGGGCCGTCGCGGCGGCACCGGTGCGCAGGGACAGGCCCAGGGCGGCGAGCGCCTCGGGTGAGGTGACCGCCGCCGGGACGCTCCCCCAGTCGGCGCGCACGAGCAGCGCGAGCACCGGCAGGACCAGCAGCGCGAGGCCGGCCCCCGCGGCGAGGGTCACGACGCGGGGCACGCGCGGACCGAGCGGCCGCGGCGGGACGGTGCGCGGGCGGGCTCCCTCATCCACGGGAGACCGGCCGCCGTGCGACCCCGGCCCGGTCACGGCGCCTCGAAGCCGTGCCGGGCGAAGACCACGCGCGCGCCCGCCGAGCCGAGCAGCGCGACGAGGTCGCCCGCCTCGTCCGGGTGCGGTGCACCGGCCACGACCGCGGCGCTGACCGTGGTGCGCGCCCGGTCCGCACCGGGGATCGCGACCCCCTCGACCGCGCCGCCCGCGCCGAGCACGTCCGTGACGTACACGACCCCGGCGTCGGCCTCGCCCGAGACGACCTTCGCCAGGACCGCGGTGACGGCCTGCTCCTCGCTCGCGCGCGGGACCTCGACGCCGGTGTCCGCGAGCAGCGTGCGGGTCGCCGCCCCGCACGGCACGGGCGGCGCGCACAGCACGACCGTCACGTCCGGGCGGGCGAGGTCGGCCAGGCCCGTGACCGCGAGCGGGTTCCCCGGGGCGACGGCGATCCGCAGCGTGTTCGCGGCGACCTCGACGGCGCGGCCCGCGAGCAGGCCGGCGTCCTGCGCCTGCGACGTCGACGCGGCGTCCGCGAGCACGACGACGTCGGCGACGGCGCCCTCGCGCAGCTGCGTCAGCAGCGCGGCCGACCCGTCGTACGTCACGAGCGGCGCCGGTCCGCCGGTGCTCTCGGCGTGCGCCGCGAGCAGCTCGTCGAGCGGGGCGTGCAGCGATGCCGCGGCGAGCACCCGTACGGGGTCAGCTGCGCCGGTCGTCGGGGGCGAGCACGCCGCCAGCACCAGCCCCGCCCCGGCGGCCAGCACGAGCACCACGCGGCACCTCTGCCCGCCGCCGGGTGCCCGTCGTGGCCCAGCCCCCGGCGCGGTCCGCGCACTCGACCACGGGAGGCGGAGCGGCACCGTGCTCACCGCCGCGTGTCCGGCGTCTCGACCACGACCGTCGTCGCCTTGACCACCGCGACCGCGAGCGCCCCCACGTGCAGCCCGAGCTCGCGCACGGCCTCGCTCGACATGAGCGACACGACCCGGTGGGGGCCGCACTGCAGCTCGACCTGCGCTATCACGGTGTCCGCGGTGATCGCGGTGACGAGCCCGACGAACCGGTTGCGCGCCGAGCTGGTGCCCGCACCGGGGTCGTCGGGCGTGCGGGCGTTCTGCACGGCACGGGCGGCGAGGTCGGCGCCGTCGATGAGCCGGCGCCCGGCGCTGTCCCAGCCGGCGCGCAGGAGGCCCGAGTCGACCCACCGGCGGACGGTGTCGTCGCTCACCCCGAGCAGGGTCGCGGCCTCGGCGATCCGAAAGTGCGTCACGACCCGGACGATATCACCGCAGAAGCGGTGGAAGCAGCCACGCGATGACGCACACGCGGTGTGCATCGACACCGCCCGGGCACCGGTGCACCGGGCGGGGAGCGGCAGGGAGATGCGGTGAACGTCACCCCGGTGATCGGCCGCGTCGCCGGTACGCTGAGCGGTTGGCGCGCACCTCGCGCCCGCGTGTGCCCGTGAGGACGAGGCCCCGCAGGAGGCCCGTCGTCCGCCGGGGCGGCAGAGATGGAAGAGCCACATGACCGTCACTGAGAGCCGCGACGCGCGCGAGCAGGCCCCGCCCACCCCGCAGGAGCACGCCCCGGGGGTCGACGCGATCGAGCAGGCCGACCCGGCGGAGCAGGACGAGCGGACCGAGCAGGCCGAGCACGCCCCCGGCGTCGACGACGCGGACCTCGCCACGTTCCTGCGCGTCGTCGACCAGCTCGTCGCCCTCCCCCACGACCACCCCCAGCACGCGGTCGCCCGGCGCGCGACCTCGGGGCTGTTCAAGGCCGTGAAGAAGCAGCGACGCACCCAGAAGCGCGCCGCGATCAGCGCCGCGGACCGGGCCGTCGTCGCCGCGACCGCGACCGGCAGCCCCGGGCGCATCGACGACGAGACCCTCGGCATCCCGCTCGTGTCGAACGTGCGGGGCGCGACCGCGGGGACGCTGCTCAAGGCCCGGCCCTGCTACATCTGCAAGGAGCTGTACAGCGAGGTCGACGCGTTCTACCACCAGCTGTGCCCGTCGTGCGCGGCGCTCAACCACGCCAAGCGGGACGCCCGCACCGACCTGACGGGTCGGCGGGCGCTCCTGACGGGCGGGCGGGCGAAGATCGGGATGTACATCGCGCTGCGGCTCCTGCGCGACGGCGCGCACACCACGATCACGACCCGGTTCCCGCGCGACGCGGCCCGGCGCTTCGCCGCGATGCCCGACGCCGCGGACTGGCTCCACCGGCTCGAGATCGTCGGGATCGACCTGCGCGACCCCGCCCAGGTCGTCGCGCTCGCCGACTCGGTCGCCGCCGCCGGGCCGCTCGACGTCCTGATCAACAACGCCGCGCAGACCGTGCGTCGCTCCCCCGGGGCCTACTCGCGCCTCGCAGACGCCGAGCTCGCGCCGCTGCCCGCGGGCCCGCTGCCGGCGATCCGCACGTTCGGGCACACGAGCGACGCCCACCCGCGCGCGCTCGCCGGCGCGGTCAGCGAGCTCACCAGCCCGACGCTCGCGCTCGCCGCGGCCGACGCGGACGCGCTCACCGCGCAGGCCCTCACGGCGCACGCGGCGTCGCTCGAGCGGCTCGTCGCGGGCACGTCGATCGACGCGGGCGGTCTCGTCCCGGACACCCACGACACCAACAGCTGGGTCGCGACGGTCGACGAGGTCGACCCCATGGAGCTGCTCGAGGTCCAGCTCTGCAACCAGACGGCGCCGTTCATCCTCGTCAGCCGCCTGCGCCCTGCGATGCGGGCCGCGAGCGCCCGGCGCACGTACGTGGTGAACGTCTCGGCGATGGAGGGCGTGTTCTCGCGCGGCTACAAGGGCCCGGGGCACCCGCACACGAACATGGCGAAGGCCGCGCTGAACATGCTCACGCGCACGAGCGCGGCGGAGCTCGCGAGCGACGGCATCCTCATGACCGCGGTCGACACGGGGTGGATCACCGACGAGCGCCCGCACCCGACGAAGGTGCGCCTCGCCGAGGAGGGCTTCCACGCCCCGCTCGATCTGGTCGACGGCGCCGCGCGCGTGTACGACCCGATCGTGCGCGGCGAGGCGGGCGAGGACCTGTTCGGGTGCTTCCTCAAGGACTACGCGCGCTCCGCGTGGTGACCGGCGCCCGGCGTCGCTGACCGGACGGCGCCCCGACCGGGCGTGCCGTGGGCGGCCCGGGCGCGCCGTCCGCGGCACGCGCGGGACCGGCAGGCCCGGCGGGCGCCGGACCTGCCGGTGGGCTCAGCCCTTCGAGCCGGTCGTGGCGATGCCCTGCACGAAGTGCCGCTGCCCGGCGAAGAACAGCAGGATCATCGGCAGCGTCGCGATGACCGAGGCGGTCACGACGATCTCCCAGTGCCACTCCCCGCCGAACCCGTACTGGTCGAGCAGCGCCTTGAGCCCGCGCGGGACCGTGAACTTGTCCGTGTCCTGCACGTAGATCAGGGGCCGCATGAGGTCCGTCCACGCGGCCTGCGTCTCGAACAGCAGGGTCAGCACGAGCGCGGGGCGCGCGAGCGGCAGGGCGATGGCGCGGAAGATCGTCCAGTTCCCGGCGCCGTCGAGCTGCGCCGCCTCGAACAGCTCCCGGGGCAGCCCGAGGAAGAACTGCCGGATCAGGAAGATGTAGAACGCGCTGCCGAACAGGTTCCCCGCCCACAGCGGGGTGAGCGTCCCGACGAACCCGAGCTCCTTCCAGATCAGGTACGTCGGGATGAGCGTGACCGCGCCGGGCAGCATCATAGTGGCGAGCACGAGCCCGAACAGCAGCCCGCGCCCCCGGAACCGGAAGTACGCGAACCCCCACGCGACGGCGGCGCTGGACAGGGTCACGGTGATCCCCGCGAGGACCGTGACGAGCGTGGTGTTGCCGAGCCACTGGGCCATCGGCACCTCGCGCCACACCTGCACGTAGTTGTCGAGCGTGAACGTCTCCGGGACGAGCCGGTTGTCGAAGACCTCCCCGCGCGGCTTGAACGACGCGCTGACGAGCCAGACGAACGGGTAGACGAACACGACGGTCGCGGCGACGAGCGCCGCCAGGATGAGCGGGCGTCCCACGCGGCGGGTCACTTCTGGTCCCCCTCGTAGTAGACGACCCGCTTCGAGACCGCGAGCTGCACGAGGGTCACCGCGAGGATGATCACGAACAGCAGCCACGCCATCGCCGAGGCGTACCCCATGTTGAGGTTCTCGAAGCCCTGCTGGAACAGGTAGATGACGTAGAACAGCGCGGCCTCGTTGGCGTAGGTGGTGTTCCCGGAGCCGAAGAACGCCGTGTACGCCTCGGTGAACATCTGGAACGCGGCGATCGTGTTGACCACGACGACGAAGAAGATCGTCCCGGAGATCATCGGCACGGTGACCGCGAACGTCCGCCGCCAGAACCCGGCGCCGTCGACCCGGGCCGCGTCGTACAGCTCGGACGGCACCTGGCGCAGCGCCGCGAGCAGGATGATCACGGTCGACCCGATCGTCCACATGCTCATGAGCACGAGCGCCGGCTTGATCCACGTCTGGTCCGTGGTCCAGTACGGACCCTGGATCCCGACCGCGCCGAGCGCCTCGTTGACGAGGCCGTTCTGCCCGTTGAACAGCAGCAGCACGAGCACCCCGACCGCGACGGGCGGGGTCATCTTGGGCAGGAAGAACGCGGTGCGGAAGAACCCGGAGGACCGCCCGGCCCGCTCGAGCAGCAGCGCGAGCCCGAGCGCGCCCGCGACGTGCAGCGGGACCGCGAGCACGGTGTAGACGACCGTATTCGTCAGCGCGAGCGCGATCTTCGGGTCCGTCGCCATGGCGCGGTAGTTCTCGAGCCCGATGAACTGCGGGTCGTTGATCACGTCGTAGTCGGTCAGCGACAGGTACGCCGAGTACAGCACCGGCCACAGCGTGAAGATCAGGAACCCGAGGATCCACGGGCTCAGGAACAGCAGGGCGGAGCGCAGGTTGCGGCGCGAGCGGGACCGCGCGGCGGCCGTGGGCGCGACCGGGCCCGCGGCCACCGGGGCGGCCGTCGTGGTGGTCACGTCAGCCGTCCGACCGCTCGTCCCACTCGGCCCACGCGTCGTCGAGCGCGGACTGGGCCTCCTCCTGCGCCTGCGCGAGCGCCTCGGCGGGCTCCTGCTGGCCGTTGAGCACGCGGTTCACGCCGTCCTGCCACGCGGCCTTGAACTCGGCGTCGGCCGGGTTCGCCGGCAGGGAGAACGTGTTCTCGTTCGCCTCGTACACCGCCTCGACCGCCTCGTCCCACACCGGGGAGCCGGACGGCTCGACGAGCGTCGAGCGGATCTCCTCGTCGGCGTCCGCGTTGCCGGTCAGCAGGCCCGTGAACACCTGGCCCGACTCGGCGCGGGCGTCCGCGCGGGCGCGGGCCGCCGCGAGCCAGCTCTCCTGCTCGACCATCGTCGCGGCGAACCGGCACGCCGCCGCCGCGTTCGGGCTGCCCGCCGGGATGGCCCACGCCGAGCCCGTCGCGAACGCGAGCGGCTCACCCTCGCGCGTGCGGAACGTGTCGAACGCGAGCGTCGCGTCGGGCGAGACCTCGTTGAGGACGTTGACGTACCAGTTCTCCATGGGCATCGCGCCGAGCGTGTGCGTCGCGAACTGGTTGCCCTCGCCGAAGAAGTCCGCGGAGTCGCGGAACGCCTTGACCGCGGGGAACCCGCCCTGCGCGTCGTACACCGACACCGCGAGCTCGAGCGCCTCGAGCGCCTCCGGGGAGTCCAGCTGCGCGGTGCGCGCGTCGTCGGACAGCAGGTCCGCCCCGTTCGCCTTGGCCCACAGCGGGAAGAACTCGGGCAGCTTGGAGTCGAAGCCGATGACCGACAGCGCCCCACCGTCGTTGCGCACCAGCGCCGACGTCGCCTGCGTGACGGCGTCCCAGTCCGACCCGTTGACGTCCTCGATGCCGAGGCCGGCCGCGGACAGCAGCGAGGAGTCCGCCATGGTGACCTGCACCTGGTTGAACTCCGGCAGCGCGTACACCACGTCGTCGAACGTCACCTGGCCCGACGCGGCCTCCCGGAACTGCCCCGTGTCGACGTCCTCCGCGGCGATGCAGTCCGTCAGCGGCATGATCGCCCCGCGCGAGGCGAACGTGCCGATCTGGTCGCGGTTCGCGTACACGAGGTCGGGCGGGTCGCCGGCCGCGACCGCCGACAGGAACGCCTGGATGTCGAGGTCGCCCTCGACGAGCGAGACCTCCACGTCGTCCCCGAGCTCCTCGGTGGCGCGGTCGTAGCGCACCTGCGCCACGTCGTCCCCGGTCCCGAAGCCCATGACCGTGAGCTCGCCGCTCATCGCGGCGTCCGACCCGAACGTCACGTCGGCCTCGCTCGGCTCTCCGCTGCCCGACGCGCACGCGCCGAGCGCGAGCACCCCGGCCGCCGCGACCGTCCCGCACAGTCCAACCCGTCGCGTGCCCATCACGCACCCCTCCGATCCCGCCCGTGGAGACCCACGCCGGTCCGGGCCGACGGTCGTCGACGGAAGCGGACGCGGACGCCGGCGGGCGGGTGCGTCCACGGGTGGCGGACGGCACCGGTCCGCCCGGGCGGACCCGGGCGGGCGTCCCCGCTGGCTGGAGGACCGAGCCGACGCGGCTCTTGGGACAGATGGTGCGCCGGAGAACCGCTTCTCGCGACCGGAGCCGGACGGGCGTCCGACCGGCCTCGCGCGCGGCGCGTGCGGGAACCGGGTGCCCGCGCGATCCTGGTCCCGTGAACGTCGTCGACCCGAGGAGCGCCCCCATGGACCAGACCGTCGAGCGCGCACAGGCGATCACCGAGCTGCACACCCTCCTGCTCGAGGCGGCGGGTGTCGAGGAGTTCGTCGAGGGCGTGGCGCAGGCCGCCGCCGGCCGCATCGCGCCCGACGCGCACGTGGCGATCATGCTCAAGCGGCAGGGCCGTCCGACGGGTGTCGCGAGCAGCGACGAGCGCGCCGCGCAGTGCGACGAGGTCGAGTTCGCCGCGAACGAGGGTCCGTGCCTGACGTCCGCGGAGACCGGGGGGCGGATCGTCATCCAGGAGCTCGAGGGCGAGGACCGCTGGCCCGCGTGGGCCGACGCCGCCCGACGTGCGGGCTTCCGGTCCGCCGCCGCGATCCCCCGCCCGGTCCGGGAGGGCGTCGACATCGCGATCAACCTGTACTCCGAGGACCCGGGCGCGTGGGACGACGCCGCGCTCGCGACCGCCGAGATGTACGCCGACGAGGTGGCCCGGACCCTGCGCCTGTGCCTGCGCTCCGCGGACCAGGCGGAGATCAACGAGGACCTCAAGGCCGCGCTCGCGTCCCGGGCCGTGATCGACCAGGCGATGGGCGTGATCATGGCCGAGAACCGCTGCTCGTCCGAGGAGGCGTTCCGGATCCTGCGCAGCGCGTCCCAGAACCGCAACCTCAAGCTCCGCGACGTCGCCGCGTCGCTCATCGAGAACGTCACCGGCGTCGCCCCGCAGCCCGGCACCGAGTTCGCGGAGCGCAAGCCAGGGCTCTGACGCCACCGTCTCCCGGACGGCCCGCCACGGGCACCGCCGCGCCCGCCCCGGGACCGGCCGCAGACCGCCGCGGAACCGCCCGTGGACCGCCCCGGGACCGTCCGCGGACCGCCCCGAGGGGCGGCGTCCGGCCCCGGCGCGCACCGCCGGGGCCCCCGCCTGCGGCCCGCTCGCGGAACGGGCGCCGGAACCGATGTCGCAGGTCAGGCGCTCGCGGTTCGGAACGAACCGGACAGACCGCCGAGAACCGGTTCAAGGTGCGAGAACCGCCCGAGGGGAACAGAGTGTCCCTCGAGTCCAGCCACGCGCTCACACGACTGACCCCTGAGAAAGGTCGGCCCTGCATGCGCGTGCTCGGCATCAACGCCATCTACCACGACCCCTCCGCAGCCCTCGTCGTCGACGGCGTGACGGTCGCCGCCGCCGAGGAGGAGCGCTTCAGCCGGCGCAAGCACGGCAAGCGCCCCGTGCCGTTCTCGGCGTGGGAGCTGCCCGAGCTGTCGATGCGCTGGTGCCTCGCCGAGGCCGGCCTGCGGCCTCAGGACCTCGACGCGGTCGCGTACTCGTTCGACCCGAGCCTCGTGGTGCCCGCCGAGCAGCTCGGCCTGCACGACCCCTGGGACCACCTGCGCACCACGTACGCCGAGAAGGCCCCGGGCTTCATCTCCACGGCGCTCGGCGGCGAGGTCGACCCCGCGCTCGTGCGCTACGTCCCCCACCACGTCGCGCACGCCGCCTCCGCCGCGCTGGCCGCGCCGCACGGCGACTGCAGCGTCCTCGTCCTCGACGGGCGCGGCGAGCGCGCCTCGCACCTCGCCGGCCGGTACCGCGGCGGGCGCCTCGAGGTGCTCGCGAGCCAGGGCCTGCCCCACTCGCTCGGTCTGCTCTACGAGTCGCTGACCGAGCACCTCGGCTTCCTGCGCTCGAGCGACGAGTACAAGGTCATGGCGCTCGCCTCCTACGGCAAGCCGCGCTTCCTCGAGGAGCTCCGCGAGGTCGTCCACACCACCGGCGACGGCGGGTTCGTCGCGCAGGCGCCCGACTGGTCGCGCTGGGCCCCGAAGCGGGTCGACGACGGCACGTGGGGCGGGGACCACGCCGACCTCGCGTGCTCGGTGCAGGCCCGCCTCGAGGAGGTCCTCGTCGAGCTCGCGCGCTGGGTGCACGAGCAGACCGGCGACCGGATGCTCGCGATGGCTGGCGGCACCGCGCTGAACTGCGTCGCCAACTCCCGGATCTGGCGCGAGACCCCGTTCGAGGACGTGTGGGTCCAGCCCGCCGCCGGGGACGCGGGCACGTCGCTCGGCGCCGCGCTGCAGGTCGCGGCCGACGGCGGCGAGCAGCTCACGCCGATGCCCGGGGCGGACCTCGGCCGCGGGTGGAGCGACGACGACCTCGCGGCGTGGCTGCGCGGGGCGGCCGTCCCGTTCAGCGAGCCCGCCGACCTCGGCGCGGAGGTGGCGGACGTCCTCGCGCGCAACGGCGTCGTCGCGTGGTTCGACGGCCGCAGCGAGTTCGGCCCGCGAGCGCTCGGGCACCGGTCGCTGCTCGCGCACCCGGGGCACCCGGAGAACCTCGAGCGCCTCAACGACGTCAAGGGCCGCGAGCAGTTCCGCCCGGTCGCGCCGATGGTGCTCGCGGACCGCGCGGAGGAGATCTTCACGGACGGGCCGATCCCGAGCCCGTACATGCTGTTCGTGCACAGCGTCCGCCCGGCGTGGCGCGAGCGGATCCCGGCGGCGGTGCACGTCGACGGGACGGCGCGGATCCAGACGGTGGACCCGGCGGTGCAGCCGCGCCTGGGGGCGACGCTGCGGGCGTTCGAGGCGCGCACGGGCCTGCCGGTCGTGATCAACACGAGCCTGAACACGGCGGGGCGGCCGATGGTCGACGACCCGCGGGACGCGCTCGAGCTGTTCGGGTCGGCGCCGGTCGACCTGCTGGTGGTGGGGCCGTACCTGGTGCGGCGGTCCACGATGTTCGCGCGGGTGGGGGCGTCGGCCGGGGTGGCCGCCCGATGAGGGCGGCGTACGCGGTCGTGGTCCCGACGATCGGGCGTCCCTCGCTGGGGGTGCTGCTCGAGAGCCTCGCGGCGCAGCGGTTCGACGACGCGCGCCCGGCGCCGGTCGAGGTCGTGGTGTGCGACGACCGGCCGCTCGACGGCGCCCCGGAGGCGCTCGTGCTCCCGGACCTGCCCGCGCTGACCGCGCGGGGCGTGCCGGTGCGGGTCGTGCGCTCGGGCGGCCGCGGTCCGGCCGCGGCGCGCAACGCCGGGTGGCGCTCGGTGCGCGCGGAGTGGGTCGTGCTGCTCGACGACGACGTCGTGCTGCCCGGGGACTGGTCGGAGCGCCTCGCGGCGGACCTCGCGGCGACGGGGCCGGACGTCGCGGGGACGCAGGCGCGGCTGCGGGTCCCGCTGCCCGCGCACCGGCGCCCCACGGACTGGGAGCGGAACACCGCCGGGCTCGAGGGTGCGCGCTGGGCGACCGCGGACATGGCGTACCGCCGGGAGGTGCTCGAGGGGCTCGCCGGCTTCGACGAGCGGTTCCCGCGGGCCTACCGCGAGGACGCGGACCTCGCGCTGCGGGCACGGCGCGCGGGCTGGCGGCTCGTGCGGGGCTCGCGCACCACGGAGCACCCGGTGCGGCCGGCGGACCCGCGGGTCAGCGTGCGCGTCCAGGCCGGGGCGCGGGACGACGCGCTGATGCGGGCGCTGCACGGACCGCGGTGGCGCGAGGCGGCCGAGACGGGGCGCGGACGGTTCGCGTGGCACGTCGCCACCGTGGGCGCCGGGGTCGGTGCGCTCGGGGCGGCGGTCCTCGGCCGCCGCGGGGTCGCGGCGGCCGCGGGCGCGGCGTGGGCGGCGCTCACCGCGGACTTCGTGCGGCGCCGGGTCGCCCCCGGGCCGGGGCCCGGCGAGGACGGCTGGGTCGCGGAGTGGCGGACGATGGCCTGGACGAGCGCGGTGATCCCGCCCGTCGCGGTGCGGCACCGGGTGGCGGGGCTCCTGCGCCACCGCGGCGGGGCGCCCGCGTGGCCGCCGCCGGTGCGCGCGGTGCTCTTCGACCGGGACGGCACGCTCGTGCACGACGTCCCGTACAACGGCGACCCGGACCGGGTGCGGGTCGTCGACGACGCGCGCGCGGTGCTCGACGACCTGCGGGCCCGCGGCATCCAGGTCGGCGTCGTGACGAACCAGTCGGGCATCGGTCGGGGCATCGTCACCCTCGCGCAGGTCGAGGCGGTCGAGGCGCGGGTCGAGGCCGAGCTCGGGCCGTTCGACGTGTGGGTGCGCTGCCCGCACGCCCCCGAGGACGCGTGCACGTGCCGCAAGCCGCAGCCGGGTCTCGTGCTGCGCGCCGCGGCGCAGCTCGGGCTGAGCCCCGCGGAGTGCGTCGTGATCGGCGACATCGGCGCGGACGTCGGTGCGGCGGTCGCCGCCGGGGCGGGTGCGGTGCTCGTGCCGACGCCCGTGACCCGGCCCGAGGAGGTCGCCGCGGCACCCCAGGTGGCCGTGAGCCTGACCGAGGCCGTCGCGCTGGTCCGCGAGCGCCTCGCGGGCGGCTCCCCCGCGGCGCCCACCGAGGTGGCCGAGGTCACCGGCGCGGTGCCCGTGCCGGGCGAGCACGGACCCGCCGCGCGACCCGCGCCGCTGTCGACCGTGGGCGGGGGTGCCCGATGAGCAGGGTCCTGGCTGTCCGCCTCGACAACGTCGGGGACGTCCTGCTGACCGGTCCCGCGGTCCGGGCCCTCGCCGCGACCGCGTCAGGCGTCGACCTCCTGGTCTCCGCGTCGGGCGAGGCTGCCGCACGGCTGCTGCCCGGGGTCGACGAGGTGCTGCGCTTCGACGCCCCCTGGACCGGCTACCGCCCCCCGGAGTTCAGCACGGGTGCGGTGCAGGCGCTGCTCGCGCGGCTGCGGGCCCACCAGTACGACCGGGCCGTGGTGTTCACGTCCGACCACCAGAGCCCCCTGCCCATGGCGCTGCTCGCGCGGATGGCGGGCATCGGGTGGGTCGGCGCGACGAGCCACGACTACCCCGGGTCGCTGCTCGACGTGCGCCACCCGCGCCCGGACGGCCTGCACGAGGTCGAGGCCGCGCTCGGGCTGGCGCGGGCGGCGGGCGGGGAGCTCGCGCCCGGCGACGACGGGCGCCTGCGGGTGCGCGAGCCGCTGCCCTCGGTCGCGGACCTCGCGCCCGACGCGCCGTACGTGGTGGTGCACCCGTCGGCGTCGGTGCCCTCGCGGGCCCCCGCGCCCGGGCACGCCGCGGCGATGGTCGCGGCGCTCGCGGACGCCGGCTGGCGGGTCCTGGTGACCGGCGGCGCGGCGGAGCACGAGCTCGCGGCGCAGGTCGCGGGCGACGCCGGGACCCCGGTGGCGGGCCGCACCGACCTGCACCGGCTGGCGGCGCTGCTCGCGGGCGCGGCGTGCGTCGTGACGGGCAACACCGGCCCGGCGCACCTCGCCGCCGCGGTCGGCACGCCCGTGGTGTCGTTGTTCTCCCCCGTCGTCCCCGCGGAGCGCTGGGCGCCGTACGGCGTGCCGGTCCGGCTGCTGGGCGACCAGGGCGCGGCGTGCCGCGGGACGCGGGCGCGGGAGTGCCCCGTCGCGGGCCACCCGTGCCTGACGGGCGTCGGCGCCGCGGAGGTCGTCGACGCCGTCGCCTCCCTCGCCGGTGCGCGCGTCGCCACGGAGGTGGGCGCATGAGGGTCCTCGTGTGGCACGTGCACGGCTCGTGGCAGACGTCGTTCGTCGCCGGCCCGGACGAGTACCTCATCCCCGTCGTGCCCGACCGCGGCCCCGACGGGCGCGGGCGCGCGCGGACGTGGACGTGGCCCGCGAGCGCCCGCGAGGTCGCCCCCGAGGACCTGCGGGACGCCGAGCCCGACGTCGTGGTCCTCCAGCGCCCGCACGAGATCGAGCTGCTCGAGCGCTGGACGGGGCTGCGGGCCGGGGTCGACGTGCCGGCGGTGTACGTCGAGCACAACACCCCGGCGGGCCCCGCGGCGACGACCCGGCACCCGCTCGCGGACCGCTCCGACATCCCCGTCGCGCACGTGACCGCGTTCAACGCGCTCATGTGGGACTGCGGGCGCGCGCTCACCACGGTCGTCGACCACGGCGTGCACGACCCGGGGCCGCTGTGGACCGGGGAGCGCGAGCGCATCGCGGCCGTCGTCAACGAACCGGTGCGCCGCGGCCGGGTCGCCGGGACGGACCTGCTGCTGCACGCCGCCGAGCGGGTCCCCGTCGAGGTGTACGGCATGGGCGTCCTCGGGCTCGCGGACCTCGCGCCCGCGCTCGCCGGGCACCTGCACGACGACGTCCCGCAGGCCCAGATGCACGCCCGCCTCGCCGGGGCCCGCGCGTACCTGCACCCGTTCCGGTGGACGAGCCTCGGGCTGGCCCTCGTCGAGGCGATGACGATCGGCATGCCGGTGCTCGCGCTCGCCACGACCGCGGCCCCCGAGGCGGTCCCCCCGTCGGCGGGGGTCGTGAGCTCGGACCCCGACGTGCTCGTCTCCGCCGCACGCCGCTGGTTGCACGACCCCGAGGAGGCCCGCGCCCACGGCCGGGCCGCCCGTGCCCACGCGCTCGAGCACTTCGGTCTCGACCGCTTCCTGTCCGACTGGCAAGTCCTGCTCAAGGAGGTCGTCCGATGAGGATCGCGATGGTGTCGGAGCACGCCAGCCCGCTCGCCACGCTCGGTGGCGTCGACGCCGGCGGGCAGAACGTCCACGTCGCCGCGCTCGCCGAGCACCTCGCGCGGCTCGGGCACCAGGTCGACGTGTACACCCGGCGCGACGACGCGAGCCTGCCGCGCGTCGTCGAGATGCGCCCGGGCGTGCGGGTCGTGCACGTGACCGCGGGGCCGGCCCGGGCCCTGCCGAAGGACGAGCTGCTGCCGTACATGACCGAGCTCGGCGACGAGCTCGCCCGCGAGTGGCGCGAGCACGGCGCACCCGACGTCGTGCACGGCCACTTCTGGATGTCGGGGCTCGCCGCGCTGCGGGCCGCCGCCGTGACCGGACCGCCCGTGGTGCAGACGTTCCATGCGCTCGGCTCCGTCAAGCGCCGCCACCAGCGCGAGCGCGACACGAGCCCGGCGGGGCGCGCGGACGTCGAGGCGAAGATCGCCCGCACGGTCACGCGGGTCGTGGCGACGTGCACCGACGAGCTCGCCGAGCTCGTGCGGCTCGGGGTCCCGTCCTCGCGCGTGTCGGTCGTGCCGTGCGGCGTGGACGTCACGCACTTCCGGCCGCCTCGGCCGGACGACGCCGTCCCGCCGCTGCAGGACGGCCGGTTCCGGATGCTGTCCGTCGGCCGGCTCGTCGAGCGCAAGGGCGTCGACAACGCCGTGCGCGCGCTGCCGCTCCTGCCCGACGTCGAGCTCGCCGTGGTCGGCGGGCCCGCGCAGGAGGAGGTGCGCGACGACCCCGAGGGCCGGCGCCTGTGGCAGCTCGCGTGCGACCTGCACGTCGAGGACCGCGTCCGGTTCCTCGGCCGCGTCGCGCACGACGACATGCCCGCCGTGCTGCGCTCGGCGCACGTCGTGGTCGCGACCCCCTGGTACGAGCCGTTCGGGATCGTCCCGCTCGAGGCCGCGGCGTGCGGGCGGCCCGTCGTGGCGAGCGCGGTCGGCGGGATGCTCGACACCGTCCAGGACGGCACCACCGGCGTGCTCGTCCCGCCGCGCGACGCACTCGCGCTCGCCCGCGCCGTCCGCTCGATCGTCGACGACCCCGACCATGCCGTCGGGCTCGGCACCGCCGCACGCCGGCGCGCCGTGCGCCGGTACGGGTGGGACCGCGTCGCGCAGCAGACCGCACGCGTGTACCGAGAGGTCCTGTCCGCCGGCCGGGTGGCCCACGTCGTCGAGGAGCAGGCCGTATGAGCACGCAGTCGTGGATCGAGGAGCACACCCACGAGCTGACCCGCGCGCTGCGCTGGCTCGGGGACCAGAGCTGGCTCGTCGAGCGGTGGGGCGCCGAGCTCGCCGACCGCCTCGTCGCCGGGCACCGCGTGCTCGTCGCGGGCAACGGCGGCAGCGCCGCGGAGGCGCAGCACCTCACGAGCGAGCTCGTCGGGCGCTTCCTCGCCGACCGCCGCCCGTTCTCCGCGCTGTCGCTGTGCGCGGAGAGCTCGAGCGTCACCGCGATCGTCAACGACTACGGCGCCGACGAGATGTTCGCCCGCCAGGTCGAGGCGCACGGGCGCCCCGGCGACGTGCTCGTGCTGCTCTCCACGTCGGGCCGCAGCCCGAACATCCTGCGCGCCGCCGAGCGCGGCCAGGCGCTGGGCCTGCGCGTGTGGGCGCTGTCCGGCGCCGCGCCGAACCCGCTCGTCGGGCGCTCGCACGAGGCCCTGGCCGTGCCCGCGCCGTCGACCGCCGCGGTGCAGGCCGCGCACCTCGTCGCGATCCACGCGCTGTGCGCCGCGTTCGACGCCCGCGTCGAGCAGCACGACGCGGGGCTCGTCGCCGCGGACACCCCGGCCCTCACCGTGACCGCTGTCCCCGCAGCGCCGGGACCCGCGCGCACGGCCGGCGCCCGCACGCTCGACGGCACGGGGGCCCGCGCGTGAGCGCCCGCCCGCACGTCGTCGTGGTCGGCGACGTCGTCCTCGACCGCGACGTGCACGGACGCTCCGACCGGCTCAGCCCCGACGCCCCCGTCCCGGTCGTCGACGTCTCCGACGTGCGCGAGCGCCCCGGCGGTGCGGGGCTCACCGCGCTGCTGTGCGCCGCGTCCGGTGCGCGCGTGACGCTCGTCGCCCCGATCGCCGACGACCCCGAGGGCCGCCGCCTGCGCGCCGCCCTCGAGCCGCACGTCGGGGTCCTCGCGCTCGGGCACCGCGGACCCACCCGGCTCAAGGAGCGCGTGCGCAGCGGCGGCCAGTCGCTCGTCCGCCTCGACCACGGCGGGCCCGGCACCCCGCGCGACGTCGAGGTCGGCGCGGTGCGCGCCGCGCTCGAGAGCGCCGACGTCGTGCTGGTCAGCGACTACGGCGCCGGCACGACCCGCGACGAGGACCTGCGCTCGCTGCTCGCCGAGCGGGCCGCGCGCGGGCTGCTCGTGTGGGACCCGCACCCGCGCGGGGGCGCTCCCGTACCCCGCGCGACGCTCGTCACGCCGAACCTCGGCGAGGCGCGCGCCGCCGCGGCGGGTGACCGCTCGCCCGCCGGCGACTCCCCCGAGGCGCTCGCCGTGCACCTGCGCGCGACGTGGCAGGCCCGCGCCGTGTGCGTGACCGTCGGCGCGCAGGGCGCCTACGTCGCCCCGACCGGCGGCGCACCCCTGTTCGTGCCCGCACCGAGCGTCGAGGGCGGCGACCCGTGCGGGGCCGGCGACCGGTTCGCCGCGACCGCCGCCGTCGCCCTCGCGCGCGGCGCCGTGCTCACCGAGGCCGTCCAGGCCGCCGTCGCCGAGGCCACCGCCTGGGTGCGCGGCGGCGGCGCCGACGCGTTCCGGGCCGTCACGGACGCGGCCCGCGACGCGGCGGCACCCGTGCGGCCCGACGCCGTCGAGCACCGCGACGTCGCGGTCGCCGACGTCGCCGCGCGGCTGCGGGCCGGCGGCGGGACCCTCGTCGCGACCGGTGGCTGCTTCGACCTCGTGCACGCCGGGCACGTCGCGATGCTCGAGTCGGCCCGCCGGCTCGGGGACGCGCTCGTCGTCCTGCTCAACTCCGACGCGTCGGTGCGCCGCCTCAAGGGCGACGGCCGGCCCGTCGTGACCGAGGCCGACCGGGCGCGCGTGCTCGCCGCGTTCGACTGCGTCGACGCCGTCGTCGTGTTCGACGAGGACGACCCCCGCGCCGCGCTCGACGCCCTGCGCCCCGACGTGTGGGCCAAGGGCGCCGACTACGGCGGCGCAGACCTGCCCGAGACCGAGGTCGTGCAGCGGCACGGGGGGCGCGTGGTCCTCCTGCCCTACCTCGACGGGCGCTCGACCAGCACCATGATCCGCCGCTCGGGGCTCGCCCGTGCGGACCACCAGTGAGGAGACCCTGTGACCCAGCTCGACACCTCGACCCGACCCGCCGCCCGGGCCCCGCGTGAGATCGGCACCGTCTTCGTGACCGGCGGCGCGAGCGGGCTCGGCGCCGCCGTCGTGGAGGCCGTCACCGCCGCCGGGGGCCGCCCCGCGGTGCTCGACGTGACCGCCCCCGCGGGCGACGTCCCGCACGTGCAGGTCGACCTGTCGGACAGCGCGGCCGCCGCGGCCGCCGTCGAGCAGCTCGTCGCGCAGGTCGGCCCGCCCACGGCCGTCGTGACCGCCGCCGGGACCGACGCGTGCGGGACGCTCGCCGAGATCGACCCCGAGACGTGGGAGCGCGTCGTGCGGGTCAACCTGTTCGGGACCGTTGCGGTCGTCCGCGCCTGCCTGCCCTACCTCGAGGAGTCCCGCGGGACGGTGGTGACCGTCGCGTCGACGCTCGGGCTCAAGGGCGTGAGCGACGCCACGGCGTACTGCGCGTCGAAGTTCGCGGTGCGCGGCTTCAGCCAGGCGCTCGCCGCCGAGCTCGCCGGGCGGGTCGGGGTCACGCTGCTCGTCCCCGGCGGGATGCGGACGCCGTTCTTCGACGGGCGCACCGAGCAGTACCGCCCCGGGCCCGACGCGGACCTCAACGACCCGGCCGACACCGCCGCGGCCGTGCTGACCGCGCTGCGCCAGCCCGTGGGCTGCGAGATCCGCGAGATGCTCGTCATGGCGTCCGGCGAGGGCTCCTGGCCGTGACCGGTGCGCCCGGCGGCGCGGGCCCGGCGCACCCCGCGGGTGACGTGCTCGTGCTGCGGGCGCTCGGCCTCGGGGACGCCCTGACCGCGGTGCCGGCTCTGCGCGGGGTGCGGCGCGCGTGGCCGGACCGCCGGCTCGTGCTCGCCGCGCCCCGGGCCGAGGGTGGGCTCCTGCGGGACCTCGGGGTCGTCGACACGGTCCTGGAGACCGACGCGACCGGGGTGTCCGCGCGCGGCATCGCCCCGGACGCCGCCCTGCCGTGGGACACCCGCGGGCACGTCGCCGTCAACCTGCACGGCCGCGGGCCGCAGAGCCACCACCTGCTGCTCCGCACGGCACCGGCGCGGCTCGTGGCGTTCGCGTGCCCCGAGGCCGGGCACGACGCCGGGCCGGCGTGGGACGACACCGAGCACGAGGTCGCACGGTGGTGCCGTCTCGTGCGCGACGCGGGCGGGCCGTGCGGCGCCGAGGACCTCCGGCTCCCCGTCCCCCCGGCGTCCGCCGGCGACGCGGCTCTGCGCGCCGACGTCGTGCTGCACCCCGGCGCGGCGTCGGCGTCCCGGCGCTGGCCCGTCGCGCGCTGGCGCGCCGTGCTGCACGACCTGACCGCGCGCGGCCTGACCGTCGCGCTCACCGGCTCGGCGGGCGAGAAGGACCTCGTCGACCAGGTCGCGCAGGCCGCCGCAGCCCCCGACCTCGTGCACCGCACCGCGGGGACGCTCGACCTGGGCGGGCTCGTCGGGCTCGTCGCCCGCGCGCGGCTCGTCGTGTGCGGGGACACCGGCGTCGCCCACGTCGCGACCGCGACCGGCACCCCGTCGGTCCTGCTGTTCGGCCCCGTGCCGCCCGCGCAGTGGGGCCCAGCGGTCGATGCCGAGCTGCACACGGTGCTGTGGCACGGGTCCCCGGGCTCCCCGGGCGACCCGCACGGCGCGGCGCTCGACCCCGCGCTGGCCCGGATCACCGCGGACGAGGTCCTCACGGGCGCCCACGCGCTCCTCGGCCGCGACGGCTGAGACGCGCTCGGTCGGTGCTCGCGCGGCGACGCGCACGAGCACCGACCGAGCGGAGCCTCACGCGGCGTGTCTCCTCCGGCGGAGCCTCACGCCGGGACGGTCACCACCGACCGGAACCACTCCACGGTGCTCGCGAGCCCCTCGTCCCAGGACACCCGCGGGCTCCACCCGAGCACCCGGCGCGCGAGCGCGGTGTCGGGTCGCCGGACCTCCGGGTCGTCGACGGGCCGCGGGACGAGCTCGATCGTGGAGTCCGAGCCGGTCGCGGCGATGACGTCCTCCGCGATCCGCAGGATCGTCCGCTCGGTCGGGTTGCCGATGTTCACCGGGCCCGGGTGCGTGCTCGCCGCCATCGCGAGGATCCCCTCGACGAGGTCCGAGACGTAGCAGACCGAGCGGGTCTGCGAGCCGTCGCCCGCGATGGTCAGCGGCTCCCCCGCGAGCGCCTGCCGCACGAACGTGGGGATCGCGCGGCCGTCGTTCGGGCGCATGCGCGGCCCGTAGGTGTTGAAGATGCGCACGATGCCGGTGTTGACGTGGTGCGTCGTGCGGTACGCCGTCGTGATCGCCTCGCCGAACCGCTTGGCCTCGTCGTACACCCCGCGGGGTCCGACGGGGTTGACGTGGCCCCAGTAGTCCTCGGGCTGAGGGTGCACCTGCGGGTCGCCGTAGACCTCGGAGGTCGACGCGAGCACGAACCGGGCGCCCTTCTCCTTCGCGAGCCCGAGCGCGTGCGCGGTGCCGACCGAGCCGACCTTGAGCGTCTCGATGGGCAGCTGGAGGTAGTCCACGGGCGAGGCGGGCGACGCGAAGTGCAGCACGACGTCGACGTCGCCGGGCACGTGCACGTAGTCGGTGACGTCGCAGCGCAGCAGGTGGAACGCGGGGTCGCTCATGAGGTGCGCGACGTTCGCGGGCGAGCCGGTGAGGAAGTTGTCGAGGCACACGACCTCGCTGCCGCGCGCGAGGAGCTCCTCGCACAGGTGGCTGCCGAGGAAGCCGGCTCCCCCGGTGACGACCACCCGGCCGAGGGACGTGTGCACGGGCACGGGTGCGGGCGCGGTGAGGTTCCTCGTCATGGTGTCTCCTGTCGCGGGGCGGAGGTGGGGGCGGGGGCGGGTCGGGCCGGTGCGGGGTCGTCGCGGAGCAGCGCGCGCAGCTCCTGCACGTGGCGCGGCACGACGCGGCGTGCGCGCAGCGCCCGGGGCACGTCGTGCAGGGCGGCGCGGACCCCGGCGCGCGACGCGGGCCCGGCTCCCCACGCCGCGGCCACGGTGCGCAGCACGTCGCGCACCGGGAGGCGCAGCACCGCGGTGAGCACGCGCGAGCGGGTCACGGCGCTCACGCGCGCGTCGGGCGAGTGCCGGGCCGGCGACGGGTGGTGGTGCACGAGGACGTCGTCGACGTACACGAGCTGCCACCCGTCGGCGGCGAGGTCGAGCGCGACCCGCTCCTCCTCGCCGGGGAAGCGCACCACGTCGTCGAAGCCGCCCACGGAGGCGAACGCGTCCGCGCGCACCATCGCGGCGCACGCGACGAAGCCGAGGACCGCCGGCCCGGGCAGCCCTGGCCGGCGCGGGAGCGGCGAGCGCGCGAGCTCGGCGCAGAACGGGTCGAGCCGCTCCCGCGGACCGACGTGGATCCGGGCGGCCACGACGGCGACGTCCGGGTGCGCGTCGAGCACGTCGGCGGCGCGGCGCAGCGCGCCGTGGGCCCACCAGGAGTCGTCGTCGGCGAAGGCGACGTACGGCGTGCGTGCGGCCCGCACCCCGAGGGTCCGGGCGTACGCACCGACGTTGCGGTCGAGCCGGGTCACGCCGACGTCGGGGAGCGCCGCGCGCACGGCGTCGGCGGTGCCGTCCCGAGAATCGTTGTCGAGAAGCAGGACCGGGGCGCGGTGCCGGGCGAGGGAGCCGAGCAGCTCCTCGCGCCGGTCGCGGCTCGCGACGACGACCGTCACGCGGTCGTCCTCGACGACCCGGCCGGTTCCCTGCTGCTGCTGGTGCACGCGCGCGCCTCCGTCGGTCCCTCGGGGACGTCGGCACGGGGCTCGGCCGGACCCCCGAAGAATGGCATGAGCAGGCACGACGCGCGCGCGGAACGCTCCCCGTGTTGCGCCGGGGCGCTGGGCGATTCATGCTGTTTGCGGCGGGTCCGCCGTGCCCGCACCACGACGGGGACAGCGGCTCGAACTGCGCCTGCGGAACACGGGCGACGAGGGCGCACGCGGCATCGAGCCGGACGTTCAGGGGTGAGCAACGGCATGACGACCATACGGGACGAGATCACGGTCGACGGCGACGTCGGCGCGCACGAGCACGGCGTGACGGAGACGGCGTGCGTCGAGCGGTTCCTCGAGCAACTCTCCGTCGCTGCCATCCAACGGGTGGTGCCCTCGACGCAGGTGGTCGTGTCCGTGCGCGACGGCGAGACCACGCGCCTGGTGGCCTCGAGCAGCGCGCGGGCCGAGGCGTGCGAGCGCGCGGCGCACGACGCCGCGACCGGTCCCTCCACCGCGGCGCACCACCAGGGCCGGGTCGTCGTGGTCCCCGACGTGGACGACGACTCGCGGTGGCCCGGCTGGGCGGAGCTCGCGCATGACGCGGGCTTCCGGTCCGCCGTCGCCATCCCGGCCCGTCTCGACGGTGACGCCGAGCTGCTGCTCGTCCTGTACTCCCTGGTCCCCGACGCGTGGGACACCGCGGCGCTGACCACGGCCGCGCACTACGCCCAGGAGCTCGCGCACGCGCTCACGGTGTGCCGCACGGCGCACCGCCAGGCCGAGGTCAACGCGCACCTCAAGGCCGCGCTCGCCTCCCGCGCGACGATCGACCAGGCGATGGGCGTGATCATGGCGCAGAACCGGTGCAGCGCCGAGGAGGCCTTCGGGATCCTGCGGACCGCGTCGCAGCACCGCAACACCAAGCTCCGCGACGTCGCCGTCGCGATCATCGAGGGCGTGACGGGTCAGCCCGCGAGCCCTCCCCCGGCGTTCCGCGACTCGAGCCGCTGACGCACGGACGCCGGCGCACCGGGTGCGGGAGACCCCGCCCGGTGCGCCGGCGTCCGTGACCGGCGCGCGTCAGCCGTCGGCGTCGTCCCAGCGGCGGCCCCGCTGGGCGTGCACGACGACCCGTGCGGCGAGCGCCGCCAGGGACACGCCGCGCGCGTCCGACCGGTCGAGCAGGCGGAGGAACGCCTCCGCCGGGTCGACCGAGTCCTGCACGGCGATCACGCCCTTGGCCTGCTCGACGACGGTCCGCCCGTCGAGGGCCTCCTGCACCTCCCGGGCGATGACCTCGACGCGGGGCTCGGCGCGCGCGTGCACGATCGCGATCGTCGCGACGTCGGCGAAGGCTTGCGCGGCGATCTCCTCCTCGGCGTCGAACCGGCGGTCGGTGCCGAAGAACAGGTTCAGCCCGCCGAGCGCACGCCCGCGCCACCGCAGCGGGTAGGCGTGCGCCGACCGAACACCCGAGGGCGCGGCGACGGCGGCGAACCGGGGCCACCGCCGGGCGAGCTCGTCGGCGTCGTCGGCGTGCACGGGCCGGCGTTCGGCGACGGCGTCGAGGCACGGGCCCTGCTCGACCTGCTGCTGGTGCAGCTCGACCTCCGCAGCGCCGTGCGAGGACGCGGCGAGCAGCTCCAGCCCGGCGCCCGCGCCGTCGTCCCCCACGACGAGCAGCGCCGCGGCGCTCGCCCCGAACACGTCCGTGCACGCCACGCACAGGTGCGTCAGGGCGCTCACGACGTCGTACTCCTCGACCAGGGTCGCGGACACGTCGGCGAGCGCGCGGGTCGGGCTGCGTCCGGTCATGGGGTGGGCTCTCTCGGTCGGGGTGCGGGCGGTCACGGGGGCACCGTCCTCGCTCATCCGTCGTCCTTCCGCCGGAACACCAGCTCGCGGGCGACGACGGCCTGGGCGACCTGCGCGAGCGGCTGATCGAGGGCGAAGGCGTGGGCCCGCAGGATCGCGAGGGCGTCGCGCACGCCGACGGCGAGCTGGGCGACGACCATGCCGGTGGCCTGGTGGACCTGCGCGCGGTTCGACCAGGAGCCGCCCGGGCCGAGGTCGGAGAGGACGTCGGCGTCGTGCAGGAGCGCCGCGGCGAGGGCGTCCGCGAGGAACTGCGCGCCCGCCTCATCCTCGGTGAGCGGCCCGGCGGTGCGGCGGTAGAGGGTCAGGACGCCCTGCACGGCGGTCCCCTGGCGCATGGGCAGGGCGTAGATCTGGCCGGCGTCGGTCTGGCGCGTGGCGGACCCCGCGAACACCGGCCAGCGCTCCGCGGCCTGGGCGAGCGTCACGACGACGGGCTCGCCGGTGAGGTACGCCGACGTGGCGGGACCCTCGCCGAGCACGTCGTGGAGGTTCTCGAGGCGGGCCGCGACCTCGTCCGTGGCGCACAGCGTGATGCGGTTCGTCGACGCGTTGTCGACCGTCAGGGACGCCCCGTCGGCCCCGAGGAGCCGGCGCGTCGCCTCGCACAGCCGCCACGTGAAGCTCTCGTGCTCCGGTGCGCTCGCGACCGCGGACGCGAGGCGGGCGAGCAGTTCCGTGTGCGCTGCCACCGCCACCCCTCGCCCTCGTCCGTCGCTCTCGTTGCACGCTACACGCGGCGTGCCCGTCCTCCACCCGCACCGCCCGGCCCGCCGGCCGGGGAGCCCGCGCCTCCCGGCGCGCGCGCCCCGGACCGGGCGGGGGGGGGGGGGG
>NZ_BJLR01000024.1 GCF_006538745.1 Cellulomonas cellasea | reverse complement strand
CCCGGCGCGCGCGCCCCGGACCGGGCGGGGTGGGGGCGGCGACCGACGCCGCCCCCACCGGTCCGCTCACTCCTTGTGCAGCGCGTCCTGCACGGCGCCGGCGATCTTCTCGACGCGGTTCGGCAGGTCCGTCGTCCCGTAGAGGCGGGAGTCGGGGCGTGTCGGGGGCGGCATGGGCACGGGAGTCTCGGTCGAGGCGTCCCGGTAGGAGAACTCGCCCTTGCCGTCGGGCGTCGGTCCGCTGGCCCACCGGCCCTCGGACGCGTGCTCCCCGTTGGAGAAGTTGATGTAGTCGTACGACACGTCGCGCTCCTCCTTGCGGATCGGGAAGTTGCTCGGCACGGGGAAGTCCTCGTACCCCTCCTCGCGCAGCTCGGCCGCCGCCGCCATCCACTGGTTCTGGTGCATCGTGTCGCGCGCGAGCAGAAAGCTCAGGAGGTCGCGCACGCCCGAGTCGTCGGTCATGTGGTACAGCCGCGCGACCTGCAGGCGGCCCTGCATCTCGGCGTTCGCGTTGGCCGTGAAGTCGGCGAGCAGGTTGCCGCTCGCCGTGATGTACCCGGCCGACCACGGGTTGCCCATGGAGTCGACGGGCCGCGCGCCGGCGCCCGCGACGATCGCGTGCTGCAGGTCCGTGCCGCCGATCACCGCGGCGACCGTGGGGTCGTTCTGCACGGCGTCCTCGGTGATGCCGATCGGCGCCTTCTCGAGGAGCTGCGCGATCATCGTCGCGAGCATCTCGACGTGCCCGAACTCCTCGGCGCCGATCCCGAAGAGCAGGTCACGGTACTTGCCGGGGATGTGGGCGTTCCACGACTGGAAGCCGTACTGCATGGCGACGGTGATCTCGCCGTACTGGCCGCCGAGCACCTCCTGCAGCTTGCGCGCGTAGACCGCGTCGGGCTTGTCGGGGGTGGCCTTGTGCTGGAGCTCCTGACGGTGGAAGAACATGGATCACGCTCCCTGGGGGCTGGTCGCGGACGTGCCGTGCTGGGTCAGATCGCCGAGGAACGCGTGACAGCGCTGCGCCCGCTCGGAGTCCTCGCGCATGACCTGCTCGAAGAAGTCGGCGATGTCGTCCCGGCCCGCGTTGCGTGCGTCGCGCACGTACTGGCCGTAGTCGTGACCCGCCTTGAGGGAGTGGTACTGCAACGAGATGAGGTCGAACGTGACGTCGTCGAACCCGGTCTCTCCAGTTGCCATGGTGGTGGCCCTTCCTGGTGGCCGGCCGCAGCCGGCTGCCGCCCAGGACTCTCGCGCCGGGCGGCTAGAGAGGCCCTGTGCTGGACCGCTCGTCCACGCTAACCCGGCCTCCCGGCACCGCAACCGCGCGCGGCGCAGGGCGTCCCGGGCCGGCTCAGCGCGTCGTGAACCCGGTCGCCTTGTGGCTGCCGTCGCACCACGGCTTGATGGCCGACGCACCGCACCGGCACAGCGCGACCGTCGCGCGCCGGCGCGGCACGAGCTCGCCGGCGTCGTCGCGGATCTCCGCGTCGCCGCGCACCAGCAGCGGCCCGTCGGGGCACGCCACGATCACGGCGGGGCGGGGCGCGCGCGGGACGGGCGGGAGGTCGGGGTCGTCGAGCATGGTCGCCAGTCTCCTGCGCGGTCGCCGGCGGCGCACCCGGACGCGGGTCGCCGAACCGGTCAGACGCGGGCCCGGCCGTCCGATGGGGCTTCCGTGACCTCTGCCCCGTCACGCCGCACGGCGACACCGACCCGATCCGCGTTCGACGACCTGCTCGGCGGCGGCGCGCTGCACAGCGTGTACCAGCCCCTGGTCGACCTGCGCAGCGGCGCGACGCTCGGCCACGAGGCGCTGCTGCGCGGCCCGGCGGGGACCGCGTGGGCCTCGCCGCTCACGCTGCTCGAGGACGCCCGCGCCGCCGGCCGCCTCGTCGACCTCGAGCGGGCGTCGCTGACCGCGGCGTTCTCCGGGGCGGGCCCCGGCCACCGGTCCGGGCCCGCGACCCTGTTCGTGAACGTCGAGCCGCAGACCCTGACGGCGCACCTCGACCCGGTCCTCGAGGTGCTCGAGGCGCGTCCCCGCGGCCTGCAGGTCGTCGTCGAGATCACCGAGCGGGCGCTCGCGGCGGACCCGGCACGGATCCTCGCGGCCGCCGACCGGCTGCGCTCCGCGGGGTGCGCGATCGCGCTCGACGACGTCGGCGCGCGGCCGGCGTCGCTCGCGTTCGTCCCGCTGCTGCGCCCCGAGGTCGTCAAGCTCGACCTGGGGCTGCTGCGCACGCTCGAGGACCCGCAGACGGTCGTGGTCGCGGGCGCGGTGCGTGACTACGCCGAGCAGTCGGGGGCGGAGGTCGTCGCCGAGGGCGTCGAGGACGCCGACGACCTCACGCGTGCCGTCGTGCTGGGCGCGACGCTCGGGCAGGGCTGGTACTGGGGGCGTCCCGGACCCGTGCCCGGCGCCGCGCGGCACGCCCCTGAGCGGTTCGCGGCGCACGCCCCGCTCCCCTCGCAGCACCGCACCACGCCGTTCGACCTGGCCTCCGCGGTGCGCACGGTGCAGCGGGCACCCAAGCGCCTCCTCGTCCCGCTCTCGACGACCCTCGAGCTCGCGGCGCAGCACTCGCTGGTCCCGCCGATGGTGCTCTCGTGCTTCCAGCACGAGCGGTACGTCACGCCCGCGACGGCCCGCCGCTACGCCGGGCTCGCCCAGCGGCTGCCGTTCGTCGCGGCGCTCGGGGAGGACATGCCGGCCGAGCCCGCACCCGGGGTCCGCGGGTGGGCGCTCGACGTCCGCGACCCGCTCGTCGACGAGTGGACGGTGCTCGTCCTGGGGGCGCACGCCGCGAGCGCCCTCGTCGCGCGTGCGGCCGGGGACGCCGACTCCGACGGGGACCGCCCGTTCGACATGGTCGTGACGCACGACCGCGCCCTCGTGACCGCCGCCGCGCGGGCCGTCGTGCGCCGCCTCAGCGTCGGCTGACGGCCCGGCGGGGCCCCGGCGCCGGCTGACGGCCCGGCGGGGCCTCAGCGCCGGCTGACGGCCCGGCGGGGCGCGGCGGGGACGACCCCCGCGGGCTCCTGTGCACCGTCCCGGCGGTCCGCCCCGGCGAGCGCCCGCTCCCGCCGGGCAGCCGCGCACCGGGCCCGCCGTGCCCGGCTCGGTGACGTCGCGCGCCGCACCCGCTGCCCGGCGTACGGGACGCCCCCGCGCACGCGCATCCCCACCGCCACCCACACGCAGACGGCGCGCTCGAGGACCCACACCGGCGCACCGAGCGTGCAGCGTGCAGGGAAGCGTGCGGCCCCGCCGGCCCGGCGCCGGCCCCGCTCCGCGAGCGCGAGCACCGCGACGAGCGCCCCCACGGCGCGCGCCCGCGAGCGCCCGGCCCACACGAGCGCGGGGGCGAGCGCGAGCTCCGCCACGAGGCGCGCGGGCTGCCCGAGGCTGTCGTACGCCTGCCGGACGCGCTGCCCGGCGAAGTGCCGCGCGGTCGGCGGGCGGCGCGCGACCAGCACGTCGCGGGCGATCACCTCCCGGCCGCCCGCGGCGCGCACGGTGCGCAGGAGCTCGAGGTTCTCGAACAGCACGTCGCCGTCGTAGCCGCCGGTCGCCAGGAGGATCGAGCGCCGGACGCCGAGCGTGCCCGGGTAGTCGGCGCCGAGCGCGCGGTTGAGCAGCGTGCGCCCCGAGTCCCACACCGCGTGCCACGGCAGCGGGTCGAAGTAGTTCTGCGGGCGCACGGCGTCGGCCCCGTCGAGCAGCGCGTCGATCGCCGTGAGCGTGCCGCGGTCGTGGCGCACGTCGTCGTCGGCGAGCACCAGGCGCTCGTGCCGCGCGAGCCGCACGCCCGTCATGACGCCCGCGACCTTGCCGTTGCACCCGGGCCACGGGTCGGGCCGCTCGTGGCGCACGAGCCCGTGCCAGGCCCGCGCGTGCGCCGCGTGCAGCGGGGGCGGCGAGCCGTCGACGACGAGGACCTCCTGCACGAGGCCCGCGAGGCCCCGCAGGTACGCGGTCAGCTCGTCGAGGTCGGCGTCGTCCGTCCAGCGCAGCGGCAGGACGTAGGTCAGCGGAAGTCGGTGCGGTCCCACGGCGCGGCCCTCATCCGGCGCGCAGCGACGACCGGCCCGCCTGCCAGGCGGACATGATGTGCTCGGCGACGGCGTCGTCGAGGGCGAGGCACACCGCCGCGCCGAACAGGATGTCCGGCACGAGCTCGGGCTCGTCGCGCGCGAGGCCGCCGGCGAGGTCCCGGCCGGCGATCTGCTCGTGCACCGCGTCGGCCTCGACGTGCTCGTCGAAGTACAGGGTCGTCTCAGGCCCGTGGCCGTGGCGGCGGAAGCCGTTGCCGTAGAACCGGTTCGGGAGCGACGACGTCATCTCGAACGCCGCGAGGTGCCCGGCGACCGCGCCGCGCAGGCGGCGGTGCAGCCCGAACAGCGACATCGCGTTGAGCGACGCGAGCGTGATCGCGGGGAGCTCCTCGATGTACCGCCCGTACGCGTCGTCGAGCCCGAGCCCGCGCATCGTCTGCGCGAACAGCGCGGCGTGCATGCGCTCGGGGTCGCCGCCGCCGTACTCGTCGGCCTGGATCTCCACGAGCGCGGCCTTGGGGCCACCGGCGAGGCGCGGGACGGCCCAGGTGTGCGGGTCGGCCTCCTTGAGCTGGTACAGCGAGCGCTGCACGAGCAGCTCCTTGAGCTGGCCCTCGGACGCCTTCTTGCCGACGTACCGCGCGAGGCCGGGGCCGGTCTCCGCGGCTGCCATCGTGAACAGCGTCTCGGCGACTCCGGCCTGGTCGAGGCCGTGCGCGTCGGGGACCTTGATCCGCTCGCGCAGCTCGGCCTCGAACGCGTCCTCGAGGCGCCGGCGGGCCCGCAGCAGCCCGGGCTCCCACTCCCAGCGGTCGTCGACGTCCTCGAAGCCCCGGTAGTGCAGCTCGTACAGGCAGAACAGCGCGAGCTGGACGTCGTCGTCCTCGAGCAGGTCGGTCGACGCGGCGAGCGCGTCGGCGACGGGGAGGGCGGGCGCGGCGTCGTCGTCGCCGGGGACGGGTCCGCGCAGGACCGGGACGAGCGCGGAGCTCAGCGGCCCGCGGGGGGTGGGGAGGTACATGTGCGGGGGCACCCTGTCTGAGCCGAGCGGCTCGCCGGGGATCCGCGGCGCCGGCCCGGCCGCGGGTTGGGTCATACCGGACAAGCGTGCACCGCACCCCGCTCCCCCGCATCCGGTGGCTCAGCCCGGTCCGGCGCCCTCACCTGCGGAAGCGTCCGGGGAGGCGGGCGACGACGCGCCCGCGGACCCGCCGGGCGGGACGCCGTCGCCGCGGGCCCGGCCCTCGGCGATGAGGGCGAGGCGGTGCAGCGCCTCCTTGTTGCGCGGGATGATCGCGGCCTGCCGCAGCGCGCGCGGCACGAGCGCGCCGGGGCCCTTGACGGCGTCCTCGGCGAGCAGGACCCGGCACGACGTCGGGCCCTCGGGGCGGACGTCGATGACGACGCGGGCCTCGCCCAGCGGCCACCCGTGCGCCTGCAGCTCGAGGCGGCTGCGCCCGTCCCAGCGGCGCGAGACCGTCTTGTCGTTGATCACGAGCGGCCAGGCGCCCGCCGAGTGGTGGATCGCGGCGCCCGGCTCGGGCCAGTGCGCGTCGACCGACCGGATCCGGGACGCGCCGACGACCCACCCGGCGTACATCCAGCCGTCGCGCAGGACCTCGACGACGACCTCGGCCGCGCAGCCCACGTGCCGCTCGACGACGGCCATGCCGCCGCTGAGCGGACCCGAGCGTGTGCGGGTCTCCCAGGCGCCGTGCGTCGTGCTCTGCGTCCCGCCGCCGTCGGCGCCCGCCGCGCCGCTCACGGCGTCATCACGATCTTGTTGCACTCGTCCACCTTGTCGCGGAACATCTCGAAGCCCTGCGGGGCCTCGTCGAGGCTCATGCGGTGGCTGATCACGAAGCTCGGGTCGATCTCGCCGGCGACGATGCGGTCGAGCAGCGGCTGCATGTAGCGGTGGGTGTGGCACTGGCCCGAGCGGAGCGTCAGCGAGCGGTTGACCACGGCGCCCATCGGGAACTTGTCGACGAACCCGCCGTACACCCCGACGACCGACACGACCCCGCCGCTGCGGACGTTGAGCACCGCGTCGCGCAGCGCCCCCGCGCGGTCGGGCTCGAGCTTCACGGCCTGCATGACCTTGTCGTAGGCGTTGATCGCGCCGACGTGGTGGTGCGCCTCCATGCCGACGGCGTCGATCACGGCGTCCGGGCCGCGGCCCGCGGTGATGTCGAGGAGCGCCTCCTTGACGTCCTGCTCCTCGTAGTTGACCGGGATGGCGCCGGCCTTCTCCTGCGCGATCCGCAGCCGGTAGTCGAACCGGTCGATGGCGACGACCTTGCCGGCGCCGAGCAGGTAGGCGCTCGCGACCGCGAGCTGGCCGATCGGGCCGGCCCCCCAGACCGCGACCACGTCGCCGGGGCTGATGTCGCACATCTCGGCGCCCATGTAGGCGGTCGGGAAGATGTCCGAGAGGAACAGGACCTGCTCGTCGGTCAGGTCGTGCTCGATCTTCAGCGGCCCGACGTCCGCGAACGGGACGCGCACGTACTCGGCCTGGCCGCCGGCGAACCCGCCGAGCATGTGCGAGTACCCGAAGATCCCGGCGGGCGAGTAGCCCATGACCTTCTCGGCCATGCCGGCGTTCGGGTTCGAGTTCTCGCACAGCGAGTAGTTGCGGCGCACGCACTGCGTGCACGCCCCGCACGAGATCGGGAACGGCACGACGACGCGGTCGCCCACGCGCAGGTTCCCGGCCGCGCTGCCCACCTCGACGACCTCGCCCATGAACTCGTGCCCGACGACGTCGCCCTTCTCCATCGTCGGGATGTAGCCGCCGTACATGTGTAGGTCGGACCCGCAGATCGCGGTCGACGTGACCTTCACGATCGCGTCCCGCGGGCTGAGGATCTGCGGGTCGGGGACCTCCCCGACCTCGACGACTCCCTTGCCCATCCACCTGTTCGCGCGCATCTCGTCCCTCTCGTCGTCGGCCCGCGGGCCACGCGGTTCGCCCACGGGTCCCGCGTCCCGGTCGGTCCTGGGGTGGGCGACCGCATCGCCGCCCACCGGGGTGCTGCTCGTGCCTGTGTGGTGCCCGTTCGTCGCCGGCCCGGCCGCCCTGCCGCTCGCCGCCGCCGGGCCGCTCACCGCCGCCCGGCCTCCGTCGCCGGACGACCGCCCGCGGACGGTCCGCGGCTCAGCCTGGGCCGAGCGCGCCCTCGGGGGTCTCCTCGACGGGCTCCGCGGTGCGCTGCCGCACCTGGTTGCCGGCCCGGGTCCCGCCGGGGCTGCCCTCCGAGCGCATGATGTCGCCGGTCTCGAGGACCTGCTTGAACCGGCGCAGGTCGTCCTCGACCTGCTGGCGCGGCTGCTCGCCGAACAGGCGCGCGACGAGCTCGCCGACCTTCCCGCCCGGGGCCCGGTAGTCGATCTCGACGCGGACCTCGGTGCCCTGGTCCCCCGGCGCCTCCGTGAAGCGCACGCTCCCGGCGTTCTCGACGTCGGCGCTGCCGACCGACTCCCAGCGCAGGACGCGCGGCGGGTCGGCCTCGACGACGCGCGCGTCCCACTCGACGTGCGTGCCCACGGGACCGGACACCCGCCAGTGCGACGTGCCGTCGGGGGTGACGGTGACCTGCTCGACGTGCGCCATGAAGCGCGGGAGGTTCGTGAAGTCGGACCAGTACGCGTAGACCTCGTCGAGGGGTCGGCGCACGGTGATCGCGGCGTGGACGCTCATGGGGCCTCCTGTCACCGGCGGCGCGGGGGTGCGCCGGCGGGCGTTCGGCGCACCGACCGGCTGGTCGGGGCGGCGTGTCGTCGTGGGCTGCGCGGTCCCGGGCGCGGCTCGGGTGCCGGCCGGAGCCACAGCCCCTTGCGACGAGCCTGCGCCCGATCGGCGGGCGCGGCAATCGGAAGGCCTGCTCAGCGCCCTGCCGGACGCCGCTGGAGGTGCGGGGACCGCCGCGTGGCGCGACCATCACCGCATGGACCAGCAGCGACCTGAGGCGACCCCCCGGCACGGCGAGGCGCCGACGGGTCCGGCCACTCGGTTCTCGGCCGGCGCCGGGGCGGCCCTCGGCGCGCTGACCCGAGCCGTGACCGAGCTGCGCGGCGCACGCCCGCTGCACCCCGACGGCGCGACGCTGCGGGCCACGGTCGTGCGCCACGGCTCGGCGCGGCCCACCGGCGCGCGCTGGCTCGACGAGCCCGGCGTCGACCGCGGCATCGCGCGCCTGTCCCGCTCGGTCGGTCTCCCCGTGCCGCTGCCCGACGTGCAGGGCCTCGCGCTGCGCCTCGACGGCGCCGACGGCCCGAGCGACCTGCTGCTCTCGACGACCGGGCTCGGGCGCGTCTCGCGGTTCCTCCTGGCCCCGCACCGGGCGCCGTCGGGCGGCGCGTACGGGAGCCTGCTGCCCTACCGGACGCCCGCGGGGCCCGTGCTGCTCGTCGCGGTGCCGGGCACGCGCGTGCTCCCGACCGGCCTCGAGGAGCTCGCGCGCGAGCTCGCCGGTGAGCCCTGGCACCTGCGCCTGGGGTTCGCGAGCCCGTGGAGCCGGCGCTGGCACGCGTTCGGCGAGCTCGTGGTCGACGGTCCCGCGCAGGCCACGGTCGACTCGGTCCTGCGCTTCGACGCAGCGCTCCACCCGCTCCCGGGCCTGCCGCTCGAGCCGTGGGCGGCGCGGCTGCGCGAGCCGTCCTACGCCGCCGCCCGCACGCACCACGCGAGCTGACGGCGCCTGCTCGACCACGGGGGTGCGGGACGACGGCGCGGCGCAACGACGGGGCGCGGCGCACGACGACGGGCGTGCCCGACGGACATCGGGGCCGCGCACGACGACGGGCCGGCCGCTCCGTGGGGAGCGACCGGCCCGGTGTCTCGTGCAGTCGGCGTCAGTCCTTGAAGACGTCCTTGATCTTCTCGCCGGCCTGCTTCACGTCGGCCTTCGTCTGGTCCGTGCGGCCCTCGGCCTCGAGGTCACGGTCACCGCTCGCGCGGCCCGCGGTCTCCTTGCCCTTGCCCTGAAGCTCCTCGGCCGCG
Source organism: Cellulomonas cellasea (assembly GCF_006538745.1). Taxonomy (GTDB): domain Bacteria; phylum Actinomycetota; class Actinomycetes; order Actinomycetales; family Cellulomonadaceae; genus Cellulomonas_A; species Cellulomonas_A cellasea. Next base: position 18,504 of record NZ_BJLR01000024.1, on the reverse strand, counting down.
TTCTTGATCTTGTCGTCGAGTCCCATGACGGACCTCCTTCGGTCGTGTCCTTCGACCGTACGAGCGTCCCGCACCGCCTGCCACCGGAGCGCCGTTCCTCACCCGTCGGTGGGACCCCTCGGCGTGCATCAGGCGCGCTCCCGGACGCTCTTCCCAGGACGAGGACCGAGCAGGACCGGGAGGACGACCGTGGACCACCGCAGCACCCCCGCCGACGTCCCGCGCACCGGGCGGGCCGGCGCATGAGCGAGCTCGACGGCAGCCCGCTGACCGGGGACCCGCGCTCCCCCGACGTCCTCGCCCTCGTCGCGGCGATCCGCCCCGTGCGCCCGCTCGGCGCCCACCCGTCGGCCGGTCCGGCCCCCGGGGTCCCGGCGGCCCTCGCTAGGCTGGCCGCACGACCCGGCACCGACCGCCGCGCCGGTGTCGACCCCGGTGCACCGGCGCCCGCGAGCGCCGGCCGCCGTCGCCCAGCCCGCTGAGGAGCGCCATGACGGACCTTCCTGCCCTGCCCGCGTCGGTCCTCCCCGCCACGGGCCACGGCGGGCTCGCATGCCTGCGGGTCGAGACCCCGCGGGCGACCGCACAGGTGTACCTGCACGGCGCACATGTCACGGCGTGGCAGCCGCGGGGGCACGCGCCGGTGCTGTGGACGAGCGCGGCGAGCCGCTACGAGGCGGGCGCCCCGATCCGCGGCGGGGTGCCGATCTGCTTCCCGTGGTTCGGCCCGCACCCTGACGACCCGGGCGCGCCCGCGCACGGCTGGGCGCGCACGACGGCGTGGGAGCTGCTCGGCGCCGAGGAGGACGCGTCGGGCGACGTGACGCTCGAGCTCGGGCTCGCGGACTCGGACGCGACGCGCGCGTCGGCGTGGCCGCACCGGTTCACGGCGACGTACCGGGTCACAGTCGGGGCGGCGCTGCGCCTCGAGCTGACGGTGACGAACCGCGACGACGCGGACGTGACCCTGACCGACGCGCTGCACACGTACCTGGCCGTCGGCGACGTGCGCGACGTCGCGGTCGAGGGCCTCGAGGGCGCGGCGTACGTCGACAAGGTGGCGGGCGCGGGCGGGTCGGCGGACGCGCGTCAGGGCGACGAGCCGGTCCGGTTCACCGCGGAGACGGACCGGGTGTACGCGAGCGACGCGACGGTCCGCGTGGTCGACCCGGTTCTCGGCCGGACCGTGACCGTCGCCAAGGACGGCTCAGGCTCGACGGTCGTGTGGAACCCGTGGGTCGGCAAGGCCCGCGCGATGCCCGACTTCGGGGACGACGAGTGGCCCGGCACGGTGTGCGTCGAGGCGGGGAACGTCGGGGCGGCGGCGGTGCGGCTCGCGCCCGGCGCGACGCACCGGCTCGTGCAGTCCCTGACCGTGGCCGCGGGAGCGGGCGACCCGGCGTGACGCTCGTCACCTGAGCAGGCGACCAGGTCGTCCCGGGAGGCGGACCCCGCACGCTCCCTGGCACTCTGGGCAGATGCGCATCTGGCCCGGACGTCCCTATCCCCTCGGTGCGACCTTCGACGGCACCGGCACCAACTTCGCCGTGTACTCCGGTGTCGCCGAGCGCGTCGAGCTGTGCCTGTTCGACCCCGACGGGACCGAGACCCGCGTCGACCTGCCCGAGGTCGACGCGTTCGTCTGGCACGGCTACGTGCCCGCCCTGCAGCCCGGTCAGCGCTACGGCTTCCGGGTCCACGGGCCCTACGACCCCGAGCAGGGGCACCGCTGCAACCCGAACAAGCTGCTGCTCGACCCGTACGCCAAGGCGATCGACGGCCAGATCGACGGTGACCCGTCGCTGTTCTCCTACCGGTTCGGCGAGCCGGACACCCGCAACGACGACGACTCCGCGGCGCACACCATGACGTCGGTCGTGGTGAACCCGTTCTTCGACTGGGGCCACGACCACCCGCCGCAGCACGAGTACCACGACTCGATCATCTACGAGGCGCACGTGCGCGGGCTGACGATGCAGCACCCGGGCGTCCCGGAGGACCTGCGCGGGACCTACGCGGGCCTCGCGCACCCCGCGATCGTCGAGCACCTCACGAGCCTCGGGGTCACCGCGATCGAGCTCATGCCGGTGCACCAGTTCGTCAACGACCCGGTGCTCGTCGAGAAGGGCCTGTCGAACTACTGGGGCTACAACACGATCGGCTTCTTCGCCCCGCACAACGGCTTCGCGGCGTACGGCGGCGAGGGCCAGCAGGTCCAGGAGTTCAAGTCGATGGTCAAGGCGCTGCACGCCGCGAACATCGAGGTCATCCTCGACGTGGTCTACAACCACACGGCCGAGGGCAACCACCTGGGCCCGACGCTGTCGTTCCGCGGCATCGACAACGCGAGCTACTACCGGCTCGTCGACGAGGACCCGGCGCACTACTTCGACACCACGGGCACGGGCAACTCGCTGCTCATGCGCTCCCCGCACGTGCTGCAGCTCATCATGGACTCGCTGCGCTACTGGGTCACCGAGATGCACGTCGACGGGTTCCGCTTCGACCTCGCCGCGACCCTGGCCCGCCAGTTCCACGAGGTCGACCGCCTCTCGGCGTTCTTCGACATCGTGCAGCAGGACCCGATCATCTCCCAGGTCAAGCTCATCGCCGAGCCGTGGGACCTCGGCGACGGCGGCTACCAGGTCGGCGGGTTCCCCCCGCTGTGGTCGGAGTGGAACGGCAAGTACCGCGACACGGTCCGCGACTTCTGGCGCGGCGAGCCGTCGACCCTCGCGGAGTTCGCGAGCCGGCTGTCGGGATCGTCGGACCTGTACGAGCACACGGGCCGGCGCCCCATCGCGTCGGTCAATTTCGTGATCGCGCACGACGGCTTCACGCTCGCGGACCTCGTGTCCTACAACGAGAAGCACAACGCAGCGAACGGCGAGGACAACAACGACGGCGAGAGCCACAACCGGTCGTGGAACTGCGGCGCCGAGGGCCCGACGGACGACCCGGAGATCCGCAAGCTCCGCGGCCGCCAGCAGCGCAACGTCCTCGCGACGCTGCTGTTCTCGCAGGGCGTGCCGATGCTCGCGCACGGCGACGAGCTCGGCCGGACGCAGCAGGGCAACAACAACGTCTACTGCCAGGACAACGAGCTCTCCTGGGTCGACTGGGAGCTCGACGAGACCCGCGAGGAGCTGCTCGAGTTCACGCGCCAGGTCGTGCACCTGCGCCGCGACCACCCCGTGCTGCGCCGCCGCCGGTTCTTCGAGGGCTCGGCGGAGCACGGCGGGGAGTCCGACCTACACGACATCGCGTGGTTCGCGCCCGACGGCACGCACATGCGCGACGACGCCTGGCACGCCGAGCAGGCCCGCTCGGTCATGGTCTTCCTCAACGGCGAGGGCATCGAGGAGCCCGACCTGCGCGGCGAGCCCATCGTCGACGACAGCTTCCTCGTGCTCTACAACGCCCAGCCCACGAAGACGACGTTCACGCTGCCGCCGCTCGAGTACGGCGAGGAGTGGACGGCCGTGCTCGACACCGACACGACCGTGCAGAAGGGCGACACGTTCAAGGCCGGGGCCACGCTCGAGACCGAGCAGCGCTCGCTCGTGATGCTGACCCGCCCGCCGACGTCGCACCCCCGCACGCTCGTCACGGCGCCGGGCGCGAGCGCGTGAGCGAGGGCACCCGTCCGGCCACGCCCGCGCGCCGGCTCGTCGGCGAGGGCCACCCGGTCCCCGTCTCGACGTACCGCGTCCAGCTCGGCGAGGACCTCACGCTCGACGACGTCGCGCAGCGCGTGCCGTACCTGGCCGCGCTCGGCGTCACGCACGTGTACCTCTCGCCGATCCTGCGCGCGGCGCCGGGATCGACGCACGGATACGACGTCGTCGACCACGACGAGGTCTCCCCCGTGCTCGGCGGCCTGCCCGCGCTGCGCCGGCTCGCGGACACCGCGCACGACGCCGGTCTCGGGCTCGTGCTCGACATCGTGCCCAACCACATGGCCGTCCCGACGCCCGTGTGGCACAACCGCGCGCTGTGGTCGGTGCTCGTCGACGGGCCCGAGTCGCCGTTCGCCGCGTGGTTCGACGTCGACTGGGCGTCGGGCGACGGCGCGGTGCTCATGCCGGTGCTCGGCGACCGGATCGGGGCCGTCCTCGCGCGCGACGAGCTGTCGCTCGACGAGGTCGAGGTCCCCGGCACGGAGGGCACCACGACGGTCCTGCGGTACTTCGACCACGTGTTCCCGGTGCGCGCCGGCACCGAGCAGCTCCCGCTCGCGGAGCTGCTCGAGCGCCAGCACTACCGCCTCGCGTACTGGCGCGTCGCCGACGAGGAGCTCAACTACCGCCGGTTCTTCGACGTCGGGACGCTCGCGGCGATCCGCGTCGAGGACCCCGAGGTCTTCGACGCGACGCACCGGCTGATCCTCGACCTGCTCGCCGACGGCACGCTCGACGGCCTGCGGATCGACCACCCGGACGGCCTGGCCGACCCCGCGGGGTACCTCGCCCGGCTGCGCGAGCGGACCGACGGCGCGTGGGTCGTCGTGGAGAAGATCCTCCAGGGCGAGGAGGAGCTCCCGAACGACTGGGACACCGCGGGCACGACCGGGTACGAGGCGCTGTGGCGCATCCAGCAGACGTTCGTCGACCCGGGCGGCGCGGCCGTGCTCGGCGCGACGATGCACCGCCTGACGAACGACACCTCCGACTCGCTGCCCGCGATCGTCGACGAGGCCAAGCGCGAGGTCGTCGACGGCGCGCTGTACGCCGAGGTGTTCCGCCTCACCGAGCTCGCCGCGGCGATCTGCCGCGAGGACCTGCGCCTGCGCGACCACACGTGGCGCGCGCTGCAGGACTGCCTCGTCGAGCTGCTCGTCGCCTTCGACCGGTACCGCGCATACGTCATCCCGGGCGAGGCGGTGCACCCCGACTCCCTCGAGGCGATGGAGGCCGCCGCCGCGACGGCCCGGGCCCGGCTCGCCCCCGAGCGCGCCGCGACGATGGACGTGCTCGTCGACCTGCTCCTGGGGCGCGAGGCGGGCAGCGCGGGCCGGACCCGCAGCCCGCGCCGCGACGAGCTCGTGGTCCGCTTCCAGCAGACGTGCGGCGCGGTCATGGCCAAGGGCGTCGAGGACACCGCGTTCTACCGCTGGACGCACCTGACCGGGCTGACCGAGGTCGGCGGCGAGCCCGACCGGTTCGCGCTGACCCCGACCGAGCTCGCGACGTGGGCGGCCCGCGCGCAGACGCACACCCCGCTCGGCATGACGACGCTCTCGACGCACGACACCAAGCGCAGCGAGGACACCCGCAACCGGCTCGGCGTCCTGAGCGAGCTGCCCGTGGAGTGGTCGGCGCTGGTCGACCGGCTGCGCGCCGCGTCGGCCCCGTACCGCGGCGCGCTGCTCGACGGGCGCACCGAGAACCTGCTGTGGCAGACCCTCGCCGGGACGTGGACCCCCGACGGCCCGCTCACCGCCGAGCGGCTCACCGAGTACCTGACGAAGGCGATCCGCGAGGCCAAGAGCCGCACGACGTGGACCGAGCCCGACGCGGCGTACGAGGCGGCCGTGCTCGACATGGCGCGGCGCGTGCTGGCCGACGACACGTGCGTCGACCTGCTCGCGCACTGGGAGCAGCGCACGCGCGGCGCGGTCCGGGCGGCGACGCTCGGCACGAAGCTCGTCCAGCTCACGCTCCCCGGTATCCCCGACGTCTACCAGGGCACCGAGGTCCCGTCGGTCGCGCTCGTCGACCCCGACAACCGTCGGCCGGTCGACACCGCGGCCCTCGAGGCCCGGCTCGCGCGGCTCGACGAGGGCGCCGGCCCGCGCGACCTCGCCGACGAGAAGCTGCTCGTGACGTCGCGCGCCCTGCGCGTGCGCCGCGACCTGCCCGAGGTGTTCACCGGCCCCGAGGCCGGCTACCGCGCGCTCGCGCACTCCTCGGGGCACCTCGTGTCCTTCACCCGGTCCGTCGCCGGAGCCCCGCGGGTCGTGACGCTCGCCACGCGCCTCGGCGTCGGCCTCGAGCGGCTCGGCGGGTGGGCGGACCACACCGTCGCGCTGCCCGACGGCACCTGGCACGACGTGCTGACCGGGCACGAGGTCGCGGGCGGCGTCCAGGAGGTCGCCCCGCTGCTCGACCGCTTCCCCGTGGCGCTCCTGGTCCGATCGGAGGGATGACCCGTGCAGGCACGCGTGTGGGCACCGAGGGCGCGGGCCGTCGAGCTCGTGCTGGGGGACGAGCGCCGGGCGATGACCCGCGCGGACGACGGGTGGTGGGCCGCCGACGGCGAGCTCGCGCCCGGCACCGACTATGCGTTCGCGGTCGACAGGGGCGACCCGGCGCCGGACCCGCGCAGCGCGTGGCAGCCCGCAGGCGTGCACGGCCCGAGCCGGGTGTTCGACGCGTCCGCGCACGCGTGGCGCGACACCGGCTGGTCGGGCGTCGACGTCCGCGGCGCGGTCGTCTACGAGCTGCACGTCGGCACGTTCACCCCCGAGGGCACGCTCGCGGCCGCCGCGCAGCGCCTCGACCACCTCGTCTCGCTCGGCGTCGACGTCGTGGAGCTCATGCCGCTCGCCGCGTTCAACGGCGAGCACGGCTGGGGCTACGACGGCGTCGGGCTGTACACCGTGCACGAGCCCTACGGCGGCCCGGCCGCGCTGCAGGAGTTCGTCGACGCCGCGCACGGGCTCGGGCTCGCGGTGTGCCTCGACGTCGTGCACAACCACCTCGGGCCGTCGGGCAACTACCTCGGCGTGTTCGGGCCGTACTTCACCGACGCCCACCACACGCCGTGGGGTGCGGCGATCAACCTCGACGGCCGCGGCTCGCACGAGGTCCGCCGGTGGATCTGCGACAGCGCGCTGCGCTGGTTCACCGACTTCCACGTCGACGCCCTGCGCCTGGACGCCGTGCACGCGCTCATCGACGACTCCCCCACGCACCTGCTCGCGCAGCTCTCCGACGAGGTCGCGGCACTGCAGGAGCAGCTGGGCCGCCCGCTGTCCCTGATCGCCGAGACCGACCTCAACGACACCGTGTCCCTGACGCCGACGAGCCAGGGCGGCTGGGGCATGACCGCGCAGTGGGCCGACGACGTCCACCACGCCGTGCACGCCCTCGTCACCGGGGAGCGGCACGGGTACTACGTCGACTTCGGGACCCCGGAGGTCCTGCGCACCGCGCTCACCGAGGTGTTCGTGCACGCGGGCACGTTCTCGACGTTCCGGGGCCGGGAGTGGGGCCGGCCCGTGCCGCCCGGCACCGACGGGCACCGTTTCGTCGTGTTCGCCTCCGACCACGACCAGGTCGGCAACCGCGCGCTCGGCGACCGGCCGTCCGAGCGCCTCGACCCCGGCGCGCTCGCTGCCGAGGCGGCGCTCGTGCTGCTCTCCCCGTTCACGCCGATGCTGTTCATGGGCGAGGAGTGGGGCGCGCGCACGCCCTGGATGTACTTCACCGACCATCCCGAGCCCGACCTCGCCCAGGCCGTCCGCGAGGGACGCCGGCGCGAGTTCGGCGGGCACGGCTGGACCGCGCTGTACGGCGGCGACATCGAGGTGCCGGACCCGCAGGCCCCGGAGACGGTCGAGCGCAGCCGGCTCGACTGGTCCGAGCCGACCCGCGAGACCCACGCCGAGCTCCTCGACTGGTACCGCGAGCTCGTCGCGCTCCGGCGCAGCGACCCCGACCTCGCCTCGGGCGACCTGACCGCGACGTCCGTCCGGTTCGAGGGTGACGACGCACCGGGGACGGACGGCGAGGCCGGGCACGGCGAGGCTGGGCACGGCGCGCCGGACGAGCCGTCCGGTCCCTGGGAGGGCTGGCTCGTCGTGCACCGTGGCGGCGCCCGGGTGGCGATCAACCTCGCGCACGGCGAGCGCACCGTGCCGCTCGGCGCAGGCGGGCCGTTCACGGTCGAGGCCGCGTGGTCCCCGGCGACGCTGCTCCCGCCCGACGACGAGGACCCCACCACGAGGCTCGTGCTCCCGGCACGCGGCGTCGCGGTGCTCACGAGCTCCCCGGCCGACCCGGTCGACTGACCCGCGGCGCGGTCACGGGCTGCTCGGCGGTCGCAGCCCACCCAGAGGGACCGGCCCGCGCCGCCCGATCCTGTCGATGTCCCCGTGGCGCGATGCCGACCCGTCTGCTCAACCCGCGTCGACGACCACGAGCGGGCCCTCGTCGGGCGTCGGCACCTCGAAGCCGTCGAGGTACGTCCGCGCGAGGGCGGGCGCAACCGCGACGTCGTGCGGGCCCGAGCCCGTGCGCCCCGCGAGCCGGCGCAGCACCTCCGCGCGCGGCGTCGCCAGGTGGTACGTCACCGGCACCACGCCGAGCGGTGCGACGAGCGCGCGGTAGGACTCCCGCGACGCGCGCGACCAGAAGGACGTGTCGACGACCACGTCCCGCCCGGCCCGCACGTGCGCGACGAGACGCGACCGCAGCACGTCGTGCACCTCGGCCGCGACGGGTCCGGGCAGCGGGTGGTCCCGGTGCCCGCGCCGCCACGCCTCCTCGTCGAACGACAGCCGCACGAACCCCTCGCGCTCGAGCCGCCCCGCGAGCGTGCTCTTCCCCGAGCCGGCCGGCCCGCAGACGAGCGCGACCCGGGCGGCGCGCCGCAGCGGCAGCACGTGGTGCACGAGGCCGTCCGGTCCCGGCCCGACGCGCACGAGCCCGGCCCGCACGAGGGCGGCGTCCCGCGTGACCGCCAGCGACGGCGCGTTGTCCGCGTCGATGCGCAGCACCGCGGTGTCCGCATCCGTGGCCGCGCCGAGCCACGTGCACACCAGCCGGACGGCGCGCGCCGCGTAGCCGCGCCCACGGAAGGCGGGAAAGACGCCGTAGGCGACGTTGACCGTGCCGGCGGGGAGATCGGGCAGCGCGAGGTGCGCCTCGACCATCCCGGCGAGCGCACCGGTCGCCCGGTCCACGATTCCGAGGTTCCGCCGAGCTCCGCCCTCGCGCCACTCGCGCTGGTTCCGGCCGATCCACGCCTGGGTGCGCGCGAGGTCGGACGTGTGGCCGTCGTTGAGCCAGCGGACCTGGTCCGGGTCGTCGCCGTCGACCATCGCCGTCGCGTCAGCGTCCTGCAGGCAGCGCAGCGTCACGAGGTCGTCGCCGAGGACGACGCGCCCGCGCACGGAGGGGGCGGCCTCTCGGACGGTCACGGAGACGGTCACGGCCCCATGCTGCCGGAGCCGCGCGCGGGCGCCGAGGCGTTTTCCGGGCGCCGGCTCAGGTCCCGGCCGTCGTCCGGCCGACCTCCGCGAGCGCGCCCAGCCGGGACAGCGCCCGGTAGTACTTCTTGCGGTACCCGCCCGCGAGCATCTCCGCGGAGAACAGCTCGCCCGCGTGGCCGCCGCCGAGCAGGACGGGCACGTCGCGGTCGTAGAGCCGGTCGACGAGCACGACGAGCCGCAGCGCGACGTCCTGCCCGGGCACGGGCCGCACGGCGGTGAACCCGGCGAGCGTCACGCCGTCGAGCAGCGCGCCGTACCGGCTCGGGTGCACGGTCGCGAGGTGCTCGAGCAGCGCGTCGAACGCGTCGAGGCTCGCACCGGGCACACGCGCGGCCGCGGACCGGACCGCGTCGTCGTCGAGCGGCTGGGTGTCGGTCACGACCGCGCGGTGCCGGTAGTCCTCGCCGTCGACGCGCAGGACCTCGAAGCGGTCGGCGAGCGCCTGGATCTCGCGCAGGAAGTCCTCGGCGGCGAACCGGCCCTCACCGAGCGAGCCCGGCAGCGTGTTCGAGGTGGCGGCGAGCGCGACGTCGCGGTCGGCGAGCTCGCGCAGGAGGCGGGACATCAGCACGGTGTCGCCCGGGTCGTCGAGCTCGAACTCGTCGATGCAGACGAGGCGGCGCCGGCCGAGCGCCTCGACCGTCGGCCCGAAGCCGAGGGCGCCGACGAGGTTGGTGTACTCCACGAACGTGCCGAACGCAGCGTGCTCGCCGTGCTCCTTCGCCAGCGAGGCGAGCAGGTGGGTCTTACCGACGCCGAACCCGCCGTCGAGGTAGACCGCGGGCGGCGGGGTGCGCCGCCCGGGCCTCCACCACGGGCGGTCGGTGCGCGCGCCGACCTGCTGGGCGACCTCCCGCAGCCGAGCGAGCACGCGCGCCTGGCTCTCGTGCGCCGGGTCGGGGCGGTACGTGTCGAACGACTCGTCGGCGAAGTGGCGGGGCGGCACGAGCTCGGCGAGGAGCCGCTCGGTCGGCACCGCGGGCCGGCGGGACGTGAGGCTCGTGGGCCCGGCGCTCGCGGGCGCAGGAGTGTCGGCGGGTGCGCCGGCTGCCGGGGGTGTCGGGGGTGCGGTGTCGTGCGCCGGGGTGCTCATCGCTTCCAGCGTACGGCGGGCCGCGGGACGTCGCCGCGCACGGCGGAGAGGCTGGTGAGCGCGGCGCCGGGCGCCCCGGACGACCGTCCTGGTCCGCATGACGACACCCGTCGTCCCGCATCGCGACCACCGCGTCTCACGCTCTGGTCACGCTCTCCCCTGATCGGGTTACGTCGGTCATCCTCGTCAGGTGCTGAAGTCGCCGATGTGTCCGTGCTGTCGCCCTTGTGGCGGCGCTGCGGACGCGCGCACCTTCTGCTGCTGTCCGCGGATCGCCTGAGTCGACCCGTCCTTTTCTGTGCCGGGCGCTCGTCCCGTCCCGGCACCCCGCCCCCAGCGGCGGCAGGACGTGGCCCGCGCGCCCACGATCCCCGGAGGTAGCGCCCGATGGCGCAGACTCGGATCGCCCCGCCGGCGACCAAGAACGAGGGCCAGTGGGCCTTCGACCAGCGTGAGCCGCTCAATGCGAACGAGCAGTTCAAGCAGGACGACGACGGCCTGAACGTCCGTCAGCGGATCGAGGACGTCTACTCCCGCGAGGGCTTCGCGTCGATCCCGGGGCAGGACCTGCGCGGGCGCATGCGCTGGTGGGGCCTGTACACGCAGCGCAAGCCCGGCATCGACGGCGGCAAGACCGCGACCCTTGAGCCGCACGAGCTCGACGACGAGTACTTCATGCTGCGCGTGCGCTGCGACGGCGGCCGGCTCTCGCTGGCCCAGCTCCGCACGATCGGTGAGCTGTCGACCGAGTTCGGGCGCGGCACCGCCGACGTCACGGACCGGCAGAACATCCAGCTGCACTGGGTCCGCATCAAGGACGTCCCGGAGATCTGGCGCCGCCTCGAGGCGGTCGGGCTCACGACCCAGGAGGCGTGCGGCGACGTGCCCCGCGTCATCCTCGGCTCCCCCGTCGCGGGCGTCGCGGCCGACGAGATCATCGACGGCACCCCCGCGATCGACATCATCCAGGGCCAGTACATCGGCGACCCGGCGTACTCGAACCTGCCGCGCAAGTTCAAGACGGCCATCAGCGGCTCGCCGCACCACGACGTCGTCCACGAGATCAACGACGTGTCGTTCGTCGGCGTCGTGCACCCCGAGCTCGGCGCGGGCTTCGACCTGTGGGTCGGCGGGGCGCTCGCAGCGAACCCGATGCTCGCCAAGCGCCTCGGCGCGTTCGTCCCGCTCGAGGACGTCCCCGACGTGTGGGCCGGCGTCGTCGGCATCTTCCGCGACTACGGCTACCGCCGCCTGCGCAACCGCGCGCGCCTGAAGTTCCTCATGGCCGACTGGGGACCGCAGGTCTTCCGCGAGGTCCTCGAGCAGGAGTACCTCGGCCGCCGCCTCGCGGACGGTCCCGAGCCCGCTGCTCCCCCGCTGGGGCGCCGCGACCACGTCGGGGTCCACCCGCAGGTCGACGGCCGCTTCTACGTCGGCGCCGCCCCGACCGTCGGGCGGATCAGCGGGCCGCTGCTGACCGAGGTCGCCGACCTCGTCGAGCAGGCCGGCAGCGGGCGCGTCCGGCTGACCGTCGAGCAGAAGCTCGTCGTGCTCGACGTCGCGGCCGAGCAGGTGGACGCGCTCGTGGACGGCCTCGAGGCGCTCGGGCTCCAGGTGCGCAGCGCGTCGACGTTCCGCCGCGGGACCATGGCGTGCACCGGGATCGAGTTCTGCAAGCTCGCGATCGTCGAGACCAAGGCGCGCGGCGCGGCTCTCGTCGACGAGCTCGAGCGCCGCCTGCCGACGTTCGAGCACCCGCTGACGATCAACCTCAACGGCTGCCCGAACTCGTGCGCGCGCATCCAGGTCGCCGACATCGGCCTCAAGGGCGCGCTCGCGGGCGGCGAGGAGGGCTACCAGGTCCACCTCGGCGGGAGCCTCGGCGTCGACAGCCACCTCGGCCGGACCCTGCGCGGGCTGCGGATCGCCGCGGAGGACCTGCCCGAGTACGTCGAGCGCGTCGCGACGCGGTTCGACCACGCGCGCCTCGAGGGAGAGTCCTTCGCTGAGTGGGCGCTGCGCGCGGACGAGGCGGACCTGCGATGAGCGAGACCGACTCCGGGCACGTCACGGCGTACTACTGCCCGTTCTGCGCGAGCCAGGACCTGCGGCCCGCGGGCCCGCGCGGCGGCGACTGGGAGTGCCGCGGGTGCACCCGCGTGTTCAGCGTGAGGTTCCTCGGACTGGTGGTGGGGTCATGAGCACGGTCGTGCACGACAAGGACGCGCTGCGCACGCTCGCCGAGCGCGCGGGCGCCGAGCTCGAGGGCGCGCACCCGTTCGACGTCCTCGCGTGGGCGGGCGAGACGTTCGGCGGCGACCTCGTGGTCGCGTCGTCGATGGGCGACGAGGTGCTCGTGCACCTCGCCAGCCGCGCGGTGCCGGGCGTCGACGTGATCTTCCTCGACACCGGGTACCACTTCGCCGAGACCATCGGGACGCGCGACGCGTTCGCCGAGACCACCGACATCCGGCTGCGGACGATCCTGCCGCTGCGCACGGTCGCCGAGCAGGACGCCGAGCACGGCCCCCGCCTGCACGACCGCGACCCGAACCTGTGCTGCGCGCTGCGCAAGGTCGAGCCGCTCGAGCGCGGGCTCGCGCCGTACGGCGCCTGGGTCACCGGGATGCGCCGCGAGGACGCCCCGACGCGCACCGACATCACGGTCGTCGGCTGGGACGCCAAGCGGGACAAGGTCAAGCTCAACCCGCTCGCGGCGTGGACGCAGGAGCAGGTCGACGCCTACGCCACGGAGCACCAGGTGCTGCTCAACCCGCTGCGCCAGCTCGGCTACGCGTCGATCGGGTGCGCCCCGTGCACGCGCGCGGTCGCCCCGGGCGAGGACCCCCGCGCCGGACGCTGGTCGGGGAAGGACAAGACGGAATGCGGGCTGCACACATGAGCACGGACGTGACCACGACAGCGCCGGCCTCCGCCGACGCCGCGCTCGCGCGCCCCCTGACCCAGCTCGAGGCGCTCGAGTCCGAGGCCATCCACATCTTCCGGGAGGTCGCCGGGGAGTTCGAGCGCCCGGTGCTGCTGTTCAGCGGCGGCAAGGACTCGATCGTCATGCTGCACCTCGCACGCAAGGCGTTCTGGCCGGCCGCGGTGCCGTTCGCGGTGATGCACGTCGACACCGGGCACAACTTCCCCGAGGTGATCGCCTACCGCGACGCCGTGGTGGCCGAGCACCGGCTGCGCCTCGTCGTCGCGAGCGTGCAGGACGCGATCGACTCGGGTGCCGTCCGGGAGCGCCCCGACGGCTCGCGCAACGCGCTCCAGACGGTCCCCCTGCTCGACGGCATCACCGCGAACGGCTTCGACGCCGTCTTCGGCGGCGGGCGCCGCGACGAGGAGAAGGCCCGCGCCAAGGAGCGCGTGTTCAGCCTGCGCGACGAGTTCGGCCAGTGGGACCCGCGCCGCCAGCGCCCCGAGCTGTGGGACCTGTACAACGGCCGGCACGCGAGGGGCGAGCACGTGCGCGTGTTCCCGCTGTCGAACTGGACCGAGCTCGACGTGTGGCGCTACATCGAGCGCGAGCGCATCCCGCTCCCGGAGATCTACTACGCGCACGAGCGCGAGGTGTTCCAGCGCGACGGCATGTGGCTGGCCGCCGGCGACTGGGGCGGTCCGCGCGGCGACGAGGTCGTCGAGCGGCGCCAGGTCCGGTACCGCACGGTCGGCGACATGAGCTGCACCGGCGCGGTCGAGTCCGACGCCGTGACCGTCGCCGACGTGATCGCCGAGGTCGCCGTGAGCCGGCTCACCGAGCGCGGCGCGACCCGCGCCGACGACCGGGCGTCGGAGGCCGCGATGGAGGACCGCAAGCGCGAGGGCTACTTCTGATGGGGACGACGATGACGCAGCAGGACCACGACGAGCGCGCCGACCCTGCGGCGGGGCTCGCGGCCGGGCTCGCGGCGGGGCACCGCGCCTCGACGCACCACGAGCGCGACCTGCTCCGGCTCGCGACCGCGGGCTCGGTCGACGACGGAAAGAGCACGCTCATCGGGCGCCTGCTCTACGACACGAAGTCGGTGCTCGCCGACCAGCTCGCCGCCGTCGAGCGCGCCAGCCAGGCCCGCGGCGGGGAGGTCGTCGACCTCGCGCTGCTCACCGACGGCCTGCGCGCCGAGCGCGAGCAGGGCATCACGATCGACGTCGCCTACCGGTACTTCTCGACCGCGACGCGCGCGTTCGTGCTCGCCGACACCCCGGGCCACGTCCAGTACACGCGCAACATGGTCACGGGCGCCTCGACCGCCGAGCTCGCGATCGTGCTCGTCGACGCGCGCAAGGGCGTGCTCGAGCAGACCCGGCGGCACGCGACCATCGCGGCGCTGCTCGGCGTCCCGCACGTCGTGCTCGCGGTCAACAAGATGGACCTCGTCGGCTTCGACGAGGCGACGTTCACCGCGATCGCCGACGAGTTCACGCTCTACGCCGCGGGCCTCGGCGTGCACGACGTCCGGGCGATCCCGCTCTCGGCGCTCGCGGGCGACAACGTCGTGGACCGCTCGGCGCGCACGCCCTGGTACGCCGGGCCGACGCTGCTCGAGCACCTCGAGGCCGTCCCGGTCGACCGCGACCCGACGACCGAGCCGCTGCGCTTCCCGGTGCAGTACGTGATCCGGCCGCAGACGCCCGACCACCCGGACTACCGCGGCTACGCGGGCCGGATCGCGTCGGGGGTCGTGCGGGTCGGCGAGGACGTCGTGGTGCTGCCCTCGGGCCGGCGCACGAGCGTCGTCGGGATTGACACGTTCGACGGAGAGCTCGACGTCGCCCACGCGCCGCAGTCCGTCACGCTGCGTCTCGCCGACGACGTCGACATCTCCCGCGGCGACGTCCTGGCCCCCGCGGCGGACGCCCCCGTCACGGGCGCCGACCTGACCGGCACGCTGTGCTGGCTCGCGGACGCCCCGTCGGTCCCCGGGGCGCGCGTGCTCGTGCGCTCGGGCACCCGGACGGTGCGCGCGATCCTGCGCACCGTCGACTCGCGCCTGCACATCGACACCCTCACCGTCGAGCCGGGCGTCGACCGGCTCGCGCTCAACGACATCGGCACGGTGCAGCTGCGGCTCGCCGAGCCGATCGTGCTCGACGACTACGCCGAGCACCGCCGGACCGGCGCGTTCCTGCTGGTCGACCCCGCCGACGGCACGACGCTCGCCGCCGGGATGGTGGGCCCCTCGACCGTCGTCGGGCTCGCCGGCGCGGAGGAGCGATGTCGCGCGCTCTGACCTGAGCGCCCGCGTCATCCCCTCCCCCCGAAGGACACCTCTGCCATGACCGCCCTCCGTCGTCCCCGTCGTACCCACCGCACGACCCGCGCCCTCGTCGCGTCCGCCGCCCTCGTCGCCGTGCTCGCCGCGTGCTCGTCCGCAGGCGAGGCCGCCGCGCCCGACGACTCCGCCGTGACCGAGGGGGCCGGTGACGCCGAGGCCCCCGAGCTGCGCCTCGGGTACTTCGCGAACATCACGCACGCCACGCCGCTGGTCGGGGTCGCCGACGGCACGTTCGCCGAGGCGCTCGGCGACACCGAGCTGCGCACCGACATCTTCAACGCGGGCCCGGCCGCGGTCGAGGCGCTGTTCAGCGGCGGCCTCGACGCGACCTACATCGGCCCCAACCCGGCGATCAACGCGTTCGCGAAGTCCGACGGCGAGGCGATCCGCATCGTCGGCGGCGCGACGTCGGGCGGCGCGCAGCTCGTCGTCCGGGAGGGCATCGACGACGTCGAGGACCTGCGCGGCGCGACGCTCGCGACGCCCCAGCTCGGCAACACCCAGGACGTCGCGCTGCGCGCCTGGCTGCTCGAGGAGGGCCTCGAGACGTCCGTCACAGGCGGGCAGAACGACGTCGAGATCACCCCGCAGGAGAACGCCCAGACGCTCGACCTGTTCAAGCAGGGCTCGCTCGACGGTGCGTGGCTGCCCGAGCCGTGGGCCTCGCGCCTCGTCCTCGAGGGCGGCGCCAAGGTCCTGCTCGACGAGAAGGAGCTGTGGCCCGAGGGCGACTACGTCACGACGCACCTCATCGTGCGCACCGAGTTCCTCGAGCAGTACCCGGGCACCGTCAAGAAGCTCCTCGAGGCCCAGGTCACGACGAACGAGTGGATCGCGGCGAACCCCGAGGAGGCCGCGACGCTCGCCAACACGGCGATCGGCGAGCTCACCGGCAAGCAGCTCGGCGAGGACGTGCTCGCCCGCGCGTGGCCGAACCTGCGCATCACGAACGACCCGATCGCGTCCTCGCTCCAGCTGTCGGCGGACCACGCCGCGTCGGTGGGCGTCTCCGACGAGGTCGAGCTCGACGGCATCTACGACCTGTCCCTCCTCAACGCGGTCCTCACCGAGCGCGGCCAGACGGCCGTCTCGGCCGCAGGGCTCGGAACGGAGTAGCGATGACGAGCGTCTCGACCGCCGCGGTGACCACCGCCGCGCACACCCCGGGGGCGCCGGCCCCCGCCGCCGGGCCCGGGGTCGCCGTGCGGCTGCAGGGCGTGTCCAAGCACTTCGGCGACGCGAGCCGCCCGCCCGTGCTCGACCGGATCGACCTCACCGTCGCCCCCGGCGAGTTCGTCTGCCTGCTCGGCGCCTCCGGGTGCGGCAAGTCGACGCTGCTGTCGCTCGTGGCCGGGCTCGACGCCCCGAGCGACGGCACGGTCGAGGTCCCCGACGGCCGCCCCGCGCTCATGTTCCAGGAGCCGGCGCTCTACCCGTGGCTCACCGCGGGGCAGAACATCGAGCTCGCGCTGCGGCTGCGCGGGGTCGGGCGCCAGGCCCGGCGCGCCGAGGCGGACCGCCTGCTCGCGCTCGTGCACCTCGAGGGCTCGCACGCCAAGCGCGTGCACGAGCTGTCGGGGGGCATGCGCCAGCGCGTCGCGCTTGCCCGGGCGCTCGCCCAGGAGGGCCGCGTCCTGCTCATGGACGAGCCGTTCGCGGCGCTCGACGCCATCACGCGTGACGTGATGCACGACGAGCTCACCCGCATCTGGCGCGAGACCGGGCTGTCGGTCGTCTTCGTGACCCACAACGTGCGCGAGGCGGTCCGGCTGGGGCAGCGCGTCGTGCTGCTGTCGTCGCGGCCCGGCCGCATCGTGCGCGAGTGGACCGTCGACCTGCCGCACCCGCGCCGCATCGAGGACTCCGGCGTCGCCGAGCTCTCCGTCGAGATCACCGATCACCTCCGACAGGAGATCTCCCGCCATGGCCGCTGACACGACGCACACCGCGTCCCCCGGCCGCGTCGACGCCCGCGCCCTCGAGGCCGGCCTCGACGCGCTCGAGACCGCCGTCGTCGCCCCGCGGCGCAGCGCCTGGAGCACCGCCTGGTCGGCGTTCTGGCCGACGGCCCTCGCGCTCGGCGTCTTCGTCGCGGTCTGGCAGCTCGTCTACCTCGCCGGGGTCAAGCCGGAGTACGCGCTGCCGGGCCCGGCGGACGTCGCCACGACGTTCGTCGGCATCCTCCAGGACGGCACCGCCCTCAAGGCCAGCGCGCTGAGCCTCCAGCGCGGCGGCCTCGGGTTCGTCGTGTCCGTCGTCGTCGGCGTCGTGCTCGGGATCGCGATGGCCACGATCCCGCTGCTGCGCCGGGCGATCGGCCCGATGATCACGGGCCTGCAGTCGCTGCCGTCGATCGCGTGGGTCCCCGCGGCGGTCATCTGGTTCGGCCTGAGCAACACCACGATCTTTGCGGTCGTGCTGCTCGGCGCCGTGCCGTCGATCGTCAACGGGCTGCTCACGGGCGTCGACCAGGTGCCGCCGCTGTTCCTGCGCGTCGGGCGCGTGCTCGGCGCGCGCGGGTGGGACCGGATCCGCTTCGTGCTCCTGCCCGCGGCGCTGCCCGGCTTCCTCGGGGGGCTCAAGCAGGGCTGGGCGTTCGCGTGGCGCTCGCTCATGGCCGCCGAGCTCATCACGAACGCGCCGCGCCTCGGCACGGGCCTCGGGCAGGTGCTCGACCTCGGGCGCACGCTCAGCGACATGTCGCTCGTCATCGCGGCGATCTTCCTCATCTTCGCCGTCGGCATCGCGATCGAGCTCCTCGTCTTCGCCCCGCTCGAGCGGCGCGTGCTGCACGCACGGGGTTTGACCGGCCTGGCAGGCCAGTGACAGGGTCCGCTCCTGTGCGGCTCCCCCTCCTGCTCGACGTCCGTGACCGGCTCGTCCTCGTCGTCGGGGGCGGGCCGGTC
>NZ_BJLR01000023.1 GCF_006538745.1 Cellulomonas cellasea | reverse complement strand
TCGCCGCGCCGCCGGGCTCGGCGAGGCGGGCGCCCGCGTCCGGGTCGTCGCACCCGAGGTCGTCGACGCGCTCGCGGCCCTCGCCGCCCTGGGCGCGGTGACGCACGAGGCGCGGCGCTACGAGGCGGGCGACCTCGACGGCGCGTGGCTCGTGTACACCGCGACCGGGCACCCCGAGACCGACGCCCGTGTCGCCGCCGACGCCGAGGCCGCCCGCGTCTGGTGCTCGAAGGGCGGCGACCCCGCCGCATCCCGCGCGTGGACCCCGTCGGTGGCCCGTGCCGGCGACGTGACCGTGGCCGTCGGTGCCGGCGGCGACCCCCGCCGCGCGGCCGCGATCAAGGACGCCGTCGCGCTGCTCCTCGACACCGGCGCGCTGCCCGTGCGCCGCCACCGGCCCGGGCCCGGCTCCGTCGCGCTCGTCGGCGGCGGGCCCGGCGCACGCGACCTCATCACGACGCGCGGGCGCCGGCTGCTCGCCGAGGCCGACGTGGTCGTGGTCGACCGCCTCGCGCCGCGCGAGCTGCTCGACGACCTCGACCCCGACGTCGAGGTCGTCGAGGCCGGCAAGACCGCGCACCGGCACACCCTCACCCAGGACCAGATCAACGCCGTCCTCGTCGAGAAGGCGCTCGCGGGCCGGCGGGTCGTCCGGCTCAAGGGCGGCGACCCGTTCGTGCTCGGGCGCGGCAGCGAGGAGGTCCTCGCGTGCGTCGCCGCCGGCGTCCCCGTCGAGGTCGTGCCCGGCGTGACGAGCGCGATCGCGGTCCCGGGCGCCGCCGGGATTCCCGTCACACACCGCGGCGTCTCGCGCCAGGTGACCATCGCGTCCGCGCACGAGGCGCAGCCGGACTGGGGCTCGCTCGCCGCCCTGGAGGGGACCCTCGTGCTGCTCATGGGCGTCGGCCAGCTCCGCGACCAGGCCGCCCGCCTCGTCGAGCACGGCAAGGACGCGTCGACCCCCGTCGCGATCGTCGAGCGCGGGACGACGCCCGAGCAGCGCACGACTCGCGGCACGCTCGCCGACATCGCGGACGTCGCCGACGCGCGCGGCGTGCGCTCCCCCGCGGTCATCGTCATCGGCGAGGTCGCGGGGCTCGTGCTCGACGCCCCGCCCGGGGCCTGCTCGGGCGCGCCGGGGGTCGTGCCCGGCGCCGCCGACGCCGGGCCCGACGTGCCGGGCGCCGCCGAGCCGTCCGGCACCGAGCCCTCGCGGGCCGAGCCGTCGGCCGCCGCACCGTCGCCGGCCGACCCGTCGGGCGCCGAGCCGGGCGCGCCCGCAGACTGACCCGGTGCCCGCACCGACGTTCGACGTCCTCCTCCCGCTCGACCGCGCGGGCGACCGCCTCGCGCCCGACGCCGACGAGCGCGCCCTGCTCGACCTCTACGCCCACCCCGACCCGGCTCCCGGCCGGCGCAGCAGCGTGCGAGCCGCGATGGTCTCGACCCTCGACGGCTCCGCGACCGGCCCGGACGGCCGCTCGGGCACGATCAACAACGCCGCCGACCACCGGGCGTTCGTCGTCCAGCGCGCGGTCGCGGACGTGCTGCTCGTGGGAGCCGGCACCGCGCGCGCCGAGGGGTACCGCGAGCTGCCGTTCCCCGAGCCGCTGCGCGCCGCACGGGTGCGCCGCGGGCAGTCCCCGGACGTCGCGCTCGCGCTGGTCTCGCGCTCCGGGTCGGTCCCCGAGGACCTGCTGCACTCGTCGTCCGCCCCGCTCGTCGTCACGTCGGCCGCCAGCCCCGGGCTCGCGACGCTGCGCGCGTCCGTCGGTGACGACCGGGTCGTCGTGGCGGGGGACGACGAGGTGGACCTCGCCTGTGCGCTCGACGCCCTGGCCGAGCGCGGCCTCGTGCGGGTGCTGGCCGAGGGTGGTCCGCACCTGCTGGCCGACCTCGTCGCGGCGGGCCTCGTCGACGAGCTGTGCCTCACGACGAGCCCGGTGCTCGTGGGCGGCCCGGGCCCGCGCGTCCTCGACTCGGGCACGTGGCTGCCGGCGGCCGTCGCCGCGACCCCCGTGCACCTGCTGCACGCGGACGGGGTGCTCGTGGGCCGGTGGGCGCTGCGCTCCGGCTCCGACCAGCACTGAGGCGCAGGGACCTCGTGCGGACGCGCCTCGTCGGCGCGGCACGTCGGGCACCGTCCCCGATGCCGGGCGACGCGGGGGGACGACCCGCGCGGCACCGGGCCGCGCACTAGGCTCCCCCACGTGACTGACACGATCCTGGTCCTGACCGAGGACACGCTCGCCTCCGCCGACGTCGCGCACATCGTGTCGCTGCACGAGGGCGAGACGCTCGCGTACCGCGTCCTCGTGCCCGCCGACACCGAGCGCAACCTGCTCGTCTCGCTGATCGACCAGCTCAGCCTGGGCGAGCTGCGCGAGGCCCTCGACACCGTCCGCGGTCGCGAGCCCGAGCCGCGCGCCGCCCGCGCGACCGCCGCCGACCAGCTCGCGGAGAGCCTCGCCGCGTTCGAGGAGGCGGGCCGCGACGCCGCCGGCGAGGTCGTGTCCGACGACCCGCTGCCCGCGCTGCGCGCCGCGATCGCACAGGGCCCGGTGCGTGAGGTCGTCGTCGTGACCTACCCGCACGCGGTCGAGGACACCTTCCACCGCGACTGGGCCTCGCGGGCGCGCGAGGCGCTCGACGTCCCCGTCCTGCACCTGTACTCGGGGACCAGCGAGCTCGGCTGACCGCGCCGGCTCCACCCGCACGCACCTGTACGCGACGACGCCGGGCCCCAGAAGGGGACCCGGCGTCGTCGCGTCCTGCGCGCGTGCCCTGTGCTCAGAACCCGGTGCCGGTGAGCTCCGGGTAGTGGGTGCGGAACTTGCGCACCTGGTTGACGAGCGCAAGCGTCACGTACGCCACGCGCTTGGGTCCGGCGTCCTGCGCGTACCTCAGCGGGTGCGCGACGGCGCCCGCCTTGATCAGGCCCTTGACCTTCGCCGCGAGGGCCGGGTCCGCGACGTACTTGAGCAGCAGCCGGTGCGGGACGATCGCATAGAGGATCTCCTTCTCGACGACGACCGGCTCGACGGCATGGCCCTCGACGCGGTCCTCGACGAGGAAGCGCATCGGGTTCGCCCCGGCGGCCGTGACGTAGTAGTTGTTCCGGCCGATGCGCGGGTTCACCTCGAAGAAGCGGTACGACCCGTCGCGCGGGTCGACCTTGACGTCGAAGTTGGCGAAGCCGACGTACCCGGTCTCGGTGAGGAAGCGCCGGGCCTGCTCGAGCATCGGGTCGATGCGCGTGGTGATCATCGCCGCGGGGTTCCCGAGGCCCGACGGCGTGTGCTCCTCGAGCAGCACGTGCGCCGAGCAGAGCAGAGTGATCTCGCCGCGGCTGTCCACGTAGGCCGTGATGGAGCGCATCTGCGTGTCGTCGCCCGGGATGAGCTCCTGGACCACGAACCGCCCCCGGAACCCGGCGCCGGCCAGCGAGACCCAGAGCTGGTCGAGCTCGGCGGGCTCGCTGATCTCGAAGACCTTCTTCTTGCCCTCGAACTCGACGTCCTGATAGTCCGCGCTGCTCGCCGCCTTCGCGATGAGCGGGTACGTGATGCCGGCCGGGACGGGCACCGGCTGCCAGCCGGGCTCGCCGGCGTGCGCGAAGTCCTGCACCACGGTGCGCGGCACCGAGATGCCGATCCGCTCGCAGATCTCCGCGAACGTCGCCTTGTCGGAGATCTGGTCGAGCAGCTCCGCGCTGAGGAACGGCACGACGTAGTACGGCTCGAGCTCGGTGCGGTGCTGCACGACGACGCGGACGAGCCAGTCCGAGTTCGCCATGAGCACGAGCCGCCGGCCCGCGAGGCCACGGGCGACCTCGACGAGCTTGTCGACGAGCTGGCGCGGGTCGTGCCCGTCGGCGACGAGCACGTTGTCCACGATGCGCGAGTCCGCGACGGGGCCGAGCGCGGCGCCGCTCACGACGATCGAGCGGACGCCGTAGGCCTCGTGGAAGGACCGTGCGAGGGCGTAGACGCCGATGTCGGCGCCGAGGATCACGGGCTGCAGCGGGCCGGTCGACGCCGTGTGGGTGTCGACCGGCTCGTGGGTGGTGTCGCTCACGCGGGGTT
>NZ_BJLR01000022.1 GCF_006538745.1 Cellulomonas cellasea | reverse complement strand
GCCGGAGGACCGGCGACCGTGACGCTCCGGCAGCCCAGCGGCGTGCTGGCCGCCGACTCGGTGTCGATCGCGTACGCGCAGACCTGGTGCGTCCCGGCGCCCGCGGTGAAGGAGCGGCTGAAGCCGTGCTGGTTGCCCGTGCCGGGGTATGCCGCCGCGACGTCGGTGCGCACCCTCGTCGTGCTGGTGGAGCCGCCCCACGCGCCGTTGACGTAGAAGTGCACGTCGATCGGAGCGGCGACGTCCGGGTCGACCGCCCAGCCGGACAGCGTCACCGACGTGCCCGATGCCGTCAGCTGCTCGAAGTTGCCCACGGGAGCCTGGTTGCCGCTCGTGAGGAACGTCAGCGCCGGGGAGGCCCAGCTGATGCGCTCACCCGCGACCGTCTCCACCCGGACGAAGTAGTACTCGCGGCCCTGGAGGCCGGTGAGCGTGACGCTCCTGGTCGTCGAGACACCGTCGTCGACCAGGGTGGAGCTGCCGGCCTCGTCCCCGAGCCAGACCCGGTAGTCGGTCGGCGTGGGGCCTCCGAGCGGGGCGTCCCAGACGACGGTGGCGGACGTGCGGGCCACCCGCGTGGTGCGCAGGCCGGTCGGCGGCAGCGGGTCCTCGGGTGCGGGGGCGACGAGCGAGCGCGTCGACAGCAGCGCCGTCGTGCTCCCCGCACCGGCGGAGGTCACGACGCCGGGGGTCGCGGCCGCGTCGATCGCAGCCTCGACCTGGGCGGCGGTCGCCCCCGGGTGCTCGCCGAGGTAGAGGGCGGCCGCACCGGCGACGTGCGGCGCCGCCTGCGACGTCCCGCTCGCGACGCCCGAGCGCAGGTTCGGGAGCATCGAGTTGATCTCGGCGCCCGGCGCGAAGAGGTCGACGCACGGTCCCCAGTTCGACGACGCCCACCGGGCGTCGGTGCGCGTCGTCGCGCCCACCGTGTAGCCGCCCGGGGTGCGCGCGGGCGACACCGCGCACGCGTCGACGCCGGCGTTCCCGGCGGCGACGGTGACGAACAGGCCGGCCGCGCGCAGCTCCTCGACGGCGGCGTCGACGAACGGGTCGGCCGGGCCGCCGAGCGAGAGGTTGACGACGGCGGGCGTGCCAGGCTCGTGGTCGTCGAGGACCCACTCGACGCCCGACAGGACCGTCGAGGTGTCCCCGGTGCCCGCGCAGTCGAGCACCCGCACCGGGACGACGTGCGCGCGGATCGCGATCCCCGCGGCGTTGCTCGCGACGATGCCGGCGACGTGCGTCCCGTGACCGGCGCAGTCCGTGTTCCCGGCCCCGCCCTCGAAGACGTCGAAGCCCGCCTCGACGCGACCGGTGAACGACTCGTGCGCCGCGTCGACGCCGGTGTCGAGCACGTACACGCGCACGCCGGCGCCGGCCGACGGGGGATACGTGAAGCTCGAGTCGAGCGGGAGCGCGGGCTGGTCGATGCGGTCGACGCCCCACGACATGGGCCACGTCGAGTCGGCCGCGGTGAACACGTTCTCCGGGCGGACGGTGGCGACCTCGGGGATCGCCTCGACGGCCGAGGCCTGCTCCGGGGTCACGTCGATGGCGAACCCGTCGATGGCGCTGTCGTACTCCTGGGTCGGCGTGATCCCGAGCTCGTCGAGCTGGGCGCGCACCACGTCCTGGCGACCCTCGTCCACCTGCACGGTGAAGCCCGTCTCCGTCTCCGTGGGCACCACCGGACCCGCCGCGGCGTAGCCGGCGACGGGGGAGGCGACGAGCGCGACCGTGCTCAGGGCCAGGGCAGCAACCGTGGAGCGCGCGCCCGTCCCGCGTCCGGGCACCGCGCGGCGGGTCCGGGGTGTGCGGGCAGCCAGTCTCGACATCGTCGACCTCCTCATGGTCCGCTCGCGGGGGAGCGGGCTGGTCCGCGAGCCTGTGCGCGCGGTCTTGCCTGGGACAACGCGCGCCGGCGCGGGATCGTTGGGTGCTGGGTGCCGACGGTCGTGCCGGGTACCCGCGACGGAGACCGGGTCGAGTCAGCCGACCGTCACCGTGCGGCAGCCCATCGGGGTGTTGCTGGCGCTCGTCGTGTCGATCGCGTACGTGCAGACCTCGTGGGTCCCGGGCCCCGCGGTGAAGGAGCGGGCGAAGCCGTGCTGGTCGCCGGTGCCGGGGTAGGCGCGGGAGACGTCGGAGCGGACGAGGTCGGTCCGGACGGAGCCGCCCCAGCCGCCGTTGACGTAGAAGTGCACGTCGATCGCGCCGGCGGTGTCGGGGTCCAGGGCCCAGCCGCCCAGCGACACGGTCGTCCCCGACGCCGTCAGCGACTCGAAGTTGCCGAGGGGCGGCGTGTTGGCCGCGGGTGTCGGGGTCGGCGTCGTCGGCGCGGGCTCGACCGGCACCACCGGCACCACGGGCACCACCGGCGCAGCCGGCGCGACAGGTGCCGTGACGGTCACGGTGCGGCAGCCCATGGGGGTGTTGGCCTTGGTGGTGGTGTCGATCGCGTAGGTGCAGATCTGGTGGCTGCCGGGGCCGGCGGTGAACGTGCGGGTGAACCCGTGCTGGTCACCGGTGCCGGGGTAGGCCCGGGCGACGTCCGAGCGGACGAGGTCGGTCCGGACGGACCCGCCCCAGGCGCCGTTGACGTAGAAGTGCACGTCGATCGGGCCCGCGGTGTCGGGGTCGACGGCCCAGCCGCCGAGCGTCACGGCGGTGCCGTTCGCGGTGAGCTGCTCGAAGTTCGCCAGCGGCAGCCGGTTCACGGGTGCCGCCACCGTCACGGTGCGGCACCCCATCGGGGTGTTGTTGGCGTTGGTCGTGTCGATCGCGTAGGTGCAGACCTGGTGCGTGCCGGGACCAGCGGTGAACGTGCGGGTGAACCCGTGCTGGTCGCCGGTGCCGGGGTAGGCGCGCGCCACGTCGGAGCGGACGCCGGTGGTGCTCACGGACCCGCCCCACGCGCCGTTGACGTAGAAGTGCACGTCGATCGGGCCTGCGGTGTCCGGGTCGACCGCCCAGCCGCTGAGCGTCACCGCGGTGCCGTTCGCCGTGAGCTGCTCGAAGTTCGCCACGGGGTAGGTGTTCACGACGTTCACCGACCGGCAGCCGAGCGGGGTGTTCGCACCCCCGGCCGTGTCGATCGCGTACGCGCACACCGAGCTCGTGCCGGCGGCCGCGGGGAAGCGGAAGGCGAACCCGTGCTGCGTGCCGTTGCCGGGGTACGCCGCCGCGATGTCGGCGCGCGCCACGTCGGCGCGGATCGACCCTCCCCAGGCGCCGTTGACGTAGAGGTGGATGTCGACGGGCGCCGAGGTGTCGGGGTCCATCGCCCACCCCCGCACGCTGATCGAGTCGAACGTCGACGAGATGAGCTCGAAGTTGCCGAACGGCACGCGGTTGCCCGTCGGCGAGCCGAACCAGTCGGTGAAGTAGTTCCAGAAGTTGCGGTTCCCGTACGCCGAGCACGCGTCGCCGGTGCCGTAGCCCGCGGCGATCGCGGCGGCGTTCGGCTGGTACGGCGTGTAGTTGTACAGGTTGGCCGTGGCCTGGTTCTGGATGTACACCGGCGACGACCCGCACGCGGCGTTCGGGTGGAAGCGCACGTCGATCGTGCGGCCGGGGCGGTGCGTGTAGCTGTTCGGGCTGTTCGTGTACTTCTTGAACTGCGAGGCCGCGGAGTACACCTGGTTGTAGAACCCGTAGTACTGGGCGTCGCACGCCGCCGTGTCCGGGCAGCCCATGCCCATCGCCTTCTGGTACACCGCGGCGGTCCCGGCCGTCCGGCGCGTGACGAGCGACTGCTCCTTCTGCAGCGTGACGAGCAGGACCTGCGGGTTGATGCCGCACGCGACCGCGACCTTGGCGATGATCGTCGACGCCGCCTCGTTGCCGGCACCCGTGTAGGCCGCGCACCGCGCGTCCGCGGGGCGGCTCGTCGTCGACTGGCGGTAGTCCTTGAGGCACGGCGTGCCGTCCGCCGCCGGCACGCACGCCGAGCCCGCCGTCGTGAGGAACGTCTGGACCGCGGCGGGGCTCATGGTGTTGCGGTCGAAGAAGATCGCGTCCGTGATGATGTGGCCGGGGTCGAACTGCCACGTGTTCGCGGCGGTCGCGGAGGGCGCGGCGACGAGCGTGCCGACGAGGGCGACCGCGACGGACGCGGCCCCCACGACGAGCCGGGACAGGAGACGGGTCATCAGGGCACCTCGACCGGGACGGGGGTGGACGACGCGACGGACGCGCCGGACGTGTAGCTGAGCACGGCGGTCCACGTGCCGGTGGAGAGCTCGCCGGCGGGCACGGACAGCCATCCGCAGCTGGTGGTGCTCGCGTCCGGGGTCGCGGCCTGCTCGACGGCGACCTCCCCGGCCGCGGAGCTCAGGACCAGCCGGCAGAGCCCGTCGGACTCGACCACCGGCACGAACCCGGAGACCTCGACGGCGGACGCCTCCGCCTGCCACCCGGCGAACGAGATCGTGACCTCGACCACGGCGCGGCCGTCCCCGGCCACCGGCGGCGACGCGGGGTCGCCCGGCGCGGCGGACGGCAAGGGCTCGGTGGTCGCACCGGTGCCGGGCGCACCCGTCGGCGTGGCGGTCGGCGTGCTCGTGACCTCCGGCGTCGTCGACGCGCTCGGAGTTCCCTCGGCCGGTCGCCCGGCGCCCGTGCACCCGGCGGTCAGGGCGAGGGCGAGGGCGCCGGTGAGCAGCGCACCCGCGCGTCGGCCGAGCAGCATGCGGACGGACCTCCGGGAGCGGTCGGCGGGAGCGTCGGACGACGTCCCCGGAGTGTCATCGGCACGGGCGGGTGAGACCTGAGCGGTCCGGGACGTCCGGGATGCCGGACGTGCACCGGGTCGCGAGGTCACGCGCCGCGCCGCGCGACGATCAGGTGGTGGGCGTGGACGCGATGGCGGTCCAGGCGGCGGTGCTCGACGACGAGACCGAGGTCCTCGAGCCAGCCGGTTGTCGTGGCCGGCGGCACGAAGTCGAAGGACGACCCCTCGGTGATGCGCAGGACCTTGACCGAGAGCGTCTCCTGGACGGTGTTCCAGCGTACCTTCCAGGCCGGCTCGACGCCCATCTCCTTGACGACGAGGGTGCCCCCCGGCGCGAGCCGCCCGACGGTCTCCTCGAGCAGGCTCCGCTGCGCGGCCGCCGGCAGCAGGTACAGGACGTCGACGAACACGGCGGCGTCCCACGGGCCCTCGGGGACGGCGCCGGACGGGGCGTGCGCGAAGGTGAGCCGGTCGGTGCGCCGCGCAGCCGCCTGCGCGTGCCGGATCTTGTCCTGGTCGATGTCGACGCCCGTCAGCACGCGCCCAGGGGCGCTCAGCGCCGCGTACGCGCTGAACAGGCCGTGCCCACAGCCGATCTCCACGATCCGCCCGCTGCTCGGCAGCGCGGCCGCGACCGCCCGGAAGGGCGCGCTCCACCACCGCACCGCGACGTGCGCGCGGACGGCCAGGGGTGCGGTGCGGTACAGCGCGAGCGCCGCGCGGCCGGCGGCGTCGGGGCGTCGGCCGGGGGAGTCCTGGCGGTCGAGGGTGCTCATGCGTCCGTTCCTGTGGTCCGAGGGGAGTGGCCGGCGGTGAGCGCGGCGAACCCGACGAGCTCGTACCCGGCCTCGGCGACGAGGGCCGCGGTCCGCGGGTCCGTGAGCGCGTCGAGCTCCTCGCCCCAGTGGTAGTCCCACCGGAAGCGGTCGAGCTCGAGCTCGCCGTGCTCGCCCGGGTGCGCGTTCAGCTCGGCCGTGGGCGCACCGCGCTCCGCCATCGACCGGAGGGTGGCGGCGAGCCGGGCGGCGTCGAGCGACCCCGCCTCGTCGAGCCCGGCGTAGTCGGCCGTCGTGACGAGCCCGGCGCGGGCGACCCGGCGCGCGGTGACCCGCGAGAGCGTGTTGACTCCGAGAGCCAGCACGCCGCGCGCGTGGCTGCGGGGCAGGCGCACCGCCCGGACGCCGTGCTGCACGGCGAGCTCGGTGAGCACCCCGGCGACCGCGGGCCACAGGTGCGTGTGCTGGTGCGTGTCGAGGTGCGTGACCGGGACGCCGACGCCGAGGACGCGCTCGAGCTGCGCGCCGAGCTCGCGTCGCACGTCGTCCGGGTCGATGCGCCCGGCGAGGCCGCGCGCGACGACGGTGCGGTAGCTCAGCGGGAGGTGACCGGCCTTGTCCACGAGCGTGGGCACCTCGCGCGCGGAGAGCAGCGGGGGGTCCTCGCCGACCAGAGCCAGGTGCGCGCCGAGCTCGAGGGTCGGCGTCGCGCGCAGCATGGCGGCGGCGTCGTCGAACGCGCGGCCGACCGCGAGCAGCGACGTGGCCGTGACCACGCCGTCGAGGTGCGCGCGGCGCACGGCCCGGTTGACCCCGGGCGTGAGGCCCAGGTCGTCGGCCGTGACCACGAGCCGTCGGGTCACGTCCCCGGCCCGTCCGTCGCGGTCCGTGGGGTGATGCGCCGCAGGTCCGAGCGCAGGCGCATCATCTCGCCGAGCATCGTGCGGATCACGCCGAACGACGAGAGCGTCGAGACCCCGCGGGTGCGCGGGAAGTAGTCGACGCCGATCTGCAGCACCTGGAAGCCGGAGCGCTGCGCCCGGATGACGAGCTCGGCGTCGATGAACGAGCCCTCGCTCACGAGCTCGACGCCGTCGAGCACACGCCGGCGGCACAGCTTGAACGCGAAGTTGATGTCCCGCAGGCGCGTCCCGAACATCGCCTTGACCAGGGCGTTGTAGACGAACGAGTACACCGCGCGGCGCGGTCCCTCGCCGGTGCGGTCGAGGCGGTAGGCGCTGACCACGTCGGCCTCGTAGGTGCGCAGGACGCGCAGGGCGCGCACGAGCTCGATCATCTCGAAGGGGAGGTCCGCGTCGGTGTAGAGGACGACGTCGCCCGTCGCGGCGGCGAACCCGCTCTTGATCGAGCCGCCCAGCTTCCGGTTCTCGGGGTGGTGCACGACGCGGACGCGCGGGTCGTGCGCGGCGAGCTCGTCCGCGAGCTGCGGGGTCGCGTCCGTCGACGCGTCGTCGACCACGATCAGCTCGTAGTCGACGATCTGGTGCGACGCGACGAGCTCCTCGCAGATGTCCTGCGCGGCCGCGACGGCGCGGTGGATGTACAGCTCCTCGTTCCACATCGGGAAGAAGATGGAGAGCTTCTTGAACGGCTCGGGGGGGAGCCGGGGGGAGTTCACGAGACAGCAACCGATCGTCCGAAGAGGTAGGTGAGCACCAGGAGGAGCACACCACAGGTCCCGAGCGCGAGCGGGCGCACCCAGCGCCGCCCGCTGCTCGCAAGGTAGTCACCCGCGGCCGCCAGGACGGGGAACGCCACGAGGACGTAACGCCCCGTGCCCATGAAGTCCTTGGTCCCGATGATCGGGATCGCGAGCACGACGACCGCGTAGGCGGCGTAGCCCCACCCGAACCGCCGCCAGACGCGCCGCACCAGCAGGACGGCGCACAGGCAGGCGAGCGCCTGGAGCGTGAGCAGCGCGGCGACTGCGTACGGTCCCTTCACGAGGGTGCCGAGGTAGACGACCTTGAACCACGTCCGGGGGCCGACGCCCTGGTTCCAGCCGGGGGCGCCCTCGACCTCGACGAACGCCAGCGGCTCGTCGAACTCGACCCACAGGTACGCCATCCAGGCGACGAGCCCCGCCGAGGAGAGCAGGACGCCGAGGTGCCGCACGCGCACGAGCCGCAGCGCGCCGAGGAGGTCGCGCCACCCGGGGCGGTCCACGACGGGGACGGTCGCGCCCGGGGCCGCAGCCGCGGCGGCCGCCCGGTCCCGACGGTCCTCCGCGAGCATCTCGAGCGTCCGGACGACCAGCCCGACGGCCACCGCGACCCCCACCGGTCGCCCCGCGGTCGCGAGCGCCCCGACGAGACCCGCGGCCCAGAACCACCGGCGCTCGAGCAGCAGGAACGAGCCGACGGCGCACAGCAGGAACAGCGAGTCGGCGTACATCGCGCCGTACAGGAAGAACGCGTAGGGGTAGAGCATGAGCACCGCGATCGCCGTCACGGCCGCGGCGCGGGGCAGCCGCTGCCACACCCACGAGCCGAAGAGCACGACCGCGAGGCCGCCGCACAGCACCGCCAGCAGCGAGCCGGCGACCTGGTAGTCGCCGACGAGCTGACCCAGACCACGCACCCCGAGCGGGTACGCCGGGAAGAACGCGATCGAGGACTGCTCCCCGGGCCGGTAGAAGTAGCCGTTGCTCGCGATGTGGAAGTACCACCCCGCGTCGTACTGGAACCAGCCGTCGAGCCAGTCCGGTCCCTGCAGCACCGGCGCCCAGCCGCTGTCCGGGCGGTAGCGGTCGGACCAC
This sequence comes from Cellulomonas cellasea, assembly GCF_006538745.1. Taxonomy (GTDB): domain Bacteria; phylum Actinomycetota; class Actinomycetes; order Actinomycetales; family Cellulomonadaceae; genus Cellulomonas_A; species Cellulomonas_A cellasea. The sequence continues at coordinate 167,770 of NZ_BJLR01000022.1, read as the reverse complement.
GCCACGACGGCGGTCAGGAGCACCGAGACGCCCGCGAAGACCGCGAGCACCCGGCGCCACGGGTACGCCGAGGCCGCGGCTCCGGCCACGCCCTCGGGCGGCGCTACTGTGCGGTCGGTGGGTGTCTGCAACGTGGTCCCCCAGGAGTCGGTCCGCTCGCTGCGGACCCCACCGGAAGCGTAGGGACCCGGGCGCGAGGACATCGCCACTTCCCAGGATCTTCACAATCGAGAGGCAGAACATGACGACGGCGCTGCTGAGCGTGGCCGCGGCGGCGCTGTGCTCCGGTGCGGCCACCGTGCTGCAGGCGGTCGCCGCCCGCCGCCAGCCGGTCCGGGCCGGGATCGACGTGGGTCTGGTCCTGCGGCTCGCGCGCAGCGGGACCTACTGGCTCGCGATGCTCCTCGTCGCGGCGGGCTTCCTGCTGTCGTTCGTGGCGCTGCGCACGCTGCCGCTGTTCCTGGTGCAGGCCGGGCGCGCCTCGAGCCTCGCGGTCGCCGCGGTGCTGTCCGTCCTGGTGCTGGGCGCGCGCCTCCGGCGCGGCGAGGTCGCGGCCCTCGCCGTGGTCGCCGCGGGGCTCGTGGCGCTCGCCGCGTCGGTCGTGCCGCATCCCGCCTCCCACGTGCGCTCGGGTGCGGGCTGGTGGCTGGTCGCGTCGGTCGTCGTCCTCGCGGCGGCAGCCGGGGTGGCGGCGAGGTCGCGGCCCTCGACGGGCAGCGGCCTCGTGCTGGCCGGCCTCGCGGGTCTCGCGTTCGCGGTGCTCGCGGTCGCGGCACGGACCGTCGGCGGGCTCGGCCTGGAGGGTCTGGTGCGCGAGCCCGCGGCGTGGGCGATCCCGGCGGGTGGGGCCCTCGGGCTCGCGCTGGGGGCCCTCGCGCTCCAGCGCGCCCCCGTGGTCGGCGTGACCGCCGCGATGGTCGGCGTCGAGACGTGCGTCGGCGCCCTGCTCGGGATGCTCCTCGCCGGGGACCGACCGGAGCCGGGCAGCGCCGTGCTGTGCGTCGTGGGCTTCGTCGCGGTGCTCGGGGGCGTGCTCGCCGTCGCGCGGTTCGGCTCGGTCGAGGGTGCGACGTCCCCGGCCGGCCCGCTCGAGCGGGTCGCCTGACCCGACGCTCGGCACTGGTGCGCGCCGGCGTGCAGCCCCTGTGCGGATCAGCGCACGGTCAGCCGGTCGTCCCCGACAGCGCCGTGACGCGCTCCGTCTCCACGATCCGGTCGACCCGGGCGTCGTCGCTGCCGTCGGCGCCCGCCGTGACGACCACCACGGAGCCCTCGCCGGCGAGCACGTCGAGCGCGGCGCGCAGGAAGCCGGCGGTGTCGTGCCCGCTCGTGGGGAGGCGGAGGAGCGTGCGGGCCCCGAGCGGCGCCCCCGAGCTCCCGGCCGCCCAGCCGAGGAGCCCGTCGTGGTCGACGACGCCGGCGGTGGCCGCGACCGCCGGCGCGGCGCCGTCCCGCGGTGGCGTCCAGCCGAGCGCGTCGCCGTAGGTCATGACCGCGGCCGCCGCGTCGAGCGCACCCGCGGGGAGATCGCCGTCGAACCGCCGGGCGAGCGCGGCGAGCGGGACCGCCACGACCGGGGGGCCGCCCGCCGTGGACCCCGGCCGGTGCGTGACCACGACGTCCGCCCCCGACCCCCCGGCTCCGAGGAGCTCGACGCACGCGCCCACGCGCCACGTCGCGAGCGCCCACACGAGCGTGCGCCAGTGCGGCGGCAGGTCGAGCGACACGCGGGTGCCCGGCCCTGCGTCGAGCTCCTCGACGAGAAGGTTCGCGGTCTTGGTGACCCAGTTGTCGAGCACCGTGCCGGAGAGCTCCACGCGCTCGCCGTCGGGCCCGTACCAGGTGAGGCGCGGGCGGCCCGGCTCGGGCTGGAGCGCGCTCAGGACGTCGGCGACGGTCGAGGGAGGCATGCGGTCAGCGTAGGGCGCGGCGTGTCGTGCCGTGTCGCGCACAATTCACCCGACAAACCACCCCAACTAGCACACGTCGGCTTGACGTACGGAAACGACACGCGTGTAATTCTGAGAACAGTTTCACCTGGAGCGAATCAGCGCTCCGACCCACGGGGCGGTGCGCACACGTGACAGCCAGCACGATCGAGCACGGAGGAATGATGTGGAATCTGCTCGACGGTGACGGATCCTTCCCCTCCGACGCGCTCGGCACGACGCAGGTCGCCGAGCTGCCTTCGAACGTCCTTCCCCTGTTCGGCACGCCCGAGGACGACGGGCTCATGGGCTGGCAGGAGCGCGCCCTGTGCGCGCAGACCGACCCCGAGGCCTTCTTCCCCGAGAAGGGCGGGTCGACCCGCGAGGCGAAGAAGGTCTGCACCGGCTGCGACGTGCGTGCCGAGTGCCTCGAGTACGCGCTCGCCAACGACGAGCGGTTCGGCATCTGGGGCGGGCTCTCGGAGCGGGAGCGGCGCAAGCTCAAGCGCCGGGTCGTCTGACCCGAGCCGCCGCAGGGCATGATGTCGGCAGGATGACTGACTTCCCCCTGCCCCTGCGCGCCCCCTCGGAGCCCACGCCCGGCGCCACGCGCCTCGCCCCGGCGGTGACCGCCGTCGTGGTGACCCTCGGCTCCACCCGCTACCTGCCGGCGACGCTGCGCGCGGTGGGGGCCCAGGACGTCGTGCCCGCGCGCGTGCTCGTCGTCGACGCCGGTCCGCACGCCGACGAGGACGTCCCGCGCCTCGCGCGCGGCGCCTTCGCGGCCCTCGGCGCGGCTGCCCCCGAGATCGTCGAGCTGCACGTCCCGGGCGCGCGGACGTTCGGCGAGGCCGTCCGCCGCGCGCTCGCGGACGTCGCTCCGCCCAGCCTCGTCGCGCGGCCCGAGCGCGAGCCGGACCGCACGTGGCTGTGGCTGCTGCACGACGACAGCGCCCCCGAGCCGGCCGCGCTCTCGGAGCTGCTGCGCGCCGTCGAGCACGCGCCCTCGGTCGCGGTCGCGGGGGTCAAGCAGCGCACCTGGACCGAGCCGCCGCGTCTGCTCGAGGTCGGGGTCCGCACGTCGCGCTCGGGTCGCCGGATGACCGGCATCGAGGAGTCCGAGGTCGACCAGGGCCAGCACGACGGCCGCGAGGACGTCCTGGGCGTCGGCATCGCGGGCGCGCTCGTGCGGCGCGACGTGTGGGAGGAGCTCGACGGCCCCGACCCCGCGCTCGGCCCGTTCGGCGACGGCCTCGACCTGTCCCGGCGGGCGTGCCTCGCCGGGCACCGCGTGGTCGTCGTCCCCGCCGCGGTCGTGCGGCACGCCCAGGCCGGCTACGCAGGGCTGCGCGGGCGCGAGCGGCCGGGTGCCGACGAGGACGTCGACGCCGACGGGGACGGCCTCGCGGACGACGCCGACCCGCGCCGGTCGTTCGCCGCCCGACGCCGTGCGCTGCTGCACCAGCGGCTCGTGACGGCGCCGCTGCCGCTCGTGCCCGTCGTGGCGCTCCTCGCGCTCGTCGCGGGGGTGGTGCGGGCGCTCGTGCGCGTAGCGACCAAGGAGCCCCTGCTCGCGGGGACCGAGCTCACCGCGCCCGTCGGGGCGCTGCTGCACCCCGCGGCCGTCGCGCGGGCCCGCCGGCGCGGCCGCACGACCCGTCGCCTGCCCCGGCGCGCGCTGCGCCCGCTGCAGGCCACCTGGCGCGACGTGTGGGACGAGTGGCGCGACCGTCGTCTCGCGGGCGCCGAGGTCCGGCGCACGTGGCGCGCGCCGAGCGAGCTCGAGCTGCGTGAGCTCGCGGCGCTCGCGACCCGCCGCCGTGTCGGGCTGGGTGCCCTCCTCGTGGCGCTCGCGGCTGCGACGGCGCTCGGCCTCGGCTCGCTCGTCGGCCGCGCGGCGAGCGGCTCCTCGCTCGTCGGCCCCGCCCTCGTCCAGGCCTCCTCGGACCTCGGGGAGCTCACGCACGCCGCGCTCGCGCGCTGGGTCACGGGGGGCCTGGGCGACGCCGGACCTGCCGACCCCCTGCTCGTCGTCCTCGTGCCGCTCACGGCGCTGCTCGGTGGTGAGCTCGCCCGCGCGGTCGCGGTCGTGCTGCTGGGCGCGGTCGTGCTCGCGGGGGTCGGGGCGTGGTTCGCGGCCGGTGCGGCGACGCGCTCGGTGGGCACCCGGCTCTGGGCCGCCGCCGTGTGGGCCGGCGCACCCGCGCTGCTCCTCGCGGTCGGCGACGGCCGGCTCGGGGCGGTGCTCGCGCACGCGATGCTCCCGTGGGTCGCGCTGGGCGTCGCGCGCGCGATCGGGGTGCAGCGCCGCGACTCGGTGCTGTCCGGCCTCGCGACGGCCCAGCGCGAGCCCGACGAGGCGGTCGCGGAGGACGCGTCCGACGCGCGGCTCGCCGCCGGCCCGCGCGCCGACGCCCCCGGGCCCTCGGGCGACCCCGAGGTGTCGGTGGCCGGCCTGCGCGAGCAGGTCGCCGACGAGGAGGACGTCGAGACGACCCGGCCGCGCGGCGCGCTGCCGCCCCGGGCCCCCTCGGCCGAACCCGGGGACGCGTCGGGTCGTTCACACACCTCCGAGCCGCTCGACGAGGACGTCGAGACGACCCGGCCGCGCCGGGCGCTGCCCGCGACCGGCGGGGACCGCGTGCGTGCGTCGGCGCTCGCCCCGGCCGGCGCGCCGACGTCCCCGCACGTGCCCGGGGCGACCGTCGGGCCGCCGCCGTCCGCCGGGTCGTTCGCCGCCGCGGCGGGAGCCGCGCTCGCGCTGCTCGTCGTCGTCGCGGGCGCGCCGGTGCTGCTCGTCCCCTCGGCGCTCGTGCTCCTCGTGGTCGCGGCGTCGGCGCCGCGCGCGCGGGGTCGGGTCGTGCTCGTGCTGGTCCCGGCGCTCGTCCTGCTCGGGCCCCTGCTCGTCGAGGCGTCCGAGCGCGGTGCGGCGGGGTGGCGGCTCCTGCTCGCCGACCCGGGGCCCGCGCTCGCGTCCGAGCGCTCCGCGGCGTGGGAGCAGCTGCTCGGCGTGCCCGCGACCGCCCTCGCGCCCGCGCTGCTCCCCGACGTCGTGCGTGGGCCGTGGCCGTACATGCTCGGCGGAGCGGTGCTGCTCACGGCGCTGCTCGCTCTCCTGCGGGGGGCGCCCGCCGCCCGCGCGGTCCGGGTCGCGTGGTTCGCGGCGGCCGCGGGGCTCGCGACGGCCGCCGCGGGCGGCGTCGTCCAGGTCGCGGCCGCCGACGGCGACCCCGTGCTGCCGTGGGCCGGGACGGCGGTCTCGTTCGCGGGGGCCGGTCTGCTGGCCGCGGGCGTCCTCGGCGCGGACGGGATCTCGGCACGCCTCGCCCGCTCGACGTTCGGCTGGCGGCAGCCCGCCGTGGCGGTGCTCGCGGCAGTCCTCGGTGCGGTCCCGGTGCTGTGCCTCGCCTCGTGGGCGTGGCAGGCGCGCGAGGGCGACGCCGTGCGGCTCACGGCGCTCGACCGGCCCGTGGTTCCCGCGGTCGGTCAGCAGTCGCAGGCCGAGCCCGCGGCCTCGCGCGTGCTCGCGCTGACGGACGACGCCGACGGCGTCCTCACCTGGCAGCTGCTGCGCGACGACGGCACCCAGCTCGTCGAGGTCGCGGCGAGCGTCACCACGCGCACCCTGTCCGGCCCGGTCGACGCCCCCGAGCTCGCCGAGCCCGACGACGCGACCGACGAGGTCCAGGACGTCGTCGCGCGCCTCGCCGGCGCGACGAGCGGGGACGTGTCGGGCGACCTCGCCGCGCTCGCAGTGGCCGACGTGCTCGTCCCGGGCGTGCCCGCCGCGCCCACCGGAGGGGCGCCGGACGCCGGCGACCGGGACGCGCTCGAGCGTGCGCGCGCCGCCCTCGTGGCGCGCCTCGACGCAACGGCCGGCCTCGAGCGCATCACCGAGAACCCCTCCGGGGCCATCTGGCGCGTCCAGCCGTCCGCCGCCACCCGCGGGGCCACCCCGGTCGAGGTCGTGCAGTCGTGGGCGCGCGTCTTGGCCCCAGGCGACGACCCGGCTGCGGGCGTCGCGGTCGCGTCGAACGGCAACGCGGTCGACACCCGCGTGGAGTCCGGGGCGGGCGACCGGCTGCTCGTGCTCGCGGAGCGCGCGGACCCGGGCTGGCGCGCGACGCTCGACGGGCGCCCGCTGCGCGCGGTGACCGACGGCTGGCGGCAGACGTTCGAGCTCGGGGACGACGGCGGCCGCCTCGTCGTGGCGCACCGCGACCCGGAGCGGAACCCCTGGCTCGTGGCGCAGGGGGTCGTGCTGCTGCTCACCGTGCTGTTCGCGCTGCCCCTGCGTCGACGGAAGGCGGGCCGACGATGAGCGCGCGCACCTGGCCGAGGGTCGCTCGCGCCGTGACGGGCGCCGGGGTCCTGGTGCTCGCCGGCGGTGCCGTCCTGGTGGCCGACCGGCTCTCCGCACCCGCGCTCGTCGACGACGTACCCGCGGTGGTCGAGGTCGCACCGCCGCGAAGCACGCTCGTGTGCCCGGGCCCGCTGATCCTGCCCGACGACACCGGCGCCGGGGACTCGGCGTTCGACCCGACGCCCGTCGATCCCGTCGAGCGTGTCGACGCCCTGACCGTCGCCGCCCCGGGCGGCGCCGCGGCGGCCGGGGAGGTCGCCGACCTCGGCAGCGGAGACGTCGCCGGGGAGCTCGTGCCCGGCGGACCGGCGGCGGTCGTCGCGGCGCCGGACCCGAGCGCCCCGCTCGTCGTGCGCGCCGAGCCCGTCGACGGCGAGCCGGCCCGCGTCGCGGCGACCGCGTCGGGCCTCGTGACCGCGGGCGACCTGCGGGGCCTGTCCGCTGCGACGTGCCAGCCCCCCGGCGTCGACCTGTGGCTCGTCGGCGGCGGCACGGCGCTCGAGAGCTCCGCGTCGCTCGTGCTGACCAACCCCGGGACGACGGCGAGCGACGTCGACGTTGAGCTGTGGGGCCCGTCGGGTCGCGTCGAGCTCGCGGGCGGCGCACGGCAGGTCGTCGCGCCCGGTGCCGAGCGCGTGCTCGTGCTGCCGGCGGTCGCCGCCGAGCAGCGTCGCGTCGTCGTGCACGTCGTCGCCTCCGGGGGATCCGTCACCGCGCACCTCCAGGACTCGCGGCTCGACGGTTTCACGCCTGCCGGCACGGACCTCGTGGTGCCCGGGCAGCCGCCCGCGGCACGCCAGGTCGTGCCGGGGGTCTCCGTGCTGGCGTCCGCGGTCGGCGACAAGAGCCAGGCGGTGCTCCGCCTGCTCGCCCCGGGCACCGAGGCCGCCTCCGTCCGCCTGACGATGCTCGGCGCGGACGGTGCGACCGCCCTGCCGGGGACGGACGCGCTCGAGCTCGCCCCGGGCGAGGTGACCGACGTGCCCCTCGGCGGGCTCCCCGCGGGCTCCTGGACGGCCGTGGTCGACGCCGACGTGCCCGTCGTGGCGGCCGCGACGACGACGCGCCCCGGGCAGCCCGGCCCGCTCGACGACACCCCGGTGCTCGAGCGCGCGTGGTCGGCCGCGACCGCACCCGGCGACGGAGAGCTCGTCGCGGTCCCCGACGGCGTCGCCGCGACCGTGGTCGTGACCGCGCTCGCGGACGGCGACGACCCCGCCGACGGACGAGCGGTCGAGGCCGTCCTGCGGACGTTCGACGCCGACGGCGAGCCGCTGCCGGAGCAGGACGTCACCCTCGCGCCGGGCCGGACCCTCGCGGTCCCCGTCGCGCCCGAGGCGGTCGGCGTCGAGCTCGCAGTCGAGACCGACGAGGACGGGACGGTCCGGGCCGCGTGGGCCGTGGTGGTCACGTCCGAGAACCCGGACGGCGCGCTGCTCTCGGTGCTGCTGCCCGCGGCCGACGAGCCGACGGGCTCGCAGGTCCGCGTCCGGGCCGCGACCCGGCTCGGCCTCGGCTGAGCCGCAGCGCACTGCGCACGGCGCGCCGGCTCGGCTGGGCGAGCTGGCACGGCCGAGCGCGTCGGGATCTGCTGAACAGGGCCGGGTCCGGCCGGGCCGCTGGCTCCGCCGCGCGCCTCGCTCAGTGCGCCGCGCGCAGCTCCAGGAGCTCGCGGGCCTTGAGGCCCACCCGGATCGCGACCCGCACCGGCCACTCGTACCAGCGGTGGTAGCGGCGGGTCAGGTAGCGCGCGGCGCTGCGGTGGTGCGCCGAGATCATCGTCGCGGGCCGTGCGCGCCAGGACGTCCCGCCGACGTGCGTCACGCGGGCGCCCGGGACGTAGACGTTGTGCCAGCCGGCGAGTCCGAGCCGCTCGCCGAGGTCGAGGTCCTCGAAGAACATGAAGTACGACGTGTCGAAGCCCCCGACGGCCTCGAACGCCTCGCGCCGCAGCAGCAGGCACGCCCCCGAGAGCCAGCCCGCGACCCGCTCGTCGCCGACGACCTCCTGGCGGCGGTGGTACGCCTGCGTCCACGGGTTCGACGGCCACACGCGCGCGAACAGCGCGTGACCGGCGCCTTGCGTCAGGGACGGCAGCTCGCGCGCCGAGGGGTAGACGGTCCCGTCGAGGTTGAGCAGCGCCGGGCCGAACGCGCCCGCGCCCTCGTGGCGGTCGGCCGCGGCGGCCAGCACGTCGAGCGAGCCCGGCCCCCACACGAGGTCGGAGTTCGCGACGACGAGCCATCGCTGCGTGGCCCCCGAGGCGCCGGCGTTCGCGCCGCCGCCGTAGCCGAGGTTGGACCCCGGGAGGACGACGCGGGCACCGTGCCGCTCGGCGACATGGCGGGTGACGGTGTGGTCGGTGCCGTTGTCGACGAGGACGAGCTCGACGGGCGCCGTCGTCGCGAGGGCGAGCGACGCGGCGAAGTCCTCGAGCTCGTCGCCGGGGTGGTACACGACGCAGACGACCCGGAAGCCGGCGGCGGTCGCTCCGGCGGCGTCGGCGGGCGCGTCGGCTCCGGGGGCAGGACGGGGGGCGGTGGGGTCGTCGGCGCTCATCGACGACACAGGCTAGTGCCCGTCGCCGTACTCCGGATCGACGTCCTCCGGTGCCTTGCCGAGCAGGTGCGCGACCTGCTCGACGACCACGTCGCGCACGAGCTCGCCGAGGTCGGTGACGTCGAGCGCGCGGGACTCGACGGGCCGGCGGTAGACCACGATGCGTGCCGGGAGGCCGGCGTCCGCGGGGAAGTACCGGCCGAGCGGCACGCCGCCCCGCTCCCACGGCGCGGGGTTCGACGGCGGCACGTCCTCGACCGCGAACTCGGTGCCGTCGAGCTGGCGGGCCCACCGCTTCTCGAGCCGCTCGACCGAGTCGAGCACGAGCTCGTCGAAGCGCTGCGCGCGCGTGCGGTAGCCCGGGACGTCGGTCGGCAGCAGGGGGCCGCGCAGCCCGCGCCCACGGCGGTCACGGCGCCGGACGGGGGCCGGGTCGGGGACCCGGCCGCGCGCGAGGGAGCTCACGCTCGCACTGTAGCGGCGTGGGAGTGCCGGGCGCGGGCCCGGCGGCGGTACGGTCTGCCCTGTGAGATCCGTCCGGCAGTGTTCGCGCACGGCGTGCGGCCGTGCTGCCGTCGCCACCCTGACCTACGTGTACGCGGACTCGACCGCGGTGCTCGGCCCCCTCGCGGGCTACGCCGAGCCGCACTCGTACGACCTGTGCGTCGAGCACGCGGGCCGGCTGACGGCGCCGCGCGGGTGGGAGGTCGTGCGCCTCACGCCCGAGTTCGTCGAGACCGGCCCGAGCCAGGACGACCTGCTGGCGCTCGCGGACGCCGTGCGCGAGGCGGGCCGCCCGCGCACGGGTGCGCTGCCCGTGGTGACCGAGCCGGCGTCGCGGGTCCTCCCGCCGCCCGCGGCGGAGTCCACGGCGCCCCGTCGAGGGCATCTGCGTATCCTGCGCGACGAGGGCTGACGGGCTCCGGGGGGAGACACGATGGGACAGGACGACACACCGAGGCGCGGGCGTGCACGTGCGGGCGACGAGCCGGTGCCGCTCGGGTCGCTGAGCCGCGGCGGTGCCCCGGTGCCGCTCGGGACCGAGACGTGCGCGTCGTGCGGGTCGACGTCGCTGACCCGGCTGAGCATGGTGCTGGGGGACGGGACCGCGGTGGTCTTCGTCTCGTGCCACCGCTGCGAGCACAAGGGCTGGTACCCGACCGACGGCGACGGCACCCCGCTGACCCGCGAGGACGTCCTGTCCCGGAGCGGTAAGAAGGCCTGAGCCTCGACGCCCGGGCCGCCGGAGCGCAGGGGCGTCGGCGAGGCCGTCGTGCGGGCCGTCGGTAGACTCCCGGGCGTGCCCGAGCCGCGTGAGACCGACCGTCCCGCCCCGCACGAGGGGCCCGCAGCCACCCCGCGCACGGGCCCGGACGCCGGCGTGCGGCTGAGCGACCTCGTCGGTCTCGAGCCGGCCCGGCCGGTGACGGTCGTGCTCGACGCGGCCCACGGCGCCGCCGGCCGCGTGGTGCGCGACGCTCTCGGCGACGGCGTCGGCGGCGCGCTGCACCTCGTGCTCGTGCGCGGCGACGAGGAGCCGGGCGACGCACCCGCCCTCGCCGGCGACGGTCCGCTCGTGACCGGGCTCGGCACCCGGGCCGACGCGGCGGCGTCGACCGCGGACCTGCGCGCCGCGGTCCTCGAGCACGCCGCCGACCTCGGCCTCGCGCTCGACCCCACGGGCTGCGCGCTCACGGTGCTCGACGAGGCCGGGGAGCCGGTCGACGAGGGCGTCGTCGCGGTGCTCGTGGGGCTGCGCGTCGTCGCCCGCGAGCTCGCCGCCGGCCGCGCGCCGACGCTCGTGCGCGACGTCCTCGCCTCGCGGGTGCTCGAGGACCTCGTGGGCGGCGCGGGCGCCGAGCTCGTGCGCACGCGCGTCGGGCTGCCGGCGCTCGCGGACGCGGTCGCGGAGCACGGCGCGGTGCTCGGGGTCGGGCACGGCGGGGTGTTCGTCGTGGGCGGCGCCGGCGACACGGGGGAGACGGGCGACACGGGCGCGACGGGCGACGCGGGTGAGACGGGCGACGCGGTGGGCGCACGGTCCGGCGGCAGCGGCGGCGCTCCCGTCGCGTCCGGGCTCGTCGCGGGGCTGCACGTCGTCGCCGCGCTCGCGGACCAGCCGCACCCGATGTCCGTGCTCGCCGAGCTCTACCAGCCGTACGTCTCGACTGGCGTCCTCGTCGTCGACGTCGCGGACGCCGCCGCGGCCACCGAGCGCGTGCACGACGCGTACGTCGCGCGCCAGGGGGCCGGTCCGGTCGTGGCCGACGAGCTCGACGGACTTACGGTCGCGCACTGGGACGCGACGCCGCAGTGGTGGTTCTCCGTGCGCGCGTCGGGCTCGGGGGACCGGGTCGGGCTGCTCGTCGAGGCCGCGGACGAGGACATCGTCGAGAAGGTGCGGGACGACGTGCTCGCGCTCGTGCGAGAGGATCGGTGACATGACCGAGAACAGCGCACCGACCACCCCGACGCTCGAGCCGTGGATCCGCGAGATCCTGCGGTGCCCGGTCACGCACGCGATGCTCGTCGACGGCCACGGGCCCGACGGTGCACCCGAGCTGCACTCGACCGACCCCGAGAACCCGCTCGCGTACCCGGTGCGCGACGGAATCCCGGTGCTGCTCGCGGACGACGCCCGCCCGCTGCGCGGGGCCTGAACCCGACGCCCGCCCGCGGCGCGGGGGCGGACCGGACGCCTGCCCGCTGTGCGGCGGCTGAACCCGACGCCCGCCTGCGCGGGCCTGAACCGGGGGCTGCGTCGCAGGGCCGCCGCCGCGGTGCGGGGCCGTGCCGTCGAGCTCCCCGGCGTCAGGACTCCGTGAGCCGCCCCTCGGCGACGTGCCAGCGGCGCGTGACCCGCACCGCGTCGAGCATGCGGCGGTCGTGCGTGACGAGCAGCAGCGTGCCGGTGTACGACTCGAGCGCGTCCTCGAGCTGCTCGATCGCGGGCAGGTCGAGGTGGTTCGTCGGCTCGTCGAGCACGAGCAGGTTGACCCCGCGGGCCTGCAGCAGCGCGAGCGCCGCACGCGTGCGCTCGCCAGGGGACAGGCTCCCGACGGGCCGGGTCACGTGCGCGGCGCGCAGCCCGAACTTCGCGAGCAGGGTCCGCACCTCGGCGTCGGGCCAGTCGGGCACCTCCCGCGCGAAGGCCTCGACGAGGGGGAGCGGCGCCGCCGCCGGGTCGTCCCCGCCGAGCGCGGCACGGGCCTGGTCGACCTCACCGACCGCGACGCTCGCCCCGAGCGACGACGAGCCGGCCGCGAGCGGGGCGCGGCCGAGCAGGGCACCCAGCAGCGTCGTCTTGCCGGCGCCGTTCGCCCCCGTCACCGCGATGCGGTCGCCCGCGTCGACCTGCACGTCCACCGGCCCGAGCACGAAGCCGGGGCCGCGCTCCGACGCGCCGAGCTCGACGACCGCACCGCGCAGCACGGCGGCCACGCTCGACCCACGGGGCGCGGCGGCGATCTCGTAGCGCAGCTCCCACTCCTTGCGCGGCTCGGCGACCTCCTCGAGGCGCTCGATCATGCGGTCGGTCTGCCGGGCCTTCGCCGCCTGCTTCTCCGAGCCCTCGCGGTGGTGGTGCTTGATGTGCTTGTCGGGGTCGCTCGACTTCCGGATCGCGTTGCGGACCCCCTTCTCCATCCAGCCGCGCTGCATCCGACCGCGCTCCTCGAGCGACGACCGGCGGTCCGCGTACTGCTCGTACGCCTCGCGGGCGTGCCGGCGCGCCGTGGCCCGCTCCTCGAGGTACGCGTCGTAGCCGCCGCCGTAGACCGCGACCTGCTGCTGCGCGAGGTCGAGCTCGACGACGCCCGTCACGCAGCGCGCGAGGAACTCCCGGTCGTGGCTCACGACGACGACGCCCGCACGCTGCGACCGGACGAACGTCTCGAGCCGCGCGAGCCCGTCCAGGTCGAGGTCGTTCGTCGGCTCGTCGAGCAGCAGGACGTCGAACCGCGAGAGCAGGAGCGCGGCGAGGCCGACGCGTGCGGCCTGCCCGCCCGAGAGGCCCGTCATCGGGTGCTCGGGGTCGACCGTGAGCCCCAGGTCGGCGAGCACCTGCCCGGTGCGCTCGTCGAGGTCCGCGGCACCGACCGCCATCCACCGGTCGAACGCGACCGCGTACGCGTCGTCCGCGCCCGGGAGCTCGTCGGCGAGCGCCTGGGCGCCGGCGTCGAGCGCCTCCTGGGCGGCCGTGACCCCGGTGCGCCGCGCGAGGTGGGCCGCGACCGACTCGCCGACGCGCCGCTCGGGCTCCTGCGGGAGCCAGCCGACGAGCGCGTGCGCGGGCGACAGCGTCACCGACCCGGCGTCGGGCGTCGCGACGCCCGCGAGCAGCCGCAGGAGCGTGGACTTCCCGGCGCCGTTCGCGCCGACGAGGCCCAGCACGTCGCCGGGGGAGACGACGAGGTCGAGGCCGGAGAACAGCGTGCGGTCGGCGTGCGCGGCGGCGAGGCCGCGGGCGACGAGGGTGGCGGTCACCCGGAGATTGTCCCCCGGCGCACGCGCGGGTCCGTCCGCGGGCGGCGGGCGCGTTGCCGGGGCTGGGCACCGGCCGGACGATCCGGCACGATCGGCCCATGGGGGCAGGGCGGGACGACGACGCGCGAGCCGGCTCCGGCGCGGCCGCCGGGCGCGTCCGCGGTGCCCGGCGCTGGTCCGCGGCGCTGCGCACCCCTGGTGGCCGGCGCCGGCCCGCAGCGATGCGCACCCGTGGTGCCCAGCGCTGGCCCGCGGCGCGCGCGCTCCCTGTGCGCCGTCTCGCGCCGGCCGTGCTCGCGCTGGTGCTCGCCGGGTGCACGGGTCCGGCCGGAGGTGCGTCCGCCGACGTGAGCGACGGCGCGGCGGGGGCCGCGGCGACCAGCGTGAGCCCGTCGACCGCGACCCCCGCACCGACCCCGACCCCCACACCGACGCCCCCCGCCCCTACCCCGACGCCGCCTCCCGAGCCGACGCCCGCGGCCCCGCCGGAGCCGCCCGCCCCGCAGTTCGCCGCGACGATCAGCCCGGTCGGCCCCGAGCTCGCGGCGCGCATGGCACCGTCGTGGCGCCCCGGCTGCCCCGTCCCGCTCGAGGACCTGCGCTACCTCACGCTCACGCACCACGACTTCGACGGCGGCGTGGTCACCGGAGAGCTCGTGGTGCACTCCGACGTCGCGGACGGCGTCGTCGAGGTCTTCCGCACGCTGTTCGACGCCGGCTACCCGATCCGCTCGATGCGCCTCGTCGACGACTTCGGGGGCAGCGACGACGCGTCGATGGCCGCGGACAACACCTCGGCGTTCAACTGCCGGGCGATCACGCGCGGCACCGGCTGGTCCGAGCACGCCTACGGCCGTGCGCTCGACCTCAACCCGCGCGAGAACCCCTACGTGCGCGGGACCCTCGTGCTGCCGCCCGAGGGCCGCCCGTACGCGGACCGCCCGGACCTGCCCGGGGTCGTGCACGCGGGGGACGTCGTCGTCACGGCGTTCGCCGCGGCGGGGTGGAGGTGGGGCGGGGACTGGAGCTCGCCGATCGACTACCAGCACTTCTCGGTCACCGGGCGCTGAGCGCCGGCGGGGCTGTCCGTCCGGAGCGCCGCTTCACGCGGCGACCGTGGTCAGTCGACCGGGTCCGGGACCCCGTGCGGCAGGCGGGCCAGCAGCGCGCTCTCGTCCGCCGCCCGCTGCGCCGTGCGCCGGCCGACCGCGTGCTCGCGCTCACGCCGCTCGGCGAGCACCGCGGCGAGGAAGTACTCCGGGTGGGTGCCCACCGGCGGGAGCGGGGCGACGTACCGGCCGACCTCGGCCGCGAGCTGCGTGCCGAGCTGCACGCGGGAGGCCGGGTGCAGCGTGCCGGTGCGCGCGAGGAACTGCCGGACCGAGAGCGCGAGACCGTCGGGCAGGCGCCGCACGTCCGCCGCGTTCGCCCACGCCGCGAGCTGCGGCGGCATCGGGACCGCGGTGCGCGCCGGGGCCTTGCCGCGCACCCGCACCGCGTACGTCCCGGCGAGCAGGTCGCCGACGCGCTTGCCCTGCGGGTGGACGATCGAGCAGATCAGCGCGATCGACCCGGCCGAGGACCACAGCTCGACGAACCCCACGAGCGCCCGGACGAGCGCCTGCCGGAACCGCACCGGGCCGCCGTCGTCGCGCACGATGCGGATGCCCGCGACGAGCTTGCCGAGCGACCGGCCACGGGTCAGCGTCTCGACCGTCGTGGGGATGATGACCGTGACCGTCGCGAGGGTGGTGATCAGCGCGATGCGCACGAACGCCTCGCTCGGCGTGAAGGACGTCTGACCGACGATCACGAGCACGAGGAACGCCGCGACACCGATCGCCGCGACGTCGACGATCGACGCCAGGACGCGCGACGCGAACGACGTGGGCCGCGCGTCGAGCAGCACGCCCTCGCCCGTGACGATGCCGTCGCTCATCCCGCGTCCCCTCCTCGAGCCGTCCACATCCTGTGGCAGGGTAGCGGGCGTGGACCTCGACGCCTTCACCGCGGTGCGCAGCCCGTCCTGGGCGCGCCTCGACGAGCTGACGCGCCGCCGTCGCCTCACGGGCGCCGAGGCCGACGAGATCGTCCGGCTCTACCAGGCCGTCGCGACGGACCTGTCGTCCGTCCGGTCGAGCGCGCCGGACCCCGAGGTCGTCACCCGTCTGTCCCAGCTGCTCGCCCGCTCGCGCTCGGTCATCGCGGGCGCGCACGAGCCCGCGTGGCGCGACGCGGCGCGGTTCCTCGTGGTGTCGTTGCCCGCCGCGCTGTACCGCATCCGCTGGTGGACGCACGCCGTGACGCTCGCGTGCCTGCTCCTGGCCGTGGCGGCCGGGGTGTGGGTCGCGACGCAGCCCGACGCGCTCGCCGCGATGGGCACGCCGAGCGAGCGCACCGAGTACGTCGAGAACGCGTTCGCGTCGTACTACGACCCCGGCGTGGGCTTCGCGGGGATGGTGTGGACCAACAACGCGTGGCTCGCGGCGCAGGTCGTCGCCGTCGGGATCACCGGGATCCTGCCCGCCTACATCCTCGTCAACAACGCGGTCATGGTCGGGGCGACCGGCGGCATGATGGCCGAGCACGGGAGCCTCGACGTGTTCCTCCAGCTCATCGCCCCGCACGGGCTCATGGAGCTGACCGCGATCTTCGTCGCCGGGGCCGCCGGGCTGCGGCTCTTCTGGACCTGGGTCGATCCCGGTCCGCGCACGCGCACGCGCGCCCTCGCGGAGGAGGGGCGGGCGCTGTTCACGGTCGCGCTCGGGCTCGTGGGCGTGCTCGCGGTCTCGGGCCTCGTCGAGGGCTTCGTGACGGGCTCGGGGCTGCCGTGGTGGCTCAAGATCGTCATCGGCGCGGTCGTGCTCGCGGCGTTCTGGGTCTACGTCTACACGCTCGGCCGGCGCGCGGTCGCGGACCACGAGACCGGCGACCTGACCGCCGACGAGGCGGGCTACGCGGTCGCCGTCGCCGACTGACGGCCGCTCCGCGCCGCAGCGTCCCGGACCCGACGGCGACACGTCGCCGAACCGCCCGGACCTGGCGGGGACATGCCGCTGAACCGGCCGGACCTGACGGCGACACCCCGCCCCAGCGCCCCGACGAGCGTGCTCGTCAGGCGAGGACGGCCCGGTGCTCCGCGGCGTCGTCCGCGACGAAGCGGACGAGCCCCTCGGCCTCCGCGAGCAGCTCGGTGCGCGTCGCGGGGTCGACCGGCTCGAACGTGCGCACCGTCAGGGTCGCCAGCTCGCGCCGCGCGCGCACCCCGCCGGGGTCGAGCCGCTCGCGCGCGACGGTCCACGTGCCGGCGACCCTCCCGTCGACGAGCACCGTCCCGGGGGCCATCCCGTTCTTCGTCGCGAGCGCCCGGCGGTGCTCCTCCGAGACGACCCGGGTCCGGTCGGCGTGCGAGAGCGTCAGGTTGTCGAAGTCCGCCAGGAACAGGACCGGCGCGGGCACCTCGGCGTCGGGACGCGGCGCGTCCGGCAGGTCGACCAGCGCGCGGCCCGACGCCGACCCCGGCCCCGGCTCGGCGCGGAACGTCACGAGCCGCTCGCGCAGGCCGTCGACGACCGACGCGAGACCCCCGAGCCCCGACCAGGTCTGCACGTCCGCCACGCTCGCCGGGCCGAACGCCGCGAGGTAGCGCAGGACGAGCCGCTCGAGCTCGGCCGCACGCACGTCGGGGTCCGTGAGGTCCGGGGCGCCCGCGGCGCGCTCGGCGCCGAACCAGGCCCGGGTCGTCGTCCACGTCGTCGCCCCCGACCGGCCCCACACGCCGCGCGGCGTCACCTGGACGAGCGGCAGCGTGCCGCGCGCGCCGTATGCGAGGGACCCGGGGGCGACGTCCGGCCAGCGCTCCGCGAGGAGGCTGCCCAGCTCCGTCGAGACGCGCGGCTCGGCCTCGACGAGGCCCCGTGCGGCCTCGGTGAGCTCCGCGAGGTCCAGGGTCCGCAGGGCGGCGCCGTGCAGGACGTTCTGGCGCAGGTCGCGCTCGTACAGCGGCGCCGTGAGGCCGGGCAGGACGAGCGCGTCGTCGGCCGTCACCAGGTGGATCGTGCCGCGCATCACCGCGATGCGCGCGACCCGGCGGTCCAGCAGGGCCTCGGACAGCTCGGCGTGGCGGAAGCCGGTCAGCCGCGACCACAGGGCCGTGTACGGCGAGCGGGGGAGCTGCGCCTGCAGGCCGACGAGGTGGTCGACCATCGCGCCGACGGGCACCGTCGCGCGGGCGAGGAGGTGCTGGCGGGCGAGCAGCGCCCGGTTGAGGGCCGCGCGCGTGAGCAGCGGCGCGCTCGGTGCGTCGGCGGTGCGGGGCGTGCGTCGGGTGGCCACGCAGCGACGCTAGCGGGCGCTCCCGACACCGGGGCACCGACGGCGCGGCGTCCCGGTGCTGCAGCTCCTCCCGGAGCGCACGCCGCCCCGCGCGGTCCGAGCCGTGCGGTCAGAGCCGCCCGGCGGCCTTGAGCGCGATGTAGGTGTCGGCGAGCCGCGGTGCGAGGTCCTCGGGCAGCGCGTCGACGACCTCGATGCCGCTCCGGCGCAGCCGGGCCGAGACCGCGGTCCGCTCGAGCTCGACGCGCTCGGCGGCGGCGGCGTCGAACACCGCGGCGACGTCCGCACGTCCCGTCCGCAGCTCCTCGACCTCGGGGTCGCGCACCGAGGCGAGCACGACCTGGTGCCGCTCGGCGAGGCTCCCGACGACCCCGAGCAGCCCCTGCTCGACCGCCGCGGGCTCGAGCGCCGAGAGCAGCACGAGCAGCGAGCGCTGGGTCAGGCGCTCGCGCACGAGCCCCACGACCCCCGGCCAGTCGGTCTCGACGAGCGCCGGCTCGACGCGGGCCAGGGCGTCGGCGATCGCCGGCATGAGCCGGGCCCCGCTCGCGCCGGCCACGCGTGCGCGGACCTTGCGGTCGTAGGCGACGAGCTCGACGTGGTCGCCGGCCTTCGACGCGAGGGCCGCGAGGAGCAGCGCCGCCTCGATCGACGCGTCGAGGCGCGGGGCGTCGAGCGTGCGCGCCGCCGAGGTCCGCGACGTGTCCAGCACGACGAGGATCCGCCGGTCCCGCTCGGGTCGCCACGTGCGGACGACGACGTCCGCGCGCCGGGCTGTCGCACGCCAGTCGATCGACCGGACGTCGTCGCCGATCACGTACTCGCGCAGCGAGTCGAACTCGGTGCCCTGCCCGCGGACCTGCACGGCCGCGCGCCCGTCGAGCTCGCGCAGGCGCGCCAGGCGGCTCGGCAGGTGCCGCCGCGAGGCGAACTCGGGCAGGACGCGCAGGACGCCGGGCACGTCGAGCGACGCCTGGCGGCCGGCGAGGCCGAGCGGCCCGAGCGTGCGGATCGTCACGCGGTCGGCGTGCCGGTCACCGCGCCGCGTGGGGACGAGCGTCGTCGTGAGGCGTCGGCCGTCGCCGGGCGGGGCGTCGACCGCGTGCCGGTTGTCGCGCGCGCCCGCCGAGGGCTGCCACGCGTCCCGGACCGTCGCCCGCAGCCGCCGCGTCCCGACGTTGCGGACCGTGAGCACCGAGCGGGCCTCCTCGGTGAGCCGCACCGACGCGGGCACGCTGCGCTGCACCGCGACGAGCCGCGGCGAGGCCGCCAGCCCCGCGTCGACCGCGCACGCGAGCGCGACCACGAGCGTCCACAGCAGCACCGTGCCGGGCGCGGGCACGACGAGGACCGCCACGACGCCGAGCGCCGTGAGCGCGACGGCCCGCCAGGTGATCGCCACGCGGCCGGCTCAGCGGGGGACGGGGACGGCGGCCAGCACGGTGTCGAGCACGCTCTCCGTCGTGACGCCCTCGAGCTCGGCCTCGGCGCGCAGCTGCACGCGGTGCCGCAGGGTCGGGTGGGCGAGCGCCTTGACGTCGTCCGGCGTCACGTACCCGCGACCGGACAGCCACGCCCAGGCGCGCGAGGTCGCGAGCAGCGCGGTCGCACCACGCGGGGAGACCCCGAGCGCGAGCGACGGCGACTGCCGCGTGGCCCGGCACACGTCGACGGCGTACCCGAGCACCTCGCGCGAGACCTGCACCCGGGCGACCTCGTCGCGCGCCCGGCCGAGCACCGCGACGCCCGCGACGGGCCGCACGCCCGCACCGGCGAGGTCGCGCGGGTCGAAGCCCGCGGCGTGCCGCTGGAGGACCTCGATCTCCTGGTCGCGCTCCGGCAGGGGCAGCGTCAGCTTGAGCAGGAACCGGTCGAGCTGGGCCTCGGGCAGCTGGTACGTGCCCTCGTACTCGACCGGGTTCTGCGTCGCGATGACCAGGAACGGGTCGGGCAGGCGGCGCGGGGTGCCGTCCACCGAGACCTGACGCTCCTCCATGGCCTCGAGCAGCGACGCCTGGGTCTTCGGGGGCGTGCGGTTGATCTCGTCGGCGAGCAGCAGGTTCGTGAAGACCGGCCCCTGGCGGAAGGAGAACTCCGCGGTGCGCGCGTCGTACACGAGCGAGCCCGTGACGTCGCCGGGCATGAGGTCGGGCGTGAACTGCACCCGCTTGGTGTCGAGGTCGAGCGCGGCGGAGAGCGTCCGCACGAGCAGCGTCTTCGCGACACCCGGCACGCCCTCGAGCAGCACGTGGCCGCGGCACAGCAGCGCGATGAGCAGCCCCGTCACGGCGGCGTCCTGCCCGACGACGGCCTTCGCGACCTCGGTGCGGACGGCCGCGAGGGCCGAGCGCAGCTCGAGGGACGGCCCGGTCGGGGCGGCCGGCGCGGGCGGGGCGTGCTGGGGCTGCGGCTGCTTGACCAGGTCCGGGGCGTGCTGCGCCGGTGCGGCGACGTGCTGCTGTGCGGCGGGGGCGGCGGCGTGCTGCGGCTGCGGGGCCGGCGCGGCGGCGTGCTGCGGCTGCGGAGCGTGCTGCGGCTGCGCAGCGGGCGGGGCAGCGTGCTGCGGCTGCGGCTGCGGCTGCGGAGCCGGGGCGGGAGCGGGCGGCGCCGCCGGCGCCGGGGCCGCGTGCTCGCCCGGGGCCGGCTGCGGTGCGGCGTCGGCGGGCCGGTCGAGCGGCGTCTGCGGCTGCGCGCCGTACGGCCCGTCCGCGGCCTGCCGCGGCTCGGTGGGGTGTGCCTCGGTCACGATCGGTGAACCTCGCTCTCCAGCTCGTCGAGCCTGCGGGCCAGCTGCGCCAGCCCGGCGTCGTCCTTCGGGGGTGGTCCGTACAGCAGGCCCGCGACCTCGTCGGCCGGCCGGCGGGTGGCCTGCGCGAGCGCGTCGATCACGGCGTGCGCACCGGCCGACCGGGGCAGGCCCAGCCGCTGCGCACAGCGGGCGGCGGTCCCGGCCCGCAGCGCGGCGGCGGCGTGCCCGTACGAGCGTGCCCGACGGTACAGGCGTCCGCGTCCGCGCGTCGTCTCCGCCGCGCGCACGGTCACGGGGAGCGGCTCGGTGACGACCCGGCCCAGCCGCCGCCCGCGCCACAGCGCAGCGACGCCGACGACCACGAGCAGCTGGAGCGCGAGCACCTCGGCGACGGGCGGCAGCAGGTCGCCGATCCCGGGCCCGGCAGGCGTGGCCTCGTCCCCGAAGTCGTCGAGCGACGGCACGTACCAGGTGAGCTGCTCGTGGCGGCCCAGCGCCCGCAGCGCGAGGGCGGCGTGCCCCTCGTCGGCGACGGTGTCGTTGCGCAGGAACCGGGTGTCGGCGAAGGCGGTGACCCGGCGCTCGCCCTCGACGACGAGGTACGCCCCCGAGCCCTCGTCGTCGGTCGACGTCGGGAAGCACGTCACGGCCCCGGGCGCCAGGACGGTGAACCCGGGACCCCCGGACCGGAACGTCTCCGCCGCGGCCGCGGTCGGGTCCTCGCACCGGGCAGTCCGGGTCGTCGGCGCGGTGTCGTCCGGGCCCGACCAGCTGCGCGTCGCGGCCGTCGTGACCTCGTCGAGCAGCGCGGTCGGGTCGAGCAGGACGAGGTCGGCGCCGGTCGCGGCGAGGTCCTCCATCTGGGACAGCCCGAGCAGCGCGTCGCCGGTGACGAGGAGCGTGGTGCCCGCGTCGGCGGCCGCGACGGCCTCGGAGGTCCGGCGCACGTACGTGACCTCGACGCCCTGGTCGCCGAGGACCTGCGCGACGGCCCGTGCGCCCTCGGGCGCGGCGTTGTCGGGAGCGAGGGCCACCGTGGACGTGCGCGGCTCGGGGAGCGCGGCGAGCAGCCCGACGAGCACGAGCAGCGACAGCACCGCGAGCGGGAAGCGCCACCGGCGCCACCGGGAGCCGGCGCGCGAGCGTGCGGTCGAGCCGTCGCCCGTGACCGTCACCGGCGCGGGGCCGGGCCCGGGTGCCGCGCCGGCCGACGTGCCGGCCGCCTCCGGCGCGGTGAGCGGGGCGGGCGCGCCACCGGGCGCCGAGACGGGTGCGGGGGTGCTCATCGGGTCCCCCCGCCGGGCGTCTCGTCGGCGCCGGTCCCGCCGTCGCCGGCCGCAGCGAGCGCGTGCTCCCGGTCCGTGGCGGCGTCGTCGGCGGGCGTGCCGAGGGGCCGCTCGGCCGCGACCGCCGCGTCGACCTCGCGCAGCCGCGCGTCGTCGGACGGGCCGGCCGGCTGGTCGCCGTAGACGACGTCGTCGAACAGGCGCCCGGCATCGCGGAGCGCGGGCGCGGACCGGGGCAGGCGGTACGCCGCGGCCTCGACGGCCTCGTGCGCGGTGCGGCCCGGCCGCTCGTCGAGCACCGTGCGCTCCTCGAGCGACCGCACGACCGCACGAAAGCGCTCGGCGACCGCCTCGTGCCAGTCACCGCGGGACGCGGCGGCGTCGGCGGCGGCGCGGAGCTGCGCGGCCGTGCGCGTGTCGTCGCCGCCGAGCACGATCCCGCCCCCGCCCGACCGACGGGCGCGACGCACGGGGCCGGCGACGTACAGCACGACGGCGGCGACCACCGCGAGCAGCACGACGATGACGAGCGCGGCGGTCCGCCCGTCGAGGCCGAGCGCGGGGACGTCGTCGAACAGGCTGCTGACCCAGTCGAGGATCCGCTCGAGCAGGCTCGGGCTGTCGTCGTACACGGGCTCGAGCAGCTCACGCTCGACCCAGCGTCGCGCCTCGTCCGCGCCGGGCTCGACCGGGACGTCGCCCGCCCGCCCCGTGACCAGGGCGCCGGCGTGCGCGTGCGCGAGGGCGAGCAGCGTCACGCGACCCGCTCGTCGGCCGCGCGGGCGAGCTCGACGTCGAGGCCCTCCCGGCGCATCCGCACGTCGATGTACAGCAGCGCGACGACGGCCGCCGAGAACACCGTGGTCAGCGTGAGCGCGATGATCTGCGCGACCGAGCTGACCGCGATCGACCCGAACGACGTCATCATCGGGTCGTCGAACGGGACCATCGCGGCCGTGACGGCGGGCACCGCGATCGTCTGGCTGACGATCTGCACGATGACGTTGACCAGCACGTAGATGCCCAGCAGGCGCCAGAAGCTCCCGCGGGTCAGGCGCCACCCGCGTGCGACGGTCGCCCAGAACCGGCCGCCCTCGAGCATGAGCGCGGGCGGCACGAGGAGCGTCCGCACGGTGATCCAGGTGCCGGCGACCAGCAGCGCGAGGCCGCCGACGAGCGCGACGACGGCGACGGCCCACCAGATCTCGTTCGCGGCGAGCGCCCCGATCGCGGCCCCGTAGGCGGCGAGGACGGCGACCCAGACCACGCCGACGAGCAGGCTGAAGCCGACGACGGACCAGACGCGGCCGCGCGCGAGGCGCACGACCTCGCCCATGCTCACGGTCTGGCCGATGACCGAGCGGCTGACCGAGACGATGAGCAGGCCGGTCAGGATCGTCGCGGCGAGCGCGAGGAACGGCGTGGTGAGCAGGGCGGCGAGCACCGACCCCATCTGGTCGCGCAGGCCCAGCATGCCGTCGGGGTCGAGCGAGCTCGTCACGTCGCCGAGCGCGCCCGCGAGGATGCCGGTGAGGTACCAGGTGACCGCCGACATGAGCGCGACGACGACCGTCACGACGACGGCCGTGAGGCCGAACATGACGCGCGGGTTGGCGCGCACCGCGCGGAAGGCGCCGTCGAGCACCTCGCCGAGCCCGAGCGGCCGCAGCGGCACGATGCCCGGCTGGAGCGCGGCGACGGGCGGCAGCGGGGCGCCGTAGCCCGGAGCCCCGTACCCGGGACCTCCGTACCCGCCGGGCTGCCCGTACCCGCCCGGCTGGCCGTACCCGGGCTGGCCGTACCCGCCCGGCTGGCCGTACCCCGGCTGACCGGGCGGCGGCGACGGCGGGACGGGGCCGGTCGGGTAGCCCGCGGGCGGAACGGGCACCGGCGGCGTCGGCTGCGCGTAGCCCGGCACGGGGCCCCACCCGGACGCGCCCGGCGCGGGGCTGCCCCCGGTGGGCGGGACGGGCGGCGGCGGCACGGGAGCCCCCGGTGCCGGCTGTCCCGGTGCGTCCTCGTGCGGGGTCGTCATCGCGTCTCGCTCCCTGTTCTGCGCAGGCACCGGTGCGGCGCTCGTGCTGCGCCGTGCCGGCTCATCGTGCCACGGCAGGGCGCGCACGTGGCGCAGCGCCCCCGCACCGACGCGCACGAGTGACGTCGGTGCGTCCGTGGCGCGCGCGGTGCGATCATGTGCGCATGAAGGGTCGTGTGCTGGTGGTCGACGACGACACCGCTCTCGCAGAGATGATCGGCATCGTGCTCCGCTCCGAGGGGCTCGAACCGGTGTTCTGCGCGGACGGCGACGACGCGCTCGCGGTGTTCCGTGCGTCGCAGCCCGACCTCGTGCTGCTCGACCTCATGCTGCCCGGCAAGGACGGCACCGAGGTGTGCCGCCTCATCCGGTCCGAGTCGGGCGTCCCGATCGTCATGCTCACCGCGAAGGCCGACACCGTCGACGTCGTGCTGGGCCTCGAGTCCGGGGCCGACGACTACATCTCCAAGCCGTTCAAGCCCAAGGAGCTCATCGCGCGGGTCCGGGCGCGGCTGCGCCGCAGCGACGAGCCCGCGCCCGAGCACCTCGCGATCGGCGACCTGACGATCGACGTCACGGGCCACCGGGTGACGCGCGACGGCGAGCAGATCTCCCTCACGCCGCTCGAGTTCGACCTCCTCGTCGCGCTCGCACGCAAGCCGTGGCAGGTCTTCACGCGCGAGGTGCTGCTCGAGCGCGTGTGGGGCTACCGGCACGCCGCCCACACCCGGCTCGTCAACGTCCACGTGCAGCGCCTGCGCTCGAAGATCGAGGCGGACCCGGAGCGACCGGAGATCGTCGTGACCGTGCGCGGCGTCGGCTACAAGGCGGGCACGACCCCGCAGTGAACGCGTTCCGGGCCCGCCGGGCGCTGCGGCTCGCGCGGCTGCGGCTGACCCGGCGCGAGCGTGCGCTGGCGGGGGCGTGGCGCGAGTCGCTCCAGGTGCGGGTCGTCGTCACGACGCTCGCGATCGGCCTGGTCGCGCTGGCCTGCCTGGGGGCCTACCTGTCCGACCGCATCCAGGACGGGCTGTTCGCGCAGCGCATGGAGCAGATCCTGCGCGAGAGCGCACGCGGGACGCAGCAGGCGCAGAGCTCGTTCACGGGCTCGACCGCGTCGACCGGGTCCGAGGTTCAGCAGCTCCTCATCGACGTCGCCACGGTCCTGAGCACGGGCGGCTCGGAGCAGCGCGAGGTGTTCCTCCTGCGGGCGCAGGGCCAGGCGGCCGCCCTGCAGCTCGTGACCGCGGGCGCGACCGACCCCGAGCTCGTCGACCTCATCTCACCCGAGCTCCGGGAGGCGACCGCGAGCGGCGAGGGCCAGCGCTGGCAGTCGGTCGCGTGGCCGCGGGGGAGCACCGACGGCGACGGCGCACCCGCGCGCGAGGTGCCCGCGGTCCTCGTGGGCGAGACCGTGACGCTCCCCGTCGTGGGGACCCACGAGCTGTACTTCCTCTACAGCCTGGAAGCGGAGCAGGAGCAGCTCGAGTTCCTCCAGCGGGTGCTCGGGATCGGCGCGCTCGCGCTCACGGTGCTGCTGGGCTCGATGACGTGGGTCGTCACGCGGCAGGTCGTGCGGCCCGTGCGGATCGCGGCGCAGGTCGCCGAGCGGCTCGCCGACGGGCACCTCGACGAGCGGATGCCCGTGCGCGGGCAGGACGAGATCGCCTCGCTCGGGCGCTCGTTCAACGAGATGGCCGTGAGCCTGCAGGACCAGATCAACCGCCTCGAGGCGCTCGGGGCGCTGCAGCGCCGCTTCGTGTCGGACGTCTCGCACGAGCTGCGCACGCCCCTGACGACGATCCGCATGGCCGGGGAGGTGCTGCACGGCGCCCGGCACGACTTCGAGCCCTCCGCGAAGCGCTCCGCGGAGCTGCTGCAGACCCAGCTCGACCGCTTCGAGGACCTGCTCGTCGACCTCCTCGAGATCAGCCGGTTCGACGCCGGCGCGGCGGTGCTCGACGCGGAGCGGCGCGACGTGCGCGACGCGGTCAACGCCGTGATCGACCAGGCCGTGCAGCTCGCCGAGGTGCGCGCGACCTGGCTGAGCGTCGACCTGCCCGCCGAGCCGGTGGTCGCGGACGTCGACCCCCGCCGCGTCGAGCGGATCCTGCGCAACCTCGTCGTCAACGCGATCGAGCACGCCGAGGGGTCGCCGGTCGAGGTCACGCTCGCCGGGGACCCCCAGGCGGTCGCGGTCACGGTGCGCGACCACGGCGTCGGGATGACCCGCGAGGTCGCGGAGCATGTCTTCGACCGGTTCTGGCGGGCCGACCCGGCGCGCGCACGGACCATCGGCGGCAGCGGGCTCGGCCTCGCGATCTCGCTCGAGGACGCGCACCTGCACGGCGGCTGGCTCGAGGCGTGGGGGCGGCCCGGCGGCGGCGCGGTCTTCCGGCTCACGCTGCCGCGGCGCGCGGGCATCCGGCTCGTCTCGTCGCCGCTCCCGCTCGAGCCCGAGGACGCGGCCGACCCGGCGCCGCGCGAGCAGCGGCACGGCGTCGACCCGGCCGCGCTCCCCGAGCTCGCGGACCTGCACCACGACGCCGACCACGAGCACAAGCACGACCACCTGGAGGCGCGATGACCCCGACGCCCCGCCCCGCACTGCGGGTGCCCCGGCGTGCACCGGGGGCGGCACGCCGCCGGACCGTCGCGTCCGCGCTCGCGCTCGTCCTCCCGGCGCTGTGGGTGCTGTCCGCGTGCGTCGCGATGCCGACGTCGGGGCCGGTCGAGGTCGGCGACGGCGAGGTCAGCGACGCCGGCCCGGCCGTGGTGCCCCTGGCCGACCGCCCCGCCCTCGACGCGGACCCCCAGGGCATCGTCGTGGGGTTCCTCAAGGCGAGCCAGGCCGGGTTCAGCCGCGACCCGCGCCGCGGCGGGGACTTCCGGGCGGCGCGCGAGTACCTCGCCGGGGACGCGCGCGCGGCGTGGAAGCCGCGCGAGAGCGTCGTGGTCTACCCGACGACGAGCAGCCCGACGTTCACCGTCGTCAACGAGTCGCAGGTCCAGGTGACGCTGACGGTCGCCGCGCGCATCGACGCCGACGGCCGCTACGCCGAGGCCGCGACCGACGCCGAGGAGTCGCTCACGTTCGACCTCGTGCAGGACAGCTCGGACCAGTGGCGCATCGCGGGCCTCGAGGACGGGGTCGTGCTCGACGAGTCGAACTTCGAGAACCTGTTCAGCTCGGCGAGCCTCTACTTCCTCACGCCCGACGACACCGACCTCGTGCCCGAGACGCGGTGGTTCCCGGTGCGCAACATCGCGACGTCGATCGTCCGCGAGCTGCTCGAGGGCCCGTCGCCGTGGCTGCGCGACTCGGTGCGGTCCGCGATCCCCGAGGGGGTCGAGCTCAAGCCCGAGACGGTGCCGGTCGACGAGAGCGACTCGACCGCGTCGGTCGGCCTGACGGAGGCGGCGGCGCTGACGGACGCCGCGGAGCGCGCGCGGATGCTCGCGCAGATCGAGGCGTCGCTGGCGATCCCCGGGGTGCGGGCGGTCGAGGTCACCGCGGGCGGCGTCCCGCTCACGGCCTCCGCGACCGACCTCCGGCACGGCGTCGACACCGACGCGGTCCTCGAGGTCGTCTCGGGCGACACGGTCGTGCAGCTGACGAACGGCGAGCTCGTCCCGCTGCTCGAGCCGCCCGACCTCGGGGGGCGCGCGGTGCACGACCTCGCGCGCAACGAGCGCGGCAACGTCCGCGTGGCGCGGTCCGACGCGGGCGACCTCGTGCGCGTCGGGGTCGGCGACGCGCCGACGGAGACGATCCTGAGCGGGCCCGGGCTGCTCGCGCCGTCCGTCGACCGGCTGAGCTGGACGTGGACCGCGTACCCCGGGCCGGCCGGCCTGCTCGTCGCGGTCCGCGCCGACGGTCAGCGCGCCGACATCAGCGCGCCGTGGCTCGCGGGACGCAGCGTCACGGCGATCCGCGTCTCGCGCGACGGTGCCCGCGTCGCGGTGCTCTCGACCGGCTCGGACGGGCTCGCGCTCGACGTGGCCGGCGTCGTGCGGGACGCCTCGGGCAGCCCGCTCCAGCTCGGGGAGCCGCTCGGCGCCGGGGCGACGCTGGTCGACGCGACCGAGCTCGTGTGGGTCGACGACGCGACGCTCGGCGTGCTCGGGCGCTCGGGCGTCGCGACGAGCGCGGCGTACCACCTCGTGCCGCTCTCCGGCCAGACGCGCGCGCTCCCGGCGCTCGAGGACGCGGTCGCGATCGCGGGCGGCAAGGGGCAGCGCTCGCTGTACGTCGCGACGTCCGACGGCCGGCTGTTCTGGCTCCCCGGCGTGAACGCGAGCTGGAGCGAGGTCGCGACCGGGGTGCGGGACCCGTACTTCCCGGGCTGACGGGCCGACGCACCCCCAGGCCGTCGGCGACGGCGGTCCGGGCGCGGGTCGTGCGGTGCGGGCAGCGCGGCGTCGCGCGTCCGCGCCAGGGTCGCGGCATGCCGGAGCGCGAGGACACGTCGACCCTGCGGAGGTGCTGGGCCGACCTCGTCGGGCTCGTGCTCCCCGTCGCGTGCGCGGGCTGCGAGGCGCTGGACGTCGCGCTCTGCGGGCCGTGCGCGTCCCGGCTGCTCGCGCGGCCCGAGCGGTGCGAGCACGGGGCCGGGCGGCTCGACCGCCTCGACGGGCGCGGCCCGCTGCCGGTCTGGGCCACGACCCCGTACACCGGGCCGGTGCGCGAGCTCGTCGTCGCGTGGAAGGACCGGGGGAGGGCCGACCTCACGCCGGCACTGACCGCCGCCGCGGCCCGCGCGGGGACCGCCCTCGGACCTGTCCTGGGCCCCGCGCTCGACGCGCTCCCGCCCGGCGCCGGGGCCCGCGGCCGCCCCGCCGTGCTCGTCGTGCCCGCGCCCTCGACGAGCGCGGCACGCCGCCGCCGCGGCGAGGACCTGGTCGGACGGCTCGCGCTCGCGGTCGCGTCCGGCCTGGTCGGCGCGGGCGTCGCGGCGCGGGCGCACCCGTGCCTCGGGCGGCGCGGCCGGGGCCGGGACCAGGTGGGCCTGACGGGTCGTGCGCGCGGGCGCAACCTCGCCGGACAGGTCGCCGTGCGGGGCCGCGCGGGTGCCGTCGCGGGTGCACCGGTGCTGCTCGTGGACGACGTCCTGACCACCGGGGCGACGCTCGCGGCGTGCGAGGACGCGCTCTCGGGAGCGGGCGCCGCGGTCCTGGCCGGGTGGGCCCTCGCGGCGACGCCACCACCCGGACGGAGCAGCGAGGCGATTGGTCGTCCCGGCGCCGCGGGACTAGCGTGAGGGAACGAACCGACAGCACCGGAGGCAGCGCGACAGGCGGACGAGACCTGTCCGCCGGCCCCCGCCGGGTGCAGGAGGAGGTGGTGCCCGTCGTCCGGCCCTCAGGGGCACACGTGCACGTCACCGGGCGGTCAGCCGCCCCCCTCGTCCTCCAGGAGGATCACATGGACATCGTGGTCGCAGGTCGTCACACCGAGGTTCCGGAGAAGTTCCGCCGGCACGCCGAGGAGAAGCTGACGAAGCTCGCGCAGCTCGCGCCGCAGGCCCAGCGCATCGACGTCGAGGTCTCGCACGAGCGCAACCCCCGCCAGGCGGGCGTCGCCGAGCGCGTCGAGCTCACGGTCGTCGACAAGGGACCCGTGATCCGTGCCGAGGCGTGCGCCGACGACCGGTACGCCGCGCTCGACCTCGCGATCGCCAAGCTCCAGGAGCGCCTGCGCCGATCGCGCGACCGGCGCAAGGACCACCGCAACCACACCCCGCTCACCCCCGTCGACGTGCGCCCGCCCGTCGTGTCGGACGAGCCCCCGGCCGCCGCCCCGGCGCCGGGCGAGGCCGTCGAGACGACCCTGGGCGACTCGCCCGTGGTCATCCGCGAGAAGGTGCACACCGCGCAGCCCATGACGATCGACGACGCCCTCTACGAGATGGAGCTCGTCGGTCACGACTTCTTCCTCTTCATCGACGTCGAGACCGCGCAGCCCTCGGTCGCGTACCGGCGCCGCGGCTGGAGCTACGGCGTCATCAAGCTCGACACGCCGGTGGCGACCCTGAGCCCCAAGCCGGTGGAGGCCTCGGCCGCCGTCGGCTGACGGACGCAGCGGCGCGCGGGGGGAGCCCGCCGGAGAGTGTGGGAGCGGGGCGGCAGGATGGGCAGGTGCCCACCTCCCGCCCCGTCCCGCGTCCGGCCAAGGACGACGCACCGCCGCCGGCGCCGCACGCCACCGAGGTCCTCTCGCTGTCCCAGGCCCGGCGCGTCGCGCTGCGGGCGCAGGGCCTCGACCGGCCCCGCGTCGACCGGCCCGGCGGCGTGACGATGCGCCACCTGCAGGGCGTCGTCGACCGGCTCGGGCTGCTGCAGATCGACTCGGTCAACGTGCTGGCGCGCGCCCACCTCATGCCCACGTACTCGCGCGTCGGCCCGTACGACCACGCGCTGCTCGACCGGGCCGCCGGGCGTGCACCGCGCCGCCTCGTCGAGGCCTGGGCGCACGAGGCGTCGTTCGTGCCGCCCGAGACGTACCGCCTGCTCGGCTGGCGGCGGCGCGGCTACCTCACGTACGCGTGGGGCTCGATCCGCGACGTGCCGCTCCAGCACGCCGACGTCGTCCGCGAGATCCGCGACCTGATCGCTGCCTCCGGCCCGATGACCGCGAGCCAGGTGCACGCGCTGTACGAGCACGAGCACCCGGCCGACCGCACGGAGTGGGGGTGGAACTGGACCGTCGCCAAGCGCGCGCTCGAGTTCCTGTTCTTCACCGGGGAGGTCACCGCCGCGCGCCGGAACGCCCAGTTCGAGCGGTGCTACGACCTCACGGAGCGCGTGCTCCCGCCCGAGGTCGCGGCGCAGCCCGAGCCGTCCGACGGCGACGCGGTCCGGGCACTCGTCGAGATCGGGGCGCGCGCGCACGGGATCGGGACGGCGCGCTGCTTCGCCGACTACTTCCGGCTCAAGGGCCCCCGGGTGGCCCGCGCGGTCACCGAGCTCGTCGACGCCGGGGTGCTGCGCCCCGTCGCCGTGCACGGGTGGGACCGGCCGGTGTACCTGCACCGCGACGCGTCGCTCCCGCGCCGGGCGGAGGGGCGCACGCTGCTCAGTCCGTTCGACCCGCTCGTGTTCGAGCGGCGCCGCCTCGAGGAGCTCTTCGGGCTGCGGTACCGCATCGAGATCTACGTCCCGGCGGCCAAGCGCGTGCACGGCTACTACGTGCTGCCCTTCCTGCTCGGGGAGCGGCTCGTCGCGCTCGTCGACCTCAAGGCCGACCGGCGTGCCGGGGTGCTGCGCGTGCACGCCGCCCACACCGCACCGCCGGCGCCGACCGCGGCCGCCGAGCGCGGCGCGCGCACCGGGCGGACGGCCGACGTCCCGGGCGAGCTCGCCGCCGAGCTCCGCGTGCTCGCGCGCTGGCTCGGGCTCGACGGCATCGAGGTCGGTGCGCCCGACGCTGCCGGGGAGGGCCGGGAGCTGCGCGGGGACCTCGCGCTGCCGCTCGCCGGGGCGCTCGCGGGGTGAGCGCGGCCGACGTGCCAGCGGCGGCGGACGGGCCGGCCGAGGCCGACGGGCCGGCGGCGGCGGACGGGCCGGCCGAGGCCGACGTGCCGGCGGCGGCCGACGTGGCGGACGCGGCCGCGGGTCGGCGCCGGGTCCTCGACGGCTTCGCGCTCGTCGTGCTCGGCGCGCTCCTGTGGGGCACGGGCGGCGTCGCCGGGACGGTCCTCGCGCGCGAGACGGACCTGCCGATGCTCGCCGTCGCGTCGTACCGCCTGCTCGTCGGGGGAGGAGCGCTCGTCGTCGTGCTCGCGCTCACCGGCCGGCTGGGCGGCGTCGGACGCTCGCGTGCCGTCGCGGTGCGCGTCGCGACGACGGCGGTGCTCGCGGCCGTCTACCAGGCGTTCTACTTCGTCGCGGTCGGGATCGCGTCCGTCTCGGTCCCGACGCTCGTGGCGCTCGGCGCGTCGCCGGTGCTCGTCGCCGCGGCGACGGTCGTCCTCAGCCGGCGTCGGCCCGCGGCGCGCGTGCTCGTCGCGCTGGGCCTCGCGCTCGCCGGCCTCGTGCTGCTCGTCGGCGTGCCCACCGGGCCGGGCGCGACCGCGGGCGCGCTGCTCGCGCTCGTGTCGGCCGCCGCGTTCGCGACCATGACGCTGCTCAACGGCCGCCCGGTGCCCGGCCTCGCGCCGCTGCCCCTCACGGCGCTGTCCTTCACCCTCGGCGGCCTGCTGCTGCTCCCCGTCGCCGCGACGCTCGGCGGCGGCCTCGCGCTGCCCCCCGCAGCGTCCGGAACCGCGGGCTGGCTGCTCCTCGCGTTCCTGGGGCTCGTGCCGACGGCGCTCGCGTACGGCGCGTACTTCACTGGCCTGCGCACGGTCCCGGCGACGACGGCCTCGGTCGTCGCGCTGCTCGAGCCGCTCACCGGTGCCGTGCTCGCGGCGCTGCTCCTGGGGGACCGGCTCGGGTGGCCGGGGCTCGTGGGCGGGGCTCTGCTGGGGGCGGCCGTGGTGGTTCTTCGACCGAGACCCTGACCTCGCCTACGATGGTCGGGGTCCGGCCGCGCGG
The DNA here is from genome assembly GCF_006538745.1 of Cellulomonas cellasea. Classification (GTDB taxonomy): domain Bacteria; phylum Actinomycetota; class Actinomycetes; order Actinomycetales; family Cellulomonadaceae; genus Cellulomonas_A; species Cellulomonas_A cellasea. The sequence continues at coordinate 135,495 of NZ_BJLR01000022.1, read as the reverse complement.
TCGGGCACACCGAGCTCGCCCCGATGCCGCCGGCGTGCGGGGCCAGTCAACGTCGGGAGTCACGCGTGCCTGCGATCCTCGAGAAGGTCCTGCGCTTCGGCGAAGGCCGGATCGTCAAGAAGCTGTCCGGTCTCGCTCAGCAGGTCAACGTGCTCGAGGCGGACTTCGAGAGCCTGTCCGATGCCGAGCTCCGCGAGGAGACCGACCGCTTCAAGGCCCGGCTGGCCGACGGCGCGTCGCTCGACGACCTCCTGCCGGAGGCGTTCGCGGCCGTCCGCGAGGCGTCGCGGCGCACCCTCGGTCAGCGGCACTTCGACGTCCAGCTCATGGGCGGTGCGGCGCTGCACCTCGGCAACATCGCCGAGATGAAGACCGGTGAGGGCAAGACGCTCGTCGCGACCGCCCCGGCGTACCTCAACGCGCTCACGGGCAAGGGCGTGCACGTCGTCACGGTCAACGACTACCTCGCGAGCTACCAGGCCGAGCTCATGGGCCGCGTCTACCGGTTCCTCGGCCTGACCAGCGGCGTCATCCTGTCGAACCAGACCCCCGCGCAGCGCCGCGAGCAGTACGCCGCGGACATCACGTACGGCACGAACAACGAGTTCGGTTTCGACTACCTGCGCGACAACATGGCGTGGAGCTCCGAGGAGCTCGTGCAGCGCGGCCACAACTTCGCGATCGTCGACGAGGTCGACTCGATCCTCATCGACGAGGCGCGCACGCCGCTCATCATCTCGGGGCCCGCGTCGGGCGACACGAACCGCTGGTACGCGGAGTTCGCCAAGGTCGTCCGCCGCCTGCAGGTCGAGCGCGACTACGAGGTCGACGAGAAGAAGCGCACCGTCGGCGTGCTCGAGCCCGGCATCGCGCGCGTCGAGGACTACCTCGGCATCGACAACCTGTACGAGTCGCTCAACACGCCGCTCATCGGGTTCCTCAACAACGCGATCAAGGCCAAGGAGCTCTTCAAGCGCGACAAGGACTACGTCGTCATCAACGGCGAGGTCCTCATCGTCGACGAGCACACGGGCCGCATCCTCCCGGGCCGCCGCTACAACGAGGGCATGCACCAGGCCATCGAGGCCAAGGAGGGCGTGAACATCAAGGCGGAGAACCAGACGCTCGCCACGATCACGCTGCAGAACTACTTCCGCCTGTACGCCAAGCTCGCGGGCATGACGGGTACCGCCGAGACCGAGGCCGCCGAGTTCCTCGGCACCTACAAGCTCGGCGTCGTCCCGATCCCCACGAACCGCCCGATGCAGCGCATCGACCAGGGCGACCTCGTCTACAAGAACGAGGACGGCAAGTACGACGCGGTCGTCGCGGACATCGTCGAGCGCCACGCCAAGGGCCAGCCCGTGCTCGTCGGCACGGTCAGCGTCGAGAAGAGCGAGCTCCTCTCCGCGAAGCTCAAGAAGCAGGGCGTCCCGCACGAGGTCCTCAACGCCAAGCAGCACGCGCGTGAGGCGTCGATCGTCGCGCAGGCCGGCCGCAAGGGCGCCGTCACGGTCGCGACGAACATGGCCGGCCGAGGCACCGACATCATGCTCGGCGGCAACGCCGAGTTCATGGCGGTCGCCGAGCTCGCCGACCGCGGGCTCGACCCCGCCGAGAACGCGGAGGAGTACGAGGCCGCGTGGCCCGGCGCGCTCGCGAAGGCGACCGAGGCCGTCGCCGCGGAGCACGACGAGGTCGTCGAGCTCGGCGGGCTGTACGTGCTGGGCACCGAGCGCCACGAGTCCCGCCGCATCGACAACCAGCTGCGCGGCCGCTCGGGCCGTCAGGGCGACCCGGGCGAGTCCCGGTTCTACCTCTCGCTGCAGGACGACCTCATGCGGCTGTTCAACTCGGGTCTCGCCGAGTCGCTCATGACGCGCGCGGGCTTTCCCGACGACCTGCCGCTCGAGTCGAAGATCGTCACGCGCGGCATCCAGAGCGCGCAGTCGCAGGTCGAGGCGCGCAACTTCGAGATCCGCAAGAACGTCCTGAAGTACGACGACGTGCTCTCGCGCCAGCGCACCGTGATCTACGACGAGCGTCGCCGCGTCCTCGAGGGCGAGGACCTCCAGGAGCAGATCCAGCACTTCACCAAGGACGTGCTCAGCGCGTACGTCGCCGCGGCGACGGCCGAGGGCCGCCCGGAGGAGTGGGACCTCGACGCGCTGTGGACCGCGCTCAAGGCCGTCTACCCGGTGTCGATCACGCCCGACGAGGTCGTCGACCAGGCCGGTGGGGCGACGCGCCTGAGCGCCGAGCTCATCGAGGCCGAGGTCCTCTCCGACGCGGAGCACGCCTACGCCGCGCGCGAGGCCGAGCTGGGCGCGGACAACGTGCGTCAGCTCGAGCGCCGCGTCATCCTCTCCGTCCTCGACCGGAAGTGGCGTGAGCACCTCTACGAGATGGACTACCTCAAGGAGGGCATCGGCCTGCGCGCGATGGCCCAGCGCGACCCGCTCGTCGAGTACCAGCGCGAGGGCTTCCAGCTCTTCAACGCGATGACGGACGCGATCAAGGAGGAGTCGGTCGGCTACCTCTTCAACCTCGAGGTCAAGGTCGCCGGTGCCGACGGCGAGGGTGCCTCGGGCGCCCCGGACGTCAGCGCGCAGTCCGCGGCCCAGGCCGCCGCAGCCGCCGGCGGTGCACTGCCTGGTGCTGCGCCAGCCGCCCCCGCCGCCCCGAAGCTGGTCGCGAAGGGCATCGACGGCCCCGAGCGCCGCGCTCCGCTGCAGTACTCGGCGCCGTCGATCGACGGTGATGCGGGTGCCGCGGGCGGGGCGAGCGAGGGCGACGGTGCGCGTGGCGGTGCCGCCGCGGCTCCGACGAACCGCGAGGAGCGCCGCAAGGCCGCCAAGCGCAAGCAGGGCTGATCCACCGCGCGGCCCTCGGGTCGCGTACGACGACGGGGACCGCCGGGCTCGTGCCTGGCGGTCCCCGTCGTCGTGCGCCGGGGATCCTGGCGCGGTGGCGCGGTCGCGCCCGGCTCCGGAACCGCGGCACGACGTCCGCAGCGTCATGGGGCGTCGTGCCGGCCCCGGTCCAGTCCCGCGCTCGTCGGGGGCGGCTGAGGTGCTCCGCTCAGCCGATCTCGAACGCGACGGCTCGCCACGCGCCGCGCCACATCTCGAGGCGCAGCGCGATCGCCCGCACGCGGGTGCCGTCGTCGACCACGACCGCGGCCTCCGCGATGTGCTCGCCGAGGCGGCACACCCGGACGCGCAGGATCTCCGGGCGCCGGGTCGCGGCGGTCCGGCCCAGGACCCGCACGGTCAGCGCGGTGCGGCCGGCGAGCTGCTCGAACACCTGCGGGCTGACCCACCGCGCGAGCTGCGCGACGGAGCGGGTCCCGCGCAGCGCCTCCGTGGCCGCGAGCGCGAGCGCGCAGCACACCGGCGTGGGGTCCGGCATCGGGGCCGTCTCGCGCGGCGGCTCGGCAGCACGGGCGGCCCGCTCGGCCGCGAGGGTCGCGCGGCGCCGCGCCAGGAGTCGCTGCTCCAGCGTCGGGGGGCGCGTGTGACCCGGGCCCGTGCTCGGTGCCGGGCGCGCGGCCGGCGGGAGCGTCGGGACGAGGCGGGCCTCGAGGGTGCGCGACGCCGGGGCCACCGGCCCGGGGTGGAGGACGCGGGAGGGAGGCGCCTGTGTCGGGTCGCGCGCGTCCGGAGCGCGGCGGCGGTCCGCGGCGGGCGAGGGGGCCGTCGTCCCGCCGACGGGACGGCGGGCGGAGGCGGCGCGGCTCGAGTCGGAGTCGTAGCCCGAGCCCGAGCCCGAGCCCGAGCCAGTGCCAGTGCCAGTGCCAGTGCCAGTGCCGGAGCCGGAGCCGGAGCCCGAGCTGGAGCTGGAGCTGGAGCTGGAGCTGGAGCCTGATCCCGAGGCCGAGGCCGAGGCCGAGTCCCGGTCGGAGCCGGGACGGGTGGCGTCGCCCGCCGGGGCGCTCCCGCAGGGGACCTCCCCGGTGGTGGAGCCGGGTGCACGCGAGGCCCGCTCGCCGGGCCGCCCGGTCGGGACGGCGGAGCCGTCGGTCCCGGAGCAGGCCACGTGCGCGGCGACCCCGGACGAGGCGTGTCCAGCGACCCGGTTGAGCTCGAGCGTCGTCATGTGCGGCTCCTTCGCGTGCGCGGTGGCGAGAGGCGACGGGAGCCGGCCCTCGGAGCGGGGGACCCGCTCGGTGTGCGCGGGGCGCCGTGAGGGCGCACCGCTGTGGCCGAGGTCCGGCAGGTCGGCCGTCGCCTGTGCGGCCGACGGGACCAGCAGGACGCTCATCGGGTGCTGCCCGACGTCGAACCGGTGCTGGGCACCCGGAGGACCTGACCGGGCAGGAGGAGGCCGGGATCGGCGCCGATGACGTCGGCGTTCGCGGCGTACCAGCGCGGCCACTCGGCGGCGACCTCCTGGTCGGACGCGTCCGGCCCGAGCGCGCGCTGCGCGATCCGCCAGAGGCTGTCGCCCGTCGCGACGACGACGGTCTGGCCGGACGCCGCGCCGCCGGGCCCGGGGCCGGCGGGGGAGGTGCTGCGGCTGCTCGCGGTCGGGGGCGTCGTCGCCAGGGTCGCCGACGGCGTCGAGGCGTGCCCCGCCGCCTGCGTGCTGCGTCGAGTGGCGAGGCCACCCTCGTCCGCGCCTGCACCCGCGGCTGCGCCACCACCCGTGACTGCGCCCGGACCTGCACCGGCGCCAGAACCGCGGCCGTCCGCCGTGGACGGTGCTGCGCTGTCGGCCGCGGACCTGTCCTGCTCGACACCCGCCGACCCTCGGGCGTCCGCCGGTCCGGCAGCCGCCGAGTCGCTCGGCGCGGCACCGGGTGTCCCGGCCGGGGCCGGTGCGTCCGCAGCCTGCTCCTCCGGGGCAGTCCGCGACGAGTCCCCGGCGACGTGCTGCGTCGAGGCGGGGGTCGGCGCGGGCGCGGAGGCCGAGCTCGTCGCGCTCCACCCGACGTCGAGCCCGTCGCCCGGTGCCGTCGCGTGCGCCCCGACCGCTCCGGAGACGCCGATGCCGGCACCGAGCGCGACGACGAGCGCGCGCCGGACGAGTCCCGGCGCGTGCTGGGCGACGGCGCGCTCGCCCGCGCGCCAGGTGATCCCGACGGCCCGCGCCGCCGCACACAGCGTCGCGACGGCGAGACCCCACACCAGCCAGGCCACGAACGCGAGGCCGAGGCCGACGACGCCGAGCTCGACGACCCGGTCGACGGACACGGTGGCGGGGTCGACCGGGAGCAGCGAGCGCAGCCGCACGCCGAGCGCGACCGCGAGGGCGGCGGAGGCGACGAGGCCGAGCGGGAGCGCCGCTCCGGCGAGCAGCCGCACACCGATGTGTGGCGTGGTCGTTCTGTGTCCTCGCATGCGTGCCCCCGGCTCGTGATCGCAGGGAGCGGCGGCCGCTGCGATGCAGTTGTTTGATGCAGTTTGGTGTTGCTTGGTGCTAGGTGTACTGCATCTGGCCCCAGGGGTCCACCACCTGTCCACAACCGCGGGGGATCGGCGTGGCCGCCTGCTCGCGTCCCGGCCGAGACCGGCCCTCGCGTGGCCTAGCGTGGGCGGATGCGCTGGGAGGCACTGTTCGCGGACCTGGAGGCGCAGCTCGGGGCGGCGCGTGCGACCGAGGCCGCGGCCGACGTCGCCGAGCTCACGCGGGCGGAGCGCGCCACGGTCGAGCTCGGCTCACGGCTGAGGGCGGCCCACGGCCACGTGCTGACCCTCCGGTCCGGCGCCGCGCGCGTCACGGGGACGGTGCTCGACGTGGCCGAGCAGTGGGTCCTGCTGGCGGACGGCCCGGCGCGCTGGCTCGTGCCCACCGCAGGCGTCACCGCGGTGCGCGGCCTCCCGCTGCACGCAGCGCCAGCGCCGGGGGCGGTCGAGCGCCGGCTCTCGCTCGGTCACGCGCTCCGAGCCGTCGCCCGGGACCGCGCCACGGTGCGGGTCGTGCTCGACGACGAGGAGCTCAGCGGCCGGGTCGACCGGGTGGGCGCCGACCACCTCGACCTGACGGTCCCCGACCCGCGTCCCGGTGCGGTGTGGGCCGTGCCGTTCCGTGCGGTGCGCGCCGTGCGGACGGGCTGAACCCACCGGCCCGATCGCGCTCGCGTCAGCGCTGCGCGCCCTCGTCGACGTCGTGCTCGGTCTCGATGCGCGCGCGCGTCTGGGCGTACATGCGCTCGATGTACCGCTCGAGCTCACTCGACTCGACGCGCCACTGGAGCCGCCCGCCGATCTGGATCGCCGGCAGCTCGCCCGAGCGCACCAGCGCGTAGGCCTGCGCCGCCGAGATGTTGAGCACCTCGGTCACGTCGGCCAGCGTGAGGAACCTGGGAGCCATGACCGCAGTGTGGCACGCCGTCGCACGGGCCCCGCGTCGTCCACAAGGCTGTGCACGAGATGTCCGGAACGTCGGCATGATGGGCACCTCCACCCGGTCCGGCGCAGCATCAGGGAGTCGCATGAGCACGTCCGTGCTTGACCTGCCAGCACCTCTCGCGACGCGGCTGCGTCGTCCCGGCTGGCGCGACCCGCGCCTCCTGGTCGGCCTCGCGATGGTCGCCGGCTCGGTCGCGCTGGGCTCGTGGGTCGTGCAGGAGGCCCAGCGGACGACCGGGGTCTACGTCGCGCGCGACGCGCTCACGCCCGGGTCGGGGGTGACCGGCGACGAGCTCGCCGTCGCGCAGGTCCGCCTCCCCGCGGGCGAGCTCGAGCGGTACGTCACCGTCGCGGACGGCGTCCCCGAGGGAGCAGTCGCGCTGCGGGTCGTCGCGCCGGGCGAGCTCGTCCCGCGCGGCGCGCTCGGGGACGCGCAGGCCCTCGACCTCCGCCCGGTGCCGGTCACGGTCGACGAGGCGCCGTCGCAGGAGGTGGTCCCGGGCGCCCAGGTCGACCTGTGGGAGGTGCCCGCGCGCGGGCCCGAGACCGGTGCGCCGACCCCGGAGCCGCGCGAGCTCGCCGGCGCGCTCACGGTCGCCCAGGTCAGCAGGCCCGAGGGTGCGTTCGTCACCGGCGGGACGACGGTCGTGCACGTGCTCGTCCCCGGCGACCTCCTGCCCGAGGTCCTCGCGGCCGTCGGCGGCGAGGGCTCGGTGCACGTCGTCCACGTGCCCGGGTCGGGGGGCTGAGCGTGTCCGTCGGGGTGCTCTGCGCCATCCGCGGCGCGTCCGAGGCGGGCATCGTGCAGGCGGTCGACGGCACGGCCGGGCGGCTCAGCGTGACGCGTCGGTGCGCCGACCTCACGGAGCTGCTCGCCGCGGCCGAGGCAGGGCTGGGCCGGGTCGCGCTCGTCTCGACCGACCTGCCGATGCTTGACCGGGAGGCCGTCGCCGCGCTGCACCGCTGCGGCGTCCGGGTCGTCGGGCTGGGCGACCCCTCGCTCCCGTGGCAGGGCGAGCGGGCGACCGCGCTCGGCGTCGACCTCGTGGTCGACGCCCCGGAGGACGGCACGGACGCGACGGCGTTCGTGCGCAGCGTCGTCGCGCTGCTCGAGCGCGGTCCGTCGGGGAGCGCCGACACAGTCGACCTGGCCACCGCGGGACCGCCCGCGCCCGGGCCGCAGTACGTCGCGCCCGACGGGGACGACGGCCTTGCGCCGCCCGAGCCGAGCCGGCTCGTCGCGGTGTGGGGTCCGACGGGCGCGCCCGGGCGCACGACGCTCGCGATCAACCTCGCCGCGGAGATCGCGCTCCTCGGCCGCGCCGCCCTGCTGGTCGACGCGGACACGTACGGCGGGACAGTTGCGCAGGCCGTGGGGCTGCTCGACGAGGCGCCGGGCATCGCCGCGGCCGCGCGAGCCGCAGGCCAGGGCACGCTGGACGTCGAGCACCTCGCCCGGCTGACCCCGCTGCTCGCCCCCGGGCTGCGCGTGCTGTCGGGCGTCTCGCGCGCCGACCGGTGGCCCGAGCTCCCGACCGCGTCGCTCGAGGTGGTGTGGACCGTGGCGAGGGCGCTGACCGGCTGGACGGTCGTGGACTGCGGCTTCAGCATCGAGCAGGACGAGGTCCTCAGCTACGACACCCACGCGCCGCACCGCAACGCGGCGACGCTCTCGGCGCTCCAGGAGGCCGACGAGGTCGTCGTGGTCGGCGCCGGTGACCCGATCGGCGTCCAGCGGCTCGTGCGCTCGCTGGGCGAGCTCGCCGAGCTGGGGCTCACGGGACGGCGCACCGTCGTGGTGAACAAGGTCCGCGCGTCGGTCGCCGGTCCGCGGCCCGAGGAGGCGATCGCGTCGGCCCTCGAGCGCTATGCGGGCGTTCAGGCTCCGATCCTCGTCCCGGACGACCGGCAGGCCACCGACGCCGCGCTGCTCGAGGCGCGGCTGCTGCACGAGCTCGTCCCCGGCTCACCCGCCCGTCGCGCGATCGCGACGCTCGCCGCCCAGCTCGTCGGCGGTGGGGTCCGCGCGGACGGGTCCGCCGAGCGGGAGGGTCTCGCGTCACCCGTGGCCGTCGGTGCGCGCGCGTCGCGGGCGGACGGCCCCTGACCCGGCACACTGGTCCCGTGCGCATCTACCTCCCCGCGACCCTCGACGAGCTCGGCGCCTCCTCGGACCCGGCGGGCGGCACGACGTTCGCCGCCCGGCGCGCGCACGCGGTGACCGACGCGCTGCGTGCGGCGCTGCCCGACGAGGACGACGAGGGGCTCGAGTACGCGGCCCAGCTCGCGGCGGCCGACGACGCCCTGCTGCGGATCGCCGCGCACCCCGGCGTCCCCGAGCTGCGGCTCGTGCTCTCGGCCGACGTGCCGGACGCCGCCGTCACGCTCGCGACCGGCGAGGACGACGCCCCGAGCGCGGTCGACGTCACCGTCGACGTGCTGCTGCGCGACGTGGCGTGCGGGCACGTGGACGAGCCCGAGGCCGCGGCGGACGTCCGCGCGGCCCTCAGGGGCGACGAGTCGGCGGTCGAGCGGCTGTCCGAGCGGGACCTGCTCTGGTACGACGCGAGCGAGCTCGGCGCGATCCCGCGCTGAGCCGCGCTTCCGCTCCCGCGCAGCGCCGACCGCCGGCACCGCGCACACGGGAGAGCGGGAGGCGTCGCTGCCGACGGCGCGCCGGCGCGCGGCCGGACCTCAGCCGTCGATCGGGTCGAGGATCTGGAGCGCCGCGTCGTGCAGCTTCCCGTTCGAGACCAGCGCGGACCCGCCGAACGGCCCGGGCACCCCGGTCACGGAGGTGAACCGACCCCCGGCCTCGGTGACGATCGGCACGAGCGCGGCCATGTCGTGCAGCGCGAGCTCAGGCTCGGCGGACAGGTCGACGGCGCCCTCGGCGACGAGCACGTGCGACCAGAAGTCGCCGTACGCGCGCGTGCGCCACACCCGGCGGGTCAGCGTGAGCAGGTGCTCGAGCCGGCCGCGCTCCTCCCAGCCGGACAGGCTCGAGTAGGAGAACGACGCGTCCTGGAGCCGCCCGACGTCGGACACCTGCAGGCGGGTGGCGGCGGCGAGCGACTTGCCGGTCCACGCCCCGGAGCCCTGGGCGGCCCACCAGCGCTTGCCGAGCGCGGGGGCGCTCACGACCCCGAGGACGACCTCGTCGCCGTCGATGAGCGCGATGAGCGTGGCCCACACCGGGACGCCGCGCACGAAGTTCTTGGTGCCGTCGATCGGGTCGATGACCCAGCGGCGCGGCCCGTGGCCCGTGTCGGCCATCTCCTCGCCCTGCACGGCGTCGCGTGACCGGGCCCGGCTGAGCTGGCCGCGCACGATCTCCTCGGCGGTGCGGTCGGCGTCGGTGACCGGCGTGAGGTCGGGCTTGGTCTCGACGCGCAGGTCCAGGGCCTTGTAGCGCGCCATCGTCACGGAGTCGACCTGGTCGGCGATGACGTGGGCGAGTCGCAGGTCGTCGGCGTACCCGGGGCGCAGGCTCATGCCGGACAACCTAGCGGCGCACGACGTGCCCCGGGGGGAGCGCCCGGCCTCAGGCGTCCGGCGTGGTCGGCGTGTCGGGCGCCGCGGAGACCGGGGGAGCCTCGGGGTCGGCCGCGCCGGTCCGGCTCGCGAGCAGCCGGCGGAACGACTCGACGCGGGCCGCCCGTGCTGCCCGGACCTCGGCGTCGGGGGCGTCGGCGACCCACTCGTCGAGCGCGCAGTCGGGCGCGTCCGCGGTGTGCGTGCAGCCGCGCGGGCACTCCTCGCCGACCGCCGCCAGGTCGGCGAACGCGCTCAGCAGCCGCGACGGGTCGACGTGCGCGAGCCCGAAGGACCGCACGCCGGGCGTGTCGATGACCCACGTCGGGGCGTCGCCCTCGAGCTCGGGGACCCGCACGCGCAGCGCTATCGCGGACGACGAGGTGTGCCGCCCGCGGCCCGTGACGTCGTTGACGACGCCGGTCGCGCGGTAGGCCCCCGGCACGAGCGCGTTCACGAGCGTCGACTTCCCGACCCCGGAGTGCCCGACGAGCACGGACGCGCGCCCCGCGAGCGCGCGGTGCACCTCGTCGAGCCCGACGATGCCGTCCGGACCGACGCTGGTGACGACGACCCGGACGCCGATCGGCTCGTACAGCGCGACGAGGGGCGCGGGGTCGGCCAGGTCGGCCTTGGTGAGCGCGAGCAGCGCGTCCATCCCGGCGTCGTACGCGGCGACGACGCAGCGGTCGATCATGCGCGTGCGCGGCTCGGGGTCGGCGAGCGCGGTGACGATGACGAGCTGGTCGGCGTTCGCGACGATCACGCGCTCGACGGGGTCGGAGTCGTCGGCGGTGCGGCGCAGCACGGTCGTGCGCTCGACGATCCGGACGATACGCGCGAGCGACCCCTCGGCGCCCGAGGTGTCGCCGACGAGGTCGACGCGGTCGCCGGGGACCACTCGCTCACGCCCGAGCTCGCGGGCCTTCATCGCCGTCACGGGGCGTTCGTCGGGCCCACCCGCGTCCGCCAGCACGGTGTACCGGCCGCGGTCGACGCCCGTGACCAGGGCGACCTCGGAGTCGGCGTGCTCGGGGCGGGTCTTGGTACGGGGGCGCGAGCCGCGGCGTCCGGGGCGGATGCGGACGTCGGACTCGTCGAGCGGGCGACGCGGCACGGTCAGGCGCCTCGTCCGTGGGCTCGTGCGGCGGCGGTCATCCGAGCATGCCCGACCACAGCCCGACGAAGTCGGGGATGGTCTTCGCGGTCGTCGCGACGTCCTCGACCCGCACGCCCGGCACGGCGAGCCCGAGCAGTGCGCCCGCGGTGGCCATGCGGTGGTCGGCGTACGTGCGCACCGTCCCGCCCGTGAGCGGGCGGGGCGTGATGACGAGCCCGTCCGACGTCTGCTCCGCCTGGCCGCCGAGGCGCGTGATCTCGGTCGAGAGGGCCGCGAGCCGGTCGGTCTCGTGGCCGCGCAGGTGCGCGACGCCGCGGATGCGCGTCGGGGAGTCGGCCAGGGCGGCGAGCGCGGCGATCGTCGGCGTGAGCTCGCCCGCGGCGTGCAGGTCGAGGTCGAGGCCATGGATCCGTCCCGTGCCCGTGACCGCGAGCACGTCGCCGTCGAGCCGTGTCGTGGCGCCCATGCGCTCGAGGATCCCGGGCAGCAGCCCGCCCGGCTGCGTCGTCTGCGCGGGCCAGCCCGGCACCCGGACCGTCCCGCCCGCGATCATCGCGGCGCACAGGAACGGTGCGGCGTTCGACAGGTCCGGCTCGACGCGCACGTCGCGCCCCGCGATCGTGCCCGGCTCGACCCGCCAGATCGTCGGGCGGGAGTCGTCGACCGTGACACCGGCCGCCCGCAGGACGTCGACCGTCATCTCGATGTGCGGCAGGCTCGGCAGCGTCGGGCCGGTGTGGCGCAGCGTCAGCCCCTGCTCGAAGCGTGCGGCCGCGAGCAGCAGGCCCGAGACGAACTGGCTCGACCCAGACGCGTCAACGTCGACGTGCCCGCCCCGCACGCGCCCGCGGCCCGTGACGGTGAACGGCAGGTGCCCGGGCTCGCCGTGCTCGTCGACGGGGACCTCGAGCGCGCGCAGCGCCCGCAGCACCGGTCCCATCGGGCGCACGCGCGCGTGCGGGTCGCCGTCGAAGCGGACCGGACCCTCGGCGAGCGCCGCGACCGCCGGCAGGAAGCGCATGACCGTGCCCGCGAGCCCGCAGTCGACGTCGGAGCCGCCGCTCAGGGAGCCGGGAGTCACGACCCAGTCGGACGTCGTCCCCGGGGCGTCCTCGACGCCGATGCCGAGCGCGCGCAGGGCCGCGGCCATGAGCAACGTGTCGCGCGACCGCAGCGCGCCGCGCAGGCGGCTCGGGGAGTCCGCGAGGGCCGCGAGCACGAGGTAGCGGTTCATGAGCGACTTCGAGCCGGGGACCTCGACGGTCGCGTCGAGCGGGCCGGGCGCCTGCGGGGCCGGCCACAGGGCGGCGGCGTGCTCGGCGTCGGGCCGGTCGGTCAGCGCGTCGGTCGTCATGCCGCCAGGTTATCGGCAGGCCCGTCGCGGAGTCTCGCCTGCTCACGGCGCGGTCCGTCGCGGCCGCGCGGCGCGCCCGCGGCCGTTCGACCGGAGCGCGCGTGCGGGCCGGGCCGGGCCGACGGTGCGGGTGCCGCGCGCCCCGGACCTTCGGGCTCAGTCCCGCCCGGGCACCTTCGCCGCGATCGCCGCCGGCACGTGCGCGTGGTCGTCGCGGAAGCGCGCGAGACGCCACGAGACCCCGGGGCGCCCGGCGTAGTCCGCGGCGGCGAGCAGCGCCCCGCCGGTCGCGGACAGCGTGCGCAGCAGGTGCGCGCGCCGCTCACGCGCGGCGTCGGGGCTCCCGACGTGCGCGCCCTTCTTCGCCGGGAGGTCGGCGGCGGCCAGGGGAGCGGTCAGCGCGGCGAGCAGCAGGGCCGACGTGCGCGGCGCGCGGCCGAGCGCGAACGCCAGCCCGGCGAGGGCCGTCGCGGCGCCGTGCACGCGCACGAGCGTCGTGAGCTGCCCGGGCGTGGGCTCGCGGTAGCGGTCGAGCGCGGGGACCTTGCCGCGGGGGACCGACGCGGTGACGCGCTCGAGCGCCCCCCGCGCGACCTCGACGTGCGCGGCGGGGTTGCGGACGGCGTCGACCCCCTGCTGGACGAACGACGACGCGAACAGGGGACGGGCGAACCGGCGGAGCAGCATCGGGGACCTCCTGGGTCGGCGGACTCGGGTCGGGACGGGGACGGGGGTCAGGCGGCGCACGCCCGAGCGCGGCGGCTCACAGCGCGCCACCCGCGGCGGCGGGGGCGTCGGACGACTCTCCGCCGTCGCCGATCTGCTCGCGGGCCACGTAGTTCTCGAGGTCGAAGAGGTTGTCCCGCGCGCGGGTCGCGACCGTCAGCAGCGTCCGCGCGGACGCGACCTCCTCGACCTGCTCCTTGAGGAACCACAGCAGGAACTGCTCGCCGAGCGCGTCGCCCTCCTCGCGGGCCGCGCGGAAGATCGCCTCGATCTGCTCGGTGACCTGCGTCTCCTGCGCGAGCGCGAGGGCGATCGGGTCGATGACCGTCGTGAAGTCGTTTCGGACCGGGCTGCCCGCGGGGATCGCGACGTCGAGGTCCCGGTCGAGCAGGTACTGCACGATCATCAGCGCGTGGTTCCGCTCCTCGACCGCCTGGCGGTAGTAGTGGCGCGCGAGCTGGGGCAGGTCCTGCCCGTCGAACCAGACGGCGATCGCCACGTACTGCTGGTGCGCGTCAAACTCGTGACCGATCTGGGCGCGGAGCAGCTGGAGGAACCTCGAGTCCGTCATGGCGCCACGCTAGTCCTGGACCTGCGGCTCCGCGCCCGGGAATCGACGCGCGCCTCCCCGCGTTGACGACTGTCATGACCTGCTCCACCGAGTGCCCGAGCGTCGTGCTCGACACGAGCCCACCGCCCGCCGGCGTCGTCGGCAGCCCCACGGGGGAGGCCCCCCGCACCCGGACCGCCCGCTCGGTGCGGGTGTCGCTGGACGCCGCGACCCCCCTGGCGGGTCTGCCCGTCCCCGCGGCACTAGGCTCGTCGCTGATGACCGAGGACACGAACCGCGCCCCCGAGGCCGAGGACGACGCCGCCCGCACCGACAGGTTCGAGGCGGAGGCTCTCGTGTACCTCGACCAGCTCTACGGTGCCGCGCTGCGCATGACCCGCAACCCCGCCGACGCCGAGGACCTGGTTCAGGAGACGTTCGCGAAGGCGTTCGCGGCGTTCCACCAGTACCGCCCGGGCACGAACCTCAAGGCCTGGCTGTACCGGATCCTCACCAACACCTTCATCAACACGTACCGCAAGAAGCAGCGCGAGCCGCAGCAGTCGGCGGCCGAGGAGATCGAGGACTGGCAGATCGCGCGCGCCGAGTCGCACACGTCGAGCGGGCTCCGCTCGGCCGAGGCCGAGGCGCTCGACCACCTGCCGGACTCCGACGTCAAGGACGCCCTCGCGCGGATCCCCGAGGACTTCCGCATCGCGGTGTACCTCGCGGACGTCGAGGGCTTCGCGTACAAGGAGATCGCCGAGATCATGGGCACGCCGATCGGGACGGTCATGTCCCGGCTGCACCGCGGCCGGGCCCAGCTGCGCGAGATGCTGCAGGACTACGCACGCGAGCGCGGGCTGGTCGGGACGACGACGCCGGAGGGGACGCGATGAGCACGCTGGAGCCCGGTCCGGGCGCACCCGTGGCGAACGCGTGCGGGACGGACTGCGACGAGGCGCTCGGGCGGCTGTTCGAGTACCTCGACTCCGAGCTCGACGCCCCCGACGCAGAGCGCATCCGCGCGCACCTCGAGGAGTGCGAGCCATGCCTCGGCGAGTACGACGTCGAGGCCGTGGTCAAGAAGCTCGTCAAGCGCTGCTGCCAGGAGGAGGCGCCCGCGGACCTGCGCCTGCGCATCCACGAGCGGCTGACCGTCGCGCGGACGCAGCCAGCCGAGGGCTGACCCGCCACAGACCGCCAGAGACAGGACGAGGGGCCCGGTGCGCGTGCACCGGGCCCCTCGTCATGTCAGCGACCGATCGCCAACGCCTCAGGCGTTGGGACGGTTGCCGTGGTTCGCTGCGCTGCCCTTGCGGGCACGGCGCTTGCGTCCGCGCTTGCTCATCGGTGTCTCCTCGTGTTCTGGCGCGCGTGCTGTGCGCCGGATTCGCGTCCATGGTCCCACAGCGGAGGGGTGCGTCGGTGCGCCGTCCGTCCCGACCTGCACCGACACCCGCCCGGTGCGGCGCCGGGGTGGGCCCCTGCGCGGAAACCGCCCGGCGGAACGTTCAAGTGCGCGCGTCCGGGTCCCGATAGGACGGACGTGAGTGAGCCCCTGTCGGTCATCCCGTTCCTGCACGCCCTTGCGAGCACGGGCGGCTCCGACCTGCACGTCAAGGTCGGCTCCGCACCGCGCATCCGGGTCGACGGCCGGCTGCGCAAGCTGCAGGTCCCCGACCTCAAGCCGCGCGACACCGAGCACATGGTCGCCGAGGTCGTGCCCGAGGAGCTCGTCGAGTCGTTCCGGCACACGCACGAGGCGGACTTCGCGTACTCCGTGCCGGGCGTCGGGCGGTTCCGCGTCAACGCCTACCAGGCGCGCGGCACGTTCGGCATGGTCTTCCGGCGGGTCGCCGTCGGAGCGCAGTCGCTCGGCGAGCTCGGGCTCCCCGAGGTCGTGGGTGAGCTCGCGCTCGAGCCGCGCGGGCTCGTGCTCGTGACCGGCCCGACGGGCTCGGGCAAGACGACGACGCTCGCGTCGATGGTCGACCTCATCAACGTGTACCGCGAGGTCAACATCGTCACGATCGAGGACCCGATCGAGATCCTGCACCAGGACAAGAAGGCGATCATCTCCCAGCGCGAGGTCGGCCAGGACACCGCCGACTTCACCGCGGCGCTGCGTGCGGCGATGCGCCAGGACCCCGACGTGATCCTCGTCGGCGAGATGCGCGACGTCGAGACGGTCCGCGCGGCGCTCTCCGCGGCCGAGACAGGGCACCTGGTGCTCTCGACGCTGCACACGATCGACGCGGGCGAGACGATCAACCGCATCGTCGACTTCTTCCCGCCGCACGAGCAGAAGCAGGTGCGCGTGGCGCTCGCGCAGGCGCTGCGCGGGATCGTGTCGCAGCGGCTCGTCCGCCGGGCGAACGGCACGGGGCGGTGCGCCGCGATCGAGGTCATGGTCAACACGGGCCGGACCGCCGACGCGATCGTCGACCCGCAGAACGCGCCGCCGCTGCTCGACCTGATCCGCGACGGCGAGTACTACAAGATGCAGACGTTCGACCAGCACCTGTTCCAGCTCATCCGCGACGACGTCGTGACCTACGAGGAGGCGTGCTCGGTCGCGTCCAACCCGCAGGACCTCACGGTCGAGCTGCGCGCGGCGGGCCTGGTCTCCTAGCGGCGCACCGCGGGCTCGGCACGGACGGCAGGTCGGCGCTGCGGCGCGGGCCTGCCGTCGTGCTGTGCGGAGTGGCGTCGGGCGGCGTCAGGCCGCGTCGTCGGGCAGCCCGAGCCAGGTGTGCCACCCGGTGTGCAGCACCAGCCAGGCCATGAGCCCGTAGCCGGCCTGGCCGGGCAGCAGGCCGTCGCCGGCGGCGAGGTCCCCGAGCCACTGCTCGTGCGCGGCGAGGGGCTCGTAGGTGTCGACGTAGGGCACCCGCCGGCGCATCGCGACGTCGCCGTACGCCGCGGAGAGGTCGGAGAGCGCGTCGCCGTCGACGGCCCGGCCGGGCGGTGGCCCGACGACGAACGCGGGGACGCGGCGCTGCTCGGCGACGTCGAGGATGTTGGCGAGGTTGAGCCGGCTGCGGGCGAGCGAGAGCCCGGCGCCGGCGTCGGCCCGCCCGAGCGCGATCACGAGGCGGTTGTCGGCGTCCGGGGTGAACCGGCGCGCGACCTCCTCCTCCCACCGGGCGCCGAGCGCCGTGGTGGTCTCGCCCGGCACCGCGAGCGTGAAGACGCCGAGGGGCGAGGCGGTGCGCGTGCGGCCGGCGACGCGACCGACCCAGCCGAGGCCCTTGGGGTCGCCGACGCCCGCGGCGAGCTCGTCGCCGATCACCGCCAGGCGCACCGGCAGCTCGCCCACAGTCATCACTCCCACCCGTCTCGCGCGTCCGCGGGCACGGGAGTGTTCCCCCGGTCCTCGGCACAGTCCGGCCAACAGTGTCTCAGGCCGTACGCGTGTGCGAGCGGTCATCCGCAGGCGCGCCGGATCACCCGTGCGGGTGGAGGTGGTCAGGCGCGGACGGGGTGGTCGTGCTCGTGCGAGCGAGGCGGGGGACGCAGGCCGTAGCCGTCCTCGCGGACGACGGCGACGAGGCGGGCGACCCACCAGACGAGGAGGGCGACGGCGAGGACGATCAGGAAGAGGCTCATGGCAGAAAGTCTGCGACAGCCGTGTTCCTGCCGACAGTGGCAGGACCGACGGTGGTCGTTGAAGTTCTGCCAAGCCCGTGGCCATACTGGGCGCATGCTGCGCTCCGTGACCGCGATCGTCCTGCCGGGGGTCGCCCCGTTCGAGCTCGGCGTCGTGTGCGAGGTCTTCGGGATCGACCGCCGCGACACCGGCGGCCCGGTGTTCGACTTCACGATCTGCGGCGTCGAGCCCGGGCTCGTCCCGACGAAGCTCGGGCTGGGGATCATGGTCGAGCGCGGGCTCGACGCGACCGAGGGCGTCGACCTCGTGGTGCTGCCCGCGTACGGCTCGCCCGCCGCGCTGCCCCCGGCCGTCGGGGAGGCCCTGCGCGCCGCGCACGCCCGCGGTGCCTGGGTGCTGAGCGTCTGCAGCGGCGCGTTCGGGCTCGCCGAGGCCGGGCTGCTCGACGGCCGTCGCTGCACGACGCACTGGATGTACACCGACCAGCTCGCGCGCGAGTACCCGCTCGCCCAGGTGGACCCCGCCGTGCTCTACGTCGAGGACGACGGGATCATCACCAGCGCCGGCACCGCCGCGGGCATCGACGCGTGCCTGCACCTCGTGCGTCGCGAGCTCGGGACCGCCCCCGCCGCGGCCATCGCTCGGCGCATGGTCGTGCCGCCGCACCGCGACGGCGGCCAGGCGCAGTACGTCGACACCCCGCTGCCGTGCGACGCCGACACCCTCGCACCCCTGCTCGCGTGGATGGTCGAGCACCTCGACGCCGAGCTCGCGGTGCC
Source organism: Cellulomonas cellasea (assembly GCF_006538745.1). Lineage (GTDB taxonomy): Bacteria > Actinomycetota > Actinomycetes > Actinomycetales > Cellulomonadaceae > Cellulomonas_A > Cellulomonas_A cellasea. The sequence continues at coordinate 117,466 of NZ_BJLR01000022.1, read as the reverse complement.
CGAGCTGGCCGCGCGGGCCCTGATGTCCGAGCGCACGTTCGCCCGCCGGTTCCGCGCCGAGACCGGCACCACGCCAGCCGCCTGGGTCACGCGCCAGCGGCTCTCGCGCGCGCAGGAGATGCTCGAGCGTACCGACGCGAGCATCGAGGAGATCGCCCGCCGCTGCGGGTTCGGCAGCGCGTCGGTGCTGCGGCACCACTTCGCGCGGGCGCTCGACACGAGCCCGCAGGCCTACCGGCGGACGTTCGCCAACCCCGCGCCGCGGGCCGCGGCGGACGAGGTGCGCGTCTGAGGGAACGCTCCGGCACCCGCCCCGCAGACGCCGGACGCCGCGCCCCCGGGCGGGAGCGCGGCGTCCGTCGTTCCGGCGTGAGGCCGGGCGGTCGGCTCAGGTCAGCGGGCGAACGCCGTCTCGATGAGCCGCGCCTGCTCGGCCTGGTGCTTCTTCGCCGAGCCGGCCGCGGGCGACGCCGAGGCGGCGCGCGACGCGACCCGAAGGGTGCGGCCCAGCAGCTGGGGCGCGTTCATCGAGATGTGCGACCACGGACCCTGGTTCTCGGGCTCGTCCTGGACCCACACGAGCTCGGCGTCGCCGTACGGCGCGAGCGCCTCGTGCAGCCCGTCGGCGTCGAGCGGGTAGAGCTGCTCGAGCCGGACGATGGCCGTGCGCTCGTCGCCCGACGTGACGCGGTGGGCGAGCAGGTCCCAGTAGACCTTGCCCGAGCACAGCAGCACGCGGTCGACCTGGTTCGCCTTGGCCGCGGCGAGGTCGTCGCCGATGACCGGGCGGAACGTGCCGTTCGTGAAGTCCTCGACCGACGACGACGCGGCCTTGAGGCGCAGCATCGACTTGGGCGTGAAGACCACGAGCGGGCGGCGCGGGCGCATGTACGCCTGGCGGCGCAGCAGGTGGAAGTGCGACGCGGGCGTCGACGGCTGCGCGACCGTGATGTTCTCCTCGGCGCACATCTGCAGGAACCGCTCGATGCGGCCCGACGAGTGGTCGGGGCCCTGGCCCTCGTAGCCGTGGGGGAGCAGCAGCACGACCGACGAGCGCTGGCCCCACTTCTGCTCGGCCGAGGTGATGAACTCGTCGATCACGGTCTGCGCGCCGTTGACGAAGTCGCCGAACTGCGCCTCCCAGAGCACGAGCGCGTCGGGCCGCTCGACCGAATAGCCGTACTCGAAGCCGAGCGCCGCGTACTCGCTGAGCGAGGAGTCGTAGCACCAGAACTTCGCCTGGTCCGCCGACAGGTACAGCAGCGGCGTCCACTCGGCGCCGGTCTCGCGGTCGTGCATGACCGCGTGGCGCTGGACGAACGTGCCGCGGCGCGAGTCCTGGCCCGCAAGGCGCACCGGGGTGCCCTCGATGAGCAGCGACCCGAAGGCGAGCAGCTCCCCGTAGCCCCAGTCGATGTTGCCGTCGCGGGACATCTGCTCGCGCTTGGTCAGGAGCTGCGCGAGCTTCGGGTGGACGGTGAACCCCTCGGGCGGGCGCACGTGCGCACGGCCGATGCGCTCGAGCACCGCGGGGGCGACCGCGGTCTTCCAGCCGACCATCATCCCGGCGTCCTCGAGCTGCGACTCGGGCCGCTCCAGACCCGCGACGGGCTCGCTCGACGGCGGCGGGGTGTAGCCGCCCTCGCGGGTCTCGGTGAACACGCGCTCGAGCTGGGCCTGGTAGTCCTTGAGGACATGCTCGGCCTCCTCGAGCGTGATGTCGCCGCGCGCGACGAGCGTCTCGGTGTAGAGCTTGCGCACCGAGCGCTTCGCCTCGATGAGGTTGTACATAAGCGGCTGCGTCATCGACGGGTCGTCGCCCTCGTTGTGGCCGCGCCGGCGGTAGCAGACCATGTCGATGATGACGTCGCGGTCGAACTGCTCGCGGTACTCGAACGCGAGCTCCGCGACGCGCACGCAGGCCTCGGGGTCGTCGCCGTTCACGTGCAGGATCGGGACCTGCAGGCCCTTCGCGATGTCGGTCGCGTACTGCGACGAGCGCGACGACGAGGGGCCGGTCGTGAACCCGACCTGGTTGTTGATGATGACGTGCACGGTGCCGCCGGTGCGGTAGCCGCGCAGCTGCGCGAGGTTGAGCGTCTCCCACACGACACCCTGGCCCGCGAACGCCGCGTCGCCGTGGATGAGGATCGGGAGCACCGAGAAGCCGTCGCCGCCGAGGTCGATGCGGTCCTGCTTGGCCCGCACGATGCCCTCGAGCACCGGGTCGACCGCCTCGAGGTGCGACGGGTTCGCCGCGAGGTACACCTGGGTCGTCGCGCCCGACTCCGCGGTGAACGTGCCCTCGGTGCCGAGGTGGTACTTCACGTCGCCGGAGCCCTGGACGGACTTGGGGTCCTGGTTGCCCTCGAACTCGCTGAAGATCTGGCCGTACGACTTGCCGGCGATGTTCGCGAGGACGTTGAGCCGCCCGCGGTGCGCCATCCCGATGCCGACCTCGTCGAGCCCGTTGTCCGCGGCCTTCGACAGGATCGCGTCGAGCAGCGGGATGACGGCCTCGCCGCCCTCGAGCGAGAACCGCTTCTGGCCGACGAACTTGGTCTGCAGGAACGTCTCGAACGCCTCGGCGGCGTTGAGGCGGCGCAGGATGCGGAGCTGGTCCTCGCGCGGCGTGCGGGCGTATCCGGACTCGAGGCGCTCCTGCAGCCAGCGGCGCTGGCGCGGGTCCTGCAGGTGCATGTACTCGATGCCGATCGAGCGGCAGTACGAGTCGCGCAGCAGGCCGAGGATCTCGCGGAGCTTCGCCCGGGGCTTGCCGGTGAAGCCGGCGGTCGGGAACGTCCGGTCGAGGTCCCACAGCGTGAGCCCGTGGTTCTGGATGTCCAGGTCGGGGTGCTTGCGCTGGCGGTAGGCGAGCGGGTCGGTGTCGGCCATGAGGTGGCCGCGCGAGCGGTAGGAGTGGATGAGCTCGGCGATGCGCGCGGGCTTCGTGGCCTCGGTGTCGGGGTCCGACGGCGAGTCGCGGACCCAGCGGACGGGCTCGTACGGCACGCGCAGCGACCGGAAGATCCGGTCGTAGAAGTCGTCCTGGCCGAGCAGCTTGTTCGCGAGGATCCGCAGGAAGTCGCCCGACTGCGCGCCCTGGATGATGCGGTGGTCGTACGTCGAGGTGAGCGTGAGCACCTTGGAGATGCCCATGCGGTTGAGCTGGTCCTCGGACGTCCCGGCGAACTCGGCGGGGAAGTCCATCGCGCCGACGCCGACGATCGTGCCCTGGCCGGCCATGAGCCGCGGCACCGAGTGCACGGTGCCGATCGTGCCCGGGTTGGTCAGCGAGATCGTGGTGCCCGCGAAGTCGTCGACCGTGAGCTTGTTGCCGCGGGCGCGGCGCACGACATCCTCGTACGCGCTCCAGAACTGCGCGAAGTCGAGCGTCTCGGCCTTCTTGATGCTCGGGACGAGCAGCTGGCGCGTGCCGTCGGGCTTGGCGAGGTCGATCGCGAGGCCGAGGTTCACGTGCGCCGGGGTCGTGACCGCGGGCTTGCCGTCGAGCAGGCTGTAGCCGGCGTTCATGGCCGGCATGTCCTTGAGCGCCTCGACGAGCGCGAACCCGATGATGTGGGTGAAGGAGATCTTGCCGCCGCGGCCGCGCGCGAGATGGTTGTTGATGACGATGCGGTTGTCGACCATGAGCTTGGCCGGCACGGCGCGCACCGACGTCGCGGTCGGGACCTCGAGGCTCGCCTCCATGTTCGTCACGACGCGTGCCGCGGGGCCGCGGAGCTTCTGGATCTCGTCGGTCGGCTCGGCGGCGTCGGCGGCGACGCTGCGGGTCGCGGTGGCGACCTCCGCGTAGGGCGCGGTCGCGGGCTGCGCGGTCGCGACGGGCGGGATCGTCGCCACGGGCTCGGCGGGCTCGGGGATCGCGTCCGCGTCGCCGGAGCTCGCGGGCGCCGGTGCGGCCTGGGCGGGCGCCGCGGCGGCGGGTGCGGGGGCGGGCTGCGTGGGGGCCACCGGCTGCCCGTTGCCCGTGCCGGCGGGCGTCACCGGGGGAGCCGCGGGCACGGGCGTCGTCGCGGGCGCGGCGGGTGCTCCGGCGCCGCTGCCGTCACCGCCCTCGCCCGGCTTGTAGCCCTCGAAGAACTCCCACCACGCGGGGTCGACCGCGTTCTTGTCCTTGAGGTACTGCTCGTACAGCTCGTCGACGAGCCACTCGTTGGCGCCGAAATCGGCCTTGCTCGAGACTGGCTCTGCCTTCTGGGACACGCGAGGATCGCCCACTTCCGCCGCGGCCGCGCCGCGTCATCGCCGGATCTGTTTGACGACAACCCTACGTCAGCGCGCTCCCGGACGAGCACTCCGCACCGGCTGGGAGAGCGCTTCCCTCGGCACTTCCGTCAAGTCGGTCCGCGGTGGTCAACCGGGGGTCACGGGGCTGCCTCCCGGGCCCCAAGACCCGGTGCGCGCCGGGTCGGCAAGGTCATGTGATGTCGCGCCGGAACGTCGTCGCGCGCCCGACCACCACGAGGACCACCGCGTACGCGACGAGCACGAGCAGGCCCTGCCACCAGTCGAGCAGCGACGCCATGCCGGCCTCGGCGTAGAAGGACCCGCCCGAGACCGCCTCGCCGGCCGCCCCGGGGAGGTACGACGCGATGTCCTTGCCCCACGAGGTCAGCGCCAGGACGACACGCAGCACCGGCTCGACGAACTGCGTGAACGCGATGAGCACGACGATCGCCGCGACCTGGTTCGTCAGCACCGTCCCGAGGGCCACGCCGACGACGGACCACATCGCGAGCGCCAGCGCCGAGAGCGCGAGCGTGCGCCACGTCTCCGCCTCGCCGAGGAAAGTCGGCTCCCCGAGCGCGGCGAGTACCCCCGCACCCGTGCCGGCCGTCACGAGCGTCGCGACGGTCCCGAACACGACGCCGATCACGAGGCCCGCGACGAGCTTCGCCACGAGGACCACGCCCCGCCGCGGCTCCGCGAGCAGCGTCGGCGTGATCGTCTGGTGCCGGAACTCGGTCGTCACCGACAGCGCCCCCACCACGACCGGGAACACGTAGCCGAACGTCACGGCGATCGTGTAGACGGTGCGCACGACCGCCTCCGGGGTGAGGTCGGGCTGCTCGCCGCCGCCGCCCGGGGTCGGGCCGCCCATGCCCCCGCCCTGCGTGAAGGCCCACGCCATGAACCCGGCGATGAACATCATGTAGCCGACCATCACGAGCAGCAGGACCCACCAGAGCCGCGTCGTGACGATCTTGCGGTACTCGGTGACGAGCGCGGCCCTCATCGGGCACCTCCGGCGGGGGTCGTGGGGGCGGCGGCCGCGGGCGGTGGCGGGGTCCCGCCGCCGGTCAGGCCCAGGAAGATCGACTCGAGGCCGGTGTCCCGCGGCGCGAGCGCGTGCAGCTCGAGGCCGGCACGGAACGCGGCGGCGCCCACCGTCGCGGCGTCGACGTCGCGCAGCTCGAGCGTCGCGGCCGTCGCGGCACCCGCGGGGGCGAGCGCGCCCGGGACGCCGTCGCCGGCCGGAGCGAGGGGCGCGAGCGCCCAGCCCTGCCGCTCGACGAGCGCGTGCAGCCCGGCCACGTCGGGCGACGTCACCCGCACGCCGGGCGCCGCGAGCCGTTCGAGGTCCGCGAGCGTCGAGGCGTGCACGAGCCGGCCGCGCGCGATGATCACGACGTCGTCGACCGTCTGCTCGACCTCGGAGAGCACGTGGCTCGAGACCAGCACCGTGCGGCCCTCGGCGGCGAGCGCGCGCAGGAAGACGCGCAGCCACCGGATGCCCTCGGGGTCGAGCCCGTTCGCCGGCTCGTCGAGGAGCAGCACACGCGGGTCGGCGAGCAGGGTCGTCGCGAGCGCGAGCCGCTGGCGCATGCCGAGAGAGAAGCCGCCGACGCGCCGACGCGCCGCGTCCGAGAGCCCGACGAGGCCGAGCACCTCGTGCGCGCGCGCGTCCGCCACGCCCGCCTGCGGTGCGTAGACGCGCAGGTGGTCCAGCGCCGTGCGGCCGGGGTGGAAGCTCGCGGCCTCGAGCGCAGCGCCCACGACGCGCTGCGGGCGCTCGATGTCCGCGTAGCGGCGCCCGCTGATCGTCGCGGTGCCCGACGTCGGCTCGACGAGCCCGAGCAGCATGCGCAGCGTCGTCGTCTTCCCCGCGCCGTTCGGGCCCAGGAACCCCGTGACGCGCCCCGGGCGCACGTCGAAGGACAGGTCGTCGACCGCCCGCACGGCTCCGAACGACTTGGACAGGTTGCGGACGCTGATGCCGTCCTCGACTGCGGTCGGGCTCATGGCGGCACCCTACTGAGCGCGCCGCCCGGGGCACGAGCGCCCGGGCGTGTCCCGCGCGCGGGGTCGCGTCAGCGGCGAGCGGGGAGCGTGACGCGCATCGTGCAGCCCGCGCCGGCGCCCGTGTCCGCGACCGCGATCGAGCCGCCGTGCAGGTCCACGGCCCACCGCACGATCGCGAGGCCGAGGCCCGTCCCGCCCGTCGAGCTCTGGCCCGTGATCGCCGGGGTGTTGCCCCGCACGAACCGCTCGAAGACGTGCTGGCGCTGGTCGCGGGCGATGCCGGGGCCGTGGTCGACGACGTCGATGCGCACGTCACCGCCCGAGCGGCGCGCCTCGAGCCGCACCTCCTCGCCGGTCGGGGAGTGCCGCACCGCGTTGTGCAGGAGGTTCGCCACGACCTGGTGCAGGCGCTCGCGGTCGGCGGGCACCGTCAGGTCGGGCGGCTCGACGACGACGGGGAAGCGCAGCCCGCGCTCGGCGCCGACGAGCGCGGCCTCGTCGGCCGCCTCCTGCAGGAACTCGCGCAGCGGGAGGTCGGTGATGTCGAGGCCCACCGCGCCGGCCTCGACCCGCGAGAGGTCGAGCAGGTACGCGACGAGCCGCCCGAGCCGCTCGGTCTGGGCGAGCGCCGCGCGCATCGTCGCGGGGTCGGCCTCGCTCACGCCGTCGACGATGTTCTCGAGCTGCGCCTGCAGCGCCGTGACCGGGGTGCGGAGCTCGTGCGAGACGTTCGCGACGAGCTCGCGGCGCAGCGTGTCCGCCGACTCGAGGTCCTCGGCCATCGTGTTGAACGCCGCCGCGAGCTGGCCGACCTCGTCGTGGCTCGTGGCCTGCACGCGCTGGGAGTAGTCGCCGCTCGCCATCGCGCGCGCCGCCGCGGTCATCTCGCGCAGGGGCGACGTCATGCCGCGCGCGAGGACCTGCGTGACGACGAGCGAGAACGCGACGGCCAGCGGGAGCGTCCGGCTCGGGCCGAGCGAGTTGTGCAGGCCCAGCCACGTGACGAACGCCGCGAGGGTCACGGTCGCCGCGACGAGGATGCCGAGCTTGATCTTGATCGAGCGGAAGCTGTCGAGCGGGCGCACGTCCGGGAGCAGCGGCCGGCGCCCGTCCGCGCGCGAGTGCCGGGGGACCCCCGCGTTCACGGGGCCGGTGACGCCGAGGGTGCCGTCGCCGGCTCGAACGCGTAGCCGACGCCGTGCACCGTGCGGATCAGGTCCGCGCCGAGCTTGCGCCGCAGCGCCTTGACATGCGAGTCGACCGTGCGGGTGCCGCTCGCGTCGACCCAGTCCCAGACCTCCGCGAGCAGGCGCTCGCGGGTCAGGACGGTGCGCGGCGTCGCCGCGAGGGTCAGCAGCAGGTCGAACTCGGTGGGCGTGAGGTGGACCTCCTCGCCGGCCCGGTGCACGCGGCGCTGCGCGCGGTCGACGACGACGTCCCCGACCGTGAGGGGCGGGATCGCGTCGGGCTGGGTCGCCTGCAGCGCGGCCGCCTGCGCCGCGCGCTCGGTGCGCCGCAGCAGCGCCTTGGTGCGGGCGACGAGCTCGCGCATCGAGAACGGCTTGGTCATGTAGTCGTCCGCGCCGACGCCCAGGCCGATGAGCATGTCGGTCTCGTCGTCGCGCGCCGTGAGCATGAGGACGGGCACGGGTCGCTCGGCCTGCACGCGCCGGCACACCTCGAGGCCGTCGATGCCGGGCAGCATCACGTCGAGCACGACGACGTCGGGCTGCAGCCGGGCCGCGGCCTCGACGCCCGCGTGGCCGTCGCCGACCGTCTCGACGCGCCAGCCCTCCGCGGACAGGCGCTGGCTGATCGCCTGCGCGATGGCGGGCTCGTCCTCGACGACGAGGACGGTCGTGGTCGCGCCGGTGGTCTGCGCCGGGCCGCCGGCGCCGGGGGTGCTCGAGATCGCCATGCGCCCAGGGTGGCACAGGCCCGTCGGCCCGCGACGCACCCGCCGCCCGTGCCGATCCTGTGCCGCGGGCGCACGCCGGATGCCGCGCGGTCCGACGTTCCGTACGATGGTCCGACCATGAGCAGCTCAAGTAGCTGCCGGCGTCCTGCCCGGGCCTCCGAGCCCGGGTGCGACCATGCCGGCCCCTCCACTGCCCTCGTCCCCCGTGCCCTGACGACCGCCGCCGTGCCGTGCGGTCCGTCGGCCGTGCGCCGTCCCGTCGGTGACAGCAGCGTCCCCGCCGCCGGGAGGTCCGCGTGCTGACCGAGTGGCTCCTCGTCGGCCTCGGCGTCCTCCTGACCGCCGGCACCGCCGTGTTCGTCGCGAGCGAGTTCGCGCTCGTGACCCTCGACCCGGGCCTCGTCGAGAAGGACACCCGGCCCGACGACAAGCGCGGGCAGTCCGTCGTCAAGGCCCTGCGCCGGCTCTCGACCGAGCTCTCCGGAGCGCAGGTCGGCATCACCGTGACGACCATCCTGCTCGGCTACACGACGCAGCCCGCGGTCGGCCGGATGTTCGGCGGCGTGCTCGCCGACTCGTTCCTCGGAGCGGCCGTCGGGGGAGCGGTGTCCGTGCTCCTCGCGATCATCCTGGTCAACGGCTTCTCGATGCTGTTCGGCGAGCTCGTCCCCAAGAACTTCGCGTTGAGCCACCCGCTCGGCACCGCGCGCGCCGTCGCGCCCTTGCAGCGGGCGTTCACGACGGCGCTGCGCCCCGTCATCGCGTTCTTCAACGGCAGCGCCAACGCGCTCCTGCGCCGCGTCGGCGTCGAGCCGCGCGAGGAGCTCTCGGGCGGGCGGTCGCCGCAGGAGCTCGCGTCGCTCGTGCGTCGGTCCGCGGCCGTCGGGACGCTCGACGAGTCGACCGCGACGCTGCTGACCAACTCGATCGACTTCGAGGAGCTCACCGCCGTCGACGTCATGACCGACCGCCAGCGCATGGTCGTGCTGCGCCGCGAGCACACCGCGGCCGACGTCATGACCCGTGCGCGCGAGACGGGTCACTCGCGGTTCCCCGTGATCGGCGAGAGCCGCGACGACATCGTGGGCGTCGTCCACCTGCGCCGCGCGATCGGCGTGCCGTTCGACCGGCGCCCCGAGGTCCCCGTCGCCGCGCTCATGGTCGAGACCCCGCGCGTCCCCGAGACCGTCCGGCTCGGCCCGCTGCTCGTCGAGCTGCGCGACCTCGGGCTGCAGATGGCCGTCGTGGTCGACGAGTACGGCGGCACCTCCGGCGTCGTGACGCTCGAGGACGTCATCGAGGAGCTCGTCGGGGACGTCGCCGACGAGCACGACCGCCGGCGCGCGACGAGCGCCCGGCGCATCGACGGCTCCTGGGCGCTGCCCGGGCTGCTGCGCCCCGACGAGCTCACCGAGGTGACCGGCCTGACCGTGCCCGACGACGGCCCCTACGAGACGCTCGGCGGGCTCGTCATGGCCGTGCTCGGCCGCGTGCCGCAGGTCGGTGACGAGGTCGTCGTCGACGGCGTCCGGCTGCGCGTCGAGCAGATGCAGGGCCGGCGGGTCGAGCGTCTCGTCGTGCAGGCCGCGCCCGACGAGCCCGACGACGAGAGCGACGACGCCCCGCGCACGTCCGGCGCACGCGGGGGTGAGCGCGCATGAGCTCCGAGGTCGCACTCCTCCTCGGCGTCCTGCTGCTCGCCGGCAACGCCTTCTTCGTCGGCGCCGAGTTCGCCATCCTCTCCGCGCGCCGCAGCGCGATCGAGCCGCTCGCCGCCGCCGGGGACCGGCGCGCCAAGACGGTCCTGTGGGCCATGGAGCACGTCTCGCTCATGCTCGCGTGCGCGCAGCTCGGCGTGACCGTGTGCTCGACGAGCCTCGGCGTCGTCGCCGAGCCCGCGATCGCGCACCTCATCGAGGACCCGCTGCACGCGCTCGGCGTCAGCACCGACCTCGCGCACCCGATCGCGTTCGTCGTCGCGCTGCTGATCGTCGTGTACCTGCACGTCGTCCTCGGCGAGATGGTCCCCAAGAACCTTGCGGTGTCGAGCCCCGACAAGGCCGTGCTGTGGTTCGGGCCGCCGCTCGTGTGGCTCGGCCGGGTCGTGCGCCCGCTCATCCACGCGCTCAACTGGCTCGCGAACCACGTCCTGCGGGCGTTCGGCGTCGAGCCCAAGGACGAGGTCGCCTCCGCGTTCACCGCCGAGGAGGTCCAGTCCATCGTCGAGCGCTCGCAGGCCGAGGGTCTGCTCGACGACTCCCAGGGGCTGCTGTCCGGCGCGATCGAGTTCTCCGACAAGACCGCCGCCGAGGTCATGATCCCCGTCGACGACCTCGTCATGGCCCCCGAGGGCGCGACGCCCGACGAGATCGAGCGCCTCGTGGCTCGCACGGGCTACAGCCGGTTCCCCGTCGGGAGCCAGAACGGCGTGATCAGCGGCTACCTGCACCTCAAGGACGTCCTGTACGCCGACGCGACGAACCGCACCATGGCGGTCCCGGCGTGGCGGGTGCGGGCGCTCGCGGTCGTCGGCCCCGACGACGAGGTCGAGACGGCGCTCGGCGCCATGCAGCGGTCGGGTTCGCACCTCGCGCGGGTGGACATCGACGGCCGCGCCGTCGGTGTGGTGTTCCTCGAGGACATCCTCGAGGAGCTCGTGGGCGAGGTCCGTGACGCGATGCAGCGCCAGCAGCTCTGACCGGGGTGGTGCACGCGTTGTTCGTGCGTTGTTCACCCGCGGCGGGCGTCCCGGACGGCTCCTGGACGCCCGTCCAACGGGGTTGGATCGTCCCTGACCGTCCGTTATGGTTTCGTGACGCACCCTGCAGCCGGATGTCGTCCGGCCGTGCGGTCACCTGGCAGTCGTCCTGTCCCGACCAGTCGTGAGCGGAGGTTCCGTGGGGTCCGACCCGCTCGAGCCCGCTCCCGCGGCCCCCGTCTCGCGTCGTCAGCTCCGTGAGGCCGAGAAGGCCCGCCAGGCCGCCCTCGCCGCTGCGGCGGCAGCCGCCCCCGTGCCGTCCCTCGCGCCGGAGCCCACACGCACCCCGCGCGGCACCGAGCCCGCGGTCCGCGCCGGCGAGACGTGGGGCCAGGCCGCACCTGTCGCGACGCTCGCCGTCCCGCGCGGGACGGTCGCCGACGAGCCGCGACTCCTCGCGCGGGCCACGTCCCCGGACACGGCACGCGTCCTGCACCGCGGCCCCGCCGGCCCGGTCACGGAGACCCGCGGCGGCCCGGTGCCCCCCGCGGGTGCGGCACCCCAGGCGGGTCCGACCCGCGTCGCCTCCCGGGCGAGCCTGCGCGAGATCCGCGCCGTCGACGAGACCCGCGTGGCGCCTCGGACCGCTGCCGCCGACGAGACCCGCGTGGCCCCTCGGACCGCTGCCGCCGACGAGACCCGCGTCACCCGCTGGTCGAGCGTCGGGGACGCCCCCGCAGCGCCGCGTGCGTCTGCCGGTGGCGCGACCCGGGCCGCCCGCCGTCCCGCCGTCGAGGCGCCTCCCGCCGCCGGCCGTCCCGCGGTCGAGGACACCCGCGTCCCCGGCCGTGCCGCGATCGAGGAGGTCCGCGCCGCCGGCCTGGCCGCCGTCGAGCAGGCCCGCGTCGCCGGTCGCCCTGCCGTCGAGGAGACCCGCGTGGTGCGCCGTGGGAGCGCGCCCGAGGCCCCGGCAGCTCCGCAGCGCGACGGCGCGCTCCGCGAGACGCACGTCGTCCCGCGCACGCCGGCCGCCGACGAGACCGGCGTCGTGCCGCGCACGCCGGCGGTCGAGGAGACCCGCGTCGTCCCGCGCACCCCGGACGCCGACACGACCCACGTGATCCCCGCGACGCTCGACGAGCCGTCCGCGCACGACGCCCCGGCGGCGTCCGACGCGCACGTCGTCCCCGTCCGGTCGCGCCGCGCCGCGCGCTCGTCCGAGCCCGGCCCGGCCCGCGTGAAGCGCTCCGCGGCGAGCGCGCCCGCGAGGGGCATCGCGCACGGCCCGCGCGGCGGCACCTGGGCCGCCCGGACCGGCGTCGTCGCCGCGCTGCTCGGCGTCACCGTCGTCGTGCCGGTCGTCGAGAACGCGCTCCCGGGCGGCGGAGACTTCGGGGACCCCGCGGTCGTCGAGGCCGAGCTGCCCGACACCGTCGAGGCGCTCACCGCGTCGACCGCCTCGGGGCTTCCCCCGGCGTCGCTCGTGTCCGCGGACGCGAGCCCGATGCGCTCCGAGCTCTCTGCGAGCCGCAGCGAGGAGCGCGAGCCGCTCGCGGGCTGCGACGGCGCGACCCGTGCGGCCGGCGCCAACGGCCTGCTCGCGACCGAGGACCTGTGCACGCTCTGGGAGGGCAAGACCCAGCTGCGCGCCGACGCTGCCGTGTCGCTCGCGGTCCTCAACCAGGCGTTCATCGCGCGCTTCGGCGTCGACATGTGCCTGTCGAGCGGCTACCGGACGCTCGCGCAGCAGCGGTCGGTCAAGGCCCAGAAGGGCGGCCTCGCGGCGGCCCCCGGCAAGAGCAACCACGGCTGGGGCCTCGCGGTCGACCTGTGCTCCTCGGAGACCACGGGCGCCAAGTGGACGTGGCTCAACGAGAACGCCCCGTCCTTCGGCTGGGACAACCCCGCGTGGGCCCGCCCGGGCGGCAGCGGCCCGTACGAGCGCTGGCACTGGGAGTACACGAAGGGCGTCCAGGAGGACGGCGAGTTCTACGGCTGACGTCCGCCGTCGTGCGACGCGGTCGCGCCGCTCGCACTGAGCCGCGTCGCCCCTCGCCCTGAGTGCACCGGGCGGTGGATCGAGCGGCGCTGGAGCCGCTGACGGGCCGCGTGGTGTGCCGGGTCGCGGCGCCGAGCGCAACAGGTCGAGCCTCGGTCCCTCGGGGGTATGCCCTGCCGCGTGTCCGGAATCTCATGCTCTGAGTTATTTGCGAGGTTAAACGCTTTTGTCTCCTGAGATCGGTGTGTGAGCGCTCACACTCTCGTGCGCGCGGGGTGATCACCGCCTCGCGGACTACACCGGGCGTGGGCACGCCGGGTGATCTCAAGGAGGAGATGTGGCAGGCACGAAGCGGATCTCGGGAGCGCTCGGCATGGTCGCTGCGGGGGCGGTCCTGCTGGGTCTCGCCGGCTGCGCCGGCGGTGACGTCGCGGGCGAGGACGTGGGCAGCGACCCCCGCGACGACGGCATGACGACGGTCGGCTTCGTGGCCGTCGGTCCCGAGGGCGGCTGGCGCAACGCCAACGAGCAGGCGGTCCGGGACGCGTTCACCCCGGGGGCGGGCTTCGAGCTCCGGTACGCGCCCGCCGCGAGCCCCAGCGACCAGGCGTCGCAGCTGGACGCGTTCGCCACGTTCGTCGCCGACGGGGTGGACGTCATCCTCCTCACCGCCACGGAGGCCTCGGGCTGGGAGGGTTCGCTCGCGCGCGCCCAGGAGGCGGAGATCCCGGTCATCCTGGTCGACCGCGGGGTCGACGCCAGTGAAGACCTCTACGCCGCCCGCATCGCGCCCGACAACTTCAAGGTCGCGCTCGCGGTGGGCCTGTGGGCCGTCGAGACGTTCGTCGAGGGAGGGAACTACTTCGTGCTCGAGGGTGTCCCCGGGCTGTCGGTCGTCCAGGAGCGCAACGAGGGCTTCGACGCCATCGTCAGCACCGCGCCGGGCCTGACCAAGGTCGGTGCGCAGACGGCCAACTGGAAGACCGACGAGGCCAGGGCCGTCGTCGAGGCTGTCCTCCAGGCCCACGACAACGACATCCAGTTCATCTTCGCCCAGAACGACGAGATGGGAATCGGCGCCGCCCAGGCCGTGGCCGCCGCCGGCCTCGACCCGGGCACCGACGTCAAGATCGCCACGATCGACGGCACGACCGGCGCGCTCCAGGCCCTGGCTGCGGGAGACTTGAGCTTCGTCGCCCAGTACAACCCGTTCTTCGGCGACATCGTGGTCGACGTCGTCGACCAGGTGCTCGCGGGCGAACCGGTCCAGGCGATCATCACCGTCGAGAGCGACACCTTCGCCTCGCCCGAGCAGGGCCAGGCCGCGCTCGACACGGGCCTCGGCTTCTGAGATCGACACGCTCGTACCGAGGTCCGGGGGAGCGGGGGGTCGCCTGCCCGGCGACCCCCCGCAGCGCGCCACATGCGGGCGTCGTCCCCGGCCGTCTCCGCAGCCGGTGCTGCACGGCTGCGCGCCTAGAGCAGGCGCATGCCCCAGCGCACCGTGTGGCTCGCGCCCGGCTCGAGGCGCACCAGGCGCTCGCCGGTGCGGAACGCGTCCGCGATGCAGCTCATGGGCTCGCACGCGACGCCGCGGCGCATGATCCCGGGGATGTCGTTGCCCGTGCAGACCTGCCAGGTGTCCATCGTGTCGTCCATCCAGACCGCGGACGTGCGCCCGTCGGGTGAGGCCAGCTTGATCCAGGCGAGGCCGTCGTCGTCGCGGACGACCTCCACGAACGCGTCGTCGAGCGCGAAGCCGGCGAGCGGGCGGGGCGTGCGCATGTCGTCGTCGGCGCCGAGCGGCGCGGTGCCGGTGGGCAGGAGGCGGTCGTCGACGAGCACGCGCGTCGCGGCGTCGACCTGGATCGTGCAGTCGTCCACCGCGGCGTCGCCGGGGGAGAGCCACGGGTGGAACCCGACGCCGTACGGCGCGGCGTGCTGCCCGAGGTTCGTCGCGGTGACCAGCACCTCCAGCCCTTCGTCGGTCAGCGCGTACGTCGCGCGCACGCGGACCGGGAACGGGTAGCCGAGCGTCGGGACGACCTCGTGCTCGAGCGTCACCGACGTGTCCGAGACGGGGCTGCTCGGCGTGAAGCGCGCGTGCGAGACGAGGCCGTGCAGCGCGGTCATGCGGCCCGGCTCGTTCACGGGGACCTGGTGCTCGACGCCGTCGAACGTGTACTGCCCGTCGGTCAGGCGGTTGGGCCACGGCGCGAGGACGGCGCCCGAGTACGCGGGCGCGATCTGCTCCTTGTCGAACGGGAGCGCGACGTCGCGGCCACCCACCGAGTACTCGCGGATGCTGGCGCCCACCTCCGCGATCGTGGCGTGCTGGTCACCGCGCGCGAGGTGGTACTGACGTCCGGACGGAGCTGGGATGTTCACGTTCCCACGCTAGCGGGCCGGGCGGGGGCGGGGCTCCTCGGCGTCCTGTCGCCCCTGAGAGCCGGGCGGTGGCGGATCCGGGGTGTGGACAACCGGGCACGCGATGTCCGGATCCTCCCTATTGTCGGGTCGGCGCAGTGCGGCGACGGCAGGGGGCAGCGTGGACGGGGTCGAGATCCTCGAGACCGAGGTGCGCGCGCTCATCCGTCGCCGCGGGCTCGACCCGCTGCGCGACCGGCGCGGCGTCCAGGCACTCGTCGCCGACGTCCTGGCGGACTACGACGAGCGCAGCCTGCTCGGGTCGGTCCCGGTGCTGCCCGACCCGCCGGCCGCGCTCAAGGCCGTGCTCGACGCGGTCGCGGGGCTCGGGCCGCTGCAGCGCTACCTCGACGACCCCGAGGTCGAGGAGATCTGGATCAACGCCCCGGAGCAGGTCTTCGTGGCGCGCCGCGGCGAGCCGGAGCTCACGACCACGATCCTGACCGAGGGGCAGGTCCGCGACCTCGTCGAGCAGATGCTCAAGACGTCGGGCCGCCGGCTCGACCTGTCGAGCCCGTTCGTCGACGCGAGCCTGCCCGGGGGCGAGCGCCTGCACGTCGTCATCCCCGACGTCACCCGCCGGCACTGGGCCGTGAACATCCGCAAGTACGTCGCCCGGGCCCGTGACCTCGACGACATGGTGACGCTGGGCTCGCTGACCCCCGCGGCGGCGAGCTTCCTCGACGCCGCGGTCCGGGTCGGCCTCAACGTGCTCGTCGCCGGGTCCACGCAGGCCGGCAAGACGACGATGCTCGGCGCGCTCGCGGGCTCGATCCCGGCGCGCGAGCGGATCGTCACGTGCGAGGAGGTCTTCGAGCTGCGTCTCCTGCACCGCGACGTCGTCGGGCTGCAGTGCCGGCAGCCCAGCCTCGAGGGGACCGGCGAGATCCCGCTGCGCCGCCTGGTGAAGGAGGCGCTGCGCATGCGCCCCGACCGGATCGTGGTCGGCGAGGTGCGCGAGGCCGAGGCGCTCGACCTGCTCGTGGCCCTCAACGCCGGCGTTCCCGGCATGTGCACGTTGCACGCCAACTCGGCGCGCGAGGCCATCACGAAGCTGTGCACGCTCCCGCTCCTCGCCGGGGAGAACGTGTCCGACCGGTTCGTCGTGCCGACGGTCGCCGGCTCGATCGACGTCGTGGTCCACCTCGGCCTCGACGCGCGCGGACGCCGCCGGGTGCTCGAGGTGGTCGGCGTCCCGGGGCGCGTCGAGAACGGGGTCGTCGAGCTCGCGGACCTGTTCCACCGCCAGGGCGAGACACTCGTGCGCGGCGAGGGGTACCCGCCGCACGCCGAGCGGTTCGCGCGCGCCGGGATCGACCTGCCCGCGCTGCTGCGCGCCGGGCGCTGAGGCCGCGCCGTGGGAGTCGTCCTGGGTCTCGTGCTCGGCGCCGGGCTGTGCTGCGTGTGGTGGTCCCTGTGGTCCGCGCCCGTGCGCCGGACGCGGCGCAGCGACGGCTGGCAGGCGCGGACGCAGGACCTGCTGGTGCAGGCGGGTGCCGGTCAGGTGACGCCCGGGGCGCTCGCGGCGACGAGCGCCGCGCTGGGCGTCGTCGTGCTCGTCGTGGGCTCGGCCCTGACCCGCGCACCCGCGATCGCGGCGTGCTTCGCGGTCATGGCCTGCGCGGCGCCGTCGGCGCTCGTCCGGGGGAGGGCCCGACGGCGGCGCACGCAGCTGCGCGACGTGTGGCCGGAGATCGTCGACCACCTGGGCTCGGGCATCCGCGCAGGGCTCTCGTTGCCGGAGGCGCTCGGCCAGCTCGGCGACCGCGGCCCGGTCGAGCTGCGCGAGCCGTTCGCGGCGTTCGCCGAGGACTACCGCGCGACCGGCCGCTTCGGCGAGTGCCTCGACGCGCTCAAGGTCCGGCTCGCGGACCCGGTGGCCGACCGGATCGTGGAGGCCCTGCGGATCACGCGCGACGTGGGCGGGACGGACCTCGGCCGGCTGCTGCGGACGCTCTCCGGCTTCCTGCGGGAGGACGCCCGCACCCGCGGCGAGCTCGAGGCGCGGCAGAGCTGGACGGTGTACGCGGCCCGGCTCGCGGTCGCGGCCCCGTGGCTGATCCTCGCGCTCCTGGGCACGCGACCCGAGGCCGCGCACGCGTACAACTCGGTGACCGGGGGGCTCGTGCTGCTGGTCGGTGCGGCCTGCTCGGTCGTCGCGTACGCCGTCATGGTGCGCATCGGGCGCCTGCCCGAGGACCCGCGGGTGCTGCGGTGAGCGGGGCGCTGCTGGGGGCGTGGATCGGGCTGCTCGGCGGCGGCGGTGCGGCGCTCGTGTGGTCGCGGCTCGCTGCGCGGCGGGTCCGGCTCGACGACCGGCTCGCGCCGTACCTGCGCCCGCGGCGCTCCTCGTCGACGCTCCTGCGCGCGCCGGTCGTCCGCACGCCCTTCCCGACGCTCGAGCGACTCATCGCGCCCGTGATGGCCGACGGCGTCCGGGTGGTCGCGCGGTTCGGGTCCCCCACGGCCGACGTCCGGCGGCGCCTGGAGCGTGCCGGTCGGCGGGAGTCGGTCGAGGAGTTCCGCGCCGGCCAGGTCGTGTGGGGCGTGCTCGGGCTCGCGGGCGGGCTGTTCGTCGCGCTGCTGCTCGCCGCGACGCGGGGTGCGCCGCTCGCGCCGCTCGTCGTCCTCGTGGTGCTGGCCGGTGCCACGGGCGCCCTGGGCCGGGACTACCAGCTCTCGCGTCAGGTCGCCGCGCGGGAGACGCGGCTGCTCGCCGAGCTGCCGACCGTCGCCGAGCTCCTGGCGCTGTCGGTGAGCGCGGGCGAGGGCGCGGTCGGAGCGCTCGAGCGCGTGGTGCGGACGACGCGCGGCGAGCTCTCGGGCGAGCTCGCCCGGACGCTCGCCGACGCCCGCTCCGGCACGCCGCTGACCGTCGCGCTCGAACGGCTCGCGCACCGCACCGGGCTGCCCGCGCTCGCGCGGTTCGCCGACGGGGTCGCGGTGGCCGTCGAGCGCGGCACGCCCCTCGCCGAGGTGCTCCGCGCGCAGGCGCAGGACGTCCGCGAGCACGGGCGGCGCGTCCTCATGGAGTCCGGCGGGCGCAAGGAGGTCCTGATGATGGTCCCGGTCGTCTTCCTCATCCTGCCCGTGACCGTGCTGTTCGCGGTGTTCCCGAGCATGACCGTCCTGAACGTCGGCCGATGAGCCGCGCCGACGTGCCCGTGCCACCCCGGTCCCGCGCCGGCGCACCCTGGAGGAGAACCATGAGACCGAGCCGAATGCTCGACCGGACGACCACCCGACCCGGAGCGACCCGCGCTGAGGGTCGGGCCACGCCCACCGGGCGCGCGGCGGCGCAGCGGGGGACGGGCGTCCTGCGGCGGCTCCGGTCGCGGTTCGTGACGGGCGGGCACGAGCGCGGCGACGTGCCGGGCTGGGTGCTCGTGACCCTCATGACCGCGGGGCTCGTCGTGACGCTGTGGGCGGTCGCCGGACCCCGGCTCGCCGAGGTCTTCGAGGACTCGCTGTCGAGCGTGCAGGGCCCGGGCAACTGACGCCGTGACGGGGCCGGGGATCGGGATGCGTCGCGCGGCGCAGCACCTCGCGCAGCGCGCGGTCGGGTGCGACGCGGTGGGCGGTCGCGAGCGTGGCTCCGCAGCGGTCGACTTCGCGCTGGTCGGTGGTCTCATCACGCTGCTCTTCGCCGGTGTCGTCCAGATCGCGCTCGTCCAGCACGTGCGCAGCACGCTCGTCGACTGCGCGGCCGAGGGCGCCCGGTACGCGGCGCTCGCGGACCGCGCGCCGCAGGACGGTGTCGCCCGTACCCGGGCGCTCATCGAGAGCAGCCTGTCCGCCGGCTACGCGCAGGACGTCTCGGCCGCCCGGACACGGCTCGACGGGCTCGACGTCGTCGAGGTGACGGTGACGGCGCCGCTGCCCGTCGCGGGGCTGCTCGGGCCGGGCGGGGCGCTCACGGTCACGGGTCACGCGCTCGCCGAGGACGCGGCGCCGTGAGCCGCGGAGCCGCGGGCGTGCCGGCGGACGCAGCCGCACCGGCGTCGTCCGACGAGGGCAGCGCCGTCGTCGAGTTCCTGGCGCTGACGCTCGTGCTGCTCCTGCCCGTGCTCTACCTCGTGCTCGTGCTGGGCCGCGTGCAGGCCGCGACGTTCGCCGCCGAGGGTGCGGCGCGCGAGGCCGCCCGCAGCTACGTCCGGGCGGCCGACGCGTCGCTCGGGCAGCAGCGCGCGCTCGCGTCCGTCGGCCTCGCGCTGCGCGACCAGGGGTTCGACGAGGTCGAGCCCGCCGCGGCGCTGACCCTCAGCTGCTCGAGCCGCCCGTGCCTCGCGCCGGGCAGCGACGTCGCAACGTCCGTCGCCGTGGACGTGGCGCTGCCGTTCGTCCCGCCGTTCGTGCAGTCCGTCGTCCCGCTGTCCGTCCCGGTCGTCGGGCACCACGTCGCCGCCGTCGACACGTTCCGGGCGTCGTCGTGACGGCCCGGGCGCGGCGGAGGTCGTGGCTCGGGCGGGCCGGTGCCGACGACGGGCAGACGACGGTCCTCACGCTCGGGCTGGTCGTCGTCGCGCTGCTCCTGGTCACCGTCGTCGTCTCGGCGACCGGGGTGCACCTCGACCGCAAGCGGCTGCTCGCGACCGCCGACGCGACCGCCCTCGAGGCGGCCGACGCGCTCTCGACGGGTGCCTACTTCCAGCCGAGCGGCCCGGGCGGGACGACGTCGGGCGGGCAGATCCTGCTGACCGACCGGGCGGTCGAGGGCGCGGCCCGGGGCTACCTCGCGGAGAACCCCGAGATCAGCGACCGGTTCGTGCGCCTCGAGCTCGTCGACGCGACGGCCGTCGACGGCCGGTCGGCGCAGGTCCGGCTCCGCGCCCTGGTGCGCCCCGCGCTCGTCAGCTGGGTCACGGCCCCGTGGTCCGACGGCATCGTGCTCGAGGCCGAGTCGATCGCGCGCGCGTGGTGAGTGCGTGCCCCGCGCGTGGTCCGTGCGCACCGAGCGGGTAACCTCGACACCCGTGGCCACCACCGACTTCCCCGCTGAGCTCCGCGACCTGCGTACGACGCTCGACTCCATCCAGGCCGTGAGCGACCCGACGGCGCTGCGGGCCAAGATCGCCGACCTGTCCGAGAAGGCGTCGGCCCCGGACCTGTGGGACGACCCGGACGCCGCGCAGAAGGTCACGTCCGCGCTGTCGGTCGCGCAGGCCGAGCTCGACCGCGTGCAGAAGCTGCGCGGGCGCATCAACGACCTCGAGACGCTCGTCGAGATGGCGACCGAGGACGGCGGCGACGCCGACACCCTCGCCGAGGCCGAGGCCGAGCTGCTCGGGATCCGCAAGGACCTCGGGGAGCTCGAGGTCCGCACGCTGCTCGCGGGGGAGTACGACCAGCGTGAGGCCGTCGTCACGATCCGCGCCGGGGCCGGTGGCGTCGACGCCGCCGACTTCGCCGAGATGCTCATGCGCATGTACCTGCGCTGGGCCGAGCGCCACAGCTACCCGACGACGGTGCTCGACACGTCGTACGCCGAGGAGGCGGGCCTCAAGTCCGCGACGTTCGAGGTGAAGGTGCCGTACGCGTTCGGGCACCTGTCCGTCGAGGCCGGCACGCACCGCCTCGTGCGCATCTCGCCGTTCGACAACCAGGGCCGCCGCCAGACGTCCTTCGCGGCCGTCGAGGTCATCCCGCTCATCGAGCAGACCGACTCGGTCGAGATCCCCGAGGCGGAGATCAAGGTCGACGTGTTCCGCTCGTCGGGCCCGGGCGGTCAGTCCGTCAACACCACCGACTCGGCGGTCCGCATGACGCACATCCCCACCGGAATCGTCGTGTCCATGCAGAACGAGAAGTCGCAGATCCAGAACCGCGCCGCCGCGCTGCGCGTCCTGCAGTCGCGCCTCCTCCTGGTGCGCCAGGCCGAGGAGAACGCCGCGAAGAAGGCCCTCGCCGGCGACATCAAGGCGAGCTGGGGCGAGCAGATGCGCTCCTACGTGCTGCACCCGTACCAGATGGTCAAGGACCTGCGGACGGAGTACGAGGTCGGCAACACCTCCGCGGTGTTCGACGGCGACATCGACGGGTTCCTCGAGGCCGGCATCCGCTGGCGCCGGGGGCAGCAGCCCGACGCGTAGGGGCGAACTGCTCAGAACGGGCGTGCGCCGGTCGACAAGAGGGACGACCTCGACCGGGCAGGGGAGCACGAACAGGGGGATGGGCTCATCGCTGTGACGTACCTGCACGTACCGGGACGTACCGGGCGCGCGCGCCGGGTGACGTTCCCCGGTGCGCTCGATGGGGCACCGGGGCGGCGGCGTGTCTGGGGCCGAACGGCCGCCGGGCCTGCCTACGGTGGACGAGGCCAGAGCACGCACCCCATCCCTGCCCCCGAGACTGGCCCCGAGCCGTGATCCGATTCGAGAACGTCACCAAGGTCTACGCGCGCGGCGCGAGGCCTGCCCTCGACGCGGTCGACCTCGAGGTCGAGCGCGGGGAGTTCGTCTTCCTCGTCGGGGCCTCCGGGTCGGGCAAGTCGACCTTCCTGCGGCTCGTGCTGCGCGAGGAGCGCCCGTCCGCCGGCAAGGTCTTCGTCGCCGGCAAGGACCTCACGACGCTCTCGTCGTGGAAGGTCCCACACCTGCGCCGCCAGATCGGTGCGGTGTTCCAGGACTTCCGCCTGCTGCCCAACAAGACGGTCTTCGAGAACGTCGCGTTCGCGCTCCAGGTGATCGGCAAGCCGCGCCACCACATCCTCACGACGGTCCCCGACACGCTCGAGATGGTCGGCCTCGCGGGCAAGGAGAAGCGCCGCCCGCACGAGCTCTCGGGCGGTGAGCAGCAGCGCGTCGCGATCGCCCGCGCGTTCGTCAACCGGCCGTCGATCCTGCTGGCCGACGAGCCGACGGGGAACCTCGACCCGACCACGTCGCTCGGGATCATGCGGCTGCTCGACCGGATCAACCGGACCGGCACGACCGTGGTCATGGCGACGCACGACGACGAGATCGTCGACCAGATGCGCAAGCGCGTGATCGAGCTGTCCTCCGGCGAGCTGGTCCGTGACCAGTCGCGCGGTGTGTACGGCTCGGCGCGCTGAGAGGGCACCCCCGTGAGACTGCAGTTCATCCTCTCCGAGATCGGCATCGGCCTGCGCCGGAACCTGTCGATGTCCATCTCGGTCGTCCTCGTGACGTTCGTGTCGCTGACGTTCGTCGGCGCCGCCGCGCTCCTGCAGCTGCAGATCAACGCGATGAAGGGCGACTGGTACGACAAGGTCGAGGTGTCGGTCTTCCTGTGCCCCCGTGACTCGCCGGAGCCGACGTGCGCCGCGGGCGAGGTCACCGAGGAGCAGAAGGCCGCGATCCAGGAGGCGCTCGACTCCCCGGACATCGACCCGTACGTCGAGAAGATCTACTTCGAGTCGAAGGAGGAGGCGTTCGCGGCGTTCGAGAAGCAGTTCTCGGACCAGTGGTGGGCGGCGGAGACGACCGTCGACGACATGAACACCTCCTACCGGATCAAGCTCGCGGACCCGGAGAAGTACCAGGTCGTCGCGGACGTGCTGACCGGCCGGCAGGGCGTCGAGGAGGTCCAGGACCAGCGCGCGCTGTTCGACAAGCTGTTCCTGGTGCTGAACCGGGCGACGCTGCTCTCGGCCGGCCTCGCCGCTGTCATGCTGCTCGCGGCCGTGCTGCTCATCACCACGACCATCCGGCTCTCGGCGATGAGCCGTCGCCGCGAGACGGGGATCATGCGCCTCGTCGGCGCCTCGAACCTGTTCATCCAGCTCCCGTTCATGCTCGAGGGCGCCATCGCCGCGACCATCGGCGCCGCGCTTGCGGTGGCAGGGCTGTGGGTGGGCGTGAAGTATCTGGTGACGGACTGGCTCGGTGCGTCGGTCGAGTGGATCCCGTACGTCTCGACGGCGGACGTGTGGTTCGTGACCCCGTTCCTCGTCGCGATCGCGATCGGTCTCGCCGCGATCTCGTCCGTCGTGACGCTCAGCCGCTACACGAGGGTGTGACATGACAGAGCTGCAGCACGCCCGCCACCGGCGCCGGTTCGCGACCCGCGTGGTCGCCGCCGGTGTCGCCGGCCTGCTCGGGGTGCTCGCCGCCGTGCACGGCTCCGCGTTCGCCGACCCGCTCTCCGACCAGCGCCGCGCCGCCGAGCAGAAGGCCGCCGAGAACAAGGCCGCCCGCGAGCGCGTCGCCGCGTCCCTCGAGGGCATCAACGCCGAGCTCGCGCAGGCCGTGCTCGACCTGCAGGTCGTCGAGCAGCGCCTGCCCGTCGCGCAGGCCGAGCTCGCGACCGCCGAGGAGACGCTCCAGCGCACCGAGCGCGAGGCCGAGCTCATCGCGGCCCGGCTCGTCGACGCCGAGGAGCAGGAGGCCACGATCGGCACGACGATGGCGGCCGACACCGAGCGCGGGCAGAAGATCCGCGTCGCGATCGGCCAGATGGCCCGCGAGGCGTACAAGGGCGGCACCGGCACGTCGAGCATGGACATCGTGCTCGACGCGGAGAGCACCGAGGACTTCATCGCGCAGTACGGGCTCGTGACGACGGCGCTGCGCACCCAGACGCAGGCGCTCGACGAGCTGCGCGCCATCGAGGCGCAGAACCGCAACAGCCAGGCCCGCCTCACGGCCGTGCGCACCCGCATCACCGAGCTCAAGGCCGAGGCCGACCAGAAGGTCGTCGAGGCCGACGCCGCGCGGGACGAGGCCGCGGCGCGCAAGGCCGAGGTCGAGCAGCTCATCGTCCAGCAGGCCGCCAAGAAGGCGACCATCGAGTCGCAGAAGGCGGCCGCGCAGGCCGAGCAGCAGCGGATGGACGCCGAGGCCGCGGCGATCTCCGCCGAGCTCGCGAGCATCGCCGCGCAGCAGAAAGCCGCCGCGAAGGCCGCCGCCGAGGCAGCAGCCGCCGCCGCGAAGGCCGCCGGGAAGCCCGCCCCCGCGGCGCCGCCCGCGCAGGCCGGCCCGGTCGGCCGCGGGCTGTTCAGCAACCCGACGTCCATCAACCCCGCGTACGTGACGTCCGACTACGGTATGCGCCTGCACCCGACGCTCGGCTACGTGCGCCTGCACGCCGGCATCGACCTGCGGACCTACTGCGGCACCCCGCTGTACGCGGGCCGCGCCGGGACCGTGCAGTGGGCGCAGTACCGGTTCGGCTTCGGCAACCAGGTGATGATCGACCACGGGCTCGTCAACGGGAACTCGCTCATGTCGAGCTACAACCACATGACCCGCTTCGTCGTCGGCGCCGGGGACCAGGTCGGCGCGGGCGACCTCATCGGGTACGCGGGCAACACCGGCACGTCCGCCGCGTGCCACCTGCACTTCGAGGTGTACGTCGACGGCGGCACCACGAATCCGCGGCCGCTGCTCGGCATGTGACGCCGGCGGGCGTCCGGCGGGCTCGTCGGTCGGCCGGCGCGCCCGGGTGGTCGCGGTAATCCCTGCGGGCGGATCCCGGCTCGCGGGGTAGGCTCGACGACCGGCGAATCCGCCGACGTCCGTGAGCGAGAGGGTTGCCGTCATGGCGAAGGACACGGGGCGCAAGCTCGTCGCGTCCAACAAGAAGGCGCGCCACGACTACCTGATCGAGGACGTCTTCGAGGCGGGGCTCGTGCTCAGCGGGACCGAGGTCAAGGCGCTGCGCGCCGGGCGCGCCTCGCTGATCGACGGCTGGTGCGAGATCACCGACGGCGAGGCGTGGCTCGAGGGCGTGCACATCCCCGAGTACACGCAGGGCACGTGGACCAACCACGCGCCGCGGCGCAAGCGCAAGCTCCTGCTGCACCGCACCGAGATCGACCGGCTCTCGTCGAAGACGCGCGAGAAGGGCCAGACGATCGTCCCGCTCGCGCTGTACTTCCTCGACGGGCGCGCGAAGGTCGAGATCGCGCTCGCGCGCGGCAAGAAGGAGTACGACAAGCGCCAGGCGCTGCGCGAGCGGCAGGACAACCTCGAGGCCCAGCGCGCGGTGCGGGAGAAGCGCGACCGCTGAGTCGGCCGGGGCGACGCCCGGGCGCAGGACGGTCTGGCCCGCGGGGACGCGCCCGGCGGCAGCCGTCGGGCGCAGGCGCTCGCTCGCCCGCCACGCCTCCCGCCGGGGTCGGCTCCAACCCCGCTCAGGCGGGTCGCGCGCCCAGCGAGCGGCGCAGCGCCTCGGCGTCGGTGACCGGCAGGTCGCACACGAAGCCGCGGCACACGTACGCCGTGGGGCGCCCGTCCCGCAGGGTGCGGTCGCGCAGCAACGGGACGGTGTGCTCGCCCGCCGCGGCCGCATCGTCCCCCTCAGGCGACCCCGGCGTCCCAGCCTGCGCTGGGAAGGCGGAGTCGCCGCCGCCCACGGCCACGATCGCCCCCGGTGCGAGCCCCGCGCGGGCCGCCGTGACGAGCGCATGTGTCGCCGGGTCGTCCGGGTGCCCGACGACGGCGACCTCGCGCGGGCCGTCGAGCACCGCCTCGGCGAGCGCGAGCGGCCAGCCCGTCGCGCGCGGGAAGCGTCCGGAGACGGCCAGCGGACGGTCGAGCGCGTGCTCGGCGGCCTCGCGGTGCTCGGCGGAGCCGCTCAGCGCGGCATAGGTCAGGAGCGCGCCGGCCGCGGCCGACGGTCCCGACGGTGACGGGCCGTCCGCGATCTCCTGCGGACGCTGCAGCCGCGCCAGCACGGCGTCGGTCTCGTCGTCGGCGGTGTCCCAGAAGCTGCCCGCGTCGTCCCGGAAGTGCGCGAGCACCGTCCCGAGCAGTGCGCCGGCACGCTCGAACCAGACCGGGTCGCCGGTCGCGGAGAACAGCGTGAGGTAGCCCTCGGCGACGTCGGCGTAGTCGGCGAGCACACCGGGGGAGCGGCCGACGACGCCGTCGCGCGACGTGCGGGCCAGGCGCGGGCCGGTCGCGCCCTCGCGGACGTGCAGCGACCACAGCAGCTCGGCGGCGCGCGTCGCGGCGTCGACCCACTCGGGCCGGTCGAGCAGCGCACCGGCGTCGGCGAGGCCCGCGATCGCGAGCCCGTTCCACGCCGCGACGACCTTGTCGTCCCGACCGGGCTGCGGGCGCTGGTCCCGGGCCTCGAGGAGACGCGCGCGCACGTCGTCGAACCGGCCGCGCTCGCCCGGCGCGGGGTCGGTGCGCAGCTCGAGGACCGACGTCCCGTGCTCGAACGTGCCCTCCGGCGTGACGCCGAACAGCTCCGCGGCCCACGCGCCGTCCTCCGCCCCGAGGACGTCGACGAGGTCCTGCGGCGTCCACACGTACGTCAGACCCTCGACGCCCTGGGTGTCCGCGTCGAGCGACGCCGCGAACCCGCCCTCGGGCGTGCGCATCTCGCGCAGCAGCCACCCGGCGGCGCCCTCGACGACCCGCCGCGCGAGCTCCGAGCCCGTCGCGCGCCACCAGTGCGCGTAGACGCGCAGCAGCTCGGCGTTGTCGTCGAGCATCTTCTCGAAGTGCGGCACCGTCCACGTCGCGTCGACCGAGTACCGCGCGAAGCCGCCGCCGAGCTGGTCCGCCATGCCGCCACGCGCCATCGCCTCGAGGGTGCCCTCGGCCATCGCGAGAGCACGCTCGTCGCCCGTGCGGGCGTGCCGGCGCAGGAGCCACTCGAGCACCATCGACGGCGGGAACTTCGGTGCGCCGCCGAAGCCGCCGGACCGCGCGTCGTACTGGGTCGCCAGCGCGTCGAGCGCCGTCGCCGTCCTCCCCTCGAGGGTCTCGTGCGCGAGCGCGGCCGGGACCCCGGCGCCCGCGGGCGTCGCGGAGGCGAGCGCGTCGCGCAACGCAGTGGCGTTGTGCTCGATGTCGTGGCGCTGCTCGGTCCACGCCTGCCCGATCGCCTGGAGCACCTGCGGGAACGACGGCATGCCGCCCACCGGGCGCGGCGGGTAGTACGTGCCGCAGAAGAACGGCTCGCCGTCGGGCGTCGCGAAGACCGTCATGGGCCAGCCGCCCTGGCCGGTCATCGCCTGCGTGGCCGACATGTACACGGCGTCGACGTCGGGGCGCTCCTCGCGGTCGACCTTGACGGCGACGAAGCCTCGGTTCATCAGCAGCGCCGTCGCCTCGTCCTCGAAGGACTCGTGGGCCATGACGTGGCACCAGTGGCACGCGGCGTACCCGACGGAGATCAGCAGGGGCACGTCGCGCCGGCGCGCCTCCGCGAACGCCTCGTCGCCCCACTCGTACCAGTCGACGGGGTTGTCGCGGTGCTGCTGGAGGTAGGGGCTCGTGCTCGCTGCGAGTCGGTTCGCCACGGGGGTCCTTCGCGTCGTCGTCCGCCGTGCAGGCCGGTCCGTCCCACCGTCGCACGCGCGCGTCCGGCGTGCACCGGCACGGGCAGGTCTCGTGTGCGACGGCCCCGGCGGTTGTCGTGTCCGCCGGCGCCGGCGCCGGCGCCGGAGACGGCGATCCGGTCAGCGCGCGGCGGACGCCTTCGCGCGGTGCTCACGCCACGCACGCCACGCACCCGTCGACCACAGCGCCCAGACCACGAGCAGCGGCTGGAAGAGCAGCCGCACCGCCCGCGCGGCGTCGGAGTCGAGGCCGAACGCGTCCGTGCGCGTCACGAGCTGGGAGATGTTGCCGGGGAAGATGGCGACGAAGAACGCGGCGACGACCCACCCGACCACCGCCCGGTGCCGGCCGCCGACCGCGATCAGCGCCGCCCCGAGCGCGACCTCGACGACGCCCGACGCCACGACGACGGTGTCCGGGTCGAGCGGGACCCACGTCGGCACCTGGGCCCGGAACTCCTCGCGGGCCGTCGTGAGATGGCTGATCCCGGCGAACGCGAGGAACGCCCCGAGCGCGAGGCGGCCCGCGGTCCGGGGGCGCGTGCGGGTCGACGCCGGCTGCGCGGCCCAGGCGGGTGGGCCCCCGTGAGCGTCGTGGGTGCGGGCGGGGTGCGCGGCCATGTCCGGCCCTTCGTCGACGGGGTGGCCAGGCCACGGTAGGTGGCCGACTGCTCGCGTGCCGACTGCGGGCGCGCCCGTGATCGCGGCCTGCGCGACTCACGCGGGCAGGCGCCGCGGTGAGGCGGCGGCGACCGTCAGGGTCGGGGGAGAGCCCGCCCGCCGGTGCGCTCGCGCCCCCGCCCCCGGTGCCCGCGGTCAGTGCGCGGCGCGCAGCGTGTTCGCGCTGACCTTGTGCAGCAGCCGGCGCAGGTCCGCGGACTCCTCGGGCGTGAGGTCGAGGGCCGCGCCGATCGCGTCGGGCACCTGCGTGCTGCGCTCCTGCAGCTCGGCGCCCTTGGCGGTGAGCGAGACCAGGACCGAGCGCTCGTCGTCGGCGCGGCGGCGGCGGTCGACCAGGCCGGCGGCCTCGAGCCGCTTGAGCAGGGGCGAGAGGGTCCCGTAGTCGAGCTGGATCTCGTCGACGAGCTCGCGGACGGTGCGCTCGCCCTGGCACCACAGCACGCGCATCACGAGGTACTGCGGGTAGGTGAGGCCGAGCGCGTCGAGCAGCGGCCGGTAGACCGAGGTGAGGTTGCGCGACGCGGAGTAGATGTCGAAGCAGATCATCGCCTCGAGTGCGCCCGGCACGTCCTCGTCGGCCCCGGGCGGCGGTGCGTCCGGTCGTGCGCCGTCGGCCCGTGACCGGCGCGTGCGTGTGCTGTGCGTCGTGGCGTCGTCGCTCACTGCTCGCCCACCCCCCGTGGTCGCGCTCACGACCCCACCGTGCCGGACGGGACGTCGCGCAGGCGGCTGAGCCGCGACGGGATCGCCCCGGAGGGCAGGGTGGTGGTCATGTCGTCTCCATCGTAGGTGGCCGACGCGGAGGCGGCCCGGTCACCCGGGCCGCCCCCGCGGTGCGTCAGCTCGCGAGGAAGGCGAGCAGCGCCTCGTTGACCTCGTCCGGGTGCGTCGCGAGCAGGCCGTGCGGCGCGCCCTCGATCTCAACGTAGGTCGCCTCGGGCAGGCGCTTGCGGAACTCCCGCGCGGTGGCGTCGATCGGCAGGATGCGGTCGCCGGTGCCGTGCAGGATGAGCGAGGGCACGTCGACCTTCTCGATGTCGGCACGGAAGTCCGTGAGCCAGCTCGAGACGACCGCGTAGGCGGCGATCGGCGCGGACGACGCGGCGACGTTCCAGCTGCCGCGGACCGCGGCCTCGCTCAGGCGCGAGCCGAGGTTCTCGTCGAGGTTGTAGAAGTCGGCGAAGAAGTTGTCGAACCACGCGTGGCGGTCCTTCGTCGCGGCCTCGCGGATGCCCTCGAACACCGTGCCGGGGACGCCCGTCGGGTTGTCGTCCGTCTGCAGCAGGAACGGCTCGAGCGACGCGAGGAACGCGGCCTTCGCGACGCGCGCCGAGCCGTAGGTGCCGAGGTAGCGGCCGACCTCGCCGGTGCCCATCGAGAAGCCGACGAGCACGACGTCGTTGAGGTTCAGGGTCTCCAGGACCGTGTTGAGGTCCGCGGCGAACGTGTCGTAGTCGTACCCGCTCGTGACCTTGCTCGACTTCCCGAAGCCGCGGCGGTCGTACGTGATGACGCGGAAACCGTTGTCGAGGAGGGCCGCGGTCTGCTTCTCCCACGAGTGCCCGTCGAGCGGGTAGCCGTGGATGAGCACGACGGGCTGACCGGTGCCGTGGTCCTCGTAGTACAGCTCGATGTCCGTGGAGTTCTCGGTGCCGACGGTGATGAAGCCCATGGTGCGTCTCCTCGTGGTGATCGGTGGTCCTGCTGCGGTGCCCGGTCGGGCCGGTGCAACGGACACAACTGTATCGCGCACAAGGTGACCGTCAAGCCCTCTCGGGTGAACGGCCGGCGAACAGCCGGTGCTTGCGCTCGCGGCCTCGTCGCGCGACCCTGGAGGGGACGGGTTAGTAAGCACTGTGTACAAATAGGCCCGTCCGACTCATCCTGGTTCGACCCCCGAGCAGAGAGCGAGAGTCCCGATGAAGCGATTCCGCGAACGTTGTGTGCGCGCCGTCCTCGTCGGCGGGCTGGTGGGGGCGCTGGCCGTCCCCGTCGGGCTCGCGACGAGCGCCGGCGCGCACGGCTGGGTCACGTCACCCCCGAGCCGGCAGGACCACTGCAGGACGGGCGCCGCGCCCTTCGACTGCGGGCAGGTGCGGTACGAGCCGCAGAGCGTCGAGGCGCCCAAGGGCTCGATGCGCTGCAGCGGCGGCAACGCGCAGTTCGCCGTGCTCGACGACGCGAGCAAGCCGTGGCCCGTGACGTCCGTCGGGCGCTCGGTCACGTTCCAGTGGAAGCTCACCGCCGCGCACAACACGAGCACGTGGGAGTACTTCGTCGACGGCGTGCTGCACCGCACGTTCGACCAGGGCGGTGCGCAGCCGTCCGCGACGATCAGCCACACGCTCACGGACCTGCCGACCGGGCGGCACACGGTGCTCGCGCGGTGGAACGTCTCGAACACCGCGATGGCGTTCTACAGCTGCGTCGACCTGCAGGTCGGCGGCGGCACGACGACGCCCAGCCCGACACCGACGCCCAGCCCGACGCCGACGAGCCCGACGCCCACGCCGACCCCGACGCCGACCGACCCCGGTACCTGCGCCGCGACGCCGTGGTCCGCCGCGGCGGTCTACACGGGCGGCGCACGCGTCTCCTACGCCGGCCGCACCTGGCAGGCGCAGTGGTGGACGCAGGGCGAGGCGCCGCGCGCGAGCGACTGGGGCGTGTGGAAGGACCTCGGGGCGTGCGCGACGACGGCGGTGCGGACCGCGCGGACGACGGTCGCCTGACGCGTCGGGCACGTCCTGCTCCGCGGCGGGCCGGGTTCCTGACCCGGCCCGCCGCGGGGCGACGCCGTCCGACCCGTGCTCGCCGTCCGGCTGGTGCGCGCCCGCCCGGGTCGCTCGCGACGTCCGGCCCGGGCCCGCGGCCGCGACGCTGGCCGCCCCCGGGTGCGCGGGCCACACTGACGGCATGCGCCTGCCCGTGATGCCGCCCGTGGACCCGATGCTCGCGAAGTCCGTGCCGACGATCCCCGCGGGCCGGTGGTACGAGCCCAAGTGGGACGGCTTCCGCGCGATCGTGTTCCGCGACGGCGACGAGGTCGAGATCGGCAGCCGCAACACCAAGCCGATGCAGCGGTACTTCCCCGAGGTCGTGCAGTACGCGCTCGATCACCTGCCGGAGCGGTGCGTGGTCGACGGCGAGATCGTCGTGCCGTCCGCGACGACCGGCGGGCTCGACTGGGACGCGCTCCAGCAGCGCGTGCACCCCGCCGCGTCGCGGGTGCAGCTCCTCGCGAAGGAGACGCCCGCGATGCTGGTGCTCTTCGACGTGCTCGCGCTGGGTGACGACGACCTGACCAGCCGCCCGTACGTCGAGCGGCGCCGGGTCCTCGAGGGGCTCGTGCGCGGGAGCGGGCCGGTGTACGTCACGCCGTCGACCGACGACGCCGCCGTCGCGCAGGACTGGTTCCAGCAGTTCGAGGGCGCGGGGCTCGACGGCGTCGTCGCGAAGGGTCCGGACACCGTCTACGAGCCGGGCAAGCGCGTCATGCAGAAGATCAAGCACGAGCGCACCGCCGACTGCGTCGTCGCCGGGTACCGCCCGCACACGTCGGGCGACGACGCGCTCGGGTCGCTGCTGCTCGGGCTCTACCGGCCCGACGGCGTCCTGGCGTCCGTCGGGGTCGCGGCGTCGTTCACCATGGCGCGCCGCCGGGAGCTCGTGACCGAGCTCGCGCCGCTCGTGACGGACCTCGCGACGCACCCGTGGGGCGGCGAGCCGACCGGGCGCACCCCGCGCAAGGGCGAGACGAGCCGGTGGAACAGCGGCAAGGACCTGTCGTTCGTGCCGCTGCGGCCCGAGCGGGTGGTCGAGGTCGCGTACGACCACCTCGAGGGCGACCGGTTCCGGCACACGACGCAGTTCCGGCGCTGGCGCACCGACCGCGACCCGGCGTCGTGCACGTACTCCCAGCTCGAGGAGCCGGTGCGGTTCGCGCTCGCGGACGTGCTCGCCGCGGGCTGACGGACCGCGGCGCCGCCCGTCCGGGTCGCACCGGTGGCGGAGCAGGGCCGTCTCGGCGACGCTCGTGCGAGCAGCACCGCACGGACCGGTCGGGACACGAGCCGGGTCCGCGCCCACCGAGCCCGATCGGAGCCCTCCGTGACCCTGACCTCGCCCGCACCCGCCGCCGACGCCACGACCGCCGCCGGGTCGTCGACCCCGCGCCTCGCCACCCACTACGTCGACGGCGAGCACGTGACGGGCACGGGGGAGCGTGAGGTCGGGCGGGTGAGCCCGGTGACGGGCGAGCCGAGCCTCGTGCTCGTGCCCGCGACGCCCGACGAGGTCGACGCCGCCGTGGCCGCCGCGGACCGCGCCCGCACGGCGTGGCGCCGGACGTCGCCGGGGGACCGTGCCGCCGCGCTGCGAACGGCCGCCGCGGCGGTCCGCGCGGCTGCGGACGAGCTCGGCGCGGCGCTGACCGCGAGCACCGGGCGCCTGCTCGGCCAGTCGACGGGCTCGGCGCTCGTCGCTGCCGAGATCCTCGAGGAGGCCGCCACGACGGGCCTCGGCGCGACGGGGCGCACGCTGGCCGGATCGACCACCGCGGTCGATGTCGTGCGCCGCGAGCCCCACGGCGTCGTCGCGGTCATCACGCCCTGGAACGACCCGTACCCTGCCGCCGCCGGGCTCATCGCGGCGGCGCTCGTGACCGGCAACACGGTCGTCCACAAGCCGTCCGAGCGCAGCGCGCTGCCCGGGTGGGAGCTCGGCCGCACCATCGCCGAGGCCCTGCCCGCGGGCGTGCTCAACGTCGTCAACGGCGACGGGGAGACCGGGCAGGCGATCGTCGCCGACCCGCGCGTCGCCCTCGTCGCGCAGGTCGGCAGCTCCGCGACCGGGCGCCGCATCGCGGCCGTCGCGGGGGCGCGGGGCGCACGCGTCCTGCGGGAGAACGGCGGCAAGGACCCGATCGTGGTCGACGCAGGCGTCGACCCGGCGTGGGCCGCGCAGCAGATCAGCATCGGCGCGTTCGTCAACACGGGCCAGCTCTGCACCTCGGTCGAGCGCGTCTACCTGCACGAGGACGTCGCGGACGCCGTCGTCACCGAGCTCGTCGCGATCGCCGAGGGCATGAAGGTCGGGGCGCCCGACGACGACGCCACCGACCTGGGCCCGCTCGTCGACGCCCAGCAGCTCGCGGTCGTCGAGGCGCACGTCGACGCGGCGGTCCGCTCGGGGGCGGAGCTGCGCACCGGCGGCCTGCGGCTCGACGGGCCGGGCGCGTTCTACCCGCCGACCGTGCTCGAGGGGTGCACCGTGGACATGGACGTCATGACCGAGGAGACGTTCGGCCCGGTCGCGGCGATCACCCGGGTGCCCGACTTCGACACGGGTCTCGCGCTGGCCAACGAGGGCCGGTACGGGCTCGCGGCGACGGTCCTGACGCCGCGCCTCGACCACGCGCTGCTCGCCGCCGAGGAGCTCGAGGTCGGCACGGTCAAGATCAACGCGGTCTTCGGGGGCGCACCCGGCGGCTCGGCCGACCCGCGCCGCGACAGCGGGGCCGGCGCCGGGTACGGGCCCGACCTGCTCGCGGCGATGACCGTGCTCAAGGCCGTGCACCTCGAGCCCGCGGTCGTCGCATGAGCGGGCATACCGGGGCCAGCACCCGCGACGACGCGACGGACGACACCCACGCCGCCGTCACGCCGCTGCCCACGCCGTCCGCGCAGCTCGACGCGGCGGTGCAGCGGGTGCTCGGCGCGGACGCGCGGCTGCGGGAGTCCCAGCGCGACGCGCTCGACGGGCTGCGCGAGCGCGACACCCTGCTCGTCGCCCGGTCCGGCGCCGGCAAGACCGCGGTCTACGCGATCTCGACGCTCCTCACCGGCCGGCTCACCGTCGTCGTCTCCCCGCTCCTCGCCCTGCAGCGCGACCAGGTCACCGCGCTGCGCGAGGCCGGGCTGCGCGCCGAGGCCGTGAGCTCCGCCCGCACCGCGCGCCAGCAGCGCCAGGCGCTCGAGCTCGCCGCCGCGGGCGAGCTCGACGTGCTGCTGCTCGCCCCCGAGCAGCTGGTCCGCTCGGCGGTGATCGACCAGCTCGTGACCGCCGACGTCGGGCTCGTGGTCGTCGACGAGGCGCACTGCGTCGCGGAGTGGGGTCACGACTTCCGACCCGACTACCTGCAGATCGGCGCGGCCGTCGAGCGCCTCGGTCGCCCGCGGGTCCTCGCGATGACCGCGACCGCGTCGCCGCACGTGCGCGACGAGATCGTCGAGCGCCTCGCGATGCACGAGCCGCGCGTGCTCGTGCACGACGCCGACCGGCCCAACATCTGGCTCGGCGCGCACCACGCCGCGACCGAGCCCGAGCGCGACCAGCGGGTCGTCGCCTGGGTGCTCGAGCAGGAGGGTTCGGGCATCGTCTACGGGCGGACCCGCACGCACGTCGAGGCGCTCGCGGCCGCCCTCGCGGACGCCGGCAGGCCCGCGCTGGTCTACCACGCGGGGCTCCGGGCGGCCGACCGCTCCGCCGCCCAGGACGCGTTCCTGCGCGGCGACGCCGACCTCGTCGTCGCGACCAGCGCGTTCGGGATGGGCGTCGACCGGCTCGACGTGCGCTTCGTCGTGCACGCGGGCCCGTCGCCGTCGCTCGACGCGTACTACCAGGAGGTCGGGCGCGCGGGGCGCGACGAGGAGCCCGCGACCGCGGTGCTGTTCACACGGCCCGACGACTTCGGGCTCAACCACTACCTGCGCTCGGGCGGCGGTCCGAAGCCCGAGACGGTCCGCAAGGTGCTGCGCGAGCTCGCGAAGGAGCCGGCCACGCGCGACGAGCTCGTCGAGCGGACCGGGCTCACCAGCCGGACGCTCTCGCGCGTGCTCGGGGCGCTGCTCGGAGTCGAGGCCGTCCACCCGGACGGCGACCTGCTGCGTGCGGGCGACCTCACCCCGGCCAGGGCGCTCAAGGCCGTGACCGAGCGGCGCGAGCGGCTCCAGGAGATCGACACCACGCGCGTCGAGCTCGTCCGCACCTACGCGGACGCGACCGACTGCCGGCGTCGCCTGCTCCTCGAGCTGCTCGGCGAGGCGCACCCCGAGCAGTGCGGCCGGTGCGACAACTGCGAGCAGGGCACGTCGCTCGACGTCGCCGAGTCCCGGCTGCGCACGGGGGAGCACGTCGAGCACACCGAGTTCGGGACCGGCGTCGTGTCGGTCGTGGAGGCCGAGCGCGTGACCGTGCTCTTCGACGAGCGCGGGTACGTCACGCTCGACACCACGATCGCGCTCGACTCGGGGATCCTCACGGTCGTGCCCGGGCCGTCCGGTGCCGCCGTCGTGGGTGACGCGATGTCCGAGCCGCCCGTCGCCGAGGCGGGAGCCGCGTGACGGGCCTGCGGACGGCCGCGGACGAGCCGGTCGACTCCACCGGCACCGACGCCCTCGAGCGTGCGGACGCGCTGCTCGCCGGTGATGACGCACGCGCGCTGCACCGCGGGGCCCCGCGGGTGTCGACCACCCCCCGCCGGACGACGGTCACGCTCGGGGGCGCGGCCGAGGTCGTCGCGACCGAGCTCGGGGACCCGGACGCCCCCGGCCCGACCCTCGTGCTCGTGCACGGGATCGGTGTCTCCGGCCGGTACTTCGCACCGCTCGCCGACCTCCTGGGGGGCGAGCACCGCGTGCTGATCCCCGATCTGCCCGGGTTCGGTCGTTCGCCCCGGCTCAACCAGCGCCCGTCGGTCGAGAGCATGGCCGTGACCCTGCGCGACTACCTGCGCGCCGCGGACCTGGACCGGCCCGTGCTCGTCGGGCACTCGATGGGCGCCCAGGTGGTCGTCGAGGCCATGCGGCAGGCGCCCGGTGCCGCCGGGCGCGGCGTGTGCATCGGCACCGTGATCGACAGCGCCGCGCGCAACCCCGTGCGCCAGGCGCTGCGGCTCGCGCGCGACGGCCTGCACGAGCCGGTGCGGGCGAACGCGATCATCACCTCCGACTACCTGCGTGCGGGCCCCCGCTGGTACACGGCGATGCTCCGGCCGATGCTCGGCTACGCGACCGAGGACGCCGCCGCGCAGGTGACCGACGAGCTGCTGTTCGTGCGCGGCGAGAAGGACCCGATCTGCACGCGGCGCTGGCAGGACGAGCTGGCGGCGGCCGCCCCACGCGGGCGCAGTGCGGAGATCGCCGGCGCCGGGCACGTCGCGATGTACACGCACCCCGAGGCGGTCGCCGAGCTGTGCACGGGGGAGGCACCGTGAGCCCGTCGTCGGTGCTGGGCGTCCTCCGCAAGGGCGCATGGTGGGCCGCCGACTACGCCTACGTGTCGTGGTGGCAAGTTGCCGGGCTCGTGCGCCGCGCGAGCGCCGACGACTGGCTGCACCCGGAGCCGCGCGTCGAGCCGGACGTGCTCCTGCTGCCGGGCGTGTACGAGACGTGGAAGTTCATGCACCCGCTCGCCCGCGCGCTGCACGACCGCGGCCACGCGGTGCACGTCGTCGACCAGCTCGGCTTCAACGCCGGCGCGATCCCGGCCGCCGCGGACCTGGTCGCCGAGCAGATCCTCGCCGAGGACCTCCGTGACGTCGTGATCGTGGCGCACAGCAAGGGCGGGCTCATCGGCAAGACCGTCATGGGCCGCCCCGACGTGGGGGACCGCGTCGCCGGGATGGTCGCGATCAACACCCCGTTCGCCGGCTCGCCGTACGCGCGCTGGATCCCGCTGCGCAGCGTCCGGACGTTCCTGCCGACCGACGAGGTGCTGACCGCGCTGCAGGCGCAGCAGGTCCCGAACCACCGCATCACGAGCGTCTACACCCGGTTCGACCCGCACATCCCCGGCGGCAGCGAGCTCGTCGGCGCGCACAACGTGCAGCTCGCGACGCCCGGGCACTTCCGGGTGCTGAGCGACCCGGAGCTCGTGCCGCTGCTCGTCGAGGAGCTCGCGCGCCGCGTGCCGCGGTGACGTCGTCGGTGCGGAGCGCCCCTCGGCTGTCGCGCCGGGGTCGTCGCTCCCCGTGCGGGGCGCGTCAGTCGTCGATGCCCGCACCGCGCTCGTCAGGGTCGTCCGACCCCTGCGCCTTGCGCGCCTCGAGCAGCGGGACGACGAGCCAGATCACGCCGAGGAACACGAGCGTCGCGCCGCCCGCGACGTACCCCGCCGTGCGGTCCACGACGAAGTCGAACAGCAGGAGCGCCGCGCCGGTCAGCACGAGCGCGAGGAACGCCAGCCCGGCGCGGGCGAGCCGGTCGCCCCACTCGACGAGCTCCGGCTTGAGGCCCTTGCGGAACAGGATCCGGTGCAGGCTGACGGGAGCCGTGATGAGTCCGGTCGTGACGAGCGCGAGCGCCACGAGCACGAGGTAGACCGCGCGCTGGAACTCGTCGAGGTCCCCGAACCGCTGCTGGAACGGCACGGTGAGCAGGAAGCCCGTGAGGATCTGCACGCCCGTCTGCGTCACCCGCAGCTCCTGGAGCAGCTCGTTCCAGTTGCGGTCCATCCGCTCGGTGCGGGTCTCGCGACGGTCGTTGTGCAGCTCGAGCTCGTGCTGGGTCACCAGGTCCACCTCGTCGGGGTCGGGTCCGGAATGTCTGTGCGTATGGTGCCGCCTGCGGGCCGACCGCGCGCGGCGGGACCCGGCGGAGGGTCACATGGTGGACGCTCGTCCGACTGGCGACTCCGCTCGCGTCGTCGACGCAGGTCAACGGGAATGAACGGGACGGGTCCGCGTGTTGTGACGTACGATGAGCGACGCACGCCGGCCCCTCCGGGGGAGGGCGGGCAGTTGATAACTCAACACGGGGGTGATCGGTTTCGACGGTGATCGTCGAGCCAGGAGAAGCGGGCCGAGGACGCACGGTTATCTCGTAAACGATCCGTGCAAACCCATAGGTGCCAATACATCGCGCACCGACTTCGAACTCGCCGCCTGAGCTAGTTACGAAGTCCGTCAGCCCGAGAGTGCTCTCGACTCGGTAGCTGGCGTCATCTAGAGAGCCACTGCTCCCAGCATTCGTCGTCGGTGCTGGGGGGACTCTTAGACGACTGAGCCCGCTCGCGACATGCTTGCTAGATCGCGAGGGCTGAGAAAAAGCGCAGCAAGCTGCGCCCGGAGAAGTCCTGGTTTTTCGTCATCGGACGCGGGTTCGATTCCCGCCACCTCCACTGCTGCGAGCGCCGCAAGGCTGCCCCGGCACTCGAAGGCCGTCATCCCTCTCGCCGGGGGTGGCGGCCCTTCCTGTGCCCGGGGACCGTGCGCCGCGACGTCCGGGACGGGCGCTCGGTGTGTCAGCCCCTGTGCACGACCGCCGCGCTGCCCCCGCCCCGACGAGCAGGCTCGGCCACCGCGAGCAGTGCACCGCCGGGGAGGAACTCGATCGCGGTGGCCGCACCGATCTCCGGGTTGTCGGTGAACACGTGACCGAGGGCCTGGAGCGCCGTCCGGTCGAAGCCGGGCTCGGCCTGGACCGCGGCGGTGTTGCGCTGGGTTGCGCGCGGCGCTGCGACGGCGGCCGGCAGGTCCATCCCGAGCTCCAGGCGGTTCACGAGGATCTGCAGCACCGTCGTGATGATCGTCGACCCGCCGGGGGAGCCGAGCGCCAGGAACGGGCTGCCGTCAGCCAGGACGATGGTCGGTGCCATCGAGCTGCGCGGCCGCTTGCCGGGGCCGGGCAGGTTCGGGTCGTCGCCGCCCTGCGTGTCGGTGAAGGTGAAGTCGGTCAGCTCGTTGTTGAGCAGGAACCCGCGGCCCGGCACCACGATCCCGTTGCCGCCGAGCGACTCGATGGTCAGGGTGTACGCCACCACGTTGCCCCAGCGGTCCGCCGTGGTCAGGTGCGTCGTGGACTCACCGTCCGACACCTCCGTCCCGACCGACGCCGGCTCGCAGGAGGCGTAGTCGCCGTCCGGCACGCCGGGCGACACCGGCTTGACCAGGGCGGAGGCCGGGTCGATCAGGCACGCGCGCTCGGCCGCGAACCCGTCCGAGAGCAGCTGCTCCAGGGGTACGTCGACGAACGCCGGGTCGCCGACGTACCGGTTGCGGTCGGCGAACGCCAGCGCGCTCGCCTCGAGGTAGCCGTGCAGGGTCTGGGTCGTGTCGAACGGTCCGCCGGGACGCGACTCGAGGATGTTCAGGGCCTCGCCGACGGTCGAGCCGCCGGATGACGGTGGCGCCATGCCGTACACGTCGAGCCCGCGGTAGGACACGAGCGTGGGTGCACGCAGGGGTGCCTCGTAGGACGCGAGGTCACCCGGCTCGAGGAGCCCCGGGCGGACGACGAGCGGGCTGTGCCGGCGGACCGGCGGCCTCTGGACCGTGCGGACGATCTCCCGGGCGAGCCTGCCGGTGTAGAACGCGTCGACCCCGCGATGGGCGAGCACGTCGTAGGTGTGGGCGAGGTCGTGATTGCGGAAGACCGAGCCGACCGCGGGGGGTGCGCCGCGCCGCAGGAAGAGGTCCGCCGACGACCGGAAGGCGGAGAACCGCGCGACGTTCGCCGCGGTCTGGTCCGCGAACGTCTGGTCCACGACGAATCCCCGGCGCGCCACCTCGGTGGCCCCGCTCAGGGCCTGCCGCAGGTCCAGGGAACCCCACTGGTCGAGAGCCGTCGCCCAGGTCTGGGGAGTGCCGGGCACTCCGACGGACAGGCCGGACGTCACCGCGTCGGCGAACGGGATCGGCACGCCGTCCTCGACGAACGCGTCGCTCTGCATCGCCACCGGCGCGGTCTCACGCCCGTCGATGGTGTGGACCTGACCGGTCGCCGCGTCGTAGTACACGAAGAAGCCGCCACCCCCGATGCCCGCCGAGAACGGCTCGGTCACGCCGAGCGTCGCCGCGGCCGCGACGGCGGCGTCCACCGCGTTCCCGCCCCGGCGCAGCACGTCGAGGCCCACCCGGGTCGCGTCCGCGTCGACCGTGGTCACCGCCCCGCCGTACCCGGTGGCGACCGGCGCCTTGTCGTCGTGCCCCGGGTATGGCGGGTGCGCCGAGGCGGGCGCGACGCCCACCCCCAGTGCGAGGACGACGGTGGCGACGAGCGCCGCACGCGAGCCGATCTGCCGGGACGGTCGCATCAGGTCTCCTCGGGCGAGAGGCTGGTAGGTCCGTCCTACCACTCGCTGGCGGAGCCGTCGAGGAGCTGCCCGCGCGGACCGGGCCCGTACCGGCTCAGACGCGCGTGGTCACGGCCGGAACGCGCTGCCCACCTGCTCGGCGGCGCCCTCGGCGGCCGGGAGCACGCCCTGCCGGACGGCGCGGACCAGCGCGGCGTGGTCGGCCTCCGTCTGGTCGGCGTAGGCCCGGGCGAAGCGGGCCATCGACCGGTCGAGACGGTCCGACCGGCCGGCGTACCCGGCGATCATCGACGCGCCGCTCGTGCGCGCGTGCCCCTTGGCCAGCAGGCGCCCGACGATGCCGGCGTAGTCGGCCAGCGCCGCCGCGTCGATCGCGTCGATCGGGACGTTGCCCTTCATGTTCCGGAACTGCCGCACGTAGTACTGCCGGTCGTCCACCGTGGTCCACCCCAGCAGCGGGTCGCTGACCGTCTGCAGCGCCTGCTGGTACTCCACGACCCGCTGGCCCTGGTGCGCGTGCCACGCCGAGTCGCCGTGCACGAACGGCGCGAGCACCGACCGGCGCGCCTGCTTGAGCTGCAGGAACAGCACGTCGTCGGGGTCGCTGCCCTCGAGCAGCGCCACGTAGGCCCGCAGGCCGACGCTGCCGACGCCGACGACCTTGTGGGCGAGGTCGACGAGCGTGTAGCCGCCGAGGACGCGGCGCCAGTGCGGCGCAAGGGTCTCGAGGTAGTCGTCGAGCGCGGCCGCGAGGCGCTCGCTGTCGGGCTCCGGCACGCGCGTGACCAGGGGCGGCTTGTCGACGATCTGCCGCCGGCCCTCGTGCTCGTGGGTGAGCCGGGGGAGCGCGCGGTCGCTCGTCCGGTTCCGTGCCCGACCGGCGGCCCGCACGATCTCGGCCCGCAGCGACGTGTCGGTCGCGCTCTCGCGCAGCCGCTCGACGTCGAGCCGGTTGTACGAGCGCATGAGCAGCGGCTGCCCGGCGAGCAGGGTGACCTCCGACCGGTAGGCCGCGACGCACGACATGACGGCGTCGGCGCACCGGTCCTCGCTCGCCGCGTTCTCGCGGCCGGCCACCCAGATGCTCGCGACGAGCCGGCGCAGGTCCCACTCCCAGGCGCCGGGGTGGGCCTCGTCGAAGTCGTTGAGGTCGATGACGAGCTCGCCCTCGGGCGAGGCGTAGAAGCCGAAGTTCCCGAGGTGCGCGTCGCCGCAGATCACGGGGGTGATCCCGGTGGCGGGCAGGCGCGCGACGTCCTCGGCCATGACGACCGCGGCGCCGCGCAGGAACCCGTACGGCGACGCCATCATGCGGGCGACCCGGATCGGCACGAGCTCCTCGAGCCGGCCCTCGTGCGAGCGCCGGATCAGCTCGACGGGGTCGGGGCGGTCGTCGGGCGCGCTCCAGTGCGCGAGCGCCCGACGGGGGACCT
Organism: Cellulomonas cellasea; assembly: GCF_006538745.1. Lineage (GTDB taxonomy): Bacteria > Actinomycetota > Actinomycetes > Actinomycetales > Cellulomonadaceae > Cellulomonas_A > Cellulomonas_A cellasea. The sequence continues at coordinate 75,754 of NZ_BJLR01000022.1, read as the reverse complement.
CCTGGCGCAGGCCCTTGCCGAGCGCGAACCGCTCCTGCCGCGACGTCGGTCGCTTGCGCAGCGAGCTGAACGCCTCGCTCTCCGCCGTGGCGAGCACGGTGTGCCGTCCGGAGCTCGTCGTCACGCCGGCCACCTCCGCTCGCACGCCCCGGTCTCGTTGTACCAGACGGCGCGCCGCCGCGACGGGCTGCCCGGCTCAGGCCGACGTGGGCCGCCCGCCTGTGCCTAGGCTGCACGGATGGCCACCGTCATCCTCGTCCGGCACGGTCGCACCACGGCGAACGTCGACGGCGTCCTCGCGGGGCGCCTGCCCGGCGTGATGCTCGACGACGTCGGTCGCGAGCAGGCGGAGCGCACCGGGGAGCGGCTCGGCGTCGTCCCGCTCGTCGGGCTCGTGTCGAGCCCCCTCGAGCGCTGCCAGGACACGGCCCGGGCGGTCCTCGAGCGGCAGGCGGGCGCGCTCGAGGTGCGGCTCGACGAGGCCCTCACCGAGTGCGGCTACGGCGAGTGGCAGGGGCGGTCGCTCGGCGAGCTCGCGAAGGAGCCGCTGTGGTCGGTCGTGCAGACGCAGCCGGCGGCCGTCACCTTCCCCGGCGGCGAGTCGCTCGCGGCGATGCAGGCGCGGGCCGTCGCGGCGGTCCGGCGGCACGACGCGGCGTTCGAGGCCGAGCACGGCCCCGGCGCGGTGTGGGCGGCCGTGAGCCACGGCGACGTCCTCAAGGCCGTCCTGGCCGACGCCCTCGGGATGCACCTCGACCTGTTCCAGCGGCTCAACGTCGGCCCGGCGTCTGTCTCGATCGTCCGGTACGGCAGGACCCGGCCGGACGTCGTCGCGACGAACACCGACTTCGGCAACCTCGCGTGGCTCCGGTCGAGCGGTCCGGTGGCCGACGCGGCGGTCGGCGGCGGCGCGGGGCCGGGCGGCGTCGCCCGGCAGGATCGGGCGTCCGGCTCGTAGACTGGGGGCATGCGGACCCTCGTCCACGAGTTCGACTGGCCGGATCGCGTCGTCGTGGGCACCGTCGGGCGCCCGGGCGAACGGACCTTCTACCTGCAGGCACGCGACGGCGCGCGGTCGACGAGCGTCGCCCTGGAGAAGGAGCAGTCCGCGGTCCTCGCGGACACGATCGACGAGATGCTGAACCGGCTCATGGCCGAGGACGGCAACCGCGTGAGCATCCCGCCCGAGGCCCCCGCGGAGCTCGTCGACAACGAGCCGCTGGACCAGCCGGTCGAGGAGCAGTTCCGCGCCGGTGCCCTGCGCCTGGGGTGGGACCCGCGGACGGCGCAGGTCGTCATCGAGGCCTACCCCGTCGAGGTCGTGCAGGACGAGGACGCCGTCGACGAGCCCGAGGCCGAGGCCGACGAGCCGAGCGAGATGCTGATCGTGCGGATCCCGGTCGGCACCGCGCGCGCGTTCGTCCAGCGCACGCGCCGGGTCGTGCGCGCCGGGAGGCCGATCTGCCCGCTCTGCGGCGAGCCGGTCGACCCCGACGGCCACGTCTGCCGGCTGACCGACGGCGAGTGACGGCTCCGGACGTCGACCTCGACGGCGGCACGCTCGAGCTCGTCGGTCGGATCACCGCGGCGTCGAACGCGACCTTCGTCGGCAAGGTCGGTGACGTCGCGGTCGTCTACAAGCCCGTCGCCGGTGAGCGCCCGCTGTGGGACTTCCCCGACGGGACCCTCGCGCACCGCGAGGTCGCCGCGTACCTCGTCTCGGAGGCGACCGGGTGGGACGTCGTCCCGCGGACCTGGCTCCGGGACGGGCCGCTCGGGCCCGGGATGGTGCAGCTGTGGCAGGAGCCGGACGCCGAGCAGGACCCGGTCGACGTCGTGCCGGTCGCGGAGGTGCCGGCGCAGGGGTGGCGCACCGTGCTCGAGGGGCGGGACGAGACCGGGCGGACGGTTGCCGTGATCCACGAGGACTCCGCGGCGCTGCGGCGCATGGCCGTGTTCGACGTCCTCGTGAACAACGCCGACCGCAAGGGCGGGCACGTCCTGCCGATGGTCGGCGGGCACCGGTACGGGGTCGACCACGGGGTCACGTTCCACGAGGAGCACAAGCTCCGGACCGTGCTGTGGGGCTGGGTGGGGGAGCCGCTGTCGGCGGACGAGGTGGCGGGCGTCGAGCGCGTGCGCGCGGGGCTCGACGCGGAGCTGGGCGGTCGGCTTTCCGCGCTGGTGACCGAGGACGAGGTCGCCGCCCTCGTCGAGCGCTGCGACCGACTGATCCGAGCCGGACGGTTCCCCGCGCCGGGTGGCGACATGCCGGCCGTGCCGTGGCCGTTGTTCTGACGGGCGCCTGCCGCGACTGTCGGGCTGACCCGGCAGCCGAGCGTCACCGACCGTCCCTGCCGCGGCCCGGGCGTCCTCAGCTCACCAGTCCCCGCCGGTAGGCGTAGACCACCGCCTGGACCCGGTCGCGCAGGTCCAGCTTGGTGAGGATGCGCGAGACGTACGTCTTGACGGTCTCCGGACTGAGCACCAGGGCCGCGGCGATCTCGCCGTTGGACAGGCCGTCGGCCAGGAGACGCAGCACCTCGAGCTCGCGCGGCGTGAGTGCGCTGTCCGTGGGCTGCGGCGGCCGGATGCGTCCGGCGTACCGGCCGACGAGCCGGCGCGTGACCTCAGGTGCGAGCAGCGCGGCCCCGGAGGCGACGGTCCGGATGCCGTGCAGCAGCTGCGCGGGCGGGGCGTCCTTGAGCAGGAAGCCGCTGGCCCCGGCGCGGAGTGCCTCGTACACGTACTCGTCCAGGTTGAACGTGGTGACCACGAGCACCTTGACGGGCTGCGGCACACCGGCGCCGGCGAGCAGCCGGGTCGCCTCGATGCCGTCGAGCACGGGCATCCGCACGTCCATCACCACGACGTCGGGCTGCAACCGCCCGGCGAGGTCGACCGCGGCGCGCCCGTCGGCGCACTCACCGACGACCTCCATGTCCGGCTGCGCGCCGATGATCGTCGCGAAGCCGGTGCGGACCAGCGCCTGGTCGTCGCACACGAGGACCCGGATCGGGGCGGTCACGACGGCGTCCCGGCCGGGATGCGGGCGCGGACGACGAAGGCGCCGCCGGGCTGCCCGCCCGCGCTGAGCTCCCCGCCGAGCACGTCGACCCGCCGGCGCAGGCCCGCGAGACCACGTCCGCCGCCCGGGGCAGCGGGGGACCGGTCGCCGGCGCCGTCGGTGCGGACCTCCACGGTGATCGCCTCGTCGCTGTGCTGGACGTGGACGGTGGTGGGGCGGCCGTGCGCGTGCTTGAGCGCATTCGTCAGAGCCTCCTGGACCACGCGGTACGCCGTCGCCTCGGCGCTGCCCGCGCTCGCGGGCGGGTCGCCCTCCTCGGCGAGCTCGACCGGCTGACCGGCCCGGCGGGTCTGCTCGACGAGACCGGCGATGTCGCCGACGGCCGGCGCCCGCGAGTCCGCGTCACGCACCGCGTCGTGGCCCGGGTCGAGCACGTCGAGCAGGTGGCGCAGGTCGGTGATGGCCCGGCGGCCGGTGTCGGTGACGGCGGTCAGCGTCTCGTCGAGCGCAGCCGGATCCGCCGTCCGGTACCGCGCGGCCTCCGCCTGGACGACCATCGCGGTCACGTGGTGGGTCACGACGTCGTGCAGCTCGTGGGCGATGCGGGTCCGCTCGGCGGCACGCGCGCTCTCGGCGGCGTGCGCCCGGTGCTCCGCCTCGGCGGTGCGGGACTGCCGCACCCACACGCCGACGCACCAGGCCGCCGCGAGGACCAGGTAGAACGTGAGGTACCCGCTCACCTGCTCCCGGGCGCCGCTCCGGTCGAGCGCGACGGCGAGCGGGACGTACGCGGCGGAGGCCAGGAGAGCGGTCGTCCGCCGGAACCGGTCGAGGTGGGCCGCCGTGCTGACCAACGCGATCGGCAGGGCGATGCTCGCCACCGAGTGGTAGCCGCGGACCTGGTCGACGGCGAACCCGAGGGACACGAGCGCGAGGCAGACGGCCGGCAGGCGCCTGCGGACCCCGAGCGGCGCCGACTGCAGGGCGACGGCGGCGACGGCCAGCGCGTCCACCGGCCGGTGCGGCACGTCCCCGAGCTGCGTGCCCTGGTTCTGCAGCGACGGGACCAGCGGTGCGACGGCGACGAGGGCGGCGAGCGGCAGGTCGCGGACCGTGACGGCGAGGCCCCGCCACCTCGTCGCCACCCGCTCCCGGTCCATCACCGTCACACGCTAGTCGTGACGGGCGTGCGGTCCGCGCGTCGCCTGGCGGGGACGATCCGCCCGCGCCGGCGCGCCAGCCGCAGGAACACGACCGTGAGCGCCGCGCCCGCGAGCACCGCGAACAGGCTGCCCTCCGGGCCGAACGCGCCCCCGGACAGCAGGACGGGTCCGGACATGACCCCCTCGAGCAGGCCCTGCGGGGCGTCGCTGCCCGAGACCTCCGTACCGAAGATCCCCGCAGCGGCGAAGTTCCAGCCGGCGTGCAGCCCGATCGGCAGCCAGAGGGTGCGCGTGGCGGCGTACGCGGCACCGAGCATCCCGCCGGCCTCGATCGCGATCGCCACGGCGCCCCAGACCGTCGCGTCCGGGTTCGCCAGGTGCATCGCCCCGAACAGCACCGCGGTCAGCGCCAGGGCGCCCCACGTGCCCGCGCGCTCCTCGACGACCCGGAACAGGACGCCGCGGAACGCGAGTTCCTCCGTCACGGCCGTCGCGGCGGTGAACCCGATCAGGCCGAGCGCGACGGTCGCGGAGCCCCAGCCCTCGACCCGGTAGCCGCCGGTGAGCGCGATGCACGCGATCACGACGCCGAACATCAGCACCCCCAGCAGCACGCCCCGTCCGGTCGCCGAGCCGGCGCCCGCTCTGCCGACCTCGGTCGGTGCGCGGCGCTCGGTCCGCCGGACCACCCACGCGTACCCGGCCAGCGCCAGGCCGGCCGTCAGGGCGCCGAGCAGGAGGGTCAGGAGCCAGCTCCCCTCGACCGCAGCGATGGCCTGGCTGCCGACCAGGGTGATGACGAACACGGTTCCGAGCTGCTTCAGCAGGCGCACGACCGGCCTCTCTCCACGGGCCGCGGCGGGGTGCCGGGGCTGTGCCTCGAAAGTAGGGAGGCGGTGGGGGCGGGCGGGTCACCGTGGGGTGGGCAGTGGGGGTAGCTCTCGCGGGGGACACGGGAGGGGTCCGCGCCCCACGTGCGTGCCGCTGCGGTGCGGCAGCTGCGCGAGGTCCCCCGGCGGCGCGGGCAGGACGGCCGGGCCCTCGGCGGGCCTCAGTGGTCGGCGTGCGCGGACTTCTCCCGCGTCGAGGACCTGACCTCGGCTCCGGGCTCCACGACCACGAACTGCGCCATCAGCCCCTCGTCCTCGTGCAGCAGCAGGTGGCAGTGGACCATGTACGGCACGGCCGGGTCGGTGTAGTCCTCGAACCGCATGATCAGCCGGTACGTGCGCCGCGGCTCGAGGTACACCGTGTCCTTGGGACCGCCCAGCGCGGCCGGGGGCGCGCCGCCGTCGATGTCGAGCACCCGGAGCTGCACGTCATGGACGTGGAGGTTGTGCGGGACGGCGTCGTCGTTGCGGACCTCCCAGATCTCGGTGGCGCCGACCTCGACGGTCTCGTCGATGCGGGACATGTCCATGCGCCGGCCGTTGATCTCGCGCCCGGCGACCGAGAACGTCCGGGTCACGTCGGCGTCGGCCTCGCGCAGCGGTTCGAGCGTCGTCAGCACGTCCGCGACCTCGGGCGACGCCGCCAACGCGTCTGCGGCTCGCAGCTCCAGCACGTCGAACTCGTCGTTGGCGCCCATCGCGAACCCGGCGGCGACCCGCCCGAGGTCCGGCCGGAACGACCGCAGCCGCACGGTCTCGCCCGGCGTCATCGTCACGACGATCTCGGCGCGCTCGCCGGGGGAGAGGCGGACCCGCGTCGCCTCGACCGGTGAGGGCAGGAGCCCACCGTCGGACGCGACCTGGAGGAACGTCCGGTCGTCCGTGAACCCGAACGCGTACGTGCGTCCCGTCGAGCCGTTGAGCAGCCGCAGGCGCACCCGCTCGGTCGTGACCGTCAGGTGACCGCCGTGCACGCCGTTGGCGGTGACGAGCGAGCCGAGCACGCCGACCTCGCCGCCGTCGAGGTCGAGCGTCCCGTCGTCGTCCAGGTTCCGGTCCTGGACGACGACCGGCACGTCGTCGACCCCGTACGCGTGCGGGAGGCCGACGTCCGGCGCGGCAGGGTCGTCGAGCAGGAAGAACCCGGCGAGGCCGCGGTAGACGTGCTCCTCGGTCCGGCCGTGCGGGTGCGGGTGGTACCAGAGCGTCGCGGCGGGCTGGTCGACGCGCCACGTCGGGCGCCAGACCTCGCCGGGGTCGACCGGCTGGTGCGGGCCGCCGTCCATCGCCGCGGGCAGGTGCATGCCGTGCCAGTGGACGCTCGTCGGCTCGGGGAGCTCGTTGCGGACCTCGACCGCGACCTGCTCGCCGCGCGACGCGCGGAGGGTGGGGCCGAGCAGGTCGCCGTCGAAGCCCCAGGTGGGAGTCTCGATGCCGTCGAGGAACCGGGTCGTCCCCTCCTGCGCCGTCAGTCGGAACGTGCGGGTGCCGTCCGCCGCGACCTCGGACGGCGCGAGCGGCGGGACAGGGACGGGGGTGTCGAAGTCGTCGGGCGCGGTGACCGACGAGACCGAGACCGGGACACCGCAGCCGGCGACCAGGGCGACTGCGACCGCGACGGTCACGGCCGCGGCGGCCGTCCGCCTCACGACCGCCGCCCCCGCCCGCGCTGGATCGCCTGGCCGAGCAGCCCCGCGCCGGCGCCGAGCATCGCGACCCACGCGAGCTCCCACAGGGCGCCGAGCACGATCACCGGCCCGGTCACGCCGGCCCCGCGGCCGCCGACGACGACCGACAGCGTGACGATCGCCGCGCCGTACAGGACGCCGGCGAGCGTCGCCGTCGCGACGGGACGCGGCACGTCGCGCAGCCCGAGCACGCCGACCCACACCGCGGCGGTCAGGGCGAAGACCGTCAGCGCGAAGACGGGACCGTCCTGACCGGCGATCCCGAGGAGCGGCCAGAGCAGCACCGTGGCGGCGAGGCCGAGGACGACGCGCCACCGGACCGGGCGCGGGGAGGTGGTGGGGGGAGTCGTGGTGTCCATGCGTTCGACGCTAGGAACGGGGGGCCGCGCGGGAATCCGTCGGGTGTCGTCGGTGCACCCCGGTCTCTGTCGTGGCCGGCTGTCGTCAGGAGGCGACACCGGCAGTCGCCCGCTCGGGGATGTCCCCGGGGGCGGCGGCTTCCTACGCTCGGGGTATGGCCGTCCCACCTGCGTCGCCGTCGGACACCGGCGCCGGACCGGCGCGCCCCGGCCCTCGGGGCACCGGCGGCTCGGCGGGCGCGGCCGACCGGGCGTCGGCGCCTGCGGCCGACCGCGCCACGGCGCCCACCCGCCTCGGCTCGGAGCGCGCGGCCGACCTCGGGCTCGCCGCCGTGACGGTCCTCGTCGTCGCGCTCACGGTCGGCGCCGGGCTCGGGTCCGAGCGCGACCCGTCGGTGGTCGCGTACGTGTTCGCGGTGGGGTTCGGCGCGGTGCTGCTCGTGCGGCGCCGCCGGCCCGTCACGGTCCTGCTCGTCACGGTGCTCGGGATCTTCGCGTACTACGCGCTCGGCTTCCCGGCGATCGGGCAGGCGCTGCCGGCGGCGGCCGCGCTCTACTCCGCGGCCGAGCTCGACCGCACGCGCGCGGCCCTGACCATCGGTGGGGTGCTCGTCGGCGTCGCGGCGTACTTCCGGATCACCGAGGGCCTGCCCGCGACCTACCTGCTGAGCTACGAGCTGCTGACGAACGTCACGCTCGTCGTCGCCGCGGTCGCGCTCGGGGTCAGCGTCCGGGTGCGGCGCCGGTCCCGCCTCGACCAGGAGCGGCTGCGGCTCGCGTCCCTCGCGGAGCAGGAGCTCGAGGCCGACCAGCGGCTGCAGGCCCAGCGGGTGCGCATCGCGCGCGACCTGCACGACTCCGTCGGGCACACCGTCTCCGTCATCGCCGTGCACGCGAACGTCGCGGCGGAGGCGGTCGGGTGCGACGACGCGCTCGTCGCCGCGTCGCTCGAGCAGGTCCGCGCCGCCACGTCCTCGACGCTGCGGGAGCTGCGCTCGACCGTGCGGCTCCTGCGCACGCCGACGGACGACCCGGCGCACGGGACCGTCGGGCTCGCGGGGCTCGCCGCGCTCGCGGGGTCGACGCGCTCGGCGGGGCTCGACGTCCGGGTCGACCTCGACGTGCTGGACGACGCGGTCGACGGCGCGATCGGCGCGGGCGCCTACCGGATCGTGCAGGAGGCGCTGACGAACGCCCTGCGGCACGCCGGCGCGCAGCGCGTCGAGGTCCACGCTGCGCTCGCGGACGGCTGGCTCGACGTCGTGGTGCGGGACGACGGCGTCGGGGCGACGCGCACGCCGGCCGCGGCGGGCGCCGGGCAGGGGCTGCGCGGGATGGCCGAGCGTGCCGCGCTCCTGGGCGGGACGGTGACGTCCGGCGCGGCCGACGGCGGAGGCTTCCTCGTGCACGCGCGGCTGCCGGCGAGGCTGACCGCATGATCCGGGTCGTGCTGGTCGACGACCAGGAGCTCCTGCGCGCCGGGCTGCGCACGCTCGTCGAGCGCGACGGCGACATCACGGTCGTCGCCGACGCCGGGACCGGCCGCCAGGGGGTCGCCCGCGCGCGCGAGCTGCGGCCCGACGTCGTGCTCATGGACGTCCGGATGCCCGACCTCGACGGGATCGGGGCGACGCGCGCGATCGTCGCCGACCCCGCGCTCGCCGGTGTCGCGGTGCTCGTGCTCACGACGTTCGACGAGGACGAGCACGTCTTCGAGGCGATCCGCGCGGGCGCCGCGGGGTTCCTGCTCAAGGACGTCGCGCCCGACGAGCTCCGGCAGGCGGTCCGGGCGGTCGCGGCGGGCGACGCGCTGCTCGACCCCGCAGTGACCCGGCGCGTGATGCAGGCGGCGGCGGTGGCGCCGCGGGCGGACGACGGTGCGCGGCTCGCGGGGCTCACCGAGCGCGAGCGCGAGGTGCTGCGGGAGGTCGGGCGCGGTCGCTCCAACTCGGAGATCGCGGCGACGCTCCACCTGAGCCCCGCGACCGCCCGCACCTACGTGAGCCGCCTGCTCACCAAGCTCGACGCCCGCGACCGGTCGCAGCTCGTGGTGCTCGCGTACGAGACCGGGCTGGTGTCGCCGGGCGCACCCTCCGCCTGATCGGGCGGCGGAGCGGGCTCCCGGCCGTCCCGCGGACGGCCTACCGTCGGTCGGGTGGGCGACGCGGGGACGATGGTGGACGGCTACCGGATCGAGCCGTTGGGCGCGGACACCTGGGAGGCGTTCGCCGGTCTCGCGGAGCGCCACAACGGCGTCTGGGGCGGGTGCTGGTGCACCTACTTCCACCTGTACCCCGACCCGCCGGAGCGCCGGGAGCTCGGGAACCGCGACTTCAAACGGCAGCTGGTCCTGACCGGCAGGAGCCACGCCGCTCTGGTCCTGGAGGGTGACCGTGCGCTCGCCTGGGCGCAGTTCGGGCCCGTCGCCGAGCTGCCGAACATCCAGCACCGCAAGGAGTGGGAGAAGGGCCTGGTGCGGGCGCCCGACTTCCGGATCACGTGCCTGTTCGTGGACCGCGACCACCGGCGCCGGGGGGTCGCCGCCGTCGCGGTGCGCGGCGCCCTGGCCCTCATCGCCCGCGCCGGGGGCGGGCTCGTCGAGGCGTACCCGCACGACCTGCCGCCGGGCAAGAAGGTGTCCTCCTCGTTCCTCTACAACGCCACGCGGACGATGTATGAGGAGCTCGGCTTCGCCTACCAGCGCCCCAAGGGCAAGGGGAACTGCGTCATGACGACGGAGGTCGCGGCGGCGGGGTGATCGCGGCCCCCGTGGCCCGGCGACGCGCGTCCCCAGCGGGGGCGCTCAGCGCCCGACGGGCTGCCGCACGATCGTCCGCATCCGCTCGGGGGCGACGCGGCGCGGGTCCGCGAGGTACACCTCGTGGTGCCTGCCCCGGAGCGCCAGCCCGGCGTCGGCGGCGAACGCGTGCAGACGCTCGATCGTGGGTCCCTCCGCGGAGTAGGGCCCGTGGTGCATCACCTGGACGACCTCGCCCTCGTCGAGCACCTCGAGCCGCAGGCGCTCCGCGGCGGGTGCCTTGCCCTTGCGCGTCGCGGTGCCGAGCGCGTCGGCGACCAGCTCGGCGGTCACGCCGTCGTGCTGCGCGATGAGCATCGTCCAGAGCCAGTCGTCGCGGCGCCCGCTCGTGAACGTCGTCAGGTCGTCGGCCCACCACAGCCCCTCGAGCGGCATGACCGTCCACGGTGTGCCGCCCGACGCCTTGACCAGCGCACGGACGCCGTAGCTCACCGCGTACAGCGTCTGCACGGCCTCGGCGTACGCGGGGGCGACCGACGGGTCGCCGGCCCCGTCGACCATGAGGTAGCGGATCGGCGGGACGACGACGAGCTCGGGCTCGTCGGGCGCGCGCCACACGCCCGGGTGGGTGCGGCGGAGGTCGGGGTCGGTCGTCGTGGTCATCTCAGGACTCCTGGTCGGCGGGGGGACGGGCGGGGGTGACGGGCACGCAGACCTCGGTGATCCAGTGCGCGGGCTCGGGGTCCTGCGCGGGCGCGACGACGTAGACGTCGAGCAGCGGGCCGTCGAACGCGAGCCCTTGCTCGGCGACCCACGCGCCGACCGCGCCGACGGTCGCCCCGATCGCGTCGTACGGGCCGCGCAGCACGCCCACGGCGACGTCCTGGCCGGGCCGCTCGACGCACCGGACCTCGTCCGTCGAGGCGAACGGCGACGCGACCTCGCACAGCACCTCGACGTCCACGTCATGCTCACGGAACTCGGGGTCGTGGAGGACCGCCGCCGTCCAGCCCGGCGCGGCCGGCCGGCCGCCGGCAGCCGCGAGCGCCGGGTACAGGCGCTGCCACAGCACGCCCTCGTCGGCGTACGTGGGGATCGTGGCGCGCAGCGACGCGACGGTCCTGGCCGGGAGCCGGCGCACCGTCACGGGGACGGCCGCGGCCGGGACGTCGAGGGTCGCGAGCAGCCGGTCGACGTCGCCGACCCGGGCCAGCGCCGCGGCGGCCTCCCGCACGAGCCGGCCCCGCTGCGCCTCGAGCACCGCGCGGACCGCGGCCGGGTCGTCGACGAGGCCGGCGCACGCCGTGAGCTCGGCGACGCCCATCCCGAGGTCGCGCAGGGTCCGGACCCAGTCCGCGGTGCGCAGCGCGCGCGCCGAGTACGTGCGGTAGCCCGACGCCGGGTCGACCCGCGCGGGGGACAGCACGCCGTGCGCGTCGTAGTAGCGCAGCATGCGGACGCTGAGGCGCGAGAGCCGGGAGAACTCCCCGATGCTCAGCAGGTGGTCGTCGGGCATGCCCATGAGTCCACACCCTGACACCGTGCGAGGGTCAACGGCGGACGGCCGGGCGTGCGAGATGCCGGTCGGCGCTGCGCGCGGAGAATGGGAGACGACCGCCCGCACGCCGCGGGGTCGACGGAGGTGAGCCGCGTGGGCACGAGCCGGAGAGCGGGCGCGGGCCGCGGCCGGGCGGCGGACGCGGGCCGTGGTGCGGATCGCAGCCGGGCGGCGGGTGCGGTCCGCGACCGGGCGGCGGCCGCAGGCCGGGATGAGCACCGCGGCAGGGTGGCGGGTGCGGGCACGGACGTCGACCGCAGCCGCAACGCCGCCGCGTGGCTCCGGGCGGCGGCCGCCGTCGCGACCCTCGTCACGGGAGCCGTCGTCGCAGCGGTCTCGTGGGCCGACTCCGGGCCGTTCACGTTCGTGCTCGTCGGGGTCCCGGCGCTCGCGGTCGCGCCCGTGCTGCTCCTGCGGGCGCGACCCGGCGCGGCCGGGATCGCGGCGTGGGTCGCCGCGGTCGTCGTCCTCGGCTGGTCGGTGCTGACCGGGCTCGGGACCGGGGCGTACTTCGCGGCGCCCGGCGTCGTGCTGCTCGTCGCCGCCATCGCGACGCTGCCGGGTGGCGCCCCGGCACCGACCTCGACGCCGGCGTCGGGCCGCCCGGGCGGGGGCGACCGGCGCTCACCCTGACGCCCCGCCGCATCGCCCTCGCGTCGGGCCCCGGCCGCACCACCCCGCGGCGTCAGCCGGCCGCCAGCACCTCGCGCAGCCGCGCCGCGAAAGCCTCGGGCTGACCCGGCATCCCGTACTCGTCGCCGAGGAACCCGCCGTGGTTGCTCGGGAACACCGCGAGCTCCTCGCCGAGCTTCTCGGCGAGCGCGGCCGTGGTGCGCCACGTCATCGTGTCCTTGCTCTCGATGCCCGCGGCGAGCACGAGCGGCACCGACGCCGAGCGGAGCGCCTCGACGTCCGGGCGGTAGGCGACGACCGGGTCGGACGCGCCGGACAGCAGCGGGTCGGTGCGGGCGCCGTCGTCCTCGCCCGGCATGCCGAACATCGCCGGGTCGGGCGCCTCCGCGAGGACGTCGTCCGTGAACTCGCCCTGCCAGGACGTCATGGCGATGAACGACGCCATGCCCCAGCCCCAGCCCTTCGCGTCGAACGTGTCGCGGACGCGGCGCCACACGGCCTCCGCCTGCGCGGCGTCGGGCAGGACGGTGATCGCGGGGGGCTCGTGCGCGACGACGCGCACGACGTCCCCGGGGTGCGCCGTCAGGAGCGCGAGGGCCGTGATCGCGCCGCCGCTGCTGCCGAACAGCTCGACCGGCCCGACGCCGAGCGCGGCGACCAGCAGGTGCAGGTCCTCGGCCTGCTGCTCGGGCCGGTGCTCGGTGCTGCCGTCGTGGCGCACGCTGCGGCCGAGGCCCCGCGGGTCGTAGGTGACGACCGTGCGGTCGGTGAAGTAGGAGGCGAGCGTGGCGAAGCCGCCCGCGTCCATCGGCTGCCCGATCAGCAGCAGCGGCGGGGTGCCGTCGCCCGTCGGGAGGGGACCGCGGACGTCGTAGGTGAGCGTCGCGCCCGGGACCTCGAGGGTGTGGGTCGCGAGGGTCGTCGTGGTCATCGCCGTGCTCCTGTCGTTCGGTCCGGGGTGAGGGCGCTGCTCCGCGTCCGCCGGCAGTTCCGACTCCGTCGGGGGCGTGAACTCATCGGTCACCGGGCGCGCGTAGCTCAGAAGAGCAGGCCCTTCAGCGCCACGGTCCCGCCGGCCCCGAGGACGGCGAGCACGAGTCCGACGACCGCCTGCGTCCGCCCCACCGGCGCGTACCCCGCGGTCGTGAGCTGGCCGGCCCGGACCAGCCCCTGCGCGCACACGACGATCGCGGCGATCGAGGTGACGAGGAACGGGTTGACGAGCAGCGAGACCACGCCGAGCACCAGCCCCGCGGTCGCCCGCGTGTTCTTCAGCACGACGGGAGCCAGCGGTCGCGCGAGCCCCTCGAGCGGCCGGGTCTGCGCGCCCCACGCCGTCCCGTCCCACCAGCGCTCGACGCCCGGGGTCGCACCGTCGGGGTACCACCCCGGCGTGGCCGCACCGCGCGGGGCGGCGGGCTGGGGGAGGGTCGGGTCCGGTGCGTCGTGGCTCATGGCCTCATCCTCGGGCACGCGGTGCGTCGGCGGCCGCCACGGCGTCCCGGTACCAGGTGACGAACGCCTCCCCGGGCTCACCGGCGCGGCGACGCAGCGCCGAGCGGCGCAGCGCGAGCGGACGCAGCCCGATCCAGCTCGCCCGCGCGAGTCCCGGGGTGCCCGGGGGCACGCGCACGTGGTCCGCACGGGCGCTCTTGTCCTGCGACGTGATGCGCGTGACGCCGCACGTGCGCACGCCCACCGACAGCACGAGCACGGGCCGGTCCTTGGCGCCGGAGCCGTCCTCGAACGGCACCTGCGCGAACCACACCTCACCGGGTCGCGCCGCCGGCCCGCGGGGCCGGCGGAGCAGCCGGAGCACCGCGACGAGCGCGGCGACGGCGGCCGCCACGAGCCACGGGCGCTCCTGCAGCACCGCCGTGAGCACGGCGACGGACGACTCGGGCTCGGGCACCCGAGCAGCCTAGGTGGGTGAGCGTGGCGTCCGGCCGGCACCCGTCCGGCGTCACCCGTCCGTGCGGCCGGGCCGGGACCTTCGGACGGTGACCGGGCTGAGCGCCGTGCGTCGGGCCCGCGCGGGGGCGGGTGTTCACGAAACCGGCACGCGAACGTCCCCGCGGAGCGGCGTGCACGTCCTAGGGTGCGTGCGTGACCCTGGGCGAACCCGCGCTGCTGCGCATCAACCACGTGTCCGAGAGCGTCTCCACGGTGCAGGGCCACGGTGTGCACACCGCGTTCTGCGACCTCGCCGCGGCGCACGCGTCCCTCGGCTTCGACGTCGGGATCAACGAGGACTGGCGGGACGGCGTGCTGCACGTGCACACGCTCGGTCCCGCGAGCCTGCGCCGGCTGCGCCGCCACCGCGGGCTGCGCGTCGTGTCCGCGCACGTGACCCCGGGCTCGCTCGAGGGCAGCCTCGTCGGCGTGCGGCTGTACGGGTCGGCGTTCACGGCGTACCTGCGGACGTTCTACAACCAGGCGCACCTCGTCCTCGCGGTGAGCGCGGCCGCCGCCGCGGAGCTGCGCGAGATCGGGGTGCGGACGGCGATCGAGGTCGTGCCCAACGCGGTCCTGGCCGAGCCGTTCCAGGGCTCGCCGGCGCACCGCGTGAGCGCCCGCGCGGCGCTGGCCCTCGACGCGGACGACTTCGTGGTGCTCGGCGTCGGCCAGCTGCAGCCGCGCAAGGGCGTGCAGGAGTTCGCCGACTGCGCCCGCGCGCTGCCCGACGCCCGGTTCGTCTGGGTCGGCGGGACGCTGTTCGGTGCCGCGTCGGCCGGTCGCGGCGAGATGAGCCGGGTCGTCGCCGACGCACCGTCGAACCTGCGGTTCACCGGCCAGCTCGCCCGGCCCGAGGTGGCGCGCTACTGCCGTGCGGCCGACGTCTTCCTGTTCCCGTCGCGGCACGAGACGTTCGGGATGGCGCCGGTCGAGGCCGGCTTCGCGGGCCTCCCGCTCGTGCTGAGCGACCTCCCGGTGTTCGCCGAGGTGTTCGGCGCGCGGCCCGACGCGTACCTGCAGGCCGCGGACGTCGACGGGTACGTGGCGCACCTGCGGGCGTTGCGCGCGGACCCGGAGCTGCGCGCACGCGCGGGCGCCCGGGCCGCCGGGGCGGTCGCGCGCTACGAGGGGAGCCGCGTCGCGGAGCAGATCGCGGACCTGTACCGCATCTGGTCCGGTCTCGGTGTCCTCGGCACCGGCACGGCGCCGACCGCGCAGGTCGGGTAGCGGGGCACCGCAGGCTCGCCGAGGGGTGCCCGCGCGGGCCCCCGACCCGCCGTGCGCGCCGGCCGGGGTCCGCCCGCGTCACTCCCCGCGCACGTGGCTGTACAGCCAGTCGACCATCACGTCGTTCGAGTACGTCGGCACCCACGCGAAGTGCGGGTTGACCGGCGTCGTCCCGGCGGTCCAGGCGGTGAACAGCGTGTGGCTGCCCTCGGCCTCCGCGCGAGCCCACTGCGCCCGGGCGTTGGCCTCGTTCTCCTCGTCTGGAAGGTTCGCGGCCCACTCGTCACGGGTCACCGGCGTACCGGTCGCCTCGATGGCCGCCATGAGGTTCCAGTCGGAGTCCGCGCGGTCGAACAGCACCGTGGCGTCGTCGACCGAGTGCGTCGCCCAGATCGGGATGTCCTTGAGGACCGGCGCCGACGCCAGGTCGGCGTAGCCGGTGACCGGCAGGGCCGCGGCGAACAGGTCGGGCCGCTTCGGCAGGATGTCGAACGTCCCCATCGAGCCCATCGAGAGCCCGGTCAGGTACACGCGGTCCGGGTCGACGGGGTACGTCGCGATCGTCCGGTCCACGAGCTCCAGCAGGGCCGACTGCACGCCCGGCACCTCCCAGACCGACTGGCCCGGCTCGACCGGCTGGACCGACGGCGGCGGCGCCTGCGGCACGAGCACGAAGCTCGGGTCGGACGCCTGCCGGGACGGCTTCGCGAACGCGACGCCGAGCTCGTTCGCCAGGAGCTGCGTGGTCCCGTCCGTGCCGCGCTCGCCCGAGCCGTGCAGCGCGACGACGAGCGGGTACAGCGTCGCGTCCGGGCCCTCGCCGCGCCGGTGCCCGTAGTGCGGGCCCGCGGACCGGTCGCGTGCGGGGGAGTACAGGCCGTAGCGCAGCAGCACGCCCGACGACCCGGTCGAGGCGCGCACGGCGAAGTCGTCGACCACAGGGATGACGACGTCGTCGTTCGCGAGGGCGTCGCCCGTCTCGCGCAGGAGCACCCGGCCGCGGCGGTCGACGACGTCGTCGAGCACCTCGACGAGGTAGGCGCCCTCGAGCGCGTACCGGTGGTTGAGCGTGCCGTCGTACCAGAGCACCCCGGCGTTCGGGTCGTCCGCGGCGAGCTCGACGACCACGACGCGGCCGCGGGCTCGCGGTTCCCCGGGCTCGGCGGAGTCGCTGAGGTACACGTCGGTCACGGTGCGCGGCGCGGTGACGTCGTCGAGCGTCGCCCCCACCGCGAACGCGGCCTCGTCGAGGTCGGTGTACGGGGCGCTCACGACGCGGTCGAGCTCGAGCGCGACCGCGGTGACCGCGGCGCCGAGCGGGCCGACCTCGGCGACGACGTCGACGCCGACCACGGAGGCCGCGCCGCGCCCGTGCTGCGGTGCCTGCGCCGCGGTGGCGGGTGCCTGCACGAGCACCGCCGCGAGGAGGACGGCCGCCGCGGCCGCCGGGACGAGGTGTGCACGGACCGTCATCGGAGCCCCCCGAGGTGGTGGCGCGGTCGCCGTTGACCGCGCGCCCGCCCATTCAAGGGTCGGGCTGGACGGGGGTCAACGGACGAAACGGACGCCCCGGTGCACGAACGGGCCGAGACGCGCGCCTCGCCCGGCCCCACGAGGGGACCGGGCGAGGCGTGCCGGCGCGGCCGGGAGTCAGCGCGTGGTGTCGGTGCGGTGCTCCTCGTGGACGACGTCCGGGTCGACGCGGTGCGAGCCCGTGCCGGTGCCGGTGCTCGTGTCCGGGCGACGGCCGTCGGTCGGGACGTCCGGGTCGATCCGGTCGGCGCGGCCGAGCTGGTCGTCGAGCTTGGCGCGGGCGCCCTCGGCGTGCTCGGTGCGGCGGCGCGCCTCGGCCTGGAGCTCCGCGGCGTCCGCGGCGCGCTGGTCGGCCTCCGCCTGTGCGAGCCGGGCCTCGGCGTCGACGCGGGCCGCCTGGGCCTCGCGGCGCTGGACCTCGATGCGGTCCGCCTCGGCCTTCTCGCGGATGTCCCGCGCCTTCGCGCGCTGTGCCTCGGCCGCTCGCTCACCACGCTTGCGCGAGAGCGCGAGCAGCACCACGACGACCACCACCAGCACGACGACGCCGATGATGATCCCGACGGTCTGGCCGTCCATGATTCCTCCTGGGGGTCCGAGCGGGTGACCCCGCTACCCGACCGCCAACCGGCACCGGCCGCAACCGGAGGCGGTGGGACCGTCGCGGCGACGACCCCTTCGGGTGAACGTGCACGCACGCGTGCGGCCGGGTGATTCTGGTCCGGCGTCCAGGTTGCACCCGCCCGCGTCGCTCACTGCGGCGCCCCCTGTGCCGAATCGCACACCATGAGCGGGCCTGGGTCGTCGGGGCGGACGCTCGGCTCCCGACTGTTCGCCACGTACGCCGCTGCGAGCCTGGTGCCGATCGTCGGCATCAGCGCGCTCCTGATCGGCGGCGCCCGGTCCGACGCCCTGAACACCGGCCTGCTCCAGGCCAAGGCCCAGGCTGCCGTCATCCAGCAGATGGCCATCGGCCCGGCACTGCGGGACGCGCACCTCGACGGCACCGTCCGGGACGAGGCGCTCACGGAGGACGCCGTCCGCCGCCTCGGCGAGTCGACCCAGCTCGCCGTCTTCAACGCCTCGGTCGTGCACCTGCGGGTGCGCGACGAGTCGGGCCGCGTCCTGTTCACCGACGACGGCTCGGACCGGAGCCCGCAGCCCGCCGGCTCGGCCGACTTCCGTGCCGCGGTCGCCGGGACACCCGTCGCGAGCCTCGTCGAGGACGGCGTCGACGGGACGGTCGTGCGCGTGACCCAGCCCATCATCGTCAGCACCGCGGGGCGCGCGAGCGGCGTGCTCGAGGTCGAGCTGCCCTACGAGCCGATCCAGCAGAACCTCGACGCGAGCCTGCGCAGCACCTACGGGCGCCTCGCCGGTGGCCTCCTCGTGCTCTACGTCGTGCTGGCCTCGATCTCGTGGTCGACGACGCGGCGCCTGCGCCAGCACGCCGCCGAGCGCGAGCACGAAGCGACGCACGACCAGCTCACCGGGCTGCCCAACCGCGCGCTGCTGCGCGAGCGCGTCCGCCGGATGACCGACCGCGGCGCCGAGCCCCACGGCGCGCTCGCGCTCGTCGACCTCGACCGGTTCAAGGACGTCAACGACACGCTCGGCCACCACGCGGGCGACGTGCTGCTCGAGGTCGTCGCCCGCCGGCTGCAGGGCGCGCTGCGTCCCGACGACACCGTCGCGCGGATCGGCGGCGACGAGTTCGCGCTCGTCCTGCCCGGGGTCACGACCGCCGACGAGGCGCAGGCGCTCCTCGCGCGCGTCGTCGACGAGCTCGGCGCCGACATCGACCTGGACGGCACCCCGATCCGCATCGACGCCAGCATCGGCGTCGCGCTGAGCCCGCAGCACGGCGCGTCGTTCGCCGAGCTGCTGCGGCACGCCGACGCCGCGATGTACCGGGGCAAGCGAGGCACGTCGAGCGTCGTGATCTACGAGCCCGGGGCCGCGGAGGCGCCGACGGGTCACGGGCTGCTCATGCGCGAGCTCGCCGCGGCGCTCGACCGCGACGAGCTCGTGCTGCACTACCAGCCGCAGGTCGACCTGGTGACCGGTCGGGCGGTCGGCCTGGAGGCGCTCGTGCGCTGGCAGCACCCGACGCGCGGGCTGCTCCCGCCGGTCGAGTTCCTGCCGACGCTCGAGCAGTCGCACCTCATCGACCCGTTCACGGCGTGGGTCCTGGGGCGCGCGCTCGCGGACCGGGCCCGGTGGGCGGAGCTCGGCCGGGACCTGTTCGTCGCGGTCAACGTCTCGCCGCGCAACCTCACCACCACCGGGCTCGTCGGGACGGTCGCCGCGCTCCTCGAGCGCACCGGCACCCCGGCGGACCGGCTCACGGTCGAGGTCACCGAGAGCGCGTTCGGCACCGAGACCGAGCAGGCCGGCGACGTCCTGCGTGCGCTCGACGACCTCGGGGTGCGCGTCTCGCTCGACGACTTCGGCACCGGGTACACGAGCCTGCGCCAGCTCCGGAGCCTGCCGTTCGCCGAGGTCAAGATCGACCGGGCGTTCGTCGCGGGCGTCGCGTCGCCGGACCCCGACGCCGACCGTGCGGTCGTCGCGTCCGTCGTCGGGCTCGCGCACGGGCTCGGCTGCGTCGTCGTCGCCGAGGGCGTCGAGGACGACGCCGCGGCCGCGTGGCTCCGCGCCGCGGGCTGCGACGTCGCGCAGGGGTACCACTACGCGCGTCCCGGCCCGTGGCGCGACGT
The DNA here is from genome assembly GCF_006538745.1 of Cellulomonas cellasea. GTDB lineage: Bacteria > Actinomycetota > Actinomycetes > Actinomycetales > Cellulomonadaceae > Cellulomonas_A > Cellulomonas_A cellasea. The sequence continues at coordinate 56,241 of NZ_BJLR01000022.1, read as the reverse complement.
GCTCGGTCTGCACACCAACAGCACCCACAGCACCCACAGGACCGACAGCACCGAGAGCCAGGTGGTAGCGCCATGAGCACCCACGTCCTCCGCCGGACCACCGCCGTGGCCGCCGCGGCCCTCGTCGCGCTCGCGCTCGCCGCGTGCGCACCCGAGGCCGAGCCGGAGCCCGAGGCGCGGCAGGCCGCGTTCTCCCAGGAGCTCCACGACCGGCTCCCGGCCGAGGTCCGCGACGACGGCACCCTCACCGTCCTGACGTCGGCCGGCTACGCGCCCGTCATGTTCTACGCCGCCGACGGGCGCACGCTCGAGGGCTCCGAGGCGGACCTCGCGGCGGCGCTCGGGCGCGTGCTCGGCGTCGAGGTCGAGTTCGAGCCGGCCGAGTTCCCGACGATCCTCGACCGCCTCGCCGCGGGTGAGGCCGACCTGGGCATGTCGGGGATCACCGACACCGTCGAGCGGCAGGCGAAGGTGGACTTCGTCGACTACTTCCGCGCCGGGACGGCCATCCTCGTGCAGCACGGCAACGCGCACGGCATCACCGGGCTCGACGACCTGTGCGGGCGGCCCGTGTCGGTCGGCGCCGGGACGACGCAGGAGCTGCTCGCCGGTCGCCTCCAGGAGACGTGCGGCGCCGAGCCGCTCGCCGTCACGCAGTCGCTCACCGCGGCCGACGCGATGCTCGAGCTGCGCGCGGGCACGGTGCAGGCGACGCTCGTCGACTACCCGCCGGCGGCGCACCTCGCGAGCGACCCGCGCAGCCGCAGCGCGTTCGAGCTCGTGAGCGACGAGCAGCACGAGCCCGCGCCGTTCGGCATCGCGGTGTCGCGCACGAACCAGGGCCTGGCGCCCGTGCTGCAGGACGCCATGAGCGAGGTGCTCGCCTCGGGCGAGTACGAGGACGTGCTGGCCCGGTGGAACCTGCAGGGCGGCGCCGTCGACGAGATCACGCTCAACGCGGGGACGTAGCCGCGTGCGCCTCGGCCGGGCAGGGCCGGGCGGCGCCGGTGACCGGGCCCCGTAGAGTCGGGGCCGTGCACTGCTCGTACTTCGTCGCGGAGCGTTGCCGGTCGTGCACGCTCCTCGACCAGACGTACCCCGAGCAGCTCGCCGCCAAGCAGGCGCACGCGCAGGCCGTGCTCGGTCCGCGCCCGGACCTCGACTGGCTGCCGCCCGTCGCGAGCGTCGAGGCCGGGTTCCGGAACAAGGCCAAGATGGTCGCGGGCGGCACCGTCGACGCCCCGACGCTCGGGATCCTCGACCCCGAGGGCGCCGGCGTCGACCTGCGGGACTGCCCGCTCTACCCGCCCGCGCTGCACGCGAGCCTCCCGGTGCTCGCGGACTTCGTGACCCTGGCCCGGCTCACGCCGTACGACGTCGCGTGGCGCACCGGCGAGCTCAAGTACGTGCTCGTGACGCAGTCGCCCGACGACGAGCTCCTGATCCGGTTCGTGCTGCGCTCGCAGGAGTCGGTGGCTCGCATCCGCAAGCACCTGCCGGCGCTGCTCGCCGCGCTGCCGCACGCCGTCGTCGTCTCGGTCAACCTGCACCCCGAGCACAAGGCGACCGTCGAGGGCGAGCGCGAGATCCTGCTGACCGACGCCGAGACGCTGCGCATGCGCGTCAACGGGCTCGACCTGCACCTGCGCCCGCAGAGCTTCTTCCAGACCAACACCGAGGTCGCCGCGGCGCTCTACCGGCAGGCGCGCGACTGGGTCGACGAGCGCTCGCCCGGGGACGTCTGGGACCTGTACTGCGGCGTCGGCGGCTTCGCGCTGCACGTCGCCGCCCCGGGCCGCACCGTCACCGGGATCGAGACGAGCGTCGAGGCGGTCGCGAGCGCCCGGGTCAGCGCGCGCGAGGCCGGGCTCGACGGCACGCGGTTCCTCGCCGGGGACGCGACGGCGTTCGCGCTCGGGTCGGGCGGGTCCGAGGGGCGGGACGGCGCGCCGGACGTCGTGATCGTCAACCCGCCGCGGCGCGGCGTCGGGCCCGACCTCGCCCGCTGGCTCGAGCGCTCGCCCGTGCGCAGCGTCGTCTACTCGAGCTGCCACGCGGGGTCGCTCGCGCGCGACCTCGCCGAGATGCCGTCGCTGGTCCCCGTGCGCGGGCGCGTGCTCGACATGTTCCCGCAGACGATGCACTACGAGGTCGTCACGCTGCTCGAACGCCGATAGGCCGGCCCGGGACCCCGGGCGCGTCCCGGCGGGTCAGCGAGCGGTGAGGAGCGCGAGCACGATCGCGGCGGCCCAGGCCAGGCCGACGAGCACCGGGGTCGACGGGCGGGAGCGGACCCACGGCGGGCGGGCGTCGTGGCCCTCCTGGCGGGCACGCAGCAGGCGCTCCGCGACGAGCGGCGCCGCCGCCCGGTCCCGCGTGAGCGGCAGCGCGTCGGGGTGCACCGCGAAGAGCAGGGCGTCGGCGGCCGCCGGCCGGTCGTGGTCGAGGCGGACGACGAGCGCCTCGTCGTCCACGGCGACGGAGGTCACGCGGGGCCAGGCGACGAGCTGGTCCCGGAACCGGCCGCGCACGTGCAGCCACCCGGGCCGCACGTCGAGGTAGGCCTGACCCAGGAGCGACCAGGACCAGCCGACCGCGGGCGCCGCCGCCACGGTCAGCAGCCGCCACGCGCTGCCGCCGTCCTCGCCGAGCAGCCAGTGCAGCGACCCCCAGAGCACCGGCACGGCGAGCCACGGGAGCACCCGGCCGGTCCGTCGGGCGAACCTCTCCCAGGCGGCGTCCCGGCGCTGCGCGAGCCGGTCGGGCAGCGAGGCGTCGGCCTCGGGCGCCCAGCCGAGCGTGCGGGGCCCGTCCGCGGGGTCGCGGGGGACCGGTCCTGCGGCGTGACCCGCCCCGGGGTCGACGGCGGCGCGCAGGCGCAGGCGCCCCCGCGGGCCGCGGACCCCCGAGCGCGACACGTGCCAGACGCCCAGGTCTTCGAGCACCGCGACGGGGGCGCCGTCGTGCCGCAGACCGACGACCGTCATCGTGGTGAGGTCCCAGCCGGACACGGCGGCAGGTCCGGGCCGGAGGTCCGCGTCCGCCACCGCCTCGGGGTCCGGCGCGTCGGCGAGGCGCCGCGCCAGGGCCAGCAGCTCGTCGTCGCTGAGCGCGGTGACGTCGGCCTGCGGGCCGAGGTCCTCGCCGTCGTCGTCGTCCGAGTCGTGGTCGTGGTCGTCCCACCCGTCGTCCGCGTGGTCGCCGTACGTGCCGGCGTGGTCGACGCCGTGCCCGGGGCCCCGTGGATCTCCCTCGCGGTCGTCGAGCACCGCGAGCAGCCGGGGGGCCACCGCGAAGGGCCGCGTGCCGTCGTCCACGGCGTACAGGCGCACCCCCGCGTCGCGCGCCGACCACGACCCGCGCACGCGCAGCGCGCTGCCCGGCTGGGTGAGCAGGTCGTGCAACCGGCGCGTGCGCGCCCGCTCCGTGCCGAGCAGCGCGAGCCCGAGGAGCAGGCCCGTCAGGGCCGGGAGGAAGGCGAGGGTCGGGTCGAACGCGTCGTCGACCATCTCCGCGCGGCCCGTGGCCGGGTCGTAGCGGACCTCCACGGCGTCCCCGGGCTCGGGGTACGTCACGGGCAGCGGGACGCGGTAGCGCGTGCGGCCGACGACGACGGTCGCCTCGGTCACGTCGTCGTTCACCGTGTCGACGGTCGTGCGTGCGACGAGCGCGTCCCGCCGGAACTCGACCGCGGCGCTCGAGTCGTGCACGTACAGCGCCACGAACCCGGCCCCCACGAGGAGCGCGGCCGCGCCGCCGGCGACCCTCGACCACCGCGGCCGCACGAGGGCGTCGCGCACCCCGTCGGGGACCACCGGCCGGCGCAGCGCCGCTCGCGGCCCGCGCGCCCACACGTGCGCGAGCGCCCGCTGCCGCAGGCGCGTCACCGCGTCCGCCGTCGCCAGCACGGCGAGAACCGTGCCCGCCGCCCACCACAGCTCCGGCACCCCCGCGTGCAGGTCCGGGCTCTGCGCGGTGAGCAGCATGCCGGCGGCCGCGATCGCCGTGCCGAGGAGCGGGACGACGAGCACGAGCGCCACGGACGCGAACCAGACCGACTGCAGGACGCTCACCAGGACGTACCCGGGGTCCTCGATGTCCGCCGCGGTCGTCGTCAACGTCTCGTCCACCGTCGCCGCGGTTCCCGCGCAGACGAGCACGCCGACCACGACGAGGGTGCGGAGCAGCGCCACGGGCACGCGCTGCGCCCAGGCCCGGGCGTCGGGGGACTCGAGGGCGGGGACGGCGTCGGGGGGCTCGGGGCGGGAGAGCGAGGTCACCCGGGGATCTTCGGCACGCCGGGCATGATGCATGACCGCGTCCTCGACCCGCCAGCGCCCTCCTGGGGTCGTGTCCCCGGTCCGTGGTGGACTTCACCCGGCGCGGGGACGACGAGCGGAAGAGCGGGCATGACGTACGAGTTCGACGCGGAGCTGTGGCTCTGGCAGGCACGCAGCGACAGCTGGACGTTCGTGAGCCTGCCGCCGGACGTCGCGGACGAGGTGCTCGACGTCGCGGGCGGGCGCTCGCGCGGCTTCGGGTCGCTGCGCGTCCAGGTGACGGTCGGCGCGACGACGTGGCGGACGTCGATCTTCCCCGACTCGGGCCGCAAGACGTACGTGCTCCCGGTCAAGAAGGCGGTCCGCACGGCGGAGGGGCTCAGCGCGGGTGCGACGGCGCGCGTGCACCTCGTCGTGCTCGACGGCTGAGCGCGCGGTGAGGGCCGGGCGTCCGGGGCGTGCGGCGTGCGGCGCGCCGGGGCCGGTGGGCGCGTCAGGCGTCCGGCGTGCTCCGTCGCCCGCGGCGCAGCGCGACCACGACGACGAGCGGCCACAGCGCCTGCGCGCCGGCCACGAGCCGCTCGGTCAGCCCGGTCGCGGCGCCCCCGTCGGGCGTCGCGCCCTGGAGCTCCGCGACGAACAGCACGAGCAGCCCGGTCAGCACCCCCGCCGCTCCGAGCGCGACCCCGCGCCGCCGCACGCCGGACGCCCCCGGGCGCCAGGCGGCGCCGGGCCACAGCGCCAGCGCACCGAAGCCGATCCCGGCGGCGACGCCGTGCGGGTGGGAGAACGCGTCGACGGGCAGCGCCGCGACCGCGAGCGTCGCCAGCCCGCCCACGGCGTGCAGGGCGCGCGCGAGCCGGGGGAGCGGCCGCAGGCCGGCGGCCGTGGCGACGTGGGCGACGCCCGTGAGCGCGAGCCCCGCAGTCATGACCCACGGGGCCGTGACGTCCGAGGCCGCGAGCGCGCTGATCGTCTCGAGCACCGGGTCGAAGGTGCCCTGGAGGGCGGCGGCGAGCGTCCACCCGCCGATCATCCCGACGGGCGCCGCGACCGCGGACACGACCGCCCAGGCGGGGACGGTGGGCTCGGGTGCGCGGGTGGGAGTCACGCTCGGACGGTACGCAGCCACCCCGCCGTCCGCCTCCGCGGGCCGGGTGAACGCGCGCGGCGGGTGCGGGTCGAGCGGTCGTCGCCCGGGTTCGGCCTCAGCCGGTGAGGAGCATCGGGGAGCGACGCTCTACACGTCCTGCGAGCCGTGCCCGCTGCGCCTCGCGGCGTCGCTGTGGGCGGCCTCGTCCGTCGACCCGAGGACGGCTCTGATCGCCCGCGCGTCGGCGTCCCGCAGCGCCTTCGCGCGCTCGTGCGTCTCGACCGGGAAGGGGGCACCCAGGCCGTCCTCCGGGTAGCGGGGGATGACGTGCAGGTGGAAGTGGAAGACGGTCTGCGCGGCGGCCTCGCCGTCGCAGACGAGGAGGTTGATCCCGCGGGGGCCCAGGCTCGAGCGTCGCAGGGCCCGCGCCATGTCGTGACCGACCGACCACACATGGGCGCTCGTGGCCCGGTCGAGGTCCTCGAGCCCCGCGGCGTGCCGGCGGGGCACCACGAGCAGGTGGCCGTGCGTGACGGGGTTGAGGTCCATCCAGACCACGACCGTCTCGTCCTCGACGACGATGCTGGCGTCCGCCCGCCGCGCCACGACGGCGCAGAACACGCAGTCCTCGGCCACCGCTCCGTCGGTCATGCGCGGGGACGGTCCGGGAGCACCTCGACGTGCACCGTCCACGTCACGGGGACGCCGGGCTCGAGCAGCTGCGCGCGGCCGTCCTCGCGGGACGCGCTGAGCGCCTCCCGGGCGCCCGTCGCGGGTTCCAGCGCGACGACGCGCTCGCGCGCGAACATCCCGGCGTCGACCCACAGCGCGAGGTACGGCACCGACGCGACGTCCCACGAGAGCCGGAGCAGCGACCCGTCGGCCGCGCGCACGCCCGCCCACGACGCGGGGGTCTGCGGCGCGACCCAGATCTTGAGCGCCTCGCCCGCGTCGACGTGCTCGGCGTCCGCCAGCTCGGCGGTCCACGGCGCGCGCCCGTCGAGCCCGTAGACGCCGTCGACGTGCGTCGCCTCCGCGGGCAGCTCGATGCGCGCGTCCGGTCCGGGGGCGAACTGCGGGTGCGCGGCCCACTGGAACGGCACCGGCTCGGTGCCGAGCGCCTCCGCGGTGTAGACCAGCGCGAGCCCGGTCGGGGTCGGGTCGACCCGGCGCGCGAACCGGTACGGCAGCAGCCGGCTCTCGAAGCCCCACGACCCGTCGTCCTGCACGGTCCACGGCGTCGTCCAGGCCTCGCCGTGGTCGGGGAGCGCGACACCGTCGAGCACGTCGGCGTCGACGTTCGGGACGCACTCGTCCCAGCCGCACATCTCGGCGTCCGTGAACGACGCCGGGCCCCGCGCGGGTGGCGGCACGTCCGGGCCGGGGCCGAGGAGCCACTCGCGCCCCGAGGAGTCGCGCAGCGACGCGATCTTGGCGCCGCGCCCCGGTACGACGACCGCGACGAGCCCTCCGCCGCCGGTCACCTGCACCGCCGGCTCGCCGTGCCAGGTGGTCGTCGACTCGTGCGCGCGTGTCACCGTGCTGGTCTACCAGATCGACGAGCCCCCGCGGGTGCCGGTTCGCGTCGTGGCGACGGCGGTCTCCCGGCGACCTACGCTGCCCGGATGGACTGCGACGTCGTGGTGGTGGGTGCCGGGATCGCGGGGCTCGAGTGCGCCCGGACCCTGCACGAACGCGGGCTGCGCGTGGTCGTCCTCGAGGCCGCGGACGAGGTCGGCGGGCGCATCCGGTCGGAGCACGTCGACGGCTTCACGGTCGACCGCGGGTTCCAGGTGCTCAACCCGGCCTACCCGGCGGTCCGGGCGCGCGTCGACGTGGCCGCGCTGGACCTGCGCCCGCTGCTGCCGGGCGTCGCCGTGCGGCGCGACGACGGCCTGGCGCTGCTCGCGGACCCGCGCCGTGCGCCACGGCACCTGCGCGAGACGCTCGGCAGCGGGTACGTGCGTCCGCGCGAGCTCGTCGCGCTCGCCCGGTGGGCGGCGCCGGCGCTGGGACCGGTGCGCCGGCTGCTCGCGGGGCCCGACGAGGAGTTCGGGCGCTCGCTCGACGCGCACGGGGTCGACGGACGGCTCCGGCGCGAGGTGCTCGAGCCGTTCCTCGCCGGCGTGCTCGGGGAGGACGACGGCTCGTCCTCGGCGCAGTTCGTGCGGCTGCTCGTGCGCATGTTCCTGCTCGGGACCCCGGGCGTGCCGGCGGCGGGCATGGGTGCGTTCCCCGCACAGCTCGCGCGCGACTTGCCCCACGTGCGCCTGGGGCACGCGGTCGAGCGGGTGGAGCGGGTCGACGGGGCCGGGCGCTCCGCGGGCGGGCGGCGCGTGCACACCGCCGCGGGGTCGATCACCGCGCGGGCCGTCGTCGTCGCGACCGACGCGCCCGCCGCCGCCCGGCTCACGGGCGTCACGGTCCCCGCGACGAAGGGGCTCGTCACCTGGTGGTACGCGACCGACGACCCGCCGCGCACCGCGGGGGTCGTGGTCGTGGACGGGCGCCGCCGCGGGCCTGTCGTCAACGCCGCGGTGATGAGCGCCGCCGCACCGTCGTACGCGCCGCCGGGGCAGGGCCTGGTCCAGGTCACCGCCCTCCTGCGCGGCGCCGCACCCGCCGAGGCGGACGTCCGCCGCCAGGCCGGGGAGATGTTCGGCGTCGGCACGTCGTCCTGGCGCGAGCTCACCCGGCACGAGATCCCGGCGGCGCTCCCGGTGCAGCCCGCGCCGCTGTCGACCCGGCGCCCGGTGCACCTGGGCGACGCGCTGTTCGTCTGCGGGGACCACCGCGACACCGCGTCGTCCCAGGGCGCGCTCGTGTCGGGCCGCCGGACCGGCGCGGCGGTCGTGCGCGTCCTGCGCGGCTCGCCCGGCTGAGCCGCCCGTGCGCGTGCGGAGGTTTCGCCCGCGGACCCGCGCTGACGGCTGCGCGGACCCGGGAGGATGGGGCCATGGTCGAGCACGTCGCGCTGCGCCCGCGCCGCCCGCGCCGACCGCGCCGACCCGGTGGACCGAGCCGCCCCGGTCGCCTCCGGCGGTGGGCCGCCGTCGTCGCGACCCACGTGGTCGCGCTGGTGTGCGGGGCGGGCCTCGTGGTCGCCGCGGTGGCCGCGGTCGTCCTGGTGAGCGAGGTAGGCCCGCACCGCGACGCGGTCGCGCTGCGGGAGCACGGCGAGGACGCCCGAGGGGTGACGACCGGGGAGGGCTGCACGGTCGCGTTCGCGGCGCGCGGGCGGTGGGTCGAGGCCGAGCCCGGCTGCGACGAGCCCGACGCCGACCCCGAGCCGGTCACGGTCCGGTACCTGCCCGAGGACCCGCAGGTCGTGATGCTCCCCGAGGACGTCGCGTACTACGCCGACGAGGCGATCCCGGGAGGCCTGACCGCGCTCGGCGTCGGGCTCGCCCCGGGCGTCCTGACCGTGCTGGCGTGGGTCGTGAGCGGCCGCCCGCGCTGGTGGCGGCACCTGCGCGAGCCGTCCCTGCCCGACCCCTTCGACATCGCCGCGCTCGACCTCTGAGCGCACGGCCCGCGACGGCCGGAGCGCGGCCGACGCCCCCGCCGCCGGCGGACCGCCCGCCGGACCTCAGCGCGGGACGAGCCCGCCCCCGACCCACGCCCGGATCGCCGCGACGTCCGCCGGGCTGAGCTCCATGCGGGCCCCGCGGCACAGCCCGACGACGTTGTCCGCCCACGTCTGCGCGAGCTCGACGGCGCTGGGCTTCGTGGTGAGGTCGAGCCCCGCGAACAGCACGCCCGAGATCACGGTGTTGACCGACGCGCGCCCGATCGCCTCGCCCGCGGCCTGGCACGCGTCGCGCACGCGCCGGGCGGTCTCGGGGCGGACGAACGGGGTCGTGCGCACGTCGTCCGCGAGCGCCGTGAGCAGCACGCGGTAGCGCTCCGTCGGCAGGTTCGGGATGTCGGTGACCTCGACGACCTGGCGCTGCAGCGGGGGCAGGTCGACGGTCTCGACGGGCTGCAGGTCGGCCTCGCTGAACCGCTTGGGGTCCCAGACGAACCCCGGCGCGGGCTGCGGCGCGGTGCCCAGCTCGGGGACGGAGCGGGCGAGCCACGCGAACAGGTCGCCGGTGCTGTCCCAGCCCGACCCGCGCAGCGCGGGGTCGGCCTTCCACGCCGCCTGCGCGACGACGTCCCCGGGCAGCGGGCGCTCGGCCGCGCGCACGAGCCGCAGGACCGCCTTGCGGGCCGGGCTGGCCGGCGCGCGTCCGCCGCCCCGACCTGCGCCGGCCGCGGGCGGCTCCGCGGTGGTGCCGCCCGCTGCGGGGGCCGGTGCGCCCTCGACGGGAGCGAGCGTGGCCGGCGCCACGAGCTCGGCGGCCGGCGGCGGGGTCACGAGCTCGACGAGCTCGTCGGCGGTCACCACGGTGTCCGCGACCGCGCGGTACGCGCTCGCGGCCGGGCCGGCCGTGACGATCGTGACGCGCCGGTCCGCGGCCCGGCAGCGCAGCGCGAGCGGCGTGAAGTCGGCGTCGGCGGACAGGATGACGAACTCGTCGTACCGGGTCTGCGCGCTCAGCGCGTCCACCGCGTCGAGCACGAGGTTGATGTCGGCGCTGCTCTTGCCCTGCTGGGTCAGCGACGGGCAGTCCACGACGCTGAAGCCCGCGCGCGTGAAGTTCGGGCGGAACTGCGAGAACACCGACGGGTTGAGGTAGCACGCCCGCACGAGGAACCGGCGCGTGAAGTCGCCGTCGATGTCGCTGCCCTGCTCGAGCGCGCGCAGCCAGTCCCCGGGGTGCGCGGCGAACGCCTCGGCCGCCGCGGGGTCGAGCCGCTGCAGCCCGATGTACACGTTGTCGAAGTCGACGAACAGCGCGCAACGCAGGCGCCGGCCGTTCTCGGTGGTCTCGCTGGTCGTCGTCACCCTGGCATCCTCCCCGCCCGGCGGCGCCCCACGCACACCCGCGCCCGCCGGGCGTGTCCGCGGACGCCCGGCGCGACGTCGCGAACCGGGGCAGAACCCCCGAACAGGCGGGCCGCGAACCGCCGTGCGATCCTCGAAAAACGATCTCCCGAACCTGCGGACGAGGCGGTGCTGATGCGAGCGATGGTCTACCGGGGTCCCTACCGGATCCGTGTCGAAGAGAAGGACGTCCCGGCGATCGAGCACCCGAACGACGCGATCGTGCGGGTCGCGCTGGCGGCGATCTGCGGCTCCGACCTGCACCTCTACCACGGCCTGATGCCGGACACCCGCGTCGGGACGACGTTCGGGCACGAGTTCATCGGCGTCGTCGAGCAGGTCGGCTCGTCCGTCGAGAACCTCCAGGTCGGCGACCGGGTCATGGTGCCGTTCAACGTCTACTGCGGCTCGTGCTTCTTCTGCGCGCGGGGGCTGTACTCGAACTGCCACAACGTGAACCCGAACGCGACGGCCGTCGGCGGGATCTACGGCTACTCGCACACGACCGGCGGCTACCACGGTGGCCAGGCCGAGTACGTGCGCGTGCCGTTCGCCGACGTCGGGCCGCAGAAGATCCCCGAGTGGATCGACGACGAGGACGCGCTCCTCATGACCGACGCGCTCTCGACCGGCTACTTCGGAGCGCAGCTCGGCGACATCGAGGAGGGCGACGTCGTCATGGTGCTCGGTGCCGGGCCGGTCGGGCTGTTCGCGGCGAAGTCCGCGTGGCTCATGGGCGCCGGCAGGGTCATCGTCGTCGACCACCTCGAGTACCGGCTCGAGAAGGCGCGGACGTTCGCGCACGCGGAGACCGTGAACTTCACCGAGCACGACGACCTGATCGTGCACATGAAGCGGACGACCGACCACCTCGGGGCGGACGTCGTCATCGACTGCGTCGGCGCCGAGGCGGACGGCAGCTTCTTCCAGCACCTCACGGGCAGCCGGCTCAAGCTCCAGGGCGGCTCGCCGATCGCGCTCAACTGGGCCATCGACTCGGTCCGCAAGGGCGGCACGATCTCGGTGATGGGCGCCTACGGCCCGGTGTTCAGCGCGGTCAAGTTCGGCGACGCCGTGAACAAGGGCCTGACGCTGCGGATGAACCAGTGCCCGGTCAAGCGCCAGTGGCCGCGGCTGTTCGAGCACATCCGCAACGGCTACCTCAAGCCGAACGACATCGTGACGCACCGCATCCCGCTCGAGCACATCGCGGAGGGGTACCACATCTTCTCCGCGAAGCTCGACGGTTGCATCAAGCCCCTCATCGTCCCGAGCGCGAGCTGAGAGAGGACCTCCCCATGGCCTACACGCCCGAGAAGCCGCCGCTCCCCGAGACGTTCGACGAGCTGCGCGCGCGCATCCCCGGCTGGGGCGTCGACCGCGACCCGCGCGACCGCCCCGCGGTGCCGCGCGAGCGATTCGACCCCGGCGCGAGCGGCGCGCGCTGGGAGTTCCCGGAGCGCCAGGAGGAGAAGGTGCCGCGCGAGCGGTCGATCGAGCACGCGTTCCTCACGCCGGTCTTCGGCACCGCCGCGCCGCTCAAGGGCGTGTCGGGGGCGATCCGCCGGTTCGCGTACGCGCGGTACAGCGAGGCCCGCGCGGCGCACTGGCTGCTCCTGCTCGGCGCCGACCGGGTCGACGCGCTCGAGAGCGCGCTCGCGTCGTTCGTGACCCTGCGCCCCGACGACCCGATCACCGAGACCGGCGTGCTGAGCGAGGCGTCGCACCACCCGGTCGCCTCGCGCCGCGAGGGCAGCCGGGCCGACCTCGGGCACCAGGCGCTCGACCCGCTGCTCAACGCGGTGCCGTGGGTCGTCGGGGGCGGGCTCGCGTTCGCCGGGGTGCGGTCGGTCGTGCGGGCGCTGCGTCGCTGAGCAGGGGCGAGTCGCGGCCGCGGGAGCGGCGTCGCGGGCGCCGGCGGGAGCGCCTCGTCGACGAGCGACCGGGCCCGCGGCCCGGCCTGCGGACCGGAGCGGGGTCGCGGGCGCTCAGACCGGGTCGGGCTCCGTGCTGATGCGCAGCGCCGCGACGAGCTCGCGGTAGAGGTCGTCGGTCGCGAGCAGCTCGGCGTGGGTCCCGGTGGCCCGGACCCGGCCGGCCTCGAGCAGCACGATCAGCTGCGCGTCGATCACCGTCGAGAGCCGGTGCGCGATCGTCAGCACCGCGTGCTCGCGGCCGACGCGGTCGATCACCTCCTGGATCGCCGCCTCGGTGAGCCCGTCGAGCTGCGCGGTGGCCTCGTCGAGCAGCAGCACGTCCGGCTCGCGGACGACCGCGCGGGCGAGGGCGACCCGCTGGCGCTCGCCGCCGGACAGGCTCGTCGCGGACACCACCGTGTCGAGGCCGTCGGCGAGCGCCCGCACGCGGTCCCCGAGCCGGACGGCGTCGAGCGCGCGCCAGACCTCGTCGTCGGTCGCGTCCGGGTAGCGGATGACCACGTTCTCCCGCAGCGTCCCGGACAGCAGCGGGGTCTCCTGCTCGACGTACGCGAGGCGCGAGCGCACCGCGTCGATGCTCAGGTCGGCGAACGGCACGCCGTCGAGCCGGAGCGTGCCGCTGGTCGGGTCCACGAACCGCAGCAGCAGCGAGAACGTCGACGTCTTGCCGGCGCCCGACGGACCGACGATCGCGGTGTGCCCGCGGGCCGGCACGGCGAGCGACAGCTCGTGCACCGCCGGCTCGTCCGCGCCCGGGTAGGTGAGCGTGACCCGGTCGAGCTCGAGCACCGCCGGGGACTCCGCGCCCGCCGGCAGCGCCCCGCCGGCGTGCACGTCCTCGACCTCGATGCCCTCGGTCTCGCGGATGCGCGCGGCCGCGGCGACGCCGGACTGCAGCTGCGTGAACGTCTGGGTCAGCGTGGTGATGGGGTCGACGATGTTGAACGCGTAGAGCAGGAACGCCACGAGCGTCGAGACGCTGAGACCCCCCGCGTCGACCCGCCAGGCGCCGATCGCGAGGATCGCGATGATCGCGAGCTGGATGCCGCCGCCCGCGATCGACCACGCGACCGCGGTGATCCAGACCGCGCGCACGCTGTGCCGCGCCGACTCCTCGGCCTCGTGCACGATGCGCTGGACCTGACGCTCCTCGGCCCGGCTGGCCTTGACGGTCCGGAGCGCGCGCAGGCTCGTCTCGAGCACCGAGCCCAGCTGCCCCACGGAGGCCTGGGCGGCGCGCTGCGCGACCCCGATCCTCGGCAGCAGCACCCCGAGCAGCACGGCGACGACCACGATGGCCGCGAGCGTGCTGAGCAGCAGCGGCAGGTCGAGCACCGCCATGAGCACGACCGTCCCGACCAGCGAGACCAGCCCGTTGACGAGCTGCACCGCGCTCGACGACGCCGCCTCGCGCAGCAGCACGGTGTCGGAGGTGATGCGCGTGACGAGCTCGCCGGTCGGGCGCTCGGTGACGTCCCCGAGGCGACCGCGCAGGAACCGGTGCACGAGCGAGGTGCGCGCGTCGAGCACGACCTGCTCCGCGAGGCGCCCGAGCAGCACCCACTGCGCGAGCCCGCACACGAGCCCGAGGACGAGGAGGCCGACGAGGATCCCGACCGGGCGGGAGAGCGAGGCGCCCGTGCCCAGCGTGTCGAGAACCCACTTCGTGGCCAGCGGCATCGCCAGGGTCGCGGCAGTCGCACCCAGACCGAGCACGATCCCGACCGCGACGACCCGCGCGTGCGGCCGGACGAAGGCCCACAGGACCCGCAGGTTCTCCCACCGCAGCGGGACCTTCTCCGGGGTGTCGGTGCCGGTGGCGGTGGCTGTGGCGGTGGCGGTGGGCGTGGCGACCCCCGCCGTCGATGTGGCGTCGCCGCCGTCCGCGCGGTCGCCGCTCACGAGGCCGCCCCGGCGGCGCAATCCGCTGCAGACCCCGCGACGCGAGCCGCGACACCGTCGAGCAGCAGCGCCGAGCGTTCGGTCCACCACGCGTCCTCGGCGACGCCGGTCGCCGACTCCGCCTGCCGGGTCTCGACGACCGAGGTGTTCACTGGGGAGTCCTTACGCCGGAGACCGGCACCCTACGGCGTGAGGACGAGCCGGAGAAGTCCTCAGACGTCCGTCCTGGCGGCTGCGGCGGTGGCCAGGAGGAAGAACGACTGCGCCTCGGCCGACGTGCCCGGGCGGTCGAACCGCGGGGCCCCGCACACGGGCGTGACGAACCCGTGGCGGTCGACGCGGGCGCGGGCCACGGCGACGAGCGAGCGACCCACGGGGGCGTAGGACGGAGGCAGCCACCCGTCGGCGACCCCCGTGAGCACCGCGTAGGCGAGCATCTGCGCGAGGTTCGTCTCGGAGAACGTCGTCGGGTCGGTGACCACGTCGTGGAACACGCCGTCCGCGTCGCGGTGCGCGAGGCACGCGTCGATCACGTCCCGGGCGTGCGCGGCCGCGTCGACCCTGAAGCCGTCGTCGCCGCCGCGGCCGGGGCCGTCGGGGAGGGCGGGGTCGTCGAGCAGGTGCAGCGCACGGGCGATCCCCGCGACGACCCAGCCGTTCCCCGTGCCCCACGGCGCGGCGAGCGTGAGCCGGGCGGTGTCCTCGTCCCAGCGTGCCGCGTACAGGCCGGTGGCCTGGTCGACGAGCCGGGCGCGGTGCCCCGCGAGCTGCCGCGCGGCCTCCTCGACCTCGCCCGCGAGCACGAGCAGCGGCAGGACCATGTAGACCGAGTCGACCCACACCTCGCGCGTGCCGACGAGGTGCAGGACGGTGCCGTCGTCCGCGCGCGGTGCGTCGCGCACGATCCAGCGGACCTGGCGGTCGAACGCCTCGCGCAGCAGAGGGTCGCCCGTGCGCCGCGCCGCCCGCAGCACGGCCTCGCCGTTGGCCGCGGAGTTCACGATGCCGCCGTCCTCGATCTCGGCCAGCTTGCCCTCGGACGTCTGCCGGGTCACGGCGTCCCGCGCCATGACCTCGGCGAGGCCGGTCAGACCGAGGTCGAGCAGCGCGTGGCTCGCGACGCCCTGCTCCCACGACTGCCGCTGCATCGCGAGGAGCGCCGCGAGCACGCGCCGCTGGTCCGGGTCGAGCCGCGCCCAGGCGGCCGCGTCGTCGTCCATCGGGGCACCCTCCGCTCGTCGTCGGTCGTCGCCTCCGATCCTCGTCGGCGTGCGCTCGGACGGCGCGCCCGGGCGGCGCCGCTCCGGCGGCGCGGCGGGCGGCCGGTCAGCGCACCAGGCGGAAGAACGCCCGGAGCTCGGCGACGAACGACTCGGGCTGCTCGAGCGCAGGGAAGTGCCCGCCGCGCGCCGGCTCGCTCCAGTACCGGAGGTCGGTGAGGCGCCGCTCCGCCCAGCGGCGGGACGGGCGCTGGTTCTCGCGCGGGTAGACCGTGCCGCCGGCGGGGACGTGCACCGGGTCCGCGCCCGGGACCGTCAGGGCGCGGTGCACCTCGTCGATGCTCTCGGCGTAGAGGCGGGCCGACGACGCGCCGGTGCCCGGCAGCCAGTACAGCATCACGAGGTCGAGCAGGCGGTCGCGAGCGACGACGTTCTCCGGGTGCCCGTCGCCGTCGGTCCACGCCCAGGGCTTCTCGAGCACCCAGGCCGCCAGACCGGCGGGGGAGTCGACGAGCGAGTACCCGACCGTCTGGGGCCGGGTCGCGTGGACGCGCGCGTACCCCGAGTCCTCCTCGCCCAGCCGCAGGCTCTCCAGCGCCGTGCGCTCGGCGTCGGTCAGGTCGCCGAACGTCGCCGGGTCGGGCGCCACGAGCGGCGGCATGAGGTGGACGCCGGCGACGTGCTCCGGGTCGAGCCGTCCCAGCGCGGCGCTGACGCTCGTGCCCCAGTCGGTGCCCTGCGCCCCGTAGTGGTGGTGGCCGAGGCGCGCCATGAGCTCGGCCCACGCGGCGGCGATCCGCCCGACGCCCCACCCCGGCTCGGTGGGCCGGTCGCTGAAGCCGTAGCCCGGCAGCGACGGGACGACGAGGTGGAACGCGTCCGCCGCGTCGCCCCCGTGCGCGGGCGGGTCGGTGAGGGGGTCGATCACGTCGAACAGCTCGGCGACCGAGCCCGGCCAGCCGTGCGTCAGCACGAGGGGGAAGGCGCCCGGGTGCGGCGACCGCACGTGCAGCGCGTGGATGCGCAGGCCGTCGATCTCGGTCCGCACCTGCGGCCAGGCGTTCAGCCGCCTCTCGGTCGCGCGCCAGTCGTACGTCTCCGCCCAGGTCCGGCAGACGTCGCGCAGGTAGTTTAGCGGCACGCCCTGCGTCCAGCCGTCCGCCGTGGCGGGCTCGGGGAAGCGGGTGCGCCGCAGCCGGTCCGCGAGGTCGTCGAGCTGCTCCTGCGGGACGTCCACCCGGAACGGGACCACGGCGCGGCTCACGGCGACGCGGGCGGGTGCTCGGCGAGCCACCGGCGCCGCAGCGTCACGGGTGCGCGCACGAGCCAGGCGTCCGTGACGACCTCCGCGAGCTCGTCGGGGTCGAGCGCGCCGAGCCGCCCGAGCACGAGCGGGTACCCGTCGAAGTGCGGGGTCGTGAACCAGACGTCCGGCTCGCTCGTGAGCAGCGCCTCCTTGACGCCGAGGTCCTCGACCCACAGGCCGAGCGGGGCGTCGGCCGGCGCGCGCTCCCCGAGGGCCGCGCGGTCCGCGGGGCGCAGCGGCCGCTCGAACACGAAGGCGCGGCCGCGCACGGACCAGCGGCGCTCGGGCTGCTCGGTCGTCTCCGGCAGGGTCCCGGCGCAGCGGCGCACGTCCGCCCAGGTGGCCATGGCCCGACCGTACGCCGGGCCTCCCACACGCCACCGCCCCGCGGGCGCGGCGCCGGGGACGCCGGCGGGCGGCGCGGTCGCCGGTCAGCGCGCCGGGTGCTCACCCTCGCCGGAGGCCGTCGTGCCGCCGGTCCCGACCACGCCGGCCGCACCGACCGCGCCGGTCCCGCCGCCCGGACCCGCCGCCGCGGGAGCGCCCGCGAGGCTCCGCCCGAGCCGGCTGTGCCGCCGGCCGTAGAGCACGTAGATCACGAGCCCGATGACCATCCACGCGAGGAACCGCAGCCACGTCTCGAGCGGCAGGTTGATCATGAGCCAGCCGCACGCGACCACCCCGAGGATCGGCACCACGGGCGCGCCGGGCGTCCGGAACGCGCGCGGCAGGTCGGGGCGGGTGCGGCGCAGCACGAGCACGCCGAGGCACACGACGACGAACGCGAACAGCGTCCCGATGCTGACGAGCTCGGACAGCGCCGAGAGCGGGACGAAGCCCGCGAGGATCGCCACGGCACCGGCCACGACGACCGTGATGAGCCACGGCGTGCCGAACCGCGGGTGCACGCGCGCGAGCGACGGCGGCAGCAGGTGGTCGCGCGACATCGCGAAGAGCACGCGCGTCTGGCCGAGCATGAGCACGAGGATCACGCTCGTGATGCCCGCGACGGCGCCGAGCGCGATGAGCCGGGCCGCCCACGTGATGCCGACGGCCTCGAACGCCTCGGCGAGCGGCGCCCCGGTGTTGAGCTCGCCGTAGGGGACCATGCCGGTGAGGACGAACGACACCGCCATGTAGAGCACCGTGCAGATCGCGAGCGACCCGAGGATGCCGCGCGGCATGTCGCGCTGCGGGTTCTGCGTCTCCTCGGCGGTCGTGGCGACGATGTCGAAGCCGATGTAGGCGAAGAACACGACCGAGGCCGCGGCGACGACCCCGAACGCCCCGAAGTGCGTCGGCTCGAGGCCGAGGAACGCCTGCACGATCGGCTGGTGGAGCACGCTGCCGCCCGCACCCTCGGACGCCTCCGCGGGCGGGACGAACGGCGAGTAGTTCCCCGTGTCGATGTACATCGCGCCGAGGCCGATCACGAACAGCACGATCGCGACCTTGACCACGACGAGCACGCCCGTGAACCGGCTCGACGCCTTCGAGCCCCGGATCAGCAGCAGTGCCAGCACGACGACGATCGCGATCGCCGCGACGTCCGGCCGGGCGGTGTCGCCCGCGAGCCACGGCGGCAGGTCGAGCAGCGACGCGAGGTACGCGGACCAGCCGCGCGCGACGACCGCGGCGCCGAGCATGAGCTCGAGCAGCAGGTCCCAGCCGATGATCCAGGCCACGAGCTCGCCGAGCGTCGCGTAGGAGAACGTGTAGGCGCTGCCCGCGACGGGCACGGTCGAGGCGAGCTCGGCGTAGCAGAGCGCCGCGAGCCCGCACGTGACCCCGGCGAGGAGGAACGACAGGACGACGGCGGGGCCGGCGTTGGTCGCGGCCTGCTGACCGGTGAGCACGAAGATGCCGGTGCCGATGATCACGCCGACGCCGAACACCACGAGGTCCCACGCGCGCAGGGTGCGCTTGAGGCGGTGGCCCGGCTCGTCGGTCTCGGCGATGGACTGCTCCACGGACTTCACTCGCCAGATTCCCGCCATGGGGACCCCCGCTGCTGCGCTCGCACGTGTCTTCCCGGTCGGCCCGACACTAGCGGCGCACCTGCGCGGCCGCCCTGGGACGAGGGTCCGGCGTGCACGCCGCCGGGACCGGGTAGGCGCGCACGGGGCCCGGTGGCGCGCCGGACCTGCGGGCCCGACGCTGGAGGCTCGACCGACGACGGGAGCGCGCCATGGCTGACGACCTGCACAAGGGTGACGAGGTGACGTGGCGCAGCCACGGCACGACGGTGGAGGGGACGGTCGAGAAGAAGATCACCGCGGACACCGAGGCGGCCGGGCGCACGGTCCGGGCGTCCAAGGACGACCCGCAGTACCTCGTGCGCAGCGACAAGACGGGGCGCGAGGCCGTGCACAAGCCGTCGGCGCTCGACGAGGCCTGACCGCCGCCGCGTCGGTCAGGCCTGGCGCTCGGTCGGGCCCGGCGCCCGCTCAGGCGCGGCGCCCGAACAGCGCGAGCAGCCGCGTCTGCTGGTCCGCGTCGTCCGCGACGTCGAGCGGCCCGGCGAACGCGGACCCGGGAGCGAGCTCGTCGGTGCGCCCCGACCACTCGACGAGCAGCCGGTCGACCGTCGCGGGGTCGATGTCGTCCTCGACGCCGAGGCCGCGCGCGAGGTCCCACCCGTGCACCGCGAGGTCGGTGAGCATCTCGTCGAGGTAGTCGTGCGCCGCGGTGGGCCCGCGGCTGAGGTCGACGGTCCGCCCGAGCGCGCCCGGCTCCGCGAACGCGGCGAGCGACGCGGCGACCGCGGCGTCCCACGCGGCGACGGGGTCGGCGCCGAGCACGTCGCCGTCGAACCGGTCACCGACCTCCGCGACGGTCCGGCCGGCGAGCAGCTCGGGTGCCCACAGCTGCTCGGACGTCAGGTGGTTCACGAGGTCGCGCACGGTCCAGCCGGTGCACGGCGTCGGTCGCTGCCACGCGTCGGCGTCGGGCGGGCCGACGCGGTGGACCAGGCGGGAGAAGCGCTCGGCGTTCACACGGTGCAGGCTCAGCAGCTCGTCCATGACCCCAGGGTGCTCCGGGCGGGCCGCCCGCGCACGCGGGTCGTCGACGACGCGCGGCGCTCGCCGCCGGTGCCGCCGCGCACGGTCGGGACGCCACGCGCGGCGGCGTCCGCGCCGGTCGCGCGCCCCGCCGGGCGGTCCCCCCGGAGCCGGTCGTACGGTGGCCTCACGACCGCCACGCGGACACGGGAGGCACTCATGGGCTCGGTCAAGCTGCGTCACCTGCCGGCGCGTGCCGCGATCGGCGCGTACGTCCTCGACTCCGGCCTCGGCAAGCGGGGCGCCGACGCGGAGACGGCCGCGGGGCTGCACGGCATGGCGGCCCAGGCCTACCCGTTCCTTGCCGACGTCGACCCGCGGACGTTCGTGCGGGTGCTCTCGGCGGCGGAGATCGCGCTCGGTGCCGCGCTGCTGCTCCCGGTCGTGCCGACAGGGCTCGCCGCCGCGGGCCTCACCGCGTTCTCGGGCGGGCTCGTCGGGCTCTACCTGCGGACGCCCGGCATGACGCGCGAGGACGGCGTCCGGCCCAGCCAGGAGGGCATCGGGCTCGCGAAGGACGTCTTCATGCTCGGCAGCGCCGTCGGGCTGCTCGTCGACGTGGCGGGCGAGCGCGCGCGGACCGCCGTCACGCGCCTGCGGCCGTCTCTCCGCCGCAGCTCCTAGGGCAGCCCGCTCGGCCCGTCGACGCGGCGGTACCCGCGCACGTGCTCGACGACGAAGTCCTTGGGGTACGGCCCGGGTGGTGGCCCGCCGTCCGGGCCGGGGAACGCGTACACGTTCAGCATGAGCTGCATCGGGTACGCGGGGGACTGCGCGACGCGCGTGACGTGCACGCCGTCGACGAGGAAGTCGACGTGCTCGGGCGTCCAGTCCACCGCGTACGTGTGCGGCTCGCGCGCGTCGATCGCGAGCCGGTGCGCCGCGAACTCGTCGACGACCGCCGGGTCGCCGAACGGGTGCACGCCCATCCCGACGAGCGCGTGGTCGGGGTGCACGTCGCGCCCGAAGATCTCGGCGACGCAGATCTCCGCCGAGCGCTCGGGGGAGTCCTCGAAGCCGATCATCCACAGCGCGACCATGGCCGCCGGGTCGTCGGTCCCGCGGGCGCGCATCTCGACCCAGCCGTACTGCGGGGTCCACAGCCGCTGCTCGTCCTGCGCCTCGCGCACGACCACGTCGGGGTGGAACCGGTGCTGGCCGACGCGGCTGCCGACGGGGCCCGAGAACACTCCCGTCTGGAGCGAGGAGACCCGCAGCTGCCCGTCGAGGTCGGGGCACCACGGCGGCTGGTCCTCCTCGACGCGCAGCCGCAGCGTGCCGTCGCCCAGCGCGTACCGGGCGGCCGACGCGGCGCGCGAGCTCCACTGCGGGAGGTAGTGCGGGACCCACCGGGCCGGGTCGAGCGTCGTGCCGTCGAAGGTGTCCTCGAGCTCGAGGACGTAGCGGTCGGGGTCGGGCGGGCCACCGGGCGTGAGCCCGGGCCCCGGCCCCGCGCTCACGTGCGGTCCCGGGCCCACGGCACCTCGGACAGCGTCCGCCCGGTCTCGACGAACGTCTTGAGGTTGGACAGCACCGCGGCCCAGCCGGACGCCGCCTGGCCGCGGTCCTCCTCGGTCAGGTCGACGTGCGTCACCGTGAGCCGCGTGATCGTGCCGTAGCGCGCGACGTCGAACGTCACGCGCGAGGCGCCCTCGACGAGGTCCTCGCCGGGCAGCGCCCAGGTCGTCACGAGCCGGTGCGGCGGCTCGCTCTCGAGCACGGTGCCGACGACGTCCGCTGTCCCGCTGCCGTCGGTGCGCCGGTGCTCCCAGCCCGAGCCGACCTGCCAGTCGGACACGTTGCTGTGGCCCCAGTACTGCGCGGTCAGGTCGGCGTCGGTGAGCGCCTCCCAGACCTTCTCGGGCGTCGCGTCGATGTAGGTCACGTACACGAACGCCGGCGTCTCGGCCATGGCGTCCTCCGCTCGTCGTCGTAGCTCGGCGATCGCCCGCAGCCGCGGGCGCTCGAACTTGTCGATCCACCGCTCCTGGATCTCGTGGAGGGGGACCGGGTTGAGGAAGTGCAGCCGGGTCCGGCCCTGCCGCACGGTGCTGACGAGGTTCGCGGCCTCGAGCAGGTCGAGGTGCTGCGTCACGGACTGCCGCGCCATGCCCGTGCCGTCCGCGAGCTCGCCGAGCGTCTGGCCGTTCCGCTCGTGCAGCCGGTCGAGCAGCGCGCGGCGCGTGCGGTCGGCGAGCGCCTTGAACACGTCGTCCACGTCGCCGGCCACGCCTCAGGTTACGCAGGCATCTGCCTGCACGTCAAGGTCGCGGCTCGGCACCGGCGAAGAACGCGCCGAGCGACTCGGCGAGCGGGCCGGGCGCCTCCTCGGCCACGTGGTGCCCGGAGTCGATCCCGTGCCCACGCACGTCGCGGGCCCAGTCGCGCCAGATCCGCAGCGGGTCCCCGTAGAGCTCCTCGAGGTCGTCGCGCGTCGACCAGAGCACGAGCAGCGGCGGCTCGACGCGCCGCCCCGCGACCCGGTCGGCCTCCTCGTCCCGGCGGTCGACGGTCAGCCCGGCGCGGTAGTCCTCGAGCATCCCGCGCACGACGTCCGGGTCCCGCACCGCCGCCCGCCACTCGGCGTGGTTCTCGTGACCCATGACCGCGGGGTCGCCGCGGTACCAGGCGTCCGGGTCCGCGGTGATGACGCGCTCGGGGACCTCAGGTTGGGCGTAGAAGAACCAGTGCCACCACCGGGTCGCGAACGTCGCGTCCGTGCGCGCGAGGTGCTCGCTGATCGGCAGGCAGTCGAGCAGCGCGACGCGGTCCACGGCCTCGGGGTGATCCAGCGCGAGGCGCAGCGCCGAGTAGCTGCCGCGGTCGTGCCCGGCGACGCAGAACTGCGCGTGCCCGAGCGACCGCATCACCGTGAGCAGCCGCTCCGCGACCGCCCGCTTGGCGTGCGGCTCGTGCCCCGGCGCGGGGACCGGCTTGCCCGAGCGCCCGTACCCGGGCAGGTCGGGGCACACGACCGTGAACCCGCGGTCGACGAGCAGGGGCGCGACCCGGTGCCACGTCGCGGACGTGCGCGGGTGCCCGTGCAGCAGGAGCACCGCCGGGCCGCTCCCGCCGTGGCGGACGAGGAGGTCGACGTCACCGGCGGGGACGTGCTCCTCCGCGAAGCCCTCGAACACGGCTCAGTCGCGCGGGCTCAGCACGCAGAACTCGTTGCCCTCGGGGTCGGCGAGCACGACCCACGAGACGTCGTCGGCCTGCCCGACGTCGATCCGCGTCGCGCCGAGCGCGACCAGCCGCTCGACCGCCTCCGCCTGGTCCTCGTCGACGCGCGGCGCGAGGTCGAGGTGCAGCCGGTTCTTGACCTGCTTGTGCTCGGGGACCTGCACGAAGCACAGCCCCGGTCCACGCTCCTCGACCGGGACGTCGCGCGCCTGGTCGAGCGCGTGCGGCGGCACGATCGTCGACTCCTCGTCGTCCTCGTAGGCGACGACCCAGCCGAGCACCTGCGCCCACCAGGCGGACTGCGCCCGCATGTCGGCGCAGTCGACCACCACGGAGTACCAGCGGACCGGCATGGGCGTGCTCCTCGTCGTCGAGCTCACGCGCGCGCCACGGGACCGTTCCCACGGACGCGCGCTCCGTCGACCCTTGTCTACCGGCGCCCACCCACACCGCGCAGCCCCATATGCGCCGCCTGGCGGGTTCCGGACCTCGCACCCGCCCCGTCTTCCTCCGGCGCGGTCGCCTTCCTACGGTGGACCGGTGCGGCTCATGACGTGGAACGTGTGGTGGCGGTTCGGCGGGCCGGCGTGGCGCGCGCGTCAGGACGCGATCGCAGCGGTCGTCGAGGCGGTCCGCCCCGACGTCCTCGGGCTCCAGGAGGCGTGGCTCGCCGACGGCCGCTCGCAGGCCGACGAGATCGCGGCGCGCCTTGGGCAGCACGCGGCGTTCGTGCCGATCTCGGTGCCGCCCGTGCCCGAGCCCGCCGAGCACCCCGAGCAGGTGGGCGTCGAGATGGGCGTCGGGCTCGTGAGCCGCTGGCCGGTCCGCGCGGTGACCCGGCACGTGCTGCCCGCGCAGCACCGCGAGCCGCCCGCGGCGCTCGTCGCGACGCTCGACCACCCCGCCGGCCCGCTGCACGTCGTCGTGGCGTGCACCGAGTGGGAGGTCGACCGCGCCGACGACCACCTCGCGCAGACCAGGGCCCTCGCCGCTCTGCTGACCGATCCGGGGCTCGACGGCGACCTGCCCGTGGTGTTCCTGGGCGACCTCAACGCGGGCCCGGGAACGCCCGAGCTCGCGCCGCTCGACGCGGTCGCGACCGACCTGTGGTCCGCGGGCGGCGGCGACCCGGACGCGGTGACGCTGAGCTCCGCGGTGCCGTTCGCGCCCCTCGAGGCCGTCAAGCAGATCGACCGGCGCATCGACCACGCGTACGCCCGGCCGGGGCGGCCCGGTGCGTCCGTCGTCGCGCACGGGAGCGTGCTCGCGGGGACCGCGGAGGTCGACGGCGTGCTGCCGTCGGACCACTGGGCGGTCGTCACCGACCTCGACGTGTGAGGCCCCCCGGCGCCGCGCCACGACCGGAGGGCCGGTGCGCCACACGGACCCACCGGCCCGCCGTCGGTGCGGGTCCGCAGGAGGTCAGGACGAGACGTCCGCCGTCGTGAAGCGGCTCCACGCGAGGGCCCCGAAGAGGACGACCCACGCGCCCTGCACCGCGAGCCCCTGCGCGAGCACGTCCCAGCCGACCTCGACGCGCAGGAACTCCGCGAAGTCGAGCCAGTGGTGCGTGAGCAGCCCGCCGTGGATCGCGGACAGCTGCGGCAGCGTGTCGAGCACCGCCGAGACGATCGCGACCACGACGGTCGCCGCCATCGCCCCGACCGGCACCTCGGTGAGCGTCGAGAGGAACAGCCCGACCGCCACGAGCCCGGTCATCGACAGCGCGACGTACGCGACGACGCCGGCCATGCGACCGATGCCGGTGCCGAGCGGGATGGTCGACCCCGACAGCAGCGCGACGTCGTCGAGCCCGAAGTACGCCGCCCCGGTCACGAACGCCATGACGGCGATCGCGAGGACCGCCGCGCCGGCGAACGCGAGCGCGCCGAGGGCCTTGACCCCGAGCAGCCGCGTCCGCGAGACGGGCACGGTCAGCAGGTAGCGCAGCGTCCCGGCGGACGCCTCGCCCGCGACCGCGTCGCCCGACGCGATGCCGATCGTCAGGGGCAGCAGGAACGGCAGGCACAGGAACAGCGCGGCGACCACGAGGAACAGCCCGTTGCCCGTGACCCGTCCGACGAACCCGGGACCCTGGCCGCCGAGCGCCGAGTCCTGGGTCACGAACAGCACGGTGCCGAGCAGGACCGGGACGGCCGCGAGCCCGGCGAGGAGCACCTGGTTGCGGCGCCGGCCGAAGACGAGCCGGAGCTCGCTGCGCATCAGCCGGGACCACGCGCCGCGGCGGCGCGCGGTGGAAAGCGGCGCCGTGGACGTCCCGGCGACGGGACCGTCGAGGACCTCAGCGTGCGACATCGAAGCCCTCCCCGGTCAGCGCCACGAAGACCTGCTCGAGGCTCGGGCGCGTGACCTCGAGCCCCACGAGGTCGAGCCCCGCGTGCACGATCGCCGCGGAGATCTTCTCGGGCGGCGTGCTCGCGAGCAGCGCGCGCAGCGTCGGACCGTCGGTGGTGACCTCGGTGAGCCCGAGCCCGGTCAGCACCTCCGCGACCGCGCCGACGTGCGCGAGCGACGTCGTGACGCCCACGTGGGCGGTGCCGCGGTCGGTCAGCGCCTGGCGCTCGCCCTGCAGGAGCAGGCGGCCGCGGCTCATGATCCCGATGTGCGTGCAGACCTGCTCGATCTCGGCGAGCAGGTGCGAGGACACCAGGACCGTGGTGCCGGCGTCGGCGAGCTCGCGCACGAGGTGGCGGACCTCGCGCGTGCCCTGCGGGTCGAGGCCGTTCGTCGGCTCGTCGAGCACGAGGAGCTCGCGCGGGCGCAGCAGCGCGGCGGCGAGCCCGAGCCGCTGCTTCATGCCGAGCGAGTACTGCCGGTACGGCTTCGCGGCGGCGGCCGAGAGCCCGACGCGCTCGAGCGCGTCCTCGGTGCGCCGGCGGGACGTGCGGGGGTCCGCCGTGGCGTCGCTCGCGTCGAGCCGCACGAGGTTCGCGCGCCCGGTCAGGTACGGGTGGAACGCGGGTCCCTCGACGAGCGCGCCGACCCGGGGGAGCACCGTCGCGCCGGCCTCGGGCATCGCGCCGTCGAGCAGCCACGCGCGCCCGCTCGTCGGGCGGACGAGGCCGAGCAGCATCCGGATCGTCGTCGTCTTGCCCGAGCCGTTCGGGCCGAGGAAGCCGTAGACCGAGCCGCGCGGCACGTGCAGCCCGAGCCCGTCGACCGCGACCTGACCCGAGCGGAAGCGCTTGGTCAGTCCGTCGGTCCGGACCGCGAGGTCGTGGTCCCCGGGCACGCCGCCGGCGGCGGGCAGCTGGTCGCTGCTCGCCGCCGGGGCCGTTCCGGTCGCCACGGTCGTCCCCGTCACGCCATCCCGCGCAGGGTGTCCGCCGGGACGGCCCCCGCCAGGACGCGCCCGTCGGTCGTGACGAGCACGCTGAGCAGCGACGAGCTGAGCAGCCGGCCCTCGGGGACCTCGGTCGTCAGCTGGTCGTACAGCGCGCTCGTGTCGAGGTCCGGCACGCCGTGCTGGCCGTTCTCGTCGGTGGGGGCGAACTCCTCGATGAGGTCCTGCGCGCTCTCCGAGCCGAACGTCTTGCCGGCGCCCGGGACGCTCGTGAGGGCGGCGGGGTCGCCCGCGACGAGGTTCGCGACGTCGAGCCCGGTGATCTCGGTGACCGACTCCCAGCCGGTGCCGGTGACCGTGACGCCCGGGGGGAGCTCCTGCGCGTCCTTCGCGGACGGCACCTGAGCGAGGTCCGCGGCGCTCGGCAGCGGGACCTCGACGTCCTCGACGCTCGCGTCGGCCGGTGCCGAGAACGCGAGGACCGCGTCGTCGGGCGCCTCGAACGCGACGTCGGTGAACCCGATCTCGAGCGCCGGGGCGTCGGCGTCCTGCGTGCTCCACACCTGCACGCGCAGCGGCGTCGAGGTCTCGGCGTCGACCGCGACCACGGTGCGGGCGATCAGCGTCTCGGCGTCGGCCTTCGGCGTCACGACGAGCTGGTACGCGTCGCGCCCGGCGACGGTGAGCTCGGCGTCGAGCGTGACCGACGAGAACTGCTCGGCCTGCGCGAGCACGTGGCCCGCGACCTCGTCGGGCGTCGGCAGCCCGCCCGCGACCTCGGGGAGCGTCCCGGCGCGGGCCTGCTCGGCGAGCGCGTCGTAGCGGGCCTGGTCCTCGGCGCTCAGCGCGTAGTGCACGACCTCCTCGTCGGCGCTCGAGTACGTCCACGCCTCGGCGCCGTCACGCACGACGGAGTACTCCGAGACCGAGCCGAGCAGCGAGACGCGCGAGCGCTCGGTGCCGTCGGTCCACACCCGCAGCGTCGAGCTGCCGCCGAGCAGCGCGATCGGGTCCGCGCCGCCGACCTCGCCGAACGGGATCTCCGGCAGGCCGAGCCGCGCGGTGTAGACGAGCGTGCCGCTCATCGGGACCGGCTGGGCGGCGGCGACGGAGCTGATCAGCTCGGCCGGGGTCACGTCGGGCAGGCCCTCGGCGCCCGCGGAGGCGAGCAGCGGGGGTGCGACGAAGGCGCCGGCGACGGCCACGGCGGCGACCGCCGGGACCGCCCAGCGGACGCGTGGGGACAGGGATCGTGGGGTGCTCGAGGGCTCGGTCGTCTCGGTCATGGCTCCACTGTGCGCCCCGGCGCCTGAGGGCGCGCTGAGAGGTCGCCGGCGCCGCGGGTGGGGCGCGCGGCGTGCGCGGTGGGATGCTCGTCCCGTGCGGGTCCTGGTGGTCGACGACGAACGCGGGCTCGTGCGCGCCCTGCACCGCGGGCTCACGGCGGAGGGCTTCGCGGTCGACGTCGCGTTCGACGGCGCGACGGGCCTGCACCTCGCCACCGAGAACGAGTACGACGCGATCGTGCTCGACATCATGCTGCCGCGCCGCAACGGCTACGACGTCGTCACGGACCTGCGCGCGCTGGGCGTGTGGACGCCCGTGCTGCTGCTGAGCGCCAAGGACGGCGAGCACGACGTCGCCGACGGCCTCGACGTCGGCGCCGACGACTACCTGACCAAGCCGTTCTCGTTCGTCGTGCTCGTGGCCCGGCTGCGCGCGCTCGTGCGCCGGCCCGCGCACGCACGCCCCGCGGTCCTGCAGGTGGGCGACGTGGTGCTCGACCCCGCGACCCGTGTCGTGACCCGCGCGGGCGAGGTCGTCGCGCTCACGACCCGCGAGACCGCGCTGCTCGAGTACCTCATGCGGCACGCCGACCGGGTCGTCGGCAAGGTCGAGCTGCGCGACCACGTGTGGGACGGGTCGGGGGAGGACCTCAACGTCGTCGAGGTCTACGTCGGGTACCTGCGGCGCAAGCTCGGGCGCGACGTCGTCGCGACCGTGCGCGGTGCGGGGTACCGCGCGGCCGGATGACCGGGACGGTGGCGCCGGGCGGCGGCGTCGCGTCCGCGCCCCGGCCCGTGCCGACGGGTGGGCCCGCGGGACCGCCGGTGCCGCTGCCCGCGCCCGACGTCGCGCCGGCCCGCGGCCCGGGGCGCTGGTCGCTGCGCCTGCGGCTGACGCTGCTCACGTCCGGGGTGCTGTGCGCGGGGCTCGCCGCGGGTGCGCTGATCCTCACCAACGTGCTCTCGGTGAGCCGCGTCGACGCGCTCGACGACATCGCGCGCGACCGCGCCCTCACGGTGGCGACGCTCGTGGGCGACGACCGGCTCCCCGAGGCGCTCCCGGTCGGCGAGCCGGGCGAGCTCGTCCAGCTCCTCGACGCCGGCGGTGCCGTCGTCGCGTCGTCCCCGAACGCGAGCCGCACGCTCCCGGTGCTTCCGGCGGACGCGGTGCGGGGGCTGCGCGCCGAGGCGGTCGCGGCCGGTGACGTCCTCGTCACGGGGACCGACCGCAGCGCGTACGACGGGGACGCGCGCGTCGCGGTGCTGCCCGCGACGTACGGCGACGCGCCCGTGACGGTCGTCGCCACCGTCCCGC
Organism: Cellulomonas cellasea; assembly: GCF_006538745.1. Classification (GTDB taxonomy): domain Bacteria; phylum Actinomycetota; class Actinomycetes; order Actinomycetales; family Cellulomonadaceae; genus Cellulomonas_A; species Cellulomonas_A cellasea. Next base: position 27,423 of record NZ_BJLR01000022.1, on the reverse strand, counting down.
TCGCGGAGGTCCGCGGCCTGCTCGACGCGCTCCGGCTCGCACTCGTGGGCGTCGTGCCGGTCCTCACCGCGCTGCTCGCGGTCGTCATCTGGACCGTCCTCGGCCGCGCGCTGCACCCGGTCGAGCAGCTCCGGCAGGCCGCCGCGCAGGTCGCCCGCACCGGCGGCCCGGGCTCGCTGCCCGTCCGGCGCGCGCACGACGAGCTCGGCGCCCTCACGCGCACGCTCAACGAGATGCTCGACCGGCTCGAGGTCGCGGCCGCGCGCCAGCGCACGTTCGTCGGCGACGCGGCGCACGAGCTGCGCTCGCCCCTCGCGTCCCTGCGGACGTCCATCGAGGTCGCCCGCGCGCACCCCGACGCCTACAGCGGCGCCGAGCTGGCGGAGGACCTCGAGGGCGAGGTGCTGCGCATGCAGGCGCTCGTCGACGACCTGCTCCTGCTCGCGCGGGTCGGGTCGACCCGCGCCGACCGCGTCGAGCTCGACCTGCTCGACGTCGTGCGGGGCGCCACCGAGGCGTCCGGGGCGGTCGCGGCGCGCACCGACGTGAGCCTCACGGTCACCGGGTCCGGCCGCGCGCACGCCGACCCCGCGGCCACCACGCGCGTCGTGCGCAACCTGCTCGACAACGCCGTCCGGCACGCCGCCGCACGCGTCGAGGTCACGGTCGCGGACGGTGCGGTCACCGTGGACGACGACGGCGCCGGCATCCCCGCGCCCGACCGCGAGCGCGTGTTCGAGCGGTTCGTGCGGCTCGACGACGCTCGTGAGCGGGAGGCCGGCGGCAGCGGGCTCGGGCTCGCGATCGCGCGGGAGGTCGCGCGCGAGAACGGCGGGGACGTCGGGCTCGGGGACGCGCCGCTCGGGGGTGCGCGCGCGGTGCTGCGGCTGCCGCGCTGAGACCGGGCGCGGCGCCCCCGGGGCGTGCGACGCCGGTGCCGGGCGGCGACGCGACGTGCTCCCGACGCGCGAGACCGCGCTGCGCGCCGCGGCGAGCGCGCGTCAGACTGACCGGCGATGAGCTCGACAGCCCGCCGCACGCCGGCCTTCCTCGACCGCCGGTCGCTCGCCGGGGTGTACCTGCCTGCTCTCGTGTTCCAGGTCGGCCTCGGGGCGGCCGTGCCGATGGTCGCCGTGACCGCGTCGCAGCGTGGCGCGTCGCTCGCGCTCGCCGGGCTCCTCGCCGCGATGGTCGGCGTCGGCCAGATCCTCGGCGACGTGCCCGCGGGCTGGCTCGCGTCGCGGGTCGGCGACCGCCGGGCGATGCTCGTCGCCTCGGGCGTCGCGGCGTTCACGCTCACGGGTGCGGCGCTGTCCCGGGACCTGCTCGTGCTCGCCGTGTCCGTGCTCGGCACCGGCGCGACCGCGTCGGTGTACCAGCTGGCGCGGCAGTCGTACCTCACCGAGATCACGCCCGTCGAGACCCGTGCCCGGGCGCTGTCGACGCTCGGCGGGGTCAGCCGCATCGGGTCGTTCCTGGGGCCGTTCGCGGGGGCGCTCGCGGTGCACCTCGGCGGGACGTCCGCGGCGTTCGGCCTCGCGGTCGCCACCACGCTGCTCGCGGGGGCCGTCGTGCTCGCGGTGCCGGACGCCGCCGGGGCCGAGACGGTGCGGCGGCGCACCGCGGCCCGGGTCCCGGTGCGTGCGGTGCTGCGCGAGCACCGCCGCGTCCTGACCTCCCTGGGCGTCGCGGTGCTCCTCGTCGGCGCGGTGCGCGGCGCCCGCCAGGTCGTGCTGCCGCTGTGGTCCGAGCACCTCGGGCTCGCGCCGGCCACGACGAGCCTCGTGTTCGGGCTCTCCGGCGCGGTCGACATGCTGCTCTTCTACCCCGCGGGGCACGTCATGGACCGGCGCGGGCGCCTGTGGATCGCGGTCCCGTCGATGCTCGTCCTGGGCGTCGCCCTGCCGCTCGCCGGGACGCTGCCGGCGCTCGCCGTCGCCGCGATGGCGCTGGGCCTCGGCAACGGCATCGGCTCGGGGCTGCTCATGACGCTCGGCGCGGACGTCGCACCGCCGGCGGCCCGGTCGCAGTTCCTGGGAGCGTGGCGGCTCCTGCAGGACTCCGGCGTCGCCGCCGGTCCGCTCGTCGTCGCCGGGGGAGCGGCGCTCGGCAGCCTCGCGCTCGGCGTGGCCGCGACGGGCGGGCTGGCGCTGCTGGCGGCCGTCGCGCTCGGGGTCACGGTGCCCCGCTGGTCGCCGCACGCGAACCGGCGCACGCGCGAGGCCGCGGGGCTCGCCCGCGACGGCACGCTGGCCTGACGCCGGTGCCGGTGGGACGTCGGCGCGCCGGACAGAGGTCGGCCCGGCGCGCCCGGCACCTGGGCGTGCGGGGCTTCGACAGTGTGGGCGCGCCGCCCTACGGTGTGCGGCGTGGACGAGTCGACTGCCCTGCGCCGGACGTACCGACCTGCCGCGCGGCCGACCGTGCACCTCGGCCGACGGGTCGTGACGGCGCTCGCGCTCGTCGCCGTGCTCGCCGGCTGCGTCCCGTCACCGACGAGCCCGCGCGAAGGAGATCCCGTGCCCGGAGCAGCGCCCGAGCGGTTCACGATCGTCCCCGACGACTATCACGTCCCTTACGCGGGGACGGCCGAGGACGGGCGCCGGTTCTTCCTGAGCGACGAGCTGTTCAGCCCCGAGCCCGGCGGGCCCTCGTACGTCGGGCTGTTCCTGTGGCACGCCGACGGGACGTTCGACGAGGTGCGGGTCGACGCGGTCGCGCGGCCCGACGGGGTCCCTCCCATGCAGGCGGTCCCGGCCGGCGCCGACGACCTGGTGCAGGCGCGGCTGGCCGAGCTGGGGGACCACGTGCTGGAGCCCGTCGACGTCGAGCCGTTCCTCGAGGAGGTCGACGGGACCGAGTTCGGGTGGCGCTTCCAGGAGTACGACGGCACGGCGATGCTGAACATCGAGCCGGGCAACTTCATCGCGTACTACGAGCCGTGGGACGGGCTCGAGTACGACACGTGAGCGGCACGGGCGGACGCGCCCGGTTCCGCCCGGCCGCAGTCCCGACGTGTCGCCGGCCGGTTCAGTCCAGCCGCGCCGGGTCGACGAGGCCCCAGTACGCCGGCTTCGCCTGCAGGTCCCCGTCGAACAGCAGCGGCGCCTCGTACGGGCGCTCGGTCGGCCACGCGCGCAGCCAGCTCCGCGCGTCGTAGAGCCCCCACACGCTGAGCGACGAGACGGCGCCCGGGTGCCGGCGGAACGCGGCGAGGAGGTCCTGGTAGTACCGGCCCTGCTCGTCGAGCCGCTCGGGTGGTGTGCGGTCGAGCACCTCGTCGGGCGACTGCGCGATCGCGACGTCGAGCTCGGTGACGGCCTGCCGCACGCCGAGGTCCTCGAAGGTCGCGATGGTGTCCTCGATCCGCGAGACCGGCACGCCCAGGTTGACGTGCATCTGGTGGCCGACCCCGTCGACCGGGACGCCCTCGTCGAGCAGCCGCCGCACGACGTCGGCGGCGGCACGCCGCTTCGCCGCGCCCTCGGTGCCGTAGTCGTTGAGGTACAGGACGGTGTCGGGGCCGAAGACCTCGCGCGCGATCCGGAACGCGTGGGCGACGTACTCGGGGCCCAGCACCGCGTACCACCGGTTGCGGCGCAGGCCGTCGTCCTCCTCGGGGTCGATCGCCTCGTTGACGACGTCCCACGTGCGCACCGGGTTGGCGTCGCCGTAGCGCTCCTGGAGGTGGCCTGCGACGGCCCGCACGTGCGCCTCGAGCCGGGCCAGCAGGAGCGCCTGGTCCTCGGGGCTCTGCCCGAGCTCGCGCCCGTCGGGGGCCTCGAAGAACCAGTCGGGCGTCGAGCGGTGCCACACGAGCGTGTGGCCGTGCACGGTCAGGCCGTGCGCGACCGCGAAGTCGAGCACCTGGTCGGCCTGCTCGAACGTGAACTCGCCTTCGTGGGGCTGCAGGCTCGAGGGCTTGAGGGCGTTCTCGGGCGTGATCGTCGAGAAGTGCCGCGTCAGGAGCTCGGCGGGCGCGCCGTCGAGGTCCTGACGGCCGACGGCGGTGCCCACCGGGAAGTCGCCCGCGAGCGCGTCGCGGAGCGCGGGGATGTCGGTCTGCACCGGGGGCGCCTCCTTGGTCACGGTCACGTCGTCGACGAGCAGGTCGGCGAGGGTGCCGGTCGACTCGACGTAGAGCTCGGGGTGCTGCGAGCCCTCGGGCAGCGTGTACGCGGTGCGCAGCTCGACCCACGCGTCGGTGCCGACAGACGTGCGCACGAGGTGGTCGTAGACCCGCTCGCCGTCGGCGTCACGCCGGACGGTGAGCTGGAGCTCGTCCTTCGCACCCTCCTCGGCCGCACCGTCGGCCGCGCCCTCGCCCGCGGCGGCGCCGTCGGCATCCCCGCCCTCGCCGCCGTCCTCGCCGTCCCCCGCCCCGTCCGGCGTCGCCGCGGCGGGCGCCAGCCGCACCCACACCGACAGCACGTGCTCCGTCTCGGCGGTCAGCACGCCCTCGAGGTCGAGCAGCGCGCCGTTCCAGGCCTCGCTGCGCCCGCTCACGAGCAGGCTCGACGCACCGCTGCGCGCGTCGCCCTCGCGGGTCGCGACCTCGGCGCTGCCGAGGCCCTCCCAGCCGTCGGTGCCGTCCTCGAACTCGCTCGACAGGACGGTGCTCACGCGCTCGGGCGCGGCGGTGGCGATCGGCTGGCTCTCGGTGCGCCCGGGTTCCGGGCTCGGCGAGAGGGGCCCCGCGAGCAGGACCACGACGAGGACGAGGGCGCCGGCCGCGAGGACCAGCGCAGGGATGAGGCGTCGCACGACGGCGCAGCTCCCCCCGGTCGGTGGCACGTCGGTGGCTCCACCGTACGCAGACGGGCGCCACCCGGAGCAAGTGCGTCACGGGCCCCGAGGGGGCTTCGTGACGCACCGCACACGGGTGGCGCCCGGTTCGTCGTGGTCTGTCTCAGTGCACCCCGGCGGGAGCGGACCCCGCGCCCTCGACGCTGTGCGCGCCGTCGCCGTGCCCGGCGTCCCGCGGGACCCGCACCGCGAACGCCGCGGGGATCGCGAGCACCGAGATCACCGCGCCCACGAGGAACGCGGCGTGCACCCCACCGGCCATGGACGTGACGGGCCCCGCACCGGTGTCGGTGAGCGTCGCCGCGCGCGCCGTCAGCACCGTGACGAACAGCGCCGTCCCGGCCGCGCCCGCGACCTGCTGGACCGTGCCGACCATCGCGCTGCCGTGCGAGTACAGGTTCGGCGTGAGCGAGCCGAGCGACGCGGTGAACAGCGGCGTGAACATGAGCGCGAGCCCGACGCTGAGCACGACGTGCCCCGTGAGCAGCAGCCACGGCGAGCTCTGCTCCCCGAGCGTCGCGAGCAGCCACGCCGCGATGCTGACGATCGTCGCGCCCGGGACGAGCAGCACGCGCGGCCCGAACCGGTCGTAGGCGCGGCCCACGGACGGCGCCAGGAAGCCCATGAGCAGGCCGCCCGGGAGCATGAGCAGCCCGGTCTGCAGCGCCTCGAGGCCGAGCACCTGCTGCGCGTAGAGCGGGAGCAGGATGATCGTGCCGAACAGCGACATCATGCTGATCGCCATGAGCACGATCGCGACGGTGAACACCGGGGAGCGGAACGTGCGCAGGTCGAGCAGCGCGGCGTCGGTCCGCTGCAGCACGAGCTGGCGGGCGACGAACAGCCCGAGCGTCACGAGCCCGACGCCCAGCGCGGTCCACGCCGCGCTCGCCCCACCGCCCGCGGCGGACTCGCCGACGCGGCTCAGGCCGTACACGATCCCGCCGAACGCGAGCGCCGAGAGGACCACCGAGAGGACGTCGACGCGGGCCTCGCGCGGCGTCGTGAGGTTGACGAGGCGCGCGGCCCCGAGCGCGAGCGCGCCGACGGCGATCGGGAGCACGAGCCCGAAGAGCCAGCGCCAGTCGAGCACGCTGAGCACGAACCCGGAGATCGTCGGCCCGAGGGCCGGCGCGACCGAGATGACGACGGAGATGTTGCCCATCGTGCGGCCGCGGCTCGCGGGCGGCGTGACGGTCATGACGGTCGTCATGAGCAGCGGCATCATGATCGCGGTGCCGCTCGCCTGCACGACGCGGCCGAGCAGCAGCACCTCGAAGCCGGGCGCGAGCGCGCACACGAGCGTGCCCACGCTGAACAGGCCCATCGCCGCGAGGAACGCCGCTCGCGTCGTCGTGCGCTGCAGCACGAAGCCCGTGATCGGGATGACCACGGCCATCGTCAGCATGAAGGCGGTCGTGACCCACTGCGCGGCGCTCGCCGTGATCGCCAGGTCCTCCATGAGGCGCGGGAGCGCGACCCCCATGACGGTCTCGTTGAGGATGACCACGAACGCGGACACCAGGAGCAGCGAGACGGCCGTGCGGTCGCGGGCCGTCATGCGGTCGGGGGCGTGGGTCGCCGCGGGGTCGGACGGGTCGGTGGGCCCGGGGGCGCCCGGTAGGGCGTTCGGGACCGGTTCGGTCCGGGTCTCGGTCACAAGTCACACCTGTCGCTCGGGAGGAACGGGGACGCGCGGCGTCGCGCAGTGCGCCTCGCGCCGGTGGTGCGGCGCGGGCGGGGGAGCGACCAGTGTGCTCGCCCCCACCGACACGGGTCGACCTCTTTGCGGGCGAGAACTCATCGGTCGGCGCACGTCGATCTCGCGGGCCGCCGTTCGTGTAGAAGGTGAGAGGCCGGCACGGGGTCGGCCGTGATCCCCCAGGAGGGGTTCCCATGACGCAGTACCTCCTCAGCGTGATGCAGCCCGACGGCCCGGCGCCCGAGCCGGAGGTGCTCGGACCGATCATGGCCGCGGTCGAGGCGCTCGACGCCGAGCTGCGCGCCGCCGGTGTCTGGCTGTTCACCGGCGGCCTGCACGACGCGAGCACCGCGACGGTCCTGCGCGCGCAGGACGACGAGGTGCTCGTGACCGACGGCCCGTACCTCGAGGGCAAGGAGCACCTCGGGGGCTTCACGGTGATCGACGTCCCCGACCTCGACGTGGCGCTCGGCTGGGGCCGCCGCATGGCGCGCGCCACCGAGCTGCCCGTGGAGGTCCGCCCGTTCCAGTTCGCCCAGGGGCGCTGACTCCCGCATGACGACGGTCGGCCTCGCGGACGTCGAGCGGGTGTTCCGTGCGGAGCACGCGCGGGCCGTCGCCGTCCTCACCCGCGTCCTCGGCGACCTGGACCTCGCCGAGGACGCGGTGCAGGACGCGTTCGCGGCGGCCGTCGAGCGCTGGCCCGTCTTCGGTCTGCCGCCGAGCCCCGCGGGCTGGGTGCTCACGACCGCGCGCCGCAAGGCGATCGACCGGATCCGGCGCGAGTCGACCCGCGCGGACCGCCACGCGCAGGCCGCCCTCCTGCACGCCTCGCCCGAGCCGACCGAGGAGGGTCCCGTGCACGACGACCGGTTGCGCCTCGTGTTCACGTGCTGCCACCCGGCGCTCTCGCCCGCGGCGCGCGTCGCGCTGACCCTGCGGATGGTCGGCGGCCTCACGACCGCCGAGATCGCCCGCGCGTTCCTCGTCGAGGAGCAGGCGATGGCGCAGCGGCTCGTCCGCGCGAAGGCCAAGATCCGCGACGCGCGCATCCCGTACCGCGTCCCGGACGACGCCGAGCTGCCCGACCGGCTCCGTGCGGTCCTCGCGGTCGTGTACCTGGTCTTCACCGAGGGGCACACCGCGAGCGCCGGCGACGCGCTCGTGCGCGCGGACCTGTGCGCGGAGGCGGTCCGGCTCGCGCGCCTCCTCGCCGAGCTCATGCCCGACGAGGAGGAGGTGGTCGGCCTGCTCGCGCTGCTCCTGCTCGTCGACTCGCGCCGCGCCGCCCGCACCGGGCCCGACGGAGCGCTCGTGCCGCTCGCGGAGCAGGACCGCGGCGCGTGGGACCAGGCGCTCGTCGCCGAGGGGCAGGACCTCGTGCGGTGGTGCCTGCGCCGCGGGCGCCCCGGGCCGTTCCAGCTGCAGGCCGCGATCCAGGCGGTGCACGCCGACGCGCCGGACGTCGCCTCGACCGACTGGGCGCAGGTCCTCGCGCTCTACGACCACCTGCTCGCGCTGACCGGCTCCCCGGTCGTCGCGCTCAACCGCGCGGTCGCGCTGGCGGAGGTCGAGGGGCCGGCGGTGGCGCTGGCGGCCGTCGACCCGCTCGGGCTCACGACGTTCCACGTCCTCCACGCCGTCCGCGCCGACCTGCTGCGCCGGCTCGGCCGCCGCGAGGAGGCGGTCGCGGCGTACGACGAGGCGCTCGCCCGGTGCGCGAACGGCGCCGAGCGGGCGTTCCTCGAGCGGCGCCGGCGCGAGCTCGCCTGAGCACGACCGCCGTGGCGCACACCCTCGGGACCCGGGCACCGATGAGTTCGGCGCGCCCGCGCGGTCTCCCCGGTGTCCGCCCCCGAGCCTCGAGAAGGCAGGTCCCCGTGCCGCTGCTGCGCGTCCACAACCTCGCGATGTCGCTCGACGGCTACGTCGCCGGCCCGCACCAGGGCCTCGAGAACCCGCTCGGCGTCGGCGGCGAGCGCCTCCACGAGTGGGCGTTCGCGACGCCGTCGTTCCACGGCGGCGAGGGGCGCGCCGGCGACGCCGCGGGCGAGCGGGGCGTCGACGACGACGTCGTGCGGCGCGGCGAGACCGGGATCGGCGCGACGCTCATGGGCCGGAACATGTTCTCCCCGGTGCGCGGCCCGTGGCCCGACGAGTCCTGGCGCGGCTGGTGGGGGCCGAACCCGCCGTTCCACCACCCCGTGGTCGTCCTGACGCACCACCCGCGACCGTCGCTGACGATGGAGGGCGGCACGACCTTCCGCTTCGTCGACGACCCCGACCGCGCGCTCGACCTGGCCTTCGACGCCGCCGACGGCCAGGACGTGCGGCTCGGGGGCGGTGCACGGACCGTGCAGCTCTACCTGCGCGCCGGCCGGGTCGACGAGCTGCACCTGGCGCTCGTCCCGATCTTCCTCGGGGCGGGCGAGCGGCTCTTCGACGACCTCGACGGCGGCCCGACGGGCTTCACGTGCGCGGAGCTCGTGAGCTCGGCGACGGTGACGCACGTGCGCCTCGTCCGGACCGGACCGGACGGGCCGGCCGCGCCGGACGGGTCCGCCGGGCGCGACGCGGCAGCCGCGCGGGACGCGGGAGGAGACGCGAGCTGACCGCCGCCCGGCGACCCGGTGCCGCGCGCGGCGCGCTCGCCTCAGGACCCCTCGCGCACCGACCCGGACCCGTCGACGTCCGACGTGACGCGTGCCCCGCCGGTGTGCGTGACCGACCCGCTCCCCGACACGCTCGCGTCGAGCGTCCCCGTGACGTCGACCTGGGCGCCGCCCGAGCCCTCGACCGCGACCGCCGCCTCGCGCGTGCGCAGGTCCGCCGCGTCGTAGCCGCCCGAGCCGTCGACCGTGACGCTCTGCCGCTCCGCCGTCCCCGCGAGCGCGATGCTGCCGGACCCCTGGTTGCTCGCGACGACCTCCTCGACGTCGACGCCCTCCACGCGGACGTCCCCCGAGCCCTCGACGAGGATCGTGAGCTCGTCGCCCGCCGCGACGCCGTCGTCGACCCGTACCTGCCCCGAGCCCTCGACCCGGACCGCGTCGAGCCGGTCGACCACGAGGCGGTACTCCACCTTCCCGGTCCGCGACCAGCCCGGCCGGTCGTCGTGGTCGAGCACGAGGACGCCGTCGCGCACCTCGCTCGTGAGCTGCGCGAGCACGTTGCGGCCCGCGGTGACCGTGAGCGAGGGGTCGTCGCCCTGCTCGACGACGAGGGTCCCGGACGTCGCGAGCTCGACGGCCGTCACCCCGTCGGCGGGGCGCTCCTCGGTGCGCTCGGGGCCGAACGCCGCGGCACCGCAGCCGGTGAGCAGCAGCAGGGCGCCGGCGGAGGCGACGGCGAGCACGGGACGCAGCGACATGAGGACCTCACGATGGGCACGGGGCCCGGGACGTCCGGACCTCCACCACCGTCGCACCGGCCGGGAGGCGGGTCATCGGGTACGACCCTGACCCGCCCCCTGAACGGCCCCTGAGCCCCGGCGCCGCCGGGTCAGCCGCGCGGGACGATGCTGCGCAGCGCGCCGAGCACGACGCTCGCCGACCGCTCCGCGGCGTCGTCGACGTGCGTGAGGAAGTCGTCGTTCGCCGCCGGCCCGCACAGGTCAGAGATCCCGCGCACCGAGAGGAACGGGACGCCGTACAGGTGGCACGTCTGGGCGAGCGCCGCGGTCTCCATGTCCGTGGACAGCGCGTCGGGGAACGACGCGCGGATCGCGGAGACGAGCGAGGCGTCGATGAACGCGTCGCCCGAGAGCATCGTGCCCGCGCGCACCGTGAGGCCGTCGTGGGGGACGCCCAGGGTCGCCTCGAGGAGCGCCTCGTCGGCGACGAACCGGGCCGGCATGCCCGGCACCTGCCCGAGCGCGTACCCGAAGGCGCGCGCGTCGGCGCCCGAGTACACGAACTCGGTGCCCACCACGACGTCGCCGACGCGGACCTCCTCGCCGATGCCGCCGGCGCTCCCGGCGCTGATCACGACGCTCGGGCGCGTGCCGCTGATCGCGACGGCCGCGGCGGTCGCGGAGCTCACGAGCCCGATGCCGCACTGCACGAGCAGGACGCCGCGGCTCTCGACCGACAGGACCCGGTGCAGCGCGTGGCCGACCTGGGCGACGGGCCCGACGAAGTCGGCGCGCTCGGCGAACGCCTCCGCCTCGTCGGCCATCGCGGCGACGACGACCGCGTCCACCGCGATCACGCGGTCACCTGGCTCCACCCGTCGCGCGCGGCGAGGAACGTGCGGGCGGCCTCCTGCGCACCCTCGAGCGTGTGGTTCGCGCCCCAGCCGCACTGCACCTCGTTGGCGGCGGGCACCTCGGTGGCCGTCGTGATGTCCTCGAGCGTCTCCTGCACGAGGCCCATGACCGCCTCGGGCTCCCAGTCGCCCTCGAGGATCAGGTAGAAGCCGGTCTGGCAGCCCATCGGGGAGAAGTCGATGACCTGCGACGAGTGGTTGCGCGAGTGCTCCGCGAACATGTGCTCGAGCGAGTGCACGACCGGCATCTCGAGGTGCCCCTTGTTGGGCTGGGTGAAGCGCACGTCGAACTTGCTCAGGACGTCGCCCGCCGGCAGGACCTTGCGGTCCGCGAGGCGGATGTACGGCGCGGCGACGGTGCGGTGGTCGAGGTTGAACGACTCGACGTTCATGCGGGGCTGGTTCACGGTCGGCCTTCTCGTCAGGACGGGCGGGGTTCGCCCCATTGTGTCGCACGCGTCCGGCGCGCGTCGGGCACGCGACGGCGTGCTCGCGCCGGCGGGGTTAGCGTGCTGGGCATGGTCCACCGCAGCGCGAGCACCCCGTCCGTCGTCGCCGTCACCGGGGGCTACGTCGTCCCGGTCGCCTCCGAGCCGCTCGACGGCGGCACGGTCCTGATCGAGGACGGGCGCATCGTGGCCGTCGGGCTCCACGTCGCGGTGCCCGACGGCGCGCACGTCGTCGACGCGACCGGCCGCTGGGTGCTGCCCGGCTTCGTCGAGGCGCACGGCCACGTGGGGATCTGGGAGGAGGGCGAGGGTGTCGCGGGCGACGACGTCAACGAGATGACCGGCCCGGACATGGCGGCGGTGCGCGCGGTCGACGCGGTGAACATCGACGACGAGGGCTTCCGCGACGCGCTCGCGGGCGGCGTGACGTCGGTCGTGGTGAAGCCCGGGTCGGGCAACCCGATCGGCGGGCAGACCGTCGCGATCAAGTCGTGGGGCGGGCGCACGATCGACGAGCAGGTCCTCTCGGCGTCCGTGAGCGTGAAGTCGGCGCTCGGGGAGAACCCGAAGCGCGTGTACCGCGAGAAGGGCCAGACGCCCTCGACCCGGCTCGGGACCGCCAAGATCATCCGCGAGGCGTTCGTCAAGGCGCAGCACTACGCCGCCGCACGGGCTGCCGCGGTGACGAAGGGCGAGCCGTTCGCGCGCGACCTGGGCCTCGAGACGCTCGTGCGCGTGCTCGACGGCGAGCTCGCGTGGGACCAGCACTGCCACCGCCACGACGACATCGCGACCGCGATCCGGCTCGCCGACGAGTTCGGCTACCGGCTCGTCGTCAACCACGGCACCGAGGGCCACAAGATCGCCGACGTGCTGGCCGAGCGCGGCATCCCCGTGATCTACGGCCCGATGCTCACCAACCGCTCGAAGGTCGAGCTCCGCGACCGGGGCATCGAGCACCTCGCGACGCTCGCGGCCGCCGGGGTGCGCGTCGCGATCACGACCGACCACCCCGTGGTGCCGGTGAACTTCCTCGTGCACCAGGCGACGTTCGCGGTCAAGGAGGGCCTGCCGCGCGCGACCGCGCTCGAGGCGCTCACCGTGAACCCGGCGGCGATCCTCGGGCTCGACGAGCGGGTCGGGTCGCTGCGCCCGGGGCTCGACGGCGACGTCGTGATCTGGTCCGGCGACCCGCTCGACGTGCACGCGCGCGTCGAGCACGTCCTCATCGAGGGCGTCAGCGTCTACGCGTGGGACGACGCCGCGCAGGCCGGGCGCGTGGTCGAGCGCCGGGAGCGGTTCGCGGGCTGAGCCGCCGCTCAGCGCCCGCTCACGCTCCACCGGCCCGCAACGAGGTCGAGCAGCCGCGGCAGGATCACGTCGCCCGCGACGCGCAGGCCGTCGTGCAGGAACTCGTTGGTGACCCACACCTGGGTCGCGCCGACGCGGGACGCGGTGTCGAGCGCGAGGTCGAGGTCGACGTACGGGTCGTCGTAGTACTGCGCGGCGGCCACGGGCACCTCGTTCGACGCCAGGCGGTCCACGTCGTACAGCGCGGGCCACGAGGTGCGTGCCGCGAGCTCCTCGGCGACGGCCCGGAACGGGCGCAGCGACGCGACCTGCTCGTACATCCACGGGTACATCGCCTCGCCGCTGAGCAGGAGCGGCCGGGCGCCGGTCCCGAACGTCTCCCACCGCTCGTGCTCGGCCTGCGCCGCCCACCCGCCGGCGCGCTCGCCCTGGTGGTAGATGACCTCCTGGAGCACCGCGTACAGCGGGTTGTCGACGAACGACGTCTGCTGCGCGACGGCCGCGAGGAACGGGTCGGCGAGCTCGCCGCGCGTGTCGAGCGCGGTGTCGAGCAGCCAGTGCAGCGCGTCGACGCCCGTGCTCATCCCGAGCGGCATCCCCAGCGTCTGCAGCCGCTCGACGGTAAGCACGTCGCCGTCGGGCAGCCGGACGTCCCCGGCGGCGACGCGGTCCGCGACCTGCCCGAGCAGCGCGACGTCGCCGGGGTACCGGCGGGCGAGCTCGCGGTTGCGCGCGACCTGCCGGGGGTACGTGTGCGCGTAGGTCTCCTCGGCGCTCGCGGTCAGCGGCGGCAGGCCCCCGGTCACGAGGCACTCCGTGAGCGCCTCGGGGTGCCGCGAGAGGTACGCGAGCGTGACGAAGCCGCCGTAGGACTGCCCGAGGGTCGTCCAGCGACGACCGCCGTAGACGGTGCGCCGCAGCTCCTCGGCGTCGGCGACGATCGCGTCGGCCCGGAAGTGCGCGAGGTAGGCGGCGGCCTCGGCGGGCGTGCCGAGCGCGGCGACCTCGCGGGCCGCGACGCGCGTCGAGCGGCCCGTCCCGCGCTGGTCGAGCAGGACGACGCGGTGCGTCGCGAGCAGGGGCGTCCACCAGCCGCTCCCGAGCGGGCGCGGGCTCGCGCCGCCGGGCCCGCCCTGGAGGAACAGCAGGAGCGGGAGGTCGTCGCCGTCGCGGCGGGGGTCGACGAGCTCGCGCGCGAAGACCTCGATCGGCGCGTACCGCTCGGGGGCGGACCAGTCGACCGGGACGGGGACGCGGTGCTCGCGCACGACGAGGCCCGGCACGCGGTGCTGCGTCGACGTCGGCGCGCCGCTCATCGGCCGGCTCCGGTCGCGGAACCGGGCATCGCGGCCCCGGCCGGGGTGGCGTCGCGCGCGCCGCGGGCCACCGCGAGCGCCCACCCGACGAGCGGGACCTGGAGCGGCAGCCGCCCCCACGCGACGACCCGCCGCGCGGTGAGGCCGGGTGCCCCGCGGCGCGTGCGCAGCGCCATCGTGACGTTGCCCGGGAACACCGCGACGAGCAGCGCCGCCGACGCGAGCGCCCCCGCGTGCCGGGTCCGCGCGGGGACGAGCGCCGCGGCGCACGCGAGCTCGGCGGCGCCGCTGCCGAGCACCCAGGCGCGCGGGCTGCCGAGCGGGCGCGGGATGAGGGGCTCGTACACGCGCGGCACGACGAGGTGCAGCACGCCCGAGAGCGCGAGCACCGCGCCGAGGACGGCGGCGGAGGCGGGGGAGGCCGGGCGCGGCCGGGAGGACGAGGTCATCGGCCCACGGTAGCGGCGGGCCCCCGGGGTGGGCGGAGGAGGGGTGTGCGACGCGGTCAGCGCGGTGCGGGTGCGGCCGCCGCGCGCGGTGCGGGGACGCCGTCCCGCCGGAGCGGCGCCGCGGGGGCCCGCGTACGGGTGATCTCCGCGATGACCGCCGGGATCCCTGCCGCGGGACCGGGGCGCGCGAGGCCGAACCCCTGGGCGGCGTAGCAGCCCATCTCCGCGAGCATCGCGAAGGTCGGGTCGTCCTCGACGCCCTCGGCGACGACGGACAGCCCGAGGTGCCGCGCGAGCTCGATGGTGGACCGGACGATCGCCTCGCTCGCGCGGTCCTGCGCGATGCCGCCGACGAACGCGCGGTCGAGCTTGAGCCGGCCGACGGGGAGGCGGTGCAGGTAAGCGAGCGAGCTGTGGCCCGTGCCGTAGTCGTCGACCGCGAGCTCGACACCGAGCCGCTCGAGCGCGTCGAGCGCCTCGAGCGCACGCTCGGGGTCGCTCATCGCGCTGCTCTCGGTGATCTCGAGCTCGAGGGCCGACGCCGGCAGCCCGTGACGCTCGAGCGCGGACCGGACGTCGGAGACGATCTCGGGGTCGAGCAGGTTCTGCGCCGCCAGGTTCACCGCCACCGCGATGTCGAGACCGTCCGCGCGCCAGCCCGCGACGGCGCGCAGCGCCTGGTCCAGGACGTCGCGCGTGAGCGGTCCGATGACACCCGTGCGCTCGGCGGTCGGGATGAACAGGTTCGGGGTCAGCAGGCCGTGCTCGGGGTGCTGCCAGCGGACCAGCGCCTCGACGGCGACCACGCGCCCGGTGCTGACCTCGACGATCGGCTGGTAGTGCAGCACGAGCTCGCCGCGGGAGATGGCGCCCAGCAGCGTCCCGCCGAGCGACGGCGCGAGCGTGCTGCCCGAGCTCATCGAGGCGTCGTAGCGAGCGGGCAGGCGCGAGCCGCGCTTGGCGGTCGACAGCGCGACGTCGCCGCGGTGCAGCAGGTCGAGCGGGTCCGTGCCGTCGTCGGGCGCGACGACGAGGCCGACGCTCACCTGGACGCGCACCTCGAGGTCGTCGAGGCGGACCGGGCGGGCCAGCGCGTCGTGCACCGACTGCGCCAGGGTCATCGCGGTGCCGCTCCCGGGCACGTCACGGAACAGGATCGCGAACTCGTCGCCGCCCGGCCGCGCCACGAGCCCGGCGCCGCCCGCGAGCGTGCGGAGCCGCTCGCCGATGCGGATGAGGACCTCGTCGCCGATGCGGTGCCCGAACGTCTCGTTGATCTCGCTGAACCGGTCGACGTCGACCAGCACGAGCGCGACGCGGGCGCGCGGTGCTGCGAGGGCGTCCCGGATCGCCCGGACCAGCAGCCGCCGGTTCGCGAGCCCGGTCACGATGTCGGTGTCGGCGGCCCCCCGCAGGCTCTGCGCCTGCTCCTCGAGCCACCGCGTCATGCGCGCCATCCGGATGAGCGAGAGCACGGTCAGGGCGACGGCGGCGACCGCCGCGGCCCACACGTCGACCGTGCCACCGAGCACGAGCTGCACGACGAGCACCGTCGGGGCCATGAAGACCGCGGGGCCGACGAGCATCAGCCGCTGACGGCCCTTGCGCTGCTCGGGCTCAAGCGCACGCTCGGACATCAGGCGCATGCCGGGGTCGAGCGTCGCGGCGCCGAACAGCGCGTAGGCGACGAGCCAGCCCGCGTCGAGCAGGAGCACGTTCTCCTCGAGCGCCGGCACGAGCGCCGAGAGCTGGAACAGCGCGTCGACCGCCATGAGCAGCCCCGTGGCGCTCACGAGCAGGACCGACGCGGTCGACCGGGCGCCGGGTGCCGTCAGGAGCCGGACCAGGAGCCCGATCAGGATGATGTCGACGACCGGGTACGCCGCGCCGACGACGGTGCTCGCGAGATCGAGCTCGGGGTCGCGCAGCGCGGGTGCGACGAGCGTGACCCAGGCGACGAGCCCGAGGCCGATGGACACGAGCAGGCTGTCGATCGCCGCCGTCGGGTGCCGCTCGCTGCCGCGGGCCCGGGCCAGCATGAGCAGCCCGGCGCCGAGGAACGGGTACGCCCCGAGGTAGACGACGTCCGCGGCAGACGGGTACGGGTCGGTCTCGAGCACGAGCTCGAACCACGACCACAGGAAGTCCCCGACGGTCATGAGCGCGATGCCCGCCGTGAGCAGGTACCAGGGGAGCCGGGACGACGGGGCGTTGCGGCGGATCCCGACCAGCATGACCCCGACGGAGAGGAAGCCGACGGACACGTACACGATGCCGCGCGGGAAGCCCAGCGGGAGCAGCAGGTGCAGCAGGGCGACCGCGGAGGAGGCCGCGAGCCAGCGGGACCACGCGCTCCTCACCCAGATCACGCACCCATCCCATCGACGACGAGGTCCCGCGGCACCGGGACCTCGGCCGCGCGGCGACCGGACCCCGGCGGGTCCTTCGTTGAGGTGATCGGCCGAGCACGGCGGAGCGAGAGGGGTGCACGGGGTGAAAGCGTGCATCTGGGTCGGGTCGAACCGGGTGCGGGGGCCGGGTGCGGGCCGCGCCACCGCCCGCAGGAACGCCCCGGGTGCGGCGCCCGGCCGGGCGGCGGCGCGCCCGGCGGGCGGTCAGCCGACGACCTTGAGCCCCACGACGCACCCGACGATCCCGAGCAGCAGGAGCACGCGCACGAGCGACACCGGCTCGGCCCCGGTGGCCATCGCCCAGGCGACGGTCAGCGCCGCCCCGACGCCGACCCACACCGCGTACGCGGTCCCGGTCGGCAGCTCGCGCATCGCGTACGCGAGCCCGCCCATGCTCAGCACGAGCGCGACGGCGAACAACACCGTGGGGAGCCAGCGCGTGAGCCCCTCCGACCGCCCGAGCGCGGTCGCCCAGACGGCCTCGAGAACACCGGACAGCACCAGCACGAGCCACGACATGACGATCTCCCTCGGCGCCGTCTTGTCGCACTCCGGGTACGGCGCACCTCGTCCGGGAACCCGTGGGGGCCCTGCTCCCAGGGTCGCACGCACCGGGGGCGGGGCGTCGGCCGGTCCCGGTGAGGTCGGTCACCGGCCGGCCTCGCGCGGGCCGCCGGCCCTAATCGATTCGCGCCTGCGCGCGTCCTGGCGTGCTCCGGGGCGCGCCCGTCAGGCTGCCAGTCCGGCCCGCGCGCTGTCCCCGCGCTGCCGTTCCCCGCCCCCCTCGAGAGGGAGACCTGCGCCATGACGACGTCGTCCGCACACCGATCTCACCGCCCGCTCCTCGCCCTGCTCGCGGTCGCGGCGCTCCTCCTGGCCGGCGTCCTCGCCGCCGCCCCCCCGAGCCGCGCGGCGGCGGCCCCGGTCCGCATCATGGCCCTCGGCGACTCGATCACGGGCTCGCCCGGGTGCTGGCGCGCGCTCCTCTGGCAGAAGCTCCAGCGCGGCGGTCACACCGACATCGACATGGTCGGCACGCTGCCCACGCAGGGCTGCGGCATCGCGCACGACGGGGACAACGAGGGCCACGGCGGGCTGCTCGCGACCAACGTCGCCTCGCAAGGCCTGCTCACCGGCTGGCTCGCCCAGACCCGGCCGGACGTCGTGCTCATGCACTTCGGCACGAACGACGTGTGGAGCAACCGCTCGACGGCGCAGATCCTCGCGGCCTACACGACGCTCGTGGAGCAGATGCGCGCGAGCAACCCGCGCACGAAGGTGCTCGTCGCGCAGATCATCCCCGTCGCGCCCCCGACGTGCGGGGAGTGCGCCCAGCGCACCGTCGACCTCAACGCCGCGATCCCCGCGTGGGCGGCCTCGCTCTCCACGAGCACGTCGCCGATCACGGTCGTCGACCAGTGGACCGGCTGGAACCCCGCGGCGGACACGTCCGACGGCGTGCACCCGAACGACGCCGGGATCGTCAAGCTCGCCGACCGGTGGTACCCGGCGCTCGCGGGCGTGCTCGACGGCGTGACCCCGACCCCGACGCCCACCGCGACCCCGACGCCCACTCCCACCGCGACCCCCACGCCGTCGGCGACGCCGACCCCGACGCCCACGACGGCGCCCGGCACCGGCTGCACGGCGGTCTACCGGGTCGCCAACAGCTGGCAGGGCGGGTTCATCGGCGCGGTCACGGTCACCGCCGGCTCGGCGCCCGTGAGCGGCTGGACCGTGACGCTCACGCTCCCGAACGGCGGCGTCGCGAACGTCTGGGGCGGCCAGGCGAGCGCGTCCGGCAGCGCGGTGGCGGTGCAGAACGCCGCGTGGAACGGCTCCCTCGCCGCGGGCCGCAGCACCGAGGTCGGCTTCCAGGGCACCGGCTCCGGCGCCGGTGCGACCGTCAGCTGCGCGGCGCGCTGACCACGAACGCCGGCGCGCCCCCGGGTGCGCCGACGACCGGCGGGCGGACGCCGGTGGGCTGACCGGCGCAGGGCTGCGTCAGCCGCGGTGCCCCGGTCCTCACGGGCCGGGGCACCGTCCTGCGTGGGGCCGGCGCTGTCCGGCGGCTCTTCGTGAGGTTGGCGCGGTCCGGCGGCTCGTGTGTCGGACGCCGTCGGACTGCCTTGTGGCGGACCCCGTCGGACCGCTGGTCGCCGCCACGGGCCGCCCGGAGCCAGGACGACGCCGGACGCGGGGGACCGAGGCGGCAGCAGAGGGCGGAGGCAGCCGTGCCCGCCCGCGAGACCACACGACCGCGTACCCGCCCCCCGGAGACGACAGAACCGCCCCGGCCGAGGCCGGGGCGGTTCTGTGTGCTGGGTGCCGACCCGTGGGGGTCAGCGAGCCGATCCGAAGATCAGAGGGGCTGGATGTTCTCGGCCTGCGGGCCCTTCGGGCCCTGCGTGACGTCGAACTGCACCTTCTGGTTCTCCTCGAGCGAGCGGTAGCCGCTGCTCTGGATGGCCGAGTAGTGCGCGAAGACGTCGGCGCCGCCGTCGTCAGGCGCGATGAAGCCGAAGCCCTTTTCGGCGTTGAACCACTTCACGGTTCCAGTCGTCATGGTTGCTCCCTTGCGGGTTAGGGGACGACCCCGGGTGTCGGGGGCGATATCACGGTGTCGTCGTCCGCTCCCTAGAGAACGCAACGCCGAGGCTCAGCCCCGACGGTCAAGGACGTGCGAATCACAGTAACTCCGGGCACGACAATAGCCGGTGTGCGGCCCGGATGCGAGACCTGCTCGCGTGTCCGCTCCCCGCGGACGGCTCCCGGCTCCTCAGTCTCCGCTCCCCGAGGGGCCGAGCGCGACTCCTGGACCGGGTGATCACGGGCCACCGGCGGGCGGAGGGCCCCCGCGGGGCGTGCCGAGGGTGCGACGCGCACGGGGGTTCCCCGGGGCGGGTGCTCGCCGTACCGTCGGGAGCATGTGCCGGAACATCCATACCCTCCACAACTTCGAGCCGCCCGCGTCGCACGACGAGGTGCATGCCGCCGCGCTGCAGTACGTGCGCAAGGTGAGCGGCTCGACCGTGCCGTCGCAGGCGAACCGCGAGGCGTTCGATCGCGCGGTCGAGGAGATCGCGCACGCGACGCGCCACCTGCTCGACGCGCTCGTCACCTCCGCACCGCCCAAGGACCGGGAGGTCGAGGCGGAGAAGCGCCGGGCCCGGTCGGCCGAGCGGTACGCCACGGCCTGAGCCCACGGCCGGGCGACGGGAGCCGCCGCCCGGCCGGGCACGGGCTCAGGCGTCCCGGTGCGCGCGGTAGTACTCGATGAGCCCGCGCGTCGACGGGTCCTGCGCCGCGATCGCGTCGGCGTCGCCGGACACCGCGGGGGAGATCTGCATCGCGAGGACCTTGCCGAGCTCGACGCCCCACTGGTCGAAGCTGTCGATGCCCCACACGACGCCCTGGACGAACGTGATGTGCTCGTAGAGCGCGATGAGCTGGCCCAGGACGGACGGCGTGAGCGAGGGCGCCATGATCGACGTCGTCGGGCGGTTGCCCGGGAACACCCGCGCCGGGACGATCTCCTCCGCGACGCCGTCGGCCCGCACCTCGTCGGCGGTCTTGCCGAACGCGAGCGCCTTGGTCTGCGCGAAGAAGTTCGACAGGAACAGCTCGTGCACGTCGGCGTCGCCGTCGCGCAGCGGGTGCGCGGGCGTCGCGACGGCGATGAAGTCCGCCGGGATGAGCCGCGTGCCCTGGTGGATGAGCTGGTAGAACGCGTGCTGGCCGTTCGTGCCGGGCTCGCCCCAGAAGATCTCCCCGGTGTCCGTCGTGACGGGCGTGCCGTCCCAGCGCACGGACTTGCCGTTCGACTCCATCGTGAGCTGCTGGAGGTAGGCCGGGAAGCGGTGCAGGTACTGCGCGTACGGGAGCACCGCGTGGGTGTGCGCGTCGAGGAAGTTGACGTACCAGACGTTGAGCAGGCCCATCAGCACGGGCACGTTCTGCGCGAACGGCGTGCTGCGCAGGTGCTCGTCGACGGCGTGGAAGCCGGCCAGGAGGTCGCGGAAGCCGTCGGGGCCGATCGCGATCGCGAGCGAGGTGCCGATCGCCGAGTCGAGCGAGTACCGGCCGCCGACCCAGTCCCAGAACCCGAACGCGTTCGCGGGGTCGATGCCGAACGCCGCGACCTTGTCGAGCGCGGTCGAGACCGCGACGAAGTGCTGCGCGACCGCCTGGGTGCGCGCCTCGTCGGTGTCCTCGATCGCGCCGGCCGCGAGGAGCTGCTCCCAGAGCCAGGTGCGGGCGAGCCGGGCGTTGGTCAGGGTCTCGAGCGTCCCGAACGTCTTGGACGCGACGATGAACAGCGTCGTCGTCGGGTCGAGGCCGCGCACGGTCTCGGCGAGGTCGGTCGGGTCGATGTTCGACACGAACCGCACCTCGAGCCCGTCCTGGACGTAGGGCTTGAGGGCCTCGTACGCCATCACCGGGCCCAGGTCGGAGCCACCGATGCCGATGTTGACGACCGTGGCGACGCGCGCGCCCGTGACGCCCGTCCACTCGCCGCTGCGCACCTTGTCGGCGAACGCGGAGACCTTCGCGAGCTCGGCCTGCACGTCGGCGTCGACGTCCTGGCCGTCGACCTGCAGCGCCGGGGACGCGCCCGCGGGGCGGCGCAGGGCGGTGTGCAGCACCGCACGGTCCTCGGTCACGTTGATGTGCTCGCCCGAGAGCATGGCCTCGATGCGCCCCGGGAGGCCGACCTCGTCGGCGAGCCGTACGAGGAGCTCGAGGGTCTCGTCGGTCACGAGGTTCTTGGACAGGTCGACGTGCAGGTCGCCGACCGTCCGGGTCAGGCGCGTCGCGCGCTCGGGGTCGGCGGCGAACCAGCCGCGCAGGTCCGGCGTGAGCGCGGACCGGTGGGCCGTGAGGTCCTTCCAGGCGCTCGTGGTGGTGGCGTCGGTGGGTGTGGTGGTCACGGTGCTCCCTCTCGCGATGTCGTGGCACCACCGTATTGCGGCGCGGGGGGACGGTCCTGGGACGTCCGCCCGCGCCGGTCCGGGGGCACCCGACGGGACCGCCGGGTGCTGCCTAGAGTGGCGCGCATGAGCCGCCTGCCGACCGCCGTGATCGCCGCCGTGACGCTCGTCGTCGGGTTCGCCGTCGCCCAGGGGACGGGGGTGCGCTGGCTCGGCGGGGTCGTGCTCGCCGCCGGGCTGCTGTGGTGCGCAGTCCGCTCCGCGCCGGCGGCAGGACTCGTCCGCACCGCTGCGGCCGGGCTGGTGGTGCTCGCCGCGTTCGTCGCCTCGCACCTGGCCGCGGACGCGCTCGGGCCGTGGCCGTCGGTCCTGCTGGCGGCACTCCTCGCGGGTGCGGGCGTGTGGTTCCTGGTCGACCGGGCCGTCGCGCGGCGTGCCGTCCGGGCGACGACGCACGCCTGACGGGTGCCCGGTCCGGCGTCGACCCGGGCGCGGCAGGATGGACGCATGACGTCCCCGCCGCCCCTCGTCGTCGCGTGCGGGCTCGTGACCCTCGACGTGCTCCAGGACGTCGACCACGTGCCGGCGCCCGACGAGAAGCTCGTCGCGAGCCGGCTCGACGTCACGTTCGGGGGCCCGGCGGCGAACGCCGCGGCGACGGCCGTCGCGCTCGGCGTGCGGGCGCAGCTCGTGACCGCGCTCGGGTCGGGTCCCGTCGCGGCGCTCGTGCGCGCGGGCCTCGACGAGGCGGGCGTCGAGGTCGTCGACCTGCTCGACGGTGCTCCCGCGTCGCCGGCCGTCTCGAGCGTGCTCGTGACCCGCCGCACGGGGGAGCGCGCCGTCGTGTCGGTCAACGCGAGCGCGTCGGGCGACCTCGCGGCCGCCGCTCGTGCCCGCGCCGGTGCGGTGCTCGACGGCGCGGACGTGCTCCTCCTCGACGGTCACCACCTTGGCGCGGCGCTCGTGCTCGCCGCGGCCGCCCGTGCGCGGGGCGTCCCCGTGGTGCTCGACGGCGGCAGCTGGAAGCCGCGCACCGACGAGCTGCTCGCGCACGTCGACCATGCGGTGCTCTCGGCGGACTTCCGCCTGCCCGAGGACCTTCGCGGCGGCGCGCCGGACGACGATGAGCTCGCCGCGGTGTCGCCCGCCGAGCAGGTCCCCGCCACGGTCCCGCCCGGGGAGCAGGACCTCGCCGCCGTCGCGCGCCTCGGCCCGGCGTTCGTCGCGCGGTCGGCGGGGCCCGGGCCGGTGCGGTTCCGCCGCCGGGTCGCCGGCGCGCCTGGCCCGGAGATCGGCACGGTCGCGCCGCCCGCCGTCCCGCAGGAGGACGTCGTCGACACCCTCGGGGCGGGCGACGTGCTGCACGGTGCCTTCGCGGAGCAGCTCGCGCGCGGCGTCGATCCCGTGACGGCGCTCGCCGCCGCCACGCGCGTCGCGAGCCTCTCGGTGCGAGCACGGGGTGCACGGGGCTGGGTCGCCGGCGCCGCGGCGCGCGCGCGCTGAGCGCTCGCAGCAGCCCGGGTGCGCACCCGGATGTGCACACCGACCTGAGACCGCGCTGAGACGGCCGGTTCGCGAGCCGGTCCCTCGCCGGTGACCATGGGGCATGTCTGTCGCCGAGTCCGCCCGCACCCGCCTCGCGACCGCGCTGCTCGGACGCGTCGCCGGGGACGACCACCGCGACAAGCACGACCGCATCCACTTCACGCCCGGCGACCGCTGGTTCGAGCCCGGGAGCGCCATCCAGCGCGTGCACGGGGACGCCTCGATGTTCGTCGGCGGGCTGCGCGCGCTGCTGCTCCAGTCGCTGCACCCGCAGGCCATGGCGGCCGTCGCGGGGCACTCGGGCTACCGCGGCGACCCGTGGGGCAGGCTCCAGCGCACGAGCACGTTCCTCGCCGTCACGACGTTCGGGACCGCCGCCGACGCCGAGCGCGTCGTCGGGCACGTGCGCGAGGTGCACGAGCGCGTCCGCGGCAAGGACGAGGACGGCGTGCCGTACCGGGCCTCCGACCCGCACCTGCTCGACTGGGTCCACGTCGCCGAGGTCGACAGCTTCCTGCGGGCGCACCAGCTGTACGGCGAGAACCCGCTCGACGAGGCGGGGTGCGACGCGTACGTGGCGCAGGCCGCGGTCGTCGCCCGCAAGCTCGGCGGGGCCGACGTGCCGACGGACGTCGCGTCGCTCGAGCGCGCGCTCGCGCGGTACCGGCACGAGCTGCGCGGGACGCAGGCGGCCCGGGACGCGGCGCGGTTCCTGCTCGTGCACCCGCCGCTGCCGCTCGCCGCACGCATGCCGTACGGGGCGCTCGCCGGGGCCGGCGTCGCGATGCTGCCGCGGTGGACGCGTCGTCCGCTCGGCCTGCCGTACGCGCCGCCGGTCGAGGCGACCGTCGTGCGGGCGTCGGGGCACGCGATGGTCCGGGCGATCCGCTGGGCCCTCGCCGACTTCTGACGGGCGCGAGCCCCGCGCCGGACGCAGCACGCCCGGCCCGCCGCAGGGGGGGTGCGGCGGACCGGGCGTGGTCCTGGGGTGACGCGAGGTCACCGAGAGGGTCGTGCGGGGTCGGGGTCGACGGGCGACCCCGGGGTCAGCGGTAGACGATCGCGGACGGGGTGTACCCGCACGCGGCGGACGGTCCGGAGGAGACCTTGGTGGGCTCGCCCGAGGTGACGCCCTTGTATTCGTCGCAGATCGCGATCTTCTTCGAGGGGTCCCCGACGATGGTCAGGCCGGACAGGGTGGCCTTGTCGCCGAGGTTGGGGTTGATCCCGACGAGGGACTTGGCCGGGGCCGTGATCGTGACGTTCTGGACGACGACGGTGCGGGCGTACTGCTTGGAGCAGTTGCCGCACGAGCGGTAGAGCTTGCCGATGTCGGCGACCTGGAAGTTCTTGATGACGAAGGTGCCGGGGCCGTTGTGCTGGAAGACCTTGTCGGAGGCGGAGCGGGCGCCGCCGCCGTTGATGGTCATGGTCTGCGAGGCCGCGGTGCCCTTGAACGTCGCGGCGTCCTCCCCGACGTCCTCGAACCACACGTTCTCGATCGTGCAGGTCCCGAGGCAGTGGATGCCGTCGCCCGCGCCCGTGCCCAGGATGACGTTGCGGAGCACCGCGCCGTCGGCGAGCTTGAACATCGGCGGCTGGCCCTCGGCCTGGTCTCCTGAGGAGATCCCGTAGTACCGGACGAGACCCAGGTCCTTCGTGCCGCTGATCTCGATGGTCGCCGAGACCTTCTGCGACGACGTCGGCGTGGGCCACGCGCCCGTCGCGGGCGGGGTGGTCGGCTGCGCGGTGGCGGTCGGCGTCGCGCTCGCGGTCGGCTTGGGGGTGGCGCTCGCGGTCGGCTTGGGGGTGGCGCTCGCGCTGGGCTTGGGCGTGGCGCTCGCGGTGGGCGCCGGAGTCGTCGGGCTCGGGGCGCTGCCCTGGGCGACGAGCGTGAACTGCTGGTGGTTGGCGTTCGTGTCCGCGGCCTGCTCGAGGCGCGCGCCGTTCTCCTTGGACGCGCCGACGACCTGGAGCGCGAGGCCGCTCGCCCGGTTGACGAGCTTGATGCGGCCCGACGAGCCGGCCGCGACCGTGAACTGCTGCGTCGCCGCGCCCGCGGGCGTCGACTGCGTCGCGAGCGAGCCGGAGCCGGTCGCGATCGTCAGGGCGAGGCCCGAGTGCCGCGCGCGGACCTCGTAGTACCCGCCGGCGACCGGGACGAACCGGAACTGCTGGTTCGTCGCGCCCGTGGGCGTCCACTGCGCGACGGCCGTGCCGGAGGCGGTCGAGGACCCGGCGACGTCGACGGCCTTCTTGCTGCGCCAGCTGACGAGCGAGTACCAGGCGCCGGTGTCGATGCTGGGCGCCGCCTGCGCGGAGCCGGCGAAGGCCACGCCGCCGAGGGCGGCGACCGCGCCGACCACCAGGGTGGCGACGACGCGGGACCAGGCCGACCGGCCGCCTCGCGCGCGTCTGGGGTGCTGCATGTTCACGCTCACTACCTTCCGTCGTCCGCCGCGCGGGGGCGCAGCGGGGGAGGCCGCGCTGAGGCGGGCCGTCGATCGGGGGAGGCGACGACCGCACGCGGCGTCGTCACGGTAGACGGGCGTCCGAAATGCCGTCAATGACCGGTGTACAACGTGAGAGATTCCTCACCGCAACGCCCTGACCTGCGGGAGCGTGCGCACGGGCCTTGCGCGGCGGTGTGCGCGCCGAACCGCTTCGACGAGGCCCTCCCGGGAGTGCGCGGCCCGTCAGCCGCCGAGCGCCTCCCGCACGAGCGGGACGACGCGCGTCCCGAGCAGCTCGATCGCGCGCAGGGACTCCTTCTGCGGCACGCCCGAGAGGTCCATCTGGAATGCCTGCCGGTCGTGGCCCAGCACCTCGTGCAGCGCGACGACCCGCTCCGCGACCTCCTCGGGCCCGCCGACGAAGTAGGCGCCGCCGCGGGCCGCCTGCGACTCGAACGAGATGCGGTTGGGCATCGGGAAGCCGCGCTCCGAGGCGATCCGGCGCATCGAGTCGTGCCAGTACGGGTAGAAGAAGTCGCGTGCGGCGCGCCCGTCGTCCGCGAGGAAGCCCATGCCGGCGACCGAGACCTTCCGGGTCGAGGCGTCGTGCCCCGACTGCTCGTGCGCGCTGCGGTAGAGGTCGACGAGCGGCGCGAACTGCGCCGGCTGCCCGCCGATGATCGCGTAGCTGATCGGTAGGCCCAGCACGCCCGCGCGCACCGACGACTGCGGGTTGCCCCCGGTCGCGACCGCGATGTCGAGGTGGCGCCCACGGCCCGGCCGGTCGTAGGGGCGCGGCAGCACGAGCGCGTCGTCGAGGGCCGGGCGGAACCGGCCGGACCACGTGACGCGCTCCTCGGCGTCGAGCCGGAGCAGCAGCCCGATCTTCTCGTCGTAGAGCGCGTCGTAGTCGTCGAGCGAGGCCCCGAACAGCGGGTAGGACTCGACGAACGAGCCGCGCCCGGCGAGCAGCTCGACCCGGCCGCGCGAGAGCAGGTCCATCGTCGCGAACTGCTGGAACACGCGCACCGGGTCCTCGGTCGACAGGACCGTGACGGCGCTGCCGACCGTGATGCGCTCGGTCTGCGCGAGCGCGGCCGCGATGACGGTCGACGGCGAGGAGATCGCGTAGTCGGGCCGGTGGTGCTCGCCGATGCCCACGTAGTCGAGGCCGACCTCCTCGGCGAGGCGCACGCGCTCGAGCACGTCGGCGAGCCGCTGCGCGGGGTCGGTGACGGCGCCCGTGACCGGGTCGGGGTGGATGTCGCCGAACGTGTAGAAGCCGAGTTCCATGGCGTCGACAACGCTCCGGCGCGCGGCGTGCTTCCCGCCGGCGGCCGTCAGCCCGGGATGAGCCGGTTCAGGCCCAGGGTCACGCCGACCGAGACCGCGCCGCACAGCGGCAGCGCCCAGGTCAGCAGCGTGTTCGCGCGGCGCGAGCGACGCCCGACCGTGGCGGGGTCCTCGAGCGGAGCGGCGAGGACGTCGGCGTCGTCGAGCGTGCCGCGCAGCTGCGCGACGAGGGCCGGCACGACGAGGGCCGCCGCAGCGACCGCGGTGAGCGGCGCGGCGGGCACGGTGACCCCCACGCCGGGGAGCAGGTGCGCGGAGAGGAGGCCGAGTCCGATCGCGGCCCACGCCCCGGCCTGCATCACGATCCACGCCAGCCACCGACGTGTGGTGCACCAGCGGACGAACGTGGTCAGGTGACGGACCAGGAGGCCGAGGCAGGCGAGCGCGACGACCGTCACGGCGAGGTGCGCCGCGCCGAGCCGCACCGGCTC
>NZ_BJLR01000021.1 GCF_006538745.1 Cellulomonas cellasea | reverse complement strand
GAGCCGCTCGGGAGCCGCAGGCTCGCGGCGTGCTCGCGTGCCGGGCCGAAGGCCTCGTCGGGCCCCTGCCCGGAGTCGGCGCAGAACGACTCGACGTGGGCGAGGGCGTCGCCGATGTCGGCGCCGGACACGTCACGCTCGCGCAGCGCGAGGACGAGCTCGTCGCGCCAGGCCCGGGGGATGCGCTGGGTCGTGGTCATGGTCGCCTCTCTCGGCTGCGGGTCGTGGTGGCGGACGTGCGGAGCCCGACGGGTGCCGGCTCGGCCGGTCCGGCGGGTGCTGCGCGCCCTGCGGTCGCGTGCCGCGCCGCAGCGTCGGTGACGACCGCGGCCGTCGTGGCCGCGAAGCGCGTCCAGGCCGTGCCCCTCGTCGCGAGCGCCGTCCGTCCGCGGTCGGTCAGGGTGAAGTACTTGCGCCCGGGGCCGCCGTCCCCGGGGCGCCACTCGACGGTCACGGCGCCGGACTCCTCGAGCCGCGCGAGCAGCGGGTAGAGCGTCCCGCCCTTGACGTTCCCGAGGCCGAGCTCCTCGAGCCGCGTGGTGATCGCGTACCCGTACGTGGGTCCCTCGTCGAGCACCGCGAGGACGCACACCTCGAGCGCGCCGCGCAGCCACTCGCCGGGCCAGGGCTCGACCGGCACCGTCGGCGACACGGGGCGCGTGGTGGCGTCGGTGGGCATGACTAGACGGTACGGCTGACTAGTCAGTGCGTCAATGTAGTGCTGTCGGTGGCGTCGCACCGGGCCACCGGGTCGGGAGGGCGCGACGACGGCCGACGGCCCGACGCGCGGGCGGACGGACCTCGGTGGTGTGGGTCCCGCGCCGTAGACTCGGACCCCATGAGCGAGCCCCTGCCTCCCAGCACCGGACCTGACGACCCGTTCGGCGCGGACCCCGGCTCGGGCACGTCGACGAGCGTCCTCGAGCGGTCCGAGACGACCGAGCAGGTCGAGCCAGGCGACCACGAGCGGTTCGCCCACTACGTCCGCAAGGACAAGATCATGGACTCCGCGCTGTCGGGGAAGCCCGTCATCGCGCTGTGCGGCAAGGTCTGGGTCCCCGGACGCGACCCCAAGAAGTTCCCGGTCTGCCCGGTGTGCAAGGAGATCTACGAGGGCCTGCGCCCACCGCAGGACAAGGGCCCCGGCGACTCCTCCGGCGGGAAGTGAGCGCGCCCCAGCGCCTGCCCTCCGTCCCCTCGACGCACGCGTCCACGTCGGCCGCGCAGCACCTGCCGCCGGCGTTCCCGGCGCGCGCGCCGTGGGGGACCGCGGGCAAGCTCCGGGCCTGGCAGGCCGAGGCGATCGAGCTGTACCGCACGCGCAACCCGCGCGACTTCCTCGCGGTCGCGACGCCCGGCGCCGGCAAGACGACCTTCGCGCTGCGGATCGCGACCGAGCTGCTCGAGGCCGGTGCGGTGCGCCGGGTCACGGTGGTCGCGCCGACCGAGCACCTCAAGCGGCAGTGGGCCGACGCCGCGGCGCGCGTCGGGATCACGCTCGACCCCAACTTCAAGAACGCGCAGGGCCGCCACGGGCACGGGTTCGACGGCGTCGCGGTGACCTACGCGCAGGTCGCGAGCAAGCCCGCGCTGCACGCCGCGCGCACGTCCGCCGCGCCGACCCTCGTGATCCTCGACGAGGTGCACCACGGCGGTGACGCGCTGTCCTGGGGCGACGCGGTCCGCGAGGCGTTCGAGGGGGCGACGCGCCGCCTGTCGCTCACGGGCACGCCGTTCCGCTCGGACACCGCGGCGATCCCGTTCGTGACCTACGAGCGCGGCGAGGACGGCATCCGCCGGAGCGCAGCCGACTACACGTACGGCTACGGCGACGCGCTGCGCGACCACGTCGTGCGCCCGGTCATCTTCCTGTCGTACTCGGGCGCGATGCGCTGGCGCACGAAGGCCGGCGACGAGATCAGCGCGCGCCTGGGCGAGGCCCTGACCAAGGACATGACCGCGCAGGCGTGGCGCACCGCGCTCAACCCAAACGGCGAGTGGATCCCGTCGGTGCTCGCCGCCGCGGACCGCCGGCTCACCGAGGTCCGGCGCTCGGTCCCCGACGCCGGCGCGATGGTCATCGCGACCGACCAGACCGACGCGCGCGCCTACGCCGGCCACCTCGCCCGGATCACCGGCACGTCGCCGACCGTCGTGCTCTCGGACGACGACGGGGCGAGCGACCGGATCGACGAGTTCTCGGCGTCGGACTCGCGCTGGCTCGTCGCGGTGCGCATGGTCTCGGAGGGGGTCGACGTCCCGCGGCTCGCGGTCGGCGTCTACGCGACGAGCACCGCGACGCCGCTGTTCTTCGCCCAGGCGGTCGGGCGCTTCGTGCGGGCCCGGCGGCGCGGCGAGACGGCGTCGGTCTTCCTGCCGAGCGTGCCGCAGCTGCTGGTCCTCGCGAACACGCTCGAGGCCGAGCGGGACCACGCCCTCGACCGTCCGTTGACCGCGGAGGAGCAGGGCGACGACTTCAACCCCGAGGAAGCCCTGCTGGCCGCGGCGAGCTCGGCGCGCGGGGGTGCGGACGCCGTAGGCCCCGACGGGCTGCAGGGGTCGTTCGAGGCGCTCGAGGCGCAGGCGTCCTTCGATCGCGTGCTGTTCGACGGCGGCGAGTTCGGCACGGGCGCGGACGTGGGCTCGGAGGAAGAGCTCGACTTCCTCGGGCTGCCGGGGCTGCTGGACGCGGACCAGGTGACCACGCTGCTGCGGCAGCGCCAGGCCGACCAGCTCAGCGGCAAGCGGCGCCCGAAGGCCAGCGCGCAGCAGGAGGCCGAGCGCCTCGCGGAGATGGACCACCGCAAGCAGGCCGAGCTGCGCAAGGAGCTCGCGCAGCTCGTCGGCGCGTGGTCGCGGCGCAGCGGTCAGCCGCACGGCGCGGTGCACACCGAGCTGCGGCGCCGGTGCGGCGGCCCCGAGGTCGCGCTCGCCGACCCGGACCAGCTCGCGGCGCGCGTCGAGATGCTCCGCGGCTGGTTCGTCGGCAAGCGCTGAGGACCGTCCCGCGCGGACCGAGGTCCTCGCGCGCGGCGTTCCGGGCCCCCGCGGGAAGCCCCTCGGGGGGCCGACGGGACTGCGGCGGGCCGCGCAACCCGAGGGGCATCTCAGATAGTGGACAGGGGGTTGCGCGCTTTCACGGAACTCTCATGGAAGCGTTTCTGCAGATCAGCGGCCTGGACGCGTGACCACTTACCAGCGAACCGCGCGTCCGCAAGCGCAACGCAGCGGATGCCGAGCCGACGTGCCGGTGCCACGGTTGAGGCATCACCCAGCACCGGGTACCCCCGGTCAGCTGAAGCGAACGGCCCTCGGGTCGTCTGAACGGAAGGGGCGCATCATGCCGTCCTGGCTCCTGCTCATCCTCGTCGGTGTCGTCCTCATCGTGCTCGGCGTCGCGACCGAGATCGGCACCTTCCTCCTGTGGATCGGTGTCGCGGTCCTCGTCGTCAGCCTGATCCTCGGCCTCGTCGGCCGTGGACGCGGCGCACGGATCTAACACCTCACGACGCGACGTCCGCGGCAGCGGTACCCCCACCCAGCCGCAGCGTCACCGTCGGAACCGCGGCCTCGTCCGCGGACAGGCGCCGGGCCCCCCGAGGCAGCTCGTCTCGGGAGGCCCGGTGCCGTTCTGCCGCCGTCCGGACGCCCGCGGCTCCCGTCCAACGCGTGTCCACGGCACCGTGCACCACGAGAGGCACGTGCAGCGGCCGCATCGTCTGGTCCTCGGGGCTCCACGTCGTCACGTCGGAGTCCGGCCCCGCGATGAGCACCTCCTCGACCGCCCGGCCCTCCTCGTCCAGCCGGCGTGCCGCACCCTTGCGGCCCCCCACGCTCGTCTTGAGCCGCGACGCCTTCGCGACCGGCTCGAGCGTCCCGTCCCGCCCCTCGCGCGCGACGAGCTTGTAGACCATCCCGCACGTCGGCGCCCCGGACCCGGTCACGACCGAGGTCCCCACGCCGTAGGAGTCGACCGGCGCGACCGCGAGCGACGCGATGGCGTGCTCGTCGAGGTCCGAGGTCACCACGATCCGCGTCCCCGTCGCCCCGAGCGCGTCGAGCTGCGCGCGCACCTCGTGCGCGAGCACCCCGAGGTCGCCCGAGTCGAGCCGGACCGCCCCCAGCCCCGGACCGGCGACCCGCACCGCGGTCTCGACCCCCCGGCGCACGTCGTACGTGTCGACGAGCAGCGTCGTGCCCGGCCCGAGCGTCGCGACCTGGGCGCGGAACGCCGACTCCTCGTCGTCGTGCAGCAGCGTGAACGCGTGCGCCGCGGTCCCGATCGTCGGTATCCCGTACCGGCGGCCCGCCTCGAGGTTGGACGTCGCCGCGAACCCCGCGACCGCCGCCGCCCGCGCCGCCGCGACCGCCGCCTCCTCGTGCGCGCGCCGCGAGCCCATCTCGAGGCACGGGCGCCCGATCGCCGCGCTCGTCATGCGTGACGCGGCCGACGCGACCGCCGAGTCGTAGTTGAGCACCGAGAGCACGAGCGTCTCGAGCAGCACCGCCTCCGCGAACGTGCCGTCGACGACGAGGACGGGGGACTGCGGGAAGAAGATCTCGCCCTCCGCGTAGCCGCTGATCGACCCCGTGAACCGGTACCCCGCGAGGAAGTCGAGCGTGGAGGCGCTCACGACCCCGGCCTCCGCGAGCCACTCGAGCTCCGGCTCCTCGAACCGGAAGTCGGCGAGCGCCTCGAGCACGCGCCCGGTGCCGGCCAGCACCCCGTAGCGACGCCCCGCGGGCAGCCGGCGCGTGAAGACCTCGAACACGCAGTGCCGCGACGCCGTCCCGTCCGCGAGCGCCGCGTCGAGCATCGTGAGCTCGTAGCGGTCGGTGAGCAGCGCGGTGCTGCTGCGGCGGCGGGCGGCGCGGTGGTCCGTGCCGGCGTCGGGCAGGGCGGCGGCGGTCTGCGGAGCGCTCATGGCGCAAACGTAGGCGGACGGGTGTCGCGCTCGCACCTAGAGTGGGCGCGTGGTCGCCCAGCTCGCTCCCGAGGAGACCGTCGCCGCCGAGGAGCACGCCGGTCTCGACGACGCGTGGGTCACGATCGTCTGGAACGACCCCGTCAACCTCATGAGCTACGTGAGCTACGTCTTCCAGTCCTACTTCGGGTACCCGCGCGCCAAGGCGGAGAAGCTCATGCGCCAGGTGCACGAGGAGGGGCGTGCCGTCGTCTCGACCGGCAACCGCGAGACGATGGAGGTCGACGTGCAGGCGATGCACGGATTCGGCCTGTGGGCGACGATGCAGCGCGGGGGGCAGTGATGCGCGGCTTCCGGCGCGAGCGCGGGGCGTTCGTCGCCGAGCTCGACGCGCAGGAGCGCGAGGTCGTCGCCTCGGTCGTCGCGGACGTCGCGGAGCTGCTCGGCGCGGCGCGCTTCGAGGACGGCCCGCCGCCGCCCACCGGGCACCCCGACCCGCTCGGGCTCCGCATGGACGAGGAGTGGGTCGCCCCGCCCGAGGACGCCGCGGTGCGCCGGTTGCTGCCCGACGCGTCGCGCGAGGACCCCGCGGTCGCCGCGGAGTTCCGACGGCTCACCGAGGCGGACCTGCGCCGCACCAAGATCGGGCGCCTCGCGGCGGTCTGGCAGCAGCTCACCGCGGACGACGGCGGGGTGCTCGTCGTGCGGCCCGAGGACGCGCAGGCGCTCGCCGCGACGCTCACGGACCTGCGCCTCGTGCTCGCCGAGCGGCTCGGGATCGTCGACGAGGAGGCCGCCGACGCGCTCTACGAGGAACTCGAGGGGGACGTCGCGGACGACGACGCCGCCGGGCAGGCGCGGCAGTACCTCGCGTCGGTGTACGCGGCGCTGAGCTGGCTCCAGGAGTCGCTGCTCGCCGTGATGCTCGACGACCTGCGCCGGCGCGGCTGACGGCCCGGGGGCCCGCGAGCGGCGTCACACCCGCAGCGCACCGGTCCGCCGCACCCGAGCGGTTAGGCTCGGCGACGTGAACGACGCCCCGATCGGCATCTTCGACTCCGGTGTCGGCGGGCTGACCGTCGCGCGGTCGATCCTCGACCAGCTGCCGCAGGAGTCGACGCTCTACATCGGCGACACGCTGAACACCCCGTACGGCGAGAAGCCGCTCGCCGCGGTGCGCGCGCACGCGCTCGAGGTCATGGACGACCTGGTCGACGCCGGCGTGAAGATGCTGGTCATCGCGTGCAACACCGCGTCCTCGGCGGTCCTGCGCGACGCGCGCGAGCGGTACACCCAGCGCCGCGGCATCCCGGTCGTCGAGGTCGTCCTGCCCGCGGCCCGCCGCGCGGTGGCGGCGACGCGCACGGGTCACATCGGCGTGATCGCGACCCGGTCGACCGTCGAGTCGCGCGCGTACGACGACGCGTTCGCCGTCGCGCCCGGTGTCGAGCTCGTGACGCGCGCGTGCCCGCGGTTCGTCGGCTTCGTCGAGGCCGGCATCACCTCGGGCCCCGAGATCCTCGCCGCGGCGCACGAGTACCTCGACCCCGTCCGCGACGCGGGCGTCGACACCCTGGTGCTCGGCTGCACGCACTACCCGCTGCTCACGGGCGTCATCTCCTACGTCATGGGGGAGGGCGTCACGCTCGTCTCGAGCGCCGAGGAGACCGCGAAGGACGTGTACCGCACGCTCGTCGCGCACGACCTCGAGCGCGACCCGGCCGCGGGGCCGCCCGAGCACCGGTTCCTCGCGACGGGCGACCCGGCGTCGTTCCACGTGCTCGCGCGCCGCTTCCTCGGGCCCGAGGTCGGGGCGGTCGAGGACCGGCTCGCGCTGCGCTGGCAGGCGCACCGGTGACTCACGGCGCGGGGGGCGCACGATGAGGCTCGTGGTGGTGGGCTGCGCCGGGTCGTTCCCGGGGCCGGACGCGGCCGCGTCGGGCTACCTCGTGCAGGCCGAGGGGCCCGACGAGCGCACCGGGGCGACGCGCACGTGGACGGTCCTCATGGACCTCGGCAACGGTGCGCTCGGCCCGCTGCAGCGCCTCGCGGACCCGACCGCGCTCGACGCGATCGCCGTCTCGCACCTGCACTCCGACCACGTCGCGGACCTCGTGGTGCTCAACGTGCTGCGCCGGTACCGGCCCGGCGGCCCGTGCCCGCCCGTCGCGGTGCACGCCCCCGAGGGTGCGGCCGAGCGGCTCGCGCTCATGGCCGGCAAGGACCCCGCGACCGAGGTGTCGGGGCAGTTCGCGTTCCGCACGTGGGAGCCGGGCGTGCCCGTCGTCGTAGGCCCGCTGACGTTCGTGCCCGTGGCCGTCGAGCACCCCGTCCCCGCGTTCGGCTTCCGGGTCACCGGGCCGTCCGACCATGACGCCGCGCGCACCGTGACGCTCGCGTACACCGGGGACACCGACGAGTGCCCGGGGCTCACCGAGCTCGCGGACGGCGTCGACCTGCTGCTCGCCGAGGCCGCGTACCTCGAGGGTCGGGACGACGGGCTGCGCGGCGTGCACCTGACCGGGCGCCGGGCCGGCCTCGCCGCCGCCGCGGGCGGTGCCGGGCGCCTCGTCCTGACGCACATCCCCGCGTGGAACGACCCGGAGGAGACCCTCGCGGAGGCGCGCGCAGCGTACGCCGGTCCGCTCGACCTCGCGCGGACCGGGGACGTGCACGTCCTCTGACGCACGTCCCGGCGCCCCCCGCGGCGCCGTCCAGGGCCGCCGTTAGGCTCGTCCGCATGACCCCCACGACTCCCGTGACCTCCGGCACGCCCGCGACGCGCCCCGACGGACGCCGCCCCGACCAGCTCCGCCCCGTGACCATCACCCGCCGGTTCCTCGAGGCGGGCGAGGGCAGCGTGCTCGTGGAGTTCGGCGGCACCAAGGTCCTGTGCGTCGCGTCGTTCACCGAGGGCGTGCCGCGCTGGCGCAAGGGCTCGGGCGAGGGCTGGGTCACCGCGGAGTACTCGATGCTGCCGCGCGCGACGAGCACGCGGTCCGACCGGGAGTCCGTCAAGGGCCGGGTCGGCGGCCGCACCCACGAGATCTCCCGGCTCGTCGGGCGCTCGCTGCGCGCGATCATCGACGTGAGCGCGCTCGGGGAGAACACGATCGTGCTCGACTGCGACGTGCTGCAGGCCGACGGCGGCACGCGCACCGCGGCGATCACCGGTGCGTACGTCGCGCTCGCCGACGCCGTCGCGTGGGGCCTGAAGAAGGGCGCGATCAGCCGCAAGAAGCCCGTGCTGCGCGACTCCGTGGCGGCCGTGAGCGTCGGGATCGTCGACGGCGTCCCGGTGCTGGACCTGCCCTACGTCGAGGACGTGCGCGCCGAGACCGACATGAACGTCGTCGTCACGGGCTCCGGCACGTTCGTCGAGGTGCAGGGCACCGCCGAGCACGCGCCGTTCGACCGCGCCGAGCTCGACGCGCTGCTCGACCTGGCCGTCGCGGGGACCGCCGAGCTCACCCGGCTGCAGCGCGCGGCGCTCGAGGCGCCCGCCTCGGACGGCAGCGCGTCGCGCTCGACGCTGGTGCACACGGCGGCCGAGACGGTGCCCGCCGGCGAGGTGACGGGCCAGGTGACCGCATGACGGTCGCCCCCCGGCTCGTCCTCGCGACGCACAACGCGCACAAGCTCGACGAGCTGCGCGCGATCCTCGGGCCCGCCCTCCCGCACCTCGACCCCGCGAGCGTCGTCGGCGCACGCGACGTCGGTGCCCCCGAGCCGGTCGAGGACGGCGTGACCTTCGAGGCCAATGCCCTGCTCAAGGCGCGGGCGCTCGCGCGGTTCACCGGCCTGCCCGCAGTTGCCGACGACTCCGGGCTCGCGGTCGACGTGCTCGGCGGCGCGCCCGGCATCTTCTCGGCGCGCTGGGCCGGGCGGCACGGCGACGACGCCGCGAACCTCGCCCTGCTGCTCGCGCAGCTCGCCGACATCGGGGCCGAGCACCGCGGCGCGCGGTTCACGTGCGCCGCCGCGCTCGTGACCCCGGACGGGTTCGAGCACGTCGAGACCGGGCACCTGGCGGGCCGGCTCGCGGACCGGCCGCGCGGCGACGGCGGCTTCGGCTACGACCCGGTGCTCGTGCCCGAGGGCGAGACCCGCACGTGCGCGGAGCTCACGCCCGCGGAGAAGAACGCGATCAGCCACCGCGGGCAGGCGTTCCGCGCGCTCGTCCCGGTGCTCGTGCGCGTCCTCGGCGGGGCCGGCGGTGCCGGCGGCCCGGACGGCAGCACGGGCGCGGCGCCGTGAGCGCGACGCGCGGCGGGTCGCGCGGGCAGCCGCTCGGCACGGTCGGCGGCGCGGGACCCGTCCCCGCCGCCGCCCCCGTCCCCGGCGCGGTCGGTCCCGTGCACCTCGTGGCCGACGCCGTGACGTTCGGCTACCCCGGGCGCGCGGTGCTCGACCGCGTCGACGTCACCGCGCCCGCGGGCACGCGGCTGGGCGTCGTCGGTGAGAACGGCGCGGGCAAGTCCACGCTGCTCCGGGTCCTCGCGGGCGAGCTCGCGCCGCAGGACGGCGCGGTGCGCCGGGCCGGGACCGTCGCGGTCGTCGCGCAGGAGCTCGACGTCGCCCCGGCGGCGACGGTCGGCACGCTCGTCGGGGAGTCGCTCGCGGGCGTGCGGGCGGCGTCCGCGCGGCTCGAGGACGTCGTCGACGGGTTCGACCACGAGACCGGCGACCTGGCCGCGCTGACCGAGGCGATCGGGCGCGTCGAGCACCTCGCGGCGTGGGATGCGGACCGCCGGGTCGACGAGGCCCTCAGCCGGCTCGGCGCACCGCGCGACCCCGACCGGCGCCTCGACGAGCTGAGCGTGGGGGAGCGGTACCGGGTGCGCCTCGGGTGCCGCCTGGCCGAGCGCGCGGACATCCTGCTGCTCGACGAGCCGACGAACCACCTCGATGTCGCGGGCATCGAGTACCTGACCGCCCAGCTGCGCGCCTGGCCGGGCGTCGTCGTCATCGTCACGCACGATCGGCAGCTGCTGGACGACGTCATGACGGCGATCCTCGACCTCGACCCCTCGATGGACGGGCGTCCCGTGCTGTACGGCGCGACCCGGTACGCGACCTACCGCTTCGCCAAGACGCAGGCGCTGCGACGCTGGCGCGCGCGGTACACCGCCGAGCGCAAGCGCGCGGCGCGGCTCGCCGAGCGGCTCGACGCGTCGTACGAGGGGCTGTCCGACGAGTGGCGCCCGCCCAAGGGCTCCGACAAGCACCGCCGGGGCACGCGCGCCCGCCAGCACGTCAAGGCCGCGGACCGGCTCGTGCAGCGGCTCGAGGCCGAGGCCGTCGAGGTCCCGGTCCCGCCGCTCGAGCTGACGTTCCCCGACCTGCCGTCCGTGCCCGACGGGTACCCCGGGGGTCCGCTGCTCGACGTCCGTGCGCCGCGGGTCGCCGGGGCCGGCGGGCGCGACCGGCTCGACCTCGCGGGCACGCGCGTCGACCTCCCGCCGTGCGGGCGGCTGCTCGTGACGGGCGCGAACGGCGCGGGCAAGTCGACGCTGCTCGGGGCGCTCGCCGGCACCCTCGCGCTGGACCGGGGGGCGCGCACGCTCGCGGCCGGCGTGCGCGTGGGCGTGCTCGGCCAGGAGGGGCTCGACGGGGTCGTGCACGGTCGGGGGACCCGCGCCGCGCGGCACCCGGGCGGCTCCGCGCGCGCCGGAGCCGCCGAGCGCGAGAGCGGGTTCGACGCCTACGCGCGCCGCGCGCTCGAGCTGCTCGAGGCGGGGGCGCTCGACACGACGCGGCTCGTACCCGTCGCGTCCCTCGGCCTGCTGAGCGAGGAGGACCTCGACCGCCCGCTCGAGGAGCTCTCGGTCGGCCAGCGCCGCCGGTTCGACCTCGCGTGCGCCCTGCTCGCCGCGCCGCACGTGCTGCTGCTCGACGAGCCGACGAACCACCTGTCGATCGGCCTCGTCGACGAGCTCACCGAGGCGTTGCGCGCGACCTCGGCGGCCGTCGTCGTGGCGACGCACGACCGGAAGATGCGCGCCGACCTCGCGGACTGGCCGGAGCTCGTCCTGGGCTGAGCGCGCCGGGTCGTCCCGGGTCTTGTCACCGGCCGGTACGCCGAACCCGCCCGAGCCCTGCCCAGCGCACCGGCCCGGCGGGCCGCCGGACGGGCGGCGGGCTCAGGGCAGGCGGCCCACGTGCGCCATCGCCTGGCGCAGCAGGAGGCCCTGGCCGCCGGTCATCTCGAGCTGGACCTGGTGGTCGGCGGCCTGCTCGGGCGTGAGCCACGCGAGGTCGAGCGCGTCCTGCTGCGGCCGGCAGTCGCCCGAGACCGGCACGACGTAGGCCAGCGAGACCGCGTGCTGGCGGGGATCGTGGTACGGCGTGACCCCGGGGGTCGGGAAGTACTCGGCGACGGTGAAGGG
Organism: Cellulomonas cellasea; assembly: GCF_006538745.1. Lineage (GTDB taxonomy): Bacteria > Actinomycetota > Actinomycetes > Actinomycetales > Cellulomonadaceae > Cellulomonas_A > Cellulomonas_A cellasea. The sequence goes on along the minus strand of NZ_BJLR01000021.1, from coordinate 18,575 downwards.
CTGGGGCGACGCGGGGATCTGGGGGAGCGCGACGGGGCCGAGGTCCTTCTCGATGTGCCGCAGCAGCGCGTCGCGCACGCGCTCGTGGTACATCACGCGTCCCGAGACGAGCGCGCGGGACATGACCCCCTCGGGCGTCACGCGCAGCAGGAGCCCCACGGCGACCACGTCGCCGGACTCGTCGACGCGGACGGGCACGGCGTCGACGTAGAGCAGGGGCAGGGTCGCGCGCGCCTGCTGGATGGCGTCGGGGCTCAGCCAGCCGGCGGGTCGCTCGGGCTCGCGGGGGAAGTCGGCGGTGTCGGTCACCGTGCTGTTCTACCCTGCCGGGCCCCCGTGCCGCGCGCGGCACGCTCCGGCAGGTCACGGCGGGGTCACGACACGTCGTGGCTCCGAGGGAATACCCGGGGCCCCCCGTGCGCTCTACCGGGCGGAACCCACGACCCCGAGGAGGCGCCGCATGGCCACCACCGAGCTGACCCACGACACGATCCAGCAGACCATCACCAGCAACGACATCGTGCTCATCGACTTCTGGGCCGAGTGGTGCGGACCGTGCAAGCGGTTCGGACCGGTCTTCGAGGAGTCCTCGGAGAAGCACCCCGACGTCGTGCACGCGAAGGTCGACACCGAGGCGGAGCAGCTCCTCGCGAGCGAGCTCGCGATCACGTCGATCCCGACGCTCATGGCCTTCCGCGACGGCATCCTCGTCTTCAACCAGGCCGGCGCGCTGCCCGGCCCGGCGCTCGAGAGCGTGCTGCAGAAGGTCAAGGAGCTCGACATGGACGAGGTCCGCCAGCTGATCGCGGCCCAGGCCGCGGAGCCCGCGGAGGCCTGACCTGCGGCTCGAGGCCCGCCTGCCACCCCGGCAGGCGGGCCTTTTTGCATCCTTTAGTCCCTTGACGCCGAGTTTGTGCCTCCTTATCCTTCGGTTTGCTCTCTGGCCGGACCCGACTTACCGTGGTTCATGAGACCGCTCTCATAGTCTGACCAAACGGGGGCCTGACGGGGAGCGGATCTCGGCGTCGCGCAATGATGCGCACGTCCGACACACGGGGTACGGCGTCGCACTCGGACGTCGCGCTCCTCGGGGGCTCTTCGATGCACTCACGCACTCTCAACCACGCACCTCAACCCTCCTCGTGCGCGCCACGCAGCGCCCGGACGCGGGTCACGTCGGCTGCGCTCGTCGCGCTCCTCGCCGCGGCCACCGTCGGCACCGTGGCGTCGTCCGCCGGCGCCGCCGTGCGCGACGTCGGGGCGGGCGGGTACACGACCGACCAGGTCGGGCCCGCGCCCGAGGGCTGCGCCGCCCTGGCGACCGACGCACGCGCCTACGTGACGGACGACGCGCCGGAAGGCCCCGTCCCGACCAACGACTGGTGGTCGTCGCTGCTGTTCAAGAAGTGGAACTGCACGGCGAGCGAGCCGCTGCACGCGCACCCGCTCGCCTACCAGCCCAGCGCCACCGGGCTCGGCCTGTCGTACACCACCACGCCCGTCATCAGCGGACGCACGGGCGGCGTCGGGGAGTTCCACTACTCGTACGCCGAGGACGTCGTGGTCGGCGTCGCCGGCCTGTCCGCCGGGGTCGTCGAGGTCGCCGACTGGACCGACTGGACCGTGACCGCGTCGTGGGCCGACTCCGACCAGTCGCTGCGCGCGACGATCGGCCACGGCCTGCCGTTCAGCTGGTACCACGTGACCGGCGGCGACGCGGTGCTCAGCTCCGCGGAGGACCAGACGGTCTGGCTCAACGACGGCGAGACCGTCGGCTTCACCGCGGGCGGGACCGACTACGTCGCGTACGCCCCGAGCGGCTCGACCTGGACCGACTCCGGCTCGACGCTGCGCAGCACGCTCGGCGGCAAGGGCTACCTGAGCGTCGCCTCGCTGCCGACCACGGCCGACGACACCGACGCCGAGCGCAAGGCCCTCGCAGAGCAGTACGCGGAGCACGCGTACGCCGAGGTCACCGGCACCACGGTCGCCTACGAGTACGACGAGCAGGCGGGCGCCGTCCGCACCACCTACGCGCTCGAGACCACCGCGCTCGAGGGCGAGCAGTCCGGCACCGTCGTCTCGCTCTACCCGCACCAGTCGCAATTCGTCACGGAGGCCGCCGCAGGCGACGGCACCGCGACCGAGCTCGAGCGCGAGTACTTCTCGCCCCGCGGCGACATGACGACGTACGTCGGCGCGACGTCCTTCACCACCGAGACGCCGTTCACCGGCGTGCTGCCGGAGATCCCGGCCGTGGCGACCGGTGAGGGTGCCGCGAACACGCGCCTCGACGGCCTGCTCGACCAGGTCAAGGACGACCCGATGGGCATCATCAACGGCGACACCTACTGGACCGGCAAGGCCCTCGGCCGCGCGACCCGCATCGCGGAGATCGCCGACCAGGTCGGCCGGGACGACGTGCGCGACAAGGCGCTCGCCCAGATCAAGGCGACGCTGACCGAGTGGTTCACCGCGACGCCCGGCAAGGCCGAGAAGGTTTTCGCGTACAACGAGAACTGGGGCACGCTCGTCGGGTTCCCGGCCTCGTACGGCTCCGACAAGGAGCTCAACGACCACCACTTCCACTACGGCTACTACATCGTCGCGGCCGCGACGCTGGCCCGGTTCGACCCCGAGTGGGCCTCGGACGAGCAGTACGGCGGCATGGTGGACCTCCTGATCCGCGACGCGAACAACTACGACCGGGACGAGACCCGTTTCCCGTACCTGCGCGACTTCGACATCTACGCGGGCCACGACTGGGCCTCGGGCCACGGCGCGTTCGCCGCGGGCAACAACCAGGAGTCGAGCTCCGAGGGCATGAACTTCGCGAACGCCCTCATCCAGTGGGGCGAGGCGACGGGTGACACCGAGGTCCGTGACGCCGGCGTCTTCATGTACGCGACGCAGGCCGCCGCGATCCAGGCGTACTGGTTCAACGGTGCGGACAACCTCCCGGAGAAGTTCGGCCACACGACGGTCGGCATGGTCTGGGGCGACGGCGCCACGTACACCACGTGGTTCAGCGCCGAGCCGGAGATGATCCAGGGCATCAACACGCTCCCGATCACCGGCGGGCACCTGTACCTCGGCATGCGTCCCGAGGACGTGCGGTCCAACTACGCCGAGCTGGTCAAGGCCAACGCCGGTGAGCCGACCGTGTGGCAGGACATCCTGTGGGAGTACCTGGCCCTCGGTGACGCGCCGGCAGCGCTGAAGGGGCTCGACGCCAACCCGGGCTACACCGTCGAGGAGGGCGAGAGCCGGGCGCACACGTACCACTGGATCGCCAACCTGGCGGCGCTCGGGACGCTCGACACGGGCGTCCACGGCGACCACCCGCTGTCGGCGGTGTTCAGCGACGACGGCGACCGCACGTACGTCGCGGCGAACGTCACCTCGGAGGACATCACCGTGACGTTCTCGGACGGCACGACGCTCGACGTCGCCGCGGGCACGACCGCGACCACGGGCAAGTACACGTGGACCGGTGGCTCGGGCGTCGGTGGCCCGGGCGGCAACCCCACCCCGGAGCCCTCGTCCTCGGCGACCCCGAAGCCGTCGCAGTCGGCGACGCCCAAGCCGTCGGAGTCGGCCACGCCGAAGCCCTCGGAGTCGGCCACGCCCAAGCCGTCGGAGTCGGCGACGCCGAAGCCCTCGGAGTCGGCCACGCCGAAGCCGCCGACGGGGTTCACGCTGTTCCCGCAGTCGAACGGCTCGCTCGGCTCGAAGGCGGGCACCACGCCCACCGCGACCGTGCCGGTCGCCACCGGGGTCGACGCGGTCGGTGAGCCCGGCAAGGGCCTCGTCTACACGGCGACCGGTCTGACCGGAAAGCACGGCGGCGGGACGACGTCGTTCGACGTCGCGCTCGACGCCGGCACGAAGGTCGGGCAGGCGACCCGCGTGCGGGTCTCCTACGACCTGACCGGGAACGGCAGCTGGGACCGGGTCGAGACCTACCGGTACTTCGCGACCGACCCGGTGACCGGCTGGGAGCGGTACACGCAGGCCGCGGGCCTGGAGAGCCAGTCCGGCGTGCTGGGCGACCTGAAGGACGGGTCCGTGCGCGTCGAGATCTGGAACGTGTTCGGCGGCTCGACGAGCACCGTCGACCTGACCAGCTCGAAGGTGAGCCTCCCGTTCAGCTGAGGCTGACGGGCGGGCCCACCCGCTGACGGACCGGTGGCCGTCCCTGCGTCATGACGACGCGGGGGCGGCCACCGTCGTGTGCGCGGGGCCGGCCGGGTGTGCACGGACCGGCGCGGGCGGGCGGGCGCCCGGGTCGGCGCGCGCGGGCCGACATCCGCCCCGGCCGACGACGGCGCGGGCCCGCGGGGCCTGGTGCGGGAGACGGGAGTCGAACCCGCACGCCCGTGAGGGCACCAGGACCTAAACCTGGCGTGGCTGCCGTTTCACCACTCCCGCGTGCGCACCCGGCGTCCTCCACCACCGCCGGAGGTGCGCGTCCGGCGGGCGGGGTGCGTCAGTCGATCTTGAGGTCGCGCCGCAGCTTCGCGACGTGGCCGGTCGCCTTGACGTTGTACTGCGCGAGCTCGACGCGCCCGTCCGGGTCGACGACGACGGTCGAGCGGATCACGCCCGTGACGGTCTTGCCGTACAGCTTCTTCTCCCCGAATGCCCCCCACGACTCGAGCACCGAGCGCTCGGTGTCCGACGCGAGGGGGAACGTGAGGCCGTCCTGCTCGGCGAACGCCGCGAGCTTGTCGACCGGGTCGGGCGAGATCCCGACGACCGCGTAGCCGGCCCCCTGGAGCGCCGAGAGCGAGTCGCGGAAGTCGCACGCCTGCGTCGTGCAGCCCGGCGTCATCGCGGCCGGGTAGAAGTACACGACGACGTGCCGGCCGCGCAGGTCCGAGAGCGTGACGCTGCCGCCGTCGGCCGTTGGCAGCGTGAAGTCCGGCGCGGTGTCTCCGACGGTGAGGCGAGGCATGGGTCTCCGGGGGGCTCGTGCGGGTGGTCGGCGCCCGCAAGCCTACGTCGGGCGGCGGCTGCGGTGGCGGTCTCCGGGCACCGAGGCCTCTGGGGGTACCGTCGGCCCGTGAGCCAGCCCGCCCCGCCCCCGCGCCCCGAGCTCCCGATCCGGATGCTGCACGACCGCCTGCTCGTCGAGCTCGACGACGACGCGTCCGAGCGCCGGTCCTCGGCGGGGATCGTCATCCCGGCCACGGCCGTCGTCGGCAAGCGGCTCGCGTGGGCCGTCGTCGTCGCGGCGGGGCAGCACGTGCGGCAGCTCGAGATCGGCGACCGCGTGCTCTTCGACCCCGAGGAGCGCGCCGAGGTCGAGCTCGAGGCGCGCACGTACCTGCTGCTGCGCGAGAAGGACGTGCACGCCGTCGCCCAGCCGCGCGCCGGGCGCGAGGGCACCGGGCTGTACCTCTGACGTGCGCGCCGGTGAGCGCGTGCGTCGGTGAGGCAGCGCCCCCTGCCGGTGCGGCCGCACGGGGCACGCCGGGTTCTCCTGCTTGCGCGCACGGCACCCCGGATGCTGCGATGACGGTCGACCAGGGAGATGAACGGATGACTGACAACCTCGAGAACCCGGCCGACGCCGATCCCGCCGACGCGTCCGCGCTGCCCGCGGTGCCCCCGGCCGTCACGCCGCCGTCCGTGATGGACCTGCTCGCCGAGCACGTGCCGCTCGCGCTCCTCGCCGACCTCGCGGCGCCGGACGGTCCCGTGTCGCAGGCGATCCTCGAGACCGAGGGCATGCCCGAGGACGCCTGGTGGGAGGGCGACGACCGCCCCGCAGGCGAGGGGGGCCCGGCCGACGGCGCGCCGGCCGACACCGACGAGGACGAGCTCCCGGTCGACCCCGACGCCGCCGCGAGGTGAACCGCGTCACATCGACGCCCGGGGGCGGATTCCGGTTCGCAACCACGGCCTGAGCCCTGGTAACGTTTCGCCCCGCGCGCCATTAGCTCAATTGGCAGAGCAGCTGACTCTTAATCAGCGGGTTCGGGGTTCGAGTCCCTGATGGCGCACCACCGCGAGGCCCCTGACCTGGATGGTCGGGGGCCTTCGCCGTTCCCGGGCGGGTAGCGCCGGTGCTGGTGCATGCGGGCATCCGCCGCGACGATGAGGCTTCACCTCACGAGGGAGCGGACATGGCGCAGGATGACCAGCAGGTGCACGAGTTCGACGTCGTGGTGATCGGGGGCGGCGCCGTCGGGGAGAACGCGGCGGACCGCGCGCACCGCGACGGGCTGAGCGTCGTCGTGGTCGAAGAGGAGCTCGTCGGCGGGGAGTGCTCGTACTGGGCGTGCATGCCGTCCAAGGCGCTGCTGCGGCCCGGGGCGGTTCTGGAGGCGGCCCGCGCGGTCCCCGGCGCCGCGCAGGCGGTCACGGGGACCGTCGACGTCGCCGCGACGCTCGCCCGCCGCGACGAGTTCACCTCGCACTGGGACGACCACGGCCAGGTCGAGTGGCTCGAGGGTGCGGGGCTCGCGCTGCTGCGCGGGCGCGCGCGCTTCACCGGCCCCCGCGAGCTCGCGCTGACAGGGACCGACGGCGGCCGGCAGGTCGTGCGGGCCCGGCATGCGGTCGTCGTCGCGACGGGCAGCGAGCCGGTCGTCCCCGACGCCCTCGCCACGGTGCGCCCGTGGACGAGCCGCGAGGTGACGTCCGCCGAGCAGGTCCCCGGCACGCTCGTGGTCGTCGGCGGGGGAGTCGTCGCGGTCGAGATGGCCGTGGCGTACAGCGACCTGGGGGCGCAGGTGACGATGCTCGTGCGCGGCTCCCGCGTCCTGCCGCGCGCCGAGCCGTTCGCGAGCGACGAGGTCGGGGAGGCGCTCGTGAAGCGCGGCATCGACGTGCGCTACGGGGCGCAGGCGACGACGGCGACGCGCGACGAGCAGGGGGTCCACCTCACGCTCGGCGACGGCTCACGTGTGGACGCCGACGAGGTGCTCGTCGCCACCGGCCGCACGCCACGGACCGGCGACCTCGGCGTCGACGTGCTCGGGCTGACGCCCGGTGAGCCGCTCGTGGTCGACGACGCGCTCATGGTCACCGGCGTCGAGGGCGGCTGGCTGTTCGCTGCGGGCGACGTGACCGGCCGCACGGCCACGACGCACCAGGGGAAGTACGACGCCCGGGTCGTGGGCGACGTCGTCGCGGCGCGGTTCAGCGCGGCAGCGGCGGCCTCAGGTGCCGACGGCACCGACGGGTCGCCGGGGACGGGCGGCGGCGCCGGTCCCGGCCGGTCCGGTGCTACGGGGTCGGCGGCGGAGCGCGAGCGCTCGGCCGGGCCCTGGAGCCGGTACCGCGCGAGCGCCGACCATGCGGCGGTGCCCCAGGTCGTCTTCGGGTGCCCCGAGGTCGCGTGGGTCGGTCGCACCGAGCAGGAGGCGCGCGACGCCGGGCTCGACGTGCGGACGGTGCGGTACGCGATCGGGTCGGTGGCCGGGGCGTCGGTCGCGGCGGACGGGTACGCCGGGACCGCCCAGCTGGTGCTCGACGAGCAGCGCGGGACGATCGTCGGCGCGACCTTCACGGGACCCGACGCGGCCGAGCTGCTGCACGCGGCGACGATCGGCGTCGTCGGCGAGGTGCCGCTCGACCGCCTCTGGCACGCGGTGCCCGCCTACCCCACGGTCAGCGAGGTCTGGCTCCGGCTGCTCGAGACCGCCGGCCTGTGACCGCCGGCGTCTGACCGCAGGCTCCAGGCAGCACGACGCCCCGCCCTCCCGAGCGTGTCGGGGGAGCGGGGCGTCGTCGGTGGTCAGCTCGCGAGCGAGCCGTCGCTCGAGAGCACGAGTCCGATCGTGGCCTCGCCCTGGCGGACGGCCTCGCCGATCAGGCCGAAGTCGTACGCCGTGAACTCCGCGAACTCGAGGCCGTAGGTCTCCTCGAGGCCCGGCTGGCAGAACGGGCGCTCGGGGCACTCGGCCGGGCCGGCCAGCACGAGGCCGGAGCACGCCTCGGCGAGCTCGCTGAGCGTCTCGACGCCGTGCTCCTCGGCGAACGCGCTCGTGACCGCGAACGCGTTCTGGTCCTGGGCCTCGGCGACGGCGCCGAACGTGAGCCCGACCTCCTCGCCGAGCGCCGTCAGCGCGGTGACGGTCGCGGCCGGGTCGGCGCTCGCGACCGGCTCGGCGCCGTCGCCGTTGACCTTCGTGTTGAGGAACTCGGCGAGCGTCGCCGCGTACTCGGGCGTCAGCGTGATCTGGCCGCCCTCGAGCGCGGGGAGGTAGGTCTCGCGGTTGCCGATCGTCTGGACCTCGACGTCGTAGCCGGCGGAGCGGAGCACCTCGCCGTAGACCTCGGAGAGCGTCGCGCTCTCCGAGAAGTTGGCGGCCCCGATCACGACCTTCTTGCCCGACCCGGCGGCGGCGTCGGCGGCGCCGAGCCCCTCCTCCGCGACGTACTCGGCCGCGACCTCGCTGGACGTCCGCCGGTCGATGTCGACCGCCCGGTTGAGCGCGATCAGCGCCTCGGTGTCGAGGGACTCGGAGACCGAGTCGAGCAGCGGGACGAGCGCGGGGTCCGCGGCCGCGGCCGCGGCGTTGACCGCCGGGATGACGTTGTCCGCGTTCTGCAGGCCCTTGTCGTCCTCAAGCACCACGAGCTCCTCGCCGGCGACGGGCTCGCAGGTGCTGCCCGCGGCGGTCGACGCGGCGGTCTCCTCCTCGCCACCTCCCGAGCCCGGGGCGCCGCACGCGGCGACGAGGAGCAGGAGTCCGGCGGCGCCGGCAGTCAGGATCGGGCGACGTGCGGGCATGGGGTTCTCCTCGCGAAGGCCTGGCGGGGTGGTGGGACAATTCGACCGGTCGGGGCCGGTGTCGGCAACAGCACGGGCTGTGGGGCGGGTCACCATCGGGTCACGATCGGCCGCGGCCTCCGTGGCAGCGATGTGCGCGGTCCTCTCCTGGGTGCGGAGCCCCCGTCGGCTCACGCGCTCTCCCGCACCGCACGGCGGCGCATCGGACGCGGCGTGAGGGCGTGCTGCGCGCCGGCCAGGACGCCCTCGACGGCCAGGCACAGGCCCGCGACCAGCACGCCGCCCGCGAGGACCTCGCCGTAGCGCTGCAGGGCCAGCCCCGACGCGATGAGCGAGCCGAGCGACGTCCCGCCGACGAACGCAGCGAGCGGGACGGTCGCGACGACCTGCACCGCGGCCGTCCGCAGCCCCGCACCGATGAGCGGGAGCGCGAGCGGCAGCTCGACACGCCGCAGCGAGGTCCAGGCCGACATCCCCATGCCGCGCGCCGCGTCCCGCACGTCGGCGTCGACCTCGAGCACGCCCGTGTACGCGTTCGTCAGGATCGGCGGGACGGCGAAGATCGCGACCGCGAGGGTCGTCGCCGAGCCCCCGAACAGGCCCGCCGAGGCGAAGATCGTGAGCAGCGCGAACGTCGGCAGCGCGCGCGAGGTGTTCGCCACGACGACGGTCACGGCCCCGCCGCGCCGCCGGTGACCGAGCCAGATGCCGATCGGGAGCGCGACGACCGCGGCGAGTGCGACCGCGGCGACCGAGATGAGCAGGTGCTCGCCCGCGAGCGCGAGCACGCCGCGCCGACCCGTCCAGTTGAGCGGGTCGTTGAGCCAGAGCAGCGCGTCGGAGACGACGTCCATCACGCCTCCCTCATGCGGTCCGGCCTGATGCGGTCCGGTCTCATGCGGTCCGGCCCGCCCGGGACCACGGGGCGATCGCGCGCCCCGCGGCGTACAGCACGAGGTCGCACACGAGCGCGAGCGCGAGGCACAGGAGCGTCGCCGTCATGATCTCCGCGTGGTAGCGGCTGCGGAACCCGCGGAACATGAGCTGTCCGAGGCCGCCGTAGCCGACCACGACACCGACCGTGACGAGCGCGACCGTCGTCACCGTCGCGAGCCGCACGCCCGCGACGATCGCCGGGAGCGCGTTGGGCAGCTCGACGGTCAGCAGGAGCCGCATCCGGCCGTACCCGAGGCCGCGCGCCGCGTCGCGCACCGCGGGGTCGACCCCCGCGAGGCCCACGACGATGTTGCGCAGCAGCACGAGCAGCGCGTACGTCACGAGGCCGATGAGCACCGTCGTGCGACCGATCCCGGTCCACGGCGCGAGGATCGCGAACAGCGCGACCGACGGCACGGTGTACAGCACGCCCGCGGTGCCGACGAGCGGACCGGCGAGGCGGGGGCGCACGTGCGCCAGCGCACCGAGGGGGAGCGCGAGCACGAGCGCTATCGCGACCGCCTGGAACGTCAGGGTCGTGTGCTGGGAGAGCGCGCGCACGAGGTCGTCCTGGTTGCGCGTGACGTAGTCCCACGACAGCCACGGGTTCGCGGGCTCGGTCGCGGCACGCAGCGCACGGACGGGGATCATCCCGGCGAACGTACCGGCGCCCGCCGACACGCGCACCGGGTGCCCACCGGCTCGCCGGCCGCGCCGCCCCCGAAGGATCCGGCCGGTGCCCTGCGATCCGACCCGCACGGCCACCCCCGCCGTCCCACCGCCGCGCCCCACGCCACCGGCCCGAGCCCGCCCGCACCCGCCCGCACCCGCCGCGGGCAGGGCGCCCGCTCCGGCCGAGCCGTTGTGGGTCCGGCCCGGTAGCGTCCCCGGGATGGGAACCGCGATCGCGTTCGAGCACGTGCGCAAGGTCTACGTGGACGGCTCGGTCGCGGTCGAGGACCTGTCGCTCGAGGTCCGCGAGCACGAGCTGCTCGCCCTCGTCGGGCCGTCGGGCTGCGGCAAGTCGACGACGCTGCGGATGGCCAACCGCCTCGTCGAGCCCACGTCGGGCCGCATCCTGCTCGGGGGAGAGGACGTCACGCACGCCGACGCGGTGGGCCTGCGCCGGCGCATGGGCTACGTCATCCAGCACGTCGGCCTCTTCCCGCACCGCACCGTCGCGCAGAACGTCGCGACCGTCCCGGTGCTGCTGCGCTGGGACCGGCGCCGGACCACCGCACGCGTCGAGGAGCTGCTGGATCTCGTCGGCCTCGACCCCGCGGTGTACGCCCGGCGCTACCCGCACGAGCTCTCCGGCGGCGAGCGCCAGCGGGTGGGGGTCGCGCGCGCGCTCGCCTCGGACCCGCCGGTGCTGCTCATGGACGAGCCCTTCGGCGCCGTCGACCCCGTGGGGCGGCGCCGGCTCCAGTCGGAGTTCGCGCGGATCCGGCGCGAGCTCGGCACGACCGTGATGCTCGTCACGCACGACGTCGACGAGGCAGTCCGCCTCGGGGACCGCATCGCGGTGCTCAGCAAGGGCGGTCACCTCGAGCAGCTCGCTGATCCCGTGCAGGTGCTCGCGGCCCCCGCGAGCCCGGCGGTCGCCGACCTCGTCGGGCAGGGGGCGGCCGTCCGGCTCCTCGCGCTCGGCCGCCTGGAGCTCGGGGACCTCGGGCCGGTGCCGGGCGGCCCCGGCGCTGACCAGGCGCGCGGCAGGGCCGGGCCGTCGGACGAGCCGATCGCGCTCGGCGCCTCGCTCGACACCGCCTTCGCCCGGCTGGCGGCGGCCTCGGACGGCCGCGTCCCGGTCACCGACAGCGGCACGGTCGTCGGCTCGCTCGACGGCGCGTCGCTGCTCGCCGCCCTGCACCGCGTGACCCGTGCGGCGCACGACGACGAGGCGGCCGCCGGTCGCACCGCCTGACCCCGCGGGGCCCGCACCTGCGCTGTGGCCCCGACTGTGGCTCGCTACGCTGCACGGGTGACCCAGCCCCGCATCGCCCTCGCGACCTCGTCCGCCCTGCCCGAGCTCGAGGCCGACGACCGCCCGCTGGTCCCGGCTCTGGCGGAGCGCGGCATCACCGCCGAGCCCGTGGTGTGGGACGACCCCGCGGTCGACTGGTCGTCCTACGACCTCGTGCTCATCCGCTCGACCTGGGACTACACGCAGCACCCCGAGGACTTCCTGGCCTGGACCCGCAAGGTCGAGGAGGTCTCGCGCCTCGTCAACCCCGCGTCCGCCGTCGCCTGGAACGTCGACAAGCAGTACCAGCGCGCGCTCGAGAGCGCGGGCCTGCCGATCATCCCGACCATCTGGCTCGACCCCGAGCGCAACTTCGACTCGCGCGCGATCCACACCCGCTTCCCGGCGTTCGGCGACTTCGTCATCAAGCCGACGATCTCGACGGGCTCGCGCGACACCGGGCGCTACAACGCCGGCGAGACGCCGTCGCGGGCCCTCGCGATCACGCACGCGAAGAACCTGCTGACCGCGGGCCGGCACGTCATGGTGCAGCGCTACCTCCGGCAGGTCGACACGGTCGGCGAGAGCGCGCTCGTGTTCATCGACGGCCGGTTCAGCCACGCGGTCCGCAAGGCGCCGCAGCTCGAGGGTCCGTTCCGCGCCGGGGACGCGGAGGGCGACACCGTCAAGCACGAGGTCATGACGGCGCGTGAGGCGAGCGCCGAGGAGATCGCCGTCGCCGAGCGCGTCGTCGCGGCGCTCCCGCAGCTCGTGGACGGCGTCGACGGCGCGCTGCTGTACGCGCGCGTCGACCTCGTCCCGGACGACGCCGGGCGCCCCGTGGTGCTCGAGCTCGCGCTCGCCGAGCCGTCGCTGTTCTTCTCGCTCGCCGACGGGTCGCTGGACCGCTTCGCGGACGCGCTCGCAGCCCGCGTGAGCCCGCCCGCCTGAGCCCGCCCGCCCGAACCCGCCCGTGCACGACGAAGGCCCCGCACTCGAGGAGTGCGGGGCCTTCGCATGGGGTGAGTAACGGGACTTGAACCCGCGACCCCCTGGACCACAACCAGGTGCTCTACCAGCTGAGCTATACCCACCATGCCTGCGCGCGGTCCGTGCCTGCGGACCCGAGCCAGCGTGCGCCGCGGACGGCGCGAGAAGAAGTGTACAAGGTCAGGCGGGGTGCGGTGCACCGGATACCGCGGTGCCCGCGGGGGTGCCCGAGGCGGAGCCCGTCGCCGACCCGTCGGACGCGGCAGCTGCTCCACCCGCGACCGACGTCGCGACGACCTCCGCGGCGATCGCCTTCGCGGTCTTGGAGTCCGGTCCGGGCTGCGGCACGAGCAGCGCGGCGCGGTAGTACCGCAGCTCGTCGATGCTCTCGAGGATGTCCGCGAGCGCCCGGTGGCCGCCGTTCTTCTTGGGTGACGCGAAGTACACCCGCGGGTACCAGCGGCGCGCGAGCTCCTTGATCGAGGACACGTCGATGACCCGGTAGTGCAGGTAGCCGACGAGCTCGGGCATGTCGCGGTCGAGGAAGGTCTTGTCCGTGCCGACGGAGTTCCCCGCGAGCGGGGCCTTGCCGGGCTCGGGCACCCAGGTGCGGATGTACTCGAGCACCTGCTCCTGGGCCTCGGCGAGGGTCGTGCCGGTCGGCAGGTCGAGCAGCAGCCCGGACGTCGTGTGCATGTCGCGCACGAAGTCGTTCATCTGCTCGAGCGCGCCGGGCGGTGGGGCGACGACGACCTCGACGCCCTCGCCGAGCACGTTGAGCTCGGAGTCCGTCACGACCGCGGCTACCTCGATGAGCGCGTCCGCCGTGAGGTCGAGGCCCGTCATCTCGCAGTCGATCCACACGATCCGGTCGTTGCTCGTGTGTCCGTTACCCGTCGTCGTCACCCCGCCAGCCTACGGCGCCGGTCGGCGCGGGCCCGACCTGCCCGGTTCGCCTGGCGTGCCGCGGGGCGTCTCGCCCGGGGTGCCGGACGTCTCGCCCACGGTGTGGGGAGTCCCGGGCACGGGCGGGACCGTCGAGGCGACCCACGCCGCGAGCAGGACCGCGACCGCGCCGACGCCGCCCGCGACCAGCGCGGTGCGCCACGGCAGCCCTGCCCACGCGAGCACGAGCGCGGTAGCGCCGCCGGCGACGGCCCCGAGCACGACCCGCTCGCCGAGCACGCGCAGCCCCGCCCGGAGGCGCTGGACCCGACCCGGCGCCGCAGCACGGGCGGGTGCGGGCTCGTCCGTGGCGCTCACGTCGCGGGCAGCGGGCGCGTGCCGGTCGGCGGCGTCACCCGGGGCGTCATACGGACATCGTTCCACGCGCCCCGGACGGCCGGGCCCGATCCGGCGGCGCCGTGCGAGGTCGGGTGACGCAGGGGCAGCGCGACGACGCGGACCACCGTGGGGTGGTCCGCGTCGTCGGGGTCGTGCGGTGCGCCGGACGTGCCGGCCCGTCCGCCCGGTGGGCGGTCGCCGGCTGCGGGCTCAGCGCGCGGCGCCGGCGAGGCCCGGGCCCGCGAGGGCCGGGATCGCCAGGACGAGCCAGGGACGCCGCCGCTGTTCGGGCGGCCGACCGGAGGCGCCGGACGACGGATCTCGCCGGTCCGGGACCGGACGGCGCGCGCGCTCCGCACGAGCAGCGGCGAGCCGCTCCTCGTGGTCGCGACGGACGAGGTCGAAGGTCGTGATGGGGTGCATGGTGGTGGTCTCCGAGACGTCGTGCGTGTGGGCCTGGCCTGGCCCGGGAGGTCACCGCGGTAGGTCCACGGAACCACCGTGCACGCGTCCGGGTCATCCCTTTTTCCGCAGGGTTCGCGCGCCGCGCGGCTCGTGCCCGCCGGGAGCGGGGTTCGGCGCGCCGGTCGGGGCACGCCTGGGTAGCGTCGGTGCATGTCCCACGAGCACGCGGCGTCCGGCGCCACCTCGGCCCTGCACCGGGCCTGGTCGCGGGTCACGGGCGACGCGCTCGTGCGCGCCACCGTCCCGGGTCTCCTCCTCGTCGCGTTCGGCCTCGCGGTGTTCGCGGGCCTGCTCGACGGCGTGCAGGAGCAGGACGACCTCACGGTGCTCGACCGCCCGCTGCTGACGTGGCTCGTCGAGCAGCGCGGCGACGCCGCGACAGCCGTGCTGGCCGCGATCACGTTCGTGACCGGTCCCACGGTGCTGCCGGCCGTCGTCGTCGTGGCGTGCGGGCTGTGGGCGCTCGTGCGGCGCGAGTGGTGGCGGCCGCTGCTCCTCGCGGGGGCCATGGCCGGCTCGACGCTGTTGTCGCTCGCGATCAAGGGGCTCGTGGCGCGGCCGCGGCCGCCGATGGAGACCATGGACGTGCCGGGCGCCGAGACCACGGCGTCGTTCCCCTCGGGGCACACGATCGGCACCGCGACGTTCCTGCTCGTCGCCGGCTACCTCGCGTGCCGGCGACGGCCGACCGCCGGACGCATCGTGACCTGGACCCTCGGGGGAGCCGCCGGGGTCGCCGTGGTCGGGCTCAGCCGGCTCTACCTCGGCTACCACTTCCTCACGGACGTGCTCGCGGCGATCGCGCTCGCGGTCGCCATCACGGGGGTCGTGACGATCGTGGACCGCTGGCGGGCCTGGAAGTCGGCGCGGGGCCACGCGGGCGACCTGCCGCCCGACGAGCCGTTGCGCCCGGTGGACTGAGCGGCCCCGACGGCGGGCGCGCACGGAGCGAGCAGGGAGCGGCGATGGAGACGTTCACGCGGGACGGCCTGACCTTCGACGTGCGGGACGCGGGCCCGGCCGACGGTCCGGTGGTCGTGTGCCTGCACGGGTTCCCGCAGGACGCGCGCTCGTTCGACGCGGT
This sequence comes from Cellulomonas cellasea, assembly GCF_006538745.1. Classification (GTDB taxonomy): domain Bacteria; phylum Actinomycetota; class Actinomycetes; order Actinomycetales; family Cellulomonadaceae; genus Cellulomonas_A; species Cellulomonas_A cellasea. The sequence continues at coordinate 3,107 of NZ_BJLR01000021.1, read as the reverse complement.
CGTCCCCGGGCTGGTCGCGGCCGGGTTCCGGGTGCTCGCGCCCGACCAGCGCGGGTACTCCCCACGCGCCCGGCCCCCGGGCCGCCCGGCGTACGTTCTGCGCGCGCTCGTCGACGACGTCGAGGCGCTGCTCGACGCGGCCGGCGTCGGGCGCGCGCACGTCGTGGGGCACGACTGGGGCGGCGCCGTCGGATGGGCGTTCGCGAGCCGGCGGCGCGAGCGGACGGCGTCGCTGACCGTGCTGTCGACCGCGCACCCCGAGGCGATGCTCCGCGCGCTCACCCGCAGCACCCAGGCGCTGCGCTCGGCGTACGTCGGTGGCTTCCAGCTCCCGTGGCTGCCCGAGCGCCTGCTGCTGGCCCGGGGCGGTGCCGTGCTCCGGCGCGCGCTCGTCCGCTCCGGCCTCCCGGAGCACCTCGCGACCCACGACGTCGACCGGATGCGGGAGCCGGGGGCGCTCACCGCGGCGCTCGGGTGGTACCGCGCGATCCCGCTGGGCCGGGCGTTCACCGCGGGCGTCGTGCACGTGCCGACCGTGCTCGTGACGGGGGAGCGGGACCCGTTCTTCGCGCCCGCGTCGGTCGAGGGCACCCGGCGGCTCGTGCGCGGGCCGTACGAGCACCGGGCGCTGCCCGCCGGGCACTGGCTGCCCGAGACGCGGCCCGACGACGTGGTCCGGGCGGTCCTCGCCGCGGCGCGGGCCGCCGACGCGGAGCCGGGTGACGGGGCGGCGCCGGGGCTCGCCGGCTGGGAGGGGGCCGGGCGGTGGCCGGTCGACGACGGGCCGGTGCGGGAGGACGCGGGGCCGACGATCGAGCCGTGGGCCAACGTCGACCCCGGCCGGCCGGGGCCCACCCTGTGAGGCGTCCGTCCGCGGCCCGGGACCGCCGCCGTCCGGGAGCCGGCGCCGCCGGTGTGCCCCCAGCAGGACTCGAACCTGCAACCTACGGATTAGAAGGCCGTTGCTCTATCCATTGAGCTATGAGGGCGGGGGCCCGGTCGTCCGTGCCCGGTGGGGGCGGCGGGCCGGCCAGGCCTCACCGGCCTACCGTATCGGCTCGGCCTGCGGGCGCTCGCGGTCGGTCGGCCGAGACCGGCGCCCGGGGGCAGGTCCGTGTGACGGGCGACACGCGGCCCGGCGGACCGGGCGTCGTCCCTGCGGCGCGTGCGTTTGGCCTGTTCACGTCCGCACGCGACTATAGGGACGTGAGTGCGCACGCGGGGACCGCAGTCGCTGAGGAGCTGCTCGTCCGGCCCCTGGCGCAGATGTCGCTGCTCGACGCCGTGCGCGTGCTGCACCGGGACGTCGAGCGGACCGGCTTCCCGCTCGACATCCCCGGGGTCCCCGAGGCGCGCGCGTCGCGGGCCCGTCTGCTCGACCAGCTCGCCGACCACCTCGTCCCTCGCCTCGAGGAGCTCTCGGCCCCCGCGGTCGTCGTCGTGGCCGGCTCGACGGGCGCCGGGAAGTCGACGCTCGTGAACTCGCTGCTCGGCACCGAGGTCACCGCGGCGGGCGTGCTGCGTCCGACGACGCGCCGCCCCGTGCTCGTGCACCACCCCGAGGACGCGGACCTCCTCGCGCACCACCCCGTCCTCGAGGCCGTCGAGGTCGTCGCGAGCGCGAACGTCCCGCGCGGCGTCGCTCTGCTGGACGCCCCCGACCTCGACTCGGTGCTCGAGTCGAACCGCGCGTCGGCGCACCGGCTGCTCGAGGCCGCCGACCTGTGGCTGTTCGTCACGACGGCCGCGCGCTACGGCGACGCGCTCCCGTGGCAGGTTCTGCGCGGCGCCGTCGCGCGCGGGGCGTCGATCGCCATGGTGCTCAACCGCGTCAACCCGGCGTCGCTGCCCACCGTGCGCGGGGACCTGCTCGAGCGCCTGCGCGCGCACGGCATGCAGGGCGCACCGCTGTTCGTCGTGCCCGACGTCGGGCCGCACGAGGGCCTGCTGGGCTCCGCGGTCGTCGCGCCCATCAACCGCTGGCTGACGATGCTCGCCGGACCCGACCGCGCCCGCACCGTGATCGGGCGCACGCTGCGCGGCTCGCTCGCCGCCCTGCGCCCGTGGGTCGACGAGCTCGCCGAGGCGGTGCAGGCGCAGGCCGACGCCGCCCAGGCGATCGCCGCCGAGCTCGACGTCGCCGCGGCCGGCCCCGCCGACGCCGCCCGCGCCGCCGTGCACGGGGGAGTCGTCGCCGACGGTGCGGTGCGCGCGCGGTGGGCCGAGCTCACCGCCGCGGGCGGACCGCTCGCCGACGTCGTGCGCTCGTCGGGCCGGGTGCACCGCTCGCGGCGCGCGGGCCGGCGCCGCGAGGAGTCCGTGTCGCCGCTGAGCCGCGACCTGACCCGCTCGGCCGCCGCGAACCTCACGGCCGCCGGGGCGCAGGCCGAGCGGCTCGTGCGCACGCACCTCACGGGCGCCGGGGCGCCTCCCGGCGGACCGTCGGTCGAGGCGCTGTGGCCGGCCCAGGAGCGCAAGGACGCCCGGGTCTCCGCCGCCGACCGCTCGGCGCGCGACTGGGTCGACGAGGCGCCCGTCGTCGTCCGTGCGGCGCTCGCGCGTGCCCGCGGCGAGGGCCGGGACGCCGCCGACCAGCGCACGGCCAAGGACGTCGCCCGGGCGGCCCGCCGCGCCGAGCTCACCGAGCGGGCCCTCGGCGAGCAGGGCATCGCGGCCGTCGCGCTCGCGGCCGCCGCCGGGCTCGAGCCCGCGCGGGCCCTGCTCGAGGACCTCCTCGGCGACGCCGGGACGTGGGCGCGCGACGTGCTGCGCGACGAGCTCGCGGACCGCGCCGCGGCACAGGTCGAGCTCGAGCGGGCCTCGGCCGCCGCGCTGCTCGACCTGCCCGACCTCGCGGAGGACGCCTCGTCCCTCCTGCGACTGCGCCTCGCCGTCCTGAAGGGGCTGACATGACCGACGCGACCGAGACGGTCCGCACGCTGCCGGGCTGGGCGACCGTGCACGGGACGCTGCACGGCGCCGAGACCGAGGCGCTGACCCTGCGCGTCGATCAGCTCGAGGAGGCGCTCGAGATCGGTGGCGACCGGCTCGACGCCGAGGTGTCCGCACGCGTCGCGACCTCCGTCGCGCGGGTGCGCGAGCGGCTC
>NZ_BJLR01000020.1 GCF_006538745.1 Cellulomonas cellasea | reverse complement strand
GCGCGAGCGGCTCGCGCTCGGCGTCGACCACACGATCGTCGCGCTCGTCGGCGGCACGGGCTCCGGCAAGTCGAGCCTGTTCAACGCGATCTGCGGCCTCGACTTCGCGGACGTCGGGGTCAAGCGCCCGACGACCTCCAAGGTCACCGCGTGCGTGTGGGGCGAGGGCGGCGGTGCGCTGCTCGACTGGCTCGGCGTCGACGAGGACCGGCGCATCGAGCGCGAGAGCCTGCTCGACGGCGACACCGAGGCACCCCTGCGCGGGCTCGTGCTGCTCGACCTGCCCGACCACGACTCGATCGAGCCCGCGCACCGTGCGGTCGTCGACCTGCTGCTGCCCATGGCCGACCTGCTCGTGTGGGTCGTCGACCCGCAGAAGTACGCGGACGACGCGCTGCACTCCGGCTACCTGCGCCGGCTCGTCGGGCACGAGGCCGCGATGGCGGTCGTGCTCAACCAGGTCGACACGGTCGCCCCCGACATGCACGACGAGCTCGTCCGCGACGTCGAGGGCCTGCTCGTCGAGGACGGCCTGACCGGCGTGCACGTGCGCACCGCGTCGGCGCACACCGGCGAGGGCGTCCCCGAGCTGCGCGACCGGCTCGCCGCGGTGGTCCGCCGCCGCAGCGTCGCCGCCGAGCGCGCGGGCGCCGAGCTCAACGACGCCGCGACGCTGCTCGCGAGCCAGGTCGCGGACCGCGAGCCCGCGCCGAGCCGGCTCGGTGTCGTGGAGCTCGTCGACGTGCTCGCGGAGGGCGCCGGCCTGCCCGCGATCGCGGACGCCGTCGGCGCCGTCGTGCGCGGCGGGTCACGCACGGTGCCGTCGTTCGGCGCAGTGCAGGCCGACACGGTGGTGCTCGCCCGGGCCGGCTGGCTCGCGGGCGTCACCCGGACGGTGCCCGTGCGCTGGGCCGACGACATCGTCGCGCGCGTGACCCCGGCCGAGCGGCTCCGGCTCGAGATCGACGACGCGCTCGCACGCGTGACCGTCGCCGCACGACGCTCCCGGCTCGCGGTCGCGGGCTTCGTGCTCGCGGTCCTGGCGGGCGTGGGGGCGCTCGCCGCCGCGTCGATCGGGCTCGGCCTCGAGCTCGGGTCGGTGGGTCGGGGGGCGGACGACTGGGCGCTGCCCGTCGCCGCCACGCTCGCGGTGCTCGCGCTGGGGCTCGCCGCGGCCACGTGGCTGCTGCGCCGGGCCCTCGCGCGCCGCCGTGCCGAGCGGGTGCTGGGCGAGGGGCGCGCCGAGCTCGAGCAGGTCGCGCGCACGCGGCTCGCGGAGCCCGCCGCGGAGGTCATCGCCGAGCACCGCCGAGTGCGCGAGCTCGTGGCGCTCGCGACGGTGCGCTGACGGCTGACGGCTGACGGCTGACGGCTGACGGCTGACGGCTGACGGCTGACGGCTGGCGGCTCGGCCTCGGCCGATGGCCGTCCGTCGACCGCGGCGGAGGTGACCCCCGCGTCGCCCACCCCCAGCCCAGCCCCGCGCCGTCCCCCGCACGGGCCGCGTCGTCGGACTGCCGTCCGCCCGTGCCCGCGAGCCACGCTGCCTCCACAGGGTCGGCGCTCGCCGGCCCCTCACCGAGGAGGACGCATGAGCACCAACGAGCTGACCCTGACACTGGTCGGGTGGCTGGGCACCGACCCGAAGCACTACCCCGGCACGAGCGCCGGTGCCGGCGGCGCCGGGGGCGCGGCCACGACCACCGCGGGGTCGGCGGGCAGCGCGACGACGGCCTCGTCGCCGGCCGCGGGCGGCACGTCCACCCCGTTCACGACGTTCCGCATGGCGTCGACGCGGCGCTGGTTCGACCGCGAGCGCGGCACCTGGGTCGACGGGCGCACCGAGTGGTTCACGGTCAAGGCGTGGCGGGGTGCGGCACGCAACGTCGCCGAGTCGCTGCGCAAGGGAGACCCGGTGCTCGTGCACGGCCGGCTCTCGACCGACGAGTGGAGCACCGCCGACGGCGAGCCGCGCACGTCGCTCGTGCTCGACGCGATCGCGATCGGCCCCGACCTCGCGTTCGGCACGGCCCGCTACATGCGCACGATCCACTCGAGCGCTGCCGACCCCGCGGCCGACGCGGCGGACGACGAAGGACGCGAGGGCGACGGTCACGACGCGCTCGACGACGTCGACGCGAGCGACGCGGCGCTGTACGCGCTGGCCGACGTGCGCCCCGACGAGGACCTCGCACTGACCGGTACGAGGTGATCGCCTAGGCTGGGGCCACCGGACCGCACGGCCCGGGCCTTCCGGCTGCCGACGCGACACCGCGCGCAGCCGGGAGGCCCGATCCGTGCACTCCCTCGACACACCCCCGAGCACCGAGGCGGACGAAGAGCCAGTGGCTGAGTTCATCTACACCATGTACAAGGCGCGCAAGGCGCACGGCGACAAGGTCATCCTCGACGACGTCACCCTGAACTTCCTGCCCGGCGCGAAGATCGGCGTCGTCGGCCCCAACGGCGCGGGCAAGTCCACGATCCTCAAGATCATGGCCGGGCTCGAGCAGCCCTCGAACGGCGAGGCCCGGCTGTCCCCGGGCTTCACCGTCGGCATCCTCATGCAGGAGCCGACGCTCAACGAGGACAAGACGGTCCTGGGCAACGTCGAGGAGGGCGTCGCCGAGATCAAGGGCAAGCTCGACCGCTTCAACGAGATCTCCAACCTCATGTCGGAGCCCGACGCGGACTTCGACGCGCTCCTCGCCGAGATGGGTCAGCTCCAGGAGGCCATCGACGCCGCCGAGGCGTGGGACTTGGACGCACAGCTCGAGCAGGCGATGGACGCGCTGCGCTGCCCGCCGCCGGACGCCGACGTCTCCGTGCTCTCCGGTGGTGAGCGCCGCCGGGTCGCGCTGTGCAAGCTGCTGCTCGAGAAGCCCGACCTGCTGCTCCTCGACGAGCCCACCAACCACCTCGACGCCGAGAGCGTGCTGTGGCTCGAGCAGCACCTGTCGCAGTACCACGGGGCGATCCTGGCGGTCACCCACGACCGGTACTTCCTCGACCACGTGGCGGAGTGGATCTGCGAGGTCGACCGCGGCCGCCTGTACCCGTACGAGGGCAACTACTCGACGTACCTCGAGAAGAAGCAGCAGCGCCTCGAGGTGCAGGGCAAGAAGGACGTCAAGCTCGCCAAGCGCCTCGCCGAGGAGCTCGCGTGGGTGCGCTCCAACGCCAAGGGCCGCCAGACCAAGTCCAAGTCGCGTCTCGCCCGCTACGAGGAGATGGCCGCCGAGGCGGACCGCACGCGCAAGCTCGACTTCGAGGAGATCCAGATCCCGCCGGGCCCGCGCCTCGGCAGCCTGGTGCTCGACGCGACGAACCTGCAGAAGGGCTTCGACGGCCGCGTGCTGATCGACGGCCTGAGCTTCACGCTGCCGCGCAACGGCATCGTCGGGGTCATCGGCCCCAACGGCGTCGGCAAGACGACCCTGTTCAAGACGATCGTGGGACTCGAGCCGCTCGACGGCGGCCAGCTCAAGGTCGGCGAGACGGTCAACATCTCCTACGTCGACCAGTCGCGCGGTGGCATCGACCCGAAGAAGACGCTGTTCGAGGTCGTCTCGGACGGCCTGGACTTCCTCAAGGTCGGCAACGTCGAGATGCCCTCGCGGGCGTACGTCGCGGCGTTCGGGTTCAAGGGCCCGGACCAGCAGAAGCCCGCAGGCGTGCTCTCGGGCGGTGAGCGCAACCGCCTGAACCTCGCGCTCACGCTCAAGCAGGGCGGCAACCTGCTGCTCCTCGACGAGCCGACGAACGACCTCGACGTCGAGACCCTCGGCTCGCTCGAGAACGCGCTGCTCGAGTTCCCCGGCTGCGCCGTGGTGGTCTCGCACGACCGGTGGTTCCTCGACCGGGTCGCGACGCACATCCTGGCCTACGAGGGCACCGAGGAGAACCCGTCGAGCTGGTACTGGTTCGAGGGCAACTTCGCGTCGTACGAGGAGAACAAGGTCGCGCGCCTCGGCGCCGACGCGGCCCGCCCGCACCGCGTGACGTACCGCAAGCTGACGCGGGACTGAGCCGGGAGGCGGCGAGGTGACAGCGAGCGTGCACACGGAGCTGGTCGACGCCCTCACGGTGCTGCGCTCGCGCGTCGCCGAGACCCGGCTCGCGCTCGACGTCGCCTCGGCAGGTCCGGGGCGCGTCGAGCGCGCGCAGGTGCTCGACCAGCTCGACGACTACCTGCTGCCCCGGCTGCGCGCGGAGAACGCGCCGCTGCTCGTCGTGGTCGGCGGGTCGACGGGCGCGGGCAAGTCGACGCTCGTCAACTCGCTGCTCGGCGAGCAGGTCACGACGTCGGGCGTGCTCCGGCCGACGACCCGCTGGCCGGTGCTCGTGCACCACCCGCTCGACGCGCGGTGGTTCTCGACCGACCGCGTGCTGCCCGGGCTGGCACGCCTCGTCGGTGCACGCGTGGACCTCGCGAAGAGCGCGAACGGCGGCGGCACCGGGGTGTCCGGGGGTTCGGGCTGGCCGGGGCGCGGGAGCGCGACGGGCGGTCCGGCCGGGGGCGGCTCGGCCGCCGGTGACGGTACGAGCACCGGCACCGGCGAGACGGGCACGGACGGGCACGGTGCCGGGCTGCGGCTCGTCGCCTCGCCCGCCCTGCCGCCCGGCCTCGCACTGCTCGACGCGCCCGACATCGACTCGGTCGTCGAGGAGAACCGTGCGCTCGCGACGCAGCTCCTCGCGGCCGCGGACCTGTGGCTCTTCGTCACGACCGCCGCGCGGTACGCCGACGCGGTCCCGTGGGAGCTGCTCGGCGCCGCGGCGCGTCGGCGCGTGCACCTCGCGCTCGTGCTCGACCGCGTCGACGACGGCACCGAGGCGCTCGTCAGCGCCCACCTGCGGCAGATGCTCGACGAGCACGACCTCGCGGAAGCGACGGTCCTCCTCGTGCCCGAGACCTCGACCGACGACGGGCTGCTCCCCGAGGTCGCCGTGGGCGCGGTCGCGGACTGGCTCACCGCACTCGGCGGCGACCCGGCCGCGCGCGCCAGGGTGATCCGCGGGACCCGCGAGGGCGTCACGCGCGACGTGCTCGTGCGCGCCGAGGACCTCGCCCGCGCGTCGGACGACCAGCGTGCGGCCGACGCCCGGCTCCGGGCCACGGTCGCCGCCGCCTACGAGGACGCGGCGACGCACGTCGAGCACGCGACGTCCGACGGCACGATGCTGCGCGGCGAGGTGCTCGCGCGCTGGCAGGACGTCGTCGGGACCGGCGAGTTCCTGCGCGCCGTCGAGCAGAAGGTCTCCGGCCTGCGGGACCGGATCACCGCCGCGTTCCGTGGGCAGCGGGCCCCCGAGCCGGCGCTCGCGCACGCGATCGGGCACGGGCTCGAGGCCGTCGTGCTCGACGCCGCCGAGGACGCCGCCGAGCGCGCGCACTCGGCGTGGCGCACCGACCCGGCGGGGGTCGCGCTGCTCGAGGGCCTCGCGCTGTCGCGGGCGTCGGGCGACCTGCGGGCCCAGGTCGCCGAGCAGATCCGCGCCTGGCAGTCCGACGTCCTCGCGCTCGTCGAGCGGGAGGGGGCCGACAAGCGCACGACCGCACGCGCCGTCTCCTACGGGGTCAACGGGCTCGGTGCGGCCCTCATGGTCGCCGTCTTCGCGTCGACCGGCGGGCTCACGGGCGCGGAGGTCGGCATCGCCGGCGGCGCGGCGATCCTCGCCCAGCGGCTCCTCGAGGCGGTGTTCGGGGACGAGGCCGTCCGCCAGCTCGCCCGGGAGGCGCACGAGCGGCTCGCCGTGCGCGTGCGGGAGGTCCTCGCCGGGCAGGCCGCACGGTTCACCGCGCAGCTCGACGCCCTGGGCACCGCCGACGCGAGCGGGGACGCGCTCCGTACGGCCGTCGCCCAGGTGACCGCGGCCGCCGCCCGCGCGGAGGGTGCCGCAGCAGCGAGCGCCGCCGAGACGGCCGGTGCCGGTGCGGGTGCGGGTGCGGGTGCGGGTGTCCAGACGGGCAGGCTCCGCGGCGCCGGGGTGCTCGCACGCCTCGCCGCCGAACGGGGCGAGCCGGCCGGCAGCGGGGGAGCGCACGGCACGACGGCAGGCAGCGCGCGCGACCGGCTCACGCCCGCGGGCACGAGTGCGGAGCGAGCCGGGGCGCCGGAGCCCGAGCGGCAGCCGGAGGGTCGCCTGCGGTCCTGGTGGCGGCGCGTCACCGGTGCGCCGCAGGACGGCCCGGACGCGTGAGCGCCCGGCGCAGCGGCCGTGCTCCCGGACGGGACCTCACGGCGCAGGTCGAGGCGCTCGCCGAGGCCGTCGACGCGGGTCAGGGCCGGCTCCCGCAGCGCGTGCTCGACGACGCGGACGCCGTCCTGGTGCACGCCCGCGAGCGGGCCGCGCTGTCCGGGGAGTACACCGTCGTCGCGCTCGCGGGTGCGACGGGCTCGGGCAAGTCCTCGCTGCTCAACGCGGTGTCGGGTGCGGACCTCGCCGTCCCGGGCGTGCGTCGGCCGACGACGGGCAAGGCTCTCGCGGCGGTGTGGCCCACCCCGGCCGGGGAGGACCCGGCAGAGGCACCGGCACGCACAGACGGCGAGGACGGTGCCGCGCACGCGCTGCTCGACTGGCTCGGGGTCGACGAGCGGCACGAGGTCGCCGCCGGGGCCGCGTCCCCCTCGGGCGTCACGACCGGGCTCGTGCTGCTCGACCTGCCCGACCACGACTCGGTCGAGACCGAGCACCGGGTGCGCGCCGAGCGCCTGTACGGGCGTGTCGACCTGCTCGTCTGGGTCGTCGACCCGCAGAAGTACGCCGACGCGGCCCTGCACGTGCGCTACCTGCGCCCGCTCGCGGGGCACGCGTCCGTCGTCGTGCTCGTGCTCAACCACGCGGACCGGCTGACGCCCGACGAGCGCGAGCGCTGCCTCGCCGACCTGCGCCGGCTCGCCGCCGAGGACGGGCTGCGGGACGTCCCCGTCCTCGCGGTCAGCGCGCGCACCGGCGACGGCGTCCCCGACCTGCAGGCCCTGCTGGCCCAGGCGGCGCAGCGGCGCGAGGCGGCCACGGAGCGCGTGCGGGCCGACGTCCGGCGCTGCGCACGCGAGCTTCTCGCGGCGTGCGGGGAGGCGCCGACCAACCGCACGGCCAAGCAGGCGCGAGCCGAGCTCGTCTCGGCGCTCGAGGAGGCGGCCGCCGTCCCGACGGTCGTGGCGGCGGTGCGTCGCTCGGCGGCGCGGCAGGCACGTGCCGCCACGGGTTGGCCCGCGACGCGCTGGCTCGCACGCTTCCGGCCCGACCCGCTGCGCCGGCTCGGGCTCGGCTCCGGGCGCTCGGACGAGCAGCGGCCCGACCTGGCCCGCACCTCGCTGCCGACCCCGGGACCGGCCGCACGGGCCCGAGCGGCGACGGCCGTCCGGACGTACGCCGACGCGGCGACGGCGGGGGCGCCCGACGACTGGGTCCTCGCCGCGCGCCGGCGCGCCACGACCGACGGGCTCGCCGACGCGCTCGACCAGGCCGTCGCCGGGACCCGGCTCGAGGCCGAGCGCCGCCCGGTGTGGTGGGGCGTGCTCGGCGTCCTGCAGTGGGTGCTCTTCGCGGCGCTCGTGGCGGGGCTGCTGTGGCTCGCCCTGCTCGCGGGCGGCGCCTACCTCCAGCTCCCCGAACCGCCCACGCCGGTGTGGTGGGAGCTGCCGGCCCCGACGGTGCTCGCGATCGGCGGCGCGCTCGCGGGTCTGCTCGTGGCGCTGCTCGGGCGGGTCGCCGGCGGGGTCGGGGCCAGGCGCCGGGCCACCCGCGTGCGGCGACGGCTGCGCGAGGCGATCGACGCGGTCGCCGGGCGGCTCGTCGTCGAACCCGCGACGTCCGAGCTCGCCGCGCTCGAGCGCTGCCGCGACGGGGCCCGCCGCGCCGCTCGGTGACGGTGGCGCTCCCAGCGCCACGACCGAGCCTGGCGTGACGAGCCCTGCCGCGCGCGAACCCCGCCGCCGGGCCGCTGCCCTCGGCGCCCCCGCGTCCACACACCCCCGCCGCCCCGTCGAAGGAGTTCCTGTGACCCGTCTCGTGGTCCCGGTGCAGCTGCGCTGGTCCGACATGGACGCGTACGCCCACGTCAACAACGTCGCGATGCTCACGCTGCTCGAGGAGGCGCGCATCCAGGCGTTCTGGCGCCAGGCGCCGACGGCCGGTGCGCCGGAGTCCGCCTGGCCCACGGCGGTGCTCGACGCCGGCCCGGGCGCCGAGCTGTCGACGCTCGTCGCACGCCAGGAGATCGAGTACCTGCGCCCGCTCGGCTACCGGCGCACGCCCGTGCTCGTCGAGATGTGGATCGGCCACCTCGGCGGCGCGAGCCTCGACGTCTGCTACGAGGTGCGCGACGCGCCCACGGACGAGGGCGGCACCGTGTTCGCGCGGGCGCTCACGACGGTGGTCCTCGTCGACACCGCGACGGGTTCACCGCGACGCATCGGGCCGGAGGTCCGGGCCGCGTGGGAGGTCTACCTGGAGGAGCCCGTCCGGCTGCGGCACCGACGCTGAGCCGTCGGGCCGACTCAGGTGCGCGCGCGCACCGCGTCGCCGGCCGGTCGCCGGTCCGTGCGGGCCCGCTCCGCGGTCTCGGCGGCGCGGGCGATGTTGCGCTGCATCCCGCCGAAGACGATGCCGTGGAACGGGTACACCGCACCCCAGTAGAGCTGGCCGGCGAGCCCGTGCGGGTGGAACAGCGCGCGCTGCGCGAAGACCGTTCGGTGGTCGTCGCCCTCGACCGGCTCGACCCGCAGCTCGAGCCACGCGAGCCCGGGGACGCGCATCTCGGCGCGCAGCCGCAGCAGCGAGCCGGGCTCGACCTCCTCGACACGCCACCAGTCGACGGCGTCGTCCACGAGCAGGCGGCCCGGCCGGCGCCCGCGACGCAACCCGGGTCCGCCGACCAGCTTGTCCGCGATACCGCGCAGCTGCCACGCGAGCGGCCACGAGTACCAGCCACTCTCGCCGCCGATCGTCTCGATGACCCGCCACAGCGCCGCGGGCGACGCGTCGACCTCGACGCGACGCTCGTCCACGTACATCGAGCCGCCCGCCCAGTCCGGGTCGCCGGGCAGCGGGTCGCTCGGCGCACCCGAGACGGCCGCGGACGACCAGCGTGTCGTGACGTCCGCGTCCTGGATGCGCTGGAGCGCGAGGCGCACGGCGCGGTCGAAGCCGATGAGCCCGCCGGGCGGGTCGGGCACGTGCGCGGCGATGTCGTGCTCGTCGCACACGACCTCGTGCACGAGCGACTCGACGAGCGGGCGCGCGAGCCCGGAGGGGACCGGCGTCACGAGCGAGACCCACAGGCTCGACAGCCGCGGAGTGAGCACGCCCACGCCGACGATGACCCGGCGGGGGAGCCCGGCGGCCTTCGCGTAGCGCTGCATCATCTCGCGGTAGGTCAGGACGTCGGGCCCGCCGATGTCGAAGCCGCGGCTGACGTCGGGCGGCATCGCGGCCGAGCCGACGAGGTAGCGCAGCACGTCGCGGATCGCGATCGGCTGGATGCGGTTCTCGACCCAGCGCGGCACGGTCATCGCCGGCAGGCGCTCGGTGAGGTAGCGCATCATCTCGAACGACGCGGAGCCCGAGCCGAGGATCACGGCTGCGCGCAGCACGGTCGTCGGGACGCCCGACGCGAGCAGGATCTCCCCGACCTCGGTGCGCGACGCGAGGTGCGGCGAGAGCTCCTCGCCCTCGGGGTAGAGGCCGCCGAGGTAGACGATGCGTTCGACGCCGGCCTCGCGGGCGGCGCGCGCGAACGTCAGCGCCGTGCGCCGGTCGCGCGCCTCGAACGTCGGGCCGGTGCCGAGCGCGTGGATCAGGTAGTAGGCGATCTGCACGCCGCGCAGCGCCGCGCGGATCTCCTCGAGCTCCCCGGCGTCGGCCTGGGCGACCTCGACGTCCGCGTACCAGGAGCGCCCGCGCAGCCGCTCCGGGTTGCGGGCGAGCGCACGCACGCGGTAACCGGCGGCGAGCAGCTCCGGCACGAGCCGGCCGCCGACGTAGCCGGTGACACCCGTGACGGCCACGAGCGGCGCGTCGGGAGCCGGGCGACCGTCGGCGTCGAGACCGGGCACGAGCCCCGGGAGCGAGGGGGCGACGGGCTCGGGCAGCAGGTCGGGCGAGGGCCGGGGGTCGTCGGTCATGTCGCAGTCTGAGCCCGGCGGTGCCGGGTCCGCATCCGCTCACGCAAGCAGCGCGAGGGTCTCCTTCTCCGCCACGAGGCGCGAGCGGGTCGGCCGGATGGTGTGCCCCCGCTCCCAGAGGTCGACGACGCGCGGGTCGATGTACGACGCGCGGCACACCGCCGGGGTGTTCCCGAGCTCGCCGGCGACGTCGCGGACCACCTCGGTCACGACCTTGCGGCGCGCACGCTCGGATCGGGGCGGCGGGCCGACGTCGGCGAACGCCCGCGCGGCGAGCACGGTCGCGTGCCACGTGCGGAAGTCTTTGGGGCTGGCGTCAGACCCGAGCCGGTCCTTGACGTAGGCGACGACGTCGGCGCTCGTGACGTCGTGCCACGTGTCGCCGTCCTGCCACGCGAGGAGGTCGCCGGCCTCGTCGTGGCGCCGCACGAGCCGGCGCAGGAGCGTCGCGACCTCGTCGTCCTCGATCACCACGTCGCGGACCTGGCCCGACTTCGCGGGGTAGTGGAAGTGCACGCGGCCCTCGCCGCCCTCGGTCTCGGGGCGCAGGATCCGCACGTGCTCCTTCTGCAGCGTCGCGAGCCCGTAGGAGCCGTTCTTGGCCGCGTACCCCTCGCCGCCGGCGCGGAAGTACGCGAGGTCGAGCAGCCGGAACGCGAGCGCGAGCACCTTCTCGCGCGGCATGCCGTCGAGGTCGAGGTCCTTGCGCACCCGGCGGCGCGCGGCGGGCAGGCTGCGGGCCACCTGGAGCACCTTGTCGTGCTTGAGGCGGTCGCGCCGCAGCCGCCACTGCGCGTGGTACAGGTACTGGCGCCGCCCGGCGTCGTCCATCCCCGTGGCCTGGATGTGCGCGTTCGCGTGGGGGCTGATCCACACGTCGCGCCACGCGGGCGGGATCGCGAGCGAGGCGATGCGGTCGAGCTCGTCCTCGTCGGTGATCCGCTCGCCGTGGGCGTCCAGGTAGAAGAAGCCCCGGCCGGCGCGGCGACGCGTCCAGCCGGGACCGTCAACACGTGCGCGGCGCAGCCTGGGCATGCGGGCAGTCTCACCCGGCGGCGCGCGGACCGCGCGGCGAGCCTGCCTGTCCGGGGACCCGGCCGCGCCGGTGAGCCCGTCGGTCCGGCGCCCGGCCGCGCCGGCGAGCGCGTCAGTCCGGGACCCGGACCATGCCCTCCTGCGCGATCGACGCGACGTGGGTGCCGTCGCGCGTGAACACCCGGGCCGCCCCGAGGCCGCGGCCGCCCTGCGCGCTCGGCGCCGTCTGCGTGTAGAGCAGCCAGTCGTCCACGCGGACGTCCCGGTGCCACCACATCGCGTGGTCGAGGCTCGCGATGGACAGCCCGCGGGTCGCCCAGCTGTGCCCGCTGCGGCGCAGGACCGGCTCGAGCATGACCTGGTCGCACGCGAACGCGAGCAGCGCCCGGTGCAGGAGCTGGTCGTCGGGCAGCGTCTCGCGCGAGCGGACCCAGACCATCTGCTGGCCGGTCGGCTCGCCGGAGCCGCCGAGGTAGATCGCGCCCTCGACGTGCCGGACGTCGAACGCGCTCTCCTGGCTCCAGAACCGCGCGACCGGGTGGTCGATGCCGGCGAGGTGGGTGTCCGCCGAGACGACGTCGTCGGGGTCGGGCGCGTCGGGCATCGGCTCGGCGTAGTCGAGGCCCGGCTGCTCCTCCTGGAACGACGCGATCATCGACAGGATCGGGGCGCCACCCTGGAGCGCGTGCGTGCGGCGCGCGGTGAACGACCGGCCGTCGCGCAGCCGCTCGACCGCGAAGCTGATCGGCTCGCGGACGTCGCCCGCCCGCAGGAAGTAGCCGTGCAGCGAGTGCGGCAGGCGCGTCGTCGGCACGGTGCGGCCCGCCGCGAGCAGGGCCTGCGCGAGCACCTGACCACCGAACACGCGCCCGCTCGGCTGGGGCAGGCTGGTGCCGGTGAACGTGTCGGGCTCCGTGGCGTCCGGGCCCAGGTCGAGCACGTCGAGCAACGCCCGCGTGGGGGTCAGGGCGGTGGGTTCGGTCGTCATCGGCTCAGTCCTCGAACGTGTTGAGCATCGAGTGCGCGGCGCGCTCGAGGTAGTCCCACAGCTGTGCCTCGTGCAGCGGCGCCAGGCCGAGCTCCCCGACGGCCTCGCGCATGTGCCGGAGCCACCGGTCGCGGGCGTCGGGGTTGACCTTGAACGGCGCGTGCCGCATGCGCAGCCGCGGGTGGCCGCGCTGGTCGGAGTACGTCGTCGGGCCGCCCCAGTACTGCTCGAGGAACAGCGTGAGGCGCTCGGCGGCGGGGCCGAGGTCCTCCTCGGGGTACATCGGGCGCAGCACCGGGTCGTCGGCGACACCGCGGTAGAACGCGTCGACGAGCCGGACGAACGTGTCGTGGCCGCCGATCACGGCGTAGAACGAGTCGGCGCGGTGGGCCGGGCCGGTCTCGGGAGCGGGGGAGGTCACGCGCCCAGTCTCGCACCGCGCCGGGTGTCCACGCCGGGGCCCGGGCGCGCCACGCGGCAGCGCCGGGACTACGCTGGACACCCGTGCGCCCCGACGAGCGCACGACGGCGCACGGACGAGCTGAGGAGTTCGATGAGCAAGGCAGAGCAGATCCTCGCGGCGCTGGGTGGCGACGCGAACGTCGTCGATCTGGAGCCGTGCATCACCCGCTTGCGCGTCGAGGTGACGGACCCCCAGCTCGTCGACGAGACGGCGCTCAAGGCGACCGGCGCGTTCGGCGTGGTGCGGTCCGGCCGCGTCGTGCAGGTCATCGTCGGCCCCGAGGCCGACAACCTCGCCGCGGAGCTCGACACCCTCCGCTGAGGAACCACGCCGCCGCGACGTCGCACCGCCACGGCGGGCGCCGCCGAGCCGACGGTGCCCGCGGGGTCAGCGCCCCCGCGGCTTCGGCTCGGTCGCGGGCGCCGTCGTGTCGAGCGACTCCGACTCGCGGCGCGTGTCCGTGACCGGCTCCGCCTTCCCGCCGGCCCCCGGCGCGTCGGCCTCGTCCTGCTCGGGCACCCGCACCGCGGCGTCGAGCTGCGCGCGGTAGGCCGCCAGCAGGTCGCGCTGACCGCCGAGCGGGATCCCGGCCTCCTCGAGCGCACGGCGCACCGCGGCGCGCATCGCCCGCGCGACCTCCCACTGCATCGCGGGTGCGGTCTTCACGGTGACCTGCAGCGTCACGGCGTCGAACGCGAGGTCCTCGATGCCGGTCACCGTCGGCTCGCCCTCGAGGTACGTGCCGAGCACGGGGTCCGCGGCGACGCGCCCGACGGCCTCCTCGAGCACGTGGCGGACCTCGTCGAGGTCGGCGAAGTAGTCGACCTTGACCTCGACGACGGCCTTGGCCCAGCCCTGGGTCTTGTTGCCGACCCGCACCATCGTCCCGTTGGGGACGTACCAGAGCGTGCCCGAGCTGTCGCGGATCTTGGTCACGCGCAGCGCGACGGCCTCGACGGTCCCGGTCGCGTGCCCGACGTCGACGACGTCCCCGACGCCGTACTGGTCCTCGAGCAGCATGAACATGCCCGAGAGGAAGTCCTTGACGAGGCTCTGCGCGCCGAAGCCGAGCGCGACGCCGACGATGCCCGCGGACGCGATGAACGGCGCGATGTTCGCGCCGAGCGCGTCGAGCACCATGAGCACCGCGAGGGTCCCGACGACGATCGTCGCGGTCGAGCGCAGCACCGAGCCGATCGTGCGTGCCCGCTGCGCCCGGCGCGCGGTGACGATCGGGCTCGCCCGCCGGAGGGCCGCGGCGACCTCGGAGTCGCCGAGCCGCCCGCGCTCGAGCAGCGGCGTGCCCTCGGCGATGTGGTTGGTGACGGTACGGATGACCCGCCGCAGCCCGAGCAGCACCAGCCCGGCGACCGTGAGGATCACGGCGACGCGGAGCCCGGTGCTCAGGAGCCACGGGAACCCGGTCTCGAGCAGCCAGCGCATCGCGGCGTTCGCCTCGCGCACCATGTCGGCGGGCGTCGTCTCCGTGGGTTCGGGCGTCGCCCCGGCCGCGAGCAGCGTCCGGGCGTTCACCGCGTCCACCGCGCTCACCGTGCGGCCCCGGCCGCGCACAGCCCGGTGCGGTCGGCGACGAACTGGAGCTGCTCGACCGTGAGGCCGATCGTCCGGGACAGCGCGCGCCCGCCGTGGCCGACGCCCGTCTCACGCCGGACCAGCACGGGTGCCACCTGGGGGTCGGCGCTCGTCGCCGCCTGGAGGGCCGCGGCGAGCTTGCGGGCGTGCAGCGGGTCGACGCGCGAGTCGCCCTCGAACACCGTGAAGAGCGTCGCCGGGTAGGCCGTGCCGTCCGTGACGCGGTGGTACGGCGAGTAGCCGAGCAGCCAGTCGAGCTCGCGCGGGTTGTCGGCGTCGCCGTACTCCTCGGTCCATGTCACCCCGAGCCCGAACCGCTGGTAGCGCACCATGTCGAGCAGCGGCGCGGAGCACACCACGGCCGCGAACAGGTCCGGCCGCTGGGTCAGTGCGGCGCCGACGAGCAGGCCGCCGTTCGAGCCGCCCCAGCACGCGAGCCGGTCGGGCGTGGTCCAGCCGTCCGCCACGAGTCGGTCGCCGACCGCGTGGAAGTCGTCGAAGACGTTCTGCTTGGCGCCGCGCATGCCGCTGCGGTGCCACTCCTCGCCCTCCTCGCCGCCGCCGCGCAGGTTCGCCACGACGTACACGCCGCCCGCCTCGACCCACGCGAGCGTCGTGGCGGAGTAGGCGGGGTCGAGCGAGATCTGGAAGCCGCCGTAGCCGTAGAGGATCGTCGGAGCGGGCGCGAGCGGGCGGCCCTCGGCGTCGAGCGCGTCCGCCCGCGCGACGACGAACGCCCGCACGGTCGTCCCGTCGGCGCTCGGCGTCGCGAGCTGCTGGACGCGCACGTCCGGGAGGTCCGCGAGGAGCCCGGGCGGTGCCGCCCACACGGACGTGGTGCGGGTCCGGGTGTCGAAGCGATGGACCGTGGAGACCGTCGTGTGGTCGGTGTAGGAGAACCAGAGCTCGCGCCCGCCCTCGGGGCGCGTCGCGAGGCCGCCGATCGAGCCGAGCCCGGGCAGCACCAGGGTGCCGTCGTCGCCGGGCAGCCGGTCGCCGGTGCGCGGCTCGTGCAGCGTCACCTCGCTCACGGAGTGCCGCCGCCACGCGGCCACGAGCAGCTCGGGCTCGACCGTGTCCCCGGGGGCGGCGCCCGCGTCGGTGAACGCGACGTCCTCGAGCACGGCCTCAGGGTCCTCGGCGAGCAGCGTGCGCCAGTGCGGCACCCCGGGCGCGGTCGGGTCGGTGACCGCGATGCGGCCGCGCGGGGCGTCGAGGTCGGTGTGCAGGTAGAGCCGCCCGTCGCGCCCGACCCACGCGTGCGTCTGCGCGTCGACGCCGACGACGACCGGGACGAGCTCCGGGGACTCGACCCCCGAGGTCAGGTCGGCGATCCACACGTCGGAGCGCGGAGCGGTGCCCGCCGACGCCGAGACGACGAGCCAGCGACCGTCCCGCGAGACCGTCACGCCGTAGTAGTTCGTGTGGTCCAGGCCCGCGCCGAACACCTCGACGTCCTGCGCCGCGTCGGTGCCCAGCCGGTGCAGCCAGACCCGACGGTGGTACTGCTGCTCGCCCTCCGGCAGGTCCTCGGGCGGGAGCCGGCGCACGTAGTAGAACGCCTCGCCGCCCGGCAGCCAGGCGACGGGGGAGTAGCGCGCCCGGTCGATCGGGCCGTCGACGAGCGCACCGGTCGCGACGTCGAGCACGTGCAGGACGCTCTCCTCGGTGCCGCCCGACGAGACCTGATAGGCGAGCAGGTCGCCCTCCTTGCTCGGCTGCCACGCGTCGAGCGTCGTCGTCCCCGCGGGGTCGAGCGCGACGGGGTCGAGCAGCACGCGCTCGACGGTGCCGCCGTCCGGCGCGGGCTCGGCGACGACCACGACCGCGTGCTCCTGGTCGCCCGAGCGGCGTGCGAAGAACCTGCGGTCGCCCCGCCACGCGGGCGTCCCGACGAAGCCCGCACCCAGGAGCTCGCGCAGGCGCGCGGTGAGCCGCGCGGTGGACATCGGGCCGTCGGCAGGTGCCACCTCGGGGGAGCCGCCCGCGGCCGTCTCGGCCGAGCCGTCCGGGGTCGCCTCCCCGTGCACGAGGCGCGCGCGGTAGGCGGCGTAGAGGCCGTCCTGCGCGTCCGACCACGCCTGGGTACGCGCGTCCTGCGGGTCCTCGAGCCACCGGTAGGGGTCCGCGACGGGCCGGCCGTGCAGGTCCTCGACGAGGTCGAGGCGCTCGGCGGGCGGGTACGGCGGGAGGGCGGTGCGGGCGGGACCGGGCAGGGGGGCGTGCGCGCTCATGGTCCGCAAGGCTACGTCGACCGCGCGCCCCTGCGACCCACGTCCGGCCGGTCCGACGCCCCGTCCGCCGGCCGCGCCGCGCGTCGCGTCGCGCCGCTCGTCCTGCGTTCCTCCGGGGGGCTCTGGCAGGATCGACGCGTGGCAGCCGATACCCCTGAACCGACCCCGGACCTGCTACGTCTCGCCGCCGCCTACGGGATCGTGCCCGACTACTGGGCGCACGACGGCACGCAGCACCGGGTCACCGCGTCGACCCTCGTCGGCGTCCTGCGCGCGCTCGGCGTCGACGCGTCGTCGCCCGAGCGGGTCGCGCTCGCGATCGCCCACGTCGAGGACATGCCGTGGCGCCGCACCCTCCCGCCGGTCATCGTGGTCCGGGAGGGCCGGAACGCGCACGTCGCGGTGCACGTGGAGCACGGGGACCCGGTGCGGGTCTGGCTCGAGCTCGACCCCGAGGCGGGCGGCGGTCGTCGCGACCTTCCGCAGGCCGACGTCCCGATCGACCCGCGCAGCGTCGACGGCCGGCTCGTCGGGCGGGCGACGTTCACGCTCCCCACCGACCTGCCGCTCGGCTGGCACGAGCTCCACGCCGACGGTCCGAGCGCGCGGGCCCGCTCGACCGTGGTCGTGACGCCGCAGACCCTCGAGCTGCCCGAGCAGCTGCGCGACGGTCGGGCGTGGGGGTTCATGACGCAGCTGTACTCGGTGCGCTCGCGCGCGTCGTGGGGCGTCGGCGACCTCGCCGACCTCGCGGACCTCGGCTGGCTCGCGGGCCGCACGTGCGGGGCCGACTTCCTGCTGATCAACCCGCTGCACGCGGCCGAGCCCGTGACCCCGCTGACCCCGTCGCCGTACCTGCCGACGACCCGGCGGTTCGTGAACCCGCTCTACGTCCGGGTCGAGGACGTCCGCGAGACGGCGTACCTGTCGGCGGCCGACCGCGCGCTCGTCGAGTGGGCCTCCGAGCCCGCCCGGGCGCTCGACACCGACGCCGGCCCGATCGACCGTGACGTCGCGTGGGACGCCAAGCGCTCGGCGCTCGAGGTCGTGTTCGCCGCCCCGCGCTCGGCGGCGCGGCAGGCGGCGTTCGAGGACTACCGCGAGGACGAGGGTCAGGGCCTCGAGGACTTCGCGCTGTGGTGCGCGCTCGTCGAGAAGTACGCCGGCCAGCCATGGCCGGCCGGCGCCCAGGACCTGTCCTCGCCGTTCGTCGAGCGGGCGCGCACCGAGCTCGCGGACCGCGTCGACTTCTACTGCTGGCTGCAGTGGGTCGCGGACTCCCAGCTCGCGGCGGCCCAGCGCGCCGCGCACGAGGGCGGCATGACGATCGGGATCATGCACGACCTCGCGGTCGGCGTGCACCCCGAGGGGGCCGACGTCTGGGCCCTCGGCGACGTGCTCGCGACCGGCGCGACCGTCGGTGCGCCGCCCGACATGTACAACCAGCAGGGCCAGAACTGGTCGCAGCCGCCGTGGCACCCCGAGCGGCTCGCGCGCGTCGGCTATCGGCCGTACCGCGACATGCTGCGCACGGTGCTGCGGCACGCGGGCGCCATCCGGATCGACCACGTGATCGGCCTGTTCCGGCTGTGGTGGATCCCCGAGGGCGCGCCCGCGGACCAAGGCGCCTACGTGCGCTACGACCACGAGGCGCTCGTGGGCATCCTCGCGCTCGAGGCCCACCGCGCCGGCGCCGTCGTGATCGGCGAGGACCTCGGCACGTTCGAGCCCTGGGTGCGCGACTACCTGAGCGACCGCGGCGTGCTCGGCACGTCGGTGCTCTGGTTCGAGAAGGACCACGCCGGCAAGCCGCTCGCCCCCGAGGAGTACCGCCGGCTGACGCTCGCGAGCGTCACGACGCACGACCTGCCGCCGAGCGCCGGCTACCTCGCCGAGGAGCACGTGACGATCCGCGACCGCCTCGGGCTGCTCTCGGAGCCCGTCGACCAGGTCCGCCGTGCGGCGCGCGCCGAGCGCGAGCAGATGGTCGAGGCGCTGGGCGGGCGCGGGCTCGTCGGCCCGCAGCCGTCGGAGCGCGAGACCGTCGAGGCGCTGCACGCGTGGGTGCTCGAGAGTCCGGCCGCGCTCGTCGGGGTCTCGCTCGCGGACGCCGTGGGGGAGCGGCGCGCGCAGAACCAGCCGGGGACCGACCAGGAGTACCCGAACTGGAAGGTGCCGCTCGCGGACGGCTCCGGGCAGGTCGTGCTCGTCGAGGAGCTCTTCGACAACGCGCGCCTGCGCTCGCTCGCGGCGGTGCTCAACCGCAACCGGCTCGACCGCGGCTGACGCGGCGCGGCGTGGCGGGCCCACCGGCCTGTCGCGCACGTGGATGCCTGGATGCACGAACGGCGACGGCCCGGTCCCCACATGGGGGCCGGGCCGTCGCCGTACCGGGTCCGTCAGGGTCAGCCGCGGGCGCGGTCCGCCTCCTGCGCGGCGAGCGCGCGACGCACGCCGTCGCGCGACTCGACGACGAGCCGGCGCAGCGCCGGGGCTGTGTCGGGGTGCGCCGCGAGCCACGCGTCGGTGGCACCGAGCACGTCCACGCGCGCGTCGTCGGCCAGGTCCGTCGGGTACAGGCCGAGCACGATGTTCTGCGCGATCTCGTTGGTCCGGTTCTCCCACACGTCCTCGATCGCCGCGAAGTACGGCTCGACGTAGGGCACGAGCAGGCCACGGTCGTGCACGCGACCGAAGCCGCCGATCGTGGCGGCCTGCAGGGCGTTCGCGAGGTCGTCGCTCTCGACGGCCGCACGCCACGCCGCCGCCTTGGCCTCGGGTGTCGGGACCGCGGCGCGTGCGGCGGCCGCCGCACGGTGCCCGGTCGCCGTCGGGTCGGCCTCGAGCTGGCGGGCGATCTCCGGCTCGGCGGCCCGGCCGCCCGTGACGAGCGCGGTCAGGAGCTCCCAGCGCAGGTCGGTGTCGATCGTCAGGCCGTCGAGCGTGCGCGAGCCGTCGAGGAGCGCGGCGACGGCGTCGAGCTGCCCCGCTGTCACCGAGCGGCCGGCGAACGCCTTGACGAGCTGGAGCTGGGTGTCCGAGCCGCCGGCCGCCTGCTCGGCGAGCGCGAGCAGGCGGTCCGCCGCGGCGACCTCCGTGGCCTCGCGGTGCTCGGGGGCGACGTACAGGTCGAGCGCCGTCGAGAGCTGCCGGAGCAGGACCTGGACGACCGACGAGTCGGACTCGCGCGCCAGGTTGCCGAGCACGAGGTCGACGAAGTCGCGCGCCGGGGCCTCGCCGTCGCGCGTCGCGTCCCACATCGCGGTCCACACGAGCGTGCGCGGGAGCGAGTCGGCGAACGCCCCGAGGTGCTCGAGCGCGGTCGCGTGCGAGCGCGCGTCGAGCCGGACCTTGGCGTACGCGAGGTCGCCGTCGTTGACGAGGACCAGGTCGGGGCGCTGCTCGCCGACGAGCTGCGGGACCTCGGTCCGCGGGCCGTCGACGTCGAGCTCGACGTGCAGCGTGCGCTCGAGGGCCGTGCTGCCGTCGGGCTGCTCGACGACGTCGTAGCCGCCGATGGCGAGGCGGTGCGGGCGCTGGACGGGGTGCTCGGCCGGCACCTCCTGGAGCACCGCGAAGGACGTGATCGTCTCGACGCCGTCCTCGCCCGGGGCGGACTCGATCGCGGGGCGCAGCAGCGTCACGCCGGACTGCTCGAGCCACAGCCCGGACCAGGCCGACAGGTCGCGCCCGCTCGTCGCCTCGAGCTCGCGCAGCAGGTCCGCGAGCTCGGTGTTGCCCCACGCGTGCTTGGCGAAGTAGCTGCGCACGCCCGCGAAGAACTCGTCCTTGCCGACCCACGCGACGAGCTGCTTGAGGACGCTCGCGCCCTTGGCGTAGGTGATGCCGTCGAAGTTGACCTCGACGTCCTCGAGGTCGCGCATGTCCGCGACGATCGGGTGCGTCGAGGGCAGCTGGTCCTGGCGGTACGCCCAGTTCTTCTCCATCGAGGAGAAGGTGCTCCACGCGCTCGTCCAGCGCGTCGCCTCGGCGGTCGCGAGCGTCGAGACGTACTCGGCGAACGACTCGTTGAGCCACAGGTCGTCCCACCAGCGCATCGTCACGAGGTCGCCGAACCACATGTGCGCGAGCTCGTGCAGGATCGTCACGGCACGCCGCTCGACGGTCGCGTCGGGCACCTTGGAGCGGAACACGTAGTTCTCGAGGAACGTGACGGCGCCCGCGTTCTCCATCGCCCCGGCGTTGAACTCGGGGACGAAGAGCTGGTCGTACTTCGCGAACGGGTAGGGGACGCCGAACGCCTCCTCGTAGAACGCGAACCCGGCACGCGTGATGTCGAGGATGTTCTCGGTGTCGAGGTGCTGCGCGAGCGAGCCGCGGCAGTACACCCCGAGCGGGACCGTGTGGCCGTCGCTGCTCGTGAGCTCGCCGTGCTCCGCGTGGTACGGGCCGGCGACGATCGCGGTGATGTAGCTCGAGATGCGCGGCGTGCGCTCGAACGTCCACGTCGCGGTGCCAGAGTCGCGCCCGCCGTTGCGGTTGGTGCCGCCCTCGACGGCGACGGGCTCCCCGGCGGCCGGGTAGTTCGACACCACGGTCCAGTGCGCCGGGGCGGTCACGGTGAACGCGAACGTCGCCTTGAGGTCGGGCTGCTCGAACACCGCGAAGACGCGGCGCGAGTCGGCGACCTCGAACTGGGAGTAGAGGTAGACCTCGTCGTCGACCGGGTCGACGAAGCGGTGCAGGCCCTCGCCCGTGTTCATGTACGCGCAGTCGGCGAGCACGACGACCTCGTTCTCGGCGGCGAGGCCGTCGAGGCGGATCCGGGACTCGGCGACGACGTCCGCGACGTCGAGTGCGCGGCCGTTGAGCGTGACCTCGTGGACCGTCGGCGCGATGAGGTCGAGGAACGTGCCGGCACCCTGCGTCGCCGTGAACCGGACGACGGTGCGCGAGGAGAACGTCGACGGGCCCGTGGTGAGGTCGAGCGCGACGTCGTACGACTCGACGGCGACGACGCCCGCGCGCTCGCGCGCCTCGTCACGGGTGAGGTTCTCAGCAGGCACGCGGTGTCTCCTTCAGGGGGCGCGGGGTGGCTCGTGGCCGACCCGATCATTTCACGCGCGGAATGCCCGCGCGGATGATGTGGTTGCCCCGAAGAACCCGATCCGACCCCGAGGAGACGACGTGCCCCAGACCGCCGAGACAACCGCGACCCAGACCGCCGCGGCGGCCGCCGACGGGGCGACCCGCACGACCGTCGACTTCTGGTTCGACCCGGCGTGCCCGTGGGCGTGGATGACGTCGCGCTGGATGGTCGAGGTCGAGAAGGTCCGCGACGTCGACGTGCGCTGGCACGTGATGAGCCTGTCCGTGCTGAACGAGGGCCGGGACCTCCCCGAGAGCTACCGGACGCTCATGGACGAGTCGTGGGCCGCGGTCCGCGTGCTGGTCGCGGCCGCCGAGCAGCACGGCCCGCAGGTGCTGCGCCCGCTGTACGACGCGCTGGGCACGCGCCGGCACCCGGGCGGGCGCCGCGACACCGCCGCGATCATCGCGGAGTCGCTCGCCGAGGTCGGCCTGCCCGCGGAGCTCGCGGAGGCCGGCTCCACCGACGCCTACGACGAGGGGCTGCGCGCGTCGCACCAGCGCGCGATCGACCTCGTGGGCGACGAGGTCGGCACGCCCGTCGTCGCGATCGACGGGACCGCGTTCTTCGGCCCCGTCATGACGCCGGCGCCCAAGGGCGAGGCCGCGGGCCGCCTGTTCGACGGCTTCGTCCTCGTGACGAGCGTGCCCGGCTTCTACGAGATCAAGCGCACCCGGACGCAGGGACCCGTCTTCGACTGACGGCCCGCTGCCGGCGCCCCGTACCGCGCCCGCGTCGCCGCGCACGGCCAGCCGGGACCGACCCCGCGCACCCGCCCCGACCGGCGGG
>NZ_BJLR01000019.1 GCF_006538745.1 Cellulomonas cellasea | reverse complement strand
CCCCCGCCCCGACCGGCGGGTGCGCGGGTCACCCGTGTGGAGCAGGACGCCCGGCACGTGTGATGCTGGGCGCCGCACGCACGGCCGACGGAAGGGTGCGAGGTGGGTCTGTCGTCACGCATGGCGGGGCTGAGCCGGGGGATGAGGGCGTTCCTGCTGGTCGACCTCGTGCTCGTGCTCGCCCTGGTCGTGGTCGCCGCGGTCGTCCTGAGCGGCGTGCTCCGCGGCACCGGCCCGCGGGACACCGGGTCGGACGTCGACCCGGCGGCGTCCGCACCCGCGTCGGAGGCGACCCCGTCCGCAGCGCCCACGGGTGTCGAGACGTTCGCGAGCCCGACGGGCAACATCTCGTGCGCGATGGCGGACGACGGCGTGACGTGCTCGATCGCGAGCATCACGTTCGCCCCGCCGGGCGCCGAGGCGTGCGCCGCGGGGACCCTCGGGCACACCGTCGTCGCGGGCGCCGACGGGGTCGAGCTGCCGTGCCTCGACGGTCCGGTCCCCGCCGTCGCGGCGGACGACGTCCCGCGGCTCGAGTACGGCGCGACGTCGACCGTGGGCGGGTGGACCTGCACGAGCGCCACGAACGGCGTGACGTGCGTCGACGAGTCCGGCACCGGCTTCCGGCTCGCGCGCGCGGAGCTCGTCGAGCTCGGCTGACCCGCTCGCCGGCTCGGCCGACCCGCTCGTCGAACCCGTCCGACCCGACGCGATCCTCGCCCGCCCACGCGGCAGAGCCGGGCCCCGCGTCACGCAGGGCCCGGCTCGTCGCCTCACCAGATGCGCACGCGCTCCTCGGGCGCGAGGTACAGCGCGTCCCCGGGCTGCACGTCGTACGCGGTGTAGAACTCGTCGAGGTTGCTCAGGACGCCGTTGCAGCGGAACTCCGCGGGCGCGTGCGGGTCGACCGCGAGGCGGCGGACCGCCTCCTCGTCGCGGGCCTTCGTCTGCCAGACCTGCGCCCAGCCGAGCAGCACGCGCTGGACGCCGGTCAGCCCGTCGACCACCGGCGCCTCGTCGAGCGGGCGGCCGAGCGCGAGGCGGTAGGCCTTGAGCGCGATCGTGAGCCCGCCGAGGTCGCCGATGTTCTCGCCGACCGTGAGCGCCCCGTTGACGTGGTGCTCGTCGCCGAGCTGGGACGGGGAGAACGCCGAGTACTGCGCGACGAGCGCCGCCGCGCGCTTCTCGAACTCCGCGCGGTCCTCGGCCGTCCACCAGTCCTCGAGCCGGCCGTCGCCGTCGTACTTCGAGCCCTGGTCGTCGAAGCCGTGCCCGATCTCGTGGCCGATGACGGCGCCGATCCCGCCGAAGTTGACCGCGTCGTCGGCGTCCGCGTCGAAGAACGGCGGCTGCAGGATCGCGGCCGGGAACACGATCTCGTTCATGCCCGGGTTGTAGTAGGCGTTGACGGTCTGCGGCGTCATGAACCACTCGTCGCGGTCGATCGGCTTCCCGATCTTCGCGAGCTCGCGGTCCTGCTCGAACGCGTTGGCGCGCCGCACGTTGCCCAGCAGGTCGTCGGGCGCGACGACGAGCTCCGAGTAGTCGCGCCAGCGCGCCGGGAAGCCGATCTTGGGCGTGAACGCGTCCAGCTTCGCGAGCGCCTTGACCCGGGTCTCCTCGCCCATCCAGTCGAGGCCGGTGATCGACTCGCGGTACGCCTCGACGAGGTGCCCGACGAGCACCTCCATCCGCTGCTTGTGCTCCGCGGGGAAGTGCCGCTCGACGTAGACCTTGCCGACGGCCTCGCCGAGGGCGGCCTGGACGAGCGCGACGCCGCGCTTCCACCGGTCGCGCAGCTCCTGCGCGCCGGTCAGCGTGCGGCCGTAGAAGTCGAAGTTCGCCTCGACGACCTCCGCCGGGAGGTACGGCGCTCGCGCCGACACCAGGTGGTACGCGAGCCACGCCTTCCAGTCCTCGAGCGGCAGCTCGGTCCACAGCCGCGCGAACGCCTCGGCGAACGACGGCTCGCGCACGACGAGCTGCTCGAGCGCGGTCTCGGGTGCGCCGAGCGCGCGGGCCCACGTGTGCCAGTCGAAGCCCGGCGCGGACGCGGCGAGCGCGTCGAGCGTCGTCGGGTTGTAGGTCAGGTCGGCGTCGCGGTCCTTGACGACGTCCCAGTGGCCCGCGGCGAGCTGCGTCTCGAGCGCGACGACGCGCCCCGCGAGCTCGTCGGCCCGCTCGGCGTCGGCTACCGCGCCCCCGAGGCGCAGCATCCGCGCGACGTGCGGGCGGTAGGCGGCGAGCACCTCGGCGTACTGCGCGTCGCGGTAGTACGACTCGTCGGGCAGCCCGAGGCCCGACTGCACGAGGTACACGACGTACCGCGTCGGGTCCTTGGCGTCGTTGTCGACCCAGAAGCCGACCGCGCCCGCACCGCCCGTGCGCTGGAGCGCCCCGAGGGCCTGCGTGAGCTCCGCCGGGGAGGTCGCACCGTCGACGAGCGCGAGGTCGGCAGCCAGCGGCTCGACGCCTGCGGCCTCGACCCGGTCCTCGTCCATGAAGCTCGCGTACAGCGCGCCGATCTGCGCCTCGACGCCCTCACCCTCGCCCGCGGCGGCCCGCGCCGCGGCTTCCTCGATGATGACGCGAACCTGCTCCTCCGCGCGGTCGTGCAGCGCGCGGAACGCTCCGTCCGTCGCCCGGTCCGCGGGGATCACGTGCGACGCGACCCACCGGCCGTTGACGTGCGCGTAGAGGTCGTCCTGGGGACGGACGTCGGTGTCGAGCGCGGTCAGGTCGATGCCGCTGCGTGCCATGCGTTCTCTCGCTCTCCTCGGGCGTCCACGAGCTCTCCTCGTGCGGCCGCACCCAGCGTAGGCGCGGCGCGCCCGGGGGCCGGGGGCCGCGCCGCGCTGTTCGCTGGAGGCGTGCACGCCGCCCCGCGGGGTCGGTGGCCGGGCGCGGGCCGCACGCCGGACGGTGCCCGCGCCGCCGGTCCGGGATGCGGCAGAATCGGCCCATGCGCATCCACGTCGCCGCCGACCACGCCGGGTTCGAGCTCAAGTCCGCCCTCACCGAGCACCTGCAGGCCGCGGGCCACGAGGTCGTGGACCACGGCGCGCACGAGTACGACGCGCAGGACGACTACCCGCCGGTGTGCTTCGCGGCCGGCGAGGCCGTCGTCGCGGAGCCGGGCTCGCTCGGCATCGTGATCGGCGGGTCGGGCAACGGCGAGCAGATCGCCGCCAACAAGGTGCCCGGCGTGCGCGCGGTCCTCGCGTGGAGCACCGAGACCGCGAAGCTGGGCCGCCAGCACAACGACGCCAACGTCATCGCCATCGGCGCGCGTCAGCACTCGGTCGACGACGCCGTCGCACTCGTCGAGGCGTTCGTCGCCGAGCCCTTCAGCGGCGACCCGCGCCACCAGCGCCGCATCGACCTGCTCGCGGCCTACGAGGCCGGTCGCTGACCCCCGGTCAGAACGCCCAGCTGCACACCGGCGCGAGCGGCCACCCGAACGCGGCCGACGCCCGGTGCAGCGTCCCGGGCACGAGCTCGGTGACGAGCCCCGCACGCCCGAGCGCCCCGAGCGAGCGCCCGCCGAGGTAGACGGCCCCGAGCTCGCGCACGTCGAGCGCGACGTCGGCGGGCTCGTGCGTCGGCTCGACGCGCGCGTCCCACGTGCCGTCGGGGCCCGGCTCGCCGGTGGTCACCCGCCACCGCCCGGCGTTCGCGGGCAGCCGCGCGTCCTGCACGTCGAGCACGACGTCGACCGGGGCGCTCCACCGGCGCGCGGCGAGGGCCGCCCGGACGTCGAGGACGCGCAGCCACAGGTTGTCGGCGACGCGCGGCCGCGGTCCCCGCGGGTCGACGAGCAGCTGGAGGAGCTCGTCGTCGGGGGCGAGCATCGGCGTCTCGACGGCCGATGTCAGGTCGAGGTCGAGCACGACGGACCAGAGCCGGTGCGCAGCGGCGGCGTCGAGCGCGGCGAGGTCGTGCATCCGCACGACCATCGCGGGCTGCCCGTCCGTCCAGGTCTCCTTGCGGCGCAGCAGCGCGTAGCCGCGCGGCTCGTCGCCGGCCAGGACCGTGACGACCCGCAGCGGCTCGGCGCCGTCGCGCCACGCGGGCGGGTCGGCGAGGTGCTTGCGGCGCAGCGCGTCGGTGTCGCGCGTGATCCAGCCCGGCCGCCCCGACCCGGCGGCGGCGTGCACGCGCTGGACGAGCGGCCCGTGCCCGTCGGCGTCGAGCTTCTCGAACCGCACGGCCAGCGCGTCGGAGCCCGGCACCGGACGCAGCGCGGCCCCGCGCGGGACGGTCAGCCGCACGTTCGTCGCGGCGCTGCCGTACCCGAACCGGCCGTAGATCCCGGGCTCCGCGGCGTAAAGCGCGGACACCGGCTCGTCGCGGGCGAGCGAGCGCGCGAAGTGGGTGTCGATCATCGTCGAGAGCAGCCCGCGCCGGCGCTGGTCCGGCCGCGTCCCGACCCACGTCAGGCCGGCGCAGGGAACCGCCCCGCCGGGCACCGGCAGGACGAGGCGGAACGAGCCGTGCACGGCGGCGAGCGTGCCGTCGGGCGCCTCGACGCCGACCGTACGGTCCCACTCGAGCGTCATGGGCACCTGGGCGGACGTCTCGGCGTCCGGCTCGAACGCGAACGCGAGGTGGTCGACGTCGAGGAGCTCGGCCTTGCGCGCCTCGGGGACCTCGACGACGCGGTAGCCGGCGGGGGCAGCAGTCATGGCGCCATCCTCGGCCGGTCCTGCGGCGCAGGTCACGTCCATTTCCGGCCGCGCTTGCCTGTCCCCGACCGGTCGCCGTGGATACCCTCACGACGTGACGACATCGGGGGCCCCCGTGCGGGGCCGCACGCCGCTGCGCGCCCGGGTCGCGGGGCTGCAACGGCGCTTCGGCCTGCAGTCCCAGGTCGTCCTGACGGCCGTGCTCGCCGGCCTGAGCGTCCTCATCGTGCTCGGCGCCCTGGCGTACCCCGACTGGGTGCCGCCCGCGACGTTCCTGCTGCTCCTGCTGGTGAGCGCGTTCCTGCTGCGGCTCGGCGGCATGGTCGTGCTCTGCGCGTTCGTGCTGGCGGAGATCGTCCTGCTGTGGTCGAGCGGCCTGCGGACCCTCGTGCCGGGCGTGCTCGTGGTGCTCGCGATCTCGGTGGTCGCGGTGCTCTCGTTCGCGCGGGCCCGGGCGCGGCTCGGCCTCCAGGGCGCGCCCGGTGAGCTCATGCTCGTCGACCTGCGCGACCGCCTCGCGGCGCACGGGCGCATCCCGCCCCTCCCGCCGGGCTGGCGCGTCGACACCGCGCTGCGGTCGGCGCACGCCGAGGCGTTCTCGGGGGACTTCATGGTCGCGACGAAGCGCGAGCGCGGCGACCAGCTCGAGATCGTCCTCGTCGACGTCTCGGGCAAGGGGCAGGACGCGGGCGTGCGGTCGCTGCTGCTGTCGGGCGCGTTCGGCGGGCTGCTCGGCTCGATGCCGCGCACCGAGTTCCTCGCGGCGGCCAACGAGTACCTGCTGTCCCAGGCCTGGGAGGAGGGCTTCGCGACCGCCGTCCACCTCGCGGTGCACCTGGGCACGGGGGAGTACTGGATCGCGTCGGCGGGCCACCCGCCCGCGGTGCACCTGCACGCGGGGTCGGGGCGCATCGATGTCGTCGACACGGTCGGCAGCCCGGCGCTCGGGGTCGTCGGAGCCGTCACCTACACCGCGCGCTCGGGCCGGCTCGACCACGGCGACGTCCTGCTGCTCTACACGGACGGCCTCGTCGAGATGCCCGGCTACGACCTCGACCTCGGCATCGACCGGCTCATGGGCGCCGCGGAGCAGCTGCTCGCGACCCGGCGCGGGGGCGCCGAGGCGGTGCTCGCCGAGGTCCGCGCGGGCGAGAACGACGACCGGGCGCTCGTGCTCGTGCACCGCGACTGAGCCGGGGAGCCGCACGTGGACGAGGAGTACCTCGAGGCGGTCCTGGACCTCGTCGAGCGGATCCCGGCCGGGCGCGCGATGACCTACGGCACGATCGCCGAGGTCGTCGCCGACGGTCTCGTGGCGTCCGGCGGCACGGCGCGCGGCGGTCCGCGCCAGGTCGGTCAGGTGCTCGCGCGCGCCGGCAGCGGCGTGCCGTGGTGGCGCGTCGTGAACGCCTCGGGGCGCCCGCCCGTGCACGCCGCGCGGCGGGCGCTCGACCACCTGGGCGCCGAGGGCACCCCGCTCACGGCCGACGGGACCCGCGTCGCGCTGCGGCGCGCGATCTGGTTCCCCGACGACGACGACTGACGCCCGCGCCGGTGCGGCGCGGGCATCGGTCGTCGCTGGAGTGCGCGGCCGCGCTCGGAGAAGCGGGTGCCGCGCGTCGGAGCCGTGGAGCGCGCCGCGCGGCGGCCGGCCTGCGGGGGCGGTCCGAGGCCGGCCCCTCCGTCAGGACGTGGCGCGCCGCGAGCTGATGACGCCCGTGTCGAAGCCCGCGAGGTGCAGGCCGCCGTGGAAGCGCGCGTGCTCGATCTTCAGGCACCGGTCCATGACGACCTGGATCCCGGCCGCCTCGCCCCGGCGCGCGACGTCCTCGTGCCACGAGCCCAGCTGGAGCCACAGCGCCTTCGCGCCGACCGCGAGCGTCTCGTCGAGCACGCTCGGGAGGTCGTCGTGGCGGCGGAACACGTCGACGAGGTCGGGCACGACCGGCAGGGACGCGAGCGAGGGGTAGACCGGGCGGCCGAGGATCTCGCTCGCGCGCGGGTTGACGAAGTACACCTCGTACGGCGAGCTCGACAGCAGGTAGGTCGACACGAAGTAGCTCGCGCGCGCCGGGTTGGTCGAGGCGCCGACGATCGCGACCGTGCGGGTGCGCCGCAGCAGGGCGAGCCGCTCCTGGGCGCCCGGGCCGGTCCAGGTGCGGACCGGGGCGCTGGTCGCGGGGTCGCGCTCGGCCGAGGTCGACGGCACGGGCGAGGGAGCCGCCGGCACGGCGCACGCGTCGCCGCCACCGACCGGAGGGATCACGGTGCTCATCGGGTCGCTCCGCTCGCCTCGGTGAGGGCCTGGTCGAGGTCCCACAGGATGTCCTCGACGTCCTCGATGCCGACGCTGAGCCGCACGAGGTCCGCGGGGATGCCCGCGGCGACGAGCTGCTCGGCGCTCAGCTGCTGGTGCGTCGTCGACGCGGGGTGGATGACGAGCGTGCGGGCGTCACCGATGTTCGCCAGGTGGCTCGCGAGCTGCAGCGCCTCGATGAACCGGCGGCCGACCTCGCGGCCGTCCCGCTCGGGCGTCGCGGCGAGCCCGAACGCGAAGACCGAGCCCGGCCCCTGCGGCAGGTAGTGCGCGGCGCGCTCGTGGTGCGGGTGGCTCGGCAGCCCGGCCCAGTTCACGTACGACACGCGCGGGTCCTCCTCGAGCCACCGGGCGACCGCGTGGGCGTTCGCGAGGTGCGCGTCGAGGCGCTGGGGGAGCGTCTCGACGCCCTGGAGGAGCTGGAACGCCGACTGCGCGGACAGCGCCGGGCCGATGTCGCGGAGCTGCTCGCTGCGCAGCTTCGTGAGGAAGCCGTACTCCCCGAAGTTCTCCCACCAGCTCACGCCGCCGTACGACGGCACGGGCTCGGTCATCTGCGGGAACCGGCCGTTGCCCCAGTCGAACCGGCCCGACTCGACGACGACGCCGCCGAGCGTCGTGCCGTGCCCGCCGAGGAACTTGGTCGCGGAGTGGATGACGATGTCGGCGCCGTGCTCGATCGGCCGCAGCAGGTACGGCGTCGCGAGCGTCGAGTCCACGACGAGCGGGACCCCGGCGGCGTGCGCGACCTCGGCGAGCCCCGCGAGGTCGGCGATCTCGCCCGACGGGTTCGCGATGGACTCGACGTAGACGACCTTGGTCTCGGGGCGGATCGCCGCGGCGAAGTCGGCCGGGTCGGTGCCGGGCACGAACGTGGTCTCGACGCCGAACCGGCGCAGCGTCACGTCGAGCTGCGTCACGGTGCCGCCGTAGAGCTGGGCCGCCGCGACGACGTGGTCGCCTGCGCCGACGAGGGCCGCGAACACGATGAACTCGGCGGCCATGCCGGACGCGGTCGCGACGGCGCCGATCCCGCCCTCGAGGGAGGCGACGCGCTCCTCGAACGCGGCGACCGTGGGGTTGCCGATGCGCGAGTAGATGTTGCCGTACTTCTGCAGCGCGAACAGGGTCGCTGCGTCGGTCGTGTCCTGGAAGACGAACGACGTGGACTGGTAGATCGGCACGGCGCGCGCGCCGGTCGCGGCGTCGGGGATGGCCCCGGCGTGCAGCGCACGCGTGCGGAACCCGAAGCGGTGGTCGGTCATGCGGTGCGGGCCTCCTCGGCCTCGGTCGTGCGGGGGTCGGTCGCGCCGGTGGGCGCGGTGACGGGGGCGGTCGTCGTCCCGGGCGGGGTGGTCGCCGCAGGGGCGTCGGGCGTGCCCGCCTGCACGGTACCCAGGATCCGGGCGATGTCCGCCACCGCCCACGGGTTCTGCAGCGAGGTCGTGTCCCCGAGCGTCTCGCCGTCGCGCAGCTGCGCGAGCAGGCGGCGCAGGATCTTGCCCGAGCGGGTCTTGGGCACCTCGGGGACGACGACGACGTCCCGCGGCTTCGCGATCGGGCCGATGGCCGTCGCGACGTGCGCCCGGAGCTCCTCGCGGAGCGCCGCCCCGGCCGCCTGCCACGCCGCGACGTCCTCGACCGGGCCGGGCGGCGTCGTCGGTACCACGAACGCCGCGATGCCCTGCCCGGTGAGCGCGTCGTGCACGCCCGTGACCCCGGCCTCGCCCACGGCCGGGTGCGCGACGAGCGCCGACTCGATCTCGATCGTCGAGAGCAGGTGCCCCGAGACGTTGATCGCCTCGTCGACCCGCCCGAGCAGCCAGATGTCGCCGTCCTCGTCGTACCGCGCGCCGTCGCCCGCGAAGAACCAGCCCTGCGCGGCGTACCGCGACCAGTACGCGTCGCGGTAGCGCTCGGGGTCGTTCCAGATGGTCCGGGCCATCCCCGGCCACGTCCGGTCGAGCACGAGGAACCCCTGCTCGCCCGGCGCGGTGCGCTCGCCCGCCTCGTCGACGACGCGCGCCGAGACGCCGAGCGACGGCCGCGTCGCGGAGCCGGGCTTGAGCGTCGAAAGCCCGGGCACGGGCGCGATGATCGCCGCGCCCGTCTCGGACTGCCACCACGTGTCGACGACCGGCGCCTCGCCGCGGCCGAGGTTGCGGTGGAACCATGCCCACGCCTCGGGGTTGATCGCCTCGCCGACGCTCCCGAGCAGCCGGACCGAGGACAGGTCGTGCCCGGCGGGCAGGTCGTCGCCGAACCAGGTCATGAACGTCCGGATCAGCGTCGGGGCCGTGTAGTAGACCGTCACGCCGTAGCGCTCGATGATCTCGAGGTGGCGCTCCCGGTGCGGGGCGTTCGGGACGCCCTCGTAGATGACCTGGGTCAGGCCGTTCGAGAGCGGGCCGTAGATCTCGTACGTGTGCGCCGTGACCCACGCGAGGTCGGCGGTGCACCAGTGCACGTCGTCGTCGCGCGCGTCGAAGTGCAGCCAGTGCGACCACGACGCCTGCGTCAGGTACCCGCCGGCGGTGTGCACGAGGCCCTTGGGCCGCCCGGTCGTGCCGGACGTGTAGATGATGAACAGCGGCGTCTCGGCGTCGAACGACTCGGCCGCGTGCACGTCGCTCGCCGCGCCGACGACGTCGTGCCACCAGACGTCGCGGCCCTCGGTCCACGGCACGTCGGGCGTCGCGTCGCCGGTGCGGCGCACCACGAGCACGTGCTCGAGCGTGCCGAGCCCCTCGGCGGCCTGGTCCGCGGTCGCCTTGGTCGGTGTCGCGACGCCCCGGCGGAACTGCCCGTCGGACGTCACGAGCAGCTTCGCGCCGGTGTCCTGGAGCCGGAACCGCACGGCCTCGGCGGAGAAGCCGCCGAAGACGAGCGAGTGGATCGCGCCGATCCGGGCGATCGCGAGCGTCACGACGACGGTCTCGACGAGCACGGGGAGGTAGACGACGACCCGGTCGCCCTTCCCGACGCCGAGCGCCGTGAGCGCGTTCGCCGCGCGCGCGACCTCGCGCTGCAGCTCCGCGTACGTCACGGCCCGGCGGTCGCCCGGCTCGCCCTCGAAGAACAGCGCGACCTTGTCGCCGCGGCCGGCCGCCACGTGCCGGTCCACGCAGTTCACGGCGACGTTGAGCGTCCCGCCGAGGAACCAGCGGGCCTCGGGCACGCTCAGCGGCGCGTCGGGCTCGTCGCTCGTGGGGACCGCGGGCGACCACGTGTGCGCGGTGTGCCACGGGGTGTCCCACTGCAGCCGGCGCGCGGCGTCCTCCCAGAACGCGACCGGGTCGGCGTCCGCGGCGGCGGCGAGCCGGGCGTGCTCGGCCGGGCCGACCTGCGCGC
Organism: Cellulomonas cellasea; assembly: GCF_006538745.1. Classification (GTDB taxonomy): domain Bacteria; phylum Actinomycetota; class Actinomycetes; order Actinomycetales; family Cellulomonadaceae; genus Cellulomonas_A; species Cellulomonas_A cellasea. The sequence goes on along the minus strand of NZ_BJLR01000019.1, from coordinate 265,692 downwards.
GGGCGGAGAACGCCGCCGGCGCGGGGTAGGAGCGCTCGCGCGCGTGGGTCGTCACGGTCTCGGTGCCGGTCGTCACGACCACCTCCGCAGCAGGTGCTTCTCGGCGAGGCCGAGCAGCGAGTCGGTGATCTTCCCGAGCACGGCGAGCAGGACGATCGCGAGCAGGAGCCGGTCGATCCGGCCGTTGTTGCCCGAGTCCATGAGCAGGAACCCGAGCCCCATCGACGAGGCGATGAGCTCCGCGGCGACGAGGAACAGCCACGACTGCGCGAGCGCGAGGCGCAGGCCCGAGACCATCGACGGCAGCACCGCGGGGAGCTGCACGCGGCTGAACAGCGAGACCGCGCGCAGGCCGTACGCGCGCCCGACCTCGACGAGGTGCGGGTCGACGTGCCGCAGCGCGGCCGCGACGGTCGTGTAGACCGGGAAGAAGGCGCCGATCGCGATGAGCGTGATCTTGGACTCCTCGCCGATCTTCATCCACAGGATGAGCAGCGGGATCCACGCGAGCGACGGGACCGCGCGCACCGCGCCGATCGTCGGCGCGAGCAGGGCGCCCGCGACACGCGAGAGCCCGACGAGCGCGCCGACCAGGAGCCCGAGGCTCCCGCCGATGGCGAAGCCGAGGAGCACGCGCTGCGTCGAGATCGCGGTGTACTGCGCGAGCTGCCCGCGCTCGGCGAGGTCGACCGCCGCCGTCCACACCGACGCGGGCGCGGGGAGCTGGTAGGCCGGCACGAGCCCGGCCGTCGTCACGGCGTGCCAGACGCCGAGCAGCGCGAGCGGGAGCACGGCGCCCAGGGCGGCACGGACCCACGCGCGCGCGAGCGCGGGACGGCGGTGCCCGCGCGCCGGCGAGCCGCCGTCGAGGGCGACGCCCGCGCCCGTGCGCCCGCGTCCGGGGACAGGGTCGGGCTCGTCAGCGGCGGGGGAGGACGAGAACGGGTTCAGGCCAGCGCGCACGCGACCCTGGTCGTCGGTCACCGGTCCCGTCCCGAGGCTGCCGGGGATCGTCATGAGTGCTCCTGGTGGTGCGGGTGCGGGGGTCGTGCGCGGTGCGGCCCGGAGGTCGCGAGGCGGAGCCGTCCCCGCGCCGGGCGGCGCGGGGACGGCTCCTCGCGGTCAGTCCGCGATCGTGCTCGGGTCGGCCTTCTCGGCGAACGCCGGCTCGAGGAGCGACTCGAGCGCGTCGTCGATGAGGTCCTGGCTCGCGACGTCACCGGACTCGACGAAGATCGGGCCGACGACCTCGAGCACCTCGCGCTGCGCGTCGCCCGGGACCGGGTCGACCGCGAGGTTGGTGCGCTCGGTGATGACCGTCGTGGCGACGGCCGGGTCGATCGCGGCGACCTCGGCGAGGATCGCGGCGACCTCCTCGGGGTTCTCCTCGGCCCACGCGCGCGCCTTCTCGTACGCGTCGACGACGACCTGCGCGAGGTCGGGGTTCTCGGTGAGGAACTGCTCGGTCGCGTTGAGGAACCCGTAGGTGTTGAAGTCGATGTTGCGGTAGATCAGCTTCGAGCCCGCGGTCGCCTCGCTCGCGGCCATGAGCGGGTCGAGCCCGGACCACGCCTGGACGCTGCCGTTCTCGAGGGCTGCCTTGCCGTCGGCGTGCTGGAGGTTCTGCACCTCGACGTCGGCGAGCGGGACGCCGGCCTCCTCGAGCGCCTGCAGCAGGAAGAAGTACGGGTCGGTGCCCTTGGTCGCGGCGACCGACTTCCCGGCGAGCTGCTTCACGTCGGTGATGTCCGAGCCCGCGGGGACGACGATCGCGGCCCACTCGGGCTGGGAGTAGATGTCGATGACCTTGATCGGCGAGCCGTTGGCGCGGGCGAGCAGCGCAGCGGACCCGGCGGTCGAGCCGACGTCGACCGCACCGGCGCGCAGGGCCTCGTTGGCCTTGTTCGAGCCGGCCGACTGGACCCAGGTGACGGTCACGTCGTCGCCGAGGGTCTCCTCGATCCAGCCCTGCTCCTTGATGACGAGGCTCAGCGGGTTGTACGTCGCGAAGTCGAGGGTCAGCTGGGTGTCGCTCCAGCCGGCGTCGGCGGCCGGGGTGCCCGCGTCCTCGGGCTCGGCGGCGGCGCCCTCGCCCGAGACGCAGCCGCTCAGCACGCTCGTGGCCAGCACGGTGACGAGGGCGGCGGCGGGCAGTGCGGTACGGATCTTCATGGTCTCTCTCTCGGGTGGTGCGCCGGGGGGACGGCGCGGTGGGGGGTGAGCGGGGGCTCAGATGGAGTGGTGCAGGTCCGGGTCGCCGGGGGTGCGGTGGTGGGTCGGCACGCCGAGGCCCTCGAGCAGGTCGGCACGCAGCTCGGCGAGCACGTGGTCGGCGCGGTCGCGCGGCCGCATCCCCGGCACGGGGATGACCGAGCGCACCGAGCCCGTCCCGGGCGCCGCTGCTGCGAGCGTCGTGAGCAGGACGACCCGGTCGGCGAGGTAGAGGGCCTCCTCGACGTCGTGCGTCACGAGCAGCACGGTCGTCGGCTCGGCCGCGTGGATCTCGAGCAGGAGGTCCTGCATCTTGAGCCGGGTCAGGGCGTCGAGCGCGCCGAACGGCTCGTCGAGCAGGAGCACCCCGGGGTTGCGGGCGAGCGCCCGGGCGAGGGACGCGCGCTGCGCCATGCCGCCCGAAACCTGCCGGGGGCGCAGGCCCGCGGACGAGGAGAGCCCGACGAGGTCGAGCAGCTCGGCGACGCGACGGGCGCCCGCCGGCCGCTCGGTGCCGCGCGGCAGGCCGAGCGCGACGTTCTGGCTGAGCGTGCGCCACGGCAGCAGCCGGGGCTCCTGGAACGCGACCGCGGTGCGGGTGTCGACGCCCGCGACGGGGCTGCCGTCGAGCAGGATCTCGCCGGCGTCCGGCACGTCGAGCCCCGCGACCTGACGCAGGAGCGTCGACTTGCCGCAGCCCGAGGGACCGATGATCGCGACGATCTCGCCCGGGGTGAGCTCGAGGTCGACGTCGTGCAGCACGACGCGCGGCCCTGCGGCGGTCGGGAACGTGCGGCCGACGCCGCGCAGCGCGACGGGGTGGGCTCCCGCGGTGCCGGGCGTGCGGCTCGCGAGGGGGGAGGTGAGGGCCATGGCCGTCCTGGAGGTCGGGCGCGGGCTCCGGTGCGTGGCTGAGGGCCGGCCGGTGCCTGCATGCGGGGGAGCTGCGGGCGGTGCACCGGCGGGGCGCGTCCGGTCGGGGACCGGGAGGGTCTGGGCGGGCGGACCCGTCAGGCGCGGCTGCGGTGCGGCTGCGGACAACAGCACGCGCGACAGCTCGTCGCGGCGACGCGCGACGGGACGGGCATGGTGCGGTGCGCCACGGGCCTGCCTCTCGTCGCCGTCGGATGGTGTCCACATTCTGGGACACCCTGCCCACACAGTGGGAACGGGCCGACAGTAGCGCCCTTCAGGCCCCTCGGCCAACCCGGTCCGGGCATGCCGCTGCCGACATCACCCGCTCGGGTGGCGTCGGCAGACGGGCTCGGTGGGCGGCTCCGCGCGTGCGACCTGCGGCGCTGTGCCGCGCGGGGGTCAGGCGAGCAGAGCGGCGATCTGCGGCAGGGTGCGCGGGTCCGCCTGCACGAGCAGCGTCGTGATCGCGGTGCTCCGCCACGACGGCAGCCGGTCGCGGATCTCCTCGGCCGGCCCGACGAGCGCGACGTCCTGCACGAGCTCGAGCGGCACGGCCGCCGTCGCGCGGGCCTTGTCGCCCGCGAGGAAGTGCGCCTGGATCTCGTCGCACGCGTCGGCGTACCCGAGCCGGTCGAGCACGTCGCGGTGGAAGTTCGCGCCCTTGGCGCCCATGCCGCCCGCGTACAGCGCGATGAACGGCCGGACCCGGTCGGCGGCCCGCTCGACGTCGTCGTCCAGCACGACCGGCACCGTCGCGGTCACCTCGAACTCCTCGACGGCACGCCGGCCCGCGCCGCGCCGCCCGAAGCCGTCCGCGAGCAGCTCGCGGTAGGTCCCGTCCATGCGCGGCGAGTAGAACAGCGGCAGCCACCCGTCCGCGATCTCCGCCGCGAGCGCGACGTTCTTGGGACCCTCGGCGGCGAGGTGGACCGGAAGGTCCGCGCGCAGCGGGTGCACGGTCGACCGCAGCGCCTTGCCGAGCCCCGCGCCGCCCTGGAGCGGCAGCTGGTAGAAGGCGCCGTCGTACGTGACGGGCGCCTCGCGGGCGAGGACCTGCCGGACGACGTCGACGTACTCGCGCGTGCGGGCTAGCGGGCGCGGGTACGGCTGGCCGTACCAGCCCTCGACGACCTGCGGCCCGGACGCCCCGAGCCCGAGCGTGAACCGCCCGCCCGACAGGTGGTCGAGCGTGAGCGCGGCCATCGCCGCGGCGGTCGGGGTGCGCGCCGAGATCTGCGCGATCGCGGTGCCCAGCCGGATACGCGAGGTCCGGGCTCCCCACCAGGCGAGCGGTGTGAGCGCGTCCGACCCGTACGCCTCGGCGGTCCAGACCGAGTCGAAGCCGAGCTCCTCGGCCGCGAGCACGGCCTCCTGCGCGCCCTGCGGCGGACCCGCCGACCAGTAGCCGGTGTGGTAACCCAGTCGCATCGCGTCCCTCGTCCCTGCCTCGTGCGGGCGCCTCGTCGCGCCCGGGGAGGAGTCTGTCAGGTCGGGAGGGTGCAGGTCAGGCGCGCGCAGGTCAGGCGCGCGCAGGGCGGGACGGATGCGTCGCGGCGGCGCAGCGGGGCGCCGGGGGTGCGGTCAGATGTAGATCGCGGGGTCGTCGACGATCTCCTCGGTCGTCCAGGCGGCGGGCCGGCGTCGCACCTCGGCGGGGACGCCGACCGCGACGGACCCGGCGGGCACGTCCTTGACGACGACGGCGTTCGCGCCGATCTGCGCGCCGTCCCCGATCCACACCGGACCGAGGATCTTCGCGCCCGCGCCGACCACGACCTCGTTGCCGAGCGTCGGGTGGCGCTTGCCGACGCGCATCGTGCGGCCGCCGAGCGTCGCGCCGTGGAACAGCACGACGTCGTCGCCCACGACCGCGGTCTCGCCGATGACGACCCCCATGCCGTGGTCGATGAACAGCCGGCGTCCGAGCCGTGCGCCGGGATGGATCTCGATGCCCGTGGCTGCCCGCGTCGCCTGCGAGAGCAGACGCGCGGGCAGCCTCAGGCCGGGCTCGCGCCACATGCGGTGGAACAGCCGGTACGCCCACACCGCGTGCACCCCGGGGTAGCCGAGGGCGACCTCGACGACGGAGCGGGCCGCGGGGTCGCGCCGGCGCGCGACGTCGAGGTCCTCCCGCAGGACGCCGAGGAAACGGGTGAGCGACGGCACGGTCAGTCCAGCAGGTCGGCGTAGAGGATCGACGTCAGGTAGCGCTCGCCGAACGACGGGATGATCGTGACGATCAGCTTGCCGGCGTTCTCGGGGCGCTTGGCGACCTGGACGGCGGCGTACAGCGCCGCGCCGGAGGAGATGCCGACGAGGAGCCCCTCCTCCTTCGCCGCGCGGCGCGCCCACTCGACGGCCGTCTCGGCGTTGACGTCGATCACCTCGTCGTAGACCGAGGTGTCGAGGATCTCGGGGACGAAGTTCGCGCCGATGCCCTGGATCTTGTGCGGCCCCGGCTGGCCGCCGTTGAGGATCGGCGACTCCTCCGGCTCGACCGCGATGACCTGGATGTCGGGGTTGCGCTCCTTGAGCACCTGGCCGACGCCCGTGATCGTGCCGCCGGTGCCGATGCCCGCGACGAAGATGTCGACCTTGCCGTCGGTGTCCGCCCAGATCTCCTCGGCGGTCGTGGCGCGGTGGATCGCCGGGTTGGCGGCGTTCGCGAACTGGCGCGCGAGCACCGCGCCCGGGCGCTCCGCGGCGATCTCGTTCGCGCGGTTGACCGCGCCCTTCATGCCCTCGGAGCCCGGCGTCAGGATGAGCTCGGCGCCGTACGCGCGCAGCAGCGCCCGGCGCTCCTTCGACATGGTCTCCGGCATCGTCAGGACGACCTTGTACCCGCGGGCCGCGCCGACGAACGCGAGCGCGATGCCGGTGTTGCCGGACGTGGCCTCGACGATCGTGCCGCCCGCGGGCAGCTCGCCGGACGCCTCGGCGGCGTCGATGATCGCCACGCCGATGCGGTCCTTGACCGAGCTGGCCGGGTTGTAGAACTCGAGCTTGCCGACCACGGTCGCGCCGGCGCCCTCGGTCAGCTTGTTGATCCGGACCAGCGGGGTGTTGCCGATGAGCTGGGTCGCGTCGTCGTAGATGCGGGCCATGTCGTCCTCGTCTGTGCGGGGCCACGGGGTGCGTGGCGGGTGGGGGAGGTGGAGCGGGGGACCGGGAGGTCTCCGGGGGTCGCGCGCCGGGTGGTGGGCTCGTCGCCTCGGGTGCCGACGGGGCGCGGGGCGCGCCGCCGGGGAGGCCGTCGAGCGCCGGGGACCACGGCTGCGGCGCGTGGGGCGAGCGCTGGCGCGGGGGGATGTGCCCGTGCGGGCCTCCCGCTGCGAGGGCAGCGGGAGCGGCCAGCGCTCTAGTGACAGCGACAGCAGGTGGGGGCGACCCGGTCGGGGCCGGCGCACGAGGCGTCGCACGGGACCAGGGCGGTGACGGACGCGCGGCGGAGCTGCACGGTCACCTCTCCTCCCGGTCGGTCATGGACGGGCTGACGGTATCGACAACGTCGGCGCGGCGCAAAGCATGCCCGAGGCGCGGGACATGTGCCGTCCGGACGCACGAGAGCGGTGCGCGAGGACCTCCGCGCACCGCTCTCGTCCGCCCCGTCCCGCGGGGCACTGCTGCGAAACCCGTCGACCGGATCAGCCGCGCGAGATCTTCACCGCCGAGCCGTCCGTGAAGTAGTTGTCGACGTTCGCGATCGTGTTCGTGATCGGGGCGATGATCCCGCAGCGCGTGTAGCCCGTGTCCAGGCGGAACACGTTGTTCTGGACGACGATGCCCGTGCTCGCCGGGCGGCTGCCGTATGCGATGTTGACGGTGCACTTGCCGCCACCGATGCGGTTGTCCTTGATCGTCAGGCCGGTGATCTGCGCGCGGTCCTGGGTCGTCTGGATCGCCGTGGCCTGCGCGCCCTGGATGTTGTTGCGCAGGATCCGGATGTTCGTCCCGCCCTGGATCTGGACGCTGTCGGCGTGGCTCTCGGCGCCGCCGTGGTTCGGGTCCGCCGCGTAGTACAGGTTGCTGTGCAGGAACGAGTCCTCGACGAGCACGTTCGAGCCGGTGACGTGCACCGAGTCGATGACCTTCGCGATCTCCGTGCGCCGGACCGTGAAGTTGTGGCCGATGATCCCCGCGATGTGCGGCGAGGCGTCGGACGCGATGAGCTCGCTGTCCTCGACGGTGAAGGGGTAGAGGCCCGCGCCGTTCGTGATGAGGGCGAAGCTGCTGGTGATCGGGCGGCCGCGGACGATCGAGCGCTTGATCGTGACGTTGGGCGCCGACACCTTGAGGAACCCGCGCACGTCGACCGCGTCGATGACCGCGCCGGGCGTGGTCACCACGAGGTCGCCCGTGATGACGGTGAGGACCGTGCCGGCCGGCACGCCGGTCGTGCTGGCGCTGGCGTTGCTCAGCGTCGGGACCGTGAGCGCGGCGGGTGCGGCGCCGACGCCGGCGGCGGGAGCGGTCGCGGCGAGCGTCGCGGCGACGCTGAGGCCGGCGACGAGGGCGAAGGCCCGGCCCCGGCGGCGGGGGGCGCGCTGGACGGCGCGCTCCACGAGGCTGTCGGTGGGCGCGCTGAAGGTCGAGCGGACTGCATTGAGCACTGGATTCTCCGTCGTTCGGCAGCCTGGCGAACCTCGTGGGTCCCATGGCTTTGCGTCACTACCTCGCGGCAGCTTTGCCTTTTCGTGGACAGGAGGACCGTATGCGGTCGTGACCCTTCTCGACAAGAGTCACAGCGTCCAGCAAGCGGGTGAAAGAACGCCGATTGGTCAGCGGGACACCTCGGCCGGTGATATCAGCACGTGCGGACCGGGGCGATCCCGCAGGTCACGGGCGCAGGAAAGCCCGACAGGCCGCCGATTCCTGCGTGTTGTTCGCCTCGTGGGCGTCCTGCTCCTGCGATGCCCGGGATATCCGTTCACGCCCGGTCCGGGTGTTCTCGTCCGTTCACGAACGGGTGCACCCGGAGGGGTGGTTCGCGCGTCCCCCGCCCTTCGCGCGTCAGCCCAGCCCGACCGCGTCGAGCCAGGCGGTCGCGAGCAGGCCGTGCCCGGCCGGAGTCGGGTGCACGCCGTCGTACGCCCACGCGGCCGGCGTCGTGCGGACGGATGCCGCGGCGAAGAGCCCGTCGGCCGCCACGAGCGTCGCGCGGTACTCGGCGGCGAGCCGTCGGACGACGCCGATGCGCGGGTCGAGGTCCTCGCGCCAGCCGTGCTGGGCCTCCTCGACGGGGACGACGAACGGCTCGACGAGCACGAGGCGCGCGCCGAGCCGCTCGCGCGCGGAGTCGAGCATCGCGCGGTAGTCCTCCTCGTACGCGTCGACGGACGTGGAGCGGCCCGAGTCGTAGCGCCGCCACGTGTCGTTGATCCCGACGAGGACCGAGATCACCGTGGGCTCGAGCGCGAGCGCGTCGACCTCCCAGCGGTCCCGGAGCCGGCGCGCGGTGTCCCCGCCGATCCCGCGGTTGAGGAACGTCAGGCCCAGGTCGGGCCGGCGCGCCCCGGCGAGCGAGGCGACGACCATCGCGTACCCGTGACCGAGGCTCGTCGGGTCCTGACGGTCGCGCCCCCAGTCCGTGATCGAGTCGCCGGTCAGGAGGATGCGGTCGCCCGCCTCGAGAAGCGTCATGCTCGAACTGCAGCACACGGGCCCGGCCGGGGCCAACCCGTCAGGTGCCGACGACGAGCGAGACCGCGAGCGCCGCCATGACGAGCGCGACGAGCGCGTCGAGGACCTGCCACGCGCGCGGTCGGGCGAACAGCGGGGCGAGCCGGCCGGCGCCGAAGCCGAGCGTCGTGAACCAGCCGAAGCTCGCGGTCACCGCGCCGGCGGCGAACGCCCACGGGCGGTCCTGCTGGTGCGCGACCGAGCCGAGCAGCACGACCGTGTCGAGGTACACGTGCGGGTTGAGGAACGTCAGGGCGGCGCACGTGAGCAGCACCCGGGTGCGCCCGCCCGGCGCGTCGTCGGCGGCGGGCTGCAGTGCCGCGGGTCGCAGCGCCCGGCGCGCGGCGCTGAACGCGAACCACCCCAGGAACGCCGCGCCGCCGTACCGGACGACGGCCATGACGGTCTCGTGGGCGGTGAGCACCGGACCGAGGCCCGCGACCCCCGCGGTCACGAGGGCGGCGTCGGCGAGCGCGCACATGAGCACGACGCCAAGCACGTGCTCGCGCCGCAGCCCCTGGCGCAGGACGAAGGCGTTCTGGGCGCCGATGGCCACGATGAGGCCGAGCCCGGTGACGAGGCCGACGAGGGCGTCGGCCGGCGCCGAGGCGTTCACCGGGCGACCCGGGGGAGGGGGAGGGGCATGCCTCGACCGTAGGCAGCGGGTGCCGTTCAGGCCACCGAATGATTTTCACGGATGCGTAGGATTGCTTCATGGACCTCGACCCCGCTCAGCTCAAGGCGCTCGCGGCGGTCGTTGACGAGGGCAGCTTCGAGGGGGCCGCGCGGCTGCTGAGCGTCACCCCGTCCGCGGTCAGCCAGCGCATCAAGGCGCTCGAGCGGTCCGCGGGCCACGTCGTCGTCCGCCGCGCCCGGCCGTGCGAGCCGACCGTCCCCGGCCGCGCGCTGCTCCGTCTCGCACGCGAGTGGAGCGTCCTCGAGGCGGAGGCTGCCGGCGTGCTCGGGGGCGACGACCCGGACGCGCACGTCCGGCTCGCGATCGCCGTCAACGCGGACTCGCTGTCGACGTGGTTCCCGCCGGTGCTCGCGGGGCTCGCCCCGCACGTCCTGCTCGACGTGCGGCGCGAGGACCAGGACCACTCGGCGGCGCTGCTGCGCGAGGGCTCCGTCATGGCGGCCGTCACGACCGACAGCGCGCCCGTGCAGGGCTGCCGCGTGCACCACCTCGGCGACATGCGCTACCTCGCCGTCGCAGCCCCGCACTTCGTCGCACGGTGGCTCCCCGAGGGCCCGACGCACGAGGCTCTCGGGCAGGCGCCGCTGCTCGCGTTCACGGGCAAGGACGCGCTGCAGGACCGGTTCGCCGAGCAGGTCACGGGCCGGCGCGTCGACCCGCCGCGTCACCTCGTCCCGTCGAACCATGCGTTCGTCGAGCTCGTCATGCGCGGGCTCGGCTGGGGGATGGTCCCCGAGCAGGCCGCGCGCGCGGGCGCCGCCCGGGGCGACCTCGTCGAGCTCGCGCCGGGGCAGCACCTCGACGTCCCGCTCTACTGGCAGCACTGGAAGGTCGGCTCGCACTGGCTCGGCGTGCTGACCGGGCGCGTGGTCGAGCACGCGGCGGCGGAGCTGCGCTCGTAGGCGCCGAGGACCGGGGGCGGTGCGGGCCGGGAGCCGGCCGGCGGGGGGCGGCGCGACTGCCTGGCGAGGGCCGACGGCGTCGCGGGTCCGTCCGAGGAACGGCCCTCGGGGAGGTGCGGGGAGGTGCGGGGGAGGTGCGGGGAGCGGGTGACGAGAATCGAACTCGCGTAGCCAGTTTGGAAGACTGGGGCTCTACCATTGAGCTACACCCGCGCGGACCGGCTCACGCCGGACCAGCGGCCCTAGGTTAGCGGCTCCGCGCCGGGCCGTGCGACGCGCTCCGCCCGGGGTGGGCGCACGCGGCAGTCGCGGCCGCACCTCACCCGCGGCACCCGTCCGGTGTCCCTCCTCCCCGGTGTGCCGCGTGGCGCGCGGACGGCGGTCGACGGGTCCCGGGCGTGCGCCGCGCCACTAGACTCGGCCCGCACGGGATGTGGCGCAGGTTGGTAGCGCGTCCGCTTTGGGAGCGGAAGGTCGTGGGTTCGAATCCCGCCATCCCGACCTCTGCGGCCCTGCCGCCCGCCGACCCCGACCCGTCCACGGCCGAGCCCCGCACCTGACCTGGCGGCTTGGGCCGTCGGAACCCGTGACGTAGGATCGAGGGTCGCCAGCGTGCGGTCACCTGCCGGGCTGCCTGGCGCGGGGGCCGCGCGTCGGCCCCGGAGATCGCCGGAGTCGCCGGCGCCCGCCCCGACCAGTTGGAGATCATCGAAGTGAAGAGCGCCGTCGAGACCCTGGACGCCACCAAGGTCAAGCTGACCGTCGAGGTGCCGTACGACGAGCTCAAGCCGAGCATCGACCACGCCTACCAGCACATCGCTGAGCAGGTCACGGTCCCCGGCTTCCGCAAGGGCAAGGTGCCTCCGCGGATCATCGACCAGCGCGTCGGTCGCGTGGCCGTGATCGAGCACGCCGTCAACGAGGGCCTCTCGGGCTTCTACGCCGAGGCCGTCCGCGAGAACAAGCTGCGCCCGCTCGGCCAGCCCGAGGTCGAGGTCACCAAGGTGCCCGCGCTGACCGCCGCCCCCGCGGGCGAGGAGGGCGAGCTGCACTTCACCGCCGAGGTCGAGGTCCGCCCCGAGATCACGGTCCCCACCCTCGACTCGCTGACGATCTCGGTCGACGACGTCACCGTCACCGACGAGGACGTCGCGACCCGCCTCGACGCGCTGCGCGAGCGGTTCGGCACGCTCGTCGGCGTCGACCGCCCGGCGGCCGAGGGCGACTTCGTCGTGCTCGACCTCGAGGCGACGATCGACGGCGAGACGGTCGACTCCGTCAGCGGCATCAGCTACCAGATCGGCTCGGGCAACATGCTCGAGGGGCTCGACGAGGCGCTCGAGGGGCTGTCCGGCGGCGAGACGACGACGTTCGAGACGACCCTCGCGGGCGGCGACCACGCCGGCGAGAAGGCTCAGGTCACCGTCACGGCCACGACGGTCAAGACGCGTGAGCTGCCCGCCGCGGACGACGACTTCGCCCAGCTCGCGAGCGAGTTCGACACGCTCGCCGAGCTCGAGGCCGACCTGCGCGAGCAGGCCGCGAAGAACAAGGCGTCGGGCCAGGCCGTGCAGGCGCGCGACCTGCTCCTCGAGCAGCTCCTCGCCGCCACGGAGATCCCGGTCCCGGCCGGCGTCGTCGAGGCCGAGGTCCACCGCCACCTCGAGAACGAGGGCCGCCTCGAGGACGCCGAGCACCGCGCCGAGGTCGGCGAGCAGGCCGAGACGGCCCTGCGCAACCAGATCCTGCTCGACACGCTGGCCGAGCAGCTCGAGGTCAAGGTCAGCCAGAACGAGCTGCTCGACTACCTCGTGAGCGCCTCGCGCCAGTACGGGATGGACCCGAACACGTTCATCCAGACCGTCGACCAGCAGGGTCAGATCCCCGCGATGGTCGGCGAGGTCGCGCGCTCCAAGGCGCTCGCCATCGCGCTGCGCCGCATCACGGTGACCGACGCGAGCGGCGCGCCCGTGGACCTCTCCGAGTTCATCGGGTCCGACGAGGAGGACGCGCTCGAGGACGCCGCCGTGCAGGCGAGCGTCGGCGCCGACGACTCGGACATCGTGTTCGACGACGAGGCGCCCGCCGAGGACGCCAAGGCCTGACGCGCACCCGCCCGGTCGACGCAGGGCCCCGCACCCACCCGGTGCGGGGCCCTGCGTGCGTCCGGGTGCCGGTCGCCGGGCCGGGTGCGCCGTCAGCGAAAACGCGTGTCCGCGGGACGTTCGCCGTCGCACGTGCGCGTTAGGGTCCTTGCACATGCAGGTCCGCCCCCGGTTCCGGGAGCGGACGCAGTCTGACGAGGGAGCCTTCGTGAACGACCAGATGCCGGCGATCGCCCGGGCCGATTCCCCCGGGTTCGGCCTCAACGACCACATCTACAACCGGCTCCTGCGGGAGCGCATCATCTGGCTGGGCTCCGAGGTGCGCGACGAGAACGCGAACGCCATCTGCGCCCAGATGATGCTCCTGGCCGCGGAGGACCCGGACAAGGACATCTTCCTGTACATCAACTCGCCCGGCGGCTCGATCACGGCCGGCATGGCGATCTACGACACGATGAAGTACATCCAGCCGGACGTGGCCACGGTCGCGATCGGCATGGCGGCGTCGATGGGGCAGTTCCTGCTCTCCTCGGGCACCAAGGGCAAGCGCTACGCGACCCCGCACACCCGCGTGATGATGCACCAGCCCTCGGGCGGCATCGGCGGCACGGCGACGGACGTGCGGATCAACGCCCAGCTGATCATGCACATGAAGAAGGTCCTCGCGGACCTGATCGCGGAGCAGACCGGCAAGACGCCCGAGCAGATCAACGCCGACTCGGACCGCGACCGCTGGTTCACCGCGGCCGAGGCGCTCGAGTACGGCTTCGTCGACCACGTCGTCACCCACGCCGGATCGGTCTCCGGCGGTGGCGGGACCACGGCGTCCTGACCGCGTCCCGACCGACCACCGAGACCTGAGGAGAACCCAGTGAGCATCGAGTCCCAGTTCATCGCCCGCGCCGGGCGCCTGGCCGGGCCGGGCGCGTCCGGCTGGTCCGGGCAGGGTCCCGCGTCCCCGAGCAGCCGGTACGTGCTGCCGCAGTTCGAGGAGCGCACGGCCTACGGCTTCAAGCGCCAGGACCCCTACACCAAGCTCTTCGAGGACCGCATCATCTTCCTCGGGGTGCAGGTCGACGACGCGTCGGCCGACGACATCATGGCCCAGCTGCTCGTGCTCGAGAGCACGGACCCGGACCGTGACATCACGCTGTACATCAACTCGCCCGGTGGCTCGTTCACCGCGATGACGGCGATCTACGACACGATGCAGTACATCAAGCCGCAGCTCGTCACGGTCTGCCTCGGGCAGGCCGCGTCGGCCGCGGCGGTGCTGCTCGGCGCCGGCAGCCCGGGCAAGCGCCTGGCCCTGCCGAACGCGCGCGTGCTGATCCACCAGCCCGCGATGGAGGGCGGCGGCTACGCGCAGGCGTCCGACATCGAGATCCACGCCAACGAGCTCATCCGCATGCGCGAGTGGCTCGAGGCGACGCTCGCGAAGCACACGGGTCGTGACGTCGAGCAGGTGCGCAACGACATCGAGCGCGACAAGATCCTCACGGCCGCAGAGGCGCACGAGTACGGCCTCGTCGACCAGGTGCTCGCGTCGCGCAAGGGCGTCGTGACGCCGGTCGTCCAGCCCGTCTGACGGGTCTCGCCGGGCCCGCGACGAGCGGGCCCGGCGGACAGTCGGGCGTCCACCGGCCCGGCGGGCTGACATGTCGGCCCAGGTGGTGTGCAATGGTGGGGAGCACGGGGGAACGCCGAGGTCGGCGCCCGGAGAGCTCTGCGCAGGACCGACGCGCCGCCCGACCGGGCGGAGAGCGACACCGAGGAAGGGGACGCACGTGGCTCGCATCGGGGACGGAGCCGATCTCCTCAAGTGCTCGTTCTGCGGCAAGTCCCAGAAGCAGGTCAAGAAGCTCATCGCGGGCCCAGGGGTGTACATCTGCGACGAGTGCATCGACCTCTGCAACGAGATCATCGAGGAGGAGCTCGCCGAGGCGACCGAGGTCGGCATGGTCGAGCTGCCCAAGCCGAAGGAGATCTTCGCCTTCCTCGAGCAGTACATCATCGGGCAGGAGCCCGCGAAGCGGTCGCTCGCCGTCGCGGTGTACAACCACTACAAGCGCATCCAGGCCGGCGAGCTCGGCCGCCTGGGCCCGGGGTCCGGCGGCGAGCAGCCGATCGAGATCGCGAAGTCGAACATCCTGCTGATCGGCCCCACGGGCTGCGGCAAGACGTACCTCGCGCAGACCCTGGCCCGGATGCTCAACGTCCCGTTCGCGATCGCCGACGCGACCGCGCTCACCGAGGCCGGCTACGTCGGCGAGGACGTCGAGAACATCCTCCTCAAGCTCATCCAGGCCGCGGACTACGATGTCAAGAAGGCCGAGACGGGCATCATCTACATCGACGAGGTCGACAAGATCGCTCGCAAGAGCGAGAACCCGTCGATCACGCGCGACGTCTCCGGCGAGGGCGTCCAGCAGGCTCTGCTGAAGATCCTCGAGGGCACGACCGCGTCGGTGCCGCCGCAGGGTGGCCGCAAGCACCCGCACCAGGAGTTCATCCAGATCGACACGACGAACGTGCTGTTCATCGTCGCGGGTGCCTTCGCGGGGCTCGACGAGATCATCACGTCGCGCTCGGGCCGCCGCGGGATCGGCTTCGGTGCACCGCTGCACTCGGCCGACGACACGGACGTGTACGGCGAGGTCATGCCGGAGGACCTGCTGAAGTTCGGGCTCATCCCCGAGTTCATCGGCCGCGTCCCGGTCATCACGACCGTCTCGCCGCTCGACCAGTCGGCCCTCATGCGCATCCTCACGGAGCCGCGCAACGCGCTCATCAAGCAGTACCAGCGCATGTTCGAGATCGACGGCGTGGACCTCGAGTTCTCCGACGACGCCATCGGGGCGATCGCCGACCTGGCCCTCCTGCGGGGCACGGGCGCGCGCGGGCTGCGGGCGATCATGGAGGAGGTCCTCCAGCAGGTGATGTTCGAGGTCCCGAGCCGCGACGACGTCGCCCGGGTCGTCATCACCCGCGAGGTCGTCCTCGAGAACGTGAACCCGACGCTCGTCCCGCGCGACGCGAGCACCCCGAAGCGCACGCCGCGGGAGAAGTCCGCCTGAGCGGACGGTCCCGTCACCGGTCACGCGACGACGCCTAGGATCGGCGCGTGACCGAGGAGAACCGCACCGCGCCGACCGGAACGACCCTGCCCGCCGACGCCGCGCTGCCCGCGGACCTCGTCCGGCTGCGCGGGAGCATCGACAACATCGACGCGGCGCTCGTGTACCTGCTCGCCGAGCGCTTCAAGGCCACCCAGCAGGTCGGGGTGCTCAAGGCGTCGCGCGGCCTGCCGCCGTCGGACCCCGCGCGTGAGGCGCGTCAGGTCGCCCGGCTCCGCACGCTCGCGCACGAGGCCGAGCTCGACCCGGTCTTCGCGGAGAAGTTCCTCGCGTTCATCGTCGACGAGGTGATCCGCCACCACGAGGCGATCGCCTCCGACGCGCGCACCGGCGGCTGAGCGGGGCGGCGGGCGGTCCGCGTCAGGCGGACGGCGGTTCCCGCGACCCGGCGTGCGGTCCACGCGACCCGGCGGGGCCCGACGCCACCAACGGTCGCGGGCCGGCGACCCCCGGCGCCCAGGCTGTCCGGACATGTCCGGACACCGGCGGGGCGACGACGCGCCCGGCCGCCGGGAGCACCTCATCAGGACGTCCGACCGGGTGGCGCGCCCCTGCGGGGTGAACCATGGTGGAGGGGTCAGCACCCGGCCGAGCACGACGCCGGGTCCACTCCACAGCTACCCCGGAGGCGCTGCCCATGAAGCTCGACTGGCTCAAGCCGTTGCTCGGACGAACGGGTCCGTTCACGACCGTCTACCTCGACGCGACCCGCGCCGACGCCGCGGGGGAGACCGAGGTGCTCGACCGGTGGAAGGGTCTGCGCCGCGAGCTCGACCGCCAGGGCGCCCCTGCGGCGCTCCTCGACGAGATCGAGGAGCGCGTCACGACCCAGACCCGGGTCCCCGGGCCGCACGGCCGCGTGCTCATCGCCGACTCCCAGGGCGTCGCGATCGACCGCGTCCTCGCCGACCCGCCCGCGAGCAACGTCGCCGTGCACGGGCCCGTCCCCTCGCTCCTGCCGGCGGCCCGCGCGGCCGACGAGGCCGTGAGCTATCTGCTCGTACAGGTCGACCGGCAGGGCGCGGACCTGTGGTGGAGCGACGAGGCCGGTCGGCTCGACGCCCGCCAGCACGAGGTCGTCGAGGGCGACCACGACGTGATCCGCAAGGTCCGCAGCGGTGACGGCTGGGCACACCGGCGCATGCAGATGCGCGCCGAGGACTCGTGGGAGCGCAACGCCGAGACGGTCGCCGCCGAGATCGACCGTCAGGTCGTGGAGCGGTGCCCGGAGCTCGTCATCCTCACCGGGGACGTGCGCGAGGTGCCGCTGCTGCACGAGGCGCTCGGCCACCGCACGAAGGAGCTCGTGGTCGACGTGCCCGGTGGCTCGCGTGCCGAGGGTGTCAAGCAGGACGCGTTCGACGAGCGGGTCCACGCGACGCTCGAGGCCTTCCGGGCGCGGCGCCGCGAGGAGGTGCTCGACCGGTTCCGTCAGGAGCAGGGCCGTGCCGGTGCGGCGGTCACGCAGCTCGGCGACGTCGTGGCGGTGCTCCAGCGCGGTCAGGTGTCCGAGCTCGTGCTGCTCGAGTCGGTCAGCACGCCCGCGTCGGCGCTCGCCGAGCGCACCGTGTGGGTCGGGCCGGACCCGCTGCAGATCGCGGTCGACCGCGCCGGGCTCGAGGCCATGGGCGTCGACGAGGGGGCGCGTGAGCTGCGCGCCGACATCGCGGTGGTCCGGGCGGCGCTCGGGCAGGACGCCGGCCTGACGTTCGCCGTCGACGGCAGCGTCGACCTGATCGACGGCGTCGGCGCCGTGCTGCGCTGGCACGACCCGTCGACGCCGAGCGAGTCGCTGCTCACGCAGTCGGGCGACCGGACGCGCGTGCACGACGTGGTCTGACCCGAGAGCTGCCCGCACACGACGCGCGCACCGGCCCGGCGGCCGGTGCGCGCGTCCTGCGTGCGGCGGGCGCCGAGTCCCTCAGTGCGCGCCGGCGTCCCGCGTGTCGACGTACAGCCCGTCGATCTCGCGCGCGAAGTCCTGCAGCACGAGCGCGCGCTTGACCTTCATCGACGGCGTCAGGTACCCGTTCGCCTCGGTGAAGTCGAGCGGCAGCACCCGGAGCTTGCGGATCGACTCGGCGCGGGACACGGCCTCGTTGGCCCGCTCGGCAGCCCGGTCGAGCGCCGCGAGCACGTCGGGGTGGGCGGCGGCCGCGGCGACGTCCATGACCGGCAGCCCGTGCGACGTCAGCCAGCCGGGCAGCAGCTCGGCGTCGAGCGTCACGAGCGCGCCGATGAACGGCCGCGCGTCGCCGACGACGACGACCTGGCTCACGAGCGGGTGGCCGCGCAGGCGGTCCTCGAGCACCGCAGGGGCGACGTTCTTGCCGCCCGCGGTCACGATGATCTCCTTCTTGCGGCCCGTGATGCGCAGGCAGCCGTCCTCGTCGAGGGTTCCGAGATCCCCGCTGCGGAACCAGCCGTCCTGCAGCGCCTCGGCGGTGGCCTCGGGGTTGCCGTGGTACCCGCGGAAGACGTGGGGGCCGCGCACGAGGATCTCGCCGTCGTCCTCGACGCGCAGTGACGCACCAGGGTAGGCCGGGCCCACCGTGCCGATCTTCGTGAGCTCGGGGCGGTTCACCGCGGTGGCGGAGGTCGTCTCGGTGAGGCCGTAGCCCTCGAGCACGATGAGGCCGATGCCGCGGTAGAAGTGCCCGAGCCGCTCGCCGAGCGGGGCGCCGCCCGAGACGGCGTACCGCGCCCGCCCGCCGAGCGCCGCCCGGAGCTTGCGGTGGACGAGGGCCTCGGCGACGGCCTCCTGCGCCTTGAGCGCCGCGCCCGGCCCGCCGGGCTGCTCGAGCGCGCGCGAGTACGCGATGGCGACCTTCGCCGACCAGCGGAAGATGCGCAGCTTCGCGCCCGTGCCGGCCTTCTGCTCCGAGGAGTTGTAGACCTTCTCGAAGACGCGCGGCACCGCGAGGATGAACGTCGGCTGGAACGTCCCGAGGTCCGCGAGCAGGTTGCGGGTGTCGGGCGTGTGCCCCAGGACCGCCCCGGACGGGATGCACAGCACCTGGATGAAGCGCGCGAACACGTGCGCGAGCGGCATGAACAGCAGCGTGCGCGAGCCCGGGGAGGCGACGACGTCGGTCAGACCGGCGACGCCGTTGAGCGTGATCGCCGCGAAGTTGCCGTGCGTGAGCTCGACGCCCTTGGGCCGCCCGGTCGTCCCGGACGTGTAGATGATCGTGGCGAGGTCGTCCGCGACCGTCGCGGTGCTCCGGCGCTCGACCTCGGCGGCAGGGACGTCGGTGCCGGTCTCCGTGAGCCGGTCGAGCGCGCCCTCGTCGATCACGAGCACCTCGCCGAGCTCGGGCAGCTCGCCGCGGACCTGCTCGACGACGGCGGCGTGCGCGGCCGTCTCGACGAGCACGAGCCGCACCCGCGCGTCCGAGAGGATCCACCGGACCTGCTCGGCCGACGACGTCTCGTACACGGGGATGCTCACGCCGCCCGCGGCCCAGACCGCGAAGTCCGCGACCGTCCACTCGTAGCGCGTGCGGGACATGATCGCGACGCTGTCACCGGGCTGGATCCCGCGGGCGACGAGCCCGCGGGCGACCCCCGTGACCTCGTCGGCGAACGCCGCGGCGCTCACGGGCCGCCACGTGCCGCCCAGGCCCGTCGAGCGCTCGGCGAGCGTGCCGTCGGGGTCGCGGGCGACGCGCTCGGCGAGCAGTCGCGGGATGCTCCACGCCGGGTCGGGCTCGACGAGGGCGGGGGACTGGGTCTCGGGCATCGGTGCTCCTGCTCAGGGGTCCGGACCCCCCGACCCTAGACCGCTCTCAGCCGGACGTACCGGGACCACCGGCGCCCTGGTCGTCGTGCCGGTGCGTCGGGTCGAGCACGCGCTGGAGGAACTCGCGCGTGCGCTCCTCGCGCGGTGCGCCGATCACCTCGTCCGCGGGGCCGTCCTCGACCACGACACCGCCGTCCATGAAGACGACGCGGTCGCCGACCTCGCGCGCGAACGCCATCTCGTGCGTCACGACGATCATCGTCATCCCGCCCTCGGCGAGGTCCCGCATGACCCCCAGCACGTCGCCCACGAGCTCGGGGTCGAGCGCCGACGTCGGCTCGTCGAACAGCATGAGCTGCGGGTCCATCGACAGCGCCCGGGCGATCGCCACGCGCTGCTGCATCCCGCCGGACAGCTGCGCGGGCATCAGCGACTCGGTGCCCGCGAGCCCGACGCGTGCGAGGTTCTCCCGCGCGACCCGCTCGGCCTCGGCCCGCGAGCGGCGCAGCACGGTGCGCTGGGCCATCGTGCAGTTGTCGAGGACCGTGCGGTGCGTGAACAGGTTGAACTGCTGGAACACCATGCCGACGTGCGTGCGGACGTGGTCGATGTCGACGTCGGGGTCGGTCACCTCGGTGCCGAGCACCTCGATGCTCCCGCCCGTCGGCTCCTCGAGGAGGTTGACGCAGCGCAGGAGCGTCGACTTGCCCGAGCCGGACGGGCCGATCACGCACACGACCTCGCCCGAGCGGACCTCGAGGTCGATGCCGCGGAGCACCTGCTTCTCGCCGAACGACTTGTGCAGGGCGTCGATGCGGACGACGACGTCCTCGCCGCCGGTGCGGGTCGTGACGCCGCCGGCGTGGGCCTCGGGGGACACGGTCATGGGCGCGAGCCCCCTCCGGTGCGGCGCTCGAGCCAGCGTGCGACGAGGCCCAGCGGGATGGTGATGACGAGGTAGCACGCGCCGACGACGAACAGCGCGGTGAGCCCGCCGGTGGCGCTGTTGAGCATGTCGCGCCCCACCTTCGTGAGGTCGAACTGCGTCGGCAGCAGGCCGACGACCGAGATGAGCGAGGTGTCCTTGGTCAGCAGGATCAGCTCGTTCGTCATCGGGGGCAGCACGATGCGGAACGCCTGCGGGATCACGACCTGCACGAGCGTGCGGGTCGGGGACATCCCGAGCGAGCGTGCCGCCTCGACCTGACCCTTCGGCACGGCCTGGATCCCCGCGCGCAGCGTCTCGGCGATGTACGCCGCGGACACCATGCCGAGCGCGAGACCGGCCTTGGCGATCACCGACTCGATGCGCACGCCCAGCGCGATGGGCACGGCGTAGCCGAACGCGATGACCACGAGCAGGGCCGGGATGCCGCGGAAGAACTCGATGTAGAGCGTCGCGATCCAGCGGTAGGGCCCGACGGACGACAGCCGCATGAGCGCGAGCACGGTGCCGAGGCTCAGGCCGATCGCGAACGCCGCGAGCGTGTAGACGACCGTGTTCTTCAGCGCGACCGGCAGCGAGGCCGCCATGTCGGCCGCGACCGCCGGGTTGAACAGCTGCGTGCCGACGCGCGTCCAGTCGGTCGCGACGGCGACGACCACGACCGCGGCGACCAGCGCCGCGTACTGCACCCCGCGGATGATCCGCTGGCGACGGCGGGGGCTCGTGCGCCGCCGCGACGCCGGTAGGCGCGGTGGGACGGCGGCGTCCGGACGGGAGATCGCCGTCACGTCAGTCGGCCGTCGGGATGTCACCGATGCGCTCGGTGTAGATCGCGTCGTAGGTCCCGTCGCCCTGGATGCGCTCGAGCGTGCCGTTCACGGCGTCGAGCAGCGCGGTGTTGCCCTTCTTGACCCCGAAGCCGTACTGCTCGCCGGTCGTGAACGTCGCGCCGAACGTGTAGCCGTCCTCGACGAACGGGCCGAGCACCGCGACGTCGTTGATGATCGCGTTCACCTGGCCGTTCTCGAGCGCCTGGACCTGGAGCCCGAGGTCCTCGAACTCGATGGTCGTGAGCCCGTTCTCGGTGGCCCAGGCGGCGCCGGTCGTCTCCTGCTGGACGCCGATCGTCGAGCCCTCGAGGGAGGCGAGCGCCTCCGCCTCGTCCATGGGTTCGACCCCGGCGGCCGCGGGGAGCAGCAGGCCCTGGTCGGCGTCGAAGTAGGGCTCCGAGAAGTCGATGCGCGCCGCGCGCTCCTCGGTGATCGTGATCGCGGAGGCGACGAGGTCGCAGTTGCCGGTCTCGAGGTCGGCGCCGGACTGGATGCCCTCGAACTGCGCGACCTTGATCTCCGGCTCGACGCCGAGGTCCGTCGCGATCTCGGCCACGATGTCGATGTCGAGCCCGACGATCTCGCCGGAGTCGTCCGTGAACTCGAACGGCTCGTACGGCGGGTTGGTGCAGACCGTGAGCTTGCCCTCGGCGACGAGCGGGACCCCGCTGTCGGACGTGGCGGCGGGCGTGCCGTCGCCGCCGCTGCACGCGGAGAGCAGCAGCGTCACGGCGAGCCCCAGGGGGACGAGGCGGGTGGTGCGGGTCATGACGGCTGTCCTCTCACGATGGGCGTTCGTGCATGAGTATGCGCAATACAAAGTAATCATGCAAAATGGCGCAGGATAGGACCGTGGTCCCATCCTGCGCCACGTTGCGCTCGGGTGCGGTGCTGCGCACGCCGGAGCGGTCAGGCCTGCACCTTCGGCTCGGGCGGGAGGAGCTCGGCGTCGCGCGCGACGACCGCCTCGCCGTCCTCGCCCACGAGATCGAGGGTCCCGGTCACGCGGCCGGCCGACCGGACGTCGGCGAGCGCCGCCTCGACGCCGGCGGTGTGCGCGGCCGGGACGGCGAGCGTCACGCGCGTGATCTCGGTGCGCATCGAGACCTTCGCCTCGGACTTGACCTTGCGGAGGGCGGCGAGCGCCGCGCCGGCGGCACCGACCACGGACGCGTCCGCGTCACCCGCGGCCGCGCGCAGCGGCTCGGCGACGGGCCACGGCGCGCGGTGCACCGAGCCCTCGCGCCACCACGACCAGACCTCCTCGGTCGCGAACGGCAGCACGGGCGCGAACAGCCGCAGGAGCGTGTCGAGCGCGATGCCGAGCGCCGCGCGGGCCGAGGCCGACGCCGCGGGGACGTCCGCGTCGGCGGCGCCGCCCGCGTACGCGCGGTCCTTGACGAGCTCGAGGTAGTCGTCGCAGAACGTCCAGAAGAACGTCTCGGTGAGCTCGAGCGCGCGCGTGTGGTCGTAGGCCTCGAGCGCCGCGGTCGCCCGGTCGACGACGTCCGCGAGCCCGGCGAGCATCGCGCGGTCGAGGGTCTCGGTCACGAGCGAGGCGTCGAGCAGGCGCGCGCGGTCCTCGGGCGAGCCGAAGGTCAGCGCGAACTTGCTCGCGTTGAGCACCTTGATCGCCAGCCGGCGGCCGATCTTCATCTGGCCGACCTCGAACGCGGCGTCGGTGCCGAGGCGGGCGGACGCCGCCCAGTACCGCACCGCGTCGGAGCCGTGCTCCTCGAGCAGGCCCATGGGCGTGACGACGTTGCCCTTGGACTTGCTCATCTTCTTGCGGTCGGGGTCGAGGATCCAGCCCGAGATCGCGGCGTTCGCCCAGGGCAGGCTGCCGTGCTCGAGGTGCGCGCGCACGACGGTCGAGAACAGCCAGGTGCGGATGATGTCCTGGCCCTGGGGGCGCAGGTCCATCGGGAAGACGCGCGCGAACAGGTCGGGGTCGGAGAGCCAGCCGCCCGCAATCTGCGGCGTCAGCGAGCTCGTCGCCCAGGTGTCCATGATGTCGGGGTCGCCGACGAAGCCGCCCGGCACGCCGCGCTGGTCGGGGGAGTACCCCGGCGGGACGTCGGACGACGGGTCGACCGGCAGCGTCGCCTCGTCGGGCACCAGCGGGTGGTCGTAGTCGGGCTCGCCCTGCGCGTCGAGGGGGTACCAGACGGGGATCGGGACGCCGAAGAAGCGCTGGCGCGAGACGAGCCAGTCGCCGTTGAGGCCGCCGACCCAGTTCTCGTAGCGCACGCGCATGAAGTCGGGGTGGAACCCGAGCTCGGCGCCGCGGCCGAGGAGCTCCTCGCGCAGCGGGACGTCGCGCCCGCCGTTGCGGATGTACCACTGGCGCGACGTGACGATCTCGAGCGGCTTGTCGCCCTTCTCGAAGAAGTTCGCCTTGCGCTGCGTCGCGACCGGCTCACCGTCGAGGTCGCCCGACTCGCGGAGCGCGTCGACCACGGCCGTGCGTGCCGAGAAGGTCGTCTTGCCCGCGATCTCGGCGAACAGCGCCGTGCCGCGCTCCGAGGTGATCCACTCCGGGACCTCGCGCGTGAGGCGCCCGTCGCGCACGAGGACCGAGCGCGTCGGGAGCTGGAGCTCGCGCCACCACTGCACGTCGGTCAGGTCGCCGAACGTGCAGCACATCGCGATGCCCGCGCCCTTGTCGGGCTCGGCCGCCGGGTGGGCCAGCACCGGGACCTCGACGTCGAAGAGCGGCGAGCGGACGGTCGTGCCGAACAGGTGCTGGTAGCGCTCGTCGTCCGGGTGGGCGATGAGCGCGACGCACGCGGGGAGCAGCTCGGGGCGCGTCGTCTCGATGTGGACGGGCGTGTCGACCCCGTCGACGGAGGCGTGGAAGGCCACCTTGTGGAAGTGCCCCGGGTAGTCGCGGGCCTCGAGCTCGGCCTGCGCGACGGCGGTCTGGAACGTGACGTCCCACAGCCCGGGCGCCTCGGCGGCGTACGCCTCGCCGCGCGCGACGTTGCGCAGGAACGCGGTCTGCGCGACCTTCTGCGCCTCGCGGCCGATGGTCTGGTAGTGGTGCGACCAGTCGACGGACAGACCGAGGTGGCGCCACAGCGCCTCGAACTGGCGCTCGTCCTCGGCGGTCAGGCGCTCGCACAGCTCGACGAAGTTGCGCCGGCTGATGGGCTGCTGGTCGGCCGCCTTCACGCTCTTGCCGTCGCCGCCCGCGAACGGCGGCTCGTAGCCCTCGACGTACGGCAGCGACGTGTCGCAGCGCACCCCGTAGTAGTTCTGCACGCGGCGCTCGGTCGGCAGGCCGTTGTCGTCCCAGCCCATCGGGTAGAACACCGACTTCCCGCGCATGCGCTGGAAGCGCGCGACGACGTCGGTGTGCGTGTAGGAGAACACGTGTCCCACGTGCAGCGAGCCCGAGACGGTCGGCGGCGGGGTGTCGATCGAGTAGACCTGCGCGCGCTCGGCGGTCCGGTCGAAGGAGTACGTGCCCTGCTCGCCCCACGCCGTGTCCCAGCGCTGCTCGAGGCCGTCGAGCGAGACCTTGTCGGGTACGGGGCGGGCGGTCGTCGCTGCGCTGGTCGGGTTCGCCGCTGACGTGCCGGGTGCGGTCGGGGTCGGCTCGGGACGCAGGTCGCTCATGGTGCGACATCCTCCCAGATGCGCGGGCCTGCCGACGCGCCGCCGCCCGGCCCGGGGGCGCGGGGAACATCCACGAAACCCGGACTCGTTACGCTCGACGAGGCACGCTCGTCCGAGGTGCCCGTGTGCGGGTGCCGGCCGAGGTCAGGTCGGCGCGAGAGAGGTGGCGACGTGGCGCAGGGTGTGACGGCGGCCGGACTGACGGTCGGGTACGCGGCGATGCTGGAGCAGTTCCACCCGAGCGAGGTCGTCGAGCTGTCGGCGTACGCGGAGGAGAACGGGTTCTCGGGCGTCATGGCTGCGGACCACTTCCAGCCGTGGGTCCCCGCGCAGGGGCAGTCGGCGTTCGTCTGGAACGTGCTCTCGGCGCTCGGTGAGCGCACGCGCGGCGACCTCGGTCCGGGCGTGACCGCGCCGACGTTCCGGTGGCACCCCGCGATGGTCGCGCAGGCGTCGGCGACGCTCGCCGCGATGTACCCCGGGCGGCACTGGCTCGGGCTCGGCTCGGGCGAGGCGCTCAACGAGCACGTGGTCGCCGGCTACTGGCCCGAGGCGCCCGAGCGGATCAACCGCATGTTCGAGGCCATCGAGATCATCAACAAGCTGTTCACGGCGTCGCTCGCGGGCAAGGACGTCAAGCACTCGGGGACGTTCTACAAGCTCGAGTCGACCCGCCTGTGGACCATGCCCGAGGTCCCGCCCGAGATCCTCGTCGCGACCGCCGGGCCCGTGACCGCCAAGCGCACGGGCCGCCACGCCGACGGGCTCATCACGGTCGGCGCTCCGCTCGAGAAGATCTCCGGGCTGTTCGCCAAGTTCGCCGAGGGCGCGCGCGAGGCCGGCAAGGACCCCGACACGATGCCCAAGGTGCTCCAGCTCCACATGTCCTGGGCGGAGACCGACGAGCAGGCGCTCACGAACGCGATGACCGAGTGGCCCAACGGCGGCATGAAGTTCCCCAAGGCCGACATCCGCTCGCCGTTCGACTTCGAGCAGATGGCCAAGCTCGTGCGCCCCGAGGACTTCCAGGGCCGCATGGTCATCTCCGCGGACCCCGACGTGCACCGCGCCGAGATCCAGAAGTACGTCGACCTCGGCTTCGACCGGATCTACCTGCACAACGTCGGGCGCAACCAGCGCGAGTGGATCGAGGTCTTCGGCCGCGACGTCCTGCCGAGCCTCGTGCGATGAGCGAGCTGCGCGTCTGGGCGCCGGACGGGCTGCCCGAGGTCGTGCCCGGCGACGACCTCGTCGAGCTCGTCGCCCGTGCGCTCGCGGACCCCGCGCTGCCGGCGCTCGCGGACGGCGACATCGTGGTCGTGACCAGCAAGATCGTCTCGAAGGCCGAGGGGCGGGTCGTCCCGGCGGCCGACCGCGAGGACGCGATCACCGCCGAGACGGTGCGGGTCGTCGCGACGCGCGAGCACCCCGGCGGCGTGACGCGGATCGTCGAGAACCGGCTCGGGCTCGTCATGGCCGCGGCGGGTGTCGACGCGTCGAACACCCCCGACGGCACCGTGCTGCTCCTGCCGCTCGACCCGGACGCGTCCGCGCGGCGCCTGCGCGCCGGGCTCCGGGAGCGGTTCGGGCTCGCGCTCGGCGTCCTGCTGACCGACACCGCGGGACGGCCGTGGCGGCACGGGCAGACCGACCTCGCGATCGGCGCCGCGGGCGTGCGCGTGCTCGACGACCTGCGCGGGCGGCTCGACACGCACGGGCGCGCTCTGCAGGTGAGCCAGGCCGCGGTCGCCGACGAGATCGCCGGCGCCGCGGAGCTCGTCAAGGGCAAGGCCACCGGGCGGCCCGTCGCGGTCGTGCGCGGGCTCGCCGAGCACGTGACCGACGAGGACGGCCCGGGCGCGCGCAGCCTCGTGCGCCTCGGCGCCGAGGACATGTTCGAGCAGGGCAGCGCCGAGGCGTACGCGCAGGGCTGGAAGGACGCCGCGGACGGCCGCGGGCTGCCCACGACGGGCGCGACGCCCGCGTGAGCACCGCCCGCTGGAGCGTCGTCGTGCCCGTCAAGGCGGCGGCGCTCGGCAAGACCCGCCTCGCGGGGACCCTCGACCCCGGCGCGCGCACCGCGCTGGTGCGCGCGATGGCGGGGGACACCCTCGCCGCGGTGAGCACAGCGCGCGCCGTCGCCCGCGTGGTCGTGGTCACCGGGGACGCGGCGTTCGGTGCCACCGCCGCCGAGCTGCCCGGGGTCGAGGTCCTCGCCGAGCGCACCGCGGTCGGGCTCGACGCGGCGGTGGGCCTCGGGATCGCGCGGGCGCGGGACCTCGCGCCGCACGACGGCGTGGCGGTCGTGCTCGGCGACCTGCCCGCGCTCCGCCCCGACGAGCTCGACGACGTGCTGGCGCGGGCCGGCGGCGTGGCGCGCGGGTTCGTCGCGGACGCCGAGGGGACGGGGACGACCGTCCTGACGGCGCGCGCCGGCCACGCGCCGCGACCCCGCTTCGGGGCGGGGTCCGCGGCCGCGCACACCGCCGCCGGGCACGTCCGGCTCGCGGTGCCCCGCGGGTCGGGCGTGGAGCAGGACGTCGACGTCGCCGCGGACCTCGACGCGGTGGCGGCGCTGCGCGTGGGGGAGCAGACGCGGCAGGTGCTGCACGGGCTCGGCGGCCGGCGCACCGGCTGACCCGGGGTGCGGCGCGGCTGACGCACGGGGCGGTCGGGCGGACGGGACGTGCGGCGCGGGCTGCCCCGCGGTGCGGGCTGACCCGCGGCGGGGCGCAGCTGACCCGGGGTGCCGCGCCCGCGCGTGCGTCAGGCCTCGACGACGACCGTCCCGACGACCTTGTCCGCGAAGGTCTGCCGGCGGTCGTCCCACAGCGGCCACAGGTAGCCGATGTTGAGCGACCAGCCGTCGAGCACGTGCGCCAGGTCCCGCAGGAGCGAGCGTCCCATGCCGAGCGGCTGCAGGGTGTGCTGGTCGACGACGCGCAGCCCGAGCCAGCGCTTCGCGAGCGTCGCACCGGTGCGGCCCTGCAGGTACCCGCGGTTCCACACCCAGTACGCCGTGGCCAGGACGAGCGCGAGCACGAAGAACAGGACACCGAGCGGCGTGGGCACCCGGGTCGGGGCGCCGGTCATGTCGTAGCCCGGCTCCGAGTTGACCAGCGCCAGGCCGAGCAGCCCGTAGTACGGCACCACGATGAGGACGGTGTCGAGCAGGTGCGCGCCGACGCGCAGCCCCCACGAGGCGAGCGAGGGGAGCCCGTACGCCGGGGGCGGGTAGCCCGGGTGGCCGGGGTAGGACGGGTAGCCCGGGTGGACCGCGACCGGGGCCGGGTGCTGTCCGGGGTAGCCGGCGGCGGGCGGCCGCAACGGGCCCGGGTGTCGGAGGGCGGGCGCCGCGTACGGGCTCGCGGGGTCCGCGGGTGCGCCGCCGTGCGGGCCGCGCGCTGCCGCCGGCGTGGGTGCGCCGCCGTACGGGTTCGGGAACGTCGGGTCGGCGGGTGCGCCGCCGTACGCGCCAGGGCCGGTGGGCGAGTCGCCGGCGGGGGTCGTGCTCGACATCGGGGTGCTCCTGGAGGCGCGGTCGCGATCGCGGACGCCGCACCCTAGCGGCGCCCGGCGGCCACGAGGTCCAGGGCGTCGGCGGCGATCCGCGCGGTGGTCGGGACGTCCGTCATGAGCGTCGGGACGGCGCGCGCCACCCAGCCCTCGGCGCGCAGCTCCTCGGCCGCGGCGGCGTCGGCCGTGTCGAGCAGCCACGCGTCGAGGACCCCGCCCTCGTCGCGCCGCCCGTAGTGCCGGGCGACCGCCGCGGCGCTCGTCTCGACGCCGATCGCGCGCAGGCACGCGTCGGCCATGCCCCGCACCGGCGCCCCGCCGATCACCGGGCTGACGCCCACGACCGGCGCGCGCGTCGCCCGCAGCGCGTCGCGGACCCCCGGGACGGCGAGGATCGTGCCGACCGAGACGACCGGGTTCGACGGCGGCACGACGACGACGTCCGCGTCCCGCAGCGCGTCCAGGACGCCCGGTCCGGGCTGCGACGGGCCGAGGCCGACCTGCACGAACCGCCGCGCGGGCAGCGCCGCGCGGTGCCGCACCCACCACTCCTCGAAGTGCAGCAGCACGGGCGAGCCGTCCGGGCCGTCGACCTCGACGTGCGTCTCGACCTCCTGCTCGGTCATGGGGAGCAGGCGCGCGCCGGGGGACCAGCGCCGGCACAGCCGGGCGGTCACGTCGGCGAGCCCGAGCCCGGTGCGCAGCAGCTCCGTCCGGGCCAGGTGCGTCGCGAGGTCCAGGTCGCCGAGCGTGAACCACTCGCCGCCGAGCCCGTACGCGGCGAGGTCGGTGCTCGTGCGCGTCGTCTCCTCGCGCCGGCCCCAGCCCTGGTCCTCGTGCACCGCGCCGCCGAGCGTGTACATCAGCGTGTCGAGGTCGGGGCACACCCGCACGCCGCGGAACCACATGTCGTCGCCGGTGTTCGCGACGACGGTGACCTCGGCGGTCGTGCCGGCGGGGGCGTCCGGGGCGCCCGGGAGGACGGTGCGCAGGTGGGCGAGCAGCCCGCGCGTGAACCGGGCACCGCCGACGCCGCCGGACAGGACCGTGATCTTCATGCGGGGGCTCCGTCGGTCGGGGGTGCGGGGGCGGTGGGCGCCGGGTCGCTCGCCGGCTCCGCGAACGCGATGACCGGCCGCCCGGTGCGCGGGTGGGTCAGCACGTCGCAGTCGACCCCGTAGACCTCGCTGAGCAGCGCGGGACGCAGCACGTCGCGCGGGTGCCCGGCTGCGGCGAGCCGTCCGCCCGAGAGCACGAGCACGTGCTCGCAGAACGCCGCGGCGAGGTTGAGGTCGTGCAGCGCCGCGACCGTCGTGGTGCCGAGGTCGCGGACGAACGCGAGCAGGCTCAGCTGCGTGCTCACGTCGAGGTGGTTCGTCGGCTCGTCGAGCAGCAGCAGCTCGGGCTCCTGCGCGAGCGCGCGCGCGACGTGCACCCGCTGGCGCTCGCCGCCCGACAGCGACGACCACGCCCGGTCCGCGAGGTGCGCCGCGCGGGCGTGCTCGAGCGCGCGGGTCACGGCGGCGGGGTCCGGGTCGGCGCCCCAGGCGGTGCGGTAGGGGATCCGCCCGAGCGCGACGACGTCGTGCACCGAGAGCGGCACGGTGCTCGACGACTCCTGCTCGAGCAGCGCGATCCGCCGGGCCCGCGCGCGCCGGGGGAGGTCGTGCACGGGGACCGGCGCGGTCGCCGCCGCGCCCGGGTCGGCGCCGGCGTCGACGAGCACCGCGCCGCCCTCGGGGACGAGCAGCCCGGCGACGAGCCGCAGGAGCGTCGTCTTGCCCGCGCCGTTGGGGCCGAGCAGCCCGGTCAGGCGGCCCGGGGGCGGCGTCGCGTCGATGCCGTCGACGACCCACCGCCCGCCGAGCCGGGTCCGCACGCCCGTGAGCGTCAGCTCCACGCGACCCCCCGACCGCGGCGCAGCAGCACCGCGAACACGGGGACGCCGATGAGCGCGGTGATGATCCCGACGGGGAGCTCGCGCGGGTCGAACACCGTGCGCGCGAGCGTGTCCGCCCACACGAGGAAGACGGCGCCGGTGAGCGCCGCGACGGGCAGCAGCCGGCGGTGCGCAGGTCCGGTGACGACCGAGACAGCGTGCGGCAGGACGAGCCCGACGAAGCCGATCGCGCCGCTCACCGCGACCATCGCGCCGGTGAGCAGCGCGACGAGGGTCATGAGGGTCCAGCGCGTGCGGCCCACGTCGATGCCGAGCGCCGCGGCCGACGTGTCGCCGAACGCGAACGCGTCGAGCCGCAGCGCGCTGAGCACGAGCACGACGCCCACGACCGCGAGCGCGCCGCCCGCGATCCACGCCGAGGACCACGTGGCGCCCGCGAGCGAGCCCATGAGCCAGCTGAGGATCTCGCGGTACGAGTCCCCGGTCGCCGTCCAGAAGATGACGAACGACGTGCCGGCGGCGGCGAGCTGCGAGACCGCGAGCCCCGCGAGGACGGCACGCCCGGGCGTCAGGACCCCGCCGGTGCGCGCGAGGGCGAGGGTCGCGGCGAGCGCGGCGAGCGCCCCCGCGAAGGCGGCGACCGGCAGCAGCAGCCCGACGCCGACGACGAGAACCGCGACGGCGCCGAGCGACGCACCCGAGGACAGCCCGAGCAGGTACGGGTCGGCGAGCGGGTTGCGCGTGAGGCTCTGCATGACCGCGCCCGCGAGCGCGAGACCCGCCCCGACGGCGGCCGCCGTGAGGACGCGCGGCAGGCGCAGCTCCCAGACGATCGCGTCGAGCAGGACCGGGACCGGCCGGGCGCCGGGGATCCGGAGGTGCGCGCCGATGCTGTGCCCGACGTCGGCGACGGCGAGGTCCGCGGGGCCGATCGTCACGGTCACGAGCACCGTCGCGACGAGCAGCGCACCGCCGACCGCGAGCAGCACGGTGAGCGGCGGACGCCGGGGGGCCCGGTCCATGCGGGTCGGTCGTCCGCCCGTCAGCGTGCGTCCGGCAGCGCGGCGAGCTGCTCGGCGAGGTCGACGACCGCGTCGGCGTTGCGCACGCCGGCCTCGGCCGCGGGGAAGGGCAGCGTGAGGTAGCGCTGCTCGCGCACCGCGGTGAGCTCGCGCGTGGCCGGGTTGCTCTCGAGCAGCTCGATCTTCGACTCCGCGGTGTTCCAGGCGGCGTCGACCAGGACGATCACGTCCGGGTCCGCGGCGACGACCTGCTCCCACCCGGCGGACGTCCACGTGTCGTGCACGTCGGCGAAGACGTTGGTCAGGCCCACCGCCTCGAGCATCATCTGCGGCGCGCCGATGCCCGCGCCGACGTACGGGGTGTCGGTCCCCGAGCTGTACCAGAGCGCGGTCGTCTCCTGGGCGGGCGGGGTCACCGACGCCAGGGCCGCCTCCTGCTCGGCGATGAGCTCCTCGGCGCGCTCGCCCGCACCGAACAGCGAGGCGATCTCGCGGATCTCGTCGAACAGCTCGTCGAAGGTCAGCGGGTCGGGCATGTACGCCTCGCCCTTGCACGCGGCGGGCGAGACGTACGTCGCGATGCCGAGCGCCGCGAGCGCGTCCCGGTCGCCGGCGCCGTCGGGCGAGAAGTTGGACTCCCAGCCGCCGTAGACGAAGTCGGGCTGCACCTCGAGCAGCGCCTCCTGCCCGGGGACCTTGTCGGAGAGCACCGGGATCCCGGCGGCGGCGTCCGCGTACGGCGCGGGCACGGGGCCGTCGGCGAACGCGGTGCCGACGAGCGCGTCCTCGAGGCCGAGCGCGAGCAGCATCTCGGTCGCGGTCGACTTGATCGTCACGACGCGCTCGGGCGGGGCCTCGACCGTGACCTCGGTGCCGCAGTTGTCGAGCGTCACGGGGGAGAAGCCGCCCGAGGGCGCCGGCGAGGCGGTGACGGGCTCCTCGGTCGCGGTCGTCGGGGCGCAGGCGGCGAGCGTGGCGCCGAGGGTCAGGGCGAGGGCGAGGGCGCCGGTGCGACGGCGGCGCGTGGACCGGTGCGCGGCGGGTGCCGTGCGGGCAGGGCGGGACATGGGCGCTCCTGGGATGCGGTGCTGGGGTGCGGCTCGGGGCGCAGCGTCGGGCCCGCGACGTCAGGGGGTCGGCGCAGCTCGCCGACGTCGAACCCGGGCCCAGGTCGAGGCCCTCGCTCCGAGCCAAGTCCAGCCCGGGATCCAGCGACATCGTAGCCCCGGCGAACCGGGTCGTCGGGTCCGCCGCCGGGGTGCGGCGGCCCGCCCGGACCCGTCAGAGGGCGACCTGCACCGCGTCCCGGCCGTTGCGCTTGACGTGGTAGAGCGCCTCGTCGGCGCGCGTGAGCATCGACCCGACGGTCTCGTCCGGGCGGTGCACCGCGACGCCGACGCTCACGGTGAGGTTCCCGCCGGGCATGAGGTCGTCCCAGCGGTGGGAGACGATCACGCGCCGGATGCGCTCGCACGCGTCGGCGGCGTTGACGTCGGTGAGCCCGTCGAGCAGGATCGCGAACTCCTCGCCGCCGTAGCGCGCGGCCACGTCGCTCGCCCTGATGACGTCGTGCAGGACCTCGCCGAGCCGGGCCAGCACCTGGTCGCCGACCTGGTGCGAGAACTCGTCGTTGACCCGCTTGAAGTGGTCGATGTCGAGCAGCGCGCACGCGAACCGGCGCGACGGGTCGCCCGACCAGCGGGCGAGCGCGACGTCGAGCGCGCGCCGGTTCGGCAGCCCGGTGAGCACGTCGTGCGTGGCCTCGTGCTCGAGCCGTGCGTTGTGCTCCTCGAGGGCGCGGGCGCGCGTGCGCTCGGCGTCCGCGGCGCGCTCGGCGCGCTCGACCTCGAGCCGCGAGCTGAGCAGCAGCGCGCGCCGGTCGGCGATCGCGTCGCCCTGCTGGAGCGTGAGCTCGTGCAGCTCGCGGAGCGTCGCGAGCGCCGACGGCAGGTCGCCGCGGCCCTCGTGCGCGTCGACGAGCGTCGAGAGGAGCTCGATGCGCTCGCCGGGCCGGTCGAGCTCGGCGCACAGGTCGAGGCCGTCGCACAGCGCGAGCACGGCCTCGTCGAGCCGTCCGGTGCGCACGAGCCAGCGGCCGCGCAGCCCGTGGTGCTGGAGCTGCTGCCGCGCGGAGGGGAACGTGCGCAGCATCGTGCCGGTGCCCTCGAGCGCCTGCCCGGCGGCCTCGAGGTCGCCCACGTGCATGTGGGCGCCGACGACCGCGAGCCGGGCGTCGATGCCGGTGCGTGCGAGGCCCGCGGCGTCGGCCTCGTCGACGGACTGCCGGGCGATCCCGAGCGCGTGGCGGGCCGCGGCGACCGCCCCGCGCGGGTTGGTCGCGGCGAGCCGCCCGCTCGTGACGACGTAGGCCTTGGCGAGGTTGGTCAGCGCCATCGACGCGTGGTCCGGGTCGTCGGCCGCGAGCCACAGCCGCCGTGCCTCGGCGAGCACCTGCGCCGCCTGGGGGGCGAAGTGCGCCATGCCCATGTACACGGTGCCCAGGCTGTTGAGCACCGAGGCCGTGCCCGCGTCGTCGTCGGTTCGCCGGCGCAGGCCGAGCGCGCGGTCGAGCTCGTCGATCGCGCCCTCGACGTCGCCGATCTCGTGGTGCACGAGGCCCTGGCACACGAGCGCGCGCGACTCCCACACGAGGTCGCCGAGC
Source organism: Cellulomonas cellasea (assembly GCF_006538745.1). GTDB lineage: Bacteria > Actinomycetota > Actinomycetes > Actinomycetales > Cellulomonadaceae > Cellulomonas_A > Cellulomonas_A cellasea. The sequence goes on along the minus strand of NZ_BJLR01000019.1, from coordinate 231,807 downwards.
TCGTGCGCGAGCTGCTGCGCGCGTCCCGCGGCACGCAGCGCGTCGGCGTCCTGCGCGAGCGCGTGGTGCGCGAACGCGACGCAGCAGGACAGGCGCATCTCCGCGTGCTCGTCGCCGTGCAGCCGGGCGAGGTCGAGGTGCTCGCGCCCGCGCTCGACGCACGCCGGCGCGTCGGACTCCTGGAGCAGCTCGAGCTCGTCGACGAGGGCGTCCCAGTCGGGGGCGTCGACGGGGTGCACGAAGGTCGCGTGCGCGGCATCGGTCACCGACATGCCACCACCTCCCCGCCGGCGGCGCTGCCCGGGTGCGCGCTGCTGGACCTTCCTATCGGCGGATCCCACCGGGACCTGAGCCAACGCGTCGGACGGGCGTCCAGGTGCCGCGCGCCGCTCAGGCTGCGGCGAGCGCGAGCGCCCGGGCGATGGCCTCGAAGTCGTCCCGCAGCACCCCGACGGTGACGCGTACGTGCGCACCGCGCGGGCCGTCCGCCGGCTCGGTACGGGCGAGGAAGGGCGAGCCCGGCGCGACCCGGATCCCCGCGGCCTCGAGCCGGACGAGCGCCGCGGCCTCGTCGGCGACCGGCAGCCACAGGTTGATCCCGTCGCCGGGCTGGACGCGCACGCCGTGCTCCGCGAGCGCGGCGGTGAGCGCGCGCTGGCGGGCGGAGTACACGCGCCGGGCGTCGAGCACCGCACCCATCGGGTCGCCGTCGGTCATGAGGTCGACGAGCACCTCCTGCAGCAGCCGGCTCGTCCACCCGGGCCCGAGCATGCGGCGCGCGACGAGCCGGTCGAGCACGGCCGCAGGCCCGCCGACGGCCGCGATGCGCAGGTCCGGGCCGTGCGACTTGGAGTAGGAGCGCACGTGCACGACGCGGTGCGGGAGGTGCTGGCCGAGGCTCACGTCGGGCGCCCGGCAGATGTCGCCCGAGTGGTCGTCCTCGACGACGTGCACGCGCGGGCCGTCGCGTGGGGCCCGCAGCACGCGCGCGAGCTCGCGGGCCCGCGTCGCGGACATGCTCACCCCGGTCGGGTTGTGCGCGCGCGGCTGGAGCACGACGACGCTCGCGCCGCCGTCGAGCGCCGCGGCGAGCAGGTCGGGGCGCAGGCCCTGCCGGTCGAGCGCGACCGGGACGCGCTCGAGGCCGAGCTGGTCGAGCAGGTCGAGGATCGGCGGGAAGCAGGGGTCCTCGACGACGACGCGGTCCCCGAACCGCGCGACCTGCTCGAGCGTGCGGCTCAGCGCGTCGACCGCGCCGTCGACCACGGTCAGGCGCTCGGGGGCGAACGGCCACGACGCCCGCAGCAGCCGCTCGAGCGGCTCGATGACGGGGGCGGACAGGTAGGTGCCGGTCCCGGCGGCGGGCGTGCGCGCGGCGACCCGGCGCAGCGCGGGACCGAGCGGGGGCAGCAGCGCGGGGTCGGGGGTGCCGCTCGACAGGTCGAGGCGCGCGGCGGGTGCGCCGGTGGCGAGGTCGCGGTAGCGCGGCGGCAGCCAGCTCGCGGGCTCGGGCTGGACGTAGGTGCCGGCCCGGCCCCGCGAGACGACGAGCCCGACGCCCGCGAGCGCCTGCCACGCGCCGCTCACGGTCGCCGGCGACACCCCGATGTCCGCCGCGAGCTCGCGCACGGTCGGCAGGCGGTCGCCGGGCGCGAGCTCGCCCGAGCGCACGAGGCGGGCGACGGTCGCGGCGATGCCGCGCGGGCTGCGGTCGTCGACGTGCGCGGCGAGGCGCACCGGCGCGGCGGTGGGGGAGCCGTCGGTGCGTGCGACGGCACGGGAGGTGTGCTCGGGCATGGCGTCATGGTGCCGTCCCCGGCCGCGCCGACGGCGCCGGCGGCCGTGCCGTGCGGGGACGAACCGGACACGGGCCGGCGAAGGTTTACCGGACCGTCACCGGGGTTCTCGTCAGGGAAACACACGGTTACGCCGCAGAAATGTTCAACGCCCACAGTCACATTCCTGGCGACGTGGCCCCGAGGCCCTCGCCGGCCCCGGGACCCCGCACCGGACCGCCGACCGGCACGCCCGGCGGCGACGACGGACCGACGAGGCGGAGGCCTGATGAGCGTGGTGCGCGTGGCGCTGACCCAGACGGGGTGGACGGGCGACCGGGAGTCGATGACCGCCCTGCACGAGGACTTCACGCGGCAGGCCGCCGCGCAGGGCGCGCAGGTGATCTGCTTCCAGGAGCTGTTCTACGGCCCGTACTTCGGGATCACGCAGGACCCGGCGTACTACGAGTACGCGGAGTCCGTGCCGGGCCCGACGACCGACCGGTTCGCGGCGCTCGCTGCCGAGCTCGGCATCGTGATCGTGCTCCCGGTCTACGAGGAGGACCAGCCCGGCGTGCTCTACAACACCGCCGCGGTCATCGACGCGGACGGCAGCTACCTCGGCAAGTACCGCAAGCACCACATCCCGCACCTGCCCAAGTTCTGGGAGAAGTTCTACTTCCGCCCCGGCAACCTCGGCTGGCCGGTGTTCGAGACCGCGGTCGGAAAGATCGGCGTGAACATCTGCTACGACCGGCACTTCCCGGAGGGCTGGCGCACGCTGGCCCTGAACGGCGCCGAGATCGTGTTCAACCCGAACGCCACCGCGCCCGGCATCTCCAACAAGCTCTGGGAGATCGAGCAGCCGGCCGCGGCGATCGCGAACGGCTACTTCGTCGCGGCGTGCAACCGCGTCGGTGCCGAGACCAACGAGTACGGCGACGAGGCGGTCGCGTTCTACGGCTCCTCCTACGTCGTCGGGCCCGACGGGAACGTCGTCGGCGACGTCGCGTCCTCGACCGAGGCCGGGCTGATCGTCCGGGACATCGACCTCGACCAGGTCCGCGAGGTGCGCGAGCGCTGGCAGTTCTTCCGCGACCGCCGCCCCGACGCCTACGCCCCGATCGTCGCGCCGTGACCCCGGCCCCGCACGCGCCGGCCCGACGACCCGCGAGAGGACGCCCCGCATGACCACGACCCTGATCACCGGCGGCACCGTCGTGAACGCGACCGGCCGCGGCGCCGCCGACGTGCTCGTCGACGGCGAGCAGATCGCCGCCGTGCTCGCGCCCGGCTCGACGCTGCTCGGCCACGACCTCGCCGCCTCGGTCGACCGCGTGATCGACGCCACGGGGAAGTACGTCATCCCCGGCGGCATCGACGCGCACACCCACATGGAGATGCCCTTCGGCGGCACGTTCGCCTCCGACACGTTCGAGACCGGCACGAAGGCCGCCGCGTGGGGCGGCACGACGACGATCGTGGACTTCGTCGTGCAGTACGCGGGGGAGAACCCGCTCGAGCAGTACGCGCTGTGGCAGGACAAGGCCGCCGGCGCGTGTGCGATCGACTACGGCTTCCACCAGATCCTCAGCGACGTCCAGGACTCCTCGCTCGACGCGATGGACGAGCTCGTCGCGGAGGGCGTGTCGAGCTTCAAGCTCTTCATGGCCTACAAGGGCGTGTTCCTGTCGGACGACGGCCAGATCGTCAAGGCCATGCAGAAGGCCGCCTCGAACGGCTCGATGATCATGATGCACGCCGAGAACGGCTCGGTCATCGACCTGCTCGTGCAGCAGTCGCTCGCCCGCGGCGACACCGACCCGGTGTTCCACGGGCTGACCCGGCCCTGGCAGGCGGAGGCCGAGGCGACACACCGCGCGATCATGCTTGCGAACCTCACGGGCGCCCCGCTGTACGTCGTGCACGTCTCGGCGAAGCAGGCCGCGCACCAGATCGCGCTCGCCCGCGACGAGGGCCAGAACGTGTTCGGCGAGACGTGCCCGCAGTACCTGTACCTCTCGCTCGAGGAGCAGCTCGGAGCGCCCGGGTTCGACGGCGCGAAGTGGGTGTGCTCGACGCCGCTGCGCTCGCGGGCCGAGCACCACCAGGACCACATGTGGCGCGCGCTGCGCACCAACGACCTGCAGCTCGTCTCGACCGACCACTGCCCGTTCTGCATGACCCAGAAGCAGCTGGGGGTGCGCGACTTCTCGAAGATCCCGAACGGCATCGGCTCGGTCGAGCACCGCCTCGACCTGCTCTACCAGGGCGTCGTGACCGGCGAGATCACGCTCGAGCGGTGGGTCGAGATCTGCTCGACGACCCCCGCGCGGATGTTCGGGATGTACGGCCGCAAGGGCGTGATCGCCCCCGGCGCCGACGCCGACCTCGTCGTCTACGACCCCGCCGGCCACACGTCGATCGGGCTCGGGAAGACCCACCACATGCAGATGGACTACTCGGCCTGGGAGGGCTTCGAGGTCGACGGGCACGTCGACACGGTGCTCTCGCGCGGCTCGGTCGTCGTCGACGGCGGGGAGTTCCACGGGCGCGCCGGGCACGGCCGCTACGTCAAGCGCGAGCTCTCGCAGTACCTCATCTGAAGCCGTACCTGAACCGGAGGGAGCACACCGTGGACTTCGGCGTCGTCCTGCAGACCAACCCCCCGGCCTCGCGCACCGTCGAGCTCGCGCGCCAGGCCGAGACGCACGGCTTCGACTACGTGTGGACGTTCGACTCGCACCTGCTGTGGCAGGAGCCGTTCGTCATCTACTCGGCGATCCTCGCGGCCACCCGCAAGGTGGTCGTCGGGCCCATGGTCACCAACCCCGCGACGCGGGACTGGACCGTGCTCGCCTCGCTGTTCGCGACGCTCAACGAGATGTACGGCAACCGGACCGTGTGCGGCATCGGCCGCGGCGACTCGGCGGTCCGCACGCTGAACGGCCGGCCGTCCAACCTCGCGACGCTCCGCGAGTCGATCCACGTCATCCGCGAGCTCGCGAACGACCGCGCGGTCGAGGTCAACGGTGCGAAGGTCCGGTTCCCGTGGAGCCACGGTTCCGCGCTCGAGATGTGGGTCGCCGCCTACGGGCCGCTCGCGCTCAAGCTGACCGGCGAGGTGGGCGACGGGTTCATCCTGCAGCTCGCCGACCTCGACGTCGCCGCGTGGATGATCCGCACCGTCCGGGACGCCGCCGAGCAGGCCGGGCGCGACCCCGACACCGTGAAGTTCTGCGTCGCGGCGCCCATGTACGTCGGCAACGGCGACTCCCCGGCCGAGCGGGCGCACATGCGCGAGCAGTGCCGGTGGTTCGGCGGCATGGTCGGCAACCACGTCGCCGACATCGTCACGAAGTACGGCGCCGGGTCGACCGTGCCGAAGGCCCTCACCGACTACATCGAGGGGCGGCAGGGGTACGACTACAACCAGCACGGACGCGCCGGGAACACGCACGCGGACTTCGTGCCCGACGAGATCGTCGAGCGGTTCTGCCTGCTCGGCAGCCCCCGCGAGCACGTCGAGAAGCTCGAGGCCCTGCGCGCGCTCGGTGTCACGCAGTTCGCCGGCTACCTCCAGCACGACAACAAGGAGGAGACCCTGCGGATGTACGGCGAGCGCGTCATCCCCGCGCTGCGCGAGACCGTCGTGGCGACCGCGTGAACGAGCGACCGGCGGCCGTGCGACCGGCGGCCGTGCGACCGGCTGGCGTGCGACCGGTTGCTGCGCGACCCGCGGCGGTGCGCCGGGCGGGCGCCGCGGTCGCCCGCCCCGCCCGCAGCGTCGGGCTCGGTCTCGCGGCGCTCGCGCTCGTGGTCGCGGCATGGGAGGGCTACAAGCTCCTCGCGCCCGACGACGGGTGGCTCGTCGGCGAGGTCCGGCTCCTGCCGCGCACGTCCGACCTCGCGATGCCGCACGTGAGCGACATGCTCGCGCGGCTCGTCGAGCCCGTGACCGGCGCGGCCGGCGCGCCGGCGCTGTGGGTCGCCGTCGTGCAGGCGTGCGCGGCGAGCCTGCGGGTCGCGGCCGTCGGGTGGGTGCTCGGGGTGGGCGTCGGGCTCGTGCTCGCGGTGCTCATGCAGCGCGTGCGGCTCGCCGAGCGCGCGGCGCTGCCGTTCGTCGTGCTGAGCCAGACCGTCCCGCTCATCGCGCTCGCGCCGCTCGTGAAGTCGTGGGGCTCGAAGCTCGAGCTCGGCGCGTTCGAGTGGCAGGGCTGGATGTCGGTCGCGGTCATCGCCTCCTACCTCGCGTTCTTCCCCGTCGCGGTCGGGGCGCTGCGGGGCCTGCAGTCGCCCGACGCGATCCACCGCGAGCTGCTCACCAGCTACGGCGCGGGGTGGTGGCAGGCGCTCGTGCACCTGCACCTGCCCGCGTCCGTGCCCTACCTGCTCCCCGCGCTGCGCCTCGCAGCCGCGGCCGCCGTCGTCGGGACCGTCGTCGCCGAGGTCTCGACCGGACTCCCCGGAGGTGTCGGACGCATGATCCTCGAGCTGGCCAACTTCGCGAGCAGCGACCCGGCGAAGCCCTGGGCACCGATCTTCGGGGCGATCGCCCTCGGGCTCGTGGCGTCGGGCGTCGTCGCGCTGCTGGGTGCCCCGCTGGGTCGCTACCGCCGCGCGGAGGTGACCGCGTGAGCGCCGTCGCGGTCGACGTCCGGGGCGTGAGCAGGGTCTTCGCCGGCGGGGGAGTCGGGGCCGTGACCGCGCTCGACGACGTCGACCTGACCGTCGCCGCGGGCGAGTTCGTCTCGCTCATCGGCCCGTCCGGCTGCGGCAAGAGCACGCTGCTGCGGCTCGTCGCCGACCTCGACGCCCCGACGTCCGGGACCATCGAGGTCTTCGGCCGCAGCCCCGAGCAGGCCCGGCTCGCGCACGACTACGGCATCGCGTTCCAGCAGGCGGGGCTCCTGCCGTGGCGCACGGTCCGGGCGAACGTCGAGCTGCCGCTCGCGCTGCACGGGACCGGCAAGGTCGCCCGGCGGGCCCGCGCCGAGGAGATGCTCGCGCTCGTCGGGCTCACCGACTTCGCGGACCACTTCCCCGACCAGCTCTCGGGCGGCATGCAGCAGCGCGTCGCGATCGCCCGCGCGCTCGCCGAGGAGCCGAGCCTGCTCCTCATGGACGAGCCCTTCGGGGCGCTCGACGAGATGACGCGCGAGCGGCTGCAGAACGAGCTCGTGCGGATCTGCGCCGAGACGCGCGCCGCGGTCGTGTTCGTCACGCACTCGATCCCCGAAGCGGTGTTCCTCTCGGACCGCGTCGTGGTCATGTCGCCCCGGCCGGGCCGGATCCGCACGGTCGTCGACGTCGGGCTCGGGCGGGCCGCGGGGCGCGAGGACGGCGTCCGCGAGGACACCGCGTACTTCGCGGCCGTGACCGCGGTGCGCGAGGCGCTGCGCGGCGGGGCGCTCGTGCCGGCGCGCGGGGTGGACGTCCCGTGAGCGCCCGCACCCTCCCTGCACCCGGCGCCGACGCCGACGCCGCGCAGCGCGTCCTCGCCCCGGTCCTGCTCGGGCTCGCGGTCCTCGCCGCGTGGCAGGCGGCCGTCACGCTCGGGGAGCTCCCGGCGTACCTGCTGCCCGGCCCGGCAGCCATCGCCTCGGAGGTGGTCGCGTTCCTCCCGGCCATCGGCGGGGCCGCGCTCGTGACCGGGACCAACGCGCTCGTCGGGCTCGTGCTCGGCTCGCTCGCCGGGATCGGCCTCGCGGTGCTCGCCGCGCGCACCCGAGCCGTCGACGCGCTGCTCGGGCCGCTCGTCGCGGCGCTCGCGGTCGTCCCGATCGTCGCGCTCGCCCCGGTGCTCTACACGATGTACGGCGCGAGCTCGGAGGTCGCGCGCCAGCTCGTCGCGGCGCTCGCGGTGCTGGTGCCCGTGTTCGTGAACTCGCTGCGAGGCCTGCGTCAGGTGCGCCCGGTGCACCGCGAGCTCATGCGGGTCCTCGCCGCGACGCCGCGCCAGGTCACGCGCGCCGTGACGATCCCCGCCGCGGTGCCGTTCGTGTTCACCGGGCTGCGGCTCGCGTCGTCGCTGGCCGTCATCTCCGCGATCGTCGCGGAGTACTTCGGCGGACCCCGCTCCGGCATCGGCTCGTTCATCACGACCGCCGCCGCGGGCAGCAACTACGCCCGCGCCTGGGCCTACGTCGTCGGCGGCATCGTCGTCGGGCTCGTCTTCTACGTCGCGACGCTCTCCGCCGAGCGCGCCGTGACGCGGCACCACGCCCCGGGCACCGGCCCGTCGTAGCGCCCCACGGAGGTCCACCCGCCGACGTCGCCGGGCTGGTCGATCACCGCAGCACCCGCAGGACCGCACCACCCGCACCACCGCAGCACCCGCAGCACGGCAAGACCCGGGCACCGACCGGGCGAGCACGCGCACGACCCCGCCCGGGGCAAGGGCGGCCCCCACGGACGACCGACGGAAGGCGATGACATGAGGGACACCAGACGCGCACGGTGGGCCGCCACGGCGCTCGGGCTCACGGCCGCGCTCACGCTCGCGGGCTGCGCGGGCGACAGCGAGCCCGAGGCGGGCGCCAGCGAGTCCGCGAGCGGGATGACACCCGTGAAGCTCCAGCTCCAGTGGCTCACGCAGGCGCAGTTCTCCGGCTACTACGCCGCGCTCGCCGAGGGGTTCTACGCCGACGAGGGACTGGACGTCGAGATCCTGCCGAGCGGCGGCGACGTCGTCCCGCAGGACGCGCTCGCGAACGGCGAGGTCGACTACGCCGTCGCCTGGGTGCCCAAGGTGCTCGGGTCGATCGAGCAGGGCGCCGACATCGTCGACGTCGCGCAGATCTTCGAGCGGTCCGCGACCCTGCAGGTCGCGTTCGCCGACTCGGGGATCGACTCGGTCGAGGACCTCGCGGGCAAGAAGATCGGCAGCTGGGGCTACGGCAACGAGTGGGAGCTGTTCGCCGGGCTCAACAAGGCCGGCGTGACGGACGTCGAGATCGTGCAGCAGGCGTTCGACATGAACGCGTTCCTCGCGGGCGACATCGACGCGGCGCAGGCGATGACCTACAACGAGTACGCGCAGCTGCTCGAGGCCGAGAACCCGGAGACCGGCGAGCTCTACCAGCCCGAGGACTTCACGGTCATCGACTGGAACGAGGAGGGCACCGCGATGCTCCAGGACGCGATCTGGGCCGACCAGGGCCGCCTCGCCGACGACGAGGAGTACGCCGAGACGACCGTGAAGTTCCTCAAGGCCACGATCCGCGGCTGGGCGTTCGCGCGGGACAACCCGCAGGAGGCCGCGGACCACGTGACCAAGGCCGGCTCGACCCTGGGCACGAGCCACCAGCTGTGGATGACCAACGAGGTCAACAAGCTCATCTGGCCCAGCACGGGCGGCATCGGCCACATCGACGAGGCCGCGTGGGACGCGACCGTCGAGATGTCGCTGCAGACCTCCAACGAGACCGGCGCGACGATCATCTCCGAGGAGCCCGCCGAGCCGGCGTTCACCAACGAGTACGTCGACCGGGCGCTCGCCGAGCTCGAGGAGGAGGGTGTTGACGTCACGGGCGCCGACTTCGAGCCCGTCGACGTGACGCTCGAGCCCGGCGGCGCCTGACCGTCCGCCGGGGTGGGCGCGGGCGACCTCCACGCCGCCCGCGCCCGCCCCGGCGGCTCCCCGCCGACGCACCACGCGCCACGCACGGGACGACGCACGACGCACGACGCGACCAGGAAGGCGTCCGCCATGACCGCTGCACCGCCGGGATCCCCGGAGGGCCTCGCCCCGCACGCCGATCCCCACCCCGCACGGCACCCCGACGACGTCCGGGCCGCCGAGCTCGACCGCGCGCACGTCTTCCACTCCTGGTCGGCGCAGGGTGCCCTGGCGCCGTTCGTGCTGGCCGGCGGCTCGGGCAGCGAGGTCTGGGACCACGCCGGACGCCGCTACCTCGACTTCTCGAGCCAGCTCGTCAACACCAACATCGGCCACGGGCACCCCGCGGTCGTGCAGGCGATCCAGATGCAGGCCGACCTGCTGCCGACCGTGGCCCCGGCGACCGCGAACCTCACGCGCGGGCTCGCGGCGCGGGCGGTCGTCGCGCACGCCCCCGCGGGGATGCACAAGATCTTCTTCACCAACGGTGGCGCCGACGCCAACGAGAACGCCATCCGCCTCGCGCGCCAGCACACGGGCCGCGACAAGGTCGTCTCGCTGTACCGCTCGTACCACGGCAACACCGGCGCGGCCGTGGTCGCGACGGGGGACTGGCGCCGGGTGCCCAACGAGTACGCGCGCGGGCACGTGCACGCGTTCGGCCCGTACCTGTACCGCAGCGACTTCTGGGCGACCACGCCCGAGGAGGAGTGCGAGCGCGCGCTGCGCCACCTCGAGCGCGTGATCCAGTGCGAGGGCCCGGCGTCGGTCGCCGCGGTGCTGCTCGAGACGGTCGTCGGGACCGGCGGGGTGCTCGTGCCGCCCGACGGCTACCTCGCCGGCGTGCGCGCGCTGTGCGACCGGTACGGCGTGCTGCTGATCCTCGACGAGGTCATGTCGGGGTTCGGGCGCACCGGCGCGTGGCTCGCGCTCGACCACTGGGGCGTCCGCCCCGACCTGGTGACGTTCGCGAAGGGCGTCAACTCCGGCTACGTGCCGGCGGGCGGGGTCCTGATCTCCGACGCGGTCGCCGCGACGTTCGACGACCGCGTGTTCCCGGGCGGCCTCACCTACTCGGGGCACCCGCTCGCGATGGCGGCCGTGGTCGCGACGATCGAGACGATGGAGCGCGAGCACGTCGTCGAGAACGCCGCGCGCATCGGCGCCGACGTGCTGGGCCCCGGGCTCGCCGCGCTCGCCGATCGCCACCCCGTGATCGGCGAGGTCCGCGGCCTCGGGGTGTTCTGGGCCCTCGAGCTCGTGGCGGACCGCGCGACCCGCGAGCCGCTGCCCCCGGCGCTCGTAGCACGCGTGAAGTCGGAGATGATGGCCCGCGACCTGCTGCCGTTCCTCGCCGACAACCGCATCCACGTGGTGCCGCCGTGCGTCGTCACGGACGACGAGGTGGCGCGGGCGCTGGCCGTGTACGACGAGGCACTGACCGTGATCGAGGGAGAGCTGTGAGCACCACGGGTTCGGACGGCACGACGCAGGGCACGGAGCACCGCACCGAGCACCGCACGGGCGAGGTGGCCGCGGACGGTACCGCTGCGACGCGGCTGCGCGCCGTCGTCACCGGGGCCTCGTCGGGCATCGGCGCGGCGACGGTGCGCCGGCTGCGCACCGAGGGCTGGGACGTCGTCGCCGTCGCCCGCCGCGCCGACCGGCTCGAGGCGCTCGCGGCCGAGACGGGTGCCGAGCCGTTCGCGTGCGACATCACCTCGGACGACGACGTCGCCCGGCTCACCGCGCACGTCGAGGCGACCGGCGGCCTGACGTCGCTGGTCAACAACGCGGGCGGTGCGCTCGGGCTCGACCGCGTCGAGCACGCCGACGTCGAGGGCTGGCGTCGGATGTACGAGACCAACGTGCTCGGCACGCTGCGCATCACGAAGGCGCTGCTCCCGGCCCTGCGCGCGAGCGGGCGCGGCGACGTGCTCGTCGTGACCTCGACCGCGGGCATCGCGCCCTACGAGGGCGGCGGCGGGTACACCGGGGTCAAGCACGCCGAGCGCATGCTCACCACGACGCTGCGCCTCGAGCTCATCGGCGAGCCGGTGCGGGTCATGGACGTCGCGCCCGGCAACGTCGCGACCGAGGAGTTCTCGCTCGTGCGGTTCGGCGGGGACGCCGAGCGCGCCGCGAAGATCTACGAGGGCTACGAGCCGCTGCTGGCCCAGGACGTCGCCGACGTCATCACGTTCGCGCTCACGCGCCCGCACCACGTGAACATCGACACGCTCGTGGTCCGCCCGCGCGCGCAGGTCTCGAACACGCAGATCGCGCGGCGTCCCACGGGCGCCTGAACGGACCCCGCCCGTGGGCCGGGCCGGGCCGCCCTCACCCCTGGGGCGGTTCCGGCCCGTCCTGCGGCGCGGCGGCGGGCGGCCGCGGGAAGCCCGCGTCCTGCATGCCGTCCCGGACCGCCTTGCGCACGACCCAGTACACGAAGAAGGCGCACACCAGGATCGGGACGGCGTAGGCGAGCACGCCGACGAGCAGGTACTCCAGGGGGCCGCCGAACATCATGCGGTCACCGTAGCGGCCGGTCGCGCCGCCCGGGTCGGCGACGGGAGGCCCGCGCCGGCCGACCACCCGATCGGCCGCGTCAGAGCGCGCGCACCCACCGCTCGCCGTCGAGCGCGAACCCGGCGCGGTGCAGGTACGGCCGCACGCTCGCCGCGACGACCCCGGTGCTGACGACGCGCTGCGCCCCGCGTGCGGCGAACGGGCCCGCGGGGGAGTAGATGAGCGAGCCCGCGGTGTAGTCGCGGTAGCCCGGGATCACGTAGTCGACGAGCAGCTCCCACGCCCCCGCGCCGGCGGCGTCGCGCTCGCGGACCGCCACGACGAGCCCGACGGTGACGTCGCCGTGCAGCACGAGCGCGCACAGCACGTTCGGCGGCGCGACGTCGAGCGTCGGGAGCGTGCGCGCCGCAGGCCAGAACCGCGCGACGTCCGCACCGTGCTGGCCGAGGAAGCGCGCGACGAACGGGTCGTCGGGTGCCGCCGCGACCCACTCGAACGCGGTCCCGGTGCTCCGGCGGCGCAGCAGGCTCACGATGAACCACGCGTTGATGGCGCACAGGGCGGCGTTCATCGCGACCATGGACCACACGCCGATGAGCGCGTTGAACACCACGAGCGCCCCGGACGCGGCGAGGTTGAGCACGCGGAACCGCAGCATGCGCGACTGCAGCACCGAGTAGACGAGCAGCGCCGACCCGGCCCAGCCGAGGACGTCCACGGCGCTCACGGGGCGGCCACCGGGTCGGCGCCGGGGTGCCCCGCGGTGAGCAGCGCGCGCAGCTCGTCGACGGTCGTGACGGTGGCGAGCGGGGCCGCGGCCTTGAGCTCGCCGGGCGGGGCGTACCCCCAGGTCACCGCGATGCACTCCACGCCGTGCGCGCGGGAGCCGAGCACGTCGTGCTCCCGGTCGCCCACCATGACGACCTCGCCGCGCGCCGCGAGGTCCCGTGCGCCGAGGGAGTCGAGCGCGTGCGCGACGACGGCGGCCTTGCTCGCACGGCTCTGGTCGAACGACGCGCCGAACACGCCGTCGACGAGCGCGTCGAGCCCGAAGTGCGCGGCGATGCGCCGGGCCGTCGGCTCCGGCTTGGACGTCGCGACCGCGGTGCGCAGGCCCGCGGCGCGCAGCGCGGTCAGCAGCTCGAGGATGCCCGGGTAGAGGACCGCGTCGCGCGTCGCCCGCTCGGCGTAGTCCGCGCGGTAGGCAGCGATGCCGGTCTCGACGAGCTCCGGAGGGACGCCGTGGGCCGTGAAGTTGTCCCAGATCGGCGGCCCCACGAAGGTCCGCAGGGTTGCGGCGTCCGGTGCGGGGACGCCCATCGCGGCGTACGCGGCGCGCACCGAGGCGGTGATCGCGGGGGCGGAGTCGGTCAGGGTGCCGTCGAGGTCGAGCAGGGCGAGGCGGTAGGTCACGGGCGAGATCATCCCACCGCGCCCCCGGCCGGCCCGCAGCGCCCGGTCGCGGCCGGGCGGACGCCACCCGGACGGCCGCCGGGTGCGGGCCGCGCCGGTACGCAGCGCAGGACGGCGCGCCGGGCGCTGCGTACAGTCGGGGCGTGCCGCGCGGCCGCCCGCCGGGCCGCCCGAGGAGGGGGAGCGCCATGCACGAGGATCCCGACGTCGAGGCGCTCTGGCCCGAGCTGTTCGAGCCGCTCGACGAGCAGCAGCGCCGGTCCGTCCGGCAGTCGTTCGTCCGGGCGGCGGCGGGCGGGTGGGTGGCCAACCGCGAGGACGTGGAGAACCTGACCGCGCTCGAGAGCGGCGCGATCACGCCCGAGGAGTACGACCGTCGCGTCGACGAGACCGCGACCCGCCACTGGGTCGACGAGGCCGTCTGGCGCCCGGGCGGCTCGGCCGCCGTCTGACCCGTGCTCGCCCGAGCGGATCGCGCTGGCGGCCCCCACCACACCGGCGTCTAGGATGGCGGGCACAGGCGTCGACCCGGCCATCACCGGCGAGCCTCCGGAAGAACAGCGGTGCACGCCCGGCAGACGGGAGCGCGCCGCCCAGTAGAACCGGACGGGGCAGGCCCGTCACAGCCGTCGGAGAGTGGTCGCGCACCCGTTCGCGGGGCGGGGCAAGCGGGGTGGTACCGCGGTGGCGACGGCGAGAGCCGGGGCCGTCGTCCTCGTGCAGGTGACGAGAGCGCACGACCGACCCCGGGAGCCCGAAGACCATGGCCTATCCGCTGCACCGCGCCGACGACGGTGTGCCCGCGAGCCCCGACCTGCCGTCCCTCGAGAAGGACGTGCTCGCCCACTGGGCGGCCGACGGCACGTTCCAGGCGTCGGTCGACCAGCGCCCCGCGGGCGAGAACGGCGCGAACGAGTTCGTCTTCTACGACGGCCCGCCGTTCGCGAACGGCCTGCCCCACTACGGCCACCTGCTCACGGGGTACGCGAAGGACCTCGTCGGGCGCTACCAGACCCAGCGCGGCCGCCGGGTCGAGCGCCGCTTCGGCTGGGACACGCACGGGCTGCCCGCCGAGCTCGAGGCCGAGCGCGTGCTCGGGATCACCGACAAGTCGCAGATCGACGAGATGGGCATCGCCGCGTTCAACGAGGCGTGCCGCACGTCGGTGCTCAAGTACACCGACGAGTGGCGCGAGTACGTGACGCGCCAGGCCCGCTGGGTCGACTTCGACAACGACTACAAGACGCTCGACCTGACCTACATGGAGTCGGTCGTGTGGGCGTTCAAGCAGCTCTACGACAAGGGCCTCGCGTACGAGGGCTACCGGGTGCTGCCGTACTGCTGGCGTGACGAGACCCCGCTGTCCAACCACGAGCTGCGGATGGACGACGACGTCTACCAGTCGCGCCAGGACCCGGCCCTGACGGTCGGCGTGCGCCTCGAGACGGGCGAGCTCGCGCTGATCTGGACCACGACGCCGTGGACGCTCCCGAGCAACCTGGCCGTCGCGGTCGGTCCCGAGATCGACTACGTCGTCGTCGCGCCCGTCGAGGGCCCGCTCGCCGGGGACCGCGTGCTGCTCGCGGCGTCGCGCCTCGCGTCGTACGCCCGTGAGCTCGGCGAGGACGCCACGGTCGTCGAGCACCTCACGGGCGCCGAGGTCGCGGGCCGGTCGTACACGCCGCCGTTCCCGTACTTCGCCGGCCACCCGAACGCGCACCGTGTGCTCGCGGGCGACTTCGTGTCGACCGAGGACGGCACCGGGCTCGTGCACCTCGCGCCGGCCTTCGGCGAGGAGGACATGGCGGTCTGCGCGGCGGCGGGCATCACGCCCGTCGTCCCGGTCGACGCCAAGGGCCGCTTCACGACCGAGGTGCCCGACTACGCCGGTCAGCAGGTCTTCGACGCGAACCCGCACGTGATCGCGGACCTCAAGGCCGGCACGGGCCCGCTCGCGGCGGTGCACGCCGAGGACCGCGCGGTCGTCGTCCGGCACGAGACCTACCAGCACTCCTACCCGCACTGCTGGCGGTGCCGGAACCCGTTGATCTACAAGGCGGTGTCGAGCTGGTTCGTGCGCGTCAGCGAGTTCCGCGACCGCATGGTCGAGCTCAACGACAAGATCACCTGGGTGCCCGACCACATCAAGGACGGGCAGTTCGGCAAGTGGCTCGCGGGCGCCCGCGACTGGTCGATCTCCCGCAACCGCTACTGGGGCACGCCCATCCCGGTGTGGGAGAGCGACGACCCGGCGTACCCGCGCCGCGACGTGTACGGCTCGCTCGCCGAGCTCGAGGCCGACTTCGGTGTCGAGGTGACCGACCTGCACCGCCCGTTCATCGACGAGCTCACGCGCCCGAACCCGGACGACCCGACGGGCCGGTCCACGATGCGCCGCATCCCCGACGTGCTCGACGTGTGGTTCGACTCGGGCTCGATGCCGTTCGCGCAGGTGCACTACCCCTTCGAGAACGCCGACTGGTTCGAGCACCACTACCCGGGCGACTTCATCACGGAGTACATCGGGCAGACGCGCGGCTGGTTCTACACGCTGCACGTGCTCGCGACCGCGCTGTTCGACCGCCCGTCGTTCGGCACGGCCGTCTCGCACGGCATCGTGCTCGGGTCCGACGGGCGCAAGATGAGCAAGTCGCTGCGCAACTACCCGGACGTGTCCGAGGTCCTCGACCGCGACGGCTCCGACGCGATGCGCTGGTTCCTCATGGCGAGCCCGATCCTGCGCGGCGGCAACCTCGTCGTGACCGAGGAGGGCATCCGCGCCGAGGTCCGTCAGGTGCTGCTCCCGCTGTGGAGCACGTGGTACTTCTTCGCGCTGTACGCGGGCGCGGCGAACGGCGGCGAGGGCCTGACCGCGCGCCGGGTGACGGCCGAGGACCTGCCCGGGCTCGCGACGATGGACCGGTACCTGCTGGCCCGCACGCGCACGCTCGTCGAGAAGGTCACCGCGCAGCTCGACGCGTACGACGTCCCGGGGGCGTGCGAGAGCGTGCGCGAGCACCTCGACGTGCTGACCAACTGGTACGTCCGGACATCGCGCGAGCGGTTCTGGGGCGAGGACGCGGGTGCGTTCGACACGCTGTGGACCGCGCTCGAGACGCTCACGCGTGTCATGGCGCCGCTCGCCCCGCTGGTCTCCGAGGAGGTCTGGCGCGGGCTCACCGGCGGGCGCAGCGTGCACCTGTCCGACTGGCCGAGCCTCGTCGAGGGCTCGGTCGACGACCGGGCGCTGCCCGCGGACGACGAGCTCGTCGCGGCCGTCGACCGCGTGCGCGCGATCGTCTCGACCGCGCTCGGGCTGCGCAAGGCGCACTCCCTGCGCGTCCGCCAGCCGCTGCGCGAGCTCCGGGTCGCGCTCGCGGACCCGTCGGTGGTCCAGCCGTTCGCGGACCTCGTCGGCGCCGAGCTCAACGTCAAGGGCGTCACGCTGCTCTCGCTCGACGACGCGGCGGCGACCGACGTCGGCGTCGAGACGCGGCTGTCCGTCAACGCGCGCGCCGCCGGGCCCCGGCTCGGCCGCGGCGTCCAGGACGTCATCCGGGCCGCGAAGGCCGGCGACTGGGAGCAGACCCCGGACGGGGTCGTCGTGGTCCGCACCGCGGGCGGGGACGTCGCGCTCGCGGACGGCGAGTACGAGCTCGCGACCGTCGTGGCCGCCGGGGGAGCGGGTGACCTCGCCGCCGCGGTGCTGCCCGGCGGCGGGTTCGTCGTGCTCGACCTCGCGCTCGACGACGAGCTGCGCGCCGAGGGCTACGCGCGCGACGCGGTCCGGGCCGTGCAGGACGCGCGCAAGGCCGCGGGGCTGCAGGTCAGCGACCGCATCGTGCTCGAGCTCGACGTGCCGGCCGAGGGGCTGACCGCGATCGAGACGCACCGGGAGTTCCTCGCGACCGAGACGCTCGCGACCGAGATCGTCGTGACGCCCGGTGGCGGCACCGAGCTCGTCGTCCGGGTGGCCCGCGCATGAGCGCCGCGCAGCGCGGCAGCGGGCCGTCCGGGTACTCCGGCGAGCCGGGCGGCGCGGAGCACCTGCGCCGCGAGGCCGAGGCCGCCGCACGCTCGGCCGCCGACGAGGTGTACGCCGCGATCCTCGAGCGCGCGCCCGAGAACGACATCGAGCCGTCCCTCGACCGCGTGCGCGAGGTGTGCGAGCTGCTGGGCGACCCGCAGCACGCGTTCCGCACGGTCCACATCACCGGGACCAACGGCAAGACGTCGACCGCGCGCATGGTCGAGCGGCTCCTGCGCGAGCACGGGCTGCGCACGGGCCGGTTCACGAGCCCGCACCTGACGCGCGTGACCGAGCGCATCACGGTCGACGGCGAGCCGATCAGCGACGAGCGCTTCGTCGAGGTCTGGCAGGACGTCGCGCCGTACGTGCACATGGTCGACACCCGCTCGCTCGAGCGGGGCGGGCCGCGGCTGAGCTTCTTCGAGGTCTTCACCGTGATGGCCTTCGCGGCGTTCGCGGACGCGCCCGTCGAGGTCGCGGTGGTCGAGGTCGGGCTCGGCGGCACCTGGGACGCGACGAACGTCGTGGACGGCGAGGTCGCGGTGATCACCACCGTGGCGCACGACCACGAGCGCTACCTCGGGGACACGCTCGTGGAGATCGCGAGCGAGAAGTCCGGGATCATCAAGGACGGCGCGACCGCGGTGCTCGCGGCGCAGGACGAGGACGTCGAGGGCGTGCTGCTGCAGGCGGCCGCCGAGCGCGGTGCCCGGGTGCTCCGCGAGGGCGTCGACATCGAGGTGGTGGACCGCCAGGTCGCGGTCGGCGGCCAGCTGCTCACCCTGCGCGGCACGGGCGCCGTCTACCAGGACGTGTTCCTGCCGATGTACGGCGAGCACCAGGCGCACAACGCCCTGCTCGCGCTCGTCGCCGTCGAGAGCCTGCTCACGGGCGGCGCGGCACTGGGCGGCGAGGTCGTCGAGGCGGCGTTCGCGGACATGTCGTCGCCGGGCCGGCTCGAGGTCGTCCGGACGAGCCCGACGATCCTGGTCGACGCCGCGCACAACCCCGCGGGCGTCGCCGCGCTCGTGTCGGCGGTCGAGGAGGCGTTCGAGTTCACGCGGCTCGTCGGCGTGGTCGGCGTCATGGCGGACAAGGACCCCGAGGGGATCCTCGCGGGCCTCGAGCCGCTGCTCGCGGAGGTCGTCGTGACGCGCGCCGCGTCCGCCCGCGCGCTCGACGTGCCGGACCTCGCCGAGGTCGCCGTCGACGTATTCGGCGAGGACCGCGTGCACGTCGCGGAGCGGCTCGACGACGCGATCGCGCTCGCGTCGAACCGGGCCGAGAGCGAGGCGCAGTACGGCGCGGGCGTCCTGATCACGGGGTCGGTCGTGCTCGTCGCGCAGGCGAGGACGCTGCTCGGCCGCGCCTGACGGCCGCACCCGCGGGCCCCGGCGCACGAACGTGCGACGGGGCCCGCGCGCGCACCGCCTGCGCTTGACGCTCGTCCAGGGCGCGGCGAGTGTGAGGGGACCCCGGCACCGCGGCCGGTGGCTGCCGCCGGGCGCCCACGGGTGCCCGGCAGAGGAGGAGAGGTCCCCGGTGAAGAAGCTCATCAACGACCCGCAGAACGTCGTCACGGAGTCCGTGCAGGGCTTCGGGCTCGCGCACGCCGACCTCGTCGCGGTGCACACCGACCCGCTGTTCGTGGCGCGGGTCGGCGGTGCCGTGCAGGGCAAGGTCGGCCTCGTGAGCGGCGGGGGCAGCGGCCACGAACCCCTGCACGCGGGCTTCGTCGGCCACGGCATGCTCGACGCGGCCGTGCCCGGCGCGATGTTCACCTCGCCGACCCCCGACCAGATCGCTCCCGCGTTCACCGCCGCCGACGGCGGCGCCGGCGTCCTCGCGATCGTCAAGAACTACACGGGCGACGTGCTCAACTTCGAGACCGCCGTCGAGCTCGCCGAGGCCGAGGACGTCGAGGTCCGCACGGTCCTCGTCAACGACGACGTCGCGGTCGAGGACTCCCTGTACACGGCCGGGCGCCGCGGGGTCGCGGGGACCGTCGCGGTCGAGAAGATCGCGGGCGCCGCGGCCGAGCGCGGGGACGACCTCGCCGCCGTGACGGCCGTCGCGGAGCGCGTCGTGGCGAACGTCCGGACCATGGGCGTCGCCCTGACGGCGTGCACCGTCCCGCACGCCGGCCGCCCGAGCTTCGACCTTCCGGAGGACGAGGTCGAGATCGGCATCGGCATCCACGGCGAGCCCGGCCGGCACCGCATCCCGCTCGCGAGCGCCGACGAGATCACCGGGATGCTCGTGACCGCGGTCGCGGACGACCTCGCACTGACCGAGGGGGAGCGGGTGCTGCTCCTGGTCAACGGCATGGGCGGCACCCCCGCCTCGGAGCTGTACGTCGTCTATGGTCAGGCACGCAGGTTGCTCGAGGCGCGGGGGGTCGAGGTGACCCGGTCGCTCGTCGGCAGCTACGTGACATCACTGGAGATGCAGGGCGCCTCGGTGACCGTTCTCCGGCTGGACGACGAGCTGACCGCCCTGTGGGACGCACCGGTGCACACCGCCGCGCTCAGGTGGTGAGGCGGCGGTCCTGACGGCTGAGGCGGGAGCAGGCATGACGGTGGACGTGGCGTGGGCGACGGCGTGGGTCCGCGGGTCGGCGGGGGCGGTGCTCGAGCACCGCGACGAGCTCGTCGAGCTCGACCGGCAGATCGGCGACGGGGACCACGGCGAGAACCTCGCACGGGGCTTCACCGCGGTCCTGGCGCGGCTCGACGCGCTCGAGGAGCCGCCCGCCGAGATCGGCGACGTGCTCAAGCTGGTCGCGACGACCCTCATGTCGAGCGTGGGCGGCGCCGCGGGACCGCTGTACGGCACCGCGTACCTGCGGGCCGCCAAGATCACCGGGGCGCCGACCCTCGACAGCGCGGGCGTCGTCGCGATGCTCGAGGCCGCGCTCGAGGGCATCGTCGTGCGTGGCAAGGCGTCACCCGGCGAGAAGACGATGGTCGACGCGTGGACCCCCGCGGTCGAGGCGGCCGTCGTCGCGGCGCACGCGGGCTCCGGGCCGGCCGACGTGCTCGCCGCAGCCGCGGCCGCTGCGGAGCGAGGGTCGGACGCGACCGTGCCGCTCGTCGCGACGAAGGGCCGCGCGAGCTACCTCGGTGAGCGGTCCGCCGGTCACCGGGACCCGGGGGCGACGTCGAGCGCGCTGATCCTGCGGGCGGCGGCGCAGGCCGCGTCGGGCGGGACGAGCGGGACGACCGCGCCCGGCGGCGCCGGCGAGGACGGCGGCGCCGCGTGAGCGTGCCCGGCGCCGACGAGCCCGGCCCGGGCACGCCCGGCTCCGACCCGGCGGCGACCGGCCCCGCAACCATCGACCCCGCCGCCTCCGACCCCGCCGGCGCGGTGCGCGTCGGCCTCGTGCTCGTCTCGCACTCGGCCCTGCTCGCGCAGGGTGCCGTCGAGCTCGCGCGGCAGATGGCGCCCGACGTCGCGCTGCACGCGGCGGGCGGTGACGGGCACGGTGGCCTCGGCACGAGCTACGACGACGTCGAGAGAGCGGTCGCGGCGGCGACGGACGGGGGGCGCGCGGCGGTCGTGCTCGTCGACCTGGGATCCGCGCTGCTGACCACCGAGTCCGTCCTCGAGCTCGCCGACGAGGACGTCGCCGCGCGCGTGCGGGTCGCCGACGCACCGTTCGTGGAGGGTGCCGTCGCGGCGGCGGTCCGGGCGCAGACCGGCGGCTCGGCCGACGAGGTGCTCGCCGCCGCGGAGTCGGCCCCCGTCGGGCGCGGGCGGGTCGGCGAGACCGCCCCGGTGCTGCCCCGCGGCGCGCACGAGCCCCGCGCGCACCTGACCGCCGAGGTGACGCTGCGCAACGCCCTCGGGCTGCACGCCCGCCCGGCCGCCGTGCTCGCGCGGCTCGTGGGCGGGTTCGAGGCCGTGGTCACGGTCGACGGGGTCAACGCGGCGAGCGTTCTCGAGCTCATGAAGCTCGGCGTCACCGGCGGGCAGTCCGTCACGGTCACCGCGAGCGGGCCGCAGGCCCGTGCGGCGCTCGACGCGCTCGTCGCGGCGGTCGAGGGCGCCTTCGGCGAGGCCTGAGCCGCGCCGGCCGGGCGCGGTCGCGGGCGCGACTGCGACCCGCGTCGCCACGGCCTTCACCCGTTGCAAATCTGCAGGCGGTGTAAAGTTGCAGTCGTGCAGAAAGTCGACCTGGTCCCGGACGTCGAGCCGGACATGCCCGTAGGGCTCCGCGAGCGCAAGAAGCGTGCGCGCCGCGAGGCCCTGATCGACTCGACCCACCGCCTGGTCGCGCAGCACGGGCTCGACGCCGTGACCGTCGACGCGATCTGCGCGGACGCGGGCGTGTCCCCGCGCACCTTCTTCAACTACTTCGAGTCCAAGGACGACGCCGTGCTGGGCATCCAGCCGTGGTCGCTCGACGCCGGTGTCGCCGAGACGTTCGCGACCGGCGGCCCGACGGGACGGCTCGGCGCCGACCTCGAGGTCCTCGTGGCCGCGATGCTCGAGCACCCGATGATCAGCCACGACCGCTTCGCGACCGTCATGGAGCTCGCCCGCCAGGAGCCGCGGCTCCTCGTGCGGCAGATGGCCTGGATGGAGAACCACCGCGGGACCGTCCAGGGGCTCGTGGAGCGCCGCCTCGCCGGTGCCCACCCCGCACGCGTCGAGCTCCTCGGGATGCTCCTCATGATCGTCACGCGCGCGACGTTCGTCCGTTGGGACTCCGCGGGCGGCGCCGGCGACGCGCGCGAGCACCTGCCCGACGTCATGCACGACCTCCGCGCCGTCCTCGCGGACGACTGACCCGCCCGGGCCCGGCTCACCACGCGCCGCCCGGCGTACCACGCACCACCACGCACCCGCCCCGCACGCACCCACGAAGAGGTCCGCATGTCCACCGCACCCCCGTCGACGGCGCCCGACAAGCCGCTCGTCGTCCTCACCCAGCGCACCGTCTGGCTCATCTTCGGCGCGCTCATGGCGAGCATGTTCCTGTCCTCGCTCGACCAGTCGATCGTCGGCACCGCGATGCCCACGATCGTCGGCGAGCTCGACGGGGTCGAGCACCAGGGCTGGGTCGTGACCTCGTACATCCTCGCGATCGCGATCGTCATGCCGCTCTACGGCAAGTTCGGTGACCTCTGGGGCCGGCGCTGGCCGTTCCTCGTCGCGATCGGGCTCTTCACCGTGGCGTCGGCCGGCGCCGGCTTCGCCGGGTCGTTCGGCGAGCTCGTGTTCTGGCGCGGGATCCAGGGCCTCGGCGGCGGCGGCCTCATGATCCTGTCGCAGGCGATCATCGCGGACATCGTGCCCGCCAAGGAGCGCGGCAAGTACATGGGCCCGATGGGCGCGCTGTTCGGCATCGCGGCCGTGATCGGCCCGCTGCTCGGCGGCCTGTTCACCGACCACCTCGACTGGCGCTGGTGCTTCTGGATCAACATCCCGATCGGCGTCGCGGCGTTCGTGACCGCGTGGTTCACGCTGAAGCTCCCGAGCCACCGCTCGGGCAAGAAGATCGACGTCGCCGGGATCTTCCTCATGGTCGTCGCGACCTCGGGCCTCGTCCTGCTCACGAGCTGGCAGAGCTGGAGCGGCAACCGCTCCTACGACTGGTCCGACGCCGGGCTGCTCGGCCTGACCGCCCTGACGCTCGTCTCGGCCGTCGTGTTCGTGCTCGTCGAGCAGCGTGCCGCCGAGCCGCTGCTCCCGCTGCACCTGTTCCGGAACCGGACGTTCACGATCGCGACGACGGTCGGCCTGATCATCGGCATGGGCATGTTCGCGGCCCTCGCGTTCCTGCCGACGTTCCTGCAGATGGCGACCGGCGCCGGGGTCACCGAGTCCGGCTTCCTCATGCTCCCGATGATGGTCGGCGTCATGATCACTGCGATCGGCTCCGGCATCGCGATCACGCGCACCGGGCGCTACCGCATGTACCCGATCGTCGGCATGGCGGTCGCGACGCTCGGCCTGATCTGGCTCACGCGCCTCACCGGGACGATGTCCATGTGGCTGTTCGGCGCGATGATCTTCGTGCTCGGCGCGGGCCTGGGCCTCGTGATGCAGACGATCGTGCTCGCGGTGCAGAACTCGGTCGACCCGCACGAGATCGGGACGGCGACGAGCGCGAACAACTTCTTCCGCGAGATCGGTGCGGCGGTCGGCACGGCACTGTTCAGCACGATCTTCACGACGCGGCTGACCGACCGGCTCGTGCCCGTGCTGGGCGAGGCCCCGGCCGGCGGGGGTGGCGGCGCGCACGGCGGCGAGTCGTCCCTGACCCCCGCGGTCGTCGCGGAGCTCCCGGACGCCGTGCGGGACGGCGTGGTGACGGCCTACGCCGACGCGCTCGCCCCGGCGTTCTGGTACCTCGTGCCGCTCGTGGCGCTCGCGTTCGTCCTCACGCTGTTCCTGCGCGAGGTGGCGCTCTCCGACGTCGCCGGCATGGTGGCGCGCGGCGAGGCGGTCGAGGACCCGGCGAAGGCCGCCGTGCTCGACGCGGCGGCCGCACCCTCGGCGCAGGCGCTCACCGAGCCCGACGGGTCGGCCGAGCCCCACCGTGCCGCGGGCGCCGAGGCGTCCGGCGGCGACCCGGGCGCGCGGGCCGAGCGCGAGGACGCCGGTAACCTGGCGCGATGACGTCCCCGGAGCCGACCCTCCCGGAGCCGACCTCGGCGCAGCCCGCTGCGCCGGGGTCGATCCGTCGCAAGCGACCGGCGCGGCAGCAGTTCGCCTCGACGATCCTCCTGCTCGAGGCGTTCCTCGTGCTGTTCGCGACGCTCGTCGCGTACGGCCTCGCGAACGCCGGCTCGGGCCCGCTGCCGCCGTCGGCCGTGTGGGTCGCGGGCGGGGTGCTCATGCTCGTGCTCGTCGTGCTGTCCCGGCTGCCGGGACGCCCGGGCGGATACGTCGCCGGGTCGGTCGTGCAGGTCGTCGTGCTCGCGATGGGCTTCGTCGTCCCGATGATGTTCGTGGTCGGCGGCGTGTTCGTGGTGCTGTGGGTCGTGAGCCTGCGGCTCGGGGGCCGCATCGACCGCGAGCGCGCCGAGTGGGACGCCGCCCACCCGGGTCAGGTCAGCGGGTGAACCGCGCGGGCGTCGCCCGTTAGGGTCGGTGCCATGACGCAGACCGCACCCCAGGCCGACGCCCCGCAGACCGAACGCACCCTCATCCTCGTCAAGCCCGACGGCGTCCGCCGGGGCCTCGCGGGGGAGATCCTGCGCCGCGTCGAGGCCAAGGGCTACACGCTCGTCGCCGTCGAGCTGCGGACCGCCGACGACGCGCTGCTCGGCGCCCACTACGCCGAGCACGAGGGCAAGCCGTTCCTCGCCCCGCTCGTCGACTTCATGAAGTCCGGCCCGGTGCTCGCGGTCGTCGCCGAGGGCCAGCGCGTCATCGAGGGCTTCCGGACGCTCGCCGGCGCGACCGACCCGACCGTCGCGCCCCCCGGCACGATCCGCGGGGACCTCGGGCGCGACTGGGGCCTCAAGGTCATCCAGAACCTCGTGCACGGCTCGGACTCGGTCGAGTCGGCGCAGCGCGAGATCGGGCTCTGGTTCCCCTCGCTCTGACACCCTCGCCCTCCGGGGCGTCGACGCACCGACGCTGCCCGCCTGCGGCTCACCGGGCCGGTCCGCACCCGCACGCGCGGGGGAGCGGGCCGGCCCGGCGCGTCGGCGGGGTCCCCGGGGGTCCGCTCCCGAGCACCTAGGCTCGGGGCGTGCACCTCAAGACCCTGACCCTGCGGGGGTTCAAGTCGTTCGCCTCGGCGACGACGCTGAGCTTCGAGCCGGGCGTCACGTGCGTCGTCGGCCCCAACGGCTCGGGCAAGTCGAACGTCGTCGACGCGCTCGCGTGGGTCATGGGGGAGCAGGGCGCCAAGTCGCTGCGCGGCGGCAAGATGGAGGACGTCATCTTCGCCGGCACTGCGGGCCGCGCCCCGCTGGGCCGCGCGGAGGTCGCGCTCACGATCGACAACACCGATGGCGCGCTGCCGATCGAGTACTCCGAGGTCACGATCTCCCGGACGCTGTTCCGCAACGGCGGCTCCGAGTACGCGATCAACGGTCAGGGCTGCCGCCTGCTCGACATCCAGGACCTGCTCTCGGACTCGGGCCTGGGCCGCGAGATGCACGTCATCGTCGGCCAGGGCCAGCTCGACGCGGTCCTGCGCGCGACGCCCGAGGAGCGGCGCGGCTTCATCGAGGAGGCCGCCGGGGTCCTCAAGCACCGCAAGCGCAAGGACAAGGCGCTGCGCAAGCTCGAGGCCATGCAGGCGAACCTCACGCGGCTCGGCGACCTGACCGCGGAGATCCGCCGCCAGCTCGGCCCGCTCGGACGCCAGGCCGAGGTCGCGCGCAAGGCCCAGGTCGTGCAGACGGACCTGCGCGACGCGCGCGCCCGCCTCCTCGCCGACGACCTCGCGCAGCTGTCCGCGACCCTCGAGCAGGAGATCGCGGACGAGTCGGCGCTGCGGGCCCGGCGCACCGAGGTCGAGGCGACGCTCGCGGAGGCCCGCGCGCGGCTCACGACGCTCGAGCGCGAGGCCGCCGAGGCCGCCCCGGCGCTGAGCGAGGCGAGCGAGGTCTGGTACCGGCTGTCGTCGCTGCGCGAGCGTCTGCGCGGCACCGCGACGCTCGCGGGCGAGCGGGTCCGGCTGCTCGGCAGCGCGGGGCCGGAGCGTGCGGGCGGCTCGGACCCCGACGACCTCGCGGCCCAGGCCGAGCGGGTGCGCGCCGCCGAGGCGGAGCTCGTCGCGGAGGTCGAGCTCGCGCGCGCGGCGCTCGAAGCCGCAACCCGCGACCGGGCGGACACGGAGGCGGCCGCGACGGCGGCGGAGAAGCAGCTCGCGACGGCGCTGCGCGGTGCGGCGGACCGCCGGGAGGGGCTCGCGCGCCTCGCCGGCCAGGTCGCGGCCCGCCGCAGCCGGCTCGAGGCCACCGAGGCGGAGATCGGCCGCCTGCGCACGACGCTCGCCGAGGCGGAGCGCCGCGGGCACCAGGCGACGACCGAGTTCGCGGCGCTCGAGACGCAGGTCGCGGGCGTCGAGGAGGGCGAGGAGGGGCTCGACGCGGAGCACGAGGCCGCCGCCGACGCCGTCGAGGAGACCGCCGCACGCCTGGCCGCGCTCGAGGAGGCCGTCACGGCGGCGGACCGGCAGCGCACCGCGCTCGACTCGCGCATCGAGACCCTCGAGCTCAGCCTGCTGCGCAAGGACGGCGCCGGGGCGCTGCTCGCGGCGGACGGGCTGCCCGGCACCATCGGGTCGCTCGCGGCGTTGCTCGAGGTCGCCCCGCGCGACGAGGACGCGGTCGTCGCGGCGCTCGGCCACCTCGCCGACGCCGTCGCGGTCGAGTCGGTCGACGCGGCGGTCGACGCGATCCGCCGCCTGCGCACCGACGACGCCGGGCGCGCGACGCTCGTCGTCGGGGGCGCGCCGGCCCCGGGTGACCCGCTCACCGCGGGGGTCGTCCCCGACGGCGCGGACCGCGCGGTCGACCTCGTCACGGCCCCCACGAGCGTGCGCTCGTCGCTCGACCGCCTGCTCGCGGACGTCGTGGTCGTCGACGACCTGGCCGCCGCTCGCGCGGTCGTCGCCGCCCACCCCCACCTCGTGGTCGCGACCCGGACGGGCGACGTGCTCGCGCGCGACCGGGCGTCCGGCGGCTCGGCCACGGCCCCGAGCGCGCTGCACCTGCAGCAGGCGCTCGACGAGGCCCGCACCGGCTCGGCGGCGGCCACCTCGGCGGGCGAGCGCGCCCGCTTCGAGCTCACCGCGGCCCGCGAGGCGCACGCCGCGGCGCAGGCCCGCTACGACGAGACCCTCGACCGGCTCAACCAGTCCGACGCTGCGCTCGCCGCGGTCGCCGAGCAGCTGGGCCACCTCGGGGCGACCGCCCGGGCGGCGCGCGCCGAGGCCGAGCGGGTCCAGGCGTCGCTCGACGCGGCGACCGCGACGCTCGCGGTCGGCGCCGACGAGCTCGCGGAGCTCACCGAGCGGCTCGCCGCCGCCGAGACCGAGCCGGCCGAGACCGAGGCCGCGATCGCCGAGGGCACCGCCGACCGCGACCGCCTCGCCGGGCTCGCGACCGCCGCGCGCGCCCGCGAGACCGAGGCGCGCCTGACGCTGCGCACGAGCGAGGAGCGGGCCCGGGCGCTCTCCGGCCGGGCCGAGTCGCTCGAACGGGCCGCCCGGGCCGAGCGCGCCGCGCGCGAGCGGGCCGCCGAGCGCGAGCGGGCCCGCGTGCGGCAGGCCCGGCTGGCCCATGCGGTGCGCGCGGGTGCCGAGCAGGCGCTCACCGCGCTCGAGGGCTCCCTCGCGCGCGCGGCGGACGAGCGTGCGGCGGCCGAGGCGGCACGCACGGAGCGCGAGGCGGCGTTGACGCAGGTCCGCGCGGAGGTCGAGCAGCGCACGAAGGAGCTCGCGGAGCTGACGGACGTCGCCCACCGCGACGAGGTCGCCCGCGCCCAGCAGCTCCTGCGCATCGAGCAGCTCCAGACCCGCGCGGTCGAGGACCTCGGGCTCGACCCCGCCGTGCTGCTCGAGGAGTACGGGCCGCATCGCGGCGTCCCCGTCGTGCTCGCGCCCGGCGCCGAGCCGGACCCCGAGGCGCCGACCGAGGTGCCGTACGTGCGCGAGCAGCAGGAGAAGCGGCTGCGGGGCGCCGAGCGCGCGCTGTCGCTGCTCGGCCGCGTCAACCCGCTCGCGCTCGAGGAGTTCGCCGCGCTCGAGGAGCGCCACAAGTTCCTCGTCGAGCAGCTCGCGGACCTCAAGCGGTCGCGCGCCGACCTGCTCGAGATCGTCCGCGAGATCGACGAGCGCGTCGAGCAGGTGTTCACCGACGCATACCGCGACACCGCGGCGGCGTTCGACGTCGTGTTCCCGCGCCTGTTCCCCGGCGGTGAGGGTCGCCTCGTGCTCACCGACCCCGCGAACATGCTCACGACCGGCATCGAGGTCGAGGCGCGGCCCGCGGGCAAGAAGGTCAAGCGCCTGTCGCTGCTCTCGGGCGGCGAGCGCTCGCTCACCGCGGTGGCCCTGCTGGTCGCGATCTTCAAGGCGCGCCCGAGCCCGTTCTACGTCATGGACGAGGTCGAGGCCGCGCTCGATGACGCGAACCTGGGCCGGCTCCTCGAGATCTTCCGCGAGCTGCAGGAGGACTCCCAGCTCATCGTCGTGACGCACCAGAAGCGCACGATGGAGATCGCCGACGCGCTGTACGGCGTGACCATGCGCGGCGACGGCGTGACGACCGTGATCAGCCAGCGCATGCGCGAGGACGTCTCGGCCTGAGCGGCGTGCCGGCGGGCCCGACAGCGCCGCCGGGCGTCGATCCACGGCCCGTCCGGCGGCGTCCCGCGCCGCGTCGTTGCGCCGGTCGCGTGAAGGTTGTGTGGCGTTGCGCACAGACCGCGCGGCAGCCCGGGACGCGGCCACGTGAGAGCCCGATAATGATCCCATGACTGCGCTGATCGTCTGGACCCTCGTCGCGCTCGTCGCCGCAGGCGTCGTCGCGCTGGTGGCCAGCGCCACGAGCAACGGCGCTGACCCCTCCTTCCTCCGTGACCTGCGCGCCGGCCTGGCCGCGCGCCGCGACCCCGCGTCCGCGCGCCTGGACGCCGAGCTGTTCGACGCCGAGCCCGTCGACGTGCCGCTCGACGAGTTCCTGCTCGCGACCCAGGTCGACGAGGACGGCTACCTGCACGTCGACGAGCTGCGCGACACGCTCGGCAAGGCCAAGCAGAAGGCCGTCCGCTCGGTGCACGAGCTCACGCGGCGTCCCGTCTGACCCTGCCGGACGCGACCGCGACGTCCCCGCGCCGCACCGGAGCCGAGCAGCGCCGAGCCGTGGCGTCCCGGAGCCGACCCGCGCCGGAGCCGTGCCGGTGCTGAGAGACTGATCCCGTGGACAACGACCTCCTGACAGCCCTGTTCGTCGGCGTGCCCGTCCTCGCGGCGATCGCCGGGGTGCTCGTCGCGCGCCGCCGCCGCCCGGGCTCCGGCCCGCGGCCCGGTGCCCCGGACGACGCCGCACGCGCCGGACGCGGCGGGGGAGCCGCCGAGCCGTCCGGGGGCGCCGGCACCACGACGCTCGAGCGCCCACCCGTCGCGCCGGGCACCACGACCGCCGCGGAGGACCTCGAGGTCGTCCCGGACCTCGACGAGGTCGTCGGCTTCGAGGTCCCGGCGCCCGCCGCCGGGCGTCTCGCGCGCCTCCGGGACCGCCTCGCCCGCTCGGGCTCGCCGCTCGGCACGCGCCTGCTCGCGGTCCTCTCGCGCGACCACCTCTCCGAGGACGACTGGGACGAGCTCGAGGAGACGCTGCTCCTCGCCGACATGGGCGCGGGCCCCGCGGGCGAGCTGATCGACGCGCTGCGCACCCAGGTCCGCGTGCAGGGCGTCAAGGACCCGGCGCACGTCCGGGTGCTGCTGCGCGAGCAGCTCGTCGCGCTCGTCGACCCGACCCTCGACCGCTCGCTCGCGACGACCCCGCCGTCGGCGCTCGCGGCGGCGGTGGCCGGCGACGCCGACGAGGACACCGACGGCGCCGCCCGCCCGCACGTGCCCGCCGTCGTGCTCGTCGTGGGCGTCAACGGCACCGGCAAGACCACGACCGTCGGCAAGCTCGCGCGTGTCCTGGTCGCGGAGGGGCGCACCGTCGTCCTCGGTGCCGCGGACACGTTCCGGGCCGCCGCCGCCGACCAGCTCGAGACCTGGGGCTCGCGGGTCGGCGTACCGACCGTCCGCTCGGACCGCGACGGCGCCGACCCCGCCGCGGTCGCGTTCGACGCGGTCCGCACCGGCGTGCGCGAGCAGTTCGACGTCGTCCTCGTCGACACCGCGGGCCGCCTGCAGAACAAGGCAGGCCTCATGGACGAGCTCGGCAAGATCACGCGCGTCATCACGCGCGAGGCGCCGCTCTCCGAGGTCCTGCTGGTGCTCGACGCCACGACCGGCCAGAACGGCCTCAACCAGGCCAAGGTCTTCGCCGAGGTCGCGGGGGTCACCGGCATCGTCCTGACCAAGCTCGACGGGACCGCCAAGGGCGGCATCGTCGTCGCGGTCCAGCGCCAGCTCGGGGTGCCCGTCAAGCTCGTCGGCCTCGGCGAGGGGCCCGACGACCTGGCCCCGTTCGACCCCGAGGACTTCGTCGACGGACTCCTCCAGGTCTGACCCGGTTCCTGGACCTCTGCCCAGCACGAAACGCAACGTTTACGTGGGGGGCGGCGCTGTCACGTGCGCGTAACCCGTCCGGCCTCCCGGTGAAACTCCCCTCCCCGAAGGTTGTGCCCGACCCGGCCGCCCGGCTGGCGAAGGAAGGCAATCCAGATGGAAGAGTTTGTGCTGGACACGGGCAACACAGCATGGATGCTGACTGCCGCGTCGCTGGTGCTGCTGATGACGCCGGGTCTGGCGTTCTTCTACGGCGGCATGGTGCGGGGCAAGAGCGTCCTCAACATGATGATGATGAGCTTCGGCGCGATCGGCGTCGTCTCCCTCATCTGGGTCCTCTACGGCTACTCCGGGACCTTCGGCACGGACGTCGCCGGGTTCTTCGGCAACCCGTTCGACTTCTTCGGCCTCGCGGGCATGACCGACGAGGACAGCCTGATGAAGGCGACCGGCGTCCCGGCGCTCGTCGCGGTCGGCTACCAGGCGACGTTCGCGATCATCACCGTCGCGCTCATCTCGGGTGCCATCGCGGACCGCACGAAGTTCTCGACGTGGCTCGCGTTCACCGCCGTCTGGGTCACGGTCGTCTACATCCCGCTCGCGCACATGGTGTGGGGCGGCGGCCACCTCGGCGCCGAGGGCATCACGAGCGGGCTCTCGACGCCCATCGACTTCGCCGGCGGCACGGTCGTGCACATCAACGCCGGTGTCGCGGGCCTCGTGCTCGCCCTCGTGATCGGCAAGCGCCGCGGCTTCGCCAAGGAGCCCATGCGCCCGCACAACCTCCCGTTCGTCATGCTCGGTGCGGCGCTGCTGTGGTTCGGCTGGTTCGGCTTCAACGCGGGCTCGGAGTTCGGCGCGGACAACGTCTCGGGCCGCGCCTGGGTCAACACGCTCGTCGCCACGGCCGTCGCGATGCTCGCCTGGCTCCTCACCGAGAAGTTCCGTGACGGTCATGCCACGTCGCTCGGTGCCGCGTCCGGTGTCGTCGCCGGCCTCGTCGCGATCACCCCGGCCGCCGCGGCTGTCGACACGTTCGGCGCCATCGCGATCGGCGCGGTCGCGGGTGTGCTGTGCGCCCTCGCGGTCGGCCTGAAGTTCCGGTTCGGCTACGACGACTCGCTCGACGTCGTCGGCGTCCACCTCGTCGGCGGCCTCGTCGGGACGGTCCTCATCGGCCTGTTCTCGACGGACGCCAACTCGACCTGGTATCCCGACGGTGCGCTGAACGGCCTGTTCTACGGCGGCGGCCTGACGCAGCTCGGCACGCAGGTTCTCGTCGCCCTCGCGGCGATGGTCTTCAGCGGCCTCGCGACCCTGGTCATCGCCCTGATCCTCAAGGCGACGATGGGCTGGCGCGTGAGCGACGAGGCCGAGGTCGGCGGCGTCGACCTGGCGGTGCACGGCGAGACGGCGTACGAGACCCTGGGTGCCCGCATCATTACGGAGGTGAAGTGATGACCAAGCTCGTCACAGCAGTCATCCAGCCGCACCGGCTGGACGACGTGAAGTCGGCGCTCGAGGCGGCCGGTGTCCGGGGCCTGACGGTGAGCGAGGCGAGCGGCTACGGCCGGCAGCGCGGCCACACCGAGGTCTACCGCGGTGCGGAGTACACGGTCGACCTGGTCCCGAAGGTCAAGATCGACGTCCTGGTCTCCGACGAGGACGCCGCGACGGTCACCGAGGTCATCGTCAAGGCCGCGCAGACCGGCAAGATCGGCGACGGGAAGGTCTGGGTCGTGCCGGTCGAGGACGTCGCGCGGGTCCGCACCGGCGAGCACGGCGCGGACGCGCTCTGAGCCGGGCAGCAGACACCAGCAGATGACGCAGTCACGGTCGCCCGCAGGGGGCGCGGCCGGCGACGGGTCGCCCGAGGCCCCGCGCCCCTCGACAGGGGTGCGGGGCCTCCGGGCGGAACGGCTCGCGCTCGCCGCCGGTCTCACCGGCCCGGGCAGCGACGGGGTCGCACGCCGGGTCGCCGGGGTCGAGCTCGTCCACCGCCGGCTCGCGGAGCTGTGGGACGAGGCCACCGCGGGCCGCGACGTCAGCGGGATCGCGCTCGGCGCCGTCGGCAGCGTCGGGCGCGGGGACGCGAGCCCGGTCAGCGACCTCGACCTGCTGCTCGTGCACGAGGGGCGCGGGCACTCCGCGGAGGAGGTCTCGGCGCTCGCGCAGCGGCTCTGGTACCCGATCTGGGACGCGGGCCTCGACCTCGACCACTCGGTGCGCTCGCTCGCGCAGTGCCGCCAGGTCGCCTCGAAGGACCTGCCGGCGGCGGTCGGGCTGCTCGACCTGGTCCCCGTCGCGGGCGACCACCTCGTCGTGCACCGCGCGAAGTCGGCGCTGCTCGCGGACTGGCGCTCGGCGGCCCGCCGGCGGCTGCCCGAGCTGCTCGCGTCGACCCGGCAGCGCGCCGAGCGCCACGGCGAGCTCGCCTACCTCATCGAGCCGGACCTCAAGGAGGCCCGGGGCGGGATCCGCGACGCCGTCGTCCTCTCGGCGCTCGCCGCGACGTGGCTCACGGACCGCCCGCACGGCGCGGTCGACAACGCGTACGCGCACCTGCTCGACGTGCGCGACGCGGTCCAGGTCGCGACGCGCCGGCACACCAACCGCCTGCTCGCCGCCGACCAGGACGAGGTCGCGGCGCTCACCGGCTTCGACGACCGCGACGACCTGCTCGCGAGCCTCGCGGAGGCGGGCCGGATCATCTCCTACGCGCTCGACTCGACGGTCCGCAACGCGCGCCAGGCGCTGCAGCGCCCGCTCGTGCGCCGTCCCGTGCTCGTGCGGGGCCGGCGGGGGGCGCCGCTGCTGCGGCCGATCGGGGAGGGGCTCGTCGAGCACGACGGCGAGATCGTGCTCGCCGTCGACGCGCGCCCGGCCCTCGACCCGATCCTGTCGCTGCGCGCCGCCGCGACCGCCGCCCGCACGGGCCTGCCCCTCTCGCCGGTCACCGTCGCGAGCCTCACGCAGACCCCGCCGCTGCCGAGGCCGTGGCCCAAGGCCGCCCGGACGTCGTTGCTCCAGCTGCTCGGGTCGGGGCACGCGCAGGTCCCGGTCTGGGAGGCGCTCGACCTGGCGGGCGTCGTCACGACGTGGATCCCCGAGTGGGCCGGGGTGCGCAACCGCCCGCAGCGCTCGGCGATCCACCGCCACACGGTCGACCGGCACCTCGTCGAGACCGTCGCGCTCGCGAGCCGGGACAAGCGCAGCGTCGAGCGCAGCGACCTGCTGCTGCTCGCGGCACTGCTGCACGACATCGGCAAGCGCGCCGGCGCAGGGGACCACTCGACCGAGGGGGCCCGGCTCGCGGGGCCGATCGTGCTGCGGATGGGCTTCAGCGAGCAGGACGCCGACGACGTGGCACGCCTCGTCCGGCACCACCTGACGCTCGCCGACCTCGCGACGACGGCGGACCCGGACGACCCCGCGACGACGGACCGGCTGCTCGAGGCGGTCGACCACCGGGCCGACCTGCTCGGGCTGCTGCGCTCGCTCACGGAGGCCGACGCGACCGCCGCGGGGCCGACCGCGTGGAGCGCCTGGCGCGAGCGGCTCGTCGACGCCGCGACGGCGCGGGCGGGCGACCGGCTGGCAGGTACCCTGGACCGTCCGTGATCGGCGAGGAGAGCGTGAGGATCGAGCGGTGTTCGCCACCCTGTCCGACAGACTGACATCCACCTTCAAGAACCTGCGCACCAAGGGCAAGCTGTCCGAGGCGGACATCGACGCCACCGTGCGCGAGATCCGCCGGGCCCTGCTCGATGCCGACGTCGCCGTCCCCGTCGTGCGCGCGTTCACCGGCGCGGTGCGCGAGCGTGCGCTCTCGGCCGAGGTCTCGGGTGCGCTGAACCCCGCGCAGCAGGTCGTCAAGATCGTCAACGACGAGCTCGTCTCGATCCTCGGCGGCCAGAACCGGCCGCTGCGCCTCGCGAAGACCCCGCCGAGCGTCATCATGCTCGCGGGCCTCCAGGGTGCGGGCAAGACGACGCTCGCGGGCAAGCTCGCGCTGCACCTGCGTGGCCAGGGGCACACCCCGCTGCTCGTCGCCGCGGACCTCCAGCGGCCCAACGCCGTGACGCAGCTCGAGGTCGTCGGTCAGCGCGCCGGCGTGCCGGTCTTCGCCCCGCACCGCGGCAACCAGGGGAGCGAGGACCTCTCGGGGATCGCAGGCGGCGACCCGGTCGCGGTCGCGCGCGAGGGCCTCGCGACGGCACGCGCGCGCCAGCACGACGTGGTGATCGTCGACACCGCCGGGCGCCTCGGCGTCGACGCGGACCTCATGCAGCAGGCCGCCGACATCCGCGACGCGGTCAGCCCCGACGAGATCCTCTTCGTGATCGACGCGATGATCGGCCAGGACGCCGTCGCGACCGCGCAGGCGTTCGCCGAGGGTGTCGACTTCACCGGCGTGGTCCTGTCGAAGCTCGACGGCGACGCGCGCGGTGGTGCCGCGCTCTCGGTCGCGAGCGTCACGGGCCGGCCCATCCTGTTCGCGTCGACGGGCGAGAAGCTCACCGACTTCGAGGTCTTCCACCCCGACCGGATGGCGTCGCGCATCCTCGACATGGGTGACGTGCTGACCCTCATCGAGCAGGCCGAGAAGGCGTTCGACGCCGACCAGGCCGAGGCGATGGCCGGCAAGCTCGCGAGCGGCGAGGACTTCACGCTCGAGGACTTCCTGCAGCAGATGCAGGCCATGAAGAACATGGGCTCGATGAAGAAGATGCTCGGCATGCTGCCGGGCATGGGCCAGATGCGGGAGGCGCTCGAGAACTTCGACGAGCGCGAGGTCGACCGCATCGAGGCGATCATCCGGTCGATGACGCCCGCCGAGCGCCGCAGCCCCAAGATGATCAACGGCTCCCGGCGCTCGCGCATCGCGCGCGGCTCCGGCACGACGGCGACCGACGTCAACCAGCTCCTCGACCGGTTCGAGGGCGCGCAGAAGATGATGAAGCAGATGGCGCGCGGCGGCGGCATGCCGATGCCCGGCATGGGGAACCTGCCCGGCATGGGTGGCAAGAAGTCGCGCGGTCGCGTCGCACCGCCCGCGCGCAAGGCCAAGGGCAAGTCGGGCAACCCCGCGAAGCGCGCCGAGCAGGAGCGTCTGGCGGCGGACCGGGCGGCCGGGACGACCCCGCGCGCGCCGCAGGGCTCCGCGTTCGGCCTCGGCCAGCCTGCCGCGCCGGAGCAGGTCGACCCCGCCGCGCTCCAGCTGCCGCCCGGCCTGGACAAGCTGCTCGGGCGCTGACGTGCTCCTCGCGCCGACGTGGGCCGGACGCCCGTGACCGCCGCGCCCGTGCTGCACCTGCGCGGCACCGTCGTCCTGGACGACGAGCGCGAGGTGGGGGAGGCGTGGGTCGTCGGCGGGCGGCTCACGCTCACGCGCCCGTCGGCGACGGACGTCGAGGTGCTCGACGGGGTCGCGGTGCCCGGGCTCGTGGACGTGCACTGCCACATCGGGCTCGCCGCGGACGGACCCGTCGACGCGGCCACCGCGGAGCAGCAGGCCGTGGCCGACCGCGACTCGGGGGTGCTGCTCGTGCGCGACGCTGGGTCGCCCGCCGACACCTCGTGGGTGCACGGGCGCACCGACCTGCCGCGCCTGATCCGGGCCGGCCACCACCTCGCGCGTCCGAAGCGGTACCTGCGCCACTACGGTCGCGAGCTCGCCGACGTCACGGAGCTGCCCGCGGCGGTCGCCGAGGAGGCCCGGCGCGGCGACGGCTGGGTCAAGCTCGTCGCCGACTGGATCGACCGCGACCTGGGCGCCGACGGTGACCTGCGCCCGCTGTGGCCGGCCGACGTGCTCGCCGAGGCGGTGGCCGCCGCGCACGCCGAGGGTGCCCGGGTGACCGCGCACACGTTCGCGACCGAGTCCGTCGACGCGCTGCTCGACGCGGGGGTCGACTGCCTCGAGCACGCGACCGGCGCGACGCCCGAGCAGATCGCGCGGCTCGCGGCGGACGGCGTGCCCGTGACCGCGACGCTGCTCCAGGTCGCGCAGTTCGAGGCGATCGCCGCCCAGGCGGTGAGCTATCCCCTGTTCGCCGCGCGCATGCGCCGCCTGCACGCGCGCCGGTACGACCAGGTGCGCGACCTGCACGACGCCGGCGTCCCGGTCCTCGTCGGGACCGACGCGGGCGGGACGATCGCGCACGGGCGGATCGCCGACGAGACGCGCGAGATGGTGCGCGCGGGGATCCCGGCCGCGGACGTGGTCGCCGCGGCGAGCTGGCGGACCCGCGCGTGGCTCGGGGTCGAGGCGCTCGACGAGGGCGCGAGCGCCGACCTCGTGGTGTACGCGACCGACCCGCGCACCGACGTCGACGTGCTCGCGGCGCCGTCGGCCGTCGTGCTGCGGGGCGTCCGGGTCCGCTGAGCGGTCGGGGCCGGGCGCTCGCGCGGGAGCGCGGCCCCGCCGAACCCGCCGTCGGGGCTCGCGCCCGGCACGGTTGGGAGCCGGGCCCGACGTCTGGCAGAATGCATCCCTGTACTCGGCGCGCCCGGACCCTCTAACCGCCGCGACCGTGTCCTTCCGGTCGGACGAGCCCCTCTCCCCACGAGCGGGCGCGCCCGACCACCACAGCAGAAACCAGGAGAGACCACACTGTGGCCACCAAGATCCGTCTGAAGCGCATGGGCAAGATCCGCGCGCCGTACTACCGCGTCGTCGTCGCGGACTCGCGCACCAAGCGTGACGGCCGCGTCATCGAGGAGATCGGCAAGTACCACCCCACCGAGGAGCCGTCGCTCATCGACATCTCCTCCGAGCGTGCGCAGTACTGGCTCGGGGTCGGCGCGCAGCCGAGCGAGCAGGTCCTCGTGCTCCTCAAGGTCACGGGTGACTGGCAGAAGTTCAAGGGCCTCCCGGGCGCCGAGGGCACGCTGCGCGTGAAGGCCCCGAAGGTCGACCCGAGCACGGCCATCGAGGCCGCCGCGAAGGACGCCGAGAAGGTCAAGGCGAACGCGTCCGAGAAGAAGGCTGCCGCGAAGGCCGAGGCGCCCGCCGCCGACGCCACCGAGGACGAGCAGGCCTGATGCTCGACGACGCGCTCGAGCACCTCGTGCGGGGCATCGTCGACCACCCGGACGACGTGCAGGTCCGCACGAAGACCCTGCGTCGCGGTGAGCTGCTCGAGGTCCGGGTGCACCCGGACGACCTCGGTCGGGTCATCGGGCGCGGCGGTCGCACGGCGCGTGCGCTGCGCACCGTCGTCGGCGCGCTCTCGACGGAAGGCCCGGTCCGGGTCGACGTCGTGGACGTCGACCGCCGCTGAGCTGTCGACCACCGACCGCACCGAGAGGCCCGGCCCCTACCCTGGGGCCGGGCCTCTCGGCGTCCCGGGCCGTCGCGCGTCGCTTGTCCGCACCACCCGCCGGGCCGCCGCGCGGTCCGCACCACCCGCCAGTCCGCACCACCGGCCGGTCCGCACCCCCCGGTCCGCACCCCCGGCCGGGACGCCGGCCCGCACCACCCGGTCGTCGCACCCGCGCCGGCCCGCACCACCCGGTCGCGCGTGCCGCGCGTCCGCCCCGGAAGGAACCTGGATGCTGCTGACCGTCGCGAGGATCGTGCGGGCCCACGGGCTGCGGGGCGAGGTCGCGCTCGACCTGCGCACCGACGCGCCCGACGAGCGCCTGGCGGTCGGGACCGTCCTCGTCACCGAGCCCGCGTCGGCGGGGCCGCTCACGGTCGCCGGCACGCGCGTCCAGCACGACCGCTGGTTCGTCACGTTCGCCGAGGCGTCCGACCGCACCGCGGCGGAGGCGCTGCGCGGCGTCGACCTGCTCGCCGAGGAGGACGGCTCCGACGACGAGGACGCGTGGTACCCGCACGAGCTCGCGGGCCTGCGCGCCGAGCACGTCGACGGCACGCTGCTCGGCGAGGTCGTCGGGCTCGAGCACCTGCCCGCGCACGACCTCCTCGTCGTCCGCGAGCCCTCGGGGGAGCGCACGCTCGTGCCGTTCGTCCGGGCGATCGTGCCGGTCGTCGACGTGCCGGGCGGGCGCGTCGTCCTCGACCCGCCGGCGGGGCTCATGGCGTCCGACGCCGAGAACATGGTCGTGAGCGACGAGACGAGCGGCGCGCCGCAGCCGACCGGCGACGAGGACTGACGTGCGCATCGACGTCGTCACGATCTTCCCGGAGTACCTCGCGCCGCTCGACCTCTCGCTCGTCGGCAAGGCCCGCACCGCCGGGCTCCTCGACCTGCGCGTGCACGACCTGCGCGCGTGGACGACCGACCGGCACCGCACCGTCGACGACACGCCGTTCGGTGGCGGCGCCGGGATGGTCATGCGGCCCGACGTGTGGGGGACCGCGCTCGACGAGGTGCTCGCCGGGGGCGGGCACCTGCTCGTGCCGACGCCCTCGGGCGCGCCGCTGACCCAGCGCACCGCGGAGCGGCTCGCGGGCGAGGAGCACCTCGTCGTCGCGTGCGGTCGCTACGAGGGGATCGACGCGCGGGTCGCCGAGCACTACCGCACGGTGCCGGGCGTGCAGGTCAGCGAGTTCTCGCTCGGCGACTACGTGCTCAACGGGGGAGAGGTCGCGGCGCTCGTGCTGGTCGAGGCGGTCGCGCGGCTGCTGCCGGGCGTCGTCGGGAACCCCGCCTCGCTCGTCGAGGAGTCGCACGGCGCCGCGGGGCTGCTCGAGTACCCCGTGTACACGAAGCCGCCGAGCTGGGCGGGCCTCGACGTCCCCGAGGTCCTGCTCTCGGGTCACCACGCGCGCATCGAGCGGTGGCGGCGCGACGAGGCGCTCGTCCGCACGGCGGCCCGCCGTCCCGACCTCGTGCGGGCGCTCGACGCCGACGGGCTCGACGCGCACGACCGCACGGTGCTCGCGGAGGCGGGCTGGGTCGTCGTCGACGGGCGACTGGCACCGGCTCCTGCGCCCGCGACCGCTGCGCCCGCGACCGCCACGCCCGGGGCGCCCGAGGACGTGCCCCCCGCCTGAGCCCCGCCTGTGCCCGGCACCGTTTACGGTCGTTCGCGCACGTGTGGCAGACTGGTCCGTTGGTGCGCACCGGCTGCGTCTCTGCCACAGGGGAGACGACCACGGCCGCTCGTGCCCGGTTCTCCGGGTCCGACGCACCGTCCATGAGCCATCGGGACGCCCGCACGGCCGACGCAGACCCCGGTCTGACGGTCGACGGAGCGCCCTCGACGACGCGTCTGACCTGTGGCAGCGCGAGAGAGTGAACACCATGCACACGCTGGACCCCGTCGACGCAGCCTCGCTGCGCTCCGACATCCCTGCCTTCCGCCCGGGCGACACCCTCAAGGTGAACGTCAAGGTCGTCGAGGGCAACCGCTCCCGCATCCAGGCGTTCCAGGGCGTCGTGATCTCGCGTCACGGCGGCGGCGTCGGCGAGACCTTCACGGTCCGCAAGGTCAGCTTCGGCGTCGGCGTCGAGCGCATGTTCCCCGTGCACTCGCCCAGCCTGGAGTCGATCGAGGTCGTCACCCGCGGTGACGTGCGGCGCGCCAAGCTCTACTACCTGCGTGCCCTTCGCGGCAAGAAGGCGAAGATCAAGGAGAAGCGCGACGCGGTGCCGGCCAAGAAGGGTTGACGCACCTCGCACGGCTCGCACGGGCGGTCACCGGTCTCGGTGGCCGCCCGTCGGCGTCCCCGCCCCCGCGCGCTCACGGGGCACCCCGGCACCGTGCCGCCCCGTGGTCGGGCGCGACCGGCCGGTGGGACGTCGTGCTCGGACCGGCCGAGGCATGGAAGAGTGGTCGGGTGACCGACCAGGACGCCGCGGAGCGTGACGACACGATCTTCCCCGAGGGCAGCCGGAACCAGCGGCGCGACCACGAGCGCAGGTCCGGGCGGAGCTCGGGCCTCGCGTGGCTGCGCGAGTCGGTGATCATCCTGGTCAGCGCGCTCCTGCTGTCGCTGATCGTCAAGACGTTCCTCGTGCAGGCGTTCTTCATCCCCAGCGAGTCCATGCACGAGACGCTCATCGAGGGCGACCGCGTGCTCGTCAGCAAGCTCCGGCCCGGACCGTTCGACCTGCGCCGCGGCGACATCGTGGTGTTCAAGGACCCCGGCGGCTGGCTCAGCGGCGCGACGGCGCCCCAGCCCAGCGAGGCGCGCAAGGTCGTCAACGAGGCCCTCACGTTCGTCGGGCTCCTGCCGCAGGACGCGGGCGAGCACCTCATCAAGCGCATCATCGGCCTGCCCGGCGACCACGTCGCGTGCGAGGGTGACGGCGCCCCCGTGACGGTCAACGGCGTCCCGATCGAGGAGCCGTACCTCGCCCCGGGCGCCGTCCCGAGCATCAGCGCGTTCGACATCACCGTGCCCGAGGGCACGCTCTGGCTCATGGGCGACAACCGCGGCGCGTCCGCGGACTCGCGCGCCAACATGGGCTCGCCCGGCGGCCCCTACATGCCCGTCGAGAACGTCGTCGGCACCGCGTTCGTGACCGTCTGGCCCTTCGACCGCGCCGGGACGCTCACGAACCCCACCGACACGTTCGCGGCCGTGCCGGACCCCGCATGACGCTGGTCGACCTCGCCGGCACGGCACCGGCGGTGCAGCCGGGACAGCGCGACCCGCTCGGCGCCGCGCTGCTCGAGGACGCGCCGGCGCACGACGACCTCGGCACCGGCGCCCCGACTCCGCCCAAGAGCGGCCCGCGCACGCCCGCGACCCGCGCTGCGGCCCCGCGGACCCCCGCGACCCGCCCGGCGCCGACCCTGCGCCACGAGCGCACGCTGCTGCGCTCGGGCGCGCTGCTCGTGGCCGGGATGGACGAGGTCGGCCGGGGCGCGCTCGCCGGGCCCGTGAGCGTCGGCGTCGTCGTGGTCGACGCCAGCACGCGCGCGTGCCCGCCGGGCGTCACCGACTCGAAGCTGCTCAGTCCCGCCGCACGCTCCGCCCTCGTGCCGGCCCTGCGCCGGTGGGGGATCGCGCGCGCCGTCGGGCACGCGTCGTCGGACGAGATCGACGCGATCGGCATCATCGCGGCCCTGCGCCTCGCCGGGTCCCGTGCGCTGCGCGTCGTCGCGCAGGAGGTCGGACCGGTCGACGCGGTCGTGCTCGACGGGTCGCACAACTGGCTCACGCCGCCCGCGCAGGGCGCGCTGTTCGAGGCCGACCCGGAGGAGGACGCGGACGCGGCGGCCCGACGGGCTGCCGCGGACGACGAGATCGAGGCGCTGGGCTTCGCGCCGCGCGTGCGCATGATGGTCAAGGCGGACCGGACGTGCGCGAGCGTCGCCGCCGCGAGCGTGCTCGCCAAGTGCGAGCGCGACGAGACCATGACGACGCTGGCCCGCGAGCACCCGCTCTACGGCTGGGAGTCCAACAAGGGGTACGGCTCGAGCGACCACGTCGCCGCGCTGCGCCTGCACGGCCCGAGCCCGCTGCACCGGGTGAGCTGGCGCCTGCCGCTCGACGAGTGCGCGGCGGGCGGGTGAACCTCGC
Organism: Cellulomonas cellasea; assembly: GCF_006538745.1. GTDB lineage: Bacteria > Actinomycetota > Actinomycetes > Actinomycetales > Cellulomonadaceae > Cellulomonas_A > Cellulomonas_A cellasea. The sequence goes on along the minus strand of NZ_BJLR01000019.1, from coordinate 189,831 downwards.
CCGAGGTGCGGCCGCGAGCGAGGCCCGGCGCGCAGGACGCGCCCGACGATGGGGGATGATGACCCGGTGAGTGCGGAAGACCTCGAGAACTACGAGACGGACATGGAGCTCGCGCTCTACCGCGAGTACCGGGACGTGGTCGGGCTCTTCTCGTACGTCGTGGAGACCGAGCGGCGGTTCTACCTCGCCAACCAGGTCGACCTGCAGGTGCGGTCGGCCGCGGGCGAGGTGTACTTCGAGCTCGCGCTCGCGGACGCCTGGGTGTGGGACGTGTACCGCTCGGCGCGCTTCGTGAAGTCGGTGCGCGTCGTGACGTTCAAGGACGTCAACGTCGAGGAGCTCGCGAAGGCCGAGCTGGACCTGGGCGGGGGCCCCGGCTTCTCGCGCTGACCCGCGCGACGCCCTGCGTGGCGTCCGCTCCTGCTGTGGCGTGTCGCCGTGTCCGGGTCCGCGTCCGGCTCGGTGGCCGCGACGTGGAAGGTCGCGGCCCACCCACAGCCCGGCGTCCTCGTCGTGCATCGGGCGCTCCGGAACGCACCGGTCCCGGCCGCCCCGGTGGTCCGCGAGCGTGTGCGGCGGAGGTGGTCGCCATGCGGGCGAAGGACGCGGTCGGCAGGTACGGGGAGGACGTCGCGGCGGCATGGGCGCGCGACGCCGGGTGGACGGTGCTCGACCGGAACTGGCGGGGCGACGGCGGTGAGCTCGACCTCGTCGCGCTCGACGGCGACGAGCTGGTCGCCGTCGAGGTCAAGACCCGGCGCAGCACGGCGTTCGGACACCCCGCCGAGGCCGTGACCGCGCGCAAGCTCGCGCGCGTCCGGCGACTGACAACGCAGTGGCTCGTGGCGCACGACACCCGCCCGGCGTCGGTGCGGATCGACGTGATCGCGATCCTGCTGCGCCGCGGTCAGCCCCTCGTGCTCGAGCACCTCGCGGGAGTCGTCCGGTGACGCTCGGGCGCACGCTCGGTGTCTCGCTGCGCGGGCTCACGGGGCACGTCGTCGAGGTCGAGGCGCACCTGGCCGCCTCGCTCCCGGCGTTCACGCTCGTCGGGCTGCCCGACGCCGCGCTCGCGGAGGCGCGCGACCGCGTGCGGGCGGCCGTCACGTCGAGCGGGCTCGCGTGGCCGAACCGGCGGATCACGGTCAACCTGTCGCCCGCGACGCTGCCCAAGTCCGGCTCGGCGTTCGACCTCGCGATCGCCGTCGCGACGCTCGCCGGCGCCGGGCTCGTGCGTCCGGAGGCGGTGTCCGGGCTCGTGCACCTCGGGGAGCTCGGGCTCGATGGGCGGCTGCGGCCCGTCCGCGGCGTCCTGCCCGCCGTCGCCGCCGCAGTGCAGGCCGGCCACGCCGACGTCGTCGTCCCCGTGGCCAACGAGGCGGAGGCGCTGCTCGTGCCCGGCGCGCGCGTCGTCGGGGCGCGCAGCCTCGCGGAGGTGGCCCACCGGTACGGCGCGGACCTGGACGTCCCCGACGTCGTCGCCGTCGGTGCCGAGCACCTCGAACCGGGGTCCTCCGGGCCGGCCGCCGACCTCGCGGACGTGCTCGGGCAGGACGAGGCCCGCGTCGCGCTCGAGGTCGCCGCGGCGGGCGGGCACCACCTGCTCATGGTCGGGCCGCCCGGCGCCGGCAAGACGATGCTCGCCGCACGGCTGCCGGGCCTCCTGCCCGACCTCACCGAGGCCGAGGCGGTCGAGGTCACCGCCGTGCACTCCGTCGCGGGGACGTTCGACCCCCGCGGCGGCCTCGTGCGCCGTCCGCCGTACGAGGACCCGCACCACACCGCGACGCCCGCGAGCATCGTGGGCGGCGGCTCCGGCGTGCCCCGCCCCGGTGCCGCATCCCGGGCGCACCGCGGGGTGCTGTTCATGGACGAGGCGCCCGAGTTCTCCACCGCCGTCCTCCAGACGCTGCGCCAGCCGCTCGAGCACGGCGAGCTGGTCCTGCACCGGGCGGCCGGGGTCGCGCGCTACCCGGCGCGCTTCCAGCTCGTCATGGCGGCGAACCCGTGCCCGTGCGGGCGCGCCGTCGGCAAGGGGCTCGACTGCACGTGCCGCTCGGAGCAGCGCCGGCGCTACTTCAGCAAGCTCTCGGGCCCGCTGCTCGACCGCGTCGACCTCCAGGTGGACGTGCAACCGGTGTCGCGCGCAGCGCTCGCGAGGGCGTCCGCGGCCGAGAGCACCGCGACCGTCGCCGCCCGCGTCGCGCAGGCGCGCGCGGCGCAGTCGGAGCGGTTGTCCGGGACGCCATGGCGCACGAACGCGGACGTGCCGGGCGGATGGCTGCGGGCGCGGCTCGGACCCGACCGCCGCCTCGTCGTGGACCTCGACCACGCGTTCGACCGCGGCCTGCTCAGCCTGCGCGGTGTCGACCGGGTGCTGCGCGTCGCGTGGACGCTGGCGGACCTCGCGGGCCGGACGGCACCGACCCGTACCGACGTCGGCCAGGCGCTGCTGCTTCGCACCCGCGGGCAGGCGACCACATGACCGGGGGCAGGGCGGGCGGGGCCCACGAGGCGCGCGCGCGGGTTGCGGACCGGGGGAGCGCGGCCGGCGAGACGGCGACGGCGGCGGCCGGGGACCGGAGGAGGGAGGTGGACGAGACGCTGGCGCGGGCTGCCGACCGGGGGAACGAGGTGGACGAGACGCCGGCGCGGGCCGGCGACCGGGGGAACGAGGCCGACGAGGTGCCCGCGGCTGCTGGGGACCGGGGGAGCGAGGTGGACGAGACGCTCGCGCGGGCCGCGTGGAGCCGTCTGGTCGAACCGGGGGACACCGTCGCGGGCGCGCTGGTGCACACCCTGGGCGCGCGCGAGGCGCTCGACTGGGTCCGCTGGGCCGCGGCACCCGGGCGCGCGGAGGCCGCCGTCGAGACGCTCGTGGCCCGCGAGGACGAGTCCCTGGCACCGCTCCGGAGACGCCTGCGCTCGGCGCTCGCCCGCTGGGAACCCCGGCTCGCGGGCCTCGAGCCCGGCCGCGAGATCGACCACGTGCACCGGCTCGGCGGGCGCTTCCTGCGCCCGGGGGCTCCCGGCTGGCCGCTCGGGCTCGACGACCTCGGTGCGGCGGCGCCGCTGGGCCTCTGGCAGCGCGGGGTACCGGACCTGGGGAGTCTGCTGACGCGCTCGGTCGCGCTCGTCGGTGCACGCGCCTCGACCGCGTACGGGGAGCGGGTCGCGGTCGAGCTCGCGGAGGGACTCGCGGCCCGCGGGGTGTGCGTCGTGTCCGGGGGGGCCTACGGCATCGACGCGGCGGCGCACCGCGGAGCCCTCGCGGGCGGGGGCGTCACCGTCGCCCTCCTCGCCGGTGGCGTCGACCGGGCCTACCCGGCCGGCAACGCGGAGCTGCTCGAGCGGCTCCTCGACGGGGGCGGCGCCGTCCTGAGCGAGGTGCCCCCGGGCGGCGTGCCGAGCCGCAGCCGGTTCCTCATGCGCAACCGGCTGATCGCCGCGGTGAGCCGGGCGACGGTCGTCGTCGAGGCCGCGTGGCGCTCGGGCGCCCTGAGCACCGCGCACCACGCCGCGTCCCTGCTGCGCCCGCTCGGCGCCGTCCCCGGGCCGGTGACGTCGGTCGCGTCGGCCGGCTGCCACCGCCTGCTGCGCGAGGGTGCGGCGGTCTGCGTGACCGACGCGGCGGAGGTGCTCGAGCTCGTGGGACCGCTCGGCGCCCCGCCCGACGAGCGGCCCGAGGAGGCCCGCCCGCACGACGGGCTCGACTGGGTCGCGGACCGCCTGCTCGACGCGCTGTCGCTGCGGTCGGCGGCGACCGTCGACACCCTCGCCCGACGCGCGGGACTCTCCCCGGCCGACGTCCGCGGCGCCCTCGGGACCCTCGAGCTCGCGGGTCTCGCCGAGCTGCGGGCGACGGGGTGGCGCCGGACGAATCCGGTGACCTGACGGCGCACGCGCGCCGCGGCGCTGCGTGGCGCGGCGCCCGTCCACGGGGGCGTGCCGGGAGACCGGTCCGCAGGCCGTGTCGGGGACGGGGCCAGGGGTGAGTCGAGGACTGGTTCACCGGGCGTGCCGAGGACTGGTCCCGGGGGGTTGGGACCGGCGTGCGGACCGGCGCGCGGACCGGCATGCGCACTCCGCGGCGCGGCCCGACGGGGTCGTCCGCGGTGCTCGCCCGGCAGGGTGGCGTGACCCGTCCGAGTGGGCCGTCCGAGCGCGCGATCCCCTCCGTCACGTCCGCACGGCGAGACCACCGACATCGACCCGACGGGTCGAACTGGACAGGTGCCCATGTTCAAATCCGGACAAGTGCGACGGTTGAGCCGCGCAGAGGGTGAACTGTGTGCGGGTCCGCTTGTGGGCCACCCGTGTGACCCGTCACGGTAGGGACATGCAGACGGCGACGGGGGTCACGGCGGCGGCTCCGGCCGTCCGTCTCACGGCCGACTTCGCGCTGCACCTGCGCGCTCAGCGCGGGCTCTCGGACCACACCGTCCGGGCCTACGTCGGCGACGTCGAGCACCTCCTGGCCTACGCCGCGCGCCACGGCCGCGCCGACCTCGTCGACATCGACCTGGCCGTGCTGCGAGGCTGGCTCGCCGCGATGTCCGCGGCCCAGCGCAGCCGGGCGACGCTCGCCCGCCGCGGTGCCGCCGTCCGCACGTTCTTCGACTGGGCGGTCCGCACCGGCCGGGTCGCGACCGACCCCGCGCTGCGGCTCGCCAGTGCGCGCCCGACCGCGGCGCTCCCGACGGTCCTCGCGGTCGAGGACGCGGCGCGCCTGCTCGAGGTCGCCCGCACCCGAGCCGACGACGCCGACCCGGTGCACCTGCGCGACTGGGCCGCACTCGAGCTGCTCTACGCGACCGGCGCGCGCGTCGGCGAGCTGTGTCGCGCGGACGTCACCGACGTCGACGTCGCCGAGCGCACGCTCCACGTCGTCGGCAAGGGCGACAAGGAGCGCGTCGTCCCCTTCGGGCTCCCGGCCGCGGAGGCCGTCGAGGCGTGGCTCACGACCGGCCGTCCCGTCCTCGCGCAGGGCGGCACCGAGCCGGCGCTGCTCCTCGGCCGCCGAGGCGGTCGCGTCGACCAGCGCCAGCTGCGCGCCGTCTCCCACGACCTCGCCGCGCTCGCGGGCGTCGACGACATCGCCCCGCACGCCCTGCGCCACAGCGCCGCGACCCACCTGCTCCAGGGCGGGTCCGACCTGCGCAGCGTCCAGGAGGTGCTGGGGCACGCGAGCCTCGCGACGACCCAGCGGTACACCCACGTCACGGCGGAGCGCCTGCGCTCGTCGTTCGAGCAGGCTCACCCACGAGCATGACGGATTCGGAGAGCACGATGACGGCACACGCCGAGACGGTCGCGTCCCTCGCTGAGCGCGCCCGCAGCGTGACGGCCCCGGACGGTGTGGTGCCGCAGCCGCACGCCGCCGCGGTCGTCCCCGCGCAGCGTCGCCTGAGCTCGGTGCCCGCGCCGGCGATCCCGGCCGCCGTCCCCGGCGACGTGGACCTCCTCGAGGTCGACCCGATCGAGGCGGCGTGGCGCGAGTTCAAGGCGACGGGCGACCGTCTGCTGCGCGAGCGGCTGATCCTGCACTACGCCCCGCTCGTCACCTCGGTCGCGTCGCGCGTCGGCATGCGCCTGCCCAGTACGGTCGAGCAGGCGGACCTGGTCTCGTACGGCATGTTCGGGCTCATCGACGCGATCGAGAAGTACGCGCTCGACCGGGCCGTGAAGTTCGAGACGTACGCGAGCGCGCGCATCCGCGGCGCCATCATCGACGAGCTCCGCGCGATGGACTGGATCCCGCGCTCGGTCCGCACGAAGGCCCGAGCGGTCGACCGTGCGTACGCCGAGCTCGAGGGCGAGCTGCACCGCACGCCCAGCGAGCAGGAGGTCGCCGGGCGGCTCGAGATGGGCGTCGGCGAGCTGCGCGGGGTCTTCACCCAGCTCTCGACGGTCAACGTGGTCGCGCTCGACGAGCTGCTCGGCGCGGGCTCGGAGCGCTCGGACAAGGTGAGCCTCGTCGACACCCTCGGCGACCACCGCGCGCAGGACCCTGCGGGCTCGTTCGAGGCGCAGGAGACCAAGTTCCTGCTGGCCCGCGCGATCGAGCAGCTCGGCGAGCGCGAGAAGATCGTGCTGGTCCTCTACTACTACTAGGGCATGACCCTCGCGGAGATCGGCCGCGTGCTCGGCGTCACCGAGTCGCGGATCTCGCAGATGCACACCGCGGCGATGCTGCGGCTGCGCACCAAGCTGACCGAGTCCGACCGCGCCTGACGCCCGGCGCCGCCGCCGTCACGGGGCGTCCGGCAGCAGGACCACGGGCCCCCGTCCGGCCAGGAGCGTGAGCGGGTCGACGTACGCGTCGCCGGGTGTCCGCACGCCCCAGTGCAGGCACGTGGCGGGGGCGCAGTGCGTCTCCCCGCCACCCACCTGACCGACCACCGCGCCCTGCTCGACCGCGTCGCCGGCGGCGACCCCGGGCACGACCGGCTCGACGCTCGACCGACGGCCGTCCGGGTGCCGCAGCGTCAGGACGACGCGCCCGGCGACCGGGCCGGCGAACGTCACGACGCCCGGCGCCGGCGCGAGCACGGGGTCCCCGGGCGCGGCCCGGAGGTCGACGCCGCGGTGCCCGCTGAGCCAGCGCTCCTCGGGCGCGTCGAACGCGCGGACGACCTCGACGGGCTCCTCGAGCGGGAACGTGTACCCGCGGTCCGTCGCCGGCGACGCGCCGAGGCGCTCACCGGGCGCCGCGCCCGGCCCTGCGACGACGTCCGCGGCGACGACGGTGGCGAGCGGCACGGCGAGCACGGCTCCGAGGACGACCGCGCGCAGCCTGCGAATCCGGGAGGCCCGGCGCGGCGGGACCGGCACGCTCCCCGGTGCAGCCAGTGGTCCGGCACGCGACGTCCGGTGGCCGCTGCGTGTGCGGTGCGCCCGCGAAGGGTTCGGAGCCAGGGGGTCGCTCCGGTGCGCGCCGAGCGCGGTTCCGTCGGCGTCGGGGTGCGCGGTCGGGGTCTCGTCCATGCCTCCACGCTGGTCGGGGGGAGCGCGCCGCGCGACGGGCCTCCGGTCGACCGTGCGGGTCGCGGAGCCGAGGCGGGGCTGGGGGTGGCCGAGGTCGGGTTCCTCGGCGTCGACGGGAGGGTCGACGTGGGGACGGGCGCCGCACGTCGGACAGCACCGGACGGCGACAGGCAAGGCGGACGGGGCCGACGGGGCGGAGTGCCGGCTCGGACCGAGGCGGCCCGGCGCCCGCGCCACGTGGCCGAGACCTCCGCGACCGTCCGCTAGACTGACGCTCGCGACCGGTACGTGCCGGTCGACATCGCGCGTCATCATCTCCGCCCCGCAGGCACGCACCCGGTCCGGGTGCGACCACGCACGGGCACGAGGGTCGGCGCTGGCACCGGTCCGGGCTCGCAGCCCGGCGCCAGCAGCGACGTGGCGCCAGGGGCACCGACCGACCGGTCGAGGCCGACAACCGAGATGCGGGTCCCCGGCGTGGGACCCGCCCAGACGCGCGTGCCCACGGGTGCGCGCCGGAAGGACGTGCCATGGCCGTCGTGACCATGCGCCAGCTGCTCGAGAGCGGTGTCCACTTCGGGCACCAGACCCGCCGCTGGAACCCCAAGATGAAGCGCTTCATCTTCACCGAGCGCAACGGCATCTACATCGTCGACCTGCAGCAGTCGCTGACGTACATCGACAGCGCCTACAACTTCGTCAAGGAGACCGTCGCGCACGGCGGGACGATCCTCTTCGTCGGCACGAAGAAGCAGGCGCAGGAGCCCGTCGCCGAGCAGGCCGCGCGCGTGGGCATGCCCTACGTCAACCAGCGCTGGCTCGGTGGCATGCTCACCAACTTCCAGACCGTCAACAAGCGGCTCCAGCGCCTCAAGGAGCTCGAGCTCGTCGACTTCGACGACGTCGCGGGCAGCGCCTTCACGAAGAAGGAGCTCCTCATCATGCGTCGCGAGCGCGACAAGCTCGCCAAGACGCTCGGCGGCATCCGCGACATGACGAAGGTGCCCTCGGCGATCTGGATCGTCGACACGAACAAGGAGCACCTCGCGGTCGACGAGGCGCGCAAGCTCGGCATCCCGATCGTCGCGATCCTCGACACGAACTGCGACCCCGACGTCGTCGACTACAAGATCCCGGGCAACGACGACGCGATCCGCGCCGTCTCGCTGCTGACCCGCGTGATCGCGGACGCCGCGGCCGAGGGCCTCATGCAGCGTCACTCAGGCCGCAGCGGCGGCACGGACGCGGCTGCTGCCGACGCCGAGCCGCTCGCCGAGTGGGAGCGCGAGCTCCTCGCCGGTGCCGAGGCCGACCTCGCGGGCGGGGCGACCACCCCGACCGAGGCCGCGCAGGCCGAGACCACCGAGGCCGCCGCCGAGCCGGTCGTCGCCGCCACGGACGCCGCCGCGCAGGACGCCGCGACCGTCGGGGACGACTCCACGCCGGCCGGCGAGGCCGCCGAGGCCCCGGGCCAGGACGCCGCCCCCGCGATCGACGTCCCGGACGTCGCCACGCCCGCCACCGAGGGTGACGCCGCGTCCAAGTGACGCGCACCCATCCCCATCTGACGACAAGGACGGACACAGACTGATGGCGAACTACAGCCTCGCTGACATCAAGGCGCTCCGCGAGAAGACCGGCGCGGGGATGCTCGACGTCAAGAAGGCGCTCGAGGAGGCGGAGGGCGACGCCGACAAGGCGCTCGAGATCATCCGCGTCAAGGGCCTCAAGGGTGTCGGCAAGCGCGAGGGCCGCTCGGCCTCCGACGGTCTCGTCGCGGCGAACGTCGCGGCCGACGGCCAGGGCCAGACGGGCGTGCTCGTCGAGGTCAACTCGGAGACCGACTTCGTCGCGAAGAACACCACGTTCATCGGGCTCGCCGACAAGGTCCTCGCGGCCGCCGTCGCGTCGGGTGCGGCGGACGCCGAGGCGCTCCTGGCCTCGGACGTCGACGGCTCCTCGCTGCAGTCGGTTGTCGACGAGACGGCCGCGACGCTCGGCGAGAAGGTCGTCGTGCGCCGCGTGGCGCGCGTCGCCGGTGAGCACGTCGAGGTCTACCTGCACAAGGTCAACAAGGACCTGCCCCCGCAGGTCGGCGTCCTCGTGGCGACGGACGCGGCCGGTGCCGCGGTCGCGCGCGACATCGCGACGCACATCGCGGCGTACTCCCCGACGTTCCTCACGCGTGACGAGGTCGCCGAGGAGACGGTCGCCTCGGAGCGTCACATCGCCGAGGAGACCGCGCGCAACGAGGGCAAGCCCGAGGCCGCGCTCCCGAAGATCATCGAGGGACGCCTGAACGGTTACTTCAAGGAGAACGTCCTGCTCGAGCAGGCGTTCGCCAAGGACCCGAAGAAGACGGTCGGCCAGGTCCTCACCGAGGCCGGCGGCACCGTCACGGCGTTCGTGCGGTTCCGCGTCGGCGCCTGAGCACCGACGCGACACCGGTGGCCCCGGCCCGACCACGGGCCGGGGCCACCGGCACGAGCACCCCAGACCGAGCACGTCGAGCACAGCAGGAGGCACCGTGGGCCAGGACGCGATCGCACCGGACCAGGACGGCGTCCTGCCTCGCCGGGTCCTCCTCAAGCTCTCGGGGGAGATGTTCGGCGGCGGCGCCGTCGGCCTCGCCCCCGACGTCGTCCAGCGGGTCGCCGCCGAGATCGCGGTCGCGGTCCGCAGCGGCGTGCAGGTCGCGATCGTCGTCGGCGGCGGCAACTTCTTCCGCGGCGCCGAGCTCGCGCAGCGCGGCATCGACCGCGCCCGGGCCGACTACATGGGCATGCTCGGCACGGTCATGAACTGCCTCGCGCTGCAGGACTTCCTCGAGCAGGCGGGCGTCAGCACGCGCGTGCAGACCGCGATCACGATGGGCCAGGTCGCCGAGCCGTACATCCCGCTGCGCGCGATCCGCCACATGGAGAAGGGCCGCGTCGTGATCTTCGGCGCCGGCGCCGGCATGCCGTTCTTCTCGACGGACACGGTCTCCGTGCAGCGCGCGCTCGAGACGCACTGCCAGGAGGTGCTCATGGGCAAGAACGGCGTGGACGGCGTCTACACCGCGGACCCCCGCACCGACCCCACGGCGGTCAAGCTCGACCACCTGACCTACACCGACGCGCTCGTCAACGACCTGGGCGTCATGGACGCCACGGCGATCAGCCTGTGCCGCGACAACGACGTGCGGATGCGCGTGTTCGGCATGGAGCCCGGCAACGTCACGCGCGCGCTGCAGGGTGAGAAGATCGGCACGCTGGTCACCGTCGACTGACGGGCGTCCGCGCCGCACGACCACCCCCGCACGACCGCACCCCCGAGCACATGAAGGAGCACCGGTGATCGACGAGACCCTCCTCGAGGCCGAGGAAAAGATGGACAAGGCGATCGAGGTCGCCAAGGAGGACTTCGCGACGATCCGCACGGGGCGGGCGAACGCCGCCATGTTCTCGAAGATCTTCGTCGACTACTACGGCAGCCCGACCCCGCTGCAGCAGCTCGCGTCGTTCAACGTGACCGAGGCCCGCACGATCCTCATCACGCCGTTCGACAAGTCGTCGTCGAGCGCCGTGGAAAAGGCGCTGCGGGACTCCGACCTCGGCGTGAACCCGACGAACGACGGCAACGTCATCCGCGTGGTGCTGCCTGCGCTCACGCAGGAGCGCCGCAAGGACTACGTCAAGCTCGCCCGCACCAAGGCCGAGGACGCGCGCATCTCGGTGCGCAACATCCGCCGGCGTGCCAAGGAGGAGCTCGACCGCATCGCGAAGGACGGCGAGGCGGGCGAGGACGAGGTCGGTCGCGCGGAGAAGGAGCTGGAGCAGCTCACGAAGCGGCACGTCGACGTGATCGACACCGTGCTCTCCGCCAAGGAGAACGAGCTGCTCGAGGTCTGATGCCCCAGAACGCCGCCCGCCTCGCCGCCGCCAGCGCACCCCGGACACCCGGGGTCTCGCGCACGGGCCGCGACCTGCCCGTCGCCGTCGTGGTGGGCCTGACGCTCCTCGCGATCGTCGGGGCCTCGCTGTTCGTCCGCAAGGAGGGCTTCCTCGTCCTCACGGTGCTCGCGGTCGGCGCGGGGCTGTGGGAGCTCGCGCAGGCCTTCGCGCGGCGCGGGATCCACCTGCCGCTTCTGCCGCTGCTCGTCGGGGACGTGGGCATCCTCGTCTCGGCGTACATGGCCGGCGCGGAGGCGCTGTTCGTCGCGTTCATGCTGACGGTCGGCGGTGCCGTCGTCTGGCGTGTGCTCGACGGGAGCGGCGCCCCCGCGCTGCGCGACGCGACCGGTGCGGCGTTCGCGGCGGCGTACCTGCCGTTCCTCGCGGGCTTCGTGATGCTCCTGCTCGCGCAGCCCGACGGCGCGTTCCGCGTCCTGCTGTTCATCCTGCTGTGCGTCGCGAGCGACACCGGCGGCTACGTCGTCGGGGTCCTGATCGGCCGGCACCCGCTCGCGCCGTCGGTCAGCCCGAAGAAGACGTGGGAGGGCCTCATCGGCTCGCTCGTCCTGGCGTGCCTCGTCGGCGTCGTCGGGATCGGGGCCATGTTCGACGGCGCCCCGGTCGTCGGGGTGGCGCTCGGCGTCGCGACCGTCGTCACCGCGTCCCTCGGCGACCTGTCCGAGTCGCTGCTCAAGCGCGACCTCGAGCTCAAGGACATGGGCTCGTTGCTCCCGGGCCACGGCGGTCTGCTGGACCGCCTGGACTCGATGCTCCTCACGGCCCCGGTCGTCTACCTGATCCTCACCGTGCTCCAGCCGGTCGTCTGAGCGGCGCACGACCCGAACCCGAGAGGGGGTGCCCGTCATGAGCGGGACACCCGTCACCCTGAACATGTCCGCGCCGACGCGCGGCGCCCGCGGCAAGCCGCCGCGCCACTTCGTCGACCTCACGCCCGAGCAGCGCGTCGAGGCCGTCACGGCGCTCGGCGAGAAGCCGTTCCGGGCCAAGCAGCTCGCGACGCACTACTTCACGCACCTGACGTCCGACCCGGCCGAGATGACCGACCTGCCGAAGGCGAGCCGCGACACGCTCGCCGCGGAGCTGTTCCCGCCGCTGCTCACGGCGGCCCGGACGCTCCAGGCCGACGGCGGCACGACCGTCAAGACGCTGTGGCACCTGTTCGACGGCGCCAAGGTCGAGTCGGTGCTCATGCGGTACCCGAACCGGTCGACGCTGTGCGTGTCGAGCCAGGCCGGCTGCGGCATGGCGTGCCCCTTCTGCGCGACGGGCCAGCTCGGTCTGACCCGCAACCTGTCGACCGCGGAGATCGTCGAGCAGGTCCGCGCGGCCGCGCGCTCGCTCGCGGACGGCGAGATCCCCGGCGGGCCGACGCGGCTGTCGAACCTCGTGTTCATGGGCATGGGCGAGCCGCTCGCGAACTACAAGGCGGTCATGGAGACGGTGCGACGCCTCGTCGCCCCCGCGCCCGACGGCCTCGGCATGTCGGCGCGCAACATCACGGTCTCGACGGTCGGGCTCGTGCCGGCGATCGAGAAGCTCACGAACGAGGGCATCCCGGTGACGCTCGCCGTGTCGATGCACGCCCCCGACGACGAGCTGCGCGACACCCTGGTCCCGGTCAACACCCGCTGGAGCGTCGACCAGACGCTCGACGCCGCGTACCGATACTTCCAGGTCACCGGCCGCCGGGTGTCGATCGAGTACGCGCTCATCCGCGACATGAACGACCACGCGTGGCGCGCCGACATGCTGGGCGAGAAGCTCAACGCGCGCGGCAAGGGCTGGGTGCACTGCAACCCGATCCCGCTCAACCCGACACCGGGGTCGATCTGGACGGCGAGCGATCCCGCGGTCGAGGCCGAGTTCGTGGCACGCTTGCGCGCGCACGGCATCCCGACGACGATCCGTGACACTCGGGGGAGTGACATCGACGGCGCGTGCGGCCAGCTCGCAGCCGATGAGGAAGGGTGAGCGACGTCATGTTCCGGACCGTCTCGGGCCTGCGCACCGGCTACGACCCCGACGAGGTGGACGACTTCTTCGAGCACGCGCGAGCGGTGTACGAGAAGGGTCCGGCCGGCGCGCTGTCGGGTCGGGACGTCCGGACGGTCGCGTTCGACATGGTCCGTCGCGGGTACGTGACGTCCGCGGTCGACGCGGCGCTCGACCGGCTCGAGGCGGCCTTCGTGGCGCGGTCGCGGGCCGACTTCGTCGCCGAGCACGGCCAGCAGGCGTGGATGGACCGGCTCGCGGAGCAGGCGCGCACGCTGTACGGGCGGCTCACCCGCCCCGACGGCGAGCGCTTCGCACCCCCGCACGGGCGCCAGCCCGGCTACGAGCCGGCGGACGTCGACGACATCTGCCACCGCCTCATCGCGTACTTCGACAAGGGTCAGCCGCTCACCGCGCAGGAGCTGCGCTCCGCGACGTTCCGTCGCCGCAACGGGCGGGCGGGCTACGCCGAGGCGCCGGTCGACGCGTTCCTCGACCGCGCCGTCGAGGTCATCCTCGGCGCGGAGTGAACTGACGCCCGGCGCGGCACCCGGCACGTCGCCGGTGGACGCCCCCGCTCGCGGTGCCCCGGCGCACCGACCTGCACGGAGCGCGCCGGCGGACCAGGGATGATGGCCACGTGAGCCAGCGCACCGTCCTCCTGCTCGGGTCGACCGGGTCCATCGGGACCCAGGCCGTCGACGTCGTCCGCCGCAACCCCGACCGGTTCCGGGTCACGGGCCTGAGCGCCGGGGGAGCGGACCCGGTCGCGCTCGCACGCCAGGCGGTCGAGCTCGGCGTCGACGCGGTCGCGGTCGCGGACCCGGCCGCCGCTGGCCCCCTGTTTGCGGAGCTGACCCGCGCGAGCGCCGACGCGGGCCTGCGTCAGCTCGGCGTCGAGGTGCTCACCGGCCCCGACGCGGCGACGCGGCTCGCCGAGCGGGGGGCCGACGTCGTGCTCAACGGCATCACCGGGTCCGTCGGGCTCGGGCCGACGCTCGCTGCCCTCACGGCCGGCAGCACCCTGGCGCTCGCGAACAAGGAGTCCCTCGTCGTGGGCGGGCGGCTCGTGCGCGCGGCGCAGCAGCGCCCGGACCAGATCGTGCCCGTCGACTCCGAGCACTCGGCGATCGCCCAGGCGCTGCGCTCGGGCACCCCGCGGGAGGTGCGCCGGCTCGTGCTCACCGCGTCGGGCGGACCGTTCCGGGGGCGCGACCGCGACGAGATCAAGGCCGTGACGCCCGAGCAGGCGCTGAACCACCCCACGTGGTCGATGGGACCGGTCGTCACGGTGAACTCGGCGACGCTCATGAACAAGGGCCTCGAGCTGATCGAGGCGCACCTGCTGTTCGACGTGCCGGTCGAGGACATCACGGTGGTCGTGCACCCGCAGTCCGTGGTCCACTCGATGGTCGAGTTCGTCGACGGCTCGACGATCGCGCAGGCCTCCCCGCCGGACATGCGGCTGCCGATCGCGCTGGGGCTGTCCTGGCCCGAGCGGGTCGCGGACGCCGCCCCGGCGTGCGACTGGACGCGGGCGACGGCCTGGACGTTCGAGCCGCTCGACGAGCAGGTCTTCGGCGCGGTGGCGCTCGCGCGAGAGGCGGTCGCCGCCTCGGCGACGCACCCCGCGGTGCTCAACGCCGCCAACGAGGAGTGCGTCGCCGCGTTCCTCGCCGGACGGATCGGCTTCCTCGACATCGTCACGACCGTCGAGCGGGTGCTCGCGGAGCACAGCGGCACCGCCCCCGCGGACGTGACCCTCGCCGACGTGCTCGCGGCCGAGACCTGGGCGCGGGCCCGGGCGCACGAGGTGCTCGACCGCCGCTGACCGCGACGTGTCACCACCGGGCTCGGCCCGGCACGCGGCTCTCCCGTCCGGTCCGGGCCTCGAGGGCGTCCGCGACCCGGCCCACGTGCGTCGCGAGCGCGAGCGCCGTCGGGCGCGCGGGCAGCCGCGTCCGCCCGGCGCCGTGCTCGACCCACGGCAGCCGGCTCAGCTCGGTGACGCTCCCGGTCACGAGGTCGGCGAGCGTCCGCCCGGCGACGTTCGCCGCGGCGAGGCCGTCGCGCCCGAAGCCGACGGCCCAGCCGAGGCCGGTGTCCCGGTCGAGCCCCACGCGCGGCATCCCGTCGCGCGTCACGGCCAGCGGTGCGCGCCACGCGTGCGTGACGCGGGTGCCGGCGGCACCGGGCAGCACGTCGACGAGGCGTCGGCGCAGGCGCTCGACGTCGTCGGCGGCGAGCGTCCCCGTCCGGGCACGCGTGCGGCGGGCGGGCAGCGCGACGACGAGCCGGCCGTCGGCGGTGGGACGGACCTCGACCCGGTCGTGGGCGGCGTCCGCGAGCCCCTGCCCGCGCGCGAGCCCGACGTCCCGCCGCGCGGCGCCGGTGAGCGGCTCGGTCGCGAGGAGGTCCACCGCCGCCGCGGCGACCGTGTGGTCCGCAGGTGCGACGGCCGGGGTCCACGCGCCCGGTGCCCGGACCACGACGCGCGTACGGACGGTCCCGTGCTCCGTGACGACGGCGCCGGGCGACACCCGCACGACCCGGGTGCCCTCGACGAGCCGCACGCCGCGGGCGACGAGCACGTCCGCGAGCCCGCGCAGCAACCGCGCCGGGTCGAGCTGGGCGCTGTCGGGCGTCCAGGACCCGCCGAGGACGCCGGGCGTCCCGACGTGCTCCGCGACGGCGTCGGGCGCCAGGAGGTGCTCCTCGTCGCCCCACGCTCCGGCGCCGGACGTCCGGGACCGCATGCGCGCGAGCTGGGGGAGGGTCCGGGCGACGGTGACGGCGCCCGTGTACGTGAAGTTGCAGTCGATCTCCTCGGCCGCGGCGACGCCCCCGACCTCGACGACCGCGTCGCGCATCGCCGCCCGCAGGCTCCGCGCCGCGGCGGGCCCGTGCGTGCGCGCCACGTCCTCGGCGCTCACGGCGAGCCGGGCGGAGCACGAGCCCAGTCCGCGCGCGCTGCCGCCGGTCGCGGCGCGCGCCTGCTCGAGCACCACGACGTCGAGGGCCGGGTCGGCCTCGAGCAGGTAGTACGCGGCCCACAGCCCCGCGGCGCCCGCCCCGACGACCACGACGTCCGCCACGGTGTCGCCGTCGAGCCCGCCGTCGAGCCCGCCGTCGAGCCCGCCGCCGGCCCGGTCGTCGACCAGCCCGGCCGCGTCGTCCCACACGGGTGCGGGCAGCGGCGGCTGCGCCGCCGCCGGCTCTCCGCGGGGCGGGACCGTCATGCCGGGCGTCCGGTGGGCGTGCTCATGGCGCGACCCTAACGAGCGCGTGCGCGACCCGCGCGTCCCGGGACCGACTCCCTGCGCGTCCGCCCCCCAGGACCGCTCGGCGCGACCCCGCCCACCTCGACCGTCCGCGTCGACGCGCGCCCGGCGGCTCGTCCGCGGGTGATCCGCCGACCCGCGGACCCGGATCCCGGCGCGCGCGGGGGATGATGGTGCCCGGGACGGGCGGTCGTCCGGACCGGAACGGGAGCGGAGCTGTCATGGAGTACCTGGTCGGTGTCCTCGTGCTGGTGGTCGGCGTGCTCGTGTCGATCGCGCTGCACGAGGTCGGGCACATGGTCCCGGCGAAGCGCTTCGGCGTGCGGGTCAGCCACTACATGGTCGGCTTCGGGCCCACGCTGTGGTCGCGCGTGCGCGGGGAGACGGAGTACGGGCTCAAGGCGATCCCGCTCGGGGGCTTCGTGCGGCTCGTCGGGATGTACCCCCCGGCCGAGGCGGTCGGCAACCCGCAGCCGCGGGGGTTCTTCGGCCGTGTCGCCGCGGACGCCCGCGAGGTCAGCGCCGCGGAGATCCGCCCGGGTGAGGACGCGCGCGCCTTCTACCGCCTCTCGGCCCCCAAGAAGCTCGTCGTGATGCTCGGCGGGCCGTTCATGAACCTGCTCATCGCGCTGGTCCTGTTCACGGTCCTGCTCTCCGGGATCGGGGTCCCGACGCCCAGCACGACGCTCGAGTCGATCAGCCAGTGCGTCATCCCGGTCAGCGAGGATGCCTCCCGCGCCTGCACCGACGACGACACCCCCGCGCCCGCCGCCGCGGCCGGGCTGCAGCCGGGCGACCGTGTCGTGTCCTTCGACGGCGTCGCGGTCGACGGCTGGACCGAGCTGCAGACGCAGATCCGGGCGTCGGGCGGCGAGGAGGTCGACCTCGTGCTCGAGCGCGACGGCGAGCGTGTGACGACGGAGATCACCTCGATCGTCGCGGAGCGGGCCCTGCTCGACGACGAGGGCGCGGTCGTGCTCGACGACGACGGGGAGCCGCGCACGACGCAGGTCGGCTTCCTCGGCATGACCCCGGCCGACGAGCTCGTGCGTCAGCCGATCACGGCGGCGGTCCCGTTCGTCGCGGACGCGACGTGGCGCACCTTCGGGGTCGTCGCGACCCTCCCCGTGCACGTCGGGAATCTCGTGGAGTCGACCTTCGGCACGCAGCCCCGCGACGAGCAGGGGCTGATCGGCGTCGTCGGGCTCGGCCGGTTCGCCGGCGAGATCGCGGACGACGACAGCCGCTCGCTGCTCGAGCAGGTCCAGTACTTCCTGAGCTTCGTCGCCGGGCTGAACATCGCGCTGTTCGCGTTCAACCTGATCCCGCTCCTGCCGCTCGACGGGGGGCACGTGGTCGGCGCGCTGTGGGAGGGCGCCCGCCGGCAGGTCGCCCGCCTGCGCGGCCTGCCCCGGCCCGGGCCGTTCGACACCGCGCGGCTCGTGCCGCTCGCGTACGGCGTGTTCGTGCTGCTCGCGGGCATGGGCCTGCTGCTCGTCTACGCCGACCTGTTCAAGCCCATCACGCTCGGCTGACGCCCGCCCTCGGCGCGGCCGGTGAGGTCGCGCGAGGGGAGTGGGTGGGTGTGGTGAGAGTCGTCACTCCGGGGCACCGCCGGCGGCTGCGGGTGGGACACTGGGACGGTGAGCATCCCCCTCAACCTCGGCATGCCGGAGGCCCCCGCCCCGGTGCTGGCCCCCCGTCGCAAGACGCGCAAGATCAACGTCGGCAAGGTCGCGGTCGGGGGCGACGCCCCGGTCAGCGTCCAGTCGATGTGCACGACCCCGACGACCGACATCAACGCGACGCTCCAGCAGATCGCCGCCCTGACGGCGTCCGGCTGCGACATCGTGCGCGTCGCGGTGCCGAGCCAGGACGACGCGGACGCGCTGCCCGCGATCGCGCGCAAGTCGCAGATCCCCGTGATCGCCGACATCCATTTCCAGCCGAAGTACGTGTTCGCGGCGATCGACGCCGGCTGCGCCGCCGTGCGCGTCAACCCGGGCAACATCCGGAAGTTCGACGACCAGGTCAAGGAGATCGCGCGCGCTGCGACCGACGCCGGCGTCTCGATCCGGATCGGCGTCAACGCCGGCTCGCTCGACCCGCGCCTGCTCGCGAAGTACGGCAAGGCGACGCCGGAGGCGCTCGTCGAGTCCGCGGTCTGGGAGGCGTCGCTGTTCGAGGAGCACGGCTTCCACGACTTCAAGATCTCCGTCAAGCACAACGACCCCGTGATCATGGTCCGGGCCTACGAGATGCTGTCCGAGCGCGGCGACTGGCCGCTGCACCTCGGCGTGACCGAGGCCGGCCCGGCGTTCCAGGGCACGATCAAGTCCGCCACCGCGTTCGGCGCGCTGCTGAGCAAGGGCATCGGCGACACGATCCGCGTCTCGCTGTCCGCGCCTCCCGTCGAGGAGGTCAAGGTCGGCATCCAGATCCTGCAGTCGCTCAACCTGCGCCCGCGCAAGCTCGAGATCGTGTCGTGCCCGTCGTGCGGGCGCGCGCAGGTCGACGTCTACACGCTCGCCGAGAAGGTGACCGCCGGGCTCGAGGGGCTCGAGGTCCCGCTCCGCGTCGCCGTCATGGGCTGCGTCGTCAACGGGCCGGGCGAGGCACGCGAGGCGGACCTCGGCGTCGCGTCGGGCAACGGCAAGGGCCAGATCTTCGTGCGCGGCGAGGTCATCAAGACCGTGCCCGAGTCGATGATCGTCGAGACGCTCATCGAGGAGGCCATGCGCCTCGCGGACTCGATGGAGCCGGTCGACGGAGCGGGCGGACCGACGGTCGTGACGGTCGGCTGAGGACGAGCCGCCCGGAGCCGGGGACCGGGCTCGCGCCGGCCCGGCGCGCCGGCGGGACGTGGGGCAGAATCGCTGCCATGGGACGTGGGCGCTGGGCCACGCAGGACCGCCAGGTCGCCGGTGGGCGTCTCCTGGGTGACGCGGACGTCGCGGCGGCCCTCGCGGTGTGCGCGCTCGACCCGGTCGCCTCGGTGCTCGCGACCGCACGCCTGGAGTCCGCCGCGCGGACGGGCCTGCGCTCGACCGGCGGGCAGCTGTGGGGGTACGAGGACGCCGGCGAGCTGCTCGCGGTCTGCTGGGCCGGCGCGAACCTCGTGCCTGTCGTCCCCGTCGAGGACGCCGCCGAGGACGCGCTCGACGGCTTTGCGGCGCTCGCGTCGCGGCACGGGCGCCGGTGCTCCTCGATCGTCGGCGAGGCCCCCGCGGTGCTCGGCCTGTGGGACCGGCTCGCCGACGAGTGGCCGCGGGCGCGCGAGGTCCGGGCGGACCAGCCGTCGATGGTGCTCGACGACGACCCCGTGCTCGCCCCCGACCCGGCGGTGCGCCGCTCGCAGCCGGGGGAGTACCCGCTCGTCCTGCCCGCGTGCGTGCGGATGTTCGTCGAGGAGGTCGGTTACTCGCCGGTCTCCGGCAGCGACGGCCCGTACGAGGCACGGGTGCGCAGCCTCATCGCCGACGGCCGCTCGTTCGTGCGCATCGACGACGACGTCGCGCCCGACGGCGGTCCCGGTGTCGTCTTCAAGGCCGAGCTCGGCGCGGTGGCCGGCGGCGTCGCCCAGGTGCAGGGCGTGTGGGTCAGCCCGTCGCACCGCGGCCTCGGGCTCTCGGAGCCCGGCATGGCGGCCGTCGTCGCGGCGACCCGGCGGGACGTCGCCCCGGTGGTCAGCCTGTACGCCAACCACTACAACGCCCGCGCGCTCGCCGCGTACCGGTCCGTGGGGTTCCGCCAGGTCGGGACGTACGCGACGGTCCTGTTCTGACCCTGCGGGCGTCCGTCGACGGCCGCGCGCTCAGCGCAGCAGGCGCGAGAGCCGCCGGTCCGCGAGCGGCTGGCCGCCCGTCTGGCACGTCGGGCAGTACTGCAGCGAGGAGTCCGCGAACGAGACCTCGTGGACCGTGTCCCCGCACGGCACGCCGTCCCAGCCCGGGCACGGCTCACCCGTCCGGCCGTGCACGCGCATCCCGCGCCGCTTGGCGTCCTTGAGCTCGGCGGCGGGCTTCCCGGCGGCGGCGCCGACGGCCTCGGTGAGCACGTCGACGACCGCCCGGTAGAGGACCGCGGCGCGGTCCGCGTCGAACGAGCGGGTCGGCGCGAACGGGCTCAGCCGGGCCGCGTGCAGGATCTCGTCGGAGTAGGCGTTCCCGATGCCGGCGATCGTGCCCTGGTCGCGCAGCAGGCCCTTGACCTGCTGGTTGCGCGCCGCGAGGAGCTCCCGGAGCCGGGCCGCGGTGAACTCGGCCGAGAGCGGCTCGACCCCGAGGGTCGCGACCTGCGGGACCTCGTGCGGGTCGGTCACGACGTAGACCGCGAGGCGCTTGCGGGTGCCGGCCTCGGTGAGGTCGAACCCGCTCCCGTCGTCGAAGCGCACGCGCAGCGCGATGGGCGAGCGGCCCGGCTTGACGGCGGTCTTCGGCACCGCGTCGTACCACCGCAGCCAGCCCGCGCGCGCGAGGTGGAGCACGAGGTGCAGCGCCGGCTCGTCCCCCACGGCCACGTCGATCCACTTGCCGTGCCGCTCGACGCCGACGACCGTGCGCCCCACGAGGTCCGCCGGACCGGGGGAGAAGGTCTTGAGCGCGCTGATCGCCCCGACGTCGGCCCCGGTCACGGCGCGCCCGACGACGCGCTCACGCAGGAAGGACGCGAGCGCGTCGACCTCGGGAAGCTCCGGCACGGGTCCATCGTGGAGCACGCACTAGGCTCTGCGCCATGCTGCTGCGCCTGTCCTCGCTGTTCGTCCGCACCCTGCGAGAGGACCCGGTCGACGCCGAGGTGGCGAGCCACCGCCTGCTCGTGCGCGCCGGGTACATCCGCCGGGCCGCCCCGGGCATCTACACGTGGCTCCCGCTGGGCCTGCGCGTGCTCGCCAAGGTCGAGGCCGTCGTCCGCGAGGAGATGGCCGCGGCGGGTGCGCAGGAGGTGCACTTCCCGGCGCTCCTGCCCCGCGAGCCGTACGAGGCGACGGGCCGCTGGACGGAGTACGGGCCGAACATCTTCCGGCTCAAGGACCGCAAGGGCGGGGACTACCTGCTCGCGCCGACGCACGAGGAGCTCTTCACGCTGCTCGTGAAGGACCTGTACTCCTCGTACAAGGACCTGCCGCTCACGCTGTTCCAGGTCCAGACGAAGTACCGCGACGAGGCCCGCCCGCGTGCCGGCCTGATCCGCGGCCGCGAGTTCATCATGAAGGACGCGTACTCGTTCGACGTCGACGACGAGGGCCTCGCGCAGTCCTACCAGCGCCAGCGCGACGCGTACGAGCGGATCTTCACGCGCCTCGGGCTCGAGTACGTCATCGTCGCCGCGACGTCGGGCGCGATGGGCGGCTCGCGCAGCGAGGAGTTCCTCACGCCGACCGCGATCGGCGAGGACACGTTCGTGCGCTCGGCGGGCGGGTACGCCGCCAACGTCGAGGCCGTCACGACCGTCGTCCCCGACGCCGTGCCGTTCGACGACGCGCCGGCCGCGCACGTCGAGGACACCCCCGACACCCCGACGATCGACACGCTCGTCGCGCTCGCGAACGAGCGCTTCGCGCGCCCCGACCGGGCCTGGACGGCCGCGGACACGCTCAAGAACGTCGTCCTGGCGCTCGTCCACCCGACCGGGGAGCGCGAGCTCGTCGTCGTCGGGCTGCCCGGCGACCGCGAGGTCGACCTCAAGCGCCTCGAGGCGGCCGTCTCGCCGGCCGAGGTCGAGCCGGCGGGCGAGGCGGACTTCGCCGCGCACCCCGAGATCGTCAAGGGCTACCTCGGCCCGGCCGTGCTCGGCCCCAACCCCACGGGCCAGGCTGCCGACGACGAGACCCGCACGAGCCTGCGCTACCTGCTCGACCCGCGAGTCGCGGCGGGCACCCGGTGGATCACCGGCGCGAACGAGCCCGGGCGCCACGTGTTCGACCTCGTCGCGGGCCGGGACTTCACCGCCGACGGGACGATCGAGGCCGCCGAGGTGCGCGCCGGCGACCCCGCGCCCGACGGCTCGGGCCCGCTCGAGCTCGCGCGCGGCATCGAGATCGGCCACATCTTCGCGCTCGGCCGCAAGTACGCCCAGGCGCTCGGGCTGACCGTGCTGAACCAGAACGGCAAGGCCGTCGTCGTCACGATGGGCTCCTACGGCATCGGCGTCACACGCGTGCTCGCGGCCCTCGCCGAGGCGAACCACGACGAGCGCGGGCTCGCCTGGCCCCCGGGCGTCGCCCCGGCGCACGTGCACGTGGTCGCGACCGGCAAGGACGCGGCCGTCTTCGAGGCCGCCGAGTCGCTCGCCACGACGCTGTCCGCGCGCGGCATCGAGGTGCTCTACGAC
Organism: Cellulomonas cellasea; assembly: GCF_006538745.1. Lineage (GTDB taxonomy): Bacteria > Actinomycetota > Actinomycetes > Actinomycetales > Cellulomonadaceae > Cellulomonas_A > Cellulomonas_A cellasea. Next base: position 167,282 of record NZ_BJLR01000019.1, on the reverse strand, counting down.
GACCGTCCCAAGGTCGCGCCCGGGGTCAAGTTCAACGACGCCGAGCTCTTCGGCGTGCCGCTCGTGGTCGTCGTGGGGCGCGGGCTCGCCGAGGGCGTCGTCGAGGTCCGTCCCCGCGTGGCGGTCGAGGGCGGACCCGCCGCCGAGCAGGTCCCGGTCTCCGAGGCCGCGGACCGGGTCGCCGAGCTCGTGGACGACCTGCTCGCGGGCTGACCGCCACCGGTGCGGCGGCCCCCGTCGTCGACGCGGGGCCGCGCCCGGCGAACCCGCCGCCTCCGGCGTCAGCCGTCCGCGCCGCCCGCGGGCTCGGCCGGCCCGGCGTCGGGCGCGGCGTCGGCGCCCGGCTGCCGCTCGGGCAGCCCGGGGAACGCGACCGGGGGAGCGCCGTGCGCGGCGGACTCGGCGTCGGCGGTCCGCAGGGCCTCGATCACCGCGGTGCGCGCGCCGGCCGGGGCGACCGCGACGGCGCTCGCGTACGCGACGGTGAGCCGCAGCTCGAGCGTGCGCCCGAGCTCGACCGCGACCGCGGGGTCGTCGATGCCGCCGGGCAGCGCGTACGCGGTGCGGCGGGGGTCGATCGCGGTGCCGTCGACGCCGGCCTCGCGCGCCCACGCCTCGGCCCGTCCCCGGTGCGCCGCGGCGTCGGCCTGCGCGGCGGCCCGGGCGTCGCCCGAGAGCTTCGCCGCGACGACCTCGTACGCGTAGCCGACCTCGTCCTCGGCGACGACGAGGTCGGCGTACGTGCCGGGCGTCAGCGGGCCGGCCTGGACGGACGCGGCCGGGCTCGGCGCCGGGTCGGCGGGCTCGGGCGGGGTCGACCCGATCGCGGCGCCGAGCCGGTCGCGCAGGCCGGAGCGTGCGGTCGCGACCGACGCGAGCAGGCGGGCCAGCTGACCGTCCTCGACGGCGTCGGCGTCGGTGCGCGCGGTGTCCGCCGCGGTCGCGACGAGGGCGAGCAGGGCGGCCGGGTCGGCGACGGGCGCGGGGGAGGGCGCCGCCGTCGCGGTCCCCGTCGGCTCGGGCAGGCCCGAGTCGTAGACGCCGCCGAGCTGCTCGGCGTGCGCGGTCGAGAAGGCGACCAGGTCGGCCAGCACCGGCGTCAGCGCGTCCTCGGGTGCGGCCGCGGCCGCCCGTGCCTCGGTCAGGTCGGCCGCACCCGCGGCGAGCGCGAGGGCGTCGTCGACCGCGCGGCTGCGGACCACCTCCACGGCGTCGGGGACGAGCGGCTCCGGCGGCGGGGTCTCGAGGCGCAGGCCGCACCCCGAGAGCGCGAGGACCGCACCGAGGAGGCCGACGAGCAGGCGGGCGGGGCGGCTCGTCGCGCGCGCGCCGGTCCGGGGTGCGCGTGCCCCGCTCCTGGGCCGGACGGTGTGCGCGGACGGCTCCGCAGGGCAGGTGGCTCTCATCGCCCGCGATCCTCCCACGGGTGCGGTGCTCGCACGGTGGCGGAGCCGGCGGTCGGGCGAGCCGCGTCGAGTCGTTAGGCTGGGCGCCACAACATCACAGGGTCGGCAGTCCGGAGGGGCGCGTCAGGGTGACCCGCCGGAGCCGACAGGAGGCGACCATGCCCGCGCCAGCACCGACGAACCGGGTCCGGGACGTCATCGAACCGGTCGTGAGCGCGGCCGGCCTGCACCTCGAGGAGCTCGAGGTGACGCGGGTCGGCGCACGGACGGTCGTGAGCGTGGTCCTCGACCTCCACGAGGACGAGACCGGCGGCCTGAGCCTCGACCGCATCGCGGAGGTCTCGCGCGACATCTCGACCGCCCTCGACGACGTCATCCCGGGCGAGAGCACCCTCGAGGTGTCGAGCCCGGGCGTCTCGCGCCCGCTGACCGAGCGCCGCCACTTCGCACGGGCGCGCGGCCGGCTCCTGACCGTGCGGCTGCACGACGGCGAGCCCGTGACCGGACGCCTCGTCTCGGTCGAGGGGGAGGGCCCGGCGACCGTGCTGCACGTCGTCCCCGAGCCCGTGAGCGTCAAGGGCCGCAAGCCCGTCGCAGCCCCGCCCCAGGACATCACGCTCGACCGCGTGCGCGACGCGCACGTGGAGGTCGAGCTCGCCCGCCTCGCGCACGGGTCCGACGCCGAGCTGTTCGGCGAGGACCTGGACGAGGACACGGGCACCGACGACGTCGACGACCTCGACGTCGACGACCTCGAACCGGACGGCTCGGGAACCGACGCCGCCGACCCCGACGCCGGTGCGCCGGCCCCAGAGGAGAGCTGACGTGGACATCGACATGGCCGCCCTGCGGATGCTCGAGCGCGAGCGGGACATCAGTCTCGACGTGCTCGTGTCCGCGATCGAGCAGGCGCTGCTGTCCGCCTACCACCGCACGCCCGGTGCGCACGCGACCGCGCGTGTCGAGCTCGACCGCAAGACCGGGCACGTGACGGTCTGGGCACGCGAGCAGCAGCCCGCGCCCGAGCCCGCGGAGGACGGCGTCGCGGTGCCGCCGCCGGCTCCCGGGCCCGAGTTCGACGACACCCCGCAGGGCTTCGGGCGCATCGCCACGGCCACCGCGCGCCAGGTCATCGTGCAGCGCCTGCGCGACGCCGAGGACGACCAGGTGCTCGGCGCGTTCCGCGGCAAGGAGGGCGAGGTGCTCGGCGGCGTGATCCAGCAGGGTCGCGACCCGCGCGTCGTGCTCGTGGAGGTCGGGGGCACCGAGGCCGTCCTGCCCGCGCACGAGCAGGTCCCGACCGAGCAGTACGTGCACGGCGAGCGGCTGCGCTCGCTCGTGCTCGAGGTCGCGCGCGGGCCGAAGGGTCCGCAGATCACGCTCTCGCGCACGCACCCGAACCTCGTGCGCCAGCTCTTCGCGCTCGAGGTCCCCGAGGTCGCCGACGGCTCGGTCGAGATCACCGCGATCGCGCGCGAGGCGGGTCACCGCACCAAGGTCGCCGTGCGCGGCCGGGTCGCGGGCCTCAACGCCAAGGGCGCCTGCATCGGCCCGCTCGGTGCCCGCGTGCGGGCGGTCATGGCGGAGCTGCACGGCGAGAAGATCGACATCGTCGACCACTCGGACGACCCGGCCGAGATGGTGGCGCACGCGCTCTCGCCCGCGCGTGTGGTGTCCGTCACGGTGGTCGACCCGGTCGCGCGCGCCGCTCGCGTCGTGGTGCCGGACTACCAGCTGTCGCTCGCGATCGGCAAGGAGGGGCAGAACGCCCGCCTCGCCGCCAAGCTCACGGGCTGGCGCATCGACATCCGCTCGGACGCCGAGGCCCCGGCCGGTGCGTCCGGCGAGGGGCACGGCGACGGCCCGCAGGACGGGCGCCGCGACGTGCCGGCCCGCGGCGAGACGCAGCGGGGAGCCGGCTCCGGTCCCACGCGGTGACGAGGCGCGGTAGACTTCCGGAGGCTGGGCTGGATGCCCGGTTCTCCGCGCCGAGCAGGCGACCCCCTGACACCCCCCCGGTGTCCGTCATGGGTCCGGCCCGCACGTGCGTGGGGTGCCGGTCGACCGGCCCGAGGTCGGTCCTGCTGAGGACGGTCGTCGGGACGGGCACCGCGGGGGAACCCGCAGTGGTCGTCGACGTCGGTCGTCGGATGCCGGGCCGGGGGGCGTGGCTGCACCCCGAGCTTCACTGCCTCGAGCTTGCCGAGCGCCGTCGGGCGTTCCCGCGGGCCCTGCGTCATGCAGGTCCGCTGGACGTCGCACCGGTGCGCGAGCATCTCGAGCGCGGCTGAGGGGAACCAGCGACCGGGTCCCGAACCCGGGAGCACCGAACCGTCGACATGGGAAGCGGGTTTGACAAGCCGATGGCTGCCCGATGAGCACGCACCGATGAGTACCCAGCGATGAGTACCTCGCACTAACGACGGTCCGACCCTCTCCTGGGCGGACCGAGACAGGAGAGATGTGGCCAAGGTCCGCGTCTACGAGCTCGCCAAAGAGCTCGGTGTGGAAAGCAAGACCATCATGACCAAGCTGGGCGACCTCGGGGAGTTCGTCCGTTCGGCGTCCTCGACGATCGAGCCGCCCGTCGTGCGCAAGCTGCGCGACCTCTACCCCGTGGGTGGCTCCGCGACCGCCCCGGCGCCGGCACGTCCCGCGGCGCCGAAGCCGGCCGCCGCGCCGACGCCTGCCGCTGCCGCCCCGGCCGCACCGGCACCTGCCGCTGCTGCCCCCAGCCCGGCCGCTGCGGCACCCGCCGCGCCGGCTCCCGCACGTCCGGCCGCACCGGCCCCGGCCGCTCCGGCGGCCCCGGCCGCGACCGCTCCGGCCGCGCCGAGCGCCCCCGCCCGTGCGGCGAGCGCCTCGGCACCCGCCGCACCGGCTCCCGGCGCCCCGGCACCGGCACGTCGTCCCGGCTCCGCCGGCGACGCCGCGCGCCCCGGCCCCCGTCCGGCCCCGGCCGCACCGGCTCAGTCCGGTCGTCCCGGTGGCGCGTCGCGTCCCGGCAACAACCCGTTCGCACCGTCGCAGGGCATGCCCCGCTCCGGTGGTCAGGGCGGCTCGGGCGGTCCCCGTCCGGGCGGCCCGCGTCCGGGCAACAACCCGTTCGCGCCGTCGCAGGGCATGCCCCGTCCCGGCGACCGTCGCGGCGGCGAGGCCCCCGCGGCCGCGTCCGGCGCCCCGGCCCCCGCGGGCGAGCGTCCGGGCGGTCCCCGTCCCGGTGGACCGCGTCCCAACCCCGGCATGATGCCGGGCCGCAGCTCGAGCGGCGTCGGCCGCCCGGGTGAGCGCCCGGGTCCCGGCGGTCGTCCGGGTGGTGGCGGCCCCGGTGGTCGTCCCGGTGGCGGCGGCGGCGGTTACGCCGGTCGTCCCGGTGGCGCCCCCGGCGGCGCTCCTGCGGGCGGCGGCGGCTTCGCCGGTCGTCCCGGTGGCGGCGGTGGTCGCCCCGGCGGTGCCGGTCGCGGCAGCACGCAGGGTGCGTTCGGTCGCGCCGGCGGTCGCCCCGTGCGCGGACGGAAGTCGAAGCGCGCGAAGCGCCAGGAGTTCGAGCAGATGCAGGCCCCCTCGCTGGGTGGCGTGCAGGTTCCCCGCGGCAACGGGCGCACGGTCGTGCGCCTGCGTCACGGCTCCTCGCTGAACGACTTCGCCGACAAGATCGACGCGAACCCCGCCAGCCTCGTCACGGTGCTGTTCCACCTCGGTGAGATGGCGACCGCGACGCAGTCGCTCGACGAGGACACGTTCGGCACGCTCGCGGTCGAGCTCGGGTACGTCATCGAGATGGTGTCGGCCGAGGAGGAGGACCGCGAGCTGCTCGGGGCCTTCGACATCGACCTGGACCAGGAGCTCGCGGACGAGGACGACGAGCAGCTGCAGCCGCGGCCGCCCGTCGTGACCGTCATGGGCCACGTCGACCACGGCAAGACCAAGCTCCTCGACGCGATCCGTTCCACGGACGTCGTCGCGGGCGAGGCCGGCGGCATCACGCAGCACATCGGTGCCTACCAGGTGCGTCACGTCCACGAGGGCGTCGACCGTGCGCTGACCTTCATCGACACCCCGGGTCACGAGGCGTTCACCGCCATGCGTGCGCGTGGTGCGCAGGTCACGGACATCGCGATCCTCGTGGTCGCGGCCGACGACGGCGTGATGCCCCAGACGATCGAGGCGCTCAACCACGCCCAGGCGGCCGGCGTGCCGATCGTGGTCGCGGTCAACAAGGTGGACAAGGAGGGGGCCAACCCCGCCAAGATCCGTCAGCAGCTCACGGAGTACAACCTCGTGGCCGAGGAGTACGGCGGCGACACGATGTTCGTCGACGTCTCCGCGAAGCAGAACCAGGGCATCGACTCGCTGCTCGAGGCGGTCCTCCTCACGGCGGACGCGGCGCTCGACCTGCGGGCCAACCCCGACAAGGACGCGCGCGGCGTGGCCATCGAGGCCAACCTCGACAAGGGACGCGGTGCCGTCGCGACGGTCCTCGTCCAGTCGGGCACGCTGCACGTCGGTGACGCGATCGTCGCCGGCACGGCCCACGGCCGCGTCCGGGCGATGTTCGACGAGCACGGCGAGACGGTCACCGCAGCAGGGCCGGCGCGTCCGGTCATGGTGCTCGGTCTCGCGTCGGTCCCGCGCGCCGGCGACACCCTCCTGGTGGCGTCCGACGAGCGCACCGCGCGGCAGATCGCCGAGAAGCGCGAGGCGGCCGAGCGTGCCGCCCTCCTGGCGAAGCGTCGCAAGCGCATCAGCCTCGAGGACTTCACGCAGGCGCTCCAGCAGGGCAAGGTCGAGACCCTCAACCTGGTCCTCAAGGGCGACGTCTCGGGTGCCGTCGAGGCCCTCGAGGACGCGCTGCTCAAGATCGACGTCGGCGAGGAGGTCGACCTGCGCGTCATCCACCGCGGTGTGGGTGCCATCACGCAGAACGACGTCAACCTCGCGACGGTCGACAACGCGATCATCATCGGGTTCAACGTCAAGTACGCGGAGCGCGTCGAGGAGCTCGCCGACCGCGAGGGTGTGGACGTCCGGTTCTACTCGGTCATCTACCAGGCCATCGACGACGTCGAGGCCGCCCTCAAGGGCATGCTCAAGCCGGAGTACGAGGAGGCGCAGCTCGGCACCGCGGAGGTGCGCGAGGTGTTCCGCTCCTCGAAGTTCGGCAACATCGCCGGTTCGCTCGTGCGCTCCGGGGAGATCCGCCGCAACACGAAGGCGCGCGTGCTCCGCAACGGCACCGTCGTGGGGGACAACCTCACGATCGAGTCGCTCAAGCGGTTCAAGGACGACGCGACCGAGGTCCGCGAGGGCTACGAGTGCGGTATCGGGCTCGGCTCGTTCAACAACATCGAGATCGGCGACACGATCGAGACGTGGGAGATGCGGGAGAAGCCGCGGTCCTGACCGTGTGCTCCACCGCACGACCCGCATGACGCCGTGAACGTCGGGTGGCCCGGACCTGCTGGTCCGGGCCACCTGGCGCTCAGGACACCTGTCAGCCCCGCGACGGGGCCTGACCGACGACGAAAGGCGGAGATGTCATGGCTGACCACGGTCGCGCGAGGAAGCTCGCGGAGCGCATCCAGCAGATCGTCGCGCAGATGATCGACACCCGGATCAAGGACCCGCGCCTCGGGTTCGCCACGATCACGGACGTGCGCATGACCGGCGACCTGCAGCACGCCGACGTGTTCTACACGGTGCTCGGGGACGACGAGGCACGTGCGGGGACCGCGGCGGCGCTCGAGAGCGCCAAGGGGCTCATCCGCTCGGAGGTCGGCAAGCAGACCGGGATCCGGCTCACGCCGACGCTCGACTTCCACCTCGACGCCGTCCCGGAGACGGCCGCGCACCTCGAGGCCGCGCTGCTCGAGGCCGCCCGGCGTGACGCCGAGGTGGCCGCGCTCGCCGCGTCCGCCCGCTACGCAGGAGAGTCCGACCCGTACCGGAAGCCGGTCGAGGACGACGAGGACGGGGCGGACGAGGTCCGCTGACGCGCCGCACGCAGACGACGACGCCCGTGCCCCTCACGTTGGGGGCACGGGCGTCGCGGCGTCCGGGGACGGGTCAGATCGACGGCACGAGCGACTCGTCGCGGCGCCGCTCCGACAGGAACGGCAGCGCCCGGGTGATCGCCTTGTCGATGCGGGCGTCGAGCTCCGCGCCCGTGACCTGCTAGCTCGTGAACTCGGAGTCGTGCGCGTAGATCGCGAGGGGCAGCGTCTCGGCCTGGAAGAAGCCGAACAGCGGCCGGAACTGGTGCTCCAGCGCGAGCGTGTGGCGCTCGGACCCCCCGGTCGCGACGAGCAGGACGGGCGTCCCGGCGAGCGCCGTCGGCGCCAGCAGGTCGAACACGTGCTTGAACAGGCCCGTGTAGGAGCCCTTGTAGATCGGGCTCGCCGCGATGACCAGGTCGGCCCCGGCGATCTCGGCGAGCGAGCGGGCGATGGGCGAGCCCGGGTCGCCGTACGTGTCGGTGAAGAACGGCACGAGGTCGGTCACGTGGATCGTGGTGGCGTCGAGCGGCAGGTGCCGGCCGAGGCGCTCGACGATCTCGGCGACGAGCGCCGCGGTCTTGGACGGGACGCTCGGGCTGCCGTTGACGGCGACGACCTTGAGCGGGGCGTCGGTGCTGCGGGTCATGTGCGGGGTCCTCTCGGACGGGGAGCGCGCGGGCCGGTCGGCGTGTGCGGGGCTCGGGCCCCGGCTCGCGCCGGGCCTCGGCCCGCGCGCTCCCTGGTGCGGGGTGGGTGGGGGCTGCCGGCCCGGTCAGACGCCGGCGAGGGCGGGCTCGGTCTCGGGGGCCGTGGCGTACCGGTTCACCGGGCGGTCGAGGCCGAGGTGGTCGCGCAGCGTCGTGCCCGTGTACCCCTCGCGGAAGAGCCCGCGGGCACGCAGCAGCGGCACGACGTGCTCGGTGAACGCCTCGATGCCACCGGGCAGGTACGGCGGCATGACGTTGAAGCCGTCCGCGGCGCCGTGCGTGAACCACTCGGTGATCGTGTCCGCGACCTGCTCCGGCGTGCCGGCAACGACGCGGTGCCCGCGGGCCCCGGCAAGACGGTGCAGGAGCTCGCGGAGCGTCGGCTGCTCGCGGCGCACGATGCCCGCGACGACCTGCCGCCGGGAGCGGTTGTTGTCCGTCACGTCGCCCGCGTCGGCGAACACGTCGAGCGGCACGGGCCGGTCGAGGTCCGCGACGTCGAACGTCGCCTCGGCGAGCGTCGCGAGCTGGCGCAGCCCGTACTCGGGCACGGTGAGCTCGTTGAACTCCCGCTCGAGCGCTCGCGCCTCCGCCTCGGTCCCGCCGAGGAACGGGCTGATCCCGGGCAGGATCTTGACCTGGTCGGGTCGGCGGCCGTAGCGCTCGACGCCCGCCTTGATGTCGGAGTAGAACGCCTGCGCGTCGCTGAGCTGCTGGTGCGCCGTGAAGATCGCCTCGGCGTGGCGGCTCGCGAACGCGCGCCCCTCGTTCGACGCGCCGGCCTGCACGAGGACGGGGTGCCCCTGGGGCGGGCGGGGTGCGTTGAGCGCGCCGGCGACCCGCAGGTGCTCGCCGCGGAACGCCGCCGGGTGGATGCGGGACGGGTCCGCGAACCGCCCGGTGGCACGGTCGGCGAGCACGGCGTCGTCCTGCCAGCTGTCCCACAGCCGCGTGGCGACCTCGACGAACTCGCCGGCGCGCGCGTACCGCTCGCTCGGGTCGGGGTGCTCGTCGAGCCCGAAGTTCGCGGCGGCGGCCGACGCGGCCGTCGTGACGATGTTCCACCCGGCCCGTCCGCCGCTGAGGTGGTCGAGCGTCGCGAACAGCCGCGCGAGGTTGTACGGGTCGTAGAAGGTGGTCGACGCGGTCGCGATGAGCCCGATGTGCGTCGTCACGGCGGCGACCGACGCGAGCGTGAGGATCGGCTCGAGGTGCGCGGCGCTGTTGAACTCGATGCCCGGGCTGAGCACGGGTCCGTCGGCGAAGAAGATCGCGTCGAACGCGGCGCGCTCGGCGTGCTGGGCGAGCTCGTGGTGGTAGCCGGCGGTGAACAGCTCCTCGACCCGCGTCGAGGGGTGACGCCAGGCGGCCTCGTGGTGGCCGACGCCGTTGATGAACAGGTTGAGGCTGAGCTGTCGGCGAGCGGGCTGGTCGGACATGGTGGACCTCGCGATCGGTGGGAGGGGTGAGGGGTCAGGAGGCGTCGACGGGCTCGCCGTCGGGTCCGCTGCCCGGCTCGTAGGTGCCGTTGGCGTAGGGGTTGTGCTCGTTGGTGTAGATGTCGTCCGCGCTGAAGCGGCCCTTCTCGAGCTCGCCGTTGCGCACGAGCCAGTCGATCCACGTCGAGATCTCGCGCTCCTCGATCACGCCGCCCGGGGTGGACACGCCGACCGACTTCCAGAACGGCACCAGCTCGGGGGTCTCGCCGCGGTCCCGCTCGGTGATGATCTGCGTGTAGCGCGCGTGCACCTCGTCGACGGGCGTGACCTGGGTCCAGCGGATCGCGCGGGCGATGCCCTGCACGTAGTCCGCGACGGCCTCGGGGTTCTCCTCGATGAAGTCGTCCCGGAAGATGTACGACCCGTAGCTGAACTCCCCGAACAGCTCGACCTCGGAGAAGAGCAGCCGCAGCCCGCCGCGCTCGAGGGCCTTGTCCTGGAAGACCGAGCTGATGGCGACGACGTCGACCTGGCCCTCGCGCAGGACCTGCTCGGCGTTGACGGGCGGGACGACCGTGAGCTCGACCTGCGCGATCTCGTCGGCGTCGAGCCCCTCACGGGCCAGCCACTCGCGGATGACGAACTCGCTCTGCGCGCCGAGGGTGTTGATCCCGATCTTCTTGCCGATCAGGTCGCGGGCCTCGGTGACGGGGGAGTCCTCGAGCGTGTAGAAGCCGCCGAACGCCTTGGTGTCCGAGCCGTAGTACGAGATGACGGACGTCACCTTCGCGCCCGACGAGCGGAGCTTGACGATCGCCCCGTTGAACGCGCCGCCGACGTCGGTCGCGCCCGTCGCGGCGGACTGGATGCTCTGCGGCCCGCCCGTGGAGTTGCCGACCCACTCGAGCCGGACCTTCTCGAAGTAGCCGAGGTCGTCGGCCAGCTCGGGGAGCGTGACCTGCCCGGCCGAGCCGTCGTAGCGGATGGTCGTCGTGCCGTCGGCGTCGACCGTCGCGGCGTCGGCGGCGCCCGAGCACGCGGCCAGCGTGAGGACGAGCGCTCCGGCGAGCGCGGCCGACGCGGCGGCGGACAGGCGTGAGGACAGGGACATGAGAATGCTCCAGAGGGGTTTTTCGGGGTCGACGAGGAGGCCGACGCCGTGCGGAGGACGTGCCGGTGCGGAAGTCAGGAAAACGGGGTGGGCGGGCGCTCAGGAGGACGCGGTGCGCCAGCGCGAGAAATGCCGTTCGAGGGCGAGCAGCACGCCGTTGACGCTCACGCCGACGAGCGCGATGGCGATGATTCCGGCGTACATCTTCTCGATCTGGAAGTTGAACTGCGTGTACGTGATCAGGTAGCCGAGGCCGGCCTTCGCGCCGACCATCTCGGCCGCGATGAGCACGAGGATCGACGACGCGCCGGCCATCCGGACGCCGGTGAAGACCGTCGGCACCGCGGCGGGCAGCACCACCTTCTGGAAGAGCCGCAGCGACGACAGCCCGAGCGACCGCGCCGACTTCACGAGCAGCGGGTCGACCGAGCGCACCGCCGAGATCGTCGTGAGCAGCACCGGGAAGGTGCACGCATAGACCACGAGCGCGATCTTCGAGGTCTCGCCGATGCCGAGGATGAGGATGAACACGGGCAGCAGCGCGAGCGCGGCGGTGTTGCGGAACAGCTCGAGGAACGGGCTGAGCACGTCCGACACCCGCTCGTACCAGCCGATCGCGACGCCGAGCGGGATCGCGGCGAGCACGGCGATCGCGAAGCCGGTGCCCGCCCGGCTCAGGCTCGCGCCGAGGTGCAGGGCGAGCTCGCCGCTCGACGCCAGGGTCCCGAACGCGTCGAGCACCCGGCTCAGCGGCGGGAGGAACACCGCGTCGACGAGCCCGACGCGCGGCGCGACCTCCCAGAGGGCGAGGAAGAGGACGAGCACGATCGAGGAACGCAGCACCCGTCCGAGGAGCGCGCGCACGCGTCGCGCGAGCGTGGGCGTCGCGTCGCGGTCCGCGGCGAGGGCCGGCCGGCGGCCGAGCGTGGGCGGGTCGGCGAACGCGACGGTGTCCTCGGCGGCCGGGACGACGGGGGGCGCGGCCGCCGGGTCGGTGCGGGGGGACAGGGTGCTAGGCACGGGCGGGCTCCAGGGTGGCGTGCAGGGGCAGGAGGTCGGTCTCGGCCTCGTCGGGCGTCCCGGCGGGGCTGTGCAGCTCGGTCCACACGCGGTGCCGCAGCCGCCCGAACTCGGGGTCGGAGCGGATGTCGTCGGACCGACTGCGGTCGAGGTCGACGTCGATCACGGTGCGCAGCCGCCCGGGCCGGGGGCTCATGACCGCGACGCGCTGGCCCAGGTAGAGGGCCTCGTCGATACCGTGCGTGATGAACACGATCGTCGTGCCGGTCGCGCGCCAGATCCGCAGCAGCTCGTCCTGCAGCGTCTCGCGGGTCTGGGCGTCGAGCGCCGCGAAGGGCTCGTCCATGAGCAGCACCTCCGGCTCGAACGCCAGGGCCCGGGCGATCGCCACGCGCTGCTTCATGCCGCCCGACAGCTCGTGCGGGTACCGCTGCTCGAAGCCGCTCAGCCCCACGAGGTCGAGGTAGCGCCCGGAGATCTCCGAGCGCCGGGCCCGGCTGAGCCCCTTGGCCTCGAGCCCGAGCTCGACGTTGGCGCGCGCCGTCCGCCAGGGCAGCAGCGCGTACTGCTGGAAGACGACGCCGCGGTCGAGCCCGGGGCCCGTGAGCGGCTGCCCGTCGAGCAGGATCGCGCCCGACGACGGCTGCGTGAGGCCCGCGAGCAGGTCGAGCAACGTCGACTTGCCGCAGCCGGACGGGCCCACGACGGTCAGCAGCTCCCCCGCGGGGACGTCGAGCGTGAAGTCGTCGAGCGCCGTGAACAGCGTGCGTGCGCCGCGTCCGCGGGTGTCGTCGCGGACCGTGAAGTCCTTATGCACGTGGTCGAACCTGAGCTTGGGCGTGGGCATGTCGAGCCTTTCCGGGCAGGGGTGCGCGGCAGGGGAGCGGGCGGTGCGGAGGTGTGCCGGCGAGGCGGACGGTCCCGGCGCTGCGCCCGGGTGCGGCCGCCCGCGGACGCCGGGTGCGCGCCGGCCGCTCCCCGCCACATCGGACGGGGAGCACACGCCGGGGCGCACGGATCGTGCGTCCCGGGGCGGTGCGGGAGCGCGCACCCGAGATCGGGCGCTGCGGTCAGCCGGTGCGCGGCGAGCGCGTCCCGACGTCGGGACCGGTGCTCAGCGGGGGCGGCTGGACGCGCGGGGGGCGCGGCGGTGCGCCGGGCGTGGTGCGGTGACTACCGACAGAGCCGGCTGGCGACGCGCATGAGGTCGACGGCGCGCTGGGTCGTGAGGTGGACCGGCAGGTGCCCGGACGGGCGACCCTCGGTGACCTCGCGCAGTGCGGCGTCGGTGAACATGTCGGGAAAACTAGTGACACGGTCCGCGCCGGCGCAATACGCATCCATGGGGTGAGACGACGACGGCGCGGGCGGGGATCGAGTATTGCATTCCTGGTGGTTCCCCGCCGACAGGAATCCGCGCCCGAGAACACCCCTGGCGAACAATGCTTGCGCGCGGTCGGTAGTCCGTCGGCCGCGACGGGAATGGCTGCGCCCCGGATGTGGCGATGTGCGCCTCCTCGGGAGCGAGCGGGGTTGGCGGTCCCTCGCGTGGGGCGCTCGGCGCCGGCTCGGGCCGGGTGGCCGCGAGGCGGGGCCGCTCCCGGAGAGCGCCTCCCCCTGCCGCGTGCGGGGGTGTCCTGTTAGCGTGGCTTGCGCACATCGTCCCGGGCTCCTCCACATCGTCGTGAGAGCGCTCCCATGAACGGAGACACCGTGGTTTCCTTCCCCGATGCGAGCGCCCGGGCCTCGGGCGCCGCCGCAGCGACCGTGGCGGTACTCGCCCTCGCGGCCGCCGTCAGCCCCGTCGCCCTCGCCGGTCCGCTGACCGACGTGCACGACTTCGCCACCGGGACCGAGGGCTGGTTCTCGTACCCGCCCGAGGCGGTCACGGCGTCGGCCGAGACCGGCGAGCTGTGCGCCGCGGTCGGCGCGCACACCGGCAACCCGTGGGACGTCGCGATCCAGCACGACGCCGTCACGTTCGACCGCGACGCGACGTACACCGTCGAGTTCGACGCGCACGCGAGCCGAGCCGTGACCGTGCCCGTGCAGGGCGGACCCGGCTACCCCGCGGTGTTCGGCCAGTCCGTGCAGCTCGACGGGTCGAGCACGCCCGAGCACGTCGCGCTCACGTTCTCCCCGTCCGCCTGGCCGACCGGCGAGGGCAGCCCGGTCGCCGACGACTGGACCACGGCGACCGGCAACGTCTCGTTCCAGCTCGGCAACCAGGGTGAGCCCTACGAGCTGTGCATCGACGACTTCTCGATCACGCCGCTCGGCACCAACCTGATCCCGAACGGCGACTTCGCGAGCGGCTCGACCGACCCGTGGTTCGTCGCCGGGGACCTCGGGCCCGCCGACGTGTCGAGCGGCGCGCTCGTCGTGCCGGTGCCCGCCGCCTCGGGCATCTACGCGGGCGTCGGGTTCAACGGGCTCGCGATCGAGGAGGGGACCAGCTACACGCTGACCTTCGACGTCAGCGCGTCCGAGGAGCGCACGATCCGCGCGATCGTCGGGGAGAACGGCGGGAGCTACGGCACCGTCCTCGACAAGACGGTCCCCGTGACGACCGAGCCGACGACCGTCTCGCACACGTTCACCGCGACCGACTCCTACCCGGCGACCACGACGCCCGGCGGCCCCTTCGAGGGGCAGCTCGCGTTCCAGGTCGGCGGGCGCGGGGACGACTGGACCTTCACGTTGGACAACGTCTCGCTGGTCGAGAGCCTGACGCCGCCCCCGCCGTACGCGCCGGAGACCGGACCGCGCGTCCGGGTCAACCAGGTCGGGTACCTGCCGGCCGGGCCCAAGCAGGCGACGCTCGTCACCGAGAGGACCGAGCCCGTCGTCTGGCAGGTCCGCACCGTGTCGGGAGGCGTCCTCGCCGAGGGTGTCACGACGCCCCGCGGCGTCGAGCCGAGCTCCGGCCTGAACGTGCACACGATCGACTTCGGGGAGCTCGCGACCGAGGCCGAGGGCCTGGTCCTCGCGGCCGACGGCGAGACCAGCCGCCCGTTCGACATCGACGTCGACCTCTACCAGCAGCTCCGGTACGACGCGCTGAACTTCTTCTACCTCATGCGCAGCGGCACCGAGATCGACGCGGCGATCGACCCCGACTACGCGCGCCCGGCGGGCCACGTCGACGTCGCACCCAACAAGGGCGACGGCGCGGTCACGTGCCTCACGGCGGCCGACGAGGGCGCCGGGTGGGCCTATGGCGACTGGACGTGCCCCGAGGGGTACGCGCTCGACGTGCGCGGCGGCTGGTACGACGCCGGCGACCACGGCAAGTACGTCGTCAACGGCGGCATCGCCGCGGCGCAGCTCCTGAGCACGTACGAGCGCACCCTGCACGCGGGCACGGCCGACCCCGGCGCGCTCGCGGACGGCACGCTCGCCGTCCCCGAGAGCTCCAACGGGGTCCCGGACGTGCTCGACGAGGCGCGCTGGGAGCTCGAGTTTCTGCTCAGCATGCAGGTGCCCGCCGACGGCGGGGAGTACGCCGGCATGGCCCACCACAAGATCCACGACGTCGGGTGGACCGGCCTGCCGCTGCTGCCGTCGCAGGACCCGCAGGAGCGCCGCCTCGCCCGGCCCTCGACCGCGGCGACGCTCAACCTCGCCGCCGCGGCCGCGCAGGGCGCCCGCCTGTTCGCCGAGCACGACCCGGAGTTCGCCGCCGAGCTCCTCGCGGCGGCGCGCACGGCGTGGGACGCCGCGCAGGCGCACCCGGCGGTCCTCGCCCCCGACGCCGCGGGCAACAACGGCGGCGGCGCGTACAGCGACGGCACCGTGACGGACGAGTTCTACTGGGCCGCCGCGGAGCTGTTCCTCACGACCGGCGAGAACGCGTTCGCCGAGCACCTGCTCGCCAGCCCGCACGCGACCGGCGACGTCTTCGGTCCCGGGGGGATGAACTGGGGGAGCACCGCGGGCCTGGGGCGCCTCGACCTGGCGACCGTGCCGAACGCCCTGCCGACGCGTGACGCGATCCGGCAGTCCGTGCTCGACGCGGCCGACGCGTACGTCGCGACGCAGGACGCCCAGGCGTGGGGGAGCACCTACGTGCGGCCCGACGGCCTGTACGAGTGGGGCTCGAACAGCATGGTGCTCAACACCACGGTCGTGATCGCGACCGCGTTCGACCTCACCGGCGACGAGACCTACCGGCGGTCGGCGCTCGAGGCGGTGGACTACCTGCTGGGCCGCAACGCGCTCAACATCTCCTACGTCTCGGGCTACGGCGAGGTCAGCGCGCAGCACCAGCACAACCGCTGGTTCCCGCTCTCGGTCCCGGGCGTGTCTCCGGAGGGGTCGCTCGCGGGCGGGCCCAACTCGACGACCGGCACGTGGGACCCGACGATGCAGGCGGCGTTCGCCGGCGGCTGCACGCCGTCCATGTGCTACCTCGACGAGCTCGGGTCGTGGGCGTCCAACGAGGTCGCGATCAACTGGAACTCGGCCCTCTCGTGGGTGGCGTCGTTCGTCGCCGACCAGGGGGACGGGTCCGCCGACGCGAGCACCCCGGTGCGTGTCACGGGGCAGCCGGCCGACGTGACCGTGGCTCCGGGGGCGACCGCGACGTTCACCGCCGCGGCGACCGGCGTCCCGGCGCCGACCGTGCGGTGGCAGGTGCAGCGTCCGGGCGCGCGGTGGGTCGACGTGCCGGGTGCGACGAGCACGACACTGACCGTGACGGCCGCGATCGCCGACCACGGCACGCTCTACCGCGCGGTGTTCACGAACGCGTCCGGCTCGGAGGCCACCGACGTCGCCCGCCTCGCGGTCGTCGCGGCCGAGCCGCTCACCGTGCGGCTCTCGGCGCCGGCGGTGCGCGCGGGCGGGCACGTGACGGTGGCGGTCGTGGGTGCGGCTGCGCGGGAGATCGTCCAGGTCCGGCTCGGTGACGAGCTCCTGGACACCCGGGCGGTGCGCAAGGACGGCACCGTGTCGATCAGCGTGCGCGTCCCGCGCCACACCGACCCCGGCGCCTACGTCGTGACGGTGCGGGGGGCGTCCTCCGGTCGCGAGGGTACGGCGACGCTCCAGGTCCTGCCGGCTCCGCGGCGCTCCTGACGTCCGACGCGAGGGGCCGGGCTGCGGCTCGGCCCCTCGCGTCGTCCCGGTGGGCAGCGGCGGTCCCGGCCCCACCGCAACACGCAGGACGTCCGCGAAAGCGTCTGTATGCCCACAAAGCAGACGCATCTGCGGGGCCGCCGTGCACACGTGGGACCTCCCGTGAGGATCGGTGCGCGTCCGGCGGCGGACGCTCCCGGCGGGACCCCGTGGGCCGCGCGCCGGATAGCCTGCCGGGCATGAATCCCTCCGACGCCGCGCCGCGGACCGCGCGCCAGCGCCCCGCGCCCGGCCCCCGCCGGCCCACCGCCCCGGACGGGCTCGTCGTCGTCGACAAGCCGGCCGGGATGACGAGCCACGACGTCGTCGCCCGGATGCGCCGCATCGCCGGGACACGCAAGGTGGGGCACGCCGGGACGCTCGACCCCATGGCGACCGGGGTCCTCGTCGTCGGCATCGGACGGGCGACGCGGCTGCTCACGTACGTCGTCGGCGCCGACAAGGAGTACCGCGCGACGGTCCGGCTGGGCGTGACGACGACCACCGACGACGCCGAGGGCGAGACCCTCGCGGTGGCCGACGCGTCGGCCGTCACGCGCGCGGACCTCACGGGTCCGGTGGCCGCTCTCACGGGGCGCATCGAGCAGGTCCCCAGCTCGGTGAGCGCGATCAAGGTCGACGGGCAGCGCGCGTACGCGCGGGTGCGTGCCGGCGAGGACGTCGCGCTCGCGGCGCGCCCGGTCACCGTGAGCCGGTTCGACGTGCACGAGGTGCGGCGAGCGGGCGAGCGGGCGGCAGCGGGCGGCGAGCCGGTGCCCGCCGGCGCGCTCGACGTCGACGTCACGGTCGTGTGCTCGTCGGGCACCTACGTCCGGGCGCTCGCGCGTGACCTCGGCGCGGCGCTCGGCGTGGGCGGGCACCTGACCGCGCTGCGGCGCACGCGGGTCGGCGGCTACGACCTCGCGGGCGCGCGCACGCTCGACGACCTGCTCGCCTGGCCCGAGGACGTCCCGCTCGAGGTGCTCGCGCTCGCCGACGCCGCCCGGGCGACGTTCCCGGTGCGGGAGCTCACCGCGCCGGAGGCGGCGGCGCTGTCGTACGGCAAGCGCATCGCGGCGCAGGTCGCGGAAGGGCCGGCGGACGTCGCGCGCGCCGCGGGGCCGGTCGCCGGCATCTCGCCGGAGGGGACGCTCGTGGCGCTGCTCGAGGAGCGCGGCGAGCACGCCGCACCCGTCCTGGTGTTCGCCCCGGCCTGACCAGCGGGGCGGCCGGACCGGGCGGCGGTGGCGTCAGGGCCGGTCGAGCAGGAAGCGCAGCAGCCCGGTGAGCGACAGGCCGTCGCCGATCCCGCCGTCGAGCACGAGGCGGCGGACCTCGTCGAGCGGGACCCACGCGATGCGCTCCGACTCGAACGCGTCGGCAGGCTCGCCGACGTGCGTCGCCCCGTCGGCCACGAAGACGTGGAACGTCTGGTCGCTCGAGCCGTTGGTGGGGTGGTACCCCACGAGCGGGCGCAGCGGTCCGGGCCGCCAGCCGGTCTCCTCGAGCGTCTCGCGCGCCGCCGCCTCCGCGGGGGTCTCGGCTCCCTCGAGTCGCCCGGCCGGGACCTCCCAGCCCCACGTGTCGGTGATGAACCGGTGGCGCCACAGCAGGAGCACCCCGCGCTCGGGGTCGTGCACGACCGTGCCCGCGGCGTGCGCCGGCATCCGGACGACGTGGTGGTCGAGCCGTCCCACGCCGGGGACCTCGACGTCGACGAGCGCGACGCGCACCCACGGGGAGTCGTACACGGTCCGCTCGCCGAAGGTCTGCCATCGCATCGTCCGACCCTAGGGGCTCGGGTCCGTCCACCGCCCGCACCGCCCGGGCCCCACGCGCGCGGGAGCGAGACGGCAGCGCGGACGGCAGCGCGGACGGCAGCACCGACGGCACCGCGGACGGGCCGTGGGGCGGGCCGCGTGGTGGGCGCGGTCCGGCGGGACCTCCCGTGCGTGGCAGGCTTGTCCCCGCCTGACCGGCCGCCACCGCGGCCCCGTCTCCGAGGAGCGCGCGTGCACCGCTGGACCGACCTTGCCGACGTCCCGGACGGCTTCGGCCCGTCCGTCGTGACGATCGGCAACTTCGACGGCGTGCACCGCGGGCACGTGAGCGTGCTGACCCGGCTCGTCGCGGACGCCCGTGCGTCGGGCGCGTCCGCGGTCGCGGTGACGTTCACGCCGCACCCGCAGCAGGTCCACCGGCCCGAGCACGCGCCGCCGCTCCTCACGGGGGACGCGGACCGCCTCGAGCTGCTCGCGGGGACCGGCCTCGACGCCGTGCTGCTCCTGCCGTACACGCTCGGGTTCGCGCGGCAGACGCCCGCCGAGTTCGTCGAGCGCTATCTCGTCGGCGGTCTGGCCGCGCGCACCGTCGTGGTCGGCCGCGACGTGCGCTTCGGCTGGGAGAACTCGGGCGATCTCGGCACGATGATCGAGCTCGGGCGCCGGTACGGGTTCACCGTCGAGGTGCTCGAGGACGTCGTGCCCGAGCCCAGCGCGAGCGAGGGCGAGGGGCACCGGCGGTGGTCCTCGACGTGGGTCCGCGAGCTGCTCGACGCGGGCGACGTCATTGGCGCGGCGCACGTCCTCGGGCGCCCCCACCGGCTGCGCGGGGTCGTCGTGCACGGCGACGCGCGGGGACGGGAGCTGGGCTTCCCGACGGCCAACCTCGCCCCGGACGCGACGGGCATGGTGCCCGCCGACGGCGTGTACGCGGGCTGGCTGCGCCGGGTCGCCGAGCCCGGCGGCCCCGCGGCGGACGCGCCCGAGGTGCTGCCCGCGGCGGTGTCGATCGGCACCAACCCGACGTTCGCGGGGCTCCAGCGCCGCGTCGAGGCGTACGTGCTCGACCGCACGGACCTCGACCTGTACGACGACGAGGTCGTCCTCGAGCTCGTCGACCGGCTGCGCCCGACGGAGCGGTTCGACTCGGTCGAGGCGCTCGTCGAGCAGATGCACGACGACGTCGCGCGTGCGCGCGTGGTCCTCGCGGACGGCCCGGCCACCGCGCGCTGAGGGTGCGCCGACGGTGCGGCGCGCCGGCGACCCTGACGTGGGGCGGGGCCGCCCCGGCGGTCCGGCGGATTGGGGGCCGCAGGTCACCGGCTGGTAACATGCTGGTGCCGTCAGATCGGCCGCGGACCGAGAGCGCTCGGGTGGACATGCCCCGGAGCACCGCGCAACGAGTACACACCTGGAGAACCGTGCCCCTCGACAGTGCCACCAAGCAGTCCATCATGACCGAGTACGCGACCCACGAGGGCGACACCGGTTCCCCCGAGGTCCAGATCGCGATGCTCACGCAGCGCATCAAGGACCTCACCGAGCACCTCAAGGCGCACAAGCACGACCACCACAGCCGGCGTGGCCTGCTGCTCCTGGTCGGCCAGCGTCGCCGCCTCCTGGGCTACCTCCAGAAGGTCGACATCAACCGCTACCGCAGCCTGATCGAGCGTCTCGGCCTGCGCCGCTAGCACCTCGGACCAGCCCGGACCCCCGCGGGTCCGGGCTGGTTCCGCGTCGGGCACGCTCAGGTGAGCCGTCCGGCAGCACCACCAGCACCACCCACCGCGCCGACCACCCGTCCGGTCCTCGGTAGTGGCGTCCGGAGCCCCGCTCCGGGTACCTCGATCGAAGACCGCCGTGGTCAGGCCGGCGCCTTCAACGAAGAGGAGGGCACCCATGGAGGGTCCCGAGATCCAGTTCGCCGAGGCAGTGATCGACAACGGTCGCTTCGGCACCCGCACCGTGCGTTTCGAGACCGGGCGCCTCGCGCGCCAGGCGGCCGGCGCGGCCGTCGCGTACCTCGACGGCGAGACCACGCTGCTGTCGGCCACCACGGCCGGCAAGCACCCGAAGGAGCAGTTCGACTTCTTCCCCCTGACGATCGACGTCGAGGAGCGGCAGTACGCCGCGGGCAAGATCCCCGGCTCGTTCTTCCGCCGTGAGGGCCGCCCCTCGACCGAGGCGATCCTCGCGTGCCGCCTCGTCGACCGCCCGCTGCGCCCCCTGTTCGTCAAGGGCCTGCGCAACGAGGTCCAGGTCGTCGTGACCGTCCTGTCGATCCACCCGGACGACGCGTACGACGTGCTCGCGATCAACGCCGCGTCGATCTCGACGCAGCTCTCGGGCCTGCCGTTCTCCGGCCCGGTCGCCGCGGTGCGCGTCGCGCTCATCGACGGCCAGTGGGTCGCGTTCCCGCGCTACTCCGAGCGCGAGCGCGCCACGTTCGACATGGTCGTGGCCGGCCGCGTCGTCGGTGACGACGTCGCCATCGCGATGATCGAGGCCGAGGCGCCCGAGAAGGCCTGGAACCTCATCAAGGAGGAGGGCGCGACCGCCCCCACCGAGGAGGTCGTCTCGCAGGGCATCGAGGCCGCGAAGCCGTTCATCCGCGTGCTCGCCGAGGCGCAGGCCGACCTGGCCGCGCGTGCCGCGAAGCCCACGCAGGAGTTCCCGGTCTTCCCCGAGTACCAGCCCGACGCGCTCGAGGCCGTCCAGGCCGCGGCCGCCGGCCCGCTCGGCGAGGCGCTGACGATCGCGGACAAGCAGACCCGCGAGAACCGTCTCGACGAGGTCAAGGCCGACGTCCTCGGCCGGCTCGGCGAGCAGTTCGCCGGTCGCGAGAAGGAGCTGTCCGCAGCCGTCCGCTCGGTCACCAAGACGCTCATCCGCCAGCGCATCCTCACGGACGGCTTCCGGATCGACGGCCGTGGCCTGCGCGACATCCGCACGCTCTCGGCCGAGGTCGAGGTCCTGCCCCGCGTGCACGGCTCCGCGATCTTCGAGCGCGGCGAGACGCAGATCATGGGCGTCACGACGCTCAACATGCTGCGCATGGAGCAGCAGCTCGACACGCTCTCCCCGGAGACGCGCAAGCGCTACATGCACAACTACAACTTCCCGCCGTACTCCACGGGCGAGACGGGTCGCGTCGGGTCGCCGAAGCGTCGCGAGATCGGTCACGGGGCGCTCGCCGAGCGTGCGCTCATGACCGTCCTGCCGAGCCGCGAGGAGTTCCCCTACGCGATCCGCCAGGTCTCCGAGGCGCTCGGCTCGAACGGCTCGACGTCGATGGGCTCGGTCTGCGCCTCGACGCTGTCGCTGCTCAACGCCGGTGTCCCGCTGCGCGCGCCGGTCGCCGGCATCGCGATGGGCCTCGTCTCCGACCAGGTCGACGGCCAGACGCGCTACGCCGCGCTGACCGACATCCTAGGCGCCGAGGACGCGTTCGGCGACATGGACTTCAAGGTCGCCGGCACGCGCGAGTTCGTCACGGCCATCCAGCTCGACACGAAGCTCGAGGGCATCCCCGCCTCGGTGCTGACCGGCGCGCTGAACCAGGCCAAGGAGGCGCGCCTCGCGATCCTCGACGTCATCACCGAGGCGATCGACGCGCCCGACGAGATGAGCCCGTACGCCCCGCGCGTCATCACGGTCCAGGTCCCGGTCGACAAGATCGGCGAGGTCATCGGCCCGAAGGGCAAGATGATCAACCAGATCCAGGCCGAGACCGGTGCCGACATCTCCATCGAGGACGACGGCACGGTCTTCATCGGCGCCACCGACGGTCCGTCGGCGGAGGCCGCGCGGGCGGCGATCAACGCGATCGCCAACCCGCACATGCCGGAGATCGGCGAGCGCTTCGTGGGGACCGTCGTCAAGACGACGACCTTCGGCGCGTTCATCTCGCTCTCGCCGGGCAAGGACGGCCTGCTCCACATCTCGCAGATCCGCAAGCTCGTCGGCGGCAAGCGCGTGGAGAACGTCGAGGACGTGCTCGGGGTGGGCCAGAAGGTCCAGGTCGAGATCGGCGAGATCGACCCGCGCGGCAAGCTCTCGCTGCACGCGGTGATCGACGAGGCCGCGGCGACGGACGACGCGGCCTCGGCCGAGACCGTCGCCACCGAGCCGGCCGAAGCCTGACGTGCCGCTGGACCTCCCGCTCGCACGGCCCGGTGACCCGGGCAGCGAGCTGACCGCCGGGCAGGACGGCGACGCCATCGTGCGTCGTTCCGTCCTGCCCGGCGGGGTCCGCGTGCTCACGGAGCACATGCCGGGCCTGCGCTCCGCGACCGTCGGGGCGTGGGTCGGCATCGGCTCGCGCGACGAGCGCGACGGGCACCACGGGTCGACGCACTTCCTCGAGCACCTGCTGTTCAAGGGCACCGCCCGGCGCAGCGCGATGGACATCGCCGAGGCGTTCGACGAGGTCGGCGGCGAGGCCAACGCGGCGACCGGCAAGGAGCACACGTGCTACTACGCGCGCGTGCTCGACACCGACCTGCCCATGGCGGTCGACGTGATCGCGGACATGGTGACCTCCGCGCGCCTGGACACCGACGAGCTCGAGACCGAGCGCGGCGTGATCCTCGAAGAGCTCGCGATGAACGACGACGACCCCAGCGACGTCGTGCACGAGCGCTTCGCCGAGGCGGTCCTGGGCACGCACCCGCTCGGACGCCCGATCGGCGGGACCCCGGACACGATCCGGGCCGTCCCGCGCGACGCCGTGTGGGAGCACTACCGCGAGCACTACCGCCCCGCGACGCTCGTGGTCACGGCGGCGGGCGGCGTCGACCACGACGTGCTCGTCAAGCAGGTGGCGCACGCGCTCGCCGAGGGCGGCTGGAACCTCACCGACGGTGTCGCGCCGAACGCCCGCCGCGAGGCGCGCGACGTCGACGGCGGCATCCCGACGGACGGCTCGCAGATCACGGTGAGCCGCACGACCGAGCAGGCGAACGTCATCGTCGGCGGGACGGGCCTCACCGCCACGGACCCGCGCCGGTTCACGCTCTCGGTGCTCAACGCGGTCCTCGGCGGCGGCATGTCCTCGCGCCTGTTTCAGGAGATCCGTGAGAAGCGGGGCCTGGCGTACTCGACGTACTCGTTCGCGTCCGGGCACGCCGACACGGGCGTCTTCGGGCTCTATGCCGGCTGCGCGCCGGGCAAGGTCGACGAGGTCACCGAGCTCCTGGTCTCCGAGTGGGAGCGGCTCGCCGACTCCGGCATCACGGCGGCCGAGCTCCAGCGCTCGATCGGCCAGCTCTCGGGCGGCATGGTCCTCGGCATGGAGGACACCGGGTCGCGCATGAGCCGGCTCGGCAAGTCCGAGCTCGTGCACGGCGAGCTGCTCTCGGTCGACGAGACGCTCGAGCGGATCCGGGCCGTGCGCGCCTCGGACGTCCAGGAGCTCGCGGCGGAGCTCGCCGCGCGGCCCCGGTCCACCGTCCGGATCGGCCCGTTCGCCGCAGCCTGACGTTCTGCTCGTCCACGCCGCCCGCCCCCGCGTCTCGCAGGGGCGGGCGGCGTGCGTCCGAGCGTCTCGCGCGGGGGGTCGCCGCGCGGACGGCCCCGCCCGGCGCGGCGACTAGGGTGGTTCCCCGTGAGCGAGCAGATCAGGGTCGCCGTCCTCGGGGCCGCAGGACGCATGGGGTCCACCGTCGTGCGGGCTGTCGAGGCGGCGCCGGGCCTCGAGCTCGTCGCTGCGCTCGACGCCGGTGACGACGTCGGCGCCGCGGTGACGTCCGCGGGCGCGCAGGTCGCCGTCGACTTCACGGTGCCCAGCGCCACGGCCGAGAACGTGCGGGCGCTCGTCGACGCGGGCGTCCACGCGGTCGTCGGCACCACCGGCTGGACGTCCGCGGCGCTCGACACCGTGCGCGCGCAGCTCGCGACCCGGCCCGGCGTCGGCGTGCTGATCGCCCCCAACTTCGCGCTCGGCGCGGTGCTCGCGATGACGTTCGCGGCGCGGGCGGCCCGCTACTTCGAGTCCGTCGAGGTCGTCGAGCTGCACCACCCGGACAAGGTCGACGCGCCCTCCGGCACCGCACGCCACACCGCGCAGGCGATCGCCGCGGCCCGCGCGCAGGCCGGCGTCGGCCCGAGCCCGGACGCGACGTCCACGACGCTCGACGGCGCGCGCGGCGCCGACGTCGACGGCGTGCGCGTGCACGCGGTCCGGCTCCGCGGGCTCACCGCGCACGAGGAGATCCTGCTCGGCAACCGCGGCGAGCAGCTGACCATCCGGCACGACTCCTTCGACCGCGAGAGCTTCATGCCGGGCGTCGTGCACGCGGTCCGGGTCGTCGCGGACCACCCCGGCCTGACCGTGGGCCTCGAGCACGTGCTCGACCTCGGGTGACGGCGTGACGGGGGCACCGGGCCGGCAGACGTCGCGGCGGTGGCGCGCGATCGCCGGCGCCGTCGCGCTGACCGCGCTGCTCGGCCTCTACGTGTGGGTCGTCGCGGTGCGCGGTGTCGCGCTGCTGCGCACCGGGGACCCGGTGGGGATCGGTCTGGGCGCCGCCATCCTCGTCCTGCCTCTGATCGCCGCGTGGTTCGTCGCCCGCGAGTGGCGCCTCGCGGCGCAGGTCCAGCGGATGGCCGACGAGCTCGCGGCCACGGGCGGGCTGACGGTCGACGACCTGCCGCGCTCACCCGGCGGGCGGATCGACCGGGCGGCGGCGGACGCGGCGTTCGAGGTGGTCCGCGCCCAGACCGAGGCCACGCCCGACGACTGGGGCTCGTGGTACCGGCTCGCGTTCGCCTACGACGCCGCGGGGGACCGGCGCCGGGCCCGCGCTGCGCTGCGCACCGCGGCGCGACTGCACGGCGGGCGGTAACGCCCGGCAGCCCGCTGTCCGGCCGCCCGTCGCCGGGTCGCCCGACCGGCGGTCAGATGGTCGCCGACCAGCGGTGCTCGTTCACGCTGAGCGGCTCGCCGTCCCGGCCCGTGCCCGTCGCGAGGGCGCGGACGGCGTCGTCGGCCCCGAGCCCGGCGGAGGTCAGGAACTGCGCGCGGGCGACGTCGCCGTCGAGCACCCACGTCTGCAGGTGGTCCGCACCGTCCTCGCGCAGCAGGTCCACGGCGGCGGCCAGCAGGCGCGAGCCGTGCCCCACGCGCTGGGACGCGGGCGCGACCTCGAGCGCGAGCAGCTCCCCGCCCGGGGCGGCGAGCGGGGTGTCCTCCGGGGCGGCCACGGGCGCGACGGCCGCGAAGCCGACGACGTCGGCGCCCTCGCACGCGACGAGCACGCGGTAGCCGCGGCCCGGGGGAGCGGTGATGGCCTGCGCCCAGCGCTCGGCGAACGCCGCGCCGTCGAGCTGGGCAAGCACGTCCGGGCCGAGGGTGTCCGCGTGCGCGGCCCGCCACGCGGCGAGCTGGGTCGCGGCGATCGCGAGCTCGTCGCCGGGGACCGCGGGGCGCACCGAGACGTCGGCCTGCTCGCTGAACAGCGCCATCACGCGGTCGAGACGTGCGGTCGCGGAGCCGGGAGCGGGAGGAAGGGCACGACGGTCTCCGGGAGGCAGGGGGCGGGAGGGCGGTGCGCGGTCGCGGCGGGCGTCGGCGCGGCCGTCCGAGGCAGGCTACCAACGGGCACGTCGAGGACCGGGCCGCAGGCGATGTGCCGCCGGCGCCGAGCTCGAGCGGTCCGCCCGGCGGCCACCGCCCGTCGCGACCCGGCTCGGGGCGCGGTCACGGCATGCCGAGCGCCCGCAGCACGCCCGCGGTCAGCGCCGCGGCGGCGACCACGACCACGAACGGTGCGCGCAGCGCGAGCGCGACACCGGCGACCGCGAGCGCCGGCAGGCGGGCGTCGAGGACGAGCGCGCGGCCGTCGGTCAACGTCTGCACGCCGACGAGCGCCGAGAGCAGCGCGACCGTGACGAGGGCGGCGGTGCGTGCGACGCGCGGCTCGGCGAGCCAGTGCTCGGGCACGAGGTGGCCGACGAGCTTGATCGCGAAGCACACCGCGGAGGCGGCGAGGATCGCCAGCCACGTCATGCTGTGGGCGCTCACGTGCGTGCCTCTCGTGCGGGGGTGCGCCAGCCGAGGACGATCGCGACGGCGGCAGCGGCGAGGACCGGGATGCCGGCAGGGGCGAGCGGCGTCACGGCCAGCGCGACGACGACGGCGACGGCCGCGACGACCCGCGCGGGCCCGGTCGCGAGCCGCGGCCAGACGAGCGCCAGGAACGCCGCCGCCGCGGCGGCGTCCAGTCCGTACCGGCGGGGGTCGCCGAGCGCGTCACCGAGCAGTGCGCCGACGACCGTGAACGCGTTCCACAGCACGAACACCCCGACCCCGGTCCACCAGAACCCCGCCCGGGCGGCCTGCGGGTCGGCGTGCGCGGTGCCGACGGCGGTCGACTCGTCGATGGTCAGCTGCGCGGCGACGGTGCGGCGCAGGCCGCGGGCGCCCAGCAGCGGCGCCACCTGGACGCCGTAGAGCCCGTTGCGGACCCCGAGCAGACCGGCGGTCGCGACCGCGGCACCGAACGCGCCTCCGGTGCCGACGACGCCGATGAACGCGAACTGCGAGCCACCCGAGAACATGAGCAGGCTCAGGGCCATCGTCTGCGGCAGGTCGAGCCCCGCGGCGACCGCGAGCGCCCCGAAGGACACGCCGTACAGGCCCGTCGCAACCGAGACCGAGACGGCCTGGCGGATCGCGGCGCGCACCTCGGCGCGACGGTCGTCGGTCGTCACGCCGCCACTGTCGCATACGCCGGCGACACCCCCGGACCGCCGAGGCGCGGACGGGTCAGAGCGACACGTACGTCGACTCGAGGTACTCCTCGATCCCGGCCTCGCCGCCCTCGCGCCCGAGCCCCGACTGCTTGACGCCCCCGAACGGCGCGCTCGCGTCGGACACGAGCCCGCGGTTCACCCCGAGCATCCCGGCCTCGACCTGCTCCGCGAGGCGCATCACGCGTCCGACGTCGCGCGTGAACGCGTACGCGACGAGCCCGAAGTCGGTCCCGTTGGCGAGCTCGACGGCCTCGGCCTCGTCGCCGAACGTGAGCACGGACGCGACGGGCCCGAAGACCTCCTCCGTCACGACCCGGTCGTCCGGCGACACCCCGCTCAGCACGGTCGGGGAGTAGAAGTGGCCGCCGAGCGGCAGGTCGTCGGGACGGGAGCCGCCGGTGCGCACGTGCGCGCCGCCGTCGACCGCCGCGGTGACGACCTCCTCGACGCGGTCGACCGCAGCCTTCTCGATGAGCGGGCCGACGGTCGTGCCCTCGTGGGCGCCGTGCCCGACGACGAGCCGGTCGAACGCCTCGGTCAGCGCGGCGGTGAACTCCTCGGCGACACCCTGCTGCACGAGGAACCGGTTCGCCGCGACGCACGTCTGCCCGGAGTTGCGCATCTTGGCGGTCACGGCGCCCTCGACGGCGGCGGCGACGTCCGCGTCGTCGAAGACGAGGAACGGCGCGTTGCCGCCGAGCTCCATCGAGGTCCGCAGCACGCGCTGCGCGGCGCCCGCGAGCAGCGTGCGGCCGACCTCGGTCGACCCGGTGAAGGAGAGCTTGCGCAGCCGGGGGTCGGCGAGCAGCGGCTCGGTCAGCGCGCGGGCCGAGGAGCTCGGCACGACGTTGATGACCCCGGTGGGCAGGCCACGGGCCTCGAGCTCGGCGCGCACGATCTCCGCGAAGAACGACGTGGTCAGCGGCGTGAGCTGTGCGGGCTTGATCACGACGGGGCAGCCTGCGGCGAGCGCCGGGGCGACCTTGCGCGTGATCATCGCGATCGGGAAGTTCCACGGCGTGATGAGCAGCGCGGGGCCCACCGGGCGGCGCAGGACGAGCTGGTGGTTGGCGCCAGAGGGGGCCTTGCGCGTGAGCCCGCTGATGCGCACGGCCTGCTCGGCGTACCAGCGCACGTAGTCGGCGGCGTACGCGACCTCGGCGCGCGACTCGGCGAGCGGCTTGCCGCCCTCCGCGGTGACGAGCGCGGCGACGTCGTCGGTGCGGGCGACGAGGGCCTCGTAGACCGCCCGCAGCAGCTCGGAGCGCTCGCGCGGGGCGACGGCGCGCCACTCCGCCCAGGACCGGTCGGCGCTGTCGAGGGCCGCGAGCGCGTCGTCCGGCCCGGCGTCGGCGACCTCGAGGATCGTGTCGGTCGTGGCGGGGTCGGTCACGGCGAACGTGGCCCCGGAGGAGGCCGGGCGCCACGTCCCGTCGACCAGGAGACCGGTGGGGACGCGCTCGGCGACGGCGGCGGGCAGCGTGGTGGAGGTCATCGGGCCAGTGTGGCGCGGCGTCGGGGCGGGCGCCACGGAGCCTAGGATGACGCCATGACGGAAGCGGCCACGATGCCCGTGACGACCCCGTACGAGGACCTCCTGAGGCTCGTGCTCGAGACCGGGACCCCCAAGTCGGACCGCACGGGGACGGGGACGCGCAGCCTCTTCGGCCACCAGCTGCGCTACGACCTGTCGGCCGGCTTCCCGCTCGTCACCACCAAGCGCGTGCACCTCAAGTCGGTCGTCCTCGAGCTGCTGTGGTTCCTGCGCGGCGACTCGAACGTCGGCTGGCTGCGCGAGCAGGGCGTCACGATCTGGGACGAGTGGGCCGACGCCGACGGCGACCTCGGCCCCGTGTACGGCGTGCAGTGGCGCTCGTGGCCCACGCCGGGCGGCGGCGAGGTCGACCAGCTCGCGCAGGTCATCGAGGCGATCCGCCGCGACCCCGACTCCCGCCGGCACGTCGTCTCGGCGTGGAACGTCGCGGACATCCCCTCGATGGCGCTCGCCCCCTGCCACGCGCTGTTCCAGTTCTACGTGGCCGACGGCCGGCTCTCGTGCCAGCTGTACCAGCGCTCCGCGGACCTGTTCCTGGGCGTGCCGTTCAACCTCGCGTCGTACGCGCTGCTGACGCACATGGTCGCCCAGCAGACGGGCCTCGAGGTCGGCGACCTCGTGTGGACCGGCGGGGACTGCCACATCTACGACAACCATGTCGACCAGGTGCGCGAGCAGCTCACGCGCGAGCCCTACCCGTACCCGACCCTCGCGTTGCGCCCGGCCGAGTCGATCGACGCCTACACGCTCGACCACGTCGAGGTCGTCGGCTACCGCCACCACCCGCGCATCGCGGCCCCGATCGCCGTCTGAGGGGCGCGACCGTGAGCATCGCCCTGATCTGGGCGCAGACGCTCGATGGCGTCATCGGCGTCGAGAACACGCTGCCGTGGCGCCTGCCCGAGGACCAGGCGCGCTTCCGGGCCCTGACCACCGGGCACCCGGTGATCATGGGCCGCGCGACGTGGGAGTCCCTGCCCGAGCGGTTCCGGCCGCTGCCTGGGCGGGAGAACGTCGTGCTCTCGCGCCGACCGGGGTACGTGGCCGACGGCGCGACCGTGGCCCCGACGCTCGCCGACGCCCTCGCGCACGTCGGGGACCGCGACGTCTGGGTCATCGGGGGAGGGGCGGTCTACGAGGCCGCGATCGCGCGCGCCGACCGTCTCGAGGTCACCGAGGTGGATGCGGTGCTCGCCGGCGACACCTACGCCCCGGTGGTCGACGGCGAGTGGGAGGTCGTCGAGCGCGTCCCCGCCGCGGGCTGGTGCACGTCGACCGGGCCCGACGGCCTGCGGTACCGCTTCGTGACGTACGAGCGCGCGCGGCGCTGACCGCCGGTCACCCCGCGTCGTCGCCGGCCCGGCCCGCGCGCTCGTCGAGGATCTCGACGAGCCGGCCGACGCGGTCGGTCATGACCGCGTCCACGCCGAGGTCGAGCACGAGCCGCAGCTCGGCGTCGGTGTTCGGGGTCCAGCAGCACGTCCGGATGCCGAACGCCGCCATGGCCTCGACGGTCGCCGGTGCCAGGAGCTTGAACCACGGGTTGTAGAGCTGCGGGCGCAGCTGCGCGAGGAGCCGGACGTCCGGCAGCATCATGCTGTCGTCGTTGAGGTAGACGGTCGCACCCGGGTCGGCGGTCCGGATCTCGAGCAGCCCGTCGGTCGAGCCGCAGAACGCCGTCGCGTCCGCGCGCGCCGCGCGCACGACCCGCAGGGCCGGCAGCGCAGCGACCGGGTGCTTCTGGTCCAGCACGAGCGGGACGCCCGCTCCCTCCGCGACCTCGAGCAGCTCCGCGAGCCGGGGGACGCGCACGTCGCCGTCGCCGAGCCGGGCGATCTCCGGCCACGTCATCGCCGCGACGGGCCGCGGGTCGTCCCACAGCCGGGCGAACGTGTCGTCGTGCACCATGACGACGGTCCCGTCCGCCGCGAGCTGGACGTCGACCTCGATCGCGTCGGCGCCCTGGCGGGCGGCGGCGAGCACGGCCTCGACGGTGTTCTCCCGGTGGTTCACGGGGTCGCCGCGGTGCGCGACGGCGAGCGGACGGTCGGGAGCGGGCACGGTTCCTCCTGTGCTGACGGTGCGGGGCACGGCCCCCTCCCCATCGTGGCGCACGTCCCCGCCGGTCGGCGCGCCGCGTCGGCGGACCACCTGGCGGGCACGCACGGCCGTCCGGGCGCCGCGGGACGGTAGTTTGGGGCCATGCCTCGCGCCACCTCGACCGCGCGCCCGTTCGGTGCCGTGCTCACCGCCATGGTCACGCCGATGACCCCGGACGGTGCGCTCGACCTCGACGCGGCCGTCCGGCTCGCGACCCACCTCGTCGACCACGGGCACGACGGCCTCGTGCTCAACGGCACGACCGGCGAGGCGTCGACGACGCACGCACCCGAGAAGGCCGAGCTCATCGCCGCCGTCGTGGACGCCGTCGGGGACCGCGCGAGCATCGTCGCCGGAGCCGGCTCGAACGACACCGCGCACGCCGTCCGGATGGCCGGGCAGGCCGCGGACGCGGGCGCGCACGGGCTGCTCGTCGTGAGCCCCTACTACTCCCGGCCGTCCCAGGAGGGCGTGTATCGGCACGTCCTCGCGGTCGCGGACGCGACCCCGCTGCCGGTCATGCTCTACGACGTCCCCGGTCGCACCGGGGTCCGGTTCGCCGCGGACACGCTCGACCGGCTCGCCGCGCACGACCGCGTGGTCGCCGTCAAGGACGCCTCGGGCGACCTCTACGCGAGCCTCACCGCGATCGAGCGCACCGGGCTCGCCTGGTACTGCGGCGACGACGGCGCCTACCTCGCGATGCTCGCGCACGGCGCCGCGGGCGTCGTCAGCGTCGTCGGCCACGTCGCCGGCGCACGGCTCGCCGAGGTGACCGAGGCGTTCGACGCGGGCGACCACGCCCGCGCCCTGCAGGTCTTCCGGTCGATCGTCCCGGCGATCGACGCGCTCAACGGAGCCGGCTTCCAGGCGGTCGCCGCCAAGGCCGCCGTCGAGGCCCTCGGCCTCATCCCGAACCGACACATGCGGCTGCCGCTGGTGGCCGCCTCCGACGACGAGGCGGAGGGGGTGCGCGCCGGAGTGCGCGCAGCCGGCCTCCTCGACGTCGTCCCCAGCTGACCCAGGAGAACCATGAGCCATCCCCACCCCGAGCTGACGCTGCCGCCCGCCCTGCCCGAGGGCGCTCTCCGCGTCGTCGCTCTCGGCGGGCTCGGGGAGGTCGGCCGCAACATGGCCGTCCTCGAGTACGCCGGCCGCCTGCTCGTCATCGACTGCGGCGTGCTCTTCCCCGAGGACCACCAGCCCGGCGTCGACCTGATCCTCCCGGACTTCGAGTACATCCGGGACCGGCTCGACGACATCGAGGCGATCGTGCTCACGCACGGGCACGAGGACCACATCGGCGCGGTCCCGTACCTGCTGCGCCTGCGCCGCGACATCCCGCTCGTCGGCTCACAGCTCACGCTCGCGTTCGTCGAGGCGAAGCTCAAGGAGCACCGCATCAACCCGCTGACCCTCGCGGTCCGGGAGGGTCAGACGGAGCAGCTCGGGGTCTTCGAGTGCGAGTTCGTCGCGGTGAACCACTCGATCCCCGACGCGCTCGCGGTCGCGGTGCGCACGGGCGCGGGCACGGTGCTGCACACCGGCGACTTCAAGATGGACCAGCTCCCGCTCGACGGGCGCGTGACCGACCTGCGGGCGTTCGCGCGGCTCGGCGAGGCCGGAGTCGACCTGTTCATGGTCGACTCCACCAACGCCGAGGTCCCCGGCTTCGTCACGGGCGAGCGCGAGATCGGCCCGGTGCTCGACGGCGTGTTCGCCGACTCCGCGAAGCGCATCATCGTCGCCTCGTTCGCCTCCCACGTGCACCGCGTGCAGCAGGTCCTCGACGCCGCGCACGCGCACGGGCGCAAGGTCGCGCTCGTCGGCCGGTCGATGGTCCGCAACATGACGATCGCGTCCGAGCTCGGCTACCTCAAGGTGCCCGACGACGTGCTCGTCGACCAGAAGCAGATCGAGCGGCTGCCCGACGACGAGGTCGTGCTCATGTGCACGGGGTCGCAGGGCGAGCCGATGGCCGCGCTGTCGCGCATCGCGAACAACGACCACAAGATCTCGGTCGGCCACGGCGACACCGTGATCCTCGCGTCGTCCCTCATCCCCGGCAACGAGAACGCCGTGTACCGCGTGATCAACGGCCTCACGCGCCTCGGTGCGCGCGTCGTGCACAGCGGCAACGCGAAGGTGCACGTCTCCGGGCACGCGAGCGCCGGCGAGCTCCTCTACTGCTACAACATCCTCAAGCCGCGCAACGTCATGCCCGTGCACGGCGAGGTCCGCCACCTCGTCGCGAACGCGGCGCTCGCGGTCAAGACCGGGGTCCCGGCCGACCGGGTCGTCCTGGCGGAGGACGGCGTCGTCATCGACCTCATCGACGGGCGCGCGCGGGTCGTGGGCGCGGTGCCGTGCGGCTACGTGTACGTCGACGGCTCGAGCGTCGGCGAGATCACCGAGGTCGAGCTCAAGGACCGGCGCATCCTCGGCGAGGAGGGCTTCATCTCGATCTTCGCCGTCGTCAGCTCCGCGGACGGCAAGGTCCTCGCCGGGCCGCAGATCCACGCCCGCGGGTTCGCCGAGGACGATGCGGTGTTCGAGGGGATCATGCCCGAGCTCGTGCAGGCGCTCGAGGACGCCGCACGCGGCGGGGCGTCGGACACCCACCAGCTCCAGCAGGTCGTGCGGCGCATCGTGGGCCGCTGGGTGTCGAACCGCCTGCGGCGCCGGCCGATGATCATCCCGGTCATCGTCGAGGCGTAGCCGAGGACGCACGCGAGAGCCGGCAGGCGCACGAGGACGGACCCTCGGGCGGCTGCCGGCTCTCGCGCGTCCAAGTGCGGCGCGCCCGGCAGCCGCGCGGTGGTGTCAGCCCGGAGCCGCCGTCCGTGCCGCCTCGGGGGCCGCGGGCTCGGCGGCGGCGGCGGGACGACGACCACGGCGCGGCCGGCCCCGCACGGACGCCGCGGCGGAGCCGGTCACGATGAGCACCGCGGCCACGACGACCGCCGCCGTGACGGGCTCGTCGAGCACGACGGCCCCGAGCGCGACCGCCACGAGCGGGTTGATGTACGCCACGAGAGTCGAGCGCGCCGCGCCGACCTCGCTGATCAGGCGGAAGAAGAGCACGAACGCGACCGCGGTGCACACCAGGCCGAGCGCCGCGAGCGACCCCAGCGCGCCGGGCCCCGGCATCGCGTGCGGTCCGGTCAGCAGCACGACGGGCAGGTAGACGAGCGCGGACAGCGACAGGCACACCGCGGTCAGCGTGACGGCGGGGACGCCCTGCAGCGACCGCGCGGCGATGATGGGAGCCGCCGCGTACCCGAGGGCGGCGAGCAGCACCTGCGCGAGCGGCCACGCCTCCGTCGCACCCGACCCGGGCCCGGCGAGGACCGCGACGCCCGCGAGGCCGACCGCGAGCCCGGCCCACCGGACCCCCGCGACTGGCAGTCGGTCGCCGACGAGCCGGCCCAGCACGACGGCCATGATCGGCACCGTGGCGACCAGGAGCCCGGTCGTCGAGCTCGCGAGCGTCCGCTCGGCGTTCGACAGCAGGACCCACGGACCGACGATCTCGAGCGCGGCGAACGCGGCGACGGCGCGCCACCTCCCGCGCAGCACGCGCAGGCCGTCGCCGCGCAGCGCGAACGGGAGCAGGACGACGGCGCCCAGCGCGGTCCGGACCAGCACCAGCAGCGGCGGGGTGACGTCCTCGACCGCGACCTTGATGAGCAGGTACGGCACGCCCCAGATGACGCCGACGGCGACGAGCAGGACCCAGCCCCGGCGGCTCATGCGCCCGCCCGCACGAGCGTGAGCCCGCGGTGCTCCGCGAGCCGCTCCTGCTCGACCTCGACCGCCCGCTCGACCGCACGCGGCCACGGCTCCCACGGGTCGACCTGCACGGTGAGCCGGCGCCCGGACGCCTTCGGGCGCCACGTCCCGAGCACCTCGTCGTCCACGAGCACGGCGCCCGGGCGGCCGAGCGTGCGCCACAGGTCCTTCTGCCGGGCGGCGTCGGGGACGAGGAGCGAGCGGTCGCGGGCCTGCAGGTGCAGGTCGAACGGCCCGAGCAGCCGGACGACAGGGCCCGCACCGGCGGCCCGGTGGTCCACCTCGGCCAGGAGCGTGTCGGCGTCGGCCTCGAGGACCCAGCGGGTCTCGCCCTCGACGTCCACCTCCCGCACGTCGCGCGGCCAGCGGGCGGTCACGTCGGCGACCGTGGCGTCGAGGTACCCCGCGACGAGCTTCGGGGTCGCCGGCCCGAGGTGGTGCAGGTACGCGCGCACGACGTCGAGCCGCTCTGTCGGGTGCGCGCCGCGGGAGCCCTTTCCGGGCGCCGGGGCGGGGGAGAGGTCCGCGAGGTGCTCGCGCGGCCAGCCGGGGACCCGGCGCAGCACCGGCGGGGACGTCCCGGGCTCGAGCTCGAGACCCGCGTGCAGGGCGGCGAGCCGGAACGGCATCTCGTACAGGTGGGTCGCGCCGCAGGGACGGCAGTAGCGCAGGTACGGCGCGGGCATCGCCGCGGTGAGCTGCGTCGACATCGCGCCCTTGACGGTCGGCTGCGCGACGATGCGGTGCATCTCGCGGGCGACGGCGGCGAGCGCGTCGGGCACCTCGATGCCGGCGTCGTGCAGGGGCTTGCTCGCGTCGTAGACCCGCTTCGCCGCGTCGGCGGGGGAGTAGGGGCGCAGCGCGACCTCGACGCCGGGCAGGTCGGCCCGGCGGTAGGCATGCGGGGCGCCGCGGACCGTCCACGCGAGCGCGAGCTCCTCGGGCCAGCGCGCCGCGTCGGCGTCGACCGGGACGCCGCGGTTGACCAGCGACCACGCCGCGCCGCCGGTGCCGGTGTCCTGGACGCCCAGGTCGAGCACGTCGGCGTCGTCCGGCCGCCGGGTGTCGTCGAGCGGCCGGTCGAGCTGCTGGGCGCGCACGCGGTGGCGCAGGACCTGCGCGCGGCTGACCGGCACGCCGTCGCCGCTCGTCCCCGCCCTGCCGGCCCGCGCCCTTGTGGACCCCGTTCGCGCCATCTCGCCCACCTCCCGGGCCAGCGTCCCACCGGGCGCCGACAACTCGGGACGGGTCCGGGCTGCTCGTGCGGGCAGGCACGGACTTCGGCAGAGGGTGGGCGGCAGTCGGCGAGATCTGCCCGCAGGCTGTCAGGGGCGACGCCGCGGCCGCCCTCGCCCGGCGCGTCGTCGTCGGCGGTCACCCGACCTCGTCGTCAGCCGTCGCCCCGCGGGCCGTCGAGCAGGGCGGTCCCGACCGCGAGCAGGGCGCCGCGGAAGCGCTCCTCGCGCTCGCGGGCGTCGCCCGGCACGAGACCGGCGAGCTCGAGCCCGACCAGCCCGTGCACGAGGCCCCACAGCTGCACCGCGGCCTCGAGCGCGTCGTCCTCGCGGCGCGGGGCGCCGGTCAGGCCCAGCACGCGGTCGACGGCGTCCCGGAGCACGACGAACGTCGGGTGCGCGGTCGCCGGGCCCTGCGAGGGTTCCTGCGCGCCGACGCGCGCCGCCTCGAACATCACGCGGTAGAAGTGCGGGTCGGTGAGCGCGCTCGTGCGGTACGCGAGGCCGAGGGAGAGCAGATCGGTCGCGGGGTCGTCGGTCCGGCCGGCGCGGCCGAGGTGGGCGGCGAACCGGCGGAACGCCTCGTCGCCGACCGCGCGCACGAGCTCGTCGCGGCCGCCGAACAGCGCGTAGACGGCGGACGCCGAGGTCCCGGCGCTCGCGGCCACGTCGCGCACGCGCAGCGCGTCGACCCCGCCGCGCGAGATGGCGGCCGAGGCGACCTCGAGCAGCCGGTCCCGCAGGGCGTCGTCGTGCAGGCGGGGTCTGGGCATGCGGTGAGTGTAGGTCGCTTGACGCCGGTTCACGAACGATGTTCTATAACACTGTTCGCAAACAGAGGAGGCGTCATGATCGAGCTCACCGAGGCAGCCCGCACCACCGCCGGGATCGTCGCGCTCACCGTCGTCGCGATCGAGTCGGGCGGCTACTTCCTGGTCCGGGTCGGGACCGGGAAGGTGCCCGTGACCGAGTTCCAGCGCGGCTTCTACCGCGCGGGCCACGCGCACGCCGGCGTCCTCGTGACGCTCGGGCTCGTGTGCCTCCTGCTCGGCGAGGCCACGACGCTCGACGGCTACGCGCGGTGGCTCGCGCAGACCGGCGTCCTCGTGGCTGCCGTCGTCATGCCGGCCGGGTTCTTCCTCTCCGCCCTGGGTCGCGGGCGTGAGCGCCCGAGCCCGTGGGTCGCGCTCCTCCCCGTGGGCGCCGTGGTCCTCGCCGCCGGCGTCGCGACGCTCGGCATCGGGCTGCTCACCGCGTCCTGAGGGCGCGCGCGCCGGTGCGGGACGCGCGCGCACCGGCCCGACCCGACACGCACGTGCGGCGACGCTCCCGGCCGCGGGGGCCCGCCGCCGCTACCGTGAGGACCATGGCGACCCGTACGTCCTCCTCGACCCCCCGTGCGGGCGGGTCCGCCTCGTCGTCGCAGGCCCGCGGCGGTGCCCGCACCGGGACGCGCGGCGCCGCCGCCTCGACCCGGCCCGCCGGCCGCACCCCCAAGCAGCAGCCCCCGCACCGCCCGGCCCTCCCGCTGCGGATCGTGCGCGGCGTGTGGATGGGCTGCGCGCACCTGCTGGGCGGCACGGCACGTCGCGTCGGCCAGGGCGCCCGCGACCTCGACCCCGCGCACCGCCGCGACGGCATCGCGTTCACGCTGCTCGCCGTCGCGATCGTCGTCGCGGCGCGCGAGTGGTGGGGGCTGTCCGGGAGCGCCGGCGACGCCATCCACGACGTCGTCGCCGGAACGTTCGGCCAGGTCGGGGTCGCGGTGCCCGTCGCGCTGCTCGCGACCGCGGTGCGCCTCATGCGTCACCCCGAGCTCGCGCAGGCCAACTCCCGCATCGGCATCGGGTTCTCCGCGATCGGGCTCGCGGCGTGCGGCGGCATCCACCTCGAGGCGGGGCTGCCGGCGCCCGCCGACGGCTTCGGTCCCGTGCAGGCTGCGGGCGGCGTCATCGGGTACCTCGTCGCGACGCCCCTCGAGAGCCTGCTCACCGCCTGGGTCGCCGTGCCGCTCCTCGTGCTGCTCGCGTTCTTCGGGGTGCTCGTCGTGACCGCGACCCCGGTGCACCAGATCGTGCCTCGCCTGCGCGCCGGCTACGACCGGCTCACGGGCAACCAGCGCGTGCTCGACGCGCCGCTCGACCCGGGCGGCGCCCCGCTCGTGATCCACGCGGGCCACAGCGCGCTGCCCGAGATCGAGGCGCCGCCGAAGAAGAAGCCGCGCGGCCGCCTCGGGCTGCGCAAGCCCCGCGCCGAGACCGCGCCGGACCTCTCCGACACCGAGCTGCTCGACGGCTACGAGGGCGACGAGGCGTTCGAGCGCGCCGCGATCGTGGCCGCCCGCGAGGAGGCCGAGCGGGAGGCCGCGGAGGCGGAGGCGGCCGCGCAGGCGGACGCGACGCCGACGAGCGCGGTGCCCGCCGCCGGCGCCCCGGCCGCAGCAGCCCGCCGGCCGCTCGCCCCGCCGCCCACGGCCCCCGTCCCGCGCGGCGAGCAGCCGATGCTCGAGGGCGACGTGCTCTACACGCTCCCGTCGGAGGAGGTGCTCGCGAAGGGCGCCCCGCACAAGGTCCGCTCCGCCGCGAACGACCGCGTCGTCGAGGCGCTCACGACCGTGCTCGACCAGTTCGAGATCGACGCCCAGGTCACCGGCTTCACGCGCGGGCCGACCGTCACGCGCTACGAGGTCGAGCTCGGGCCCGCGGTCAAGGTCGAGCGGGTCACGGCGCTGTCGAAGAACATCGCCTACGCGGTCGCGAGCGCCGACGTGCGCATCCTGTCGCCGATCCCGGGCAAGTCCGCGATCGGCATCGAGATCCCGAACACGGACCGCGAGACCGTCTCGCTCGGCGACGTGCTGCGCTCGAGCGCCGCGCGCCGCAGCGAGCACCCGATGGTCATCGGCGTCGGCAAGGACGTCGAGGGCGGGTACGTCGTCGCCAACCTCGCGAAGATGCCGCACCTGCTCGTCGCCGGCGCGACCGGCGCGGGCAAGTCGAGCTTCGTCAACTCGATGATCGTCTCGGTGCTCATGCGCTCGACGCCCGACGAGGTGCGCATGGTGCTCGTCGACCCCAAGCGCGTCGAGCTGACGATCTACGAGGGCATCCCGCACCTCATCACGCCGATCATCACGAACCCGAAGAAGGCCGCCGAGGCCCTCGAGTGGGTCGTGCGCGAGATGGAGGCGCGCTACGACGACCTCGCGATGTTCGGGTTCAAGCACGTCGACGACTTCAACACCGCGGTGCGCGCCGGCAAGGTCAAGCCGCTGCCGGGCTCCGAGCGCAAGATCGCGACGTACCCGTACCTGCTCGTCATCGTCGACGAGCTCGCCGACCTCATGATGGTCGCCCCGCGCGACGTCGAGGCGTCCATCCAGCGCATCACGCAGCTCGCGCGTGCCGCCGGCATCCACCTCGTGCTCGCCACGCAGCGCCCGAGCGTCGACGTCGTGACCGGTCTGATCAAGGCCAACGTGCCGTCGCGGCTCGCGTTCGCGACCTCGTCGCTGACCGACTCGCGCGTCGTGCTCGACCAGCCCGGCGCCGAGAAGCTCATCGGCCAGGGTGACGCGCTGTTCCTGCCGATGGGCGCCGCGAAGCCCATGCGCACGCAGGGGGCCTGGGTCTCCGAGAGCGAGATCCACGCGGTCGTCGAGCACGTCAAGAAGCAGCTCAAGCCGAGCTACCGCGAGGACGTCGCCGTCACCGTGGCCAAGAAGCAGGTCGACGAGGACATCGGCGACGACCTGGACCTGCTGCTGCAGGCCGCCGAGCTCGTGGTGACCACCCAGTTCGGGTCCACGTCGATGCTCCAGCGCAAGCTGCGCGTCGGCTTCGCGAAGGCGGGGCGGCTCATGGACCTGCTCGAGTCGCGCGAGATCGTCGGTCCCTCCGAGGGCTCGAAGGCGCGCGAGGTCCTCGTGCAGCCCGACGACCTCCCCGGCACGCTGGCGATGCTGCGCGGCGACCACAGCGAGCCCGCGGCGTCCGCGCCCGACGCGGACCGGTACGCGTCCACCGACGGCGCGATGCCGGGGGACCCGCCCGTGGCCACGGACTACCACGACGACGCGGACGACGAGGTCGACCCGGGGCGCCTGGGCTTCGGGACGCGGTGACGGACCTGCGCGACCGGGCGGTGCACGACCCCCGCGCCGGGGCCGTCGAGGCGCAGCCCGCCCCGGTGCACCCGTAGGCTGTCGACGTGGTTCCCGCCGTCCCCTCCCGAATGAACGTCGCGAATGCGCTGACCGTCCTGCGGATCGTGCTCGTGCCGTTCTTCGCCGCTGCGCTCCTGGCCGACGGCGGTCACACGGTGCGCTGGCGGCTCGTCGCGACGGGCATCTTCGTCCTCGCGGCGGTCACCGACCGGTTCGACGGGCACATCGCCCGCCGCTCGAACCTCGTGACGGACCTCGGCAAGATCCTCGACCCGATCGCGGACAAGCTGCTCATCGGCACGGCGCTCGTCGTCCTGTCCGTCCTCGGCGACCTCCCCTGGTGGGTCACCGCGGTGGTCCTCGCGCGTGAGCTCGCGATCACCGTCATGCGCCTCTTCCTGCTGCGGTACCTCGTGCTCCCGGCATCGCGCGGCGGCAAGGCGAAGACCGTGCTGCAGTCGGTGGCGATCGGCCTGTACCTGCTGCCGCTCGACCACCTGCCGGGCGTCGTCGAGGTCGTCGCGGCGGTCGTCATGGCGGCCGCGGTCGCCGTCACGCTCGCCACCGGCGTGGACTACGTGCGCACCGCGCTGCGGGTCCGGCGCGCCGAGCACCGCCCGCCGGCCACCGCCCACTGACCGGGCCCCGTCGCACATGACAGAACGGCCGTACGGCGCCGTCCCGGGCGCCGGGCCACGTCCCGCGCGGCTCGCGGAGCGTCTGCTCGCCGGGCTCGCGCTGCGGGGCTGGACCGTTGCGGTCGCCGAGTCGCTGACCGGCGGGCTCGTCGTCGCCGAGCTCGTCGCCGTGCCGGGGGCGTCCCAGGTGGTCCGCGGTGGCGTCGTCGCGTACGCCACGGACCTCAAGGCGTCGCTCCTGGGCGTCGACCGTCGGCTGCTCGAGGTCCGGGGCGCGGTCGATCCCGACGTGGCCTACGCGATGGCCGAGGGGGTGCGGGCCTGCATGGGCGCCGACGTGGGCCTCGCGACGACCGGCGTGGCGGGACCCGACCCGCAGGACGGGCAGGCGCCCGGCACGGTGTTCGTCTCCGTCGTCGGCCCCGCCGGCGCGCACGTGCGCGCGCTCGCGCTGCCGGGGGACCGCACGCAGGTCCGTGCGGCGTC
Organism: Cellulomonas cellasea; assembly: GCF_006538745.1. GTDB lineage: Bacteria > Actinomycetota > Actinomycetes > Actinomycetales > Cellulomonadaceae > Cellulomonas_A > Cellulomonas_A cellasea. Next base: position 125,979 of record NZ_BJLR01000019.1, on the reverse strand, counting down.
GCGCGACGCGGTGCTCGCGCTCGCGCGTGATCTTGTCGCTCCCATGGGGTGAATGTCGTGTGCAGGCGCTGCGCCCGGGGGAACACCCGGGTCACCATGGGCGTTGGGATGGTCGTGATGAACACCAGACCGGCGGCTCGACCCGGGACCGCGCGCACGAGCGGCGCGAGGTACGGTGGAAGTATCCCCGCGAGGGGACGTACGGGCGTCACGGTGGGGGTCGGGACCAGGTCCTCGCTCCCGACGCCCGCACAGGGTGAGGATCGAGACGCGAGAGGGGGACGCCAGATGGTCGTACTGCGCCGCGAGATCGGCGATGTGCTGCGGGATGCCCGGCAGCGGCAGGGTCGCACCCTGCGTGAGGTGTCCTCCGCGGCTCGGGTGTCCCTCGGGTACCTGAGTGAGGTGGAACGGGGTCAGAAGGAGGCGTCGTCGGAGCTGCTCGGCAGCATCTGCGACGCGCTCGACGTCCCCCTGTCGCTCGTGCTCCGTGAGGTGAGCGACCGTGTCGCCGTGGCCGAGGGTCTCCTGATCCCCGACACGGTCCCTGCGGACCTGACTGCGTCGTTCGGCGGACCCGCCGACGGTGGCTGGGCCCGACCCCGTTCGGAGCTCGCTCCGATCGGCTGAGAGCTGACGTCCCGGCTCGGGGAGCTCCCCGGGGCCGGCTGAGACGACGAACCCGTGGTCGCGTGCCGCTGCGCGACCGCGGGTTTCGTGCGTCCGGGGTCCTGCGCACGGCACGGACTCCGCGGCGGACGTCGTGCGGCTCGCCGCGCTCGGTGACCCGGAGCCCCGGCTCAGGGGTGCTGGCAGCGCGGGCAGTAGAAGACCGGACGCTCCATGGGCGGCTTGCGTGCCTGCCCCTTCTCGATCGGCGTCCCGCAGCGCCGGCACGGCTGCCCGGCGCGGCCGTGCACCCGGCTGGTCGCGCGGAAGCCCTGCTCGCCGGTGGCCGTGGGGATCCGGGCCTCGACCGACCGCAGCATCATCGCGCGGGCGACGCCGAGCAGACGCTCGGGGTCCGGCACCTCGTCCGCGGGCGTCCACGGCCAGAGCCCGACCGCGAACAGCGGCTCGGCCATGTAGATGGTGCCCATCCCGGCGACGACGCGCTGGTCGAGCATCACGTCGCAGACCGGCTCCGAGCCCCGCTCGCCCCAGCGCCGAAGCCCCTCGACGAGCCCCACGGTCGGGAAGTCCGGCGCGAGGATGTCGGGTCCCAGGTGCCCGACGAGCGTGTGCTCCTCGCTCGTGGGCACCACGTCGAGCATCCCGAGCCGCTCGCCGACCGTGGTCCACACGTCGTTCGCCAGCACCGCGCGGACCCAGGCGCCCGACGCGCGCGCGTCAGGGGTCCCGGTGCGGGCGATGCGCCACGAGCCCTCCATGCGCAGGTGGGTGTGCAGCGTGCGCCCGTCGTCGAAGCGCGTGAGGAGGTGCTTGCCGTAGGACACGTTCTCGAGCACGGTGCGCCCGACGAGGTCCACCGTCGCGGCGGACGGCCAGCGGAGCTCGGCGCGCACGAGGACGCGCCCGGCGAGCGCGAGGTCCATCCGCGTCGCGGTGCGCCGCAGGATGTCACCCTCGGGCACGGCTCACCTCGGAGCGGCTCGGCTGCCGTGCGCTCATGCCTGACCGCGCAGGCGCAGGCCCCGGGGCGTCGGGGCGAACCCGGCGGCGGCGAGCGCGCGACCGAGCGGGCTGCGCAGCGCCTCGGCCTCGAGGAGCGCGGCGCCGTCGGCGCGGTGCAGCGTCATGCGCCCGAGGTTGCCGGTGCGGACCGCGTCGGCCAGTCGGCCCGCTGCGGTGTCGAGCAGCGCCGGGTCCTGCGTGAACGTGAGCACCGTGCGCCCACCCCGCTCGACGTAGAGGACGAGCGCGCCGTCGACGAGCACGACCACGGCCCCCGCCTTGCGCCCGGGCCGGTGCAGGCCCGTCGCGCCCGGTGCCAGCCCGTCGGCCGCGGACGGCGGCGGCCACGCGAGCGCCGCGCCGTACGGGTTGGCGGGGTCGGTCGCGGCGAGCGTCACGACGAACCGGGTCCGCTCGGGCTGGTGCGGAGCCGGGGACCAGGGGTCGGCGGACCCGGGCGACCCCACCGCGTCGTCGGCGCTCTCGGCCGCCTGCTCGCGCGCGCGCTCGACCGTGCGGGCGTCCTCCCGGAGCCGGTCCACCGCGCCGGGCAGCGCGAACTGCGAGCCGCCGAGGTGCTCGACGAAGTACCCGCGGCGGACCTGGCCGGCCTGCTCGAGGGCCGCCAGCACGCGGTAGACGGCGCCGAACTGGGCTGTGACGCCCTCCGCGGGGGCGACGGCGCGGGTCAGGACGCCGTGCCGGTCGAGGAGCTGCGCGGCGAGGGCGTGCGCGCGCAGCGTCGGGTCGCTCTCGCGCTCCGGCAGCAGCGACCACCGCCCGCCCGCCTCGGCGAGGAGCGCGGAGCCGGGTCGGGGGGTCCCGCGCGGCGCGAGGGAGGCCGATCGCAGGCCGAAGCGGGCCGCGCCGCCGAGATTCCGGCTGCGAGCCGCGGGGGCCTTGGTGCGGTGGGCCGTCGCCCCGGTGCCGAGCCGCGCCCGCAGCACCGCCAGGCCGTCGTTGGTCACGTGCCCGGCCCACACGAGGTCCCACAGCGCCGCGGTGAGCGAGCTCTGCGACGCGGTCGCCGCGCCGTCCTGGGCGGGCTCGCCGGCGGGGCCGGGGCCGGCCGCACCCGCGGCGGGATCGGGCGCGCCCGCGGCGTCCGCCGACGGCCCCGGCCCGGACGGGTCCTGCGTCGCGAGGATCTCCCGGACCCGGGTCAGCAGCCCGCCGACGAAGTACGCGCCGCCGCCCGCCAGCGCAGTGAGCGTCGCCCGGTGCAGCGGGGTGTCGAGGAAGCCGCCGGCCTCGACCGGGACGGCCAGGGGCAGCGTCAGGTCGGCGACGGAGGCGGGGTGCAGGCTCACGAGCCCGTCGTGCCCCGCGAGCGCGCCGTGACCCGCCCACAGCACCTCGCCCGCGGCGGTGAGCTCGTCGAGCATCGCGGGGGAGTAGTCCGCGACGCGCACCGGCAGGATGTGCGTCTCGAGCGCCGACGCGGGCACGGCGGCGCCCGCGAGCTGCTCGACGGCGCGTGCGAGCCCGTCGATCCCGCGCAGGCCCCCGGTGCGCCGCTGGCTCGGGTCGATGCCCTGCCACCGGGGCAGGAAAACCCCGAGCGCCTGCTGGTCGACCGGCTCGACCTCCGCGCGCAGCGCCGCGAGCGAGCGCCTGCGCAGGGTCCGCAGCACCTCGGCGTCGCAGTACTCGTCGCCGGTCCCGCCGAGCTCGTCGGGCCGCAGCCGGCCCTGCACGAGCACGCCGGTCTGCTCGAGGCGGCGCAGCACCTCGGTCACGACGGCGACACCGAGCCCGTACCGCGCCGCGACCTGCGCCGCGGGGAACGGCCCGTGCGTGCGGGCGTGGCGGCGCACGAGGTCGCCCAGCGGGTCGGGCCGGACCTCGGTGAACACCTCCGGCACGCCGACGGGCAGCGCGACCCCGAGGGCGTCGCGCAGGCGCCCGGCGTCCTCGATCGCCGCCCACTGCTCGCCGCGCTCGGCCTCGACGCCCCCGAGCCGGACCCGCAGCACGCGGCGTGCGGTCTCGAGCTCGGCGAGCCAGGCGGGCACGTGCGCCCGCTCGGCCTCGACGGTCCGGGCTTGCGCGTCGGCGGTCGTGAGCGGTCCGTGGCGGCGGACGACGTCGGCGAGCGCCTCGAGCGTGCGCGCCTGGCGGTCGGGCGCGGTCCCGGCGAGCTCGGCCTCGGTGCGCTGGACCGCGACGGGATCGAGCAGGTCCGCGAGCTGGGACTGGCCGGCGCCGAGCAGCTCGGCGAGCAGCGTCGGGTCGAGCGTGAGCGCGGCGGCGCGGCGCTCGGCGAGCGGGGCGTCGCCGTCGTACAGGAACTGCGCGGTGTAGCCGAAGAGCAGCGACTGCGCGAACGGCGACGGCGTGGTGGTCGTGACCTCGACGACGCGGATCGTGCGGGACGCGATGTCGCGCATGAGCGTCGTGAGCGCCGCGACGTCGAAGTCGTCCTGGAGGCACTCGCGGACCGCCTCGAGCAGGATCGGGAACTCCGGGTACTGCGCGGCGACGCTGAGCAGCTGTGCCGAGCGCTGCCGCTGCTGCCAGAGGGGTTGGCGCTTGTCGGGACGCCGCCGGGGGAGCAGGAGCGCACGCGCCGCGGCCTCGCGGAAGCGCGCCCCGAACATCGCCGAGCCACCCAGCTCGCCGCGCACGGCGTCCGCGACCTCGTCGGCGTCGACGAGCAGGTCGTCGACCCCCACGGGCGGCGCCTCCGCGTCGTCCGCCCAGCGCGCGCCGAGCCCGTCGCCGAGCGGGAACGCGGCGTCCGAGCTCAGCATGTCCGGCAGGCGCAGCACGATCCCGTCGTCGGAGTGCATCGCCGCGGCGTCGACCCCGAACCGCTCGCGCAGCCGGGCGGCGATCACGAGCGCCCAGGGCGCGTGCACGCGGGCGCCGTACGGGGAGTGCAGCACCACGCGCCAGTCCCCGAGCTCGTCGCGGAAGCGCTCGACGACGAGGGTCGTGTCCGTCGGGAGCTGGCCCGCGGCCGCCTCCTGCTCGCGCAGGTACGACAGGAGGTTGTCCGTCGCCCACGGGTCGAGCCCGGCGGCGGCCACCTGCTCGCGCGCCTGCTCGTCGGGCTTGGCCGCGACCTCGCGGACCCACGCACCCATCGCCCGACCCAGCTCGGCGGGCCGGCCCGGGGCGTCGCCCTTCCAGAACGGCAGGCGCCCGGGGACGCCGGGAGCCGGCGTCACGAGCACGCGGTCCGGGGTGATGTCGTCGATGCGCCACGTGCTCGACCCGAGGGTGAACGTGTCGCCGACCCGCGACTCGTAGACCATCTCCTCGTCGAGCTCGCCGACGCGCTTGCCGCCGCGCAGCTGGCCGCCCGTGCGCTCGGCGTCGACCGGGACGTCGCTCGTCGTCGCGCCGCTCGCGAGGAACACGCCGTACAGCCCGCGGTCGGGGATCGTGCCGCCGCTCGTCACCGCGAGGCGCAGCGCCCCGGGCCGGCCGCTGAGGACGTCACGCGCGCGGTCCCACACGATGCGGGGCCGCAGCTCGGCGAACTCCTCGCTCGGGTAGCGGCCCGCGAGCATGTCGAGGACCGCGTGCAGGGTCGCGTCGCCCAGGCCGCTGTACGGCGCGGCGCGCCGCACGACCGTCGCGAGGTCCGCGACGCTCCAGTCCTCGGTCGCGACCATCGCGACGACCTGCTGCGCGAGCACGTCGAGCGGGTTCGCCGGCACGTGCAGAGCCTCGAGCTCGCCGCGCCGCATGCGCGTGGCGGTCACGGCGGCGGGCACGAGCTCGCCCCGGAACGTCGGGAACATGATCCCGTGCGAGACCGCGCCGACCTGGTGCCCCGCGCGCCCGACGCGCTGGAGCCCGCTCGCCACCGACGGGGGAGCCCCGACCTGGACGACGAGGTCGACCGCACCCATGTCGATGCCGAGCTCGAGCGAGCTCGTCGCGACGACCGCCGGCAGGCGCCCGGCCTTGAGCTCGGTCTCGGTCCGGGTGCGTTCCGCGCGGCTCATCGACCCGTGGTGCGCGCGGGCGAGGATCGTCGTGGCGTCGCGCGTGTCGACGCCGACCGCGGTGCCCGACTGCGCGGGCGCGGCGGCCGGCTGCAGCTCGCCGGGGTCGGGGACGTCCTCACCCTGGCGCTCGGCCCACACCTCGTTCATGCGGGCCGTGAGCCGCTCGGCGCCGCGCCGCGAGTTCGTGAACACGAGCGTCGAGCGGTGCTCGGCCACGAGGTCGACGACGCGCTCCTCGACGTGCGGCCAGATCGACGGGCGCGGCGGTGCTCCCGCGGCCGGCCCCGTCAGGTCCACCTCGCCGGGCGGCAGGGCGTCGGGGCCCGGTGTGCCGACGGCCGGGGCCGAGGCGAGGTCCGCGAGGTCGGGCACCGGCACGACGACGTCGACCTCGATGCGCTTGGTCGAGGGCGGCTGCACGACGACGACGCGCCGGCCCCCGTCCGTGTGCGCGCGCGCCCCACCGAGGAACGCCGCGACCGCGTCGACGGGGCGGACCGTCGCGGACAGGCCGATCCGCTGCGCGGGACCCGGGCCGCCCGGCCGGTCCAGGAGCGCGTCGAGCCGCTCGAGCGAGACGGCGAGGTGCGCCCCCCGCTTGGTCCCCGCGACCGCGTGGATCTCGTCGAGGATCACCGTGCGCACGCCCGAGAGCCCGGCGCGCGCCGCCGAGGTCAGGACGAGGAACAGCGACTCGGGCGTCGTGATGAGGATGTCGGGCGGCTTGGTCGCGAACGCCCGGCGCTCGGCGGGCGGCGTGTCGCCCGTGCGGACGCCGACGCTCACGTCGGCGATCGGGCGACCCGCGCGCGTGGCCGCCTGGCGGATGCCGACGAGCGGCGAGCGCAGGTTCCGCTCGACGTCGGTCGCGAGCGCCTTGAGCGGGGAGACATACAGCACGCGGCACCGCTGCGTGGGGTCCTCGGGCTCGGCGGGCGGCGTGCTCTCGCCCGCGGCGCTGCCGCCGCCCAAGAGCCCGTCGAGCGCCCACAGGAACGCCGCGAGCGTCTTGCCGGACCCGGTCGGGGCGACGACGAGCGCGTGCTCGCCCGAGGAGACCGCCTGCCAGGCGCCGACCTGCGCGGTCGTCGGGCCGGCGAACGCGCCCGTGAACCAGTCGCGCGTGGGCGCGGAGAAGCGTCCGAGCACCTCCTCGGCCTGCGTCGCCTCGTCCACCGGGCCATTGTGGCCGGTGGCGCCCACACCGGCCGGTCGAGCGGCCCGGGGGAGCGGCGGGTGGTCGAGAGGCCGCCGCGGCGGCACCCGGGGCCCCGGGCCCGTCGACGTCACACCCCGGCTCCGCGGGGCGGGCGCGCGCCCGGCGCGACGGGTGGCAGGCTGGTGCCGTGCGATACCGCGAGTTCTGGCAGCTGGTCGACGAGGTGCTCGGCAGCGCGCACGGTCGCGCGCTCGCGCGGGACCTCGTCCTGTTCGAGCTGCAGGGACGGACCGCGGTGCAGGCGCTCGAGGACGGCGAGGAGCCGCGCGACGTGTGGCACGCGCTGTGCGACGCGATGGAGATCCCCGACGCGCGCCGCTGGGGATCGGCCGCGCGGCAGGCACCGCCCCGCCGCTGACACGACCGGCGTGTCGTCCCGCATCGAACACCTGTTCGGGTACCGTGGTGCGTGGTGAGGACGTCGGCGGTCCTGCGGCCCGGGTCGACCGGGCGGGGGGACGGTCCACGAGCGACGGGGAGACCCGTGCTGTGGACAGCGCACGGACGGATGTCGGTGGTCGGGCATAACGTCACCCGCAGTCAACAGACCAGCCCCAGACGAGGTGCAGCGACCGCGCTGCTCGAGACCACGAGGTGTGACATGGCAGCTCCCCAGGACCGGACGAAGGCACTCGAGGCCGCGCTCGGACAGATCGACCGGCAGTTCGGCAAGGGCTCGATCATGCGCCTCGGCGACGAGGGCCGCGCCCCGGTCGAGGTGATCCCGACCGGCTCGATCGCGCTCGACATCGCGCTCGGCATCGGCGGTCTGCCCCGCGGCCGTGTCGTCGAGATCTACGGCCCGGAGTCCTCGGGCAAGACGACCGTCGCGCTGCACGCCGTCGCCAACGCGCAGCGGGCCGGCGGCATCGCGGCGTTCATCGACGCCGAGCACGCGCTCGACCCCGAGTACGCGAAGAAGCTCGGCGTCGACACCGACGCGCTGCTCGTCTCCCAGCCGGACACGGGTGAGCAGGCGCTCGAGATCATGGACATGCTGATCCGCTCCAACGCGATCGACATCGTCGTGATCGACTCCGTCGCGGCGCTCGTGCCCAAGGCCGAGATCGAGGGCGAGATGGGGGACAGCCACGTCGGCCTCCAGGCCCGCCTCATGTCGCAGGCCCTGCGCAAGATCACCGGTGCGCTCAACTCCTCGGGCACCACCGCGATCTTCATCAACCAGCTGCGCGAGAAGATCGGCGTGTTCTTCGGCTCGCCCGAGACCACGACCGGTGGCAAGGCGCTCAAGTTCTACGCGTCGATCCGCATGGACATCCGCCGCATCGAGACCCTCAAGGAGGGGACCGACGCGGTCGGCAACCGCACGCGCGTCAAGATCGTCAAGAACAAGATGGCGCCGCCCTTCAAGCAGGCCGAGTTCGACATCCTCTACGGCGTGGGCATCTCGCGTGAGGGCGGCCTGATCGACATGGGCGTCGAGCACGGGTTCATCCGCAAGTCGGGTGCCTGGTACACGTACGAGGGTGACCAGCTGGGCCAGGGCAAGGAGAACGCGCGCGGCTTCCTGCGCGACAACCCGGACCTGGCGAACGAGATCGAGAAGAAGATCAAGGAGAAGCTGGGCGTCGGCGCCAAGCTCGACGCGCCGGCCGACGCCGATCCCAAGGTCGGCTTCTGACCGGGCACCCGATGCGGGGCCGGGGCGGGCGGCGCGGTGACGAGCCGCCCGCCTCCGGCGCGTCCGGGCTCGGTCAGGAGGCCGACCCGGAGTCCGTCGCCCGCGCGATCGCCCTGCGCCTGCTTGCGAGCTCGGCGCGCAGCCGTGCCCAGCTCGCGGAGGCGATGCAGCGCAAGGACGTCCCCGACGACGTCGCCGCGCGCGTGCTCGACCGGTTCACGGAGGTCGGGCTGATCGACGACGCGGAGTACGCGCGGATGCTCGTGCGCACCCGCCACGCCGAGCGAGGGCTCTCCCGTCGGGCGATCGGCGTCGAGCTCCGCCGGCGCGGCATCGACGACGAGGTCGCGTCCGACGCGCTCGGCGAGGTCGACGACGAGGACGAGGAGGAGGCGGCGCGTGCGCTGGTCCGGCGCAAGCTCGCCTCGACCGCCCGGCTCGACCCGCAGGTCCGGGCCCGGCGCACGTTCGCCGCGCTCGGCCGTCGCGGCTACCCGCCGGCGCTCGTCTCACGGCTCGTGCGCGAGGCGCTCGCCGAGGAGGGCGCGGAGGTCGGCGACGTCGCGGAGGACATCGCGCGAGGCGACTGACCGTCGGGCCGTCCGCGCGAGGCGACTGACCGTCGAGCCGGTCCGCTCGAGGCGACTGACCGTCGAGCAGTCCGCCCGCGCCGCGCGCCGCTGCCCCGCACGTCGGGCGCGTGCGGGAGGATGGGTGCGCGGGCACCACGTGGCAGCAGGGTCGCGGACCGCGCAGCAGCTCCCGAGGGGTGGACGCGTCGATGGGTGAGCTCGGACTGGTCGTGGCTCTCCTGGGAGCCTGCCTCGTCGCGCTCATCCTGGTGCTGGTTGCCCGGCGTGAGGCAGACGAGCAGCGCCGTCAGGCGAAGGCCGACGTGGCGTCGATCCGCGACGACGCGCGCGCGCTCCTGGCCGACGCCGAGCGCCGCGAGGCCCGCCTCGTCGAGCGTGAGCACGCCGTCGCGGCCGAGCAGAAGGCTCTCGCGGACGCGGAGCGCACGGTGCGCGAGCGGCAGGAGGCCCTCGCGTCCGCCGAGCAGGAGGTCGCCGAGCGTCGCGCGTCGGCGGACCGGGACGCACGTGCGCACCTCGAGGCCGTCGCCCACCTGACCGCCGAGGAGGCCCGCGCGGAGCTCGTCCGGCGCATGGTCGACGAGGCGACGAACGACGCGGCGGCGCTGGTCCGCCGGGCCGAGGCGCAGGCGCGCCGGACCGCGGAGGCGCGCGCCAAGCGCATCGTGGCCGCCGCCGTCCAGCGCACCGCGGTACCGACCAGCTCGCAGTCGGTGATCACGGTCCTGCCGCTCCCGTCGGAGGAGATGAAGGGCCGCATCATCGGCAAGGAGGGCCGCAACATCCGCGCGTTCGAGGCTCTGACCGGCGTCAACGTCCTCATCGACGACACCCCGGACTCCGTGGTGCTCTCGTGCTTCGACGCCGACCGCCGCGAGGTCGCGCAGGTCGCGCTCGAGGCGCTCATGTCGGACGGGCGGATCCACCCGCAGCGCATCGAGGCGGCGTACGCCGAGGCGCTCGCGGGGGCGGACGACCGGACCCTGTCCGCGGGGCACGACGCCGCGGAGCGCGCCGGTGTCACCGGGCTCCACCCCGACCTCGTCCGCACGATGGGCCGGCTGCGGATGCGGGTGTCGTACGGGCAGAACGTGCTCGAGCACCTCGTCGAGACCGCGCTCGTCGCGGCCGCCATCGCCGCCGAGGTCGGGGCCGACGTCGCGACGACCCGCCGCGCCGCGTTCCTCCACGACGTCGGCAAGGCCCTGACGGCCGAGGTCGAGGGGACGCACGCGCTGGTCGGCGCGGACCTGGCGCGGCGGTGCGGGGAGTCGCCGGCGGTCGTCAACGCGATCGCCGCGCACCACGAGGAGGTCCCGGCCGAGACGGTCGAGGCGGTGCTCGTCCAGGCGTCGGACGCGATCTCGGCGGCCCGGCCGGGCGCGCGCCGTGAGGAGCTCGACCAGTACGTCGAGCGCATGGACAAGCTCGAGCAGCTCGTCACGGCGCACGCGGGCGTGCGGCGCGCCCTCGCGATGTCGGCCGGACGTGAGGTCCGGGTCGTCGTCGAGCCGTCCGAGGTCGACGACTACGCCCTCCCGCAGCTCGCGGTCGCGATCGCGAAGCACATCGAGGCGGACCTGCAGTACCCGGGGGAGATCAAGGTCACGGTCGTCCGCGAGATCCGCGCGAGCGCGACCGCCGGCTGACACCGGCCACCCGGCGTCGGCAGCCGGTTCCGGAGGGCAGCGGCGCGAGCGCGCCCGCCGGGCCCGGGTCGCGAGCCCGCTCAGTCCCGCGTCGCCACGACCAGGCTCGGCGCCTCGGCCTTCGCCCGCCCGCTCGTGCGGCGACCCATCCGCTGCCCGACCCACGGCGCGGCCTTGGTCAGCGCGTAGTTGATGACGATGAACACGACGGCGGCGACGGCGAGGGCCTGGAGGATGTTGCCGTTCCCGGACCCGACCTGCCGGGCCTCCTGGAGCAGCTCGCGGTACGTGATGATGTAGCCGAGCGCGGTGTCCTTGAGGATGACGACGAGCTGGCTGACGAGCGCCGGGAGCATCGCGATCAGGGCCTGCGGGACCTCGACGGAGCGCAGCGACTGCGGGCCGGTGAGCCCGGTGGCGAGCGCCGCCTCGCGCTGACCGCGCGGCAGCCCGTGCACGCCGGACCGCACGAGCTCCGCGAACACCGAGCCGTTGTAGAGCACGAGCGCGGTGACGACGGCGATGAGCGGGTAGTCCTGCGGGTCGATCGCCCGGTTGCCGGAGAAGCCGAGCGCGAGCCAGACGAAGATCATCATGAGCAGCACGGGCACGGCGCGGAAGAACTCGACGACGGTGCCGCTCACGACGCGCAGGATGCGGAGCTCGGACAGGCGCCCGAGCCCGAACACGAGGCCGAACACCGACGAGCCGATGATCGCGAGCCCGGCGGCCTGGAGCGTGTGCACGAGACCGGGGACCAGGAAGCTCTCCCACGTCCGGAACTCGAGGAACGGCGTCCACAGGGCGGCGTCGAGCTGCCCCTTGCGCGCGAGCAGGACGAGCAGCAACGCGCCGATGCCGGCGACGACGAGCCCGAAGAGGAGGTTGAGCCACGCCATCCGGCGGCGCGTGCGCGGGCCGGGGACGTCGAACAGGACGCTCTGCGAGCCGCTCACCGGGCCACCGCCAGTCGTCGCGAGAGGGACGTCGTCAGGAGGCCGACGGGGATCACGAGCAGCACGAACCCGAGCGCGAACGTGAAGAAGATCGCGAAGATCACGTCGGGCCGGAACTCGATCATCGTCCCCATGAGCCCCGAGGCCTCGGCGACCGACCCGGCGGCCGCGACCGTCGAGTTCTTGGTCAGCGCGATCAGCGTGTTCCCGAGCGGCGCGACCGACCCGCGGAACGCCTGCGGCAGGATGATCAGCCGCGCCGTGGGCAGGAAGCCCAGCCCGATCGCGCGCGCCGCCTCGGCCTGCCCGACGGGCACCGTGTTGACCCCGGAGCGCAGCGCTTCGCACACGAAGGCGGCGTGGTAGACGGCCAGCCCGAGGATCGCCAGCCGGAGGAAGTTCTCGTTGAAGTCCGGCGCCAGCGTGACCCCGAGCTGACCCCAGAGCCCCAGCACGCAGAACACGATGATGATCGTCAGGGGCATGTTGCGGAACACGTTCACGTACGAGGTGCCGGCCCAGCGCAGGCTCGGCAGCGGGGAGATGCGCATGACGGCGAGCACCGTGCCGAGCACGAGCGAGAGGACCGCCGCGAAGAACGTCAGCTTGATGTTGACCCAGAACGCCGCGGGGACGTCATAGGTCTCGAACAGCGAGGCGAACTGGTCCAGGTAGGCGCCGTCCAGCGCTCTCACCTCCTTGGTGCGTGGCGACCCGCGCGGGGGCGACGGACGGTCCCGTCGCCCCCGCGCGGTCAGCGGTCAGGTCAGGCGCAGGCCTGGACCTCGGGCGGGTTGAGCTCCTCGTTCGCCTGGTAGCCGGAGACCCCGACGTTGTCGTCGAGGATCTGCTGCCACGTGCCGTCCTCGATGAGCTCGGTGATGGCGGTGTTGATGTCCTCGCAGCGCTCGTTGTCCTGCGGCAGGCCGACGCCGTAGTTCTCCTCGGAGAACGGGTTGCCGACGACCTTGACCTTGCCCTCGTTGGCGGGCTGGGCGGCGAGGCCGGCGAGGATGATGTCGTCGGTCGTGACCGCGTCGACCGCGCCGGACGTGAGGGCGGTGACGCACTCGGCGTAGCTGGGCTGCTCGAGCAGATTGGTCCCGGCGGCGTACTCGTCCTTGATCCGCTGCGCCGACGTCGAGCCGGTCACGGAGCAGAGGTTCTTGCCCTCGAGGTCCTCGGGGCCGCTGATCGAGTCGTCGTCCGCGGCGACGAGCAGGTCCTGCCCGGCGACGAAGTACGGGCCGGCGAACGCGACGGACTCCTTGCGCTCGTCGGTGATCGAGTAGGTCGCGAAGATCATGTCGACCTGGCCCGTCTGCAGCAGGTTCTCACGCTGCTTGGACGGGGACTCGACGAACTCGATCTGGTCCTCGCCGTACCCGAGCTTCTCGGCGACCGCCCGGGCGATGTCGACGTCGAAGCCGGTGTAGTCGTCGCCGTCCTTGAAGCCGAGGCCGGGCTGGTCGAACTTGATGCCGATGCGGATCGTCTCGCCGCCGCCGGCCGAGGTCTCCTCGCCCCCCGCGTCGCCGGCGGGCTCGTCGGAGCCGCCGCACGCGGTGAGGGTCAGGGCGAGGGCGGCCAGTGCTGCGGCGCTCCCCACGGTTCGTCTGCGCATTGTCAGTTCCTCTCGTTGCGGTGCACCACGGTGTCGGTGACGTTCGGTGCGCCCGGCGGGGCGGTGGCTCCGCCGGGTCGGGCGGGTCGGGGTGTCAGTGGGTCAGGATCTTCGACAGGAAGTCGCGCGCGCGGTCGCTCTTCGGCGCGGTGAAGAAGTTCTCGGGGGTCTCCTCCTCGACGATGCGTCCCGCGTCCATGAACACGACGCGGTGCGCGGCCTTGCGCGCGAAGCCCATCTCGTGGGTCACCACGACCATCGTCATGCCCTCGCGCGCGAGGGAGACCATGACGTCGAGGACCTCGTTGATCATCTCGGGGTCGAGCGCGGACGTCGGCTCGTCGAACAGCATGACCTTGGGCTTCATCGCGAGCGCTCGGGCGATCGCGACGCGCTGCTGCTGGCCGCCCGAGAGCTGCGCGGGGAGCTTGTCGGCCTGGTTCGCGACGCCGACGCGCTCGAGCAGCGACATCGCGACGTCGCGTGCCTCCGCCCGGGGGACGCCCTTGGCCTTGATCTGCCCGAGCGTGACGTTCTCGAGGACCGTCTTGTGGGCGAACAGGTTGAACGACTGGAACACCATGCCGACGTCGGCGCGCAGGCGCGCGAGCTGCTTGCCCTCGGCGGGCAGCGGGACGCCGTCGATCGCGATGGTCCCGGAGTCGATCGTCTCGAGGCGGTTGATCGTGCGGCACAGCGTGGACTTCCCGCTCCCCGACGGCCCGATCACGACGACGACCTCGCCGCGGTGGACCGTCAGGTCGACGTCCTGCAGGACGTGGAGCTGACCGAAGTGCTTGTTGACCCCGTCGAGGACGACGAGCGGGGCTCCCAGGGTGTGCTGCCGGCCGTCGTGCGCAGGGGCGGCGGGGGTGTCGACCATTCGACGAGCCTAGGGGTGAAGTGTTGCGCCCGCTACCCGCTGAGGTCACGGTCCGGCAACGTCCTGGAAATGCGCGATCCCGCAGCGCACGGGGCCGGCGGCCCGGCGACGTACCCTGGACGGCGATGTCCACGACCCTGCCCCACGTCCCCGCGGACGCCGCCGCCCTGCTCGCCGGCCCCGCACCGCACGACGCCCATGACGGCGCCCGTGCCGTCGGCGCGCCGGCGCGGACCTACCTGGTCAAGACGCTGGGCTGCCAGATGAACGTGCACGACTCCGAGCACATGGCGGGGATGCTCGAGCAGGCCGGCTACGTGCAGGCCAGCGCGTCCGACGCCGCCGCCGAGGCCGCCGACGTCATCGTCATCAACACGTGCGCGGTGCGGGAGAACGCGGCCGACAAGCTGTACGGCAACCTGGGCCGCCTGGCCGGCGCCAAGCGCGCGCGCCCGGGCATGCAGATCGCCGTCGGCGGGTGCCTCGCGCAGAAGGACCGCGCGGGCATCGTCGACCGTGCGCCGTGGGTCGACGTGGTGTTCGGCACGCACAACCTCGACGCGCTCCCGGTGCTGCTGGAGCGCGCGCGGCACAACGAGCGCGCCGAGGTCGAGATCGCCGAGTCGCTCCAGGTGTTCCCGTCCACGCTGCCCACGCGGCGCGAGTCGGTGTACGCGGGCTGGGTCTCGATCAGCGTCGGGTGCAACAACACGTGCACCTTCTGCATCGTCCCGCACCTGCGCGGCAAGGAGCGGGACCGCCGGCCCGGCGAGATCCTCGCCGAGGTGCAGGCGCTCGTCGACCAGGGTGCGGTCGAGGTCACGCTGCTCGGGCAGAACGTGAACTCCTACGGCGTCGAGTTCGGGGACCGCGGGGCGTTCGCCAAGCTGCTGCGCGCGGTCGGGGCGATCGAAGGGCTCGAGCGCGTGCGCTTCACCTCGCCGCACCCCGCCGCGTTCACGGACGACGTCATCGCGGCGATGGCCGAGACGCCCACCGTCATGCCGCAGCTGCACATGCCGCTGCAGTCCGGCTCGGACCGCGTGCTCCGCGCGATGCGGCGCTCCTACCGGTCGGACAAGTTCCTCGGGATCCTCGAGCGCGTGCGCGCCGTGATGCCCGACGCCGCGATCACGACCGACATCATCGTCGGCTTCCCCGGGGAGACCGAGGAGGACTTCGCCGAGACGCTGCGCGTCGTCGAGGCGGCGCGCTTCTCGTCGGCGTTCACGTTCCAGTACTCGCAGCGCCCGGGGACCCCCGCGGCGGACCTGCCCGACCAGCTCCCCAAGGCGGTCGTGCAGGAGCGGTACGTGCGGCTGGCCGCGCTGCAGGACCGCATCTCCTTCGAGGAGAACCAGGCGCAGGTCGGCCGGCGCGTCGAGGTCCTCGTCGCCGAGAGCGAGGGCCGCAAGGACGGCGCGACGCACCGCGTGACGGGCCGCGCCGCCGACAACCGGCTCGTGCACCTTGCGCTGCCCGCGGACCTGCCGGCGGACGGCGCGCCGCGCCCGGGCGACCTCGTGACGGTCACCGTGACGCACGCCGCGCCGTACCACCTGGTCGCGGACTCGGCGCTCACCGACGCCGCGTCCTTCGACGTGCGGCGCACGCGCGCGGGCGACGCGTGGGCGAGGCGGCAGGCCGGTGGCGAGCACGCGCACGGCGGTGCTCCGGCGGCGACCGCCGGGTGCGGCACGGCCTCGCCCGCGCCTGCGGGACCCGTCGTGCTGGGACTGCCGACCCTCGGGGCGCCCCGGCGCTGACGCTCTCCGGGCTCGCGGGCGGCGTCCTCGGGCGGGGCACCGGCCGCGCGGCTCCGAGCGGCCGACGGCGCGGCACGAGCCGCCCGGGTCGACGCCGTCAGTTGTCGGGGATGCCCGGCGGGGCTTCCTCGCCCGGCAGCACGGCCTCGATCGCGGTGAACATCTGCACGCCGGTCCCGAGGCCGCACGCGAGCAGCTGCGCGAGCTGGATGTCGGTCACGCCCTGCTCGAGGTCCGCGGACACCTCGCTGTACAGCGCGAGCAGGCCGTCCTCCTCACGGACGTACACCTTGGGCCAGATGCGCTCGCGGTTCCAGTCGTTCACCGCCAGGGCGACCGACCGGCGCTGCTCGAGCGCGAGCGAGCGGTGCCAGCGCCCGCGGACCTGGAGGATCTCGTCGTGCTCCCCGAGGAGCAGGAACCAGAACCGGCTGCCGTCCCACGTCCCGGTGAGGTCGCCGTCGTCGTCGACCAGGTAGCGGTAGCCGCGCGAGCGCAGGTACCCCTCGATCCGGTCGCGCGACAGCGGCGTCGGGACCTCCTGGTCGCGGGGCGGCGCGTGCTTCTCCGGCTTGCCGAAGCCGCCGAGCACGCGGGTGACCCAGCGGGGGAGCGAGCCGTCGCTCACGGCGCCACCCCCGCGGGGTCGGGGTAGAGCTCGTCGAGCGAGTCGAAGAACATGCTCCCCGTGCTCAGCCCGCAGAACAGCAGCTGGTTGAGCTGGTCGTCGGTCACGCCGTGCTCGAGGTCGGTCGCGACCTCGGCGACGACGTGGACCATGCCGTTGTCTCGCACGCGCGCGTACGCCTTGGGCCAGATCCGGTCGGCGTTCCACTCGTTGCAGACGTCGAGCACCTCCTCGAGCCGCTCGATCGCGACCTCGCGGTGCCACTGGCCGCGGACCTGGAGGATCTCGGAGTGCTCGCCGAAGAGGAAGAAGTAGAACAGCCGGCCCCGCCACAGCCCGCCGAGGTCGCCGTCGTTGTCGACGAAGTAGCTGAACTGGTGGCGCGCGAACCACTCGGCGACCCGGGCGGCGGTCACGGGCGTCGGGACGTCGCCGGTGAGCTGGACCGCGCCGAGCTCACGGGCGAGCAGCTGGGTCACGTGGTCGTGGAGCTCGTCGTCCGGCACGCCGGGGCCCAGTGCCCGTGCACCCGGGCCACGGCGAGCGTCGAGGGGCCCTCGACCCGTGGCCCCGGGCCGCAGCCCGAGCCACCGGCGAAGGCGTCGGTCCCGGAAGAAACCCATGCGCGGAAGCCTACCCGCGGAGCCCGCGAGCGGCCGGAGGGGAACCGGGCGCGAGACCGTGCGCCCGGTTCGTCCCGGTCCGGCCGTTGGCGCCGGTGCGTCGGCGGGGGCGGCTAGTCTCGTGCGGCACGGTCCAGGTCCCCGGCGCACGCGCGCCCGGCGGACCCGGAGGGGCACGACGCGCCGGCGACGGCGCGCACGAGACGACGAGGTTCCCATGGGTTTCTTCACCAAGCCGGAGGCGGGTGCGGCGGCGCAGCCCGTCCTCGCGCCGCTGAGCCACCAGCGCATCATCGACCGCCTCGACGCGCAGGGCTTCACGTACGGCGTCGACGACGACGGCGACATCGGCGGGCGCTGGGACGACCACCTGTTCTACTTCTTCCGCCTCGGCGCCGACGGCGAGTTCCTCCAGGTCCGGGGCCGGTGGACCCGCGAGGTCCCGCCGAGCGAGGCCGAGGCGCTGACCCGCGCCGCGAACCAGTGGAACCTCGACACGCTGTGGCCCAAGGCGTACGTGCGCGTCGAGGGCGAGGACGTCGGCGTGTACGCCGAGCACGTCGTGAGCTACGAGCACGGGCTGACCGACGAGCAGCTCGACCTGCACATGGCGTGCGGGATCAGCACCGCGCTGCAGCTCTTCGCGCACCTCGACGACCTCTACCCGCAGGCGGCCGAGGCGGCGAAGGCCCAGATGGCGGCGTACCGCGCGAACGACGACGACTGAGGTGGCGCAGCCCTCGTCCGGCCAGGCGTTCCAGGTCGACCTGCGGGGTGTCGTCGACCTGCTCGCGCGGCACCTCTACTCGGGCCCGCGCGTGTACCTGCGCGAGCTCCTGCAGAACGGCGTCGACGCGGTCACGGCGCGGCGTGCGCTCGACCCGGCGGCACCCGCGACCGTCCGGCTGCGCACCGGCGCGGACGGCGCGCTCGAGGTCATCGACTCGGGCATCGGGCTGACGCTCACCGAGGCCCGTGAGCTGCTCGCGACGATCGGCCGGAGCTCGAAGCGGGACCTCGAGGTCGGGCTCGGGCGCGAGGAGTTCCTCGGCCAGTTCGGCATCGGCCTGCTCTCGGCGTTCATGGTGGCCGACGAGATCGAGCTCGTCTCCCGGACGGCCCGCGGCACCGGTGAGCCGGCCGTCCGCTGGCTCGGGCGCGCGGACGGCAGCTACGAGCTCACCGAGCTCGACGCCGACGCCGACGTCGCGGTGGGCAGCACCGTGCGGCTGCGGCCCCGGCGCGACCTCGAGCACTGGCTCGCGCACGACACCGTCGTCGCCCTCGCGCGTGACTTCGGCTCGCTCCTGCCCGTCGACGTCGCGGTCCAGGTCGACGTCGACGGGGCGATCGCGTGGCGGCGGCTGACCGAGCCCGAGCTCCCGTGGCGGCGCACGTACGCGAGCGCCGAGGAGCGGTCCGAGGCGCTCGCGCGGTACTGCGAGCGGACCCTCGGGTTCACCCCGCTCGCGCACGTGGACCTCGACGTGCCCCTCGCGGGGGTCAGCGGCGTGGCGTTCGTGCTGCCCGCGGCCGTGCCGCCCACCGGCTCGGGCACACACCGGGCCTACCTCAAGCGCATGCTGCTGGGACCGCGCGTCGAGGGGCTGCTCCCCGAGTGGGCCTTCTTCGTCCGCTGCGTGGTCGACGCGACCGGCCTGCGCCCGACGGCGTCCCGCGAGCAGCTCTACGCCGACGAGGTGCTGCTCGCGGTACGTGACGCCCTCGGCGGGCAGGTGCGCGCCTGGACTCTCGCGACGCTCGGGGAGCGGTCCCCGCTGGCGCGCGCGTTCGTCGAGGCCCACCATCTCGCGGTGCGCGCGCTCGCGACGAGCGACGACGCGATGCTCGACCTCGTGGCCGACGTGCTGCCGTACGAGACGACCGACGGCCTGCTGACCCTCGCGGAGGTGCACGACGCGCACGGCGACGTCCTCTACGCCCCGACCGTCGAGGAGTTCCGGCGCATCGCCCCCGTCGCCCGCGCGCAGGGCCTCGGGGTCGTCAACGCGGGGTACGTGTACGACGCCGACCTGCTCGCGCGCCTCGCGGAGCGGCGCCCGGCGTGGGGCGTGCGACCGCTCGGCGCGCAGGACGTCGACCAGGTCCTGGCACCGATCGCGCCCGTGCGCGAGCTCGAGCTGCTCCCCGTGGTCGAGGCGGCGAACGCGGTGCTCGCCCCGCACGACGCCGAGGTCGCGCTGCGGACGTTCGAGCCGGTCGAGCTGCCGGCGATGCTGCTGCACGACCGCGCGGGCGACCACGAGCGGGACCTCTCCCGGACGGTCGGGGAGGCCGACGACCTGTGGGGTGAGGTGCTCGCCGGGTTCGGGGGGACCGCCCGGTCGCGCCAGCTCGTGCTCAACTGCGCGAACCCGCTCGTCGAGGACCTGCTCGCGGCGCCCGCCGGCGCCGTCCGCGACGCCGGGCTCGAGTCGCTCTACGTCTCGGCGCTCCTGCTGGCCGGGGAGCCGCTGCGCGCCCGCGAGGTCGCGACCATGAACGCCTCGCTCTCGGTGCTGCTGCGCGCCGGGCTGCGCGGGGCCGACCCCACGCACTGACCCCGCTCGACCCGCCCACCCCCACGCCGTCCAGCCCCCGTACCCCGTCCCGCCCCCGACGGGCGCGCCCGCCGCGCCGCTCGTCCGTGACCCCTCGGAGACCCCGCATGAGCCGCACCCTCGAGTCCGCCAACCGGGAGATCTCGCGCGTGCGCGACCTCCCCTACGGCCTGGCCCGCACCCAGGCGGCCGAGCGCCAGGTCCGGCTGGTCGACGCCGAGGGGCCCGACGACGCGCGCGCGTACGCGCTCTCCACGCTCGTCGAGGCGTACGTGTGGGGCGGTGAGGTGGACAAGGCGTACGTGCCGTTCACGCGGCTCGTGCGGTGGTGGGACGAGCGCCCGGACCTGTTCGACGAGCAGGACCGGCACACGCTGTTCTGGTCCTTCAAGTGGATGGTCGCGAACCTCACGGAGTTCCCGACCGTGCCCGCCGCGCAGATCGACCGCACGCTCGCCGACATGGAGCACCGCTTCGCGGTCGCGGGCAACGGCATGAACGCCGTCGCGCTGCAGCGGTTCGTGTGGTCCCGGTCCCGCGGGGCGCAGGACACCGCAGCGGCCTACGAGGCGTGGGTCGCGACGCCGCGCGACGACTTCTCCCAGTGCGAGGCGTGCGAGCCGGGGGACCGCGCGTCGTACCTGTTCGAGGCCGGACGGACCGACGAGGGCGTCCGGCTGCTCGAGCGGACGCTCACGGAGAACCCGACCTGCGCGACGGAACCCGCGGACATGCTGTCCCACCTCCAGCTCGCCTACCTCGAGCAGGGCCGGCTCGCGGACGCGGCGGCGACGCACCGGCGCGGGCTCGCGCACCTCGCCGACAGCCACGGCGACATGGCGGGCGCCCGCGGGCGGCACGTCGAGCTCCTGGCGCGCGGCGGTCACGGCGACCGCGCCGTGCGGATGATCGAGGCCGACCAGCGCCTGCTCACGGGCGGGGACTCGCCCGACAGCCGGCTCACGTACCTCGTGCACGTGGGCGCCGCGCTCGCGGTCCTGCGGGCCACGGAGCCCGGCCGCCCGGTCCGGCTCACGACCGTGCCCGCCACCACGGTCGCCGAGCTCGCGGACTGGGCGCGCGCCGAGGCCGACGCGCTCGCGGCGGCGTTCGACCGGCGCAACGGCACGGCGCACGTGTCGGCGACCGTGGCGCGCGCGTGGGGGACCACGGCGGCGCCCGAGCCGCTCGACCTCGCCGTGATCCCGGCGCAGGTCCGTCAGGCCGATCAGGGCGCGTCCTCGGACGGCGCCGCGGCGGGCGTCGTGGTGGCCGAGGCGCCGTGCGGCGCGGCCGGGCCCGACGGCGGTGCCACGCGCACCGCCGGAGCCGACGTCCCGGACGTCGCCGAGGTCCTCGCCCGGGCGTCCCGGCTCGTCGACGACGGCGACCCCGCCGCCGCGGCGCCCCTCTACCTCGAGGCCGCGCGGCGCGCCGAGGACGCCGGGCTGCTCGCGGACGCCGGCGCCGCGCTCGCCGAGGCCGCCCGCTGCGCCCAGGTGCTCGACGACCACGAGGGTGCCTCCTGGGCGTACTCGCGTGCGACGACCCTGCTGCGCGCGGGCGGCGCCGACCCGCTGCTGACCGCGGCGGTCGTGCGGACCCACGCCCGGTCCGCCGCGGACCTCGGCCGGGCCGACGCGGCGCTCGCCGAGGTCGAGCGGTGCCTCGACGAGCTCGCGGGGCCCGACGGCGCCCCCGAGACCCCGGCCGACGTCCCCGGGGCCGCCGAGCTGGTCGAGCGGCGCCGGGCCGAGGTCGACCGGGAACGGGCCGAGCTCGACGACTGCGCGGCCCGCCTGCTCGCGACGCTCGGCCGGGACGGGGAGGCCGCGGCCCGGGCGAGCGCCGCGGCGCGGGCGTTCGGGGCCGCCGGCCACGTCGCAGACGCGTCGCACGCGTTCTGGCTCGCGGGGCGCCTGCACGCCGACGCCGGTGCGACGGACGCGGCGGTCGAGGACCTCGAGTCCGCCGTCGAGGGCTTCGGGCTCGTCCGGGACCGGGACCACCGCGCCCAGGTCGCGGCGCTGCTCATCGACGTCCTGCGCCGGGCGGGCCGCGAGCGCGAGGCGGACGACGTCACGCGGATGCTCACCGACTGAGCGGCTACGGTCGGGGCATGCTCGTCGCCGCCGCGCTCGTCCCGGACACCGTGCTCCTCGTCCCCGGGGCGTCCGGGGCGACCGACGTGCACCCCGACCTGCGCGCGCACGCGCTCGACGCGGTGCGTGCGGTGCTCGCGCGCGGTCCCGAGCGGGTCGTCGTCGTGGCACCGGGCGTCGGGTTCGAGGCCGGGCAGTCCGTGCGCGTGACCGGGGGGCCCGTGCGCGCCTCGCTCGCCGCCGCGGGGCTCCCGGACCGCGCGCTGGCGTGGGCCGGTCGCGCGGGCGCGGGAGCGCGCTCCGACGGGGCGGCAGACGCGACCGGGCCCGCGCCGGTCGGGGTGTCCGCCTCCGTCGCCGTGCTGCTGCTCCGGGTGGCGGGCTGGACGGGCCCCGTCGACGTCGTCGAGACGGCGCCCTCGACCTCCGCCGACCCGGGGTCTGCGGCCCGCCTCGCCGCGACCGGGCGCGACCTCGTGGCAGACGGCTCGCCGCGCACCGGGCTCGTCGTCGTCGGCTCGCTCAGCGCCCGGCACGGCCCCGACGCCCCGCGCGCCGACGACGAGCGGGCCCCCGGCTACGACGCCGCGGTGCTCGCCGACCTCGCCGACGCAGGACCCGACGCGCTCGCGCGCCTCGCCGCGCTCGACCCGGCGCTCGCGGGAGAGCTCGACGTGAGCGGGTGGGCACCCTGGCAGGTGCTCGTCGGCGCGGTGCGCCCGGCGGGCGCAGGCGCAGTCCGCGACGCCGGCGCGGACCGGGTGCACGCGGGCGGCGCGGATGCGGTGCGCCCGCGCGGCGCCGGCGCAGGGTTCGCGTCGCCCGCGGTGACGCCGGCCGGGGTCACGGTTGCCGCTCCGCTCGGCGCGCAGCACGTCGTCGGCACCTGGGTCGTGGCTCCCGAGCCGGCCTCCGAGGACAGCCGCACGCCGCACGGCGGCCGTCCCACGGTGCCCGCTGCGCTGCCGGCGGGACCGTGGGGCTCGGGCGCATGACGCTCGTCGTCACCGTCGTCGGCCCCACGGCGACCGGGAAGTCGGACCTCGCGCTCGCACTCGCGCACGAGCTCGGCGGCGAGGTCGTCAACGCCGACGCGCTGCAGCTCTACCGCGGCATGGACATCGGCACCGCGAAGCTCACCGTCCCCGAGCGCCAGGGGGTACCGCACCACCAGCTCGACGTGCTCGACCCGTCGCAGGACGCCTCGGTCGCCGACTACCAGGCCGGCGCGCGTGCCGACATCGCCGCGGTGCACGCGCGCGGCGCCCGCGCCGTCGCGGTCGGCGGCTCGGGGCTGTACGTGCGGGCGCTGCTCGACCAGATGGAGTTCCCCGGCACCGACCCGGAGGTCCGCGCCCGGCTCGAGGCGCGCGTCGAGGCCGAGGGGTCCCGAGCGCTGCACGCCGAGCTCGAGGCGCGCGACCCCGTCGCCGCGGCCGGCATCGGGCCCCGTAACGCGCGCCGGCTCGTGCGCGCGCTCGAGGTCATCGAGCTCACCGGCCGCCGCTACTCCGCGAGCCTGCCGCAGCACGTCTACGAGGTCCCCGCCGTGCAGCTCGGGCTCGACTGCGACCGCGGCGTGCTCGACGAGCGCATCGAGCGCCGCGTGGCACGGATGTGGGAGCAGGGACTCGTTGAGGAGGTCCGCGCGCTCGCCGACTGGGGGATCGGGCGCACGGCGTCGCGGGCCGTCGGGTACGCCGAGGTCCTCGCGACGTTCCGCGGCGAGCTCACCGAGGACGAGGCCCGCGCCGCAGTGGCCGCCGGGACGCGCCGGCTCGCGCGCAAGCAGATGGGCTGGTTCGGCCGCGACCCGCGCGTCCACTGGCTCGACGCGCGGGCCCCCGACCTCGTCGAGCAGGCGCTCGCCCTCGTCGCACGCGCCGACGCCGGGACCCTCGGGCTCGCGACCGACGACCCCGCGCCCCGCCGTAGTCTGGGCTCATGACGAGCCCGGCGACCTCCCGTGCGACCACGACGGCCCCCGGCGCTGAGCTGCCCGGCACGACGCGGCTCGCCGTCACCAAGGGCCACGGCACCCAGAACGACTTCGTCCTGGTCGACGACCGGGCCGGCGCACTCGACCTGACCCCCGCGCTCGTGCGCGCGCTCGCCGACCGGCGGGCGGGCATCGGGGGCGACGGCGTCATCCGCGTCGCGCCCGGCAACTCGCTCCCCGAGGGCGCCGCGGCGCTCGCGGACGAGCCGGCCGCGCGCTGGTTCATGGACTACCGCAACGGCGACGGCTCGGTCGCGGAGATGTGCGGCAACGGCGTCCGGGTCTTCGCGGCCTACCTCGAGCGGCTCGGCGCGTGGGACCCCGCCGCTGGCGAGCTCGCGCTGGGGACCCGGGCCGGCGTCCGGCGCGTGCGCCGCGTCGACGCGCCCGACGGTGCCGCCGCCGCGTGGTACGCCGTCGACATGGGCCCGTGGGCGCTCCCCGGCGGACCCGAGGCCGCCGCGGCCGGGCAGGACGCCGAGGTGCTCGTCGCGGGCATCGAGATCGCCCGACCGGCGCTCACGGTCGACGTCGGCAACCCGCACACCGTCCTGGCGCTCGCGGACGACGCCGAGCTCGCGCGCGCCGACCTCACGCGCGCGCCCGCGGTGACCCCGGTCCCGCCGTTCGGGACCAACGTCGAGCTCGTCGTGCCGCTCGGGGAGGACACGGCGCCGGACGGCACGCTCGTCGGGCGGGTCCGGATGCGCGTGCACGAGCGCGGGGTCGGCGAGACGCGCTCGTGCGGGACCGGTGCGTGCGCCGCCGCGCTCGCGGTGCGCGCGTGGGCCGGCCCGCAGGCGCCGGACGTATGGGTCGTGGACGTCCCGGGCGGCAGCGTGCAGGTGCGGGTCCTGCCCGACGGGCACGTCGAGCTCGCGGGGCCGGCGGTGCTCGTCGCGGAGGTCGACGTCGACCTGGCCGCGCTCGTCGCCTGACACCGTGCCGCGGCCGGCGCCGGGATCGGCCGGAGCCGGGCTCGGTGGGCGCAGGGGAGCACCGGACGCCGGGGAGCACCGGACACCGGCGAACGCCCGACGCCGGGAACAGCGCCGCCGCGCGCGCCGTTGAGCCGGGCGTGGACCTCATGACACCGGCGGGAGCGGAGCACCCCGTCGTCGCGGAGCTCGGGATCACGCCCGGGACCGCAGCGACGTTCGTGCAGCTCTCGAGCCGGTTCTGCCGGCCGTGCCGCGCCGCGCACCAGGTGCTCGAGAGGGTCGCGGCGACGACCCCGGGGGTCGTGCACGTGGACGTCGACGTGAGCGACCACCTCGCGCTCGGCGAGCGGCTCGACGTCCGCGCGACGCCGACCGTGCTGGTCCTCGACGCGGACGGCGTCGAGCGGGCCCGGGTCGTCGGCGCGCCGACCTTCGCGCAGGCGCGCGCCGCCGTGGCCGCGCTGAGCACGCGCTGACGCGAGCGGGTGCGCGGATCGAGGCCCGCCGGCCGGACCGAGCGCGTCCCGTCGATCGGGGCGGCCTCGCTCAGTGCGCGCTGACCCGCAGGACGCGGAAGCCCTTCGCGCTCGCGACACGGTCGACGTCGGCCACGTCGGCGAGGGCGTCGGCGACCCAGCGCTGCAACGAGTCCGCCCCGAGATTCTTCGCGACCACGAGGTGCGCCTGGGCGCCGGGGCTCAGGCGCGGGAGCCAGCGCAGCAGCAGCGCGTGGAGCTCGGCCTTGCCGACCCGGATCGGCGGGTTCGACCACAGCGCCGCGAACGTCACGTCCTCGGGCACGTCGTCGGGCGTCACCGCGACCACGTTGGCGCACCCGAGCAGCTCGGCGTTGCGCCGCACGAGGTCGAGCGCGCGCTCGTTGACGTCGACGGCCCAGACGCGTGCCCCTGGCGAGGCGAGCGCGAGCGACAGCGCGACCGGTCCCCAGCCGCAGCCGAGGTCGAGCAGGTCCCCCTCGGCCGGCGGCGCGGGCACCGAGTGCAGCAGCACCTCGGTGCCGAGGTCCACGTGGTCGGGGGAGAACACCCCGCCCGCGGTCTCGACGTCGACGTCCTGTCCGCCGAGCGTGACGGTGCGCACGCGGCGCTCGTCCGGCGACGCGGGCCGGGCCGTGAAGTAGTGGTCGTTCCCGCTCACGGCGCGACCCTATCCGCCTGCAGCGAATATCCGTCGCGGGGCGGGGAACCGCGTGACACCCTGGAACGAGCACGACAGACCGACGACACCATGGACGAGAGGCACCGCGTGAGCGACCCGCAGCACCCCCAGACGCGTGAGGAGACGGCCGACGCCGCCGTGGACCGCCGCAGCGCGCAGGAGGTCGCGGACGACGTCGTGGCACGCGTGCTCGCCCGCGCCGGGACGGCGCTCCACGAGGGCGGCACGGTCCACTCCTCCTACGACGGCGACCAGCTCGACCTCGAGGAGCGCACGTCGCTGCGCCGCGTGGGCGGCCTGTCGACCGAGCTCGAGGACGTCACCGAGGTCGAGTACCGCCAGCTGCGCCTCGAGCGCGTCGTGCTCGTGGGCCTGTGGGGCTCCGGCACGGCCGAGCAGGCGGAGCTGTCGCTGCGCGAGCTCGCGGCGCTCGCCGAGACCGCCGGCTCGCAGGTCCTCGACGGCATGCTCCAGCGGCGGCGCACCCCCGACCCGAGCACGTTCCTGGGCTCGGGCAAGGCCGCCGAGCTCGCGGGCGTCGTCGCGGCGGTCGGTGCCGACACCGTCATCGTCGACGCGGACCTCGCCCCGTCGCAGCGGCGTGCGCTCGAGGACGTCGTGCGGGTCAAGGTCATCGACCGGACCGCGCTCATCCTCGACATCTTCGCCCAGCACGCCAAGTCCCGTGAGGGCAAGGCGCAGGTCGAGCTCGCGCAGCTCGAGTACCTCCTGCCGCGCCTGCGCGGCTGGGGCGAGTCGATGTCCCGTCAGGCGGGCGGTCAGGTCGGCGGCGCCGGGGCGGGCATGGGCTCGCGCGGTCCCGGTGAGACGAAGATCGAGCTCGACCGGCGGCGCATCCGCGACCGCATGGCCAAGCTGCGGCGCGAGATCGCCGCGATGGAGCCCGCCCGGCAGACCAAGCGTGCGTCGCGCAAGCGGCACGCGATCCCGTCGGTCGCGATCGCCGGGTACACCAACGCCGGCAAGTCGTCGCTGCTCAACCGGCTCACGGGCGCGGGCGTGCTCGTCGAGAACGCGCTGTTCGCGACGCTCGACCCGACGGTCCGGCGGGCCGAGGCCGCGGACGGCCGGGTCTACACCCTCACGGACACCGTCGGCTTCGTGCGCGACCTGCCGCACCAGCTCGTCGAGGCGTTCCGCTCGACGCTCGAGGAGGTCGCGGACGCCGACCTGGTGCTGCACGTCGTCGACGCGTCGCACCCGGACCCCGAGGGGCAGATCTCGGCCGTGCGCCACGTCTTCGCGGACATCCCTGGCGCGATGGACGTGCCCGAGGTCATCGTCCTCAACAAGGCGGACCTCGCGGAGCCCGAGGCGCTCGCCCGCCTGCGCTCGCGCGAGCCCGGCTCGATCGTCGTCTCGGCGCACACCGGTGAGGGCATCGAGGCGCTGCAGGCGCTCATCGCGGACCAGCTGCCGCGCCCGAGCGTCACGGTCGACGTCGTGATCCCGTACGACCGCGGCGACCTCGTGCACCGCGTGCACCTGCACGGCGAGATCGACTCCGAGGAGCACACCGAGGCCGGCACCGCGCTGCGGGCCCGGGTCGACGAGACGCTCGCGTCGGAGCTGTCGGCGGCGGCGGTCCGCTCGGCCTGACACGGCGGGCACGTGCGCCGCGGTCGACGACGTCCGCGCGGCGCACGGCCCCGTGCGGGACCGCGGGACGCAGCGGGGCGTGTCAGCGCCGCGGACTAGGCTGTCGCGGTGCCTGAGCCCGTCGTCCCGTCCTCCGCCGCGCCCGGGGCCGTCCCCGCGAAGGACCGCGCACCCGGGCGCTCCGCGCGGCCCGCACCCGCGCGGGCCGCGGCGCAGGCGGCCTCGGTCGACGAGCTGCTCGACCTGGCCGTGGGCGTGCTCGGCGGCGGCCGGCGCGACGGCCAGCACGAGATGGCGAACGCCGTCGCGGAGACGATCGACTCCGGCAAGCACCTGCTCGTGCAGGCCGGGACCGGCACCGGGAAGTCGCTCGGGTACCTCGTGCCCGCGGTGCGCCACGCGGTGCTCGAGGACGAGCACGTCGTCGTCTCGACCGCGACGCTCGCGCTGCAGCGCCAGGTCATGACGCGCGACCTGCCGCTCGTCGCGCAGGCGCTCGCGCCCCGGCTGCCGCGGCCCCCGCGCATCGCGCTGCTCAAGGGCTGGCACAACTACGTCTGCCTGCACAAGGTCGCGGGCGGCTACCCGGCGGACGAGCCGGGGACGCTGTTCGACCTCGGTGACCACGCGGGTGCGGCGGACCACCCGGCCCCGGAGCCGGGCGCCGGGGAGAGCCCGCGCGGGGCCGCGAGCCTCGGCGAGCAGGTCGTGCGCCTGCGCGAGTGGGCCGAGGAGACGTCCACCGGCGACCGCGACGACCTCGTGCCCGGGGTGAGCGAGCGTGCGTGGCGCCAGGTGTCGGTGACGAAGATGGAGTGCCTGGGCGCGCGCTGCCCGATGATCGACGACTGCTTCCCCGAGAAGGCGCGCGTGCTCTCGCGCGAGGCGGACGTCGTCGTGACGAACCACGCCATGCTCGGCATCGCCGCCTCCGGCTCGCCGAACGTGCTCCCGGAGCACGAGGTCGTGATCGTCGACGAGGCGCACGAGCTCACCGACCGGGTGACCGCGCAGGCGACCGCGGAGCTGTCGGTCGCGATCGTCGAGCACGCCGCCCGGCTCGCCCGCCGACACGGCGGGATCCTCACGACGGACCTCGACGCGGCGAGCGCGGCGCTCGGGTCGGTCCTCGTCCAGCTCCCCGAGGGCCGGTTCCCCGACGGCCTGCCCCCCGCGGCGCTCGAGGCCGTCACGGCGGTCCGGGACGCGGCGCGCGGCCTGCTCACGGCGCTGAAGCCGGAGCCCGCGGCGGCCAAGGCCGGTGCCGGGACGGACGGCGGCTCCAAGATGGCGATGTCGACGATGCTCGCGCTCTTCGAGGTCGCGGAGCGGATGGCCGCGGACCCCGACCAGAACCGGCACACGGTGCTGTGGTGCGCTCGCGGCGACACCGGGCGCGGCGGCGCCATGACGCGCCTGTACGCGGCGCCGCTGTCCGTCAACGGGCTCATCCGCACGCACGTGCTCGCCGGGCGCTCGAGCGTGCTGACGTCGGCGACCCTCGCGCTCGGCGGGACGTTCGCGCCGATCGCCCGCTCGCTGGGCCTCGAGGGGCGCACCGACGCCGAGCCGCAGGGACCGCAGCACCTCGCGTCGGCCGACGTCGAGGACCTCGCGGCGCGCGTGGACGCCGACGCGGCGACCGGCGCCGGGGGCACGCTCGCCGTCCCCGCGTCCACGCCGGTCGGGACGCCGCCGCCCGGTGACCCGCTGCCGTGGCGCGGGCTCGACGTGGGCAGCCCGTTCGACTACCCGCGCCAGGGCATCCTGTACATCGCGCGCCACCTCCCGCCGCCCGGGCGCGAGCCCGCGACGGACGCCCAGCTCGACGAGATCGCCACGCTCATCGAGGCGGCCGGCGGGCGCACGCTCGGCCTGTTCTCCTCGCGACGCGCCGCCGACGCGGTCGCCGCCGCGATGCGCGAGCGGCTCGACGTCCCCGTGCTCGCGCAGGGCGAGGACCAGCTGCCGACGCTCGTGCGCGACTTCGCCGCGGACGAGCGCACGTGCCTGTTCGGGACGCTCTCGCTCTGGCAGGGCGTCGACGTGCCGGGGCCGGCGTGCCAGCTCGTCCTGATCGACCGCATCCCGTTCCCGCGCCCCGACGACCCGGTGCGCTCCGCCCGGTCCGAGGCGGTCGCCGCGTCCGGCGGGAACGGCTTCATGGCGGTCTCGGCGACGCACGCGGCGCTGCTGCTCGCGCAGGGCGCCGGCCGGCTCATCCGGGGGGTCGACGACCGCGGGGTCGTCGCGGTGCTCGACCCGCGGCTCGCGACCGCGCGCTACGGCGAGTTCCTCACCCGCTCGCTCCCGGGCTTCTGGCGGACGACGGACCGGGGGGTCGTCGAGGCGGCGCTGCGGCGGCTGGACGAGCGCGTCGCCACCACCGCGAGCAACTAGCCTGGCCACGACGCCCTCGGGCGTCGGGGCCGCGGGGGCCCACCGGTGAGGAGGACGCGTGAGCGAGAACGACGGCGACGACCTGGGCCTGACGGGTGTGACGGCGGGGCAGGTGCGACGGACCAGCAAGCTCGCGATCGTCGGGGCCGGCGCGGTCGGCTCCACGATGGCGTACGCGGCCCTGATGCGCGGCGCGGCGCGCAGCGTCGCGCTCTACGACATCAACAAGGCGAAGGTCGAGGCCGAGGCGCTCGACCTCGGGCACGGCATCCAGTTCATGCCGATGGCCGAGGTGGTCGGCTCCGACGACATCGAGGTCTGCACGGGGGCGGACGTCGTCGTGGTCACCGCCGGCGCGAAGCAGAAGCCCGGCCAGAGCCGCATCGACCTCGCCGAGGCGACGATCTCGCTCGTCGGCAAGATCCTGCCGCCGCTCGTCGAGGTCGCGCCCGACGCGGTCTACATCATGGTCACCAACCCGGTCGACATCGTGACCTACGCCGCGCTGCAGCAGTCCGGCCTCCCGCCGACGCAGATGTTCGGCTCCGGGACGGTGCTCGACTCCTCGCGGCTGCGCTACCTCATCGCCAAGCAGACCGGCGTCGCCGTGCAGAACGTGCACGCGTACGTCGCGGGCGAGCACGGCGACACCGAGCTCCCGCTGTGGAGCTCGGCGACGATCGGCGCCGTGCCGCTGCTCGAGTGGAACGGCATCAACGGCCGCGGGCCGCTCACCTCGGAGGTACGCGACGGCATCGCCCGCGAGGTCGTCGAGTCCGCCTACCGGATCATCGAGGGCAAGGGCGCGACGAACTACGCGGTCGCGCTCGCCGGGTCGCGCATCATCGAGGCGGTCATCAAGGACGAGCAGCGGATCCTGCCGGTGTCGTCCCTGCTCGACGGGTACCACGGCATCCGCGACGTGTGCCTGTCGGTCCCGGCCCTTGTGGGCCGCGAGGGCGTCGGCGAGCGGCTCGAGGTGCCGATGTCCGCCGACGAGCTGGCGGGGCTGCGGCGCTCGGCGGAGACCCTGCGAGCGGTGGCCCGGCGCTTCGGTTTCTGAGGCGGAACGCACCGCGCCGGCAGCACCGTCCGGTCGGCACGACGACGGCGACGACACGGTCTCCTCACGGCGGAGTGCGGCCCCGGCGCGACGACGACGACGGCCGCCCGGCCCGCGATCAGCGGGCAGGGCGGCCGTCGGTCGTCCGGAAGTGGGCCGGAGCCGGGGTCAGAGGCTGCGCAGCACGCTGACGACCCGGCCGAGCACCTGCGCGTCGTCGCCGGGGATGGGCGCGTAGGCCGCGTTGTGGGGGAGCAGCCACACGTGCCCGTCCGTGCGCTTGAACGTCTTGACGGTCGCCTCGCCGTCGATCATGGCCGCGACGATCTCGCCGTTCTCGGCGACGGGCTGGCGCCGCACGACGACCCAGTCCCCGTCGCAGATCGCCGCCTCGACCATCGAGTCACCCTGCACCTTGAGCAAGAACAGGTCGCCGTCGCCGACGAGCTGGCGTGGGAGCGGGAACACGTCCTCGACGACCTGCTCGGCCAGGATCGGCCCACCGGCGGCGATCCGACCGACGACGGGGACGTAGGACGGGGCGGGCGCGGAGTCCCGCGCGGCGCTGTCCTCGTCGCCGAGACCGGTCGACGCCGTCGCGGTCACGCTCGGCGCCGACCACGGCGCGACCCCGCGCGAGTCGTCCGGCTGGACGACCTCGATCGCCCGCG
Source organism: Cellulomonas cellasea (assembly GCF_006538745.1). Classification (GTDB taxonomy): domain Bacteria; phylum Actinomycetota; class Actinomycetes; order Actinomycetales; family Cellulomonadaceae; genus Cellulomonas_A; species Cellulomonas_A cellasea. Next base: position 94,263 of record NZ_BJLR01000019.1, on the reverse strand, counting down.
GACGGTTCGGGTCGCGGCGCAGGTAGCCCTTGCGCTCGAGCGCCATGAGCTGGTGCTTGACGCTCGACGGGCTCGTGAGCCCGACGGAGTCGCCGATCTCGCGCATGCTCGGGGGGTAGCCGCGCGACTCGACCGACGTCCGGATCGTCTCGAGGACGAGCCGCTGGCGCGCCGTGAGCCCGTCGCCGTCCGGCGCGCCGTCGGGGAGCGTGTGCACGGACGCCAGGCCGCCACGGACCGTCCCGCCCGGGGCGTCCGCCCTCTCCTCGGTCCCGCGCTGCTTCGCCACCGTCGCCTCCAGATGTATCGGTGCTGGCCAGCGCCCGTGTCAGTGCCTCGTGGTGCGCTGTCTCCTGCGACGTCAGCCTAGGGGAGCAGGGGTGACGGATCAAACATCTGTTCGAGCGTGTCTCGACATCCCGCGACGCGGGGTGGTAGAACCGTACAAGCGTTCGACGAACACGTGTTCGAACCCGCGCGGGGAGTGCGGGGGTCGACGAGGGAGGGTGGCGGCATGAGTGCGATGGTGATCTCCACGGCACGCGGCTCCGAGGGGCGCAGCGGCAGTGCGGCCGCACGAGCCCGCGAGGCGTGGTTCGCCGGGTCCGACGCGCACGTCGTCGCCGTCCCGACACCCCGTCGCGCGCGGCCCGCCCTGCCCGGTCCCCGCAGCACGGCGGCCTCGGCTCGCGTCGCTGCACCCGGCTCGCGTGGCGCAGCGCGCCCGGCGGCCGCCCGGGCCGCTGCCGGCGCCGCTCCGCGTCCTGCCGTCGGCACCCTGCGCCGCCCGGTGCCCGCCTCGCACGGGGCCACGGTCGTCCGCGCCGAGGAGCGTCCGCTGCGCCTGACGCGTCGCGGCCGGCTCGTGGTGCTGCTGCTCGCGGCCCTCGTGCTCGTGGCCGGCGTCCAGGGCGGCCAGGCCCTCGCCGACGGGCCGTCGCGCGCGCTGGAGGTCACGACGTACACCGTCGGCGTGGGGGAGACGCTCTGGGAGATCGCCGCCGAGAGCGCCCGGCCCGGCGAGGACGTCCGTGACGTCGTCCTCGAGCTCCAGTCCCTCAACGGGCTGGCGACGGCAGGCCTCGACGCGGGTCAGGAGATCATCCTCCCCGTCCAGCGCTGAGGCGTGGCGCTGTTGCGTCGTCGCCGCGCGAGCGCCTAGGTTCTCAGACGTGCACTGCCCCTTCTGCCGGCACGGGGACTCCCGCGTCGTCGACTCCCGGACCTCCGACGACGGCTCCTCGATCCGTCGTCGCCGTCAGTGTCCCCAGTGCAACCGCCGCTTCACGACCGTCGAGACGGCGAGCCTCTCGGTGGTCAAGCGCTCCGGCGCCACCGAGCCGTTCAGCCGCGAGAAGGTCATCAACGGCGTGCGCAAGGCCTGCCAGGGCCGGCCGGTCAGCGAGGACGACCTCGCGCTGCTCGCCCAGCGCGTCGAGGAGACCATCCGGTCGAGCGGGAGCGCCGAGCTCGACGCCTACGAGATCGGTCTGACGATCCTGGGCCCGCTGCGCGAGCTCGACGAGGTGGCCTACCTGCGCTTCGCGAGCGTCTACCAGGCGTTCAGCTCCCTGGAGGACTTCGAGGCGGCGATCACCGTGCTGCGCGCGGACCACGAGGCGGCCCGTGCTGCGGCGACGGGCGGGGACCCCGACGCGGGCACGTCCGGCGCGGACGAGGCGTCGTCGGGTGCGACGGGCCCGAGCCCGACGGCCTGAGTCGCGAGCGACGCGTCGTCGGGTGCGACGCGCCCGAGCCCGTCGGCCTGAGGCCCGCAGCCTGGCCCGTCGCCGGACTCAGGCCGGTGCGTCGCCCGCGAGCACGCGCTCGCGCACCACGCGGCGCAGCACCTTCCCGATCTGGGAGCGCGGGAGCTCGGTCATGATCACGAGCTCGCGCGGGACGGCGTAGCGCGCGAGCCGCTGCTCGCACCACGCCCGCACCGCGGCGACGTCGAGCGTCCGCGTCGGGTCCTCGAGCACGACGGCCGCGACGACCTTCTCGCCGAGGTCGCCGCCGGGGACGCCCACGACGGCGACGTCCGCGACGCCCGGCATCGTCCGCAGGTGGTCCTCGACCTGGGACGGGTACACCTTGAATCCGCCGGCGATGATCATCTCCTTGATGCGGTCGACGAGCGTCACCACCCCGTCGTCGTCCATCGTCACGACGTCGCCGGTGCGGAGCCAGCCGCCGTCGAGCAGCTGCTCCGCGGTCTCCTCGGGGCGCTGCCAGTACCCCGAGAACACCTGCGGTCCGCGGACGAGCAGCTCGCCGCGCTCGCCGGCGGCGACGTCGCGCGCGGGGTCCTCGGGGTCGACGATGCGGATCTCGGTGCTCGGGAACGGCAGGCCGAGCGCGCCCGGGCGCCGGTCGGGGGTGCAGGGATTGCCGAGCGCGACCGGCGACGTCTCGGTCATCCCGTAGCCCTCGATCAGGAGCCCGCCGGTCAGTCGCTCCCACCGCTCCGCGGTCTCCGCCGGGATCGGCATCGCCCCGGCGATCGCGACGCGGATCGAGCGGAGGTCGGTGCCGCGCTCCTCGGCGGCGCGCGCGACGCGGTCGAACATGGGCGCGACGCCGGGCATGAAGGTCGCGGGCCGTCGGGCCTGCGCGCGCAGCACAGCGTCCGGGTCGAACGTCGGGAACGCCACGAGCGTGGCCCCGACGCGCGTCGCGAACGCGAGGCACAGGGTCAGGCCGAACGCGTGGAAGAACGGCAGGGCGCCGTAGATCGTCTCGGAGCCGCTCTGCAGCCCGGTCCAGACCGCCCCCTGGACGGCGTTCGCCACGAGGTTGCGGTGCGTGAGGACGGCGCCTTTGGGGGTGCCGGTCGTGCCGCCGGTGTACTGCAGGAGCGCGACGTCGCCGGATGCCGGGTACGGGTGGTCGGGCGCGAGCGGCTCAGCGTGCGCGAGCACGGTGTGCCAGGGCAGGGCGCCCGAGGGGGCGGGGCCCCGCATCTTCGCCCGCGTGCGCCGCGCGGCGGGTACCGGGAGCGCGAGCGCGAGACGTGAGCGCCACGGCAGGTCGCGGGAGATGTCGACGGCGAGGACGGTCGTGACGGCCGTCCTCGCCCGGACCTCGCACACCCGCGCGGCGGTCTGCTCCCAGCAGACGGCCACGGTCGCGCCGGAGTCGTGGAGCTGGTGCTCGAGCTCGGCCGCGGAGTAGGTGGGGTTGTGCTCGACGACGACCGCGCCGAGGCGCAGCACGGCCCAGAACGCGACGACGTGCGCGCGCCCGTTCGGCAGCGCGATCGCGACACGGTCACCGGCGCGGACCCCGAGCCCGTGCAGGGCGCCGGCCGCGCGCTCGACCTCGACGAGCAGCTCGGCGTAGGTGGTCTCGCGCCCGAGGAAGTCGACGGCGACCCGGTCGGGGTGCTGCTCGGCGGCGCGCACGAGGCTCGCGACGAGCGGTTCGTCGGGCACCTCGATCTCCGCCGGCGTGCCGGGTGCGTAGGAGGCGAGCCAGGGCCGGTCGGACGTCGTGGTCACTACGCGAGCGTAACTTACGGGTGCGTAGGTTACCGACGGGTACGGCGGGCGAACCGTAGCGCGACGCCCGCCGAGGAGCCTCGCGCGGCAGGCGCGTCCGAATCCGGTTGGCTTTGCCGGGCCGACTCGGGGAGGCTGACCCTGCAGCGCAGCGACCCGCTCCGCCGGCCGGGCTTCCCGGACCCACCACGACGAGGAGGTACCGCGATGGCGGAGCACGACGAGAGCACGACCACCGAGCCGGTCGCGCAGGACGCGAAGGCGAAGTTCCGCGAGGCGCTGGACCGCAAGAAGGCCGCGGCACAGCACCGGTCCGCGGACGGCTCGCGCAACACGGGCAGCGTGCACGGCTCGGAGACCGCAGGGCCCGTGCAGCGGCAGTTCCGGCGCAAGTCCGGCTCGGCCTGACCGGACGCGGCCGGCGGCGGCCCGCGACGGGCACCCGCACCGAACGCGACGAGGCGCCCGGACGATCCGTCGTCCGGGCGCCTCGTGACGTTCAGGGACCCGGGCGGCGAGGGCCCGGGCCGGTCCTCAGGACAGCAGGCGCAGCCGCACCGACTCGGGGCGCGACCGGAGCGCGTCGAGCACCGCGTCCTCGACCGGGGCGTCGGTGTCGGTGACGACGTAGCCGATCTCCCCGCGCGTCGCCAGGAGCTGGCCCGCGACGTTGACCCCGTGCTCGGCGAGCGTCGCGTTGACCGCGGCCAGCACGCCGGGGACGTTGCGGTGCAGGTACGCGAGGCGGTGCGCGCCCGGCGGCTGGTCGAGCGCGACGTTCGGCAGGTTGACGCTCAGCGTCGTGGAACCCGTCGCCAGGTAGTCGCGGACCTTGTTCGACACGAACTGGCCGATGGCCTCCTGCGCCTCCTCGGTCGACCCGCCCGTGTGCGGGGTGAGGATCACGTTCGGCAGGCCCTGGAGCTCGGAGGTGAACGGGTCGCCCTTGCGCTTGGGCTCCGTGGGGAACACGTCGACCGCCGCGCCCGCGACGTGGCCCGAGACGATCGCGTCCCGCAGGGCGGCGTAGTCGACGACGAAGCCGCGCGAGAGGTTGAGGAACACCGAGCCGGGCCGCATGCGGGCGATCTGCTTCTCGCCGAACAGGCCCGCGTTCCCGCTGCGGCCGTCCACGTGCAGCGTCACGATGTCGGCGACGTCGAGCAGCTCGTCGAGCGACTCCGCGCGGCGCGCGTTGCCGAGCGCGAGCTTCTCCGCGGTGTCGTAGAACACGACCGACATGCCGAGGTTCTCGGCGAGCACCGACAGCTGCGTGCCGATGTTGCCGTAGCCGATGATCCCGAGCGTGCGGCCGCGGATCTCGTGCGCGCCCTCGGCGCTCTTGTTCCACACGCCGGCGTGCATCGCGGAGTTGAACTCGGTGAGCCGGCGGGTCAGCGCGATGATGTCGGCGATCGCGATCTCGACGACCGAGCGGGTGTTCGAGAACGGGGCGTTGAACGTCGCCACCCCGCGGTCCGCTGCGGCGGCCAGGTCGATCTGGTTGGTGCCGATGCAGTACGCCCCGACGGCCAGCAGGTCCGGCGCCTGGGCGATCACGGACTCGGTGACGTGGGTCTTGGACCGGATGCCGAGGAGGTGGACGCCCTGGAGCGCGTCGACCAGCTCGGACTCGTCGAGCGCTCCGGTGCGCGTGGTCACGTCGAAGCCGGCGGACTCGAGGATCGTCCGGGCCTGGGGGTGGAGGTTCTCGAGGAGGAGGGCGCGTAGCACGCCCCCATGGTGCTCCCCGGGCCGGAGGCGTCCAAGCCGGTCCCGTCCCTCGGACACTTTCACCCCTGTGGGCAGCCGCTTCACCCGTGATGCGGCACGCGCGTCCCCGGCGGCCTTGACAGACTCGCGGCGTGAGCCTGTCGATGTGGCGGTACCGTCGCCGCGCAGCGCGTCTCGCCCGGTCCGGCGAGCCCGTCGCGACGCGTCGACGCGTGCTGCACCCCGGCTTCCTCGTGGTGCTCGTCGCGACCCTCACGGCGCTCGCGTGGCAGCGGGGGGCGCTCGAGCCGGTGATCGGGCTCGCGCCGCCGCGGGCGATGGTCTCGGTCGAGGGGCGCCTGGTGTCCGTGCCCGCGCCCGTCGAGGGCGCCGTCCGGCCGCGTCCGCCCGTGCCCGTGACGACCTCCGGCTCGTACGCCTTCCTGCACGAGGGGCCGACGGGGGAGCCGGTCGGCTTCGACCCGTGCCGGCCCATCCGGTACGTCGTGCGCCCCGACGGCGCGCCGGCCGTGGGCGCCCAGCTGGTCGCGGACTCGGTCGCCCAGATCGCCGCCGCGACAGGGCTCACCTTCGTCGACGCCGGGCTCACGAGCGAGGAGCCCGATCTCGAGCGTCCCCTCGTCCAGGCCCGGTACGGCGACGGGTGGGCGCCGGTGCTGCTCGCGTGGTCCGACGAGACCGTCCACCCCGAGCTCGGCGGCCCGACCGCGGGCCTCGGCGGCGCCTCCGTCGTGCCCGGCGCCGACGGTCGCTCGCAGTTCCTCGCCGGCGGGCGCGTGCTGCTCGACGGGCCCGACCTCACGGCCATCCTCGCGGGACCCGACGGCTACGCGCGGGCCCGCGCCGTCGTCGTCCACGAGCTCGCGCACGTCGTCGGGCTCGACCACGTCGACACGCCCGACGAGCTCATGGCGCCCGTCACCGGCGCCCGCACGGACCTCGGCCAGGGCGACCTCGCGGGCCTCGCGCGGGTCGGCCAGGTCGCCTGCGACGGCGCCTGAGCCTCTCGTCGGCGCGGCTCAGTCCCGCTCGGCGTCCAGGCCGCGCGGCAGCGGCGCGGCGTGCACGACGCGCAGCGCGCGCGTCGGCCGGGTCATCGCGACGTACAGGTCGCCCGCGCTCGCGGCGAGCACGTCGGCCGGCTCGAGCAGGACGACGACGTCGAACTCGAGGCCCTTGGCCTCGCGCGGGGTCAGCAGCGACAGCGGTGCGTCGAGGTCCGCAGCCCGGGACCCGGCCCGCACCTCCGCCGTGTCCGGCGTGAGGCCCACCGAGTCGAGCGCGGCCCGCACGTCCACCAGCGCGTCCGCGGTGCCGAGCACGGCGACGCGCCCGCCGCCCGACGCGTCCCCGACGACGGCGAGCGCCGCGCGCACCTCGTCGGCGGCCACCCGGGCGAGGTCCTCCGGGCCGACGTGCGCGAAGCGCAGCGCGTCGGGGACCTCGCGGGCCGACGTGAGGGTGCTCACCGGCAGCCGCGCCGCGCGCGCCATGCGCTGGGCGGCATCGGCGACCGCCGCCGGCGTGCGGTAGTTCACGGTGAGCTCGGACAGGCGCCACGACGTGCGCAGGACCGGGTCGAGCATGTCCGCCCAGCGTCGGGCGCCGGCCCGGGCGGTGGTCTGCGCGACGTCGCCCACGATCGTCATCGAGCGCGTCGGCACCCTCCGCACGAGCATGCGCCACGCCATCGCGGACAGCTCCTGCGCCTCGTCGACGACGACGTGACCGTACGTCCACGTCCGGTCCGCCGCCGCGCGCTCCGCGGTGGTCAGCCGAGGCCCGCTGCTCGCGAACCGGTCCGCGAGCAGCTCGGCGGACACGAGCCCGTCGTTGCCCGACGACTGCAGGACGCGCCGGGCGTAGTCGACCTCGGCCGAGCGACGGGCCGCGTCGGCGCGCTCCTGGGCGCGCGCCGCCTGGTCGTCCTCGCCCAGGAGCTCCGCGGCCTCGTCGAGCAGCGGCACGTCGGCGGGGGTCCACGGCGCGTCGCGGTCCCGCAGGAGGAGGTCGCGCTCGCGTCGGGACAGCTCGGGCGCCGCGGCGGCGAGCCGGGCCGGCTTGGTCAGCAGGTCCGTCACGAGGCCCTGCGGCGTGAGCGGCATCCACGCGAGGTTGAGCGCGATGCGCACCTCGCGCGTCGTGCGGAGCTCCTCGACGATCTCCCCGCGCTCGTCGGGCGGGACCTCCCACCCCAGCTGCTCGACGTACTGCGCGGCGAGCCGGCCGAGCATGTCCCGCACGAACGCGACCCGGGCCTGGTTGTGCGGGCGGTGGCCGCGGCGGGCGCGCGCGATCGCCGACTGCACGTCGGACGGCGTCACGACGACGGTCCGCCCGTCGATGCGGACCTCGGTCGCCTCGCGGGGGACCCGCTCGCGCTGACGCACCGCCCGCTCGACGACCCGCGCCATCAGCGCCCGGCCCTTGATCTCGGCGGCCGCCTCGTCCTCGGCGCCGTCCGCGGCGACGCCCGGGAAGAGCTCGGAGATCGTCGTGGTGACCACGCCCGTCTCGCCGAGCGAGGGGAGCACCTGGTCGATGTACCGCAGGAACGTCCGGCTCGGGCCGATGAGCAGCACGCCCGAGCGCTCGAGCGTCCGCCGGTGCGCGTACAGCAGATAGGCGGCGCGGTGCAGCGCCACGGCGGTCTTGCCGGTGCCCGGGCCGCCCTGGACCACGAGCGCGCCGTGGAGGTCCGAGCGGATGATCGTGTCCTGCTCGGCCTGGATCGTCGCGACGATGTCGCCCATCCGGCCCGTGCGACCCGCGGCGAGCGCGGCGAGCAGCGCGCCCTCGCCCGAGAGGCCCCCGATGAGGCGCTCGCGCTGGTCCGCGTCGAGGCCGTCCGCCGAGGCCAGCACGTCGAGGTCGAGCACCTCGTCCTCGACGCCGGTGACCGCCCGGCCCCGCGTCACGAGGTGCCGGCGGCGCACGACGCCGTCGGGCTGCGCGGCCGTGGCGCGGTAGAACGCCTGCGCGGCCGGCGCGCGCCAGTCGGTGAGCATCGAGGCGTGCTCGTCGTCCGTCAGGCCGATCCGGCCGATGTAGCGGGCGTCGCCGTCGGACAGGTCGAGGCGGCCGAACGCCAGCCGGTCCTCGACCGCCTCGAGCTGGGCGAGGCGGTCCTCGTACAGCGTCGCGAACGCGTCGCGCTCGCTGCGGTTCTGGGGCGAGCCCGAGGGGCCGCCGCGTCGCACGTCGGCGAGCCGTTCGCGGGTCTGCGCGCGCAGCGCGTCCAGGCGTCCGTAGAGGCCGTCGACCGTCTCCTGCTCACGGCGCAGCTCCGACTCGATCCCCGCCACGTGCGCTCCTGTCCACGAGGTCCCCGCTCCCGCGCGCGGGCGTGCGCGGCGGGGCTCGGGTTCCGGGTCGCCCGCGCGGCGGCGCGAGCGGCCGTCCATTATCCGCCCCCGACGCCGGTGCGGTGCACGGCGTCCGCCGCGGCGGACCCCCCGTGCGGCCCGCGCCCGCCGTCGGCCGGCCCCGCGTCCGTCCCACGCCCGGCCACCGTGTTCACCCCGTCCGGGTGCGCGGGGGTCCCCGCCCGGCCCTAGGCTGCCCCACGCCCGCCCGACGAGAGGACCCTGCGTGACCACGCACAGCACCGGAGCGCCCGACGGTGCCCTCGTGCTCCCCGGGCGCGACGCCGCGCCGGCCGGCCTGCTCGTGGGCGACGCCCGGGACCCGCGCATCCGGGTCCTGCTCGTCGAGGACGACGACGGCGACGCGCTGCTCGTCGATGAGCACTTCCAGGACGCGGGCCTCGACGTCGACCTCACGTGGGTCCGCACGCTCGACGAGGCCGTCGAGCGCCTCGACGTCGACTGCGTGCTGCTCGACCTGGGACTGCCGGACGCGATGGGCCTCGGCGCGCTCGACCGGCTGCTCGCCGCCGGCGCGCCCGCGGTCGTCGTGCTCACGGGGCTGTCGGGGACCGACGTCGGCGTGCGTGCCGTCGCCGCCGGGGCGCAGGACTACCTCGTCAAGGGCGAGGTCGACGGCGAGCTCCTCGGCCGGTCCGTGCGCTACGCCGTGCAGCGGCGCCGGCTCGAGGACACCGACCGCGCGCTGTACCGCAGCCTCGTGCGCGCCAACGAGATGACGCGCCTCGAGCGCGCGCTGCTGCCCAACCCGCTCGTGCACGACGCCCGGATCGAGGTCCAGGTCGGCTACCGCGCGGGGCGTGACGGCCTGCTCGGCGGCGACTTCTACGACGTCGTCGAGTGCACCGACGGGCGCGTGCTCGCGATGGTCGGCGACGTGTGCGGCCACGGGCCCGACGAGGCGGCGCTCGGTGCGACCCTCCGGACGGCGTGGCGCACGCTCGTGCTCGCCGACACGCCCACCGACGCGATCCTCGGTCTGCTCGAGCGCGTGCTGGTCGCCGAGCGCTCGCGTCCCGAGGTCTTCACGACCGTCTCGATGGTCGCGGTGTCGCCCGACGGCACCTCCGCGGACCTGTACCTCGCGGGGCACCCCGTGCCGATCCTGCTCGGGCCGCCGTCGACGACCCTGCCGAACCACCTGCGCGGGCGGGCGCTCGGCGTGCCCGTGAGCGGCGGCTGGGACCCGTGCCACCTCGAGCTCGGCGAGGCGTGGCGGGTCATGCTCTACACCGACGGCGTGCTCGAGGCCACCGTCGGCGGCGGGCGCGAGCGCGTCGGGAAGGCGGGCCTCCTGGCCGTCGTCGACGCGACCCTCGCGAGCGGCCGCCTCGACCTCGTCGACCACGTGCTGCAGCAGGTCCGGCTCATCCACGGGGGAGAGCTCGTCGACGACACCGCCGTGGTCGTCCTGGGTCGCGGCGCGTGAGCGCGGCCACGGGCCGGATCCGGATGGCCGGCACGACGCTGCGCCAGCGGCTGTCCCGCACCCTTGCGCTCGCGGGCGTCCTGCTCGGCGTCGTCGTCCTGGTCTCCGGGCTCGCGGTCGAGCGCATGATCGACCGCCAGCACGACGTGACCGAGACCTACTTCCTCGCGGTGACCCGCGCCGAGGCCGCGTACACGCGGCTGGTCGACGCCGAGACGGCCGTGCGCGGGTACGCGCTGACGGGCGACGCGGTGACGCTCGAGCCGTTCGAGCGCGCGACGGGGTCGGCGACGTTCGTCGAGCTCGAGGAGGAGACCGAGCGCGACATCGTGACCCCCGAGGTCACCCGGGCCGCCCGCACCGCGTCGCAGGCCGCGGCGCGCTGGGAGCGCGAGTTCGCCGCCCCCGCGATCGAGGCGGTCGACCTGCGCGGCACGGGGTCGGTGAGCACCGAGGACATCGAGCGCGGACGCGTGCTGTTCGAGGAGACGCGCACCGCCGTCGAGCACTACCTCGACGTGCTCCGCGCGGAACGCCGCGGAGCGGTCGACGAGCTGACGATGTGGACGCGGCTCGTCGCGGCCGCGCTCGTGGTCCTGTCGGTGTCGGCCGTCGCGGTCGGGGTCGCGCTCTCCGTGCTCCTGCGCCGGTGGATCGCCGCGCCGCTCGCCGCCCTCGCCGCGGACGCCCGCGCCGTGAGCTCGGGCGAGCTCGACCACCCCGTGCTGTCGACGGGGCCGGGGGAGATCGCCGACCTCGCCGCGGACGTCGAGAGCATGCGCGTCGCGCTCGTCGCGCAGCTCGGCGCGCTCCGGGCGTCGTCCGCGGAGATCGCCGCGGCCCACGAGCAGCTCACCGAGCAGGCCGAGGAGCTGCGGCGCTCCAACCGCGACCTCGAGCAGTTCGCCTACGTCGCGTCGCACGACCTGCAGGAGCCGCTGCGCAAGATCGCGAGCTTCACCCAGCTCCTGCAGAAGCGCTACGGCGGGCAGCTCGACGACCGCGCGGACCAGTACATCGGCTTCGCGGTCGACGGGGCGAAGCGCATGCAGCAGCTGATCCAGGACCTCCTCGGGTTCTCGCGCGTCGGGCGGATGGTCGGCGAGCCGGTCGACGTCGACCTCGGCGAGGCGCTCGACGACGCGCTCGGCAACCTGAGCGAGGCCGTCGACGAGTCGGGTGCCGTCATCACGCGTGACGAGCTGCCGGTCGTGCGCGGCGAGCGCGCCCTACTCGTCCAGCTGCTGCAGAACCTCGTCGGCAACGCCATCAAGTTCCGGCGACCGGACGAACCGCCCCTGATCCATCTCGGCGCGCGGGAGGTGGCAGAATCCTGGGAGCTCGAGTGCCGGGACAACGGGATCGGCATCGACGCGCAGTACGCGGAGCGGGTGTTCGTCATCTTCCAGCGGCTGCACGCGAAGGACGTCTACGACGGCACCGGGATCGGGCTCGCGCTGTGCAAGAAGATCGTCGAGCACCACGGCGGTCGCATCTGGATCGAGCCGCAGGCCGAGCAGGGCACCGCCGTCCGCTGGACGCTGCCCCAGGTCGTCCGGGCCGAGGACTGAGCGCCCGGCACCGGGCGGAACGGAACGGAGTGGCGATGTCTTCCACCAAGATCATCGACGTCCTGCTGGTCGAGGACGACCCGGGCGACGTCCTCATGACGCGCGAGGCGTTCGAGGACAACAAGGTCGCGAACCGGCTCGCGGTCGTCTCGGACGGCGTCAGCGCGCTGGCCTACCTGCGCAAGGAGGGCGAGTACGCCGACGTCCCGACGCCGGACCTCATCCTGCTCGACCTCAACCTCCCCCGGATGGACGGTCGCGAGGTGCTGCAGGCGCTCAAGCAGGACGAGCACCTCCGCTCGATCCCGGTCGTCGTGCTGACGACGTCGGAGTCGGAGGAGGACGTGCTGCGCAGCTACTCGCTGCACGCCAACGCCTACGTCACGAAGCCCGTCGACTTCGAGCGGTTCATCGACGTCGTGCGGCAGATCGACGAGTTCTTCGTCTCGGTGGTCCGCCTCCCGACGCGCTGAGCCGCGCCGGGAAGAGTGCGGCGCCCGCGTGTGTTGTGACGGACGACGGTCCGGGCCGCCCACCGCGGCCCGCACCGACGACCACGTGAACGCACGCTGAGCACCGACGAGAGTGAGGACCCCATGCTCGACCCGAGCGAGATCTACGGTGTCGACCCCGCGGTCGCGGCCGAGGTCGAGGCGCGGTCCGCAGGTGGGACCGGGCCCGTCCTGGTGCACGCCCTGCGCGGCTTCGTCGACGCCGGCAACGCGGGCCAGCTCGCCGCCGCCCACCTGACCGACGAGCTCACGACGGCGCGCCTCGCCACGTTCGACGTCGACCAGCTGCTGGACTACCGGTCGCGCCGGCCCACGATGACGTTCGACTCCACGACCTGGAGCCACTACGCCGAGCCCGAGCTCGTCGTCGACCTCGTGCGCGACAGCGCGGGCGTGCCGTTCCTGCTCATGCACGGCGTCGAGCCGGACGTGCAGTGGGAGCGGTTCGCCGCGGCGGTCCGCCAGCTCGTCGAGCGGTTCGACGTCCCGCTGACGGTCGGCGTGCACGGGATCCCCATGGGCATCCCGCACACCCGTCCGCTGTCGGTAACCGCGCACGGCACGCGCCCCGAGCTCGTCGCGGACCACCCGTCGTGGTTCGGGACCGTCCAGGTCCCGGCGAGCGCGAGCGCGCTGCTCGAGATGCGCCTCGGGGAGTCGGGGCACGACGCGATGGGCTTCGCCGTGCACGTCCCGCACTACCTCGCGCAGTCCGCGTTCCCGCAGGCCAGCATCGCGGCGCTGCAGAACGTCGAGCGCGCGACGGGGCTCGAGCTCAAGGTCGGCGCGCTCACGGCGACCGCCGAGGAGACGAGCGAGGAGATCGACCGCCAGGTCAGCGGGTCCGAGGAGGTCGCCGCCGTCGTGCACGCGCTCGAGGAGCAGTACGACGCGTTCGCCCGCAACCTCGGGCGCACGGGCCTGCTCGCGGAGACGACGCAGCTGCCGACGGCCGACGAGCTCGGCGCGGAGTTCGAGCGGTTCCTCGCCGAGAACAGCGAGGACGGCCCGGCCGCCTGACCCGGGGAGGGGCTCGCCCGGACGTCACCGGTGCGCGGGCCCCGACCCGCGGCGGGGGAGGATGGACCCTCGTGAGCACCCCCGCCCCCTCGTCGTCGCGCGCCCTGCTCGTCTGGGGCGTCGCGCTCGCGGCGTACGTGGTCGCGGTGCTCAACCGCTCGTCGCTCGGCGTCGCGGGGCTCGAGACCACCGAGCGCTTCGACGTGGGCGCGTCGCTGCTCGCGACCTTCGCCGTCGCGCAGCTCGTGGTCTACGCCGGGCTGCAGATCCCCGTCGGGGTGCTGCTGGACCGGCTCGGTCCGCGCCTGCTGATCGCCGGCGGCGCGGTCCTCATGGGACTCGGTCAGCTCGTCCTGGCGCTCGCGACCGAGGTGCCGGGTGCGCTGCTCGGTCGCGTGCTCGTGGGCGCCGGCGACGCGATGACGTTCGTCTCGGTGATCCGGCTCATCCCCGCGTGGTTCCCGGTGCGGCGCGTCCCGCTGCTGACGCAGGTGACGGGCGCGGTCGGGCAGCTCGGGCAGATCCTGTCGGCCGTGCCGCTCGTGCTCGTGCTCCACGGCCGCGGCTGGGGTGCCGCCTTCGGCAGCCTCGCGGTGCTCGGGCTCGCGGCCGCCCTCGTCGTCGCCTCGCTCGTGCGCGACTCCCCGGACGACGCGGGCCGCACGCACAGGCGGCGTCGTCCCGGCGCCGCGGGTGAGCGCACCGCCGCCGAGGTGCTGCGCGCCCGAGCGCCCCGGCCCGCCGACGGCGGAGCGCTGCGCGCGGTCGTGCGCGAGCCGGGGGTGTGGCTCGGGTTCTGGGTGCACTTCCTCACGCCGTTCAGCTCGCAGGTCGTCGTGCTGCTGTGGGGGTTCTCGTTCTTCGTCGAGGGGCAGGGCCGCACGACGGGCGAGGCGAGCGCGCTGCTGAGCGTCAACGTCGTCGCGGCGATCGTCTCCGGCCCGCTGCTCGGCGAGCTCGCCGCCCGGCGACCGGGCCGCCGGACCGGGACCGCCCTCGTGATCGCGGTCGCCGTCGCGCTCGCCTGGGTCGCGGTGCTCGGGCCGCCCGGCTCCCGGCCGCTCGGGGTGCTCGTGGCGTTCTCGGTCGTCGTCGCGGTCGGCGGGCCCGCGTCGCTCATCGGCTTCGACGTCGCGCGCAGCTGCGTCACCCCGGCACGCCTCGGCACGGCGACCGGGCTGGTCAACACCGGCGGCTTCGTCGCGGCCCTCGCCTCGATGCTTGCCATCGGCGTGGCGCTCGACGTCCTCGCCCCGGGCGGCGACCGGGACCTCGACGCGTACCGCTGGGCGTTCGCGCTCATGGCGGTGCCGTGGGTCCTCGGCGTCGTGGGGCTGCTCGTGAGCCGGGCACGGACCCGCGCCGCGCACCCCGGGATCGCGCTCTGACGCACCGTGCGGGGCCGTCGGGGACGTCGCCGGAGCGTGGCACGACGCTCATCGAACCGTGACCGGATCGTTGCGCGGTGCGTCCCTTTTCAGGGCGATGAACGATGGCGCTCGAAAGAGGGTGCGTGAGAGTATCGGGGGCGTTGCAGTGACGTACTGACGCTTGACCGGCGCCCCCGCAGGGATGTGGAGGCACCGCCAGCCCGCGTGGCTGGTCCATCCGGTGCAGGACGTGGGACAAGGCATTGCGGCACGACGTGAGCGCACGGCTCACGGTCGTCACCGGTGGGAACAGAAGGACGAGAACATGGCACAGGGTGCTGTCAAGTGGTTCAACGCTGAGAAGGGCTACGGGTTCATCGCCCAGGACGGCGGCGGCGCCGACGTCTTCGTCCACTACTCGGCCATCGACACGCAGGGCTACCGCTCCCTCGAGGAGGGTCAGCGCGTGGAGTTCGAGATCACGCAGGGTCCGAAGGGCCCGCAGGCGGAGCAGGTCCGCCCGCTCTGATCACCGACGTGCGGCGCCGTCGCTGACGACCCGCTGCTCGTCGACGAGGCCGTCTCCCTCCGGGGAGGCGGCCTCGTCGACGTCCGGGCGGACGCGGGTGCGGCCGGCGCCTCAGGCGTCCACGTCGCACGCGTCGTCGTCGGCGAGCAGGGGAGCGGCGTCGAGGAGCGGCCGCGCCGAGCCGACGAACGCCGCGAGCTCCGCGCCGCGCAGCAGCCGGGACGGCGTCGCGAGCGAGCGGAGCGTGCGCTCGAGCGCGGGGGAGTCGAGCAGGTCCGGGTCGCGGGTCGCCGCGAGCACGAGGTTCCCGTACCGGCGTCCCCGGAGCTGACCGGGCTCGGCGACCACCGCGACGTGGGGCAGCACGGCCGCGAGGGTGGCCGCCTCGGCGCGGACGAGCGCGAGCGGCGGGCGGTCGGCGCAGTTCGCGAGGTACAGCCCGCCGTCCCGCAGGACGCGGTCCACGTCCGTCGTGAACTCGAGCGTCGTGACGTGCTCGGGCGTCCGGTCGCCCGCGAACACGTCGCGCACCACGACGTCCGCGCTCGACGTCGGTAGCGTGCCGAGCTCGGCGCGCGCGTCCCCCGCGCGGATCCGCAGGGCCGGGGCGCGGGGCAGGTCGAACCAGTCGCGCACGAGCTCGGGGAGGGCGGCGTCCAGCTCCACGGCGACCTGCCGCGAGCCCGGGCGCGTCGCGTGCACGTACCGCGCGAGCGCGCAGCCGCCCGCGCCGAGGTGCACGACGGCGAGCGGGTCCTGCGGTCCGCCGAGCCGGTCGAGGACCGCGGCCATCTGCTGCATGTACTCGAAGTCGAGGCGGGTGGGGTCGGCGAGGTCGAGGTGGCTGCTGGGCACGCCGTTGACGAGCAGCGTGACGCCGTCCGGGTCGTCGGGCGTCCGGACGACCTCGACGGTGCCCGTGGGGACGCGGACGGGACCGTCCGGCCACCGCGGTGATGTGGGTGGTCGGTGGGAGGCTGGGGATCGTCGTCCCGATCGGTCACGTGCGGCCACGCGTCCACCGTAAGGGTTGACCCGTTCGAACACGTGTTCGATAATGGATCCACAGCAGCGGAGGAGGTGGCGGGAGTGGCACACGAGCACCGGACGGTGAGCGCGGGTCTTCCGCCGCGCGCTGCGAGCCTGGTCCAGCGGGCCGAGGCCGAGCTGGTCGCGGCGCAGTTCTCCCCGGAGCCCTGGGAGCGGTTCTCGCACGCGCACCTCGCGGCCCTGCGCGCCGGCGCGGCGGTCGTCGCCGAGCGGGGGAAGCCGGGCGGTCGTCGGGCGCCCCGCACGGTCTGGGAGATGCTCGACGCGGTTGCCCCCGAGCTCGGGCGCTGGACGGGGTACTTCGCGGGCGGCGCCGGGCTCCGCTCCGCGATCGAGGCCGGGCGCTTCGAGACGGTGTCGGCCGAGCGCGCGGAGCAGGTCCTGTGCGCCGCGGAGGACTTCCTCGACGAGGTCCGGTCGCTGCTCGAGGAGAGCGCGGAGCACCTCGCGCCGGTGCCCGAGCGCCCGCGGCTGGTCGCTGCGCGGGCGTCGTGAGCCGCGCGCCGCGCTCACCCGCGCTGCGCCGGGACTGGGGTTCGGAGGAGGACGGCTGCTCGATCCTGCACGTCGACATGGACGCGTTCTTCGCGTCGGTCGAGCTCGCGCGCCGCCCGCAGCTGCGCGGACTGCCCGTCATCGTCGGCGGCGCCGAGCGCTCGGTCGTCCTCGCGGCGACCTACGAGGCCCGCGCGTTCGGGGTGCACTCGGCGATGCCGATGGCTGTCGCTCGCCGGATGTGCCCCCACGCCGTCGTGGTCCCGCCTGACCAAGAGGCGTACCGCGCGGTCTCGACGTCGGTCATGCAGGTGCTGCGCGACGTCACGACGCTCGTCGAGCAGGTCAGCGTCGACGAGGCGTTCCTCGACGTCGCCGGTGCGCGGCGCCGGCTCGGGGCGCCCACCCGGATCGCCGCGCTGATCCGCGAGCAGGTCCATCGCCGGCACGGCATCACGTGCTCCGTCGGCATCGCGAGCACCAAGTTCGTCGCGAAGCTCGCCTCGGGCCACGCCAAGCCGGACGGCGTCCTGCTCATCCCGAAGGTCGCCACCGTCGAGTTCCTCCGCGCGCTGCCGGTGGGTGCGCTGTGGGGCGTGGGGGAGCGCACCGAGGCCTCGCTGGCCCGCTGGGGCATCCGGACGGTCGCGGAGCTCGCCGACAGCGACGTGGCGACCGTCCAGCGCGCGGTCGGTCGCGTCGCCGGGGCGCACCTGTACGACCTGGCGTGGGGGCGCGACCCGCGCCCGGTGCAGGCCGGTCGCGAGGAGAAGAGCATCGGCGCCGAGGTGACCTTCCCGTCCGACGTCGCCGACCTCGCGGTCGTCCAGACGCAGGCGCTCGAGCTCGCGGACCGCTGCGCCGCCCGCCTGCGGCACCAGAACCTGCTCGCCCGCACCGTCACGGTCAAGGTCCGCACCTCGGACTTCCGGACGCTCACACGCTCCCGCACGCTCCCGACGCCGACCGACGTGGGGCGCGAGCTCTACCTCGCGGCGCGCGACCTGCTGGCCGGCGTCGACCTCGGCGGGCTGCCCGTGCGGCTCGTCGGCGTGCGCGCCGAGGGGCTCAGCCCGGCCGCCTCCACCGTCCGTCAGCCGACCCTCGAGGAGGCCGTGGGTGAAATCGGCCCCGGTCGTCGGGAGGCGGAGCGCGTGATGGACCACGTGCGCGAGCGTTTCGGCGCGGCCGCACTGCGTCCGGCGTCCTCCGCGGGGGTGGTCGCGCGCCGTTCGACTACCGACATCGCCCGCGGGGACCTATCCTGATCTGAACAGGTCCTCGACGGAAGTACGGGGGTAGGAATGCCTCTGTCCGAGTACGAGCAACGCGTACTGGAGCAGATGGAGCGGCAGCTCACGTCTGACGATCCCAGGCTCGCGAACACGTTGACCGCGCGTGGGCGCAAGCCCATGAGCCGTTATGTGCTCGCTGGTGCCGGGGCGGTCGTCGGACTGCTGCTGCTCGTCGCCGGCGCAGCCGCGTCGCTGGCATGGCTCGGCGTGATCGGCTTCGTCATCATGTTCGCCGCCGTGGCGTTCGCGTTCGCGAGCCCTCGTCAGTCGGGGCCGGCCGGTGTCGTCCGCTCCGACGGCCGTGTCACTCCACCACGCAAGAAGCGCCAGGGCGGCCTGATGGGCCGGCTCGACGAGCGCTGGCAGCACCGCCGCGACGAGGGCGGCCGCTGACCGCGGTCGCACACCACGGAGACCGTCGAGGGTGACGGCCGTGTCCGGGGCGGGCGTGCTCATCGACGAGCCCGCTCGCGCCGGATCGTTCGAGTGACGAGAGCTGGATCGCTCGCGACCGCTCCGTCAAGCCTGCTGGTGTGCTGACGCGGGCGCCCGACCTCGCCGGTGGAGGCGCTCCCGATCGTGACCGTGCGGTCGCGGATGCATGCCGGCGAGCGGCTCCGGTCGGCGCGCGAACGGTCCTGTGCGGCCCCGTGAGCGGAACATCCCGGCCATGGCGCGGCCGACTCGCGCGCCGAGCGGCTGTGCGTGCGGCGGGCCCGCCACCCGCCGACCGTGCAGCCACCCGCCGACCGCGCAACCACCCGCCGACCGCTCAGCCGGTCAGCCGTCGCGCCCCGCCGCCGTCGTCGCCAGCGCCGCTGTGGGCTTCTCGCCCGGCGACAGCACCCCGCCCAGGACCTGCGCGACCCACGTCTCGAGCTCCTCGGCAGAGACCTCGACCGGCGTCGGGGCGTACCGCTCCGACTCGACGGCCCCGGCCAGCGAGCGCAGCGCCGCCTCGGCCTCGACGCCGAGCGCCGCCCCGTGGGCCTCGGCCACGCGCGCCCGCACGACCTCGACGGCCTGGCGCGGGGTCGTCGCGGAGGACCACCCGGCACCGGCCGGCTCGAGCCGCGTGCGCAGCCGTTCCCACGCCTGCTCGGGGTCGAGCTCGGCGGCGCGGGCGGCCCGCCGGCGGCGCAGGAGGACGGCGACGGCGGTCAGCGTCACGAGCACGAGGATGGCGCCGACGCCGACCCACGCGAGCGGGAACCCGTCGTCCTCGAGGGTCGTGCCGGGCGCCGTCGTCGCGCCGGGGACGGGGGCCTGGCTCGCCGCGCCGGACGGGACGGCCGGGACCTCGCGCTCCTCGGCGGTCCCCGTCAGCAGCGCGAGCGGGTCGCTCCACCGCGGCGGGAGGCCGGTCTGCACGGCCGGGGTGGGCTCGAACCGCACCCACCCGGCGCCGGCGAAGTAGAGCTCGGGCCACGCGTGGGACTGCCGCCCGGTCACGACGTACTCGCGGTCCCGGTTGGGCGTTCCGGGCAGGAACCCGACGCCGATGCGCGACGGGATGCCCAGCAGCCGCGCCATCATCGTCATGCTCGTCGCGAACTGCACGCAGTAGCCCTGGCGGCTGTCGAGGAAGTCCCACACGGCGTCGTCGGTGCGTGCGGGCGGCACGCGGGTGTCGTAGGTGAAGTTGCGGGTGTCGCGGAAGTAGGACTGCAGCGCGAGCGCCTGCTCGTAGGCCCCGTCGGCCTCGGCGGTGATCTCCTCGGCGAGCGCGCGGATGTCCGCGGTGTGCTCCGTCTCGGGGACGGTGGTGTAGGCCTCGGCGTCGGTCGGTGTGCCCTCGCCCTGCTCGCGCAGGGAGTCCGCGGTGATCTCGGGGACCTGCACGGTCATCGAGTACCCGGTGCCCTGCTGCGTGCTGCGGCTGCCGACGACCTCGTCCTGCTCGGGGTCGTACGACCACGAGCCGTCGATCGCGACCGTGCGGGGGAACGTGCTGACCGGCAGCCGCTGCTCGCGCAGGCCCTCGACGAGCACCTCGACCCGGGCGAGCGTGCCGCCCTGCGGGTCGGGCTCCCTGCCGGCGAGCCCGGGGTCCGACGTGAGCAGCCGCTCGGGGTCCCAGCTCGCGAGCTCCCCCGCCTCGGTCCGCTGCCAGCTCCGCCCGTCGAAGTCGCGCAACGTGAAGGCACGCAGCGGCCCGATCAGGCGCGCGTCGGTCGGCGCGGTGAGGTCGCTCGCGGTCGGCTGGGGCTCTGTGCCGGTGCTGCCGTCGGGCGCCGTCACGGTGTACCGCAGGACGACCTGGCTCGAGCGGGCCCCGAGGCTCTCGCGCAGGTCGAGGTCGTCGCTCAGACGCAGGGGACCGACGGGACCGGAGCCGAGCTGGGGGAGGTCGAGGGACGCCCACCCGGGTGCGGCGGCGACCAGGGGACCGGCGACGAGCGTGAGGACGACGATGGCCGCCGCGCCCGAGAGCGCCTCGACGGCGCGCCGTGGACCCTGCTCGGACGACGCGGGCGGTGCGACGCTCAGCGCGAGCAGCAGCAGGAACGCCAGGCCGGCCCAGAACAGCGCCCAGCCCGACGCCGGGAAGCCCAGGACGACCGTCGGGATCCACAGGAACCCGAGCACGAGGCCGGACCACGCCGGTGCACCGAGGCCGATCGCGAGCGCGTCGGCGACGAGGAACGCGGACGCGGCGCCGACGACGACGAGCATCTCGACCGGGCGGCTCGCGACCATCGGCACGAGCGCGGCGTTGATCAGCGCGACGGCCTCGCGGACCGCGGCGAGCAGGCGCTCGACCGAGCCGGTGTCGGGCACCACCTGGACCCGTCCGGGTGGGCCGCCGTAGACCACGAGGACCCCGAGCACGAGCAGCACGAGGCCGGTGAGCGACGGCGCCCACCACGAGCGCGTCACGTGCCGCACGCCCGCGGTGACGCCCGCGAGCAGGAGCACCGTCACGACGGCGGCCGTCGTCCAGCGGCCCGGCGCGAGCAGGCCGGACAGCGCGAGCAGGCTGCCGCACGTCGCGACGGCCACGAGCGCCGAGCCGAGGACCGACCGGATCCCGCGCGGCAGCATCCCGGTCCCGGTCATCGCGCGGACCCCAGCAGCCGCAGCCAGCACTCGCCGATGTCCTCGCCGGGCGTCACGGGGCACGCGCGCCACCCGGCTCGCCGGAGCGCCCGCACGGTGTGCTCGGCCTCGCGGTCCTGGGTCGCCGACCCGTCTGCGGTGCGCACCATCGCCCATCCCTGTGCCGTGTCGGTGAGGCTCGCGAGCGCCGCCCGGGACCGGGCGGACAGCGGTCCGAGGACGGCGAGGACGACCTCGCCGCCCGCGTCGGTCGTCTGCAGCAGCCGCGCCGCGGCGAGCAGGTCGGCGTCGGCAGCCGCGGGGGACTCCGCGACGCCCACGTCGATCGTCCGGTCGAGCAGCTCGGCACGGGCGTTGCCGCTCGCCCGTCCCTGGACGTGGCGGGCCGTGCGCCGGTCGTCCTGGCCGAGCGGGCCGCCGACGAGGCGCACCGGGTGCCCGGCGTCGAGCATCGCGAGCGCGACCGAGGACGCGAGCGAGATGCTCCACTCGAGCGAGACGGCGCGCGTCGACGGGTCGAGGAGGACGCTCACGGGGCGCATGCCCGCGCGCTCGTCGGAGCGCACCATGAGCTCGCCGCGGCGCGCGCTGCTGCGCCAGTGCACGCGGCGCAGGTCGTCGCCGAGGCGGTAGTCGCGCAGCGCGGCGTCGTCGGTCGAGGGCGAGCGGGCGCCGAGCGCAACGCGGTCCGGCTCGCCCGCGAGCACCTCGCGCGGCACCGGGAGCGCCGTGACGGCCGGCCACACGGCGACGTCCGCGTGCTCGCCGAGGGACGTCGTCGCGCGCGCGACGCCGAACGGGTCGGTGCGGGTCACGACGAGCGGTCCGAGGGCCCAGCGGCCGCGCCGCGCGGCGACGACCGGGTAGGCGAGCGCCACGCGGTGCGGCGCGCGGCTCACGTGCGCGCGCAGCGGCCGCCCGCCCGAGAGCTCCGCGGAGGCCTGCTCCCCGAGCCGGAGCCCAGCGAGCCGTGCACGTCCGGCCGTGTCCGCCGCGAAGACCGCGACCTCGACGTCGGCGCGCTGGCCGGCGTGCACCGGGTTGGGGCTGACGGTCCGGTGGACCTGGAGCCGGTGGCGACCGCGAGCGGGGTCGAGCACGCCCACGCCCACGAGCGCCGCGACCACGAGCAGCAGCGCGAGCGTGCCGATCCGCACGAGGTCCACGGCGCCGATCACGACGCCGACGACCGTCGCGGCCAGTCCGGCCGTGGCGAGCCCGACACCGCGCGCGGTCAGGCGGACGCGCATCAGCCCGTCGCCCGCCGCTCGCGCGGGATGCCCGTGCCGCTCGTGGGGAGCGGGATGCGCTCGACGATCTCCCGGACGGTGTCGCTCGTCGTGCGGCCGGAGAGGCGCGACTCGGTGCTCGGCAGGAGGCGGTGCGCGAGGACGGCCTCGGCGAGCTGCTGCACGTCGTCGGGGAGCACGTGGTCCCGTCCGGACATCGCGGCGAGGGACTTGGCGGCCCGCAGCAGCTGGATCGCGGCGCGGGGGGAGGCGCCGAGGCGCAGCGCGTGGTCCTCGCGGGTCGCGGTGACGAGCTCGACGATGTAGCGCTTGACGGACGGCGCGGCGTACAGCCGGCGCGCGGTCGCGATCAGCCGGGCGACCTGCTCCGCGTCGGTGACCGGCTGCATGCCGTCGAGCGGGTCGGACGTCTCCTGCAGGTCGAGCATGTCGAGCTCGGACTCGATGCTCGGGTAGCCGACGGTCAGCCGGGCCATGAACCGGTCGCGCTGCGCCTCGGGCAGCGGGTAGGTGCCTTCCATCTCGACCGGGTTCTGCGTCGCGACGACGAGGAACGGCCGCGGCAGCGGGTACGTCTGCCCGTCGACCGTGGCCTGCGCCTCCTGCATGCACTCGAGCAGGGCGGACTGGGTCTTGGGGGAAGCCCGGTTGATCTCGTCGCCGATGACGACGTGCGCGAAGAGCGGTCCCGGGCGGAACTCGAACTCGTGCGTCTGGCTCCGGAAGATGTTGACGCCGGTGAGGTCGCTCGGCAGCAGGTCGGGGGTGAACTGGATCCGGCCGACGGAGCAGTCGATGGTCCGGGCGAGCGCCTTCGCGAGGGTCGTCTTGCCGACCCCCGGGACGTCCTCGAGCAGCAGGTGCCCCTCGGCGAGGAGGACGGCGACCGTCGTGCGCACGAGCTCGGAGCGGCCGGTGACGACCTGCTCGATCCCGGCGCGCATCCGGTTGGTGGTCTGCACGAGCGTGTGGAGCTCGGCTGTCGTGGGGACGGCCTGCAGCATTGTCGACTCCTTCGGCGGGCTAGGACGAGCGTACGGGGCCGGACGGGTTGCACGTGCGCCGTACGGGTGAACTCGCGCGGCGGTCGCCCGGGGTCCGTCCACGCCTCCCCACTTCGCTCCACGGCGCCCCGTCCGCCGTCGCGCGGGGCACCGGGGGTGTCCGTTTCGGGACGGTTGAGACGGGTCGAAACGGACCAAATGGTACGACGAAGAACGTGCCGCCGGTCTGTGCCGCGACACGGGCGCTGCCTTGTCCTCCACTCTCCTCCACCGCCTCTGACCTGCGGATCTATCGTGAAGACGGGGTGAAACACCGATCATTCCCGTTGCGGGTGGAGGGAAGTGGAGTAGCGTGGAGCCACTTGGTGAGCACTGGATGAGAAGCCTTCACGAGACCCGGGACGCGAGTGATGACGACGAGCAGAGGGGGCCGCCGTGAGCAGCGAGTCGAGCCTCAGCGGCTTCGGCTCGTACGCGCCGTTCCTCGGGACGTACACCCCCCGTCTGGACGACAAGGGGCGGCTGATCCTGCCCGCCAAGTTCCGGGCCCAGCTCGCGCCGGGGCTGGTCATGACGCGGGGGCAGGAGCGGTGCCTCTTCCTGCTGCCGATGGACGAGTTCCGACGGATGCACGAGCAGATCCGGCAGGCGCCCGTCACGAGCAAGCAGGCGCGGGACTACCTGCGCGTGTTCCTGTCCGGCGCGAGCGACGAGATGCCGGACAAGCAGGGGCGCATCTCCATCCCGCCCATGCTCCGCACCTACGCGGGGCTGGACCGGGAGGTCGCGGTGATCGGTGCGGGGACCCGCGTCGAGATCTGGGACCTCGCGGCGTGGGAGACGTACCTCGCGGAGCAGGAGGCCGGCTACGCCGAGACGGCGGAGGAGGTCTTCCCGCACGGTCCCTTCTGAGCCACGACTGACGCGCACCGCACGAGAGCAGGACCGCACGACCAGGCCGCGAGGCCGCCCGGTGAGATCTCCTCCCGTCCGTTCTGACGCACTTCCCCGGCGTCAGAGGGCCGGTGGGGGATCTGGTCGGACGGCGGAGGGGCCGTTCGACCACACACGACGCGGCGTCCCGAGGAGCCGCGCAGCCAGGGCGCGAGCACGAGAGGAGGGGTGATGACCGCGGACGACGAGCAGCAGGCGGTCGACGCTGCGACGCGGCACACCCCGGTCCTCCTCGAGCGGTGCGTCGAGCTGCTCGCCCCCGCGCTCGACGCCCCGGGCGCCGTGCTCGTCGACGCGACGCTCGGCATGGGCGGCCACACCGAGGGCGTCCTGCGGGCGCTGCCGCACGCACGGGTCGTCGGGCTCGACCGGGACCCGCAGGCGCTCGCGCTCGCCGGCCGGCGTCTCGAGCCCTTCGGCGACCGGTTCACGGGCGTGCACGCGGTCTACGACGAGATGCCCGACGTGCTGCGCCGGCTCGGCCTCACGTCCGTCCAGGGCGTGCTCATGGACCTCGGCGTGTCCTCGCTGCAGCTCGACGAGACGTCGCGCGGGTTCTCCTACTCGCAGGACGCGCCGCTCGACATGCGGATGGACCCGACGACCGGCATCACGGCTGCCGACGTCCTCAACACCTACGACGAGAAGGCGATCGCGCGGGTCCTGCGCGTGTACGGCGAGGAGCGCTTCGCCGGACGGATCGCGCGCGAGGTCGTGCGCCGCCGCGCGGACGCCCCGCTGACCCGGACCGGCGAGCTCGTCGACGTCCTGCGCGCGGCGATCCCCGCGGCCGGGCGCAAGACGGGCGGCAACCCCGCCAAGCGCACCTTCCAGGCCCTGCGCATCGAGGTCAACGGCGAGCTGGAGGTGCTCGAGCGTGCGCTGCCCGCCGCGGTCGAGTGCCTCGCGGTCGGCGGGCGCATCGTCGTCGAGGCCTACCACTCGCTCGAGGACCGCCTCGTCAAGCGGGCCCTCGCGGTCGGCGCGACGTCGAGCGCACCCCCCGGGCTTCCCGTCGAGCCCGAGACCCACCAGCCGTACCTCCGGCTGCTCACGCGAGGCGCCGAGGAGGCGGACGACACCGAGCGCGAGCGCAACCCGCGCTCGCAGTCCGTCCGGCTCCGCGCCGCCGAGCGACTTCGCCCCACCCCGCACCACCTGCGCGCCACCACCGCGCCGAGGAGATCCGCATGAGTGCTCAGTCCGCCGTCCGCGTCGCCCCTGCCCGTGCACCCCGCCCCAGCTCTCCCCAGGCGGCCCCGCAGACGACGCCGCGGCTGCTGCTCGTCCGGGCCCCCGCACAGACCCGCACGCGCGTGCCGTTCGTGCTCGTGTGCATGGCGATCCTCGGCGGCGCGCTGCTGACCGCGCTGCTGCTCAACACGACGATGGCGAGCGGCGCCTACGAGAAGCACGACCTGGACCGCGAGCTCGCCCGGCTCTCGGTGCAGGAGCAGGACCTCGCGGCCGAGCTCGACCGTCGCAGCTCCCCGAGCGAGCTGGCCGCCGCCGCCCGTGCGCTCGGCATGGTCCGGGCGACGAGCCCGGCGTGGCTGCAGCTGTCCGACGGGTCGGTCCTCGGCGCCCCGGCACCGGCCGGAGCGGCCGGATGACGGGCCGGGCCCCGGTGCGCGCCGCGGCGCCGGCGGCCCGGCGCGCTCCTGCTGGGAGTGACCCGCGTCGTGACGTGCCGCGGCGCGGGACGCCCGACCGTGACGGGCTCGTGCGCGACGGGCTCGTGCGCGACGGCCTCGGCGGCGACGGTTCGACGCGCGACAGCGTGCCCCGCGACGGCCTCACGCGCGACGCGTCCGCGCGTGACGGCCGTGCCCGCGACGGGGCAGGGCCGGTGGGCCCCGCCCGCGCGGTCCCGCCGCGGACCGCCCGGGGTGCCGGCGCGGCTGCGTCTGTCCGGCTGCGGTCGGTCCTGGGCGCGCCCGCCGCGACGCACGACGAGCCCGCACGCCGATCGGCCCCCCGCGGGGCCACCCCGACGACCGGTGCGCGTCGCCGACGCGGCGCGTCCGCGCCCGAGGTGGACGTCGCACCGGCGGGAGCGACGACAGCGCGTACCACCATCTCGCGCACGCCCGCCCCGCGCGGCACCGCCCCTCGCGCCGCAGCCCCGCGCGGCAGCGGGCCGACGGGCGCGACTCCGAGGGTCCGATCGAGCACCTCCGGGGGTGCCGCCGCGGGCACCGCCGCGCAGCGCACCTCCCCGGCACGCGCCGCCGCGGCCCGCACGGCGCCCCCGCGCACGTCCGGCCCCCGCGCCGCGGGCCGCACGCCGGCCCCCGGCACTGCTGTGCCCCGCACCTCCGTCCCACGCGTGTCCGCGGGCGAGGCCACCACCACGCGCACGCCCACGACGCGCACGCCCGCGGCGGGCACCCGCGCGCTGCTGCCCGTGCCCGCCGGCCGCACCGCGGTGCGCCGCGGCCTCGTGCCCGGCGCCGGCACGCGGGTGCCCGTCCGTCGCGTCCCGCCGCCCCCCGCGCCGCCGCGCGAGCCCGCGGACCCGCACCGCCGCCAGGCCGTGCTCACGGTGCTCGTGCTCGTCCTGCTCACCGTCTTCGCCGGGCGGCTCGTGTACATCCAGGGCTTCCAGGGCGAGGCCATCGCCGCGAAGGCGCTCCAGGACCGGCTCTCGTACGCCGAGCTCATCGCCGCGCGCGGCCAGATCACGGACGCGCACGGCAAGCCGCTGGCGACCTCGGTCGAGCGCTACACGATGCACGTCAACCAGCGCGAGCTCGCGAAGTGGAAGGACAGGCGCAGCGACCCGCCGCTCGCCGGTCCCGCGGGCGCGGCGGCGAAGATCGCCCCGATCCTGAACATGGACCCGGCGGAGCTCGGTGCGGTCCTCACCGGCGACGCGCAGTACAGAGTCGTGCAGCGCGACGTCCTGCCCGCGCAGGTCCGGGCCATCCGCGACCTCAAGATCTACTCGATCGGCTTCGACCCCACCCCCAAGCGCGTGTACCCGAACGGCATCGTCGCGGGGAACCTGCTCGGCTGGGTCAACCGCGAGGGCCAGGGCGCGTCGGGCCTCGAGGCGCTGCTCGACGAGCGGCTCGCCGGGACGTCCGGGGTGGCCGTCTGGGAGCGCGGGCGCCTCGGTCAGGAGATTCCCGGCGGCTACCAGGACGGGACGAGCCCGCAGGCCGGCGACAGCGTGCAGCTGACCTTGCTCAACGACCTGCAGTTCTACGCGCAGGAGGCGATCGACGCCCGTGTGGCGGAGACGGGTGCGAGCTCGGGCGTCATCGTCGTCCTGGACCCCAGGACGGGGGAGCTGCTCGCGCTCGCCGACTCGGGCGCGGTCGACCCCAACCAGCCCTCCGCGGGGAACCTGCGCGGGTCGAGCGCGATCTCCGACGTCTTCGAGCCCGGCTCGACCGCCAAGGTCGTGACGATGGCCGCTGCGCTCGAGCTCGGCCTCACGACGCCGACGACGCCCTACGAGGTCCCGTACCAGTACACGACCGCGAACGAGCAGACGTTCAAGGACTCGCACGAGCACGCGGGGCTGCAGCTCACGACCACGGGCGTGCTCGCGGAGTCGTCGAACACCGGCACGGTGATGATCGGGCAGGACATCCCGCAGCAGGTGCGTCACGACTACCTCGCGAAGTTCGGCTTCGGCGCGCAGCTCGGCATCGAGCTGCCCAACGAGTCCAAGGGCCTGCTGCACGCCTCGGACGACTGGGACGGCCGCACGAAGTACGCGGTGCTGTTCGGGCAGGGCGTCTCGGTGACCGCGCTCCAGGCGACGTCGGTGTTCGCGACGATCGCGAACGACGGCGTGCGGGTCCAGCCTCACCTCATCAAGGGCTGGACGTCGGCCGACGGCACGCCCGCACCGGTCGCGCCGCCGGTGTCGACCCAGGTCGTCTCGCCGCAGACCGCCGACACGGTGCTCACGATGCTCGAGAGCGCGGTCGACGAGGGCACCGGCGGCAACGCCGCGATCCCCGGCTACCGCGTGGCGGGCAAGACGGGGACCGCGCAGAAGTTCAACCCGAACGGCATCACGGCATCGTTCATCGGCGTGGCGCCGGCGGACGACCCGAGGATCGCCGTCGGGGTGTTCCTGCAGGACCCGCGTTCCTCGGAGTGGGGCGGGACCGTCGCGGCGCCGGTCTTCAGCGACGTCGCGGGCTTCGCGCTGCAGGAGCTCGGCGTCGCTCCGTCCGGGGTCCCCGCGCAGCTGTTCCCGACCACGTGGGAGTGAGCCCGCGGGCCCCGCGTCGACCGGACGGGGGACTGCCGCCGCGCCGCTGGGGCGCCGCCGCCCGGGGTAGATTCTCCCCATGACGTCCCCCCAGGGCCGGCTGCGCCCTGAGCATCCCGCCACGCACCGGGTCGTCGACCTCGTCGCCGCGTTCGAGCTCGAGGCACGCGGCCCGGCCCCCGATCCCACCAGCGTCCTCACGGGCGTGACCGTCTCGAGCTCCGACGCCGCGCCCGGTGACGTCTTCGTCGCCGTGAGCGGCGCGAAGGTGCACGGCGCCGCGTACGCCGCCCAGGCCGTCGCGCAGGGCGCGGTCGCGGTGCTGACCGACGAGGCCGGCGCCGAGCTGCTCGCCCGCGAGGGCGACGGCGTGCCGGTCCCCGTGCTCGTGACGCCCGACGCGCGCGCCGTCGCCGGCCCTGTCGCCGCGTGGGCGTACGGCGACCCGGCCGCGGGGCTCGCGACGGTCGGCATCACCGGGACGAACGGCAAGACCACGACGACCTACTTCGTCGACGCGGCGCTGCGGACGGCGCACGCGCGCACGGTCGTGCTCGGCACGGTCGAGCTGCGCATCGGCGACGACGCGATCGAGAGCCCGCGCACGACCGTCGAGGCGCCCGTGCTGCAGGCGATCCTCGCTCTCGCCCGCGAGCGGGGCGCAACCGCCGTGACGACCGAGGTGTCGTCCCACGCGCTCGCGCTCGGCCGGGTCGGCGGGCTCGAGCTCGACGTCGCCGGGTTCACGAACCTGCAGCGCGACCACCTCGACTTCCACGGCGACATGGAGGGCTACTTCCGCGACAAGGCCCGCCTGTTCGCGCCCGGGCAGGCGCGCCGCGGCGTCGTCGTCGTCGACGACACGTGGGGGCGGCGCCTCGCGGCCGAGGCGCGGATCCCCGTGGAGACCGTCTCGACGCACGTCGGTGCGGACGTCGCCGCGACCGCGGACTGGGCGGTGACGAGCGCGGACATCGGGCTCGACGGGGTCGGCTCGACCTTCACGCTGCGTGGCCCCGACGGCACCGAGCACGTCGCCGCGAGCCCGCTGCCCGGGCTGGTCAACGTGTCGAACGCCGCGCTGGCCGTGGTGCTCGCGCACCGCGCGGGCGTCGACCTCGCGACCGCGATCGAGGCCGTGGGCCACGCGCACGCGATCCCCGGGCGGATGGAGCGCGTGATCGAGCGCGCTCCCGGCACGCCCCTCGCGCTCGTCGACTACGCCCACACGCCCGATGCGCTCGTGCTCGCGCTCGAGGCCGTCCGGCCCATCACCCCGGGGCGCCTCGTGATCGTCTTCGGCTCCGACGGCGACCGCGACCGGGGCAAGCGCCCGATCATGGGCGAGATCGCCGCACGCCTCGCCGACGTGCTCGTCGTGACCGACGAGAACCCCCGCTCGGAGGACCCCGCGTCGATCCGCGCCGCGATCCTCGACGGCGTGCGCGCCGAGCGCCCGACGCTCGCGGACGTGCACGAGGCGACCAGCAGGACCCAGGCCATCCACGACGCCCTCGACCTCGCGACGGACCAGGACACGATCATCATCACCGGCAAGGGCCACGAGCCCACCCAGGAGATCGCCGGGGTGTTCCACCGGTACAACGACCGCGACGTGCTGCGTGCGGCGCAGGCGGCGCGCGCGGCCCGCGAGAGCCAGGGGCTGCTCGCGTGATCGCGCTCACGGCGGCCGAGATCGCGGCCGCGACCGGCGGCGTGCTGCGCCCGGACACCCTCGACCCGCGCACCGTCGTGACCGGCCCCGTCGTCGTCGACTCGCGCCAGGTCGGTCCGGGCTCGCTGTTCGTGGCGCTGCCGGGCGAGCACGTCGACGGGCACGACTTCGCCGCGGGCGCGGTCGCGGCCGGCGCCGCGCTCGTCGTCGCGGCGCGCGAGCTGACCGGGCCCGCGGGAGAGGCGCTGCCGTGCGTCGTCGTCCCCGACGTCGAGAAGGCGCTCGGCGACCTCGCGCGCGACGTGCTGGTGCGGCTGCGCGAGGCGGCCGTCGAGCCGGGCGGCTCGGGCCTCCAGGTCGTCGCGGTGACGGGCTCGGTCGGCAAGACCACGACCAAGGACCTGCTCGCGCAGCTGTGCGGCGCCGCCGGCCCGACCGTCGCGCCCGAGAAGTCGTTCAACAACGAGATCGGCCTGCCGCTCACGGTGCTGCGGGCCGACGAGCAGACCCGGTACCTCGTGCTCGAGATGGGCGCGAGCGGGATCGGCCACCTGACGTACCTCACCGACATCGCACCCCCGGACGTCGCGGTCGTGCTCGTCGTCGGCTCGGCGCACCTCGGAGAGTTCGGCGGGATCGAGGCCGTCGCCCGCGCCAAGTCCGAGCTCGTCGCCGGCCTCGTGCCGGGCGGCACCGCGGTGCTGAACGCCCAGGACGAGCGCGTCATGGCGATGGCCGCGCTCGCCTCCGGCGACGTCGTGACGTTCGGCGGCACGCCCGCGGCGACCGTCCGGGCCACCGACATCCGCCTCGACCGCGCCGGGCGGGTCTCGTTCACGCTCGTCGCGCCGGGCGCCGACGGGACCGACGCGAGCGCCCCCGTGCAGCTGCGCCTCGTGGGGGAGCACCACCTGAACAACGCCCTCGCCGCGGCCGCGGCCTCGCTCGCGGTCGGGCTTCCGCTCGAGCACGTCGCCCAGGTGCTGAGCGCCGCCGACGCGCTGAGCCCGCACCGCATGCACGTCGTGGACCGCCCCGACGGGGTCACGGTCGTCGACGACTCGTACAACGCCAACCCGGACTCGATGCGCGCCGCGCTCAAGGCCCTCGCCGTGCTCGCCGGGCGCGACCGGCGCTCGGTCGCGGTGCTCGGGGAGATGCTCGAGCTCGGCCCGGACGCGCGCGCCGAGCACGAGGCGATCGGGCTCATGGTCGTGCGGCTCAACGTCGCGCTGACCGTCGTGGTCGGTGCGGGCGCGCAGGCGATCGCCGACGGCGCGATGCGCGAGGGCTCGTGGGGCGACGAGGTCGTCGTCGTGCCCGACGTCGACGCCGCCGAGCGCTTCCTCGCCGAGGAGCTCCGTGCCGGCGACGTCGTGCTCGTGAAGTCGTCGTACGGCTCGGGGCTCTGGCAGCTGGGCGACCGGCTCCTCGCGCCGCAGGAGGTCGCCCCGTGAGAGCGGTCCTGATCTCCGGCGGGCTGTCGATGCTCGTCGCGCTGCTGGGCACCCCGGTGTTCATCCGGTTCCTCATCCGGCGCCAGTACGGCCAGTTCATCCGGCAGGACGGCCCGACCGCGCACTACACGAAGCGCGGGACGCCCACGATGGGCGGTGTCGTCATCATCGGCGCGACGCTGCTCGGCTGGGTCGGCGGGCTCATCGCGACGCAACAGCTCCCGAGCGTGTCCGCGGTGCTGGTGCTGTTCCTCATGACGGGGCTCGGGACGGTCGGCTTCCTCGACGACTTCATCAAGATCTCCCGGCAGCGCAGCCTCGGGCTCAAGGCGAAGCCCAAGATCCTCGGCCAGGGGCTCGTGGGCATCACGTTCGCGGTCGCCGCGCTGCAGTTCCCCAACGAGCAGTTCCGCACCCCGGCGTCGACCCGCGTCTCGTTCATCCGGGACACGAACATCGACCTCGCGTTCGCGGGGGCGACGGTCGGGCTCATCCTGTTCGTGCTGTGGGCCAACTTCCTCATCACCGCGTGGTCGAACGCGGTCAACCTGACCGACGGCCTCGACGGGCTCGCGACCGGTGTCTCGCTCATCGTCTTCGGTGCGTACGTGCTCGTCGGCGTGTGGCAGTTCAACCAGAGCTGCCAGTTCCTCGCGACGGCCGGGCCCCGCTGCTACGAGGCCCGCGACCCGCTCGACCTCGCGGTCGTCGCCGCGGCCGTCACGGGCGCGTGCTTCGGCTTCCTGTGGTGGAACGCGAGCCCCGCGAAGATCTTCATGGGCGACACCGGGTCGCTCGCGCTCGGCGGCGCGCTCGCCGGCCTGTCGATCCTGTCCCGCACCGAGATCCTCGCGGCGATCATCGGCGGGATGTTCGTCCTCGTCGTGCTCTCCGACGTCATCCAGATCGGGTTCTTCCGGATGACCGGCAAACGCGTGTTCAAGATGGCGCCGCTCCACCACCACTTCGAGCTCTCGGGCTGGGGCGAGGTCACGATCGTCATCCGGTTCTGGATCATCGCCGGGCTCTTCGTGGCCGTCGGCGTCGGCATCTTCTACGGCGAGTGGGTGGCCGGCTAGTGGATCTCGCACGTCACCGGGTCGTCCTCGCGGGGCTCGGGGTCTCCGGGCGCGCCGCGCTCCAGGTCCTGACCGACGGGGGCGCGCACGTCGTCACGGTCGACCGGCACGCCGCCGACGCCGACGCGGCCGACTCCGCCGCGTTCGTCGCGGGTGGCGGCCTCGACGGCGTCGACCTCGTGGTCGCCTCGCCGGGCTGGCCGCCGAGCGACCCGCTCCTGGCCGGCGCGCTCGAGCGCGGCGTGCCGGTGTGGAGCGAGGTCGAGCTCGCGTGGCAGCTGCGCGTCGACCGCGCGGACGGCAGCGGGCCCGCGCCGTGGCTCGCCGTCACCGGAACCAACGGCAAGACCACGACCGTCGGGATGCTCGCGTCGATGCTGCGCGCCGGCGGCGAGCACGCCGCGGCCGTCGGGAACGTCGGGACGCCCGTGGTGCTCGCGGCGACCGACCCGACGCTCGACGTGCTCGCGGTCGAGCTGTCGAGCTTCCAGCTGCACTTCACGCACTCGATGTCCGCGCAGGCCGCGGCGGTGCTCAACGTCGCCGAGGACCACCTGGACTGGCACGGCTCCCTCGACGCGTACGCCGCCGACAAGGGCCGGGTCTACGAGCGCACGCAGGTCGCGTGCGTGTACAGCGCGAGCGACCCCCGCACCGAGGACCTCGTGCGCGAGGCCGACGTCGCGGACGGCGCGGTCGCCGTCGGCTTCACGCTGGGCACCCCGCGCGTCGGGCAGGTCGGCGTCGTCGAGGACGTGCTGGTCGACCGCGGGTTCGCGTCGCTGCGGCACACGCACGCGGCCGAGCTCGGCACGCTCGCGGACCTCGCGCACCTCGCGGGGCCCGACGGCGCCGTCCCCCCGCACGTCGTGCAGAACGCCCTCGCGGCGGCCGCGCTGGCGCTCGCGCACGGCGTCACCCCGGTCGCGGTGCGCGACGGGCTGCGCGCGTACGCGCCCGGGGGGCACCGCATCGAGCGGGTCGCCGAGTCGGGCGGGATCGCGTGGGTCGACGACTCCAAGGCCACGAACCCGCACGCCGCCGCGGCCGCGCTCGCGTCGTTCGAGGTGGGCACGGTCGTGTGGATCGCCGGCGGGCTCGCCAAGGGCGCCACGTTCGACGAGCTCGTGCGCAGCCGCCGCGACCGCCTGCGCGGCGTCGTCCTGATCGGCGTCGACCAGCAGCCGCTGCGGGACGCGCTCGCCCGACACGCGCCCGAGGTTCCCGTCGTCTCCGTCGATCCCGGTGACACTGGATCGGTGATGACCCGCGCCGTCGACTCCGCGCGCACGCTCGCCGGGACCCGGACCCCCACGACCGTGCTGCTCGCGCCGGCGTGCGCGTCCATGGACCAGTTCACCTCGTACGCCGAGCGCGGCGACGCGTTCACCGCGGCGGTCCGGGCGCTCGCGCCGGACGAGCACTGAGGCCCGCGGCCGTGGCGCAGACGACGCCCGCCCGGCCCGGCGCGGTCGAGCCCCCGGCGACGGGACGCTCGCGCGCGGGATCGCTGCTCGGGCAGTGGGACAGCGCGGTCACGAGCTACTACGTGCTCACCGGCGCGACCGCCCTGCTCATCGTCCTGGGCCTCGTCATGGTCCTGTCGAGCTCGAGCGTCGAGTCGCTCGCCGCGAACGAGTCGCCGTACGCCGTGTTCGCGACCCAGGCGCAGTTCGCGCTCATCGGCGTCCCGATCATGTTCGTCGCCTCACGCCTGCCGGTGCGCTTCTACACCGCGGTGGCCTGG
This sequence comes from Cellulomonas cellasea, assembly GCF_006538745.1. Classification (GTDB taxonomy): domain Bacteria; phylum Actinomycetota; class Actinomycetes; order Actinomycetales; family Cellulomonadaceae; genus Cellulomonas_A; species Cellulomonas_A cellasea. The sequence goes on along the minus strand of NZ_BJLR01000019.1, from coordinate 59,912 downwards.
CCCGCGCTGGCCGGCGCCGCGGCGCTCCAGCTCCTGACGCTGACGCCGCTCGGTTTCGCGGTGGGCGGCAACCGCGGCTGGATCCGGATCGGCGGGTTCACGATGCAGCCGGCCGAGGTGGTCAAGCTCGCGCTCGCGCTGTGGCTCGGGGCGGTGCTCGCCCGCAAGCGTCCGCTGCTCGGGGAGTGGCGGCACGCGCTCGTGCCGGCGGTCCCCGTCGCGGGCGGCATGGTCGGGCTCGTCATGCTCGGCCGCGACCTCGGCACGGCGCTCGTGATCATCGTCCTCATCGCCGGCGCCCTGTTCGTCGCCGGGATCCCCCTGCGCGTGTTCGGCTTCGCGGGCGTGATCGCCGGTGCGGGCGTCGCCGCGCTCACGATCCCGAGCGAGAACCGCCGCAAGCGCATCTTCTCGTGGCTTGGCGAGTGCGACATCACGAACGAGTGCTACCAGACGGAGCACGGCGCGCGGGCCCTCGCGACCGGCGGCTGGGGCGGGGTCGGCCTCGGCGGGAGCGCCGAGAAGTGGTCCTACCTGCCCGAGGCGCACAACGACTTCATCTTCGCGATCATCGGCGAGGAGCTCGGGCTCATCGGCACGCTGCTCGTGCTGGGCCTGTTCGCGCTGCTCGCGCTCGCGATGTTCCGCATCGTCCGGCGCCACCCCGACCCGTTCGTCAAGATCACCACGGGCGCGGTCGCGTGCTGGGTGATCGGGCAGGCGCTCCTCAACATCGGCGTCGTGATCGGGCTCGCGCCGGTCATCGGCGTCCCGCTGCCGCTCGTCTCCGCGGGCGGCTCGGCGCTCATCATGACCATGACGGCCCTCGGCATGGTCATCTCGTTCGCGCGCGCCGAGCCCGGTGCTGCCGAGGCCCTCGCCGCGCGCCCGCACGTCGTGCGCCGCTCGCTCGCGGTGCTCGGGAGGATCCGTGCCTGACCTGCCCGTCCGTTCCGTCCTGCTCGCCGGCGGGGGGACCGCCGGCCACGTGAACCCGCTGCTCGCGGTCGCCGAGGAGCTCCGCCGCCGCGACCTCGCCGTCCGGCTGACGGTGCTCGGCACCGCGTCGGGCCTCGAGGCGCGGCTCGTGCCCGAGCGCGGGCTCCCGCTCGCGCTCGTCCCGCGCGTGCCGCTCCCGCGCCGCCCGAGCTCGGACGTGCTGCGGCTGCCGGGTCGCCTGCGCGAGGCGGTGCGTGCCGCGGGGGACGCGATCGACGCGAGCGGTGCCCAGGTCGTCGTCGGCTTCGGCGGGTACGTCTCGACGCCCGCGTACCTCGCCGCACGCTCGCGCGCGGTGCCGGTCGTGGTGCACGAGCAGAACGCCCGGCCCGGCCTCGCGAACCGGCTCGGCGCCCGCTGGGCAGCCTCGGTCGCGGTGACGTTCCCCGGCACGGAGCTGCCCGGCGCGCTCGTCACCGGCCTGCCGCTGCGCCCCGAGATCGCGGGGCTGATCGCGGACCGCGCGCGCGACGCCGCGGGGACCCGCACCGAGGCGGCGCGCCGGCTCGGGCTCGACCCGGCGCTGCCGACGCTCGTCGTCACGGGCGGCTCGCTCGGCGCCGTGAGCGTCAACACGGCCATCGCGTCCGTCGCTGCGGACCTCATCGCCGCGGGCGTCCAGGTGCTGCACTCGACCGGCGCGGGGAAGGCGGACGCGGTGCGCTCCGTCGTCGACGGCCTGCCCGGTGCCGAGCGCTACCACGTGCGCGAGTACCTCGACGAGATGCAGCTCGCGCTCGCGTGCGCCGACGTCGTGCTCGGCCGCTCGGGCGCGGGGACGGTGAGCGAGATCGCGGCGCTCGGGCTGCCCGCGGTGTACGTCCCGCTGCCCATCGGCAACGGGGAGCAGCGCCTCAACGCCGCCCCGGTCGTCGCCGCCGGCGGCGGGCTCCTCGTCGCGGACGACGAGCTGACCGCGCCGTGGCTCCGGGAGAACCTGCTGCCGCTGCTCGTCGGGCCCGGCGCGCCCGAGCAGCGTGAGCGCATGAGCGCCGCCGCCGCCTCCGTCGGGGTGCGCGACGCCGCGTCGCGCGTCGCGGACCTCGTCGAGGCGCACCTGACGCCGACAGGTGCTGCGGGACCGACCACGGACGGCTCGCCGGCGCACGGTGTCCCGTCGGGGGACACCCCGTGAGCGGGTCGGCCGGTACGGACGTCCGGGCGCTCGTCGCGTCCGACGGCCTCGAGGTCCTCGGGCGCACGCACCTCGTCGGCGTCGGCGGCGCCGGCATGTCGGCCGTCGCGGGCCTGCTCGCGGCGCGCGGCGTGCCGGTCAGCGGGTCCGACGCCCAGGACGGTCCGGCGCTCGCCCCGCTCCGGTCGGCCGGGGTCACCGTGTTCGTCGGGCACGACGCCGCGCACCTCGACGGGGTCGACACGGTCGTGGTCTCGTCCGCGGTCCGCGAGTCCAACGTCGAGCTCGCCCGCGCACGGCGCGACGGGCTGCGCGTCCTGCACCGGTCGGAGGCGCTCGCCGCGCTCATGGTCGGGCGCCGGGCCGTGGCCGTCGCCGGCGCGCACGGGAAGACCACGACGTCCGCGATGGTCGCGACGGCGCTGCTCGAGGCCGGGCTCGACCCGTCCTTCGCGATCGGCGGCACGGTGCTGACCCCCGCCGGCGCGGTCGCGGGCGGCCGACCGGGCGCGGGCCCGGCGTTCGTGGCCGAGGCCGACGAGTCGGACGGCTCGTTCCTCGCGTACGCGCCCGAGGTCGCGGTCGTGACGAACGTCGAGCCGGACCACCTCGACCACTACGGCACCCGCGAGGCGTTCGAGGACGCGTTCGTGGCGTTCACCGAGCGCGTCGCCCCGGGCGGGCTGCTCGTCACGTGCCTCGACGACCCCGGTGCCGCGCGGCTCGTCGAGCGCACGCGCGCCGGGCTCGCGGCCCGCGGCGTCGACGTCGTCACCTACGGGACCGATGCGCGCGCCGACGTCGTCGTCGGACAGGTGCGGCTCGAGGCGGGGTCGTGGTCCGTCACGCTCGACGCCGACCCGGCGGTCGGCAGCACGACGCTCGTCCTGACCGCCCCCGGCGCCCACAACGCCCTCAACGCCGCCGCGGCGTACGTCGCCGCCCGCCGGCTCGGCGCCTCGGTGCCCGACGCGACCGCGGGGCTCGCCGCGTTCCGTGGCACGGGCCGGCGGTTCGAGCACCGCGGCGAGGTGGGCGGCGTGCGGGTCGTCGACGACTACGCGCACCACCCGACCGAGGTCGCTGCGCTGCTGCGCGCCGCCCGGACCGTCGCGCAGGACGGACGCGTGCTCGCGCTCTTCCAGCCGCACCTGTTCTCCCGCACGCGGACGTTCGCGGACGAGTTCGCCGACGCCCTCGACCTCGCGGACGTCGTCATCGTCACCGACGTCTACGCCGCGCGCGAGGACCCGGACCCCGAGGTGACGGGAGCGCTCATCACCGACCGCGTCGCGACCGCGGGCAAGGCCACGTTCGTCGCCGACCGCTGGGAGGCGGCCCTCGCCGTCGCGCGCGCCGCGCGGCCCGGGGACCTGCTGCTCACCGTCGGCGCGGGAGACGTGACCGCCCTCGTCCCCGACGTGCTCGCGGAGCTCGCGCGTGCCGCCCGGGCCGGGTCACGGTCGGGCGCCGCGGGGGGCGCATGACGCCGCCGCCCCGCCGTCCGGTGACCGGGCGTCCCGCGCGCCCACGACCGGCCCCCGCCCGGCCCGCGACCCCCTCGGCGCGCCCGGAAGCGCGCCCGGAGGTCCGTCCGCGCGCGCTGCCGCCCGCCGAGCCGCGCCCGTCGACGGGATCCCAGCGCACGGCACCCGGCGAGCAGCGCGCGACGGGTGAGCACCGCGCGGTCCCGCTGCCCCTGCGGCCCACGGGGCCCCGTCCGGTCCGCGAGCCTGCCCCCGACACCGGCGGCCAGGCCCAGGTCCTCGACCCGCACGCGCCGACCGTGACCACGTACACGTCCGGCCGGCACGGGTTCGCGCTGCCGGTGCGCGCGGCCGTCGTCTCGGAGCGCTCGGCCGAGCGGTTCGCGGAGCGCGCACGGGCGCGCCGGCGGCTCGCGGTGCGCCAGGTCGTGATCGGCGTGAGCGCGTTCGTCGCGGTGGGCTCGCTCGCGTGGCTCCTGCTGCTGTCCCCGGTGCTCGCGCTGGACCCCGCCCGGGTCGCGATCTCGGGTGCAGGCACGGTCGTGGCCGTCGACCAGGTCGCCGCGGTCGTCGGCGGACGCGCGGGCACCCCGCTCCCGCGGCTGGACACGGTCGCGCTGCGGGACGACGTGCTCGAGGTCCCGGGCGTGCGCGAGGCGCGGGTCATGCGCGACTGGCCGCGCGGGCTGGTCGTCGAGCTCGTGTCGCGCGAGCCCGTCGCCGCGGTGCCCGAGCCGCCGTCGACGTCGGCCGCCGCCCCGGACGGCCCGGTCGCCGGCTTCGCGCTGCTCGACATGGACGGTGTCCAGGTCGGGCGCGTCGACGTCCCGCCCGAGGGCCTGCCCGTCGTCCGGGTCCCCGTGGGCGACGCCCGGACGCTGCGGGCCGTGCTCACGGTGCTCGAGGCGCTGCCGCCGGACCTGCTCGGGCAGGTCGGCGAGGTGTCGGCGGAGACGCAGGACACGGTCACGATGGTGCTGCGCGACGGCGCCGAGGTCGTGTGGGGGAGCGCGCACGAGACGGCGCTCAAGATCGCCGTGCTCCAGGCGCTCCGGGCGGCGCCGGCGAGCGCGGGCTCGGCGGTCTTCGACGTGTCCGCCCCGACCCTGCCGATCACCAGGTGACGCACGCGACATCGCCGACACGCCCGGGACGGTCGTTGATCCCGGCGCACGAGGCACCTACCGTCACGACAAGAAGCACCTGACATAACTATAACCCTCTAGTAGAGGGTGAACGTTTCGGCGGGTGCAGGGGTCCGATCCCGGCCCCGCACACCCGCAGCACTGGCGCACAACGAGAGGCACCCACCGTGGCAGCTCCGCAGAACTACCTGGCGGTCATCAAGGTCGTCGGCATCGGCGGTGGCGGCGTCAATGCCGTCAACCGCATGATCGAGGTCGGCCTCAAGGGTGTCGAGTTCATCGCCATCAACACGGACGCCCAGGCGCTCCTGATGTCGGACGCCGACGTCAAGCTCGACGTGGGCCGCGAGCTCACGCGCGGCCTCGGTGCCGGCGCTGACCCCGAGGTCGGCAAGAAGGCCGCCGAGGACCACGCGGAGGAGATCGAGGACGTCCTGCGCGGCGCCGACATGGTCTTCGTCACCGCAGGCGAGGGCGGCGGCACCGGGACCGGTGGCGCTCCGGTCGTCGCCCGGATCGCGCGCTCGCTCGGCGCGCTGACCATCGGCGTCGTCACGCGCCCGTTCACCTTCGAGGGCCGGCGCCGCTCGGTCCAGGCCGACTCCGGCATCGACGCGCTGCGCGCCGAGGTCGACACCCTCATCGTCATCCCGAACGACCGCCTCCTGTCGATCTCGGACCGCTCGGTCTCGGTGCTCGACGCCTTCCACTCGGCGGACCAGGTGCTGCTCTCGGGCGTGCAGGGCATCACCGACCTCATCACGACCCCGGGCCTGATCAACCTCGACTTCGCCGACGTGAAGTCGGTCATGCAGGGCGCCGGCTCGGCGCTCATGGGCATCGGCTCTGCGCGCGGGGAGGACCGTGCCGTCCAGGCGGCCGAGCTCGCGATCTCCTCGCCGCTGCTCGAGGCCAGCATCGACGGCGCGCACGGCGTGCTGCTGTCGATCCAGGGCGGCTCCGACCTGGGCCTGTTCGAGATCAACGAGGCCGCCCGCCTGGTGCAGGAGGCGGCGCACCCCGAGGCCAACATCATCTTCGGTGCCGTGATCGACGACGCCCTCGGCGACGAGGTGCGCGTCACGGTCATCGCGGCCGGCTTCGACGGCGGCTCCCCGGTCGTGCGGCGCGAGTCGCGCGGGCTCGGCCAGGTGAGCGGGAGCTCGACGCCGCCGCGGCTCGCGCCGCCCGTCACCGTCCCGTCGCACGCCGCGCCCCGCCCGCTGCCCACGGACGACGACGTCGTGCGCGTCGGCTCCGCGCCGGTGCACGCCGCGCCCCGCCAGGTCCCGGCGTTCCTCGCGAGCGAGCACGAGCCCGCGCCGGCGACGGGTCAGCTCGAGGTCCCGCGCGTGTTCGAGGAGGAGCGCGCCACGCGCCGCCCGAGCGAGGACCTGGACGTCCCCGACTTCCTCAAGTAGCCGGCGGGTGGGCGCGCACGCGATCGACGTGCTCGAGGTCGACCTCGGCCCCGGGGTGCGTGCGGGCTTCACGACGCGCGCGGGCGGGGTGAGCGCGGCGCCGTGGGACTCGCTCGACCTCGGGCTGCACGTCGGCGACGACCCCGACCGGGTGCTCGTCAACCGCGGGCGCGTCGAGCGGTGGCTCGGCGGGCGTGTCGCCGTGGCGGCGCAGGTGCACGGGGCCGACGTGCTGACCGTGTCCCGCGAGCCCGGCCCGGGCGAGGTCGAGGTGGGGGTGGCCGACGCGCTCGTCGCGGCGCGCCCCGGCGTGGGCCTCGCGGTGCTCGTCGCGGACTGCGTGCCGGTGCTACTCGCCGACGCGGGCGCCGGGGTCGTCGGCGTCGCGCACGCGGGCCGGCAGGGCCTCGAGCGCGGCGTGCTCGAGGCCGCGGTGCGCGCCCTGACGTCGGCCGGCGCCCGGCTCGCGCACGTGCGGGCCGTCGTGGGCCCCGCGATCAGCGGCGCCGAGTACGAGGTCCCGGCCGCGCTGCGCGAGCAGGTCGCCGCCGCGGTGCCCGAGACGTGGGCGACGACCGCGTGGGGGAAGCCCGCACTCGACCTGCCGGCGGGGGCCCGCGCGGTGCTCGCCCGGGCCGGTGTCGGCCACGTGACCAGCGTCGACGTCTGCACCGCGCGCGACCCCCGGTTCTTCTCGCACCGGCGCGCGACCCGCGAGGGCACGACCACCGGGCGGTTCGCGGGGGTGGTTCGCTCGTCCGGGTGATCTCGGGTGATCTACGGTAAGTCGAGAGGCGCCGCGCGTGTCGCGGGGTCACGATCCTCCGACGTTGCTAGCGTGAAAGTCGCTGGACAGATCAGTTCGGGGGATGGGGAGACCGCGATGGCCGGAGCACTGCGCAAGACGATGCTGTACCTCGGCCTCGCCGACGACCGGGGCGAGCACGAGGAGTACGTCGACGAGTACGACGACCTGGAGGCCGACGTGGCGCACGAGTACGAGGCCCAGGTGACACCGCTGCACCGCCCGACGGCGACGCGCTCGGTGGCACCCGCGCACGACGTGCACCCGGAGACGGGCGAGCTGCGCCGGATCACGACGATCCACCCGCGCTCGTACAACGACGCACGCAAGATCGGCGAGGCGTTCCGCGAGGGCACGCCCGTGATCATGAACCTGTCCGACATGGACGAGGCGGACGCCAAGCGGCTCGTCGACTTCTCCGCCGGCCTCATCTTCGGGCTGCACGGCGCGATCGAGCGGGTCACCAACAAGGTGTTCCTGCTGTCGCCCGCGCACGTCGAGGTGACCGGCGAGGAGCAGCCGCCGCCCGTCGAGCCGGTCCGCACCGGCTTCTTCAACCAGAGCTGACGCGTGCACCTCGTCGCGCAGCTGCTGTACCTGGTCGTCTTCGTCTTCGTCATCCTGCTCCTGATCCGGCTCGTGCTGGACTGGGTGCAGTTCTTCGCGCGCGAGTGGCGCCCCCGCGGCGTCGCGCTCGTGATCGCGGAGGCGACCTACACGGTCACCGACCCGCCCCTGCGGGCGCTGCGGCGCATCCTGCCGCCGCTGACGATCGGGACCGTGCGCCTGGACCTCGCGTTCCTGGTGCTGATGCTCGTCTGCTACGTGCTGATGACCATCCTCAGCCGCATCTGAGACCGTGCGCCCGGGGGGATGTCCGGTTCGTCCGGATCGTCGCTGCCCGGGCGACCGCATGTCCGGGGGCGGGCGCGGCGGGTCGCGTGCTCGTCCCGCAATGTCCGCTACCGTGAGCCGAGGCGGTCGGTGGACTGCCCACCGGCTTGACCAAGTGCGACCGAAGAGGTGACGACGATGGCACTGCTGACCGCAGACGACGTCCTGAACAAGAAGTTCCAGGCGACCAAGTTCAGAGAGGGGTACGACCAGGACGAGGTCGACGACTTCCTCGACGAGGTCGTCAACACCCTCCGGGACCTCCAGGGTGAGAACGACGACCTCAAGACGAAGCTCGCGGCGGCCGAGCGCCGCATCGCGGAGCTGAGCCGGGCCGGTGCGCAGCAGGCGGCCCCCGCGCCGAAGCCGCTCCCGGAGCCCGAGCCCGAGCGCCAGGTCGTCGCGGCGCCCGTCGCCCCGGCGCCGGTGGCCGTGGCCCCCGTCCAGCAGGGCCGGCCGAACGAGCCGGAGTCCGCGACGGGCATGCTCGCTCTCGCGCAGAAGCTGCACGACGACTACGTGCGCAGCGGCCAGGAGGAGAGCGACCGGCTCATCTCCGAGGCCAAGTCGCAGGGTGCGCGCATCGTGCGCGAGGCCGAGGAGACGTCGGCACGAACGCTCGGTCAGCTCGAGCAGGAGCGGTCCCTGCTGGAGCGCAAGATCGACGAGCTCCGGGTGTTCGAGCGGGACTACCGCACGCGCCTCAAGAGCTACCTCGAGAACCTGCTCGGGGACCTCGACAACCGCGGCTCCGCGCTCCCGCCGCGCAGCGGTCAGAACGCCCAGCCGGTGGGCGAGGGTCGCACCCTCTGACCAGCAGTTCCGCTCACAGCACACCACGTCCGGTCCGTCGACCGGCGTGGTGTGTTGTGCGTGCTGACTCGGGCGCATAGTCTCGCGTGACTCACAACGAGAGGGTGCTCGTGGCCATCAACGACTCGGTCGGCACTGCGACCGCATCGCACGACTTTCCGGACCTCGCCAAGGCGGTCCGCAGCTTCCCGGTCCGTGACGGCGAGAAGCCCTGGACCGCTCGTGAGGTGCAGGCCGTCGCCGACGAGCTGATCGGCGACGTCGACCGGCTGACGGCGGAGCTCAGCGCCGCGGACGCCGAGCTCTCGGACCTCCTGCGCAACTCGGGCGACGGCGCGGGCGACGACCAGGCGGACTCCGGCTCGAGCGCCCTCGAGCGCGAGCAGGAGCTCACGCTCGTCAACAACACGCGCGACCTGCTGACCCAGTCGAGCCACGCCCTCGCGCGCATCTCGGCCGGGACGTTCGGCACGTGCGAGTCGTGCGGCAAGGCGATCGGCAAGGCCCGCGTCCAGGCGTTCCCGCGCGCGTCCCTGTGCGTCGAGTGCAAGCAGCGCGAGGAGCGTCGCTGACGCGCCCGTAGACTCGTCCTCGATGTCCACGACGCCCGAGGTAGAGCCGACCCCTGACCGCACCGACCCGGCCCGCCGGCGGCGCCTGCTCACGCTGCTGACCAGCCTGACGGTCGGGGTCCTGGCGCTCGACCAGCTGACCAAGGTCGTCGCGCTGCGCGAGCTGAGCGAGTCGGAGCGGGTCCCGCTCGTCGGTGACCTCCTGGGGCTGCGCCTGGTGTTCAACCCGGGCGCGGCGCTCTCGATCGCGAACGGCCAGACGTGGCTCCTCACGGTCGTGGCGACGGCGGTCGTCGTCGTGGTGATCCGCGCCTCGCGCCGGCTCGGGTCGCGCGGCTGGGCCGTCGCGTTCGGTCTGCTGCTCGGCGGCGCCCTCGGGAACCTGGTCGACCGGTTCTTCCGGGAGCCCGGCGTCGCGCGCGGGCACGTCGTCGACTTCATCGCGTACGGCAACGTGTTCGTCGGCAACGTCGCGGACATCGCGATCGTCGGCGCCGCAGGACTCATCATGCTGCTCGCGGTCCGCGGGATCGCGCTCGACGGCACGCGCGAGCACGCGGCCGCCGCCCAGGACGCAGCCGGCGACGCCGGCGACCCGGCCGACGCCGACGCGACGCCGGGGGAGCCGGTCGCCGGGACGCGCGCCGCACCCGCCGCTGCGGCCGGCCCGCTCGACGGGCCCGTGCGCACCGATGGCTGAGACGCGCTCGCTCCCGGTCCCGGACGGGCTGGCGGGGGAGCGGGTCGACGCCGCGCTGGCACGCCTGCTCGGCTTCTCGCGGACCCGCGCCGCCGAGCTCGCAGCGGCGGGCGCGGTCCGGGTCGACGGGCGCGAGGCGGGCAAGTCCGAGCGCCTGCACGCCGGCTCGTGGCTCGAGGTCGAGATCCCCGACGAGCGCGACGCCGCGCCGGTCGAGGTCGCCCCGGAGCCGGTCCCGGGCATGCGCATCGTGCACGACGACGACGACCTCGTGGTGGTCGACAAGCCGGTCGGCGTCGCTGCGCACCCCTCGCCCGGGTGGGAGGGGCCGACGGTCGTCGGCGCGCTCGCCGCCGCGGGGTACCGGATCTCGACGTCGGGCGCCGCGGAGCGGCAGGGCATCGTGCACCGGCTCGACGCGGGCACGTCCGGCCTCATGGTCGTCGCGAAGAGCGAGCTCGCGTACACGGTGCTCAAGCGCGCGTTCAAGGAGCGTACGGTCGAGAAGGTCTACCACGCGCTGGTGCAGGGGCACCCCGAGCCGACGACGGGCACGATCGACGCCCCCATCGGGCGGCACCCGAGCTCCGACTGGAAGTTCGCGGTCGTCGCCGACGGCAAGCCGTCGGTCACGCACTACGAGGTGCTCGAGATGCTGCCGTCCGCCTCGCTCGTCGAGGTGCACCTCGAGACGGGGCGCACGCACCAGATCCGCGTGCACTTCGCGGCGCTGCGGCACCCGTGCGTCGGGGACCTGACCTACGGCGCCGACCCGACGCTCGCGGCCCGGACCGGGCTGTCCCGGCAGTGGCTGCACGCGATGCGCCTCGGCTTCGAGCACCCGACGGGCGGCACGTGGCTCGAGCTCACGAGCGAGTACCCCGAGGACCTCTCCCGCGCGCTCGACGTCCTCGGCGACGGGTACCGCTGACGCGCTCGACGGGCCCGGGGCGGGGTCCGTCGCGACACGCCGGGCGCGGCGCGCCGGTGCCGGCCGAGCGGCCTGCGCGGTGGTCGGCGGCGTGTGCGCGGGGTCACCGGGCGACACGCTCGCGACCCGCCGGAGGTGTCGGCGGGACGACCTAGGATGGCCCGCATGGCTTCTGGAGGATCTGACTTCGTCCACCTCCACGCACACACCGAGTTCTCGATGCTCGACGGTGCGGCCCGCGTCGAGGACCTCTTCACCGAGGCCGAGCGGCTCGGCCAGACGGCCATGGCCATCACGGACCACGGCTACCTGTTCGGCGCGTTCGACTTCTGGTCGCGTGCCAAGGCGCACGGCATCAAGCCGATCATCGGCATCGAGGCCTACCTGACGCCGGGGACCAGCCGGTTCGACCAGACGCGCGTGCGGTGGGGCGAGGCGCACCAGGCGAGCGACGACGTCTCGGCGCGCGGTGCCTACACGCACATGACGATCCTGTCCCGGACGACCGAGGGCATGCACAACCTGTTCCGGCTGGGGTCGCTCGCGTCCCTCGAGGGGCAGATGGGCAAGTGGCCGCGCATGGACCGCGAGCTGCTGAGCCGGTACTCCCAGGGCCTCATCGCGACCACGGGCTGCCCGTCGGGCGAGGTGCAGACCCGTCTGCGGCTCGGGCAGTTCGACGAGGCCGTGCGCGCCGCGGGCGAGTTCCAGGACATCTTCGGCAAGGAGTTCTTCTACGTCGAGCTCATGGACCACGGGCTCGAGATCGAGCAGCGGGTCATCAAGGACCTGCGCCGGCTCGCCGAGGTGATCGACGCGCCGCTCGTCGCGACGAACGACCTGCACTACACGCGCCACGAGGACAGCCACGCGCACGAGGTGCTGCTGTGCGTCCAGTCGGGCTCGACCCTCGCCGACCCCGACCGGTTCAAGTTCGACACCGACCAGTTCTACCTGTGGTCCGCCGAGGAGATGCGGCGCAAGTGGGCCGAGCTCCCCGAGGCGTGCGACAACACGCTGCGCATCGCGGAGCAGTGCGAGGTCGAGTTCAACACGAACGCCAACTACATGCCGAACTTCCCGGTGCCCGCCGGCGAGGACGAGCAGTCGTGGTTCATCAAGGAGGTCGAGTCGGGCCTCCAGCGCCGGTACAAGGGCGCGATCCCCGACGACGTGCGCAAGCAGGCCGACTACGAGACGGGCGTCATCACGCAGCTCGGGTTCTCCGGCTACTTCCTCGTCGTCGCCGACTTCATCAACTGGGCCAAGGCCCAGGGCATCCGCGTCGGCCCCGGGCGTGGGTCGGCCGCCGGCTCGATGGCCTCGTACGCGATGGGCATCACCGAGCTCGACCCGCTCGAGCACGGCCTGATCTTCGAGCGCTTCCTCAACCCGGAGCGCGTCTCGTGGCCCGACGTCGACGTCGACTTCGACGAGCGCCGGCGCGGCGAGGTCATCCGGTACGTGACCGAGAAGTACGGCGAGGACCGCGTCGCGCAGATCGTCACCTACGGCACGATCAAGGCCAAGCAGGCCCTCAAGGACGCCTCGCGCGTGCTCGGCTTCCCGTTCGCGATGGGGGAGAAGCTCACCAAGGCGATGCCGCCCGCGGTCATGGGCAAGGACATCTCGCTCAAGGGCATCTACAACCCGGACGACCCGCGCTACGCCGAGGCGGAGGAGTTCCGGCAGGTCGTCCAGGCCGACCCCGAGGCGCAGCGCGTGCTCGAGACGGCGCGCGGGCTCGAGAACCTCAAGCGCCAGTGGGGCGTGCACGCGGCCGGCGTCATCATGTCGAGCGAGCCGCTCCTCGACATCATCCCGATCATGCGCCGCCCCCAGGACGGCGCGATCATCACGCAGTTCGACCAGCCGTCGTCCGAGGCGCTCGGCCTGATCAAGATGGACTTCCTCGGGCTGCGCAACCTCACGATCCTCGACGACGCGCTCGAGAACATCGAGATGAACGGCAAGGACCCGATCCTCATCGAGGAGGTCGCGCTCGACGACCCGCCGACCTACGAGCTGCTCGGGCGCGGCGACACGCTCGGGGTGTTCCAGCTCGACGGCGGGCCGATGCGCTCCCTGCTGCGCCAGATGCGCCCGGACAACTTCGAGGACATCTCGGCCGTCATCGCGCTCTACCGCCCGGGCCCGATGGGCATGAACTCGCACATCAACTACGCGCTGCGCAAGAACGGCCTGCAGCAGATCGAGCCGATCCACCCCGAGCTGGCCGAGCCGCTCGAGGAGGTCGTGGGCATCACGCACGGCCTGATCGTCTACCAGGAGCAGGTCCAGCGCGCCGCCCAGAAGCTCGCCGGCTACACGCTCGGCCAGGCCGACCTCCTGCGCCGCGCGATGGGCAAGAAGAAGAAGGAGGTGCTCGACAAGGAGTTCATCCCCTTCCAGGCCGGGTGCCGCGAGCGGGGCTACTCCGACAAGGCGATCCAGGCGGTGTGGGACGTGCTCGTCCCGTTCGCCGGGTACGCCTTCAACAAGGCGCACTCCGCGGCGTACGGCGTCGTGTCCTACTGGACGGCGTTCCTCAAGGCGAACTACCCGACCGAGTACATGGCCGCGCTGCTCACGAGCGTGCGCGACGACAAGGACAAGTCGGCGCTGTACCTCGGCGAGTGCCGCCGCATGGGCATCACGGTCCTGCCCCCCGACGTGAACTCTTCGTCGGCGAACTTCACGGCCGTGGGCGTCGACATCCGCTTCGGCCTCACCGCGGTGCGCAACGTCGGCGCGAACGTCGTCGACGCGATCGTGCGCACGCGCGAGGAGAAGGGCGCGTTCACATCCTTCACCGACTTCCTCGACAAGGTCCCGGCCGTCGTCTGCAACAAGCGGACCATCGAGTCGCTGATCAAGGCCGGCGCGTTCGACTCGCTCGGCCACGCGCGCCGGGCGCTGCTGCTCGTGCACGAGCAGGCCGTCGACTCGGTCATCGGGGTCAAGCGCAAGGAGGCCGAGGGGCAGTTCGACCTGTTCGCGGACCTCGGCGGTGACGACGAGGGCCCCGGCTTCTCAGTCGTGATCCCGGACCTGCCCGACTGGGACAAGAAGCAGCGGCTGCAGTTCGAGCGCGAGATGCTCGGGCTCTACGTCTCCGACCACCCGCTCTCGGGGCTGGAGCACGTGCTCGCGGCCGCCGCGGACGTCGCGATCGCGACGCTCAACGCCGACGAGGCGCGGCCGGACGGCTCGACGGTGGTCGTCGCGGGCCTGATCACGTCGCTCCAGCGGAAGATGTCGAAGCAGGGCAACCCCTGGGCCGCCGTCACGCTCGAGGACATGGAGGGCGCCGTCGAGATCATGTTCTTCGGCGAGACGTACCTCGCGTACTCGACGGCGCTCGCCGAGGACGCGGTCGTGGTCGTGCGTGGCCGGGTTCGCCGGCGCGACGAGACGATGCAGCTCCAGGCGATGGAGGTGTCGATCCCGGACGTGTCCGCGGCCGCGGACTCCCCGGTCGTCCTGACGCTCCCGGTCTCGCGGTGCACGGCGCCCGTCGTGGAGCGTCTGCGCGAGGTCCTCTCGACGCACCCGGGCGTGACGGAGGTGCACCTGCGGCTCACGAGCCCGGGGCGGGCGACGGTCATGCGGCTCGACGAGGGGCTGCGCGTCGAGCGCTCGCCGTCGCTGTTCGGTGACCTCAAGGCGCTGCTCGGACCGAGCTGTCTCGCGACCCCGTGACGTGGGCGTCGTGAGCCCGGCGCGCTGACGGCGCGTCGGGCTCACGGGGCGCCCGTGCCGCTGCGGCTGCGACCGCCGACACTGCCGCCGCGGTCGACGCGCTCGTGTCGCGCGGGCCTCACGTGCTGGCCGGACGCCGGCATATGACCGTTGCGTTATATAACGCGGAGTGCAAGCATGGACCCCATGCAGGCGATGGATGCACTCGGGGACCCGGTCCGGCGTCGGCTCGTCGAGCTCCTCGCGGACGGTCAGCGTTCCGCGGGCGAGCTCGCGACGGCCGTCGGGGCGGAGTTCGGCGTGAGCCAGCCCGGTGCGTCGCGGCACCTGCGCGTGCTGCGCGAGGCCGGGGTCGTCGAGTCCGTCGTCGACGGTCAGCGTCGCCTGTACTCGGTGCGCGCCGAGTCCCTCACCGAGGTCGAGCTCTGGGTCCGCGGCGTCCGCCGCTTCTGGGACCAGCGGCTCGACGCGCTCGAGACCGAGGTCGCGCGCGGCCGGCGACAGGCACGGAGCACGGACCCGACCCACGACCAGGAGGCACGGCCATGACGTCACGCATGCTCGACGAGCTCGGACTGCTCACCGCCGAGGGGCAGGAGGCGCAGGTGCGCTTCGAGCGGACGCTCGCCGTGCCTCCCGCAGACCTCTGGTCGGCGCTCACCGAACCGGCGCGCGTCGAGCGGTGGCTCGGCCGGCTCAGCGGTGACCTGCGCACCGGCGGTGCGTACGTGCTCGACATGGCCGACGAGGGCAGCGCCGACGCCGCTGCCGACCGTGCGACCGGCGAGGTGCTCGCGTGCGAGCCGCCGTCCCGGCTGCTGCTCTCGTGGTCGTTCCCCGGGGAGGGTCCGAGCGAGGTCGAGGCCCGTGTCGAGCCGCGCGGCGCCGGCTCGGTGCTGCTCGTCGAGCACCGGCGGCTGACCCGCGGCGGTGCGCGTGGCTACGGCGCGGGCTGGCACACGTTCCTCGACCACCTGGTGCTGCTGCTCGCCGGGCGCGAGGACGAGTGGGCCGACCGCTTCGACGAGCTGCTCCCCACGTACCGCGGGCTGCTGCCGGCGGTCGGCCCGGTGCGTGTCGAGGTGACCGGCGACGGGCTGGTCTCGGCCGACCCGGCGGCGACGGCCGGCTTCCTCCACGCGTGGCTCGGGTGGACCGAGGGTGACGCGGCGACGGGCGGGGGCGGCACGGCCGACGGCGCACCCGACGGCAGCGGGCGGGACGCACGCGCCGCCGGCGCGACCGAGGGCGGCCCGGGGGCGGCGCCCGGATCGCGCGTGCTGCACGGGGTTCCGGGGCGCGCCCGGCTTGCCGTCGTCCCGCGCGACCCGGACGCCGGCGAGCGCACCGTCGGTGCGACCCTGACCTGGAGCGACGTCGAGGCGCTGCGCGAGTCGCTCGTCAGCGCGGTCGGCTCGGGCGGCCGGCTCGCCGCCGGAGACCCGGGGGACGTCGACGCCGACGGCACCGAGCTCGTGGGCCCGGGGGAGGTCCGGCTGCACGTGTGTGCCGAGGCGGGCGGCGCACCCGGCGCCTAGACTCGCGCCTCGTGCTCGCACTCACCCCCGACCAGCTCGCGTTCGTCACCGAACGGCACCTGGCGACGCTCTCGACGCTGCGGCCCGACGGCTCGCCGCACGTCGTCCCGGTCGGCTTCACATGGGACGCCGAGCGCGGACGCGTCCGGGTGACCACCAAGATCACGTCCGTCAAGGCGCGCCACGTCGCGGGTGCCGGCGGCCCGGTGCGTGCCGCGGTGTGCCAGGTCGACGGGCGCCGGTGGCTCACGCTCGAGGGGGAGATCACGCTGTCGCGCGACGCCGACGAGATCGCCGAGGCCGTCGAGGCGTACGCGGTGCGCTACCGGCCGCGGCCGTTCCAGCCCGAGCGTGTCGTGCTGCACCTCGCGGTCGACCGCGTGCTCGGTTCGGTCCGCTAGCGCGCAGCCCGCGAGGCGCGGGAGCCGGGTCCCGGGCAGGCGACGTCAGCCGACGACCGCGCTCGACGGCCCTGCAGGCAGGTCGACGACGACCACGTCGCCGGTGCGCAGCTGACGCCCCCGGCGCTGCTCGGGCTCGCCGTTCACGGTGACGACCTCGTCCTCGAGCAGCTCGCGCGCGTGCGCGCCCGAGTCGGCAAGACCCGCGAGCTTGAGGAACTGGCCGAGGCGGATGCTCTCGTCGGCGATGGCGACGACCTCGGGCGCCGGACCGCCGGGCTCACGTGTGCTCATGCGCACATCCTCCCCGGTCGAGCGGTGTCGGTGCGACGAGGGGCCGGGAGCGGGCGGATCACTACACTCGAGGGGTGATCTCCCGGATCGACCTGCGCGGTCGCACCCTGTCCCGTCGCGAGCTGCTCGACGCCCTCCCGCGTGCGGAGGTGGACGTCGAGACGGCCGCGGTCACCGTGGCGCCGATCCTCGCGGACGTCCGCGCGCACGGCGCCGCGGCGCTGCGCGACCTCGCCGAGCGGTTCGACGGCGTGCGCCCGGTGCACCTGCGCGTGCCCGCGGAGGAGATCCGTGCGGCGGTCGACGGGCTCGACCCGGACGTCCGCGCCGCGATCGACGAGACGATCGTGCGGGTGCGCACGGTGCACGCCGCGCAGCGCCCCGCCGACTTCACGGTCGACCTCGGCCCCGGGGCGCAGGTGCGGCAGCGGTGGCTGCCCGTGCGGCGCGTCGGCCTGTACGTGCCCGGCGGCCTGGCGGTGTACCCGTCGTCGGTGATCATGAACGTCGTCGCCGCGCAGGAGGCCGGCGTCGGCTCGCTCGCCGTCGCGTCCCCGCCGCAGAAGGACTCCGGCGGGCTGCCGAACGCGACGATCCTCGCGACGTGCGCGCTGCTCGGGGTCGACGAGGTCTACGCGGTCGGCGGTGCGCAGGCCGTGGCGATGTTCGCGTACGGCGCGGACGGGACCGACGAGGTCGACGGAGCGGTGCTGTGCGAGCCCGTCGACGTCGTGACCGGGCCCGGGAACGTCTACGTCGCCGCCGCGAAGCGGCTCGTGCGCGGGGTCGTCGGCATCGACTCGGAGGCCGGCCCGACCGAGATCGCCATCCTCGCGGACGGTACGGCCGACGCGGTGCACGTCGCGGCCGACCTCATCTCGCAGGCCGAGCACGACCCGCTGGCCGCCGCGGTGCTGGTCACGCCGTCCGCCGAGCTGGCCGGGGCCGTCGCCGCCAAGCTGGGCGACCGTGCGCCGAGCACGCCGCACTCGGCGCGCGTCCTGACCTCGCTGTCGGGTCCGCAGTCCGCGATCGTGCTCGTGGACGACCTCGACGCCGGCCTCGAGGTGGTCAACGCGTACGGCGCGGAGCACCTCGAGATCCAGACGGCGGACGCCGCGGGGGTCGCCGACCGGGTGACCAGCGCCGGGGCGATCTTCGTCGGCCCGTACTCGCCCGTCTCGCTCGGCGACTACATGGCGGGGTCGAACCACGTCCTGCCGACCGGCGGCTGCGCGCACTTCACGAGCGGGCTCGGCGTGCACTCGTTCCTGCGCGCCGTGCAGGTCATCGAGTACGACGCGACCGCGCTCGACGAGGTCGCCGACCGCATCGTGGCGTTCGCCGAGGCCGAGGGTCTGCCCGCGCACGGCGAGGCGGTCCGCGCGCGCTTCTGAGCCGGGCGCGCCGTCGCCGGCGCCGGCTCAGCCCACCGCGAGCACGAACGGGTGCACGGCCTCCGCGCCGGCCTCGCGCAGGAGGCGCGCCGCGACGGTGAGCGTCCAGCCGGAGTCCGTCCGGTCGTCGACGAGCAGGACGGCGCGCCCGGGCAGGCCGGCCGCCGCCGCGGGGGACAGGTCGAGCTCGAGCCGGCGCGCGACCCCCGCGAGGCGTTGCGCGGAGTTGACGTCGTGGCGGCCGGGCGGCACACCGTCGACCGGGCGGACGACCCCGACGACGGGGACGCCGAGGTGGCGCGCGACGCCCTCGGCGAGGTGACGGACGAGCGTGGGACGCGTCGCGGACTCGACGAGCACGACCCCCGCGGGAGCCGGCTCGGGGTGCCACGCGTCGAGCACCTCGACCACCGGGCGGCGCAGCGGGACGGGGAGCCCCTCGTCGCGCGGCCCCGGGTCGCCGTCCGGTCCGAGGTCGGCGCCGCCCCCGCCCGGCGCCGCGAACAGGTCGCGCAGCAGCCCGCCCCAGCCGATGCCGTCGAGCCGCGCGACCGCCCTCCCCGACGACGCCTGCACCCCGGGGGCGATCCGCCCGCTCAGCTCGACGCCGAGCGCCGCCATCCCGGACGGCCACATCTTGCGCGGCTCGACCTCGACGCCGGGGACCGCGAGCCGCTCGCGCGCGGCCTCGACCTCGGCCTCGTCGGGCGCGACCCCGGCGCTCGCGCCGCCGCACACGTCGCACCGGCCGCACCGCCAGGCCGCGCCGTCGGGCCCGGTCAGCTCCGGGTCGTCGAGCGCGCGACGCAGGAACGCCATGCGGCACGTCTCGCCGCGCACGTACTCGACCATCGACTCCTGCTCGGCGGCGCGGGCGGCGGCGACCCGCTCGTACCGCTCCGCGTCGTACTCCCACGGCTCGCCCGTCGACTGCCAGCCACCCGTGACCCGGCGCACGGCGCCGTCCACGTCGAGCACCTTGAGCATGAGCTCGAGGCGGTTGCGGCGCAGGGACACGTGCGTCTCGAGCGCCGCGGTCGAGAGCGTGCCGTGCGCCTCGAGCGCCGCGAGCGTCGCGCGGACCTCCTGCGCGGGCGGGAAGGCCATCGAGGCGAAGTAGTCCCAGATCGCTCGGTCCTCCCGGCCGGGGAGCAGCACGACCTCGGCGTGGTCCGTCGCGCGGCCGGCGCGGCCGACCTGCTGGTAGTACGCGATCGGCGACGCGGGCGCCCCGAGGTGCACGACGAACGCGAGGTCGCCCTTGTCGAACCCCATGCCGAGCGCGGACGTCGCGACGAGCGCCTTGACCCGGTTCGCGAGCAGGTCCGCCTCCGCGGCCTCGCGCTCGGTCGGGTCCGTCTGCCCGGTGTACGCGCGCACGTCGAGCCCGCTCGCGCGCAGGTGCTCCGTGACCTGCTGCGCCGCCGCGACCGTGAGGCAGTAGACGATGCCCGACCCGTCGATGCGCGGGAGGTTGTGCGCGAGCCACGCGAGCTGGGCGGAGGTGTCGGGCAGGCGGGCGACCGTCAGGTGCAGGCTCTCGCGGTCGAGCGGGCCTCGCAGGACCAGCACGTCCTCGAGCGCCGACGCCGTCGCGCCGTCCGTGCCGTCGACCGGCGCGCCGCGCACCGCGAGCTGCTCGGCGACGTCGCCGGTCACGCGCGCGTTGGCCGTCGCGGTCGTCGCGAGCACCGGGATGCCGGCGGGGAGGTCGGCGAGCAGCGTGCGGATGCGGCGGTAGTCGGGCCGGAAGTCGTGGCCCCAGTCCGAGATGCAGTGCGCCTCGTCGATCACGACGAGCCCGGCGTCGGCCGCGAGCCGGGGGAGCACCGTGTCGCGGAAGGACGGGTTGTTGAGCCGCTCGGGAGACACGAGAAGCACGTCGACCTCGCCCGCAGCGACGCGCTCGTGCACGGCGTCCCACTCGGTGACGTTCGCGGAGTTGATGGTCTCGGCGCGGATCCCGGCGCGCGCCGCGGCGGCGACCTGGTTGCGCATGAGCGCGAGGAGCGGCGAGACGATGACGGTCGGCCCCGAGGGCTCGCCGCCGCCGGCGCCCGCGCGCAGCAGGGCGGTGGCGACGAAGTAGACGGCCGACTTCCCCCACCCGGTGCGCTGCACGACGAGCGCGCGGCGCCGGTCCGCGACGAGCGCCTCGACGGCGACCCACTGGTCCTCGCGGAGCACCGCGTCCTCCCGGCCGACCAGGGCCCGCAGCGCGCGCTCCGCCTCCTCGCGCAGCGCCCCTCGGTCGACGTCGGCCAGGGTCGTCGCACGAGGGGTCATGCGCTCGATCGTAGGTCGAGCCTCGGACACGTCGTCCGCGCGTCGGCCACGGGCGAGAGCCCCGGGCGCCGCTGACTACGATCGGTGGCGTGAGCGCCCCCACGTCCCGACCCGTCCTGCCGCTGCGCCCCGAGATCGTCGGGGTCGCGCCGTACGGCGCGCCGCAGCTCGACGTGCCGTACCTGCTCAACGTCAACGAGAACCCGTACGCGCCGGCCCCGGACGTCGTCGAGGACATCGCGCGCGACGTCGCGTCGGCCGCGGCCACGCTCAACCGGTACCCCGACCGCGACTTCCTCGCGCTGCGCGAGGACCTCGCCGCCTACCTCGCGACCGAGTCGGGCGTCACGCTCGCGCCCGAGCAGCTCTGGGCCGCCAACGGCTCCAACGAGGTCATGCTGCACCTGCTCCAGGCGTTCGGCGGACCCGGGCGCACCGCGGTCTCCTTCGCCCCGACGTACTCGATGTACCCCGAGTACGCGCGCGCGACGTCGACGACCTGGGTCGAGGGCCGCCGCGCCGAGGACTTCAGCCTCGACACCGCCGCCGTGGCCGCGATGGTCGCCGCGGAGCAGCCGTCCGTGGTGCTGCTCGCGAGCCCGAACAACCCGACGGGCACCGCCCTGCCGTGCGAGACCGTCGAGGCGGTGCTCGCCGCCGCGGCCGGGGTCCCGGGCGGGTGCGTCGTCGTCGTCGACGAGGCGTACGGCGAGTTCCGCCGCACCGGCACACCCTCGGCGCTCGAGCTCCTGCCGGCGCACCCGAACCTCGCCGTGAGCCGCACGATGTCCAAGGCGTTCGGCCTCGCCGGCGCCCGCCTCGGGTACCTCGCCGCGGCGCCGGCCCTCGTCGACGCGCTGCGCGTCGTGCGCCTGCCGTACCACCTCTCGGCCGTGACGCAGGCGGTCGCGCGGGCGGCGCTGCGGCACGCGCCGGCGCTCATGGCGCAGGTCGGCTCGCTGCGCGACGAGCGCGACGCCCTCGTGGTGTGGCTGCGCGAGCGCGGGCTGACGGTCGCGGACTCCGACGCGAACTTCGTGCTGTTCGGCCTGTTCGACGACCGGCACGCGGTCTGGCAGGGTCTGCTCGACCGGGGGGTCCTGATCCGCGAGGTCGGGCCCCCGGGATGGCTGCGGGTGTCGGTCGGCACCCCGGAGGAGACGGCGGCGTTCAAGGACGCCCTGGTGGAGGTGGCAGCGCTGTGAGCGCAGGGAAGCGGACGGGGCGCGTCGAGCGCACGACGAGCGAGTCGAGCGTGCTCGTCGAGCTCGACCTCGACGGGTCCGGCACGACCGACATCTCGACGACGGTCGGGTTCTACGACCACATGCTCACCGCGCTGGGCAAGCACTCGCTGATCGACCTCACGGTCCGCGCGACGGGCGACACGCACATCGACGCGCACCACACCGTCGAGGACGTCGCGATCGCCATCGGCGAGGCGCTGCGCCAGGCTCTCGGCGACAAGCGCGGGATCTCCCGGTTCGGCGACGCGCTCGTGCCGCTCGACGAGGCGCTCGCGCAGGCCGTCGTCGACGTCTCGGGGCGCCCGTACCTCGTGCACTCGGGCGAGCCGGAGGGGCAGGAGTACCACCTCATCGGCGGTCACTTCACGGGGTCGCTCACGCGGCACGTGCTCGAGTCGATCGCGCACCACGCGGGCATCTGCCTGCACGTGCGCGTGCTCGCGGGCCGCGACCCGCACCACATCGTCGAGGCGCAGTTCAAGGCGCTCGCGCGGGCCCTGCGTGCCGCGGTCCAGCCGGACCCCCGGGTGACGGGGATCCCGAGCACCAAGGGCGTGCTGTGAGCGCGGGCCCGGGCCAGGGGCGCGACGACGAGCTCCCCGAGGGCTTCACGGTGCCGGACGACCTGTCGGCGCTCTTCGACGCGCCCGACGAGGAGCGGGCAGGCCCGGCGACCGGGGCGGGCTCGGACGCGCAGCCGCCGGCCGGCGCGGGCGATGCCGAGGCGGCAGGGACGACGGCCGCGGTCATCGGTCCTGACGACGCGGCGCCGGGTGCCGGGGGAGCGGCGGGCGCTCCCGCCGCGGGTGCCGGCGTCGACGACGTCCCCTCCGCCGCGGTCGCCGGTAGCGACGCCGGCGCGCCGGCCGAGGGCGCGGTCGCCGGTGCGGTCGCGCCGGCCCCGGACGCTCGAGCGGCCGACGACGCCGACGCCGACGCGCCGGTGGCCCACGCGTCCGACGACGTCGCGGGCGCCGAGGTCCCCGACGACCTCTCCTCGCTCACGGACCCCGGGGCGGCCGAGGCGCCGTCGGTCACCCTCGTGCTGACCCAGGTCGCCGCAGCGGCCCCGCTCGCCGCCGCGTGCGCGCTCGCCGGGGTCGCGGTCGACGTCGTGCCGTCGCCGGTGGGTGCGCTCGCGGTGCTGCGGGACCCCCGGACCGGGCCGGACGGCGCCGCGGCCATCTCGAAGCTGCTCAAGACCGTCCCCGTGATCCTGCTCGAGCGCCGCAGCGGGCAGATCACCGCGACGCGCTGGGCCGGCGGGCAGAAGGGCGACGAGCTGCCCGCCGGCCTCGTGCTGTCGGACGCACCGGCGGTGCTCGAGGACCTGCTGCTCGGTGGCGCCTCGGTCGGCGACGTCGACGGCGTGGTCACGAGCGTCGGGCTGTCGCGCTGGAAGGCCATGCGCCTGCTCGCGCAGTCCGCGCGCGGGATGCGCGGCTGAGCCGACCGGCGTACCGCGGCGGCGGCGCCGCGGTCTCACGGGTCGCCCGTGGACCGCGGGCGGCGGCTCGCCCCGGTAACCTGGGAGGGTGTCCAGCCAGCCTCGCGTCGTCGTCCTCGACTACGGCTTCGGCAACGTCCGATCCGCCGTCCGCGCCCTCGAACGCGTCGGGGCGCACGTCGAGCTGACGGCCGACGCGCACGCCGCCGCGGAGGCGGACGGGCTGGTCGTCCCCGGCGTCGGTGCGTTCGCCGCGGTCATGTCCGGCCTGCGGGACGTGCGCGGCGACCAGATCGTCGACCGCCGCCTCGCCGGTGGTCGCCCCGTGCTGGGTATCTGCGTGGGCATGCAGGTCATGTTCGAGGCCGGGGACGAGCACGGCGTGCGGACCGACGGCCTCGGCGAGTGGCCGGGCCTCGTGGACCGGCTCGAGGCCGACGTCGTCCCGCACATGGGGTGGGCGACGGTCGACGCGCCCGAGGGCACGACGCTGTTCGCGGGCATCGAGGACGAGCGCTTCTACTTCGTGCACTCCTACGCGGCGCGCACCTTCCCGCTGACGGAGGGTTCTCCCGAGGAGCGGCTCGCGCCGCCGCGCGTCACGTGGGCCCAGCACGGCGACCGCTTCGTCGCCGCCGTCGAGAACGGCCCGCTCTCCGCGACGCAGTTCCACCCCGAGAAGTCGGGTGACGCGGGTGCCCAGCTCCTGACGAACTGGGTCGACTCCCTGCGCTGACCGTCCGCGCCCCGAGCACCGGGGCACGTGGGCCGGGCGCGCCCGGCCACCCACCCGAGCAGGTGCCGCACGGCGCCGACGAGAGGACCCCCATGACCGACCGCCTCGAGCTGCTGCCCGCCGTCGACGTCGCCGACGGGCAGGCCGTGCGCCTCGTCCAGGGCGAGGCCGGCTCCGAGACCGGCTACGGCGACCCCCTCGCCGCGGCGCTCGACTGGCACGCGGGCGGGGCCGAGTGGATCCACCTCGTCGACCTCGACGCCGCCTTCGGTCGAGGGTCGAACGCGCCGCTGCTGGCGGACGTCACCGCCGACCTGTCCGCCAAGGGCGTCAAGGTCGAGCTCTCGGGCGGCATCCGTGACGACGCGTCGCTCGAGCGGGCGCTCGCGACGGGCGCGACGCGCGTGAACCTCGGCACCGCCGCGCTGGAGGACCCCGAGTGGACCGCGAAGGTCATCGCGAGCCACGGCGCCGCGATCGCGGTCGGGCTCGACGTGCGCGGGACGACGCTCGCCGCGCGGGGCTGGACGCAGGAGGGCGGCGACCTCTGGGAGGTCCTCGCCCGGCTCGACGACGCCGGGTGCGCGCGCTACGTCGTGACCGACGTGACCAAGGACGGCACCCTGCGCGGGCCGAACCTCGACCTGCTGCGCGAGGTGTGCGCGCGCACGAGCGCCCCGGTCGTCGCCTCGGGCGGCATCTCGAGCCTCGCGGACCTCGAGGCCCTGCGCGCCCTGGTCCCGATCGGTGTCGAGGGCGCGATCGTCGGCAAGGCGCTCTACGCCCGGGCGTTCACGCTGCCGGAGGCGCTCGACGTCGCCGGACGGCCGTGACCCCTCCGCGCGAGCTCCCCCCGACGTCCGCGTTCGCGGGGGACGACGGCGGCTGCGACCCGGCGCTCGCGGAGGCGCTGCGGGCGCTCGGCGCGGGCACCGGATCGCTCGCGGGCGTCGTGGCGGCGCTCGCGGGGACGCGCGTCCTGGTCCCGGTGCTCGCGGAGCTCGAGGCAGCGGGAGTCGTCGAGCACGGCGGGCACGAGCACACGGTCGACAAGGAGGCCTCGGCGGGGATCGTCGCCCTGCAGGCGCCCGACGGCCGCACCGCGCTGCCGGTGTTCTCGTCGGTCGCGTCCATGCAGGCGTGGCGGCCGGACGCGCGCCCCGTCCCGACCGACGTCGCGCGGGCGGCGCTCTCGGCCGTCGAGGAGCGGTGGGAGCTCCTCGTGCTCGACCCCGGAGGTCCGGTCACGGTGCTCGTGCCTCGGCCCGCGGTGTGGGCGCTCGCGCAGCAGCGGGACTGGGTGCCCGCGGTGCGGCGCGTGCCCGGGCGGGCGGACGCCCTTCCCGGCGGGGCGCCGACGCCCGGCGTCGGGGGTGCGGACGGCGGGAGCGAGGTGGACCCGGACGTGCGCACCGCGCTGCGCGATGCGCTCGCGGGCGTGCCGGAGGTGCTCGGGGTCGACGCCCGGCCGGGCCGTCGCGCGGAGGTCGCGGTGCTGCTGCGGCTCGTGCCCGGTCTCGACCGCGCACGCCTCGACGCCGTGCTCGCGCGCGTCAACGGCGCCCTCGCGGCGGACGAGACGGTGACGCTGCGCGTCGACTCGCTCGAGCTGCGGCTGCTCGCGGGCTGACCGCGCTCGGCGGACCGACCCCACTCGCGGGCCGACCGCACCGGCGGTCCGACCGCACCGGCGGACCGACCGCACCGGCGGATCGAGCGAACCTGCGATCCGACCGCACCGGCGGACCGATCGCACCGGCGGACCCGCGCAGGTCACCTGCGGCGGCGCAGTGCCCAGGCCAGCGAGAACGCGCTGAGGACGACCGCGCCGACGACCTGCCCGCCCAGGACGACCCGGTTCAGGTCGAGCGCGGGTCGCCAGTGCACGCCGGCGTCGTCGACCACGTAGACGCCGACCGCGCGCACGCGCGTCGCGTACCCGCCACCGCCGCCCGAGCCGCCGCCCTCGCCGCTGCTCGTCCCGCCGCCCGCGCCGACCTCGCCGGTCCCCGACCCGGTCATCACGGCCCCCTGCACCTTCGCCACCGGGATCACCGTGGTGCCGCCCCGCTCGTACGCCTCACCGAAGACGCGTCGGACCGTCCACGTGTCGCTCGCTGCCCGGGTCAGCGCGGCCGGGTCGAAGCGTGTGCGCGCGTGCGTGGGCGCCGCGTCGTCGGGCTGCTCGGGGTGCGGGGTCGCGGGCACGGGTGCCTCCGGGAGTCGTCGGTCGACCCACCTTGGCAGCGTCGGCGGCGCCCCACAACGGTCGGCGGCGGGGTGGGGGGCGGCAGGGCGCGACGGTGCGGGTGCGCGGTTCGCGGGAGGGGCGGCGCGTGCCGGTCAGGACGACGTGCAGGACGTCGCGGGGGCGAACGCCGTGGTGTCCGCGAGCAGCGTGCGCAGGGTGCTCACCGGCACGACGAAGCTCTGGCCGGTCGTGTTCTTCGCGTACACGACTCCGATGACGCGGCCCTCGCTGTCGAGCGCCGCGGACCCCGAGCTGCCCGGCTCGACCGGGGCGTCGGTCACGAGCACCTCGCCCAGGTTCTCGTTGAGGGGGTCGGTCGTCGAGCCGATGACGTGCCCGCTCGTGACCGTGAGCTGCCCGCCCTTGGGGTAGCCGACGACGCTCACCGCGTCGCCGGGTGCGGGGTCGGCGTCCGCGAGGACCGGTGCGGCAGGCAGCGGCTCGGCGGTGCGGACGACCGCGAGGTCGGCGAGCGCGGCGGTCTGCGCGGCGGTCACGGCGATGTCACGCCCGTCGTACGTGCTCAGGTGCAGGTCCGCCGAGTCGGCTACCACGTGACGGTTCGTGATGAGCGTCGTCTCGTCGATCGCGAAGCCCGAGCCGGTCGACAGCGACGAGCAGCCGATGTTCCGGATGCGGACCGCCATCCGCTGCGCGGCGTCGAAGCCGTCGGGGGACAGGTTGCCCTTCTGCGTCGGGGTCGGCGCGGCGACGGTCGAGGGGACCACGTCGTCCGGCATCGGCCCCGGCATCGACGGCACGACGCCGCACCCGGTGAGCGTGAGGGCGGCGCACACCGCCGCCGTCAGCGCGGCACCGCGGCGCGTCCGTGCGCGGGTCATCGCTCGAGCTCGAGCTGCAGCGCGGCGTTCGCGTCGCGTGCGGCGCCGCAGACCCGCTGCACGTCGGTGCGGAAGCGGGCCAGGTCCGCCGCGTCGTAGGCGGCCGCGTTCTCGAGGTAGCTGATGAGCTGGAACTGGCCGTCGACGCACGTGTCGAGCGCGCCTGCAACCTTGCCGGCGGCCTCGGAGACGCGGGCCTGGTAGTCGACGAGCTGGCGCTGGGCCTCGCGCTCGTCGCCGATCTGCGCCTTCTCGTCGGCCAGCT
The DNA here is from genome assembly GCF_006538745.1 of Cellulomonas cellasea. Taxonomy (GTDB): domain Bacteria; phylum Actinomycetota; class Actinomycetes; order Actinomycetales; family Cellulomonadaceae; genus Cellulomonas_A; species Cellulomonas_A cellasea. The sequence goes on along the minus strand of NZ_BJLR01000019.1, from coordinate 32,604 downwards.
CCGTGATCCGGGCCTGGGCGGTCGTGAGCTGCGCGCGGACCGCCTCGAGCTCGGCGAGCACTCCCTCGAGCTCGGCTCGCTGCTGCGTGAGCTCGGTGCCCGTCGTGCGCGCGACCTGTTCCCACTCGGCGGCCCGCTCCTCGTGCGCGCGCGTGAGCACGACGAGGTACGTCGCGAGGGCGAGCGTCAGCGCGAACAGCATCGCGAGGACGATGACGGGCCAGGGCCGGCGCCGGTGGCGTGCAGCCGGCGCCTCGGGAGCGGCGTGCGGCGGCGGCGTCCACGCGCCCGGTCGGGCACCCGAGTGGGCCCCGCCCCCGTGGTGCACCGGGTCCGCGACGCCCGCGCGCGGGTCGGGCCCGGCGGGGGTTCCCACCGCCGGCAGTACGCGGGTGGAGTCGGGGTCCGGCCCGGACACCGACGGGAACGCGGGCCGGTCCTGCGGCCGGGGCGAGCCGGCGTGGGGCGGCTGACCGACGGGACGCGCCGCGACGGTCGGGGCAGCGTCGCCCGCGACCGCCGGGGTCCGGGCGCCGCCGGTCGTCGCTCCTCCGGACAGGGCTCCGGGGCGAGGGGCAGGTTCCGTCCGCGGCTCGCCGGCGAGGGCACGCGGGGACGAGGACTCCTCGGTCCGCGCGTCACCCGCCAGGGCCCGCGAGGGAGCGGAGCTCTCGGTCCGGGCCACTCCCGGCGGCGCGGCCGCGGGGCGGACGTCCGTGGCCCGCGGCTGCACGGCCGGAGGCCCCGAACGGGAGGACTCCGCCGCGCGCGGGTCGCCGGTGGCCGTCACGGGGGTGGGCGCCTCGTCGGTCGGGCGGTCCGCGGCCGGCGCCCTGCCCGTGGTGCTGCCGACGTCCTCGCCGCGCCCCCGGTGCGTCGCGTCGACCTCCGCGCCCGCGGGCGGCACCGACTCGGGCGTGCCGTCCGCCGGGGCGGCGGGGCCGGGCACGGTGCGCTGCGCCGGCTCGTCGGTCGAGCGGCCGGCGAGCGGTGCAGGCGTGCGCACGGGGGAGAGAGTCACATCGCCGCGCGTCCCGTCCGTCCGTCCGGCCGAGCCTGTGACCGCGGACGTGGCGGGGACGTCCGGTCGGGCGAGGCGCGGCTCGCGCGCGGGCGCGCGGAGCGGCTCGGCGAGGAGGTCGAGGTGGTCCGGCAGGCCGCGGGCGCCGGGCGCGGCGGTGCCCCCCTCGGTGTCCGGCTCACGCGTCACGGTCCCAGGATAGAGCGGGACCGGGTGAACCCCGCCGCCGGTCCGCGCGACGGCGGGACCGGCGCCCGGCGAACCCGGATATCACGGTGCTCCGTGTCGGGGGCCCAGGAGACAATGGCGTCCGTGTCCCTCTCGCCGTACGTCGACCTGCTGCGCCTGCCCGGCGTCCTCCGCCTGGTGCTCGTGGCGCTCGTCGCGCGCGTCCCGCACGCCGCCTCGGGCGTCGTCGTCACGCTCCACGTCGTCCTGACCCTCGACAAGGGCTACGGCCAGGCGGGAGTCGTCGTCGCCGCCGTGACGATCGGGTCCGCGATCGGTGCGCCGTGGCGCGGGCGGCGCGTCGACACCCTCGGCCTGCGCCGGGCCCTCGTCCCGTCGGTCGTCGTCGAGTCGGCGGTGTGGGTCGTCGCCCCGTTCCTCGGGTACGAGGCGCTCGTCGTCGCGGCGTTCGTCGCCGGTCTGTTCCTCGTCCCGGTGTTCTCGGTCGTGCGTCAGTCGCTGGGCGTGCTCGTGCCGCCCGCGCAGCAGCGGACGGGCTTCGCGCTCGACTCGGTCGGCACCGAGCTCACCTTCATGCTCGCGCCGGTCGTGGGGGTGCTGGTCGCGACGCAGCTCTCGACGACGGTCGCGCTCGTGTCCGTCGGCGTCTCGACCGTCGCCGCCGGCGCGCTGCTCATCTGGTTCGACCCGCCGACGCGCACGTCGCAGGTGCACGCGCGGGCCGCCGCTGCCGCCTCCGTGGACGCCGAGGGGGCCGTGCCCCTCGCGACCCCGGTCCCCGCCGGCCCGGTGCCCGGTGCGTCGGTCGTCCGCGTCGTGACGCCCGCGCTGATGGTCGTCCTGGCCGCGGCGGTCGCGGTGTCGTTCGTGCTCAACGCGACCGACGTGTCCATCGTCGCGGCGCTCGAGAGCTGGGACCGCGAGTCGTCGGTCGGCTGGGTCATCGCGCTGTGGGCGGGCGGCTCGGTCGTCGGCGGGCTCGCCTACGGCGCCGGCCGCCGCGCGGTGCACCCGCTCGTGCTGGTGCTCGTGCTGGCGCTGCTGACGCTGCCCGCGGCGATCGCCGGGACGCCCCTGCTGCTCGCGGCCGCGGTCGTGCTCGCCGGCGTGCCGTGCGCGCCCGCGCTGTCCTCGATCACCGCGGCTCTCGTCCGGCTCGCCCCCGAGGAGCGACGCGGGGAGGTCATGGGGTGGCAGGGCACCGCGATGACGGTCGGTGCGGCCGTCGGTGCGCCGCTCTGCGGCTGGTTCATCGACCGGCACGGTGCGGGCGCCGGCTTCCTGACGGCGAGCGTGCTCGGCGTCGTGCTCGCCGGTGGTGGGCTCCTCGTGCTCCGGCTCTCCCGCGACCGCTCGCTGCGGTCGGCGACCGGCACGGCGCCGGACGCCGTGGACGAGGCACCTGTCGCGGTCGACGCCCGCGGCTGAGGCGGCCGGACGCTGCAGGCTGCGTGCCCGCAGCCGCAGCCGCAGCCGCAGGCGGCGGACGGCGGACGGCGGGCCCGGCGACGCGTGGAGCCTGGACACCCTGCGGTGGGCGGACGGTTCGATGTGCGGGCCCAGGGCGTGCAGAGGACCCGCGCTCTGCGGCGTGCGGGCGCGGTGTGTGCCGGCCGTTCGAGGTGCGGCCCAGCGGCGTGCGGCCGCCGGGCGGCAGCCTCGTCAGACGACCGAGCCGGTCAGCTTCTCGCCGGGCCCCTCGCCGGGCGCGTCCGGGAACGGCGACGCCTCGCGGAACGCGAGCTGCAGCGACCGCAGCCCGTCGCGGAGCGAGCGTGCGTGCTGGTTGCCGAGGTCCGGGGCCGAGGCGGTCACGAGAGCGGCGAGCGCGGTGATGAGCTTGCGGGCCTCGTCGAGGTCGAGGTAGTCCTCGCCGCGGCCGTCCTCGGTGTCCGGGCTCAGTCCGCACTTGACCGCGGCGGCGCTCATGAGGTGCACGGCGGCGGTCGTGATGACCTCGACGGCGGCGACGTCGGCGATATCGCGGACGGCCTCCGTGTCGGACGTGCGGGGGTCGACGGGGCTCGTGCTCGCGTTGTGCTCGGACATGTCCCGATCCTCTCATCGCGCGCCGGTGCTGCGGTCGCGGCGTCAGCCCGCCGAACGCTGCCACCGTCACGGTCGGGGTGCCGCCGTCGGCCCATGCCTGCCGGCAGTGCAGCCGCCCACGACGCCGGCCTCCGGACGCGGGCAGGGCCCGCACCAGACGCGGTGCGGGCCCTGCGGCCGGTCCGGGGAGGACCGTCCTGCTCGTCGGTCAGGCGACCGGGACGCTCGCCGTCGCCGGCTCACCGGTCTCGAACGGCGCGGTGCCGGCGAGGGCCGCACGCAGCGCGGCGCCGAGGCCCGCGTCGACGTTCGTCCAGTAGCCGATCGCGCGCTCGCGGATCTCGTCGCTCTTGACCGCACCGACGTGGCCGGTGATCGTCTCGAGGAACCGGGCCCGTGCCGCGTCGTCGAACACCTCGCGGTAGAGCGTGCCGGCCTGCCCGAAGTCGTCGTCCTCCGGGTGCAGCGTCGCGGCCGAGCGCTGCAGGGCGCCGTCCGACTCCCAGCCCGGCGACTCGGCGGCGCGCGCCGGGTCGGCTGCCGCGCCACCCACCGAGTTCGGCGCGTAGACCGGGACGCTCGGGGCGTTGAACGCGTAGCGCGCCGCGCCGTCCTTCAAGTACGAGTAGACCGGCGCGGCGTGGGGCGCGTTGACCGGGAGCTGCGCGTGGTTCGTGCCGACGCGGTACCGGTGGGCGTCGGCGTAGGAGAAGATCCGCGCGAGCAGCATCTTGTCGGGGCTCGCCGCGATGCCGGGCACGAAGTTGCTCGGCGCGAACGTCGCCTGCTCGATCTGCGCGAAGTAGTTCTCGGGGTTGCGGTTGAGCTCGAGCTGACCGACCTCGATGAGCGGGTAGTCGGCGTGCGGCCACACCTTCGTCAGGTCGAACGGGTTGAAGCGGTACTCCGCGGCGTCGGCGTACGGCATCACCTGGACCGAGAGCGTCCAGGACGGGAAGTCGCCGCCCTCGATGGCCTCGTACAGGTCGCGGATGTGGTGGTCCGCGTCCGAGCCGGCGAGCTGCGCGGCCTCGTCGGGCGTGAAGTTGCGGATGCCCTGGTTGGTCGTGAAGTGGTACTTGACCCAGAACCGCTCGCCCGCGGCGTTGATCCACTGGTACGTGTGCGAGCCGAAGCCGTCCATGTGCCGCCACGACGCCGGGATGCCGCGGTCGCCCATGAGCCAGGTCACCTGGTGGGCCGACTCGGGGGACAGCGACCAGAAGTCCCACTGCATGTCGTTGTCGCGCAGGTGGCTGCCCGGCAGGCGCTTCTGCGAGTGGATGAAGTCGGGGAACTTGATGCCGTCGCGGATGAAGAAGACGGGGGTGTTGTTGCCGACGAGGTCGTAGTTGCCCTCGGTCGTGTAGAACTTCAGCGCGAAGCCGCGGGGGTCGCGCCACGTGTCGGGGGAGCCCTGCTCGCCGGCGACGGTCGAGAAGCGCAGCAGCGTCTCGGTCGTGGTGCCCTTCTGGAACAGCGCGGCGCGCGTGTACGCGCTCACGTCGTGCGTCGTGGTGAACGTCCCGAAGGCGCCGCCGCCCTTGGCGTGCACGATGCGCTCGGGGACCTTCTCGCGGTTGAACTGCGCGAGCTTCTCGACGAGGTAGTGGTCGTGCAGCGCGATCGGGCCGTCGGCGCCGACGGACTGCGAGTGCGCGTCCGACGCGACCGGCGCGCCGGCGTTCGTGGTGGTGTACGGGACCTGGGACACGGTGGTTCCTTTCACGAGGCCGGGCAGGGCCGGCCGGGGACTGCCGCGCGGCGACGGAGCCGGCGGAGCGGGGGAGAGGCGGGGGGCCGGGCGGTGCCGCGGCGTGGGGGTCAGCTGGTTCCGGCGGAGCGGCAGTCGGGGCACAGGCCCCAGTACGTGACCTCGGCGCTCTCGATCGTGAACCCCGACGTCGAGCTCGGCACGAGGCACGGCGCGTGGCCGACGGCGCAGTCGACGTCGTCGAGCGCGCCGCAGCCGCGGCACGCGACGTGGTGGTGGTTGTCACCGACCCGGCGCTCGTACCGCGCGGGGTGCCCGGCCGGCTCGATGCGCCGGAGCAGCCCGGCGTCGGTGAGGGCGCGCAGGACGTCGTAGACCGCCTGGACGGACACGGTGGGCAGCGTGCGGCGGACCTCGGTCAGGACGGTGTCGGCGTCGGCGTGCGGGTGGGCACCCACGACGTCGAACACGGCGAGCCGCGGCTCCGTGACGCGCAGGCCGCGCTCACGCAGTGCGGCGGGGAGGTCCATGACCAGCAGGTTCTCATCTTTTCTGGAATGGTTCAAGTAAGGTGAGGCTCCGTCGGTGAGGGCTGCTTCGGGTCTCGTCAGGGCTTCAGGTTCCGTTCGCACGCAGCGGGCTGGAGGTGGGTCGCAGGGGTGGACGACGACCGTGGGCGCGGGCGTTCCCGCAGATCCCGCGTGCGTGGTAACCTCGACAACGACCAGCCGCGTCCTGCTGCCCCGAAACGGGTGGAGGGGTGCGGCGTACAAGTGGAGCTGATCCCACCCGAGCGTCGACCGCTCGCGACCTGCACGCACAGGGCGCGACGACAGAGGCCGGGTCCGGTCCGAGGAGCGCGTCGCGGTTTCCGCGGTGCGCACCTGGTGTCGTGCCGCCCGTCGGCGCCTCACCGACACGGACCTGTGAGGCCCCCACCTGTACCCAGGGCGGGGGCCTTCCTCGTACCCGGGGTCCCACGACGAGTTCAAGGAGCACCACATCAGCGAGCCCCGCATCAACGATCGGATCCGCGTCGCCGAGGTCCGCCTGGTCGGCCCCAACGGCGAGCAGGTCGGCATCGTCCGCGTGGAGGACGCACTGCGCCTGGCCCAGGACGCCGACCTCGACCTCGTCGAGGTCGCACCGGACGCCCGCCCGCCCGTCTGCAAGATCATGGACTACGGCAAGTTCAAGTACGAAGCAGACATGAAGGCCCGCGAGGCCCGGCGCAACCAGACGAACACGGTCCTCAAGGAGATCCGTTTCCGGCTGAAGATCGACCCGCACGACTACGGCACCAAGAAGGGCCACGTCGAGCGCTTCCTCGCGGCCGGCGACAAGGTCAAGGTCATGATCATGTTCCGTGGCCGCGAGCAGTCGCGCCCGGAGATGGGCATCCGCCTGCTGCAGCGGCTCGCCGCCGACGTCGCCGAGCTCGGCTTCGTCGAGAGCTCGCCGAAGCAGGACGGGCGCAACATGATCATGGTGCTCGGGCCGACGAAGAAGAAGGCCGAGCAGAAGCAGGAGCAGCGCCGCGTCGAGAAGACGCGTCCGCCGCGTGAGCAGCCCGAGACGATCGAGTTCGACGTCGACGCAGCCACCGCGACTGCCGCCGCTCCCGCACCCGCCGCCGCTCCGGCGGTGCAGGCCGAGCCTGCCGCTGCCGTCGCCACGCCCGTCGCCGCCGCGACCGCTCCGGCTCCGGCGTCGACCCCGGTCGCCGCGCCCGCTCCGGCGGCTGCCGCTCCGGCTCCCTCGCGTCCCTCGGCTCCGCGGCCGCCCGCCCCGGCGTCGCGTCCCGCTGCCTCGGCACCGCGTCCGGCGAGCTCCGGTGCGCGTCCGGCGTCCTCGGGCGCCGGTCGTCCCGCGTCGTCCTCGCGTCCTGCGGGGAGCGCGGCGCCGGCCAGCCGGCCGTCGTCCGCCTCGGCACCGCGTCCCGCGGCCGCCCCGGCGCCGGCACCGGCCCCGCGTCCCGCGGCGGCCACGCCCGTCGCCGCGCCGAAGCCGTCGGCGCTGCCCAAGCCGGTCCCGCGACCGGCCCCGAGCGGTGTGAAGCCGGCCCCACGCCCGGCGCCCTCGTCGAGCAGCGAGGACGCCAAGGCCTGACTTCCCCACGGGGGTCCACCACCTGGACCCCCGCACGAACGAGTCGCGCGGCCCCGCGCGATGCGACCTCAAGGAGAGAGCGGCAGCCATGCCGAAGAACAAGACGCACTCCGGTGCCAAGAAGCGCTTCCGGATCACCGGCAGCGGCAAGGTCATGCGCGAGCAGGCAGGCGGGCGTCACCTGCTCGAGCACAAGTCGAGCCGCCGTACGCGCCGCATCGCCGGTGACGTCGTCGTCTCCGCCGCTGACACCCCCAAGATCAAGAAGCTGCTCGGCAAGTGAGCCGTGGGCGCGCGAGCGCCCCGGACTCACCTGTGAGCCCCGAAACGCAAGGAGCATCACGTGGCACGCGTGAAGCGGGCGGTCAACGCCCAGAAGAAGCGCCGCACTACCCTCGAGCGCGCCAGCGGCTACCGCGGCCAGCGCTCGCGCCTGTACCGCAAGGCGAAGGAGCAGGTCACCCACTCCCTCGTCTACGCCTACCGTGACCGCAAGGCGCGCAAGGGCGACTTCCGCAAGCTGTGGATCCAGCGCATCAACGCGGCGGCTCGCGAGCAGGGCATGACGTACAACCGCCTCATCCAGGGCCTCAAGCTCGCGGGTGTCGAGGTCGACCGTCGCGTCCTCGCCGAGCTCGCCGTCAGCGACGCCCCGGCGTTCGCTGCGCTGGTCCAGGTCGCGAAGGCGGCTCTCCCGGCCGACGTCAACGCCCCCGCCTCGGCGGCCTGACGCCCGTTCGCACACGCGCGACGCCCCCGTGGTCCACGTGACCGCGGGGGCGTCGTCATGCGTGCGGGGCGCGCCGTGCCCGTCGTCGGCCCGGCGCGTCCGGGTGTCGGCAGGTCCGGCTCGCCCGAGCCCGCCCGCAGCGCGAGAGGATGACGCCATGAGCGCCACGCACGACCCCGCCGGCCCCGGCGCGGTGAGCCCCGTGCTCGACAACCCCCGCGCGGACCGGGTCAAGGCGGTGCGTGCGCTCGCCGGACGCTCCGCGCGCGTCCGCCACGGGCAGTTCCTCGTCGAGGGGCCGCAGTCGGTGCGCGAGCTCGTGCTCGAGGACGCGCCGCACGTGCGGGACCTGTACCTGACCGAGGCCGCCGCGGACCGGTACGAGGAGATCGTGGCGGCGGCCCGCGCCGGCGGGGTCCGCACGCACCTCGCGACCCCGGCGGTGCTCGACGCGATGAGCCCGGACGCCCAGCACGTGCTCGCGGTCGCCCGGCCGCGCGCGGTCGCCCTCGAGGAGGTCCTCGCCGCCTCCCCACGGCTCGTCGCGGTGCTCTCGCGCGTGCGTGACCCCGGCAACGCCGGCGCGGTGATCCGCGCGGCCGACGCGGCGGGCGCCGACGCCGTCGTGCTCACCGCGGAGAGCGTGGACGTGCACAACCCCAAGGTGGTCCGCTCGACGGCCGGGTCGCTCTTCCACCTGCCCGTCGTCACGGGCGTGACGCTCGCCGTCACCGTCGCGGCGCTGCGCTCCGGCGGGCTCGCGGTGCTCGCCGCCGACGGGACGGGCGAGCACGACCTCGACGACCTGCTCGACGTCGCCGGGCAGGGCAGCGCGCCCGGCCTCGCGGCGGCGACCGGCACGGCAGCGATGGCCGGCTCGGCGGTGACGCCCGGCTCCGCGGCGGCCCCAGGGTCCACGGCGACGCCCGATCTCGCCCGCCCGACCGCCTGGGTCTTCGGGAACGAGGCGTGGGGCCTGCCGGATGCCGACCGTGCGCTGGCCGACGCCGTCGTCCGGGTCCCGATCCGCGGCCGCGCCGAGTCCCTCAACCTCGCGACGGCCGCCACGGTGTGCCTGTACGCGAGCTCGCGCGCGCAGCGCTGACTCGGCCGGCGCGTCCCGGTGGCCGGGGGTCGCGGCGACCCGCCGGGGGGCGCGCGGCGCGCTCACCCGCAGGGCGTCGGTGCTGAGATCCTGGTGCCGTGCGCCTCTTCGCCGCGGTGCGGCCTCCCGCTGACGTCCTCGACCACCTCGACCTCGCGCTGCGCGTCGTGCGCGCCGGCGCGGTGGCCGACGAACGGACGTCCCCGGTGCGCTGGACCGCGGAGGAGAACCGGCACCTGACCGTCGCGTTCTACGGCGAGGCGCCCGCCGGGGTGTCCGACGACCTCGCGCTCGGTCTCGCGCGCGTCGCGGAGGAGGCCGACCCGTTCGAGCTGCGGCTGCGCGGAGCCGGGGTGTTCTCCCACCGCACGCTGTGGGTCGGGGCCAGCGGTGAGGTCGAGGCGATGAACCGCCTGAGCGCCCGGGCGGTCGACGCCGGGGAGCAGGCCGGGACCCGTCCGGACGAGCGCGTCCGCTCGCGCCCGCACCTGACGGTCGGGCGGGTCAGCCCGTCGGCCCGGCCGACGCGTCGCTCGCGCCGCCGGCCCGACGACGAGCCGCCGAACGCCCCGATCGAGGCGCTGGTGCGCGCGCTGGCCGTGTACGAGGGGCCCGCGTGGACCGTGGAGGAGCTGCTGCTCGTCGAGTCGGAGCCCGGTGCGGGGCGCGCCGGCGGGCCGCTGTACACCCCGGTCGAGTCCTGGCGGCTCGGCGGGGCGTGAGCCCGCCGCACGCCGGGGTCGGGCGGCGGCAGCGCGAGCAGGCGACACCGCGCGTCCATGTCCCGCGGGCGGCCCTGCGACACCGGCCGGTCGGGGCACCACGCGAGCACCCGCCCGACGACGCCCGTGTGGCAGCATGGCTCCCATGCCAGCCTCGCGCCTCGACGCACCGGTGACCCGTGGTCGCCGATTTCCCGGGCCCGTTCCCGGGCCGCGCCGCTGACGCTGCGCAGACGACCGAGGCGCCCCCGCGCGGGGCGACCTGAGACGCTCGCCCCGCGAGCCGCCGGTCCCCGGAACGGGCGCCACTAGACTGCCCAGCTGGCCGGGACCCTCGTCGGACCGGCCGCACCCTCCCCGCCTGGAAGGTCCGCATGTCCTCCTCACCCCTGTCCCCGCTCGACGCCGACGGCGTCGAGGCGGCGCTCTCGGACGCGCTCGCCGCGCTCGCGAAGGCCTCCGACCTCGACGAGCTCAAGGCCGCGCGCCTCGAGCACGTCGGCGACCGCAGCCGGCTGTCGCTCGCGAACCGCGAGATCGGCCGGCTGGCCCCCGCCGACAAGGCCGTCGCCGGCAAGCTCCTCGGCTCGGCGCGCGGTCGTCTGGGCGCCGCGCTCGCCGCGCGCCAGACCGAGCTCGAGGCCGAGCGTGACGCGCGCGTGCTCGTCGAGGAGCGCGTCGACGTCACGCTCCCCGCCGAGCGCCGGACCGCCGGAGCGCGCCACCCGCTCGAGACGCTCCAGGAGCGCATCGCCGACATGTTCGTCGCGATGGGCTGGGAGATCGCCGAGGGGCCCGAGGTCGAGGCCGAGTGGTTCAACTTCGACGCGCTGAACTTCGGGGTCGACCACCCGGCCCGCCAGATGCAGGACACGTTCTTCGTCGAGGGCGCCGCGCCGGGGGAGCCGTCGGGCCTCGTGCTGCGCACGCACACCTCCCCGGTGCAGGCGCGCGCGCTGCTCGAGCGCGAGCTGCCGGTCTACATCGCGTGCCCGGGCAAGGTGTTCCGCACCGACGAGCTCGACGCGACCCACACGCCGGTGTTCCACCAGGTCGAGGGCCTCGCGGTCGACAAGGGCCTGACGATGGCGCACCTCAAGGGCACGCTCGACCACTTCGCGCGCACGGTCTTCGGTCCCGAGGCCCGCACGCGGCTGCGGCCGGCGTACTTCCCGTTCACGGAGCCGAGCGCCGAGATGGACCTGTGGTTCCCGCAGAAGAAGGGCGGGGCCGGCTGGATCGAGTGGGGAGGGTGCGGGATGGTCAACCCGAACGTGCTGCGCGCCGCGGGCATCAACCCCGACGTGTACTCCGGGTTCGCGTTCGGGGTCGGCGTCGAGCGCGCGCTCATGCTGCGCCACGGCATCGCCGACATGCGCGACATGGTCGAGGGCGACGTGCGGTTCTCCGCGCAGCTGGGAGGGGTGGCCTGATGCCGCGCATCCCGCTCACGTGGCTCGCCGAGCACGTCGACCTCCCGGCCGGCACGACCGCCGAGCAGCTCGCTGCCGACCTCGTCCGCGTCGGGCTCGAGGAGGAGGCGGTCCACCCCGCCGCCGTCACGGGCCCGCTCGTGATCGGCCAGGTCGTCGAGCGCACGCCCGAGCCGCAGAAGAACGGCAAGACGATCAACTGGTGCCGCGTGGACGTCGGCGCGCACAACGAGGAGGACGGCTCGCCGCGCGGCATCGTGTGCGGCGCGCACAACTTCGACGTGGGGGACCGCGTCGTCGTCGCGCTGCCCGGCGCGGTGCTGCCCGGGCCGTTCCCGATCGCCGCCCGCAAGACGTACGGGCACGTGTCCGACGGCATGATCTGCTCCGCGCGCGAGCTCGGCCTCGGCGAGGACCACGACGGCATCATCGTGATCTCGCGGCTCGGGCTCGACGCCGAGCCCGGGACCGACGCGCGCGAGCTCCTCGGGCTCGGCGAGGAGGTCCTCGAGATCAACGTGACGCCGGACCGCGGCTACTGCTTCTCGATGCGCGGCGTGGCCCGCGAGTACTCGCACTCGACCGGTGCGACGTTCCGCGACCCGGGGCTGCCCGTGCCGGACGCGCCTGCGGGCGGGGGCTTCGCCGTCGAGCTCGACGACGACGCGCCGATCGACGGGGTGCCGGGCGCGGACCGCTTCGTCGCGCAGGTCGTGCGCGGTGTCGCCGCTGCCGGCCCGTCGCCCGCGTGGATGCAGCGCCGGCTGACCCAGGCCGGGATGCGGCCCATCTCGCTCGCGGTCGACGTCACGAACTACGTGATGCTCGACCTCGGCCAGCCGCTGCACGCGTACGACCTCGCGCAGCTCGCGGCGCCGGTCGTGGTGCGGCGCGCCCGCGACGGCGAGCGCCTGCGCACGCTCGACGGCCAGGACCGCGTGCTGTCCACCGAGGACCTGCTGGTCACGGACAGCCCGGCGGGTGCGCGCGCGAGCCGCATCCTCGGCATGGCCGGCGTGATGGGGGGCGCGGAGTCGGAGGTCGGCGAGGCGACGACCGACCTGCTCGTCGAGGCGGCGCACTTCGACGCGATCAGCGTCGCCCGCACGGCACGGCGCCACAAGCTCCCGAGCGAGGCGGCCAAGCGCTTCGAGCGCGGCGTCGACCCCCGGCTCGCGCGCGTCGCGGTCGCCCGGGTCGTCGAGCTGCTCGTCGAGCACGGCGGCGGGACGCCCGACGCCGGGCTGACCGACGTCGACCGCACGGGCGAGCCCCCGGTCGTCGAGCTCGCGCTCGACCTGCCGTCGCGGCTCGTCGGCGTCGAGTACACCCCCGAGCAGGTGCGCGAGACGCTCGCCGAGATCGGGTGCGAGGTCACGGACGCCGACGTGCCGGAGCGCGTGCGCGTGCGGGTGCCGAGCTGGCGCCCCGACCTGGCCGTGCCGGTCGACCTGGTCGAGGAGGTCGCGCGCCTGCGCGGGTACGCCGAGATCCCGTCGGTCCTGCCGGTCGCTCCGGTCGGGCGGGGGCTGACCGACGGTCAGCGTGCTCGCCGGGCCGTCGCCGGTGCGCTCGTCGGCGCCAGCTGGGTCGAGACGCTCAGCTACCCGTTCGTCGCCCCCGAGCAGCACGACGTGCTCGGGCTGCCCGCGGACGACGACCGGCGGCGTGCCGTCCGGCTCGTCAACCCGCTCGACGACTCGCAGCCCGAGATGCGCACGAGCCTGCTCGCGACGCTGCTCGACACCGCGCGCCGCAACGTGAGCCGCGGGACGACCGACCTCGCGGTCTTCGAGATCGGGCTCGTGACCCGCCCGGTCGCCGGCGCGCACCCCGCGCCGCGCCTGCCGGGCGGTGTGCGGCCCTCCGACGAGGACCTCGCCGCGCTCCGGACGGCGGTCCCGGCGCAGCCGCGACGGCTCGCCGGCGTGCTCACCGGTCACCGCGACCCCGCGGGGTGGTGGGGTCCGGGCCGGCGCGCGGACCACTCCGACGCGATCGCGGGCGCGCTGCTGGTCGCCCGCACCCTCGGGGTCGAGCTCGTCGTGCGCCAGGACGCGGACCACGCGCCGTGGCACCCGGGCCGGTGCGCGCGCCTCGAGACGGCTGACGGCGCGCTCGTCGGGCACGCGGGCGAGCTGCACCCGAAGGTCGTGGCGGCGCTCGACCTCCCGGTCCGTGCGGCGGCGTTCGAGGTGGACCTCGACGTGCTGCTCGCAGCCGCGCCGACCGAGCCCGTCCAGGTCGTCGAGATCTCGACGTTCCCGGTCGCGAAGGAGGACGTCGCGCTCGTCGTCGACGCCGACGTGCCCGCGGGCGACGTGCAGGCGGCCGTCCGGGCGGGTGCGGTCTCGAGCCCGGCGGGCGACGTGCTCGAGGAGCTGCGGCTGTTCGACGTCTACACCGGGCCGCAGGTCGGCGACGGCAAGAAGTCGCTCGCGTTCTCGCTGCGGCTGCGGGCCGCCGACCGCACGCTGACCGCCGAGGAGACGGCGGCGGTGCGCGAGGCCGTGGTCGCCGAGGCGGACCGGCGGTTCGGGGCGCACCTGCGCGCCTGACCGGTCGAGCACGCACCAGGGCGTCCGTTCCCTCCGGGGAGCGGGCGCCCTGGCGCGTCCGGCGGCGCTCGCGCGGTGCGCGTCGAGGCCCGCCGGCGCGCCGCGGCACAGCCGTGCCGGACGTCGAGGCCGCGACGACGCGCCCACGGCGGCGCACGACCGCGGCGCGCCCACGGCGACGCGCCCGTGACGGCGCGCAGAACGCTTCCGGCGCGGGGGCGTGTCCGAATAGGGTGATCCGCGAATGACACGGGGTGCTCGCGTACCGGCTGTGCCGGTGCGGGCGAGCTGAGATCACACCCGTCGAACCTGATCTAGTTCGTACTAGCGAAGGGATGTCATGAGATGACTCATGCGCCTGAGAACGACCTGCCCGGCTCCGCCGCGGAGCGTGACGCGCTCCTCGGGGCGGTGCACGAGGCCGCCACGCAGGTGCGAGAGCGCACACCGCTCGTGCAGTGCCTCACGAACGAGGTGACGGTCAACCTCGTGGCGAACGTGCTGCTCGCCGCGGGCGCGTCCCCGGCGATGGTCGCGACCCCCGGGGAGGCCGAGGAGCTCGCGCACGTCGCGGACGCGGTGCTGGTCAACCTCGGCACGATGGGTGCCGACCACCGGGCGTCGATCCGCTCGACGGTCGCCGCGGCGGAGGGCGCGCGCACGCCGTGGGTCCTCGACCCGGTCGCCGTCGGGGTGCTCTCGCTCCGCACCCGGCTCGCGGCGGAGATCCTCGTGCACACCCCGGCGGTGGTCCGGGGCAACGCGAGCGAGATCCGCGCGCTCGCCGGACTCGCGTCCGCGGGCCGCGGGGTCGACGCACGCGACGACGTCGACGACGCGCTCACGGCCGCCCTGGCGGTCGCCGGGCGAACTGGGGCGGTCGTAGCCGTCTCGGGGGAGACCGACCTCGTGACCGACGGCGTGACCGTCGTGCGGCTCACCGGCGGTGACCCGCTCCTGACCCTGATGACCGGGGGCGGGTGCGCGCTCGGCGGGCTCGTCGCCGCGACGACCGCCGTGGCCAGCCCGCTCGTCGCGGCGGTGACGGCGAGCGCCTGGTTCAACGCGGCGGCCAGCGACGCCGCCCTCGTGGCGAGCGGCCCCGGGTCGTTCGCGGCGGCGTTCGTCGACGCCGTGCACGCCCTGACCACTGACACGCTCGTCGAGCGCGCCGCCGCCGGTCTGCGCGTCGGCGCGCTGACCGCCACCGGGGCCCGCGCATGAGCGCCGCGCTGCCCCCCGGCCCGTACCTCGTGCTCGACGCCGGCGTGTGCGAGCAGGCGGGGCACGACCCCCTCGACGTGGTCGACGCCGCGGCGCACGCCGGGCTCGGCGTCGTGCAGCTGCGCGCCAAAGACCGCGACGTGCGGGCGCTGCTCGACCTCACGGTCGCGGCGGCGGGCCGGCTCACCCGGTTCGTCGGGCCGCCCGCGCTCGTGGTCGACGACCGGGTCGACGTCGTGCTCGCGGCCCGCCGCCGGGGCGCGCGCGTCGACGGCGTGCACCTCGGCCAGTCCGACCTGCCGGCCGTCGACGCCCGGCGCCTGCTCGGTGTCGGGACGCTGATCGGCGTCTCGGCCGCCCGGGACGAGGACGTCGACGCGGCGCTGCGGACCGGCGTCGTCGACTACCTCGGCGCCGGACCGGTGCGCGCGACGCCCACCAAGCCCGACGCCGCGGACCCGATCGGGCTCGACGGGCTCGCGGAGGTCGCGCGTCGGTCGACCCTGCCGGTCGTCGCGATCGGCGGGCTGACGGTCGAGGATGCCGAGCCGGTGCGCCTCGCGGGCGCCGTGGGTATGGCCGTGGTGTCCGCGGTGTGCGCGCACGCGGCGCCGTACGCGGCAGCGACGGAGCTCGTCGCCGCGTGGGCCCGCGCCCGGTCGCACGCCGCGAGCGCGTCGTGAGCGCGCCGCTCGGGGGAGCGCCCTCGCCGGCCGACGGGCCGGGCGGCCCCGACGCCGCTCCGGACCGGGTCCTCTTCGGTGCTCCGGGCGGACCGAGCCGTCCGCGCGTCCTGTCGGTCGCGGGCACGGACCCCACCGGCGGCGCGGGGATCCAGGCGGACCTCAAGTCGATCGCGGCGCACGGCGGGTACGGCATGGCCGTCGTCACCGCGCTCGTCGCGCAGAACACGCGCGGCGTGCGCGCGAGCCACGTGCCCAACCCGGCGTTCCTGCGCGCGCAGCTCGACGCGGTGAGCGACGACGTCACGGTCGACGCGCTGAAGATCGGCATGGTCGCCACGGAGGCCGTCGCGCGCGAGCTCGGCGCGTGGCTCGCGGTGCACCGGCCACCACACGTCGTCCTCGATCCGGTCATGGTCGCGACCAGCGGGGACCGGCTGCTCGACGGCGGCGCGGAGGACGCGGTGCGGTCGCTGCTCGCGCACGCCGACCTCGTGACCCCCAACCTGCCCGAGCTCGCGGTGCTGCTCGACGAGCCGGTCGCCGCGACGTGGGCCGAGGCGCTCGACCAGGGTGCCCGGCTCGCCCGCCGGCACGGTGTCGCGGTGCTGGTCAAGGGCGGGCACCTCGCGGGGGAGCCGGGCCGGAGCCCGGACGCCGTCGTCACCGTGGAGGGGACCGTCGAGATCGACGCAGCGCGCGTCGCGACCCTCCACACGCACGGCACGGGCTGCTCGCTGTCCGCGGCGGTCGCGACCCTGCGCCCGCAGCGCGACGACTGGGTCCCGGCGGTGCGCGAGGCCAAGGAGTGGCTCACGGGCGCGCTCCGGGCGGGTGCGGCGCTCCAGGTCGGCACGGGCAACGGGCCCGTCGACCACGCGCACCTCCAGGGCAGCGCACGCGCGTTCACGCACGGGGCGTGGGAGCAGGTCGCGGACCTGCGGGCCGCCTGCGACGAGCTCGTGTTCGTCCGCGGGCTCGCCGCCGGGACGCTCGAGCCCGCGCAGTTCGCGTTCTACCTCGCGCAGGACGCGCTGTACCTGCGCGAGTACTCGCGGGTCCTGGCGCGGGCGAGCGAGCTGGCCCCGGACCGGGAGGCGCAGGAGTTCTTCGCACGCGGAGCGCACCACTGCCTCGCGGTCGAGTCGGACCTGCACCGTCGGTGGCTCGGGCGCTACGGACCGACGCGCGCGGGCGACGCCGGGACGGGCGGCGCGGGCACAGGTGCTGCGGCGACGTCCCCCGTGACCGCGGCGTACACCGACCACCTGCGTGCGGTCGCGGCGAGCGGCTCGTACGCGGAGCTCGTCGCCGCGGTGCTGCCGTGCTACTGGCTCTACGCGGACATCGGCGCCCGCCTGCTCGCGCGCGCGGACCTCGACGGCCACCCGTACGCCGACTGGATCGCGACCTACGGCGACCCGGAGTTCGCGCGGGCGTCGGACCGGGCACGGGCGCTGACCGACGCCGCCGCCCGGTCGGTCGGCCCGGCCGAGCGGGCGCGCATGCTCGAGGCGTTCGTGCGCTCGTGCCGGCACGAGTGGCTGTTCTTCGCGCAGGGCACGTCGATGCCGTCCTGGCCCGCGCCGTCGCCCGCGGCCGCCGAGCCGGAGCCAGCGGGCGTGCGCTGACCCGCAGCGCCCGGGACCGCTGCACTCCCCGCACCGCCCGCTGCGGCGGTGCGGGGACGGCAGCCGCGGTCAGGCCGCTCAGGCCCCGCCGACCCCGCGCGCGAGCAGCGCGACCCGCATCGCGCCCCCGGACGTCACCTGCTCGCCCACCTGCGCGAACCCGAGCCGCCGGTGGAACGCGAGCGACCCGGGGTTGGGCGGGTCGAGGTTGACCTCGCACGTGACCTCGGCGAGCCCGGCGCGGACGGCCGCGGCGTCGACGGCGTCGTACAGCGCGCGGCCCACGCCCCGGCCGTGCCCGTGCGGCGCGACGACGATCCGGTCGACGTAGAGCGAGCCGGGCCGGTGCGCCTGGAACCACCGGTAGTTCTCGCTCGGGTACGCGGCGCCGGGCGCGAGCGCGAGGAGGAACGCGAGCGGTGCACCGGTCGCGGGGTCGTCGACCACGAGCGCGACGTCGCACGCGGGCAGGTGGGCGGCGAGGCCCGCGGCGCCGAGCGCGTTGACGGCCGGCACCGCGGCGTCGTTGAGCACCGCGAGCGCGGGCACGTCGTCGACGTGCGCGGCGCGGGGGAGCAGGGCGCCCTCGGGCGCCGGCGGGGGGAGGCTCACGGGACGAGGAGGACCTTGCCGGTCGTCGTGCGACCCTCGAGCGCGCGGTGCGCCGCGGCGGCATCGGCGAGCGGGAACGTCGCGCCGACGCGCACGTCGAGCGTGCCCGAGGCGACGGCGTCGAGCAGCTCGCCGGCCCGCCAGAGCAGCTCCTCGCGCGTCGCGGTGTAGTGGGCGAGGGTCGGGCGGGTCAGGAACAGCGACCCGGCGGCGTTGAGCCGCTGGGGGTCGAGCGGGGGGACGGGGCCGGACGAGGCGCCGAACAGCGCGAGACCCCCGAGCGGGCGCAGCGACGCGAGCGAGGCGTCGAACGTCGCGCGGCCCACGCCGTCGAACACCGTGTGCACGCCCGCGCCCCCGGTGAGCTCCCGGACACGCGCGGGCAGCTCGGTCGCGAGGTCGTCGAGCAGGTCGTACCGGATGACCTCGGCGGCCCCGGCGCCGCGCGCCAGGTCCTCCTTCTCGGCCGCGCCGACCGTGGCGATCACGCGGGCGCCCCGCGCGACGGCGAGCTGCGTCAGCAGCAGCCCCACGCCACCCGCGGCGGCGTGCACGAGGACGTCCTGGCCCGGGGTGACGGGGAACGTCGACGCGACGAGGTAGTGCGCGGTCATCCCCTGGAGCAGCAGCGCCGCGGCCGTCGTCAGGTCGACGCCCGCCGGCACCGGCACCGCGTGCTCGGTGTCGAGCAGCACCTGCTCGGCGTAGGACCCGGGCGCACCGGACGCCCACGCGACGCGGTCGCCCAGGTCGATCCGGGTGACGCCCTCGCCGAGGGCCTCGACCGTGCCCGCGCCCTCGCCGCCCACGACGTGCGGGAACGGGACCGGGTACAGCCCCGACCGCCGGTAGGTGTCGATGAAGTTCACGCCTGCGGCGGCGACGCGCACGCGCACCTGGCCGGGCCCGGGCTCGGGCGTGGGGAGCTCGACGAGCTCGAGGACCTCGGGGCCGCCGGCGCTGCCGGCCTGGATCGTCTGCACGCCGGGCGCAACGCCGCACGCCCGCCGGATCATCCGCGGCGGACACGGCGTCTCACGATGTGTGCACCTCGCGGTCCCGCCTTGACGTGCGGCGCGCCCCGCTCGCAGGCTCAGCCCCGCGGGGTCCGACGGGGGCTCCACGGCGGACGGAGCTCGGCATGACGGTGGAGATCGACACGACGTCGGAGAAGCTCGCGCAGTACGCGCACCCGGAGCGTCTCGTGACGACCCAGTGGCTCGCCGACCACCTCGGCACCGAGGGTCTCGTGGTCGTCGAGTCGGACGAGGACGTGCTGCTGTACGAGACCGGGCACATCCCGGGCGCGGTCAAGATCGACTGGCACACGGACCTCAACGACGCCGACGTGCGCGACTACGTCGACGGCGAGCGCCTCGCGCAGCTGCTCGGCTCGAAGGGCATCGGGCGCGACACGACCGTCGTGATCTACGGCGACAAGAACAACTGGTGGGCGGCCTACACGCTGTGGGTCCTGTCCCTGTTCGGCCACGAGGACGTGCGCCTGCTCGACGGCGGCCGCAACACGTGGATCGCCGAGGGCCGCGAGATCACGACCGAGGTCCCGACGCCGACGCCGGTCGAGTACCCGGTCGTCGACCGTGACGACCGCACGCTGCGCGCGTTCAAGGAAGACGTCCTCGCGCACCTCGGGAACCCGATCGTCGACATCCGCTCCCCGAAGGAGTACACCGGCGAGCTCGCGCACATGCCCGACTACCCCAACGAGGGTGCGCTGCGCACGGGCCACATCCCGACCGCACGCAACGTCCCGTGGGCCACGGCGGTCGCGGCGGACGGCACGTACAAGTCGCGCGCCGAGCTCGAGGCGATCTATCAGGACGGCGGCCTCGGCCTGACCGCGGACGACCAGGTCATCACGTACTGCCGGATCGGCGAGCGGTCGAGCCACACGTGGTTCGCGCTCAAGCACCTGCTGGGCCTGGACGACGTCCGCAACTACGACGGCTCGTGGACCGAGTGGGGCAACTCGGTGCGCGTCCCGATCGTCAAGGGCGAGGAGCCGGGGAGCCTCCCGGCGTGACGAACGCAGCCTGCCGGGCGGTCCGGAGAAGGTGGGAGGATCGGTCCCATGGCTGAGTCCCGCGTCCCCGAGGCCTTCGCGCGGATCCGCGAGGAGTTCCTCGCCGTCCCGCAGCCGGACCGCCTGCAGCTGCTGCTCGAGTTCTCCCGCGAGCTGCCCGAGCTCCCGGAGCGGTACGCGTCGCAGCCGGGGCTGCTCGAGCGCGTGGAGGAGTGCCAGTCGCCCGTGCGCGCGTTCTCGGAGGTCGACGCCGACGGGATCGTGCACTTCTACGCGTCCGCGCCGCCCGAGGCACCGACGACGCGGGGCTTCGCGGCGATCCTCGCGGAGGGCCTCGAGGGTCTGACGGCGGACGAGGTGCTCGCGCTGCCCGACGACTACCCGTTCACGATCGGCCTCACCGAGGCGGTCAGCCCGCTACGGCTGCGGGGGATGACGGGGATGCTCGAGCGGACCAAGCGGCAGGTGCGGGAGCAGGTCGGCGCGTAGCCCGTCGCAGTGAGTATGCACTTGGGTGTATGGTCATGCACATGACGTTCACCGTGGCGGTCGCCGGCGCGAGCGGGTACGCGGGCGGGGAGATGCTCCGCCTGCTGCTCGACCACCCCGAGGCCGAGATCCGCACGGTCACGGCGCACTCCAACGCCGGGACCCGCCTGGGCGAGCACCAGCCGCACCTGCGCCGGCTCGCCGACCGCGTGCTCGCGCCGACCGAGGTCGAGCACCTCGCGGGGCACGACGTCGTCGTCCTCGCGCTGCCGCACGGCGCGTCCGGGGCGGTCGCGGCCGAGCTCGGGGACGCGGCGCTCGTCGTCGACCTGGGCGCCGACCACCGGCTCGTCGACCCCGCCGCGTGGGAGGCGTTCTACGGCAACCCGCACGCCGGCACCTGGCCGTACGGGCTGCCCGAGCTGCTGCACGCGGGGGAGCGGACGCCCGCCGCCCAGCGCGCGGCGCTCGCGGGCACCCGGCGCATCGCGGTTCCCGGCTGCAACGTCACCGCCGTCACGCTCGGCCTCCAGCCGGGGGTCGCCGCCGGGCTGGTCGAGCCGACCGACCTCGTCGCGGTGCTCGCCAACGGCTACTCGGGCGCGGGGAAGTCGCTCAAGACCCACCTGCTCGCGAGCGAGGCCCTCGGTGCGGCCCAGCCGTACGCGGTCGGCGGCACGCACCGGCACATCCCCGAGATCGAGCAGAACCTCGGCGTCGCGGGCGCGGGGGCCGTGAGCATCTCGTTCACCCCGACGCTCGTCCCGATGGCGCGCGGGATCCTCGCGACCGCGACCGCCCGGCTCGTGCCCGGCACCGACCCGGCGTCGGTCCGCGCCGCCTGGGAGGACGCGTACCGGGACGAGCCGTTCGTGCACCTGCTGCCCGAGGGCCAGTGGCCGACGACCGCCGCGACGCTCGGCGCGAACACCGCGCTCGTCCAGGTCGCGGTCGACGAGCGCGCGGGCCGCGTCGTGACCGTCACCGCGATCGACAACCTCGTCAAGGGGACCGCCGGCGCTGCCGTGCAGTCCCTCAACCTCGCGCTCGGCCTCCCCGAGACGCTCGGCCTCCCGCTGGACGGAGTCGCCCCGTGAGCACCGCACCCGAGACCCCCGCGACGACCACCCCGTCGCCCGGCGTGACCGCCGCCGCCGGCTTCCGCGCCACGGGCGTGACCGCCGGGCTCAAGGCGTCGGGCCGCCCGGACCTCGCGCTCGTCGTCAACGACGGACCGTCGCAGGTCGCGGCCGCGGTGTTCACGTCGAACCGCGTCGTCGGCGCGCCGGTCGTGTGGTCGCGGCAGGCGGTGTCCGACGGGATCGCGAGCGCCGTGGTGCTCAACTCGGGCGGCGCGAACGTGTGCACCGGGCCCGAGGGCTTCCAGGACGTGCACGCGACGGCCGAGAAGGTCGCGGAGGTGCTCGGGGTCTCGTCGGGCGACGTGCTCGTCGCCTCGACCGGGCTCATCGGCGAGCGGCTCCCGCGCGAGAAGCTCCTCGCGGGCGTCGAGGCCGCCGGCCCCGCGCTGTCGGCGGACGGCGGACCGGACGCCTCCGTCGCGATCATGACGACCGACACCGTCCCGAAGACCGCGCACGTGACGGTCGAGACGCCGTCGGGCAGCTGGACGGTCGGCGGGATGGCCAAGGGCGCCGGGATGCTGGCCCCCGCGCTCGCGACGATGCTGTGCGTGATCACCACGGACGCCGACGTCGACGCGGCCACCGCCGACTCCGCCCTGCGCGCCGCGACGGGCACGACGCTCGACCGCATCGACTCCGACGGCTGCATGTCGACGTCCGACACCGTCGCGCTGCTGGTCTCGGGCGCGAGCGGCGTCGCCCCCGACCCGGCCGAGTTCGCCGAGGCCGTGCGCGAGGTCTGCGCGCGCCTCGCCCGGGCGCTGGTCGCGGACTGCGAGGGTGCGACGCACGACGTCGAGGTCACCGTCGTCAACGCCGAGACCGAGGACGCCGCGGTCGCCGTGGCGCGGGCCGTGACCCGCTCCAACCTCGTGAAGACCGCGATCTTCGGCAACGACCCGAACTGGGGCCGGATCCTCGCCCAGGTCGGGACCGTCCCGGTCGAGGTCGCGGCGTACGACCCCGCGCAGCTCGACGTGACGTTCAACGGCGTCCAGGTCTGCCGCGCCGGCGGCGCCTACGAGGACCGCTCGAAGGTCGACCTCGCCTCGCAGCGGGAGGTGCACGTCGTCATCGACCTGCACGCCGGCGACGCGTCCGCGACGGTCTGGACCAACGACCTCTCGCACGACTACGTCCACGAGAACAGCGCGTACTCCACATGAGCGAGAGCGACGTGACCCCCAGCAGCACCGACGCGAGCACGGACGAGCCCACGGAGCCCTCAGTGAGCGACGACTTCGTCTTCAACACCCGCACCGACCTGCGCGCGGACCAGAAGGCCGAGGTCCTCATCGAGGCCCTCCCGTGGCTGCAGCGCTTCAAGGGCGCGCTCGTCGTCGTCAAGTACGGCGGCAACGCGATGATCGACGACGACCTCAAGCGGGCGTTCGCCGAGGACATGGTCTTCCTGCACCAGGTCGGGCTCCGGCCCGTCGTCGTGCACGGCGGCGGCCCGCAGATCAACGCGATGCTCGACCGGCTCGGCATCGAGAGCGAGTTCCGCGGCGGGCTGCGGGTCACGACCCCCGAGGCGATGGACGTCGTCCGCATGGTCCTCACGGGCCAGGTCTCGCGCGAGCTCGTCGGGCTGCTGAACGCGCATGGGCCCTACGCGGTCGGGCTGTCCGGCGAGGACGGCGGGCTGCTGCGCGCCCGGCGCCGGCACGCCGTCGTCGACGGCGAGAGCGTCGACATCGGGCTCGTGGGCGACGTCGTCGAGGTCAACCCCAGCGCGGTCCTCGACCTGCTCGACGCGGGCCGCATCCCCGTCGTGTCGACCGTGGCCCCCGACCTCGAGGACCCTACGCAGGTCCTCAACGTCAACGCGGACACCGCGGCGGCGGCGCTCGCGGTCGCGCTCGGCGCGCGCAAGCTCATCGTGCTGACCGACGTCGAGGGCCTCTACACGAGCTGGCCGGACCGCGGCTCGCTCGTGCGCCGCATCCGGTCGAGCGCGCTCGCCGAGCTGCTGCCGACGCTCGACGCCGGCATGCGGCCCAAGATGGAGGCGTGCTGGCGGGCCGTCGAGGGCGGGGTCGGACGGGCGCACGTGATCGACGGGCGCGCCGCGCACTCGATCCTCGTCGAGGTCTTCACGTCCGACGGCGTCGGCACGATGGTGCTGCCCGACGACGAGCCGGTCCCGTCCCCGTTCACGGGCGAGATCCCGGCGGTCGACGAGGCCGCGATCCGGGGGGCGCGGGCATGAGCGGCACGAGTGGCACGAGCGGCACCGACGTGACGCAGCGCGCAGGCACGGCCGTCGGCGCAGGCACGGGCGACCTCGTCGCCCCCGACTCGGGCGCGCACTGGACGCAGCGGTACTCCGCGGCGGTCATGGACACGTTCGGCCCGCCGCAGCGCGTGCTCGTGCGCGGCGACGGCGCCTACGTGTGGGACGCCGACGGCAAGCGGTACCTCGACCTGCTCGCGGGCATCGCGGTCAACGCGCTCGGCCACGCGCACCCGACGCTGACGGCGGCGATCTCCGCGCAGCTCGGCACGCTCGGCCACGTGTCGAACTTCTTCGCGACGCCCACGCAGGTCGCGCTCGCGGAGCGGCTGCTCGACCTCGCGCGCGCGCCGCACGGCTCGCGGGTGTTCTTCACGAACTCGGGGACCGAGGCCAACGAGGCGCTCGTGAAGATGACGCGCCGCACCGGCCGCCCGCGCATCCTCGCGCTCGAGGGGTCCTTCCACGGCCGGAGCATGGGGGCGCTCGCGCTGACCCACAAGCCGGCCTACCGCGAGCCGTTCGAGCCGCTGCCCGGCGGCGTGGAGTTCCTCCCGTTCGGCGACACCGACGCGCTGCGGGCGGCCTTCGCCCCGGAGAACGGCGGGGGAGCGGACGTCGCGGCGCTCGTGCTCGAGCCGATCCAGGGCGAGGCCGGCGTGCGGCCGCTGCCCGCCGGCTACCTTGCGCTCGCCCGCGAGCTCACGTCGGCCGCGGGGGCGCTGCTCGCGCTCGACGAGGTGCAGACGGGCATGGGCCGCACCGGCGCCTGGCTCGCGCACCACCACGACCACCTCGGCGGCGGGATCGTCCCGGACGTCGTCACGCTCGCCAAGGGTCTCGGCGGCGGCTTCCCGATCGGCGCGGTCGTCGCGTACGGCGAGCGGGCGGCGACGCTGCTGGGCCGCGGGCAGCACGGCACGACGTTCGGCGGCAACCCGGTCGCCGCGGCGGCAGGGCTCGCCACGATCGGCGTGATCGAGCGCGACGGCCTGCTCGCGAACGTTCGTGACGTCGGCGCCGGGCTCCGCGCGTCGGTGACCGCGCTCGGCCACCCGCTCGTCGCGCAGGTGCGCGGCGAGGGCCTCCTGATCGCGATCGAGCTGGCCCGCCCCGTGGCGGCCGACGTCGCCGCGCAGGCGCTCGCGGCCGGGATCATCGTGAACCCGTGCACGCCGACGACGCTGCGGATCGCGCCGCCGCTGATCCTCACCGCGGGCCAGGGCCAGCAGCTCGTCGACTTCCTCGCGGGCCTCCCGCGCGACCTCGGACCGGAGGCCTGAGATGGTGCGGCACTTCCTGCGCGACGACGACCTGAGCCCCCGCGAGCAGCGCGAGGTCCTCGAGCTCGCGCTCGCCTTCCGCGACGACCGGTTCATCCGGACCCCGCTCGCCGGCCCCCGGGCGGTCGCGCTCGTGTTCGACAAGCACTCGACGCGCACGCGCGTGTCGTTCTCCGTCGGCGTCGCGGAGCTCGGCGGTTACCCGCTGCTCCTGGACTCCGGGACGTCGCAGCTCGAGCGCGGCGAGCCGATCGAGGACACCGCGCGCGTGCTGGACCGCCAGTGCGCGGCGATCGTCTGGCGCACGTCCGCGCAGAGCCGCATCGACGCGATGGCGAGCGCCTCCGGCGTGCCCGTCGTCAACGCCCTCACGGACGAGTTCCACCCGTGCCAGGTGCTCGCCGACCTCATGACGGTCGCGCAGCTGCGCGGTGGGGTCGGCGCGCTCGCCGGGAAGACGCTGGCCTACCTCGGCGACGGCGCGAACAACATGGCGCACTCCTACCTGCTCGGCGGCGCGACCGCCGGCCTGCACGTGCGGGTCGCCGCGCCGGCCGGGTACCTGCCCGACGCGGCCGTGCTGGCCGACGCCGAGCGCATCGCGGCGGGCACGGGCGGCTCGGTCCTCGTGACGCACGACCCCGCGGTCGCCGTCGCCGGCGCCGACGTCCTCGCCACGGACACGTGGGTGTCGATGGGGCACGAGACCACCGCGGACGCCCGTGCGGAACCGTTCGTGCCGTTCCAGGTGAACGCCGCGTCGCTCGCCGCCGCCGCCCCGGACGCGATCGTGCTGCACTGCCTCCCGGCGTACCGCGGCAAGGAGATCACCGCCGAGGTGCTCGACGGCCCGCAGTCGGCGGTCTGGGACGAGGCCGAGAACCGCCTGCATGCCCAGAAGGCGCTCCTGACGTGGCTCCTGGAGCGGGCATGAGCCCCGGCACCGGTGCGGGGACCGCCGGCGCCACCGCCCCGCCGACCAAGGCGGCCCGCCACGCGCTGATCACGGGTCTGCTCGGGCGCCGGCCCGTCCACTCGCAGTCCGAGCTCGCCGAGGCGCTGGCGCGCGAGGGCGTCTCCGTGACCCAGGCGACGCTGTCGCGCGACCTGGTCGAGCTCCGCGCCACCAAGGTCCGCACACCGTCGGGGTCGCTCGTCTACGTCGTGCCGGCCGAGGGCGGCACCCGCGCGCCGGCGCCCGTGGCCGACGCGGAGATGCTCGCGGCACGGCTCGCGCGGCTGTGCGCCGAGCTCGTCGTGACGGCCGAGGCGTCCGGCAACCTCGTCGTCCTGCGCACCCCGCCGGGCGCCGCGCAGTTCCTCGCCTCGGCCATCGACCACTCGGTGATGCCGGGCGTGATGGGCACCATCGCCGGTGACGACACCGTCCTGGTCATCAGCAGCGACCCGGGCGGCGGCCAGGTCGTCGCCCAGCGGTTCCTCGACCTCGCGGCTGGCCGCGACGACGCACGAGAGAAGGAAGACACGTGAGCAAGGTTCTGACTCAGCTGCCCGTGGGCGAGCGCGTGGGGATCGCCTTCTCGGGCGGTCTGGACACGTCGGTCGCGGTGGCCTGGATGCGTCACCACGGCGCGATCCCGTGCACCTACACGGCGGACCTCGGCCAGTACGACGAGCCCGAGATCGACCAGGTGCCCGACCGCGCGCTCATGTACGGCGCGGAGCTCTCGCGGGCGGTCGACTGCAAGGGCGCGCTGGTCGAGGAGGGCCTGGCCGCGCTGGCGTGCGGCGCGTTCCACATCCGCAGCGGCGGCCGGTCGTACTTCAACACCACGCCGCTGGGCCGTGCCGTGACCGGCACGCTGCTCGTGCGCGCGATGCAGTCCGACGGCGTCGAGATCTGGGGCGACGGCTCGACGTTCAAGGGCAACGACATCGAGCGGTTCTACCGCTACGGGCTGCTGGCGAACCCGTCGCTGCGGATCTACAAGCCGTGGCTCGACAAGGACTTCGTGTCCGAGCTCGGCGGGCGCGCGGAGATGAGCCAGTTCCTCGTCGAGCACGAGCTGCCGTACCGGGACAGCGCCGAGAAGGCGTACTCGACCGACGCCAACATCTGGGGCGCCACGCACGAGGCCAAGACGCTCGAGCAGCTGGACGTCTCGCTCGAGCTGGTCCAGCCGATCATGGGCGTGCGGTTCTGGGACCCCGCGGTGGAGATCGAGACCGAGGACGTGACCATCGGCTTCGAGCGCGGGCGGCCGACGACGATCAACGGCGTGCGGTACGACGACCCGGTCGCGCTGGTCCGCGAGGCCAACGCGGTCGGCGGGCGGCACGGGCTCGGCATGTCCGACCAGATCGAGAACCGGATCATCGAGGCGAAGTCGCGCGGCGTCTACGAGGC
Source organism: Cellulomonas cellasea (assembly GCF_006538745.1). Classification (GTDB taxonomy): domain Bacteria; phylum Actinomycetota; class Actinomycetes; order Actinomycetales; family Cellulomonadaceae; genus Cellulomonas_A; species Cellulomonas_A cellasea. The sequence goes on along the minus strand of NZ_BJLR01000019.1, from coordinate 5,259 downwards.
CCCCGGCATGGCGCTGCTGTTCGTCGCGTACGAGCGGCTCGTCAACGCCATCCACAACGAGGACACCATCGCGAGCTACCACGCCGAGGGGCGCCGGCTCGGCCGCCTGCTCTACGAGGGTCGCTGGCTCGACCCCCAGGCGCTCATGATCCGCGAGTCGATCCAGCGCTGGATCGCGTCGGTCGTCACGGGCGAGGTCACGCTGCGCCTGCGCCGGGGCGAGGACTACACGGTCCTGCGCACCGACGGCCCCGCGCTGTCTTACCACCCCGACAAGCTCTCGATGGAGCGCACCGAGTCGGCCGCCTTCGGCCCGACGGACCGGATCGGCCAGCTGACGATGCGCAACCTCGACATCGCCGACTCCCGGGCCAAGCTCGAGCTGTACGCGCAGCAGCCGGTCGACCAGGGCCAGGTCCTGGTCGAGAACGGCACGCTGTTCGGCGCCCTGCCCACCGGCGGAGCCGACGTCATCACGGACAACCCGTCGGTGCTCGGTGACGAGGAGCTGGCGCTCGAGAGCGCCGCGATGGAAATCGGGACGGACTGAGGTGGCGAGCACGGACGGCACGCAGCCGGGCGCGCTCGCGGCAGGCGCCGGGGGCGGCGGGACCGTCGCCGGGCAGGCGCCCGTGAGCCTGTGGGGCGGCCGGTTCGCCGGCGGACCCGCACGGGCGCTCGCGGCGCTGTCGCAGTCGACGCACTTCGACTGGCGGCTCGCCCGGCACGACATCGCCGGCTCGGTCGCGCACGCCCGCGTGCTGCACCGCGCGGGCCTGCTCGACGACGCCGAGCTGGCCACGATGCTCGACGGGCTCTCGCGCCTGCACGACGACGTCGCGAGCGGGGCGTTCCTGCCGGTGCTCGCGGACGAGGACGTGCACACCGCGCTCGAGCGCGGGCTGATCGAGCGTGCGGGCCCGGAGGTCGGCGGCAAGCTGCGCGCCGGGCGCTCGCGCAACGACCAGATCGCGACGCTCGTGCGCGTGTACCTCCGCGAGGAGGCGCGGCAGGTCGGCGGGCTCGTGCTCGACGTGGTCGACGCCGTCCTGGAGCAGGCGCGGGCGGCGGGCGACGCCCCGATGCCCGGACGCACGCACCTGCAGCACGCGCAGCCGGTGCTGCTCGCCCACCACCTGCTCGCGCACGCCTGGCCGCTGCTGCGCGACGTCGAGCGCTGGGTCGACTGGGACGCGCGCGCGGCCCGCTCACCGTACGGCTCGGGAGCGCTCGCGGGCTCCTCGCTCGGGCTCGACCCCGCGGCGGTCGCCGCCGAGCTCGGGTTCGACGGCCCCGTCGAGAACTCGATCGACGGCACGGCGTCGCGCGACGTCGTCGCGGAGTTCGCCTTCGTCGCCGCGATGACGGGCGTCGACCTGTCCCGGTTCGCCGAGGAGATCATCCTGTGGGCGACCAAGGAGTTCGGCTTCGTCCGCCTCGACGACGCCTACTCGACCGGGTCGAGCATCATGCCGCAGAAGAAGAACCCGGACATCGCCGAGCTCGCGCGCGGCAAGGCAGGGCGTCTCGTCGGCGACCTCACCGGGCTCCTCACGACGCTCAAGGGACTCCCGCTCGCGTACAACCGCGACCTGCAGGAGGACAAGGAGCCGGTGTTCGACCAGGTCGACACGCTCTCGGTCCTCCTGCCGGCGTTCGCGGGCATGGTCGCCACGCTCACGTTCGACACCGACCGGCTCGCCGAGCTCGCGCCGCAGGGCTTCTCGCTCGCGACCGACATCGCGGAGTGGCTCGTCCGCGAGGGCGTCCCGTTCCGCGTCGCGCACGAGGTCGCGGGCGCCTGCGTCCGGGTCTGCGAGCAGCGCGGCATCGAGCTGTGGGACCTCAGCGAGGACGACCTCGCCGGCATCTCGGAGCACCTCACCCCGGGTGTCCGCTCGGTGCTGACCGTCGAGGGCTCGCTCGCGTCCCGCTCGGCGACGGGCGGCACCGCGCCGGTCCGGGTCGCCGAGCAGCTCGTGCGCGCACGCGACCGTTCCGCGGAGCTGCGCGCCTGGACGTCGTGACCCACGTGGAGGTCCCGGGCCCGCACCGGCCCGGGACCGACGCGGCGCGCACGGGCGCAGGTCGGCCGGCCACCGACGCGGCCGGGTCGGACGACGACGCGGCGTCGACCGGGGCCCCGCCGGCAGCCGCCGGCGTCGCCGACCTCGCCCTCGACCGCGCCGCACGCCTGGGTCCGGTCCGCCTCGTGTGCGTCGACGGCCCGGCGGGCTCGGGCAAGTCGACCTTCGCCGCCGCGCTCGTCGCGCACCTCGCGGACCGTGGGGTGCCCGCCGCCGTCCTGCACCTCGACGACGTCTACGCCGGCTGGTCGGGCCTCGACGGCGACCTGGCCCCGCGCCTGTCCGCGCAGGTCCTCGAACCGTTGCGCCGCGGCCGCGCCGGTCGCTACCAGCGCTACGACTGGCCGCGCGGCGAGTTCGCCGACTGGGTCGACGTCCCCGTCCCGCAGGTGCTGGTCATCGAGGGCTGCGGCGCCGGTCGACGGGCCGTCGCGGCGGACGCGGTCGTGCTCGTGTGGGTCGAGGCGCCCGCGACGCTGCGGCTCGAGCGCGGCCTCGAGCGGGACGGTGCGGCGATGCGCCCGCAGTGGGAGCAGTGGATGCACGACGAGCAGGTCCACTTCCGTCGCGAGCGCACCGCGGACCGCGCGGACGTCCGGCTCGACGCGTACGGCAGGATGGTCGGGTGAGCACAGCACCGGGCACGAGCGACGGCGTGGGGATCGTCCCCGCGCGCGTCTGGTACGCCCGCGACGTGCTCGCGGTGGCCCGCGACCTGCTCGGCGCCCACATCACGACCCGCTCGCCCGAGGGCGACGTGACGATCCGGCTCACCGAGGTCGAGGCCTACGGCGGCGCCGACGACCCGGGCTCGCACGCCTTCCGGGGCCGCACGGCGCGCAACGCGACGATGTTCGCGGAGCCGGGTCGGCTCTACGTGTACCGCCACCTCGGCCTGCACCACTGCGTCAACGTCGTCACGGGCCCGAGCGGGCAGCCGGCGGCGGTCCTCCTGCGGGCCGGGGAGGTCGTCGAGGGCGCCGACCTGGCGCGTGCCCGCCGTGAGAGCAAGGGCGTCGTCGACTCCGAGCGCTCGCTGGCGCGCGGACCGGCTCGCCTCGCCGTCGCGCTCGGCCTCGACCTGGCGGCCAACGGCGCCGACGTGACCGAGCGGGGCGGCGCGGTCCTCGTGCACCGCCACGAGGGCCTGCTGTTCCCGGCGCTCGCGACCGGACCCCGCGTCGGCGTCGGGGGAGACGGCGCCGACCCCTCCCGCTTCCCGTGGCGCCTGTGGCTGTCGGGCGAGCGCACGGTCTCCGCCTACCGCCCCGCGTATCGGTCGCCGGCGTCGGTGAGCAGCCCGCCCAGCGGGACGACGTCGGCCTGATCCGTCGCGAGCGCGCCCCACGGCCCGCCGCGCCCCCCTCGACGCGCATCCCCAAGGAGCACCCGTGAACCACGTCCTCGACGAGCTCGCCTGGCGCGGCCTCGTCGCCCAGACCACCGACCTCGACGCCCTGCGCACGGCCCTCGACGCCGGCCCCGTGAACCTGTACTGCGGGTTCGACCCCACCGCGCCGAGCCTGCACATCGGCAACCTCGTGCAGATCCTCACGATCCGTCGCCTCCAGCGCGCCGGCCACCGGCCGTTCGCCCTCGTCGGCGGGGCGACGGGCCTGATCGGCGACCCGAAGATGACGGGGGAGCGCACGCTCAACCCCCGCGAGGTGGTCGCCGGCTGGGTCGAGCGCATCCGCCTGCAGATCGAGCCGCTGCTCGACTTCGACGGCCCGCACGCCGCGACGATGGTCAACAACCTCGACTGGACGGCGCAGCTGTCCGCGATCGACCTGCTCCGGGACATCGGCCAGCACTACCGGCTCGGCACGATGCTCGCCAAGGACACCGTGGCCCGGCGCCTGAACAGCGAGCAGGGCATCAGCTTCACGGAGTTCAGCTACCAGGTGCTCCAGGGCATGGACTTCCTCGAGCTATACCGCCGGCACGGGGTGAGCCTCCAGACCGGCGGCAGCGACCAGTGGGGCAACCTCCTCTCGGGGGTCGAGCTCGTCCGCAAGGCCGAGGGGGTCGGCGTGCACGCGCTGACGACCCCGCTCATCACGAAGGCCGACGGCACGAAGTTCGGCAAGACCGAGTCGGGGACGGTGTGGCTCGACCCCGAGCTCACGAGCCCGTACGCCTTCTTCCAGTTCTGGCTCAACGCCGACGACGCCGACGTGGTCCGCTACCTCAAGGTGTTCTCGTTCCGCAGCCGCGAGGGGATCGAGGACCTCGAGCGGGCGGTCGCCGAGCGGCCGGCGGCGCGCGAGGCCCAGCGTGCGCTCGCGCACGAGGTGACGTCGCTCGTCCACGGCACCGAGGCGGCGGACAAGGTCGTGTCCGCGAGCCAGGCGCTGTTCGGCCGGGGCGACCTGGCCACGCTCGACGAGGCGACGCTCGCGGCAGCCGTCGCGGAGCTGCCGTCGGCCCCGGTGCGGGCGGGCGACCTCGTGGTCGACGTCCTCGCGGCGTCGGGCATCGTCGCGAGCAAGGCGGCCGCGCGCCGGGCGATCGCGGAGGGCGGCGCGTCGGTCAACAACGTCAAGGTGACCGACGAGGCCGCCACGGTCTCGGACGCCGACCTGCTGCACGGTCGCTGGGCCGTGCTCCGTCGGGGCAAGCGGACTCTGGCCGTGGCGGACGCCCGGGTCTGACCCTCGTGCGGCCGGCGGGCCGTGGTGCCCGGCGACCAGCCGGCGCCACGGCCCGCCGCCGTCTACGGGAGCTCAGCAGGGGCCGCTGAACGCGAGCCGGGACAACCCGGAGGGCCACCCGTGCCTGCACGGAAGGGCCGTCACTGCTCCGCACGGGTGTCGTCCGCGTCACGTCGGACCCGCCAGCGGCGCTATCGGCCCAGGTCAGCGCCCTGAAGACGCTGACGACTCGGCCGGCGGGCGGCCCGGAGGCGACGTCCGCGAGGACCGGAGTTGACGGTCCGGGAAACGTCCGCGTAATGTTCTGGATGTCGCCCGGCAGGGAGGAACGGACACCAGGGAGGATCCTGGTGGCTGGTCCCACCGAGGTGGCCACCCCCAAGCAGTGACATCAGGCGCTTCTGGCGCCGGGTGAGACACGCTCGGGACGAGCTAGACTCTCTCCGGTCCGGACGGCCCCATCAAGGGCGTCCACGATCACCCCGAACAGGGTGGTCACGCAGAGGGAAAAGTTCAGG